>CAJTCY010000015.1 GCA_910575075.1 Lachnospiraceae bacterium
GCATCTACAATAATCCTCATGGACTGGCTGAATGTGATATCATCCAGTTCGTCTAACAGGCAGAAACATAATTCACAGATGGTTTTATCATCTGTATTGCGTCTTTGCTCTACTGAAAGCATCATGTATCTTGTGAAAACGATGGCAACATGTGCATTTAAGGCATCATAAGATGTGCTTCTGCATTCTTTTACCAAATGAAGATACGATTTGCAGGATTTGAAGAAAACTTCTATATCCCACCGTTTTCCATAAACACGGATGATTTCTTCTTCTGACAGACTTGTGTCCGTTGAAATTAGTGCAAGCCAGTCTTTCCGCTTGCTTTTGTTACGGACACATACGATTTTTGCAGGAATCTGTGCTTCGCCTACTGTGACATTTACGGAAAGCAGATACCTGGAACGTCCGCGTTTCTTTTTATTGCGACTGTAGATTTCCTTGATATTCAGATTTTTATCCTGATATCCGTATTTTATCTTGCTGCTTTTCTTAACCATGGCAATTACATCTAAATGTTCTTCATTTTTTAAAGCACAGATTGTCTTTGGCGAAGAAAACCAACTATCAAAAACAATGTATTTTGCAGTAATCCCTGCTTTTTGGGCAGAATGTATCAATTCGGCCATGACTTCGGTAGCTTTGCGTCGCGACTGGCTTCTTCGTTTCCCAGCAAGGGAGCGTCCGTCATAACCGTCCGCTTCGCACAAAAGATTTTTATCTTCTGCAGCTGAAAGGAGACAATGATTGATCGGGACAAAGGAATTCCCATCAGACCAGCCAAGTGTTAGCATACGGTACCCACGTTTATATTTCATCGAGCAGTGATCAAAGACTTTTGCAAGTAGTTCTGTTTTCTTAGAACGTGACCGGTCAAACAGACTGTCATCTATAATGAAGACGTCTTTGCGTTCATCAGAAGTCAGTGGTTTCATAAAATCATTGATGATATTTGCAGAAAGCAGTGTTGTAAACCTTTGCCAGTTCGTCCTCGTGCTGTTTAGGAAACGATATACAGTATTTTTAGAAAAGGCTTCCTTAAATA
Source organism: Lachnospiraceae bacterium (assembly GCA_910575075.1). Taxonomy (GTDB): domain Bacteria; phylum Bacillota; class Clostridia; order Lachnospirales; family Lachnospiraceae; genus Petralouisia. Next base: position 1,046 of record CAJTCY010000015.1, read on the forward strand.
CTCTTGTCTTTTGCTGCATATACATGCTCCTGTCAGAAAACAGGAGATTAAAGAGATAGCGGAAGATATCCATTACTGGAATCCCCTTTTCTTTTCCGGCATTGCACTTAAACAAAAGCTTGCTGATATGAAATTCCGTGATAAAATTTGTGACAAAATCTAAAATATGGTTTTCGTTTTTAGAATTACGTGGTATACTTGACATGGCATAAATCTCCTTGCTGTGGAATTGTTTTTGACAACCCAATTATACCACTAGCAAGCGGTTTATGCTTTTTTTATGGGTTAAAGTATTGATTTTTCAAGGTTCAACACACCAAGTGGTGTGGGAAGTTTGAGTTATAACTTAAAAATTCCTATTTTCAACAATTTTCTGCATCATCCCAAAAAATCTAACATACACATTAGATTTGCAGCCATAGTCTGATTATTCTACTATCTTATCACCTAAACCGATTCCGTCTAAAGTTCAAAGATACACATTTGATTACAAAGCAAAAATAATGTATTGGGATTACCAGTCATATATGGGGCTATGTTTAAATCTTCCAGATATTTACCACCCTATATCAACCATATCTCCCTATACAAAAACGCCCATTTTATTGAACATCATCACCCTATTTAATAACTGCATAAAAACTTACAACAAATAGGATTATGTTATTACAGAAATTCTTCTTACTAAAAATATTCTTTCTTACCTCATTCCTGTACTATGGGCTACATGGTATATTATACTAAATGCCATAAGCAATGATTTTTCGGCGCTATATTTCCGATTGCAAATAACAAAACGGTAAAAAATGGCTATATCAGATAAATATATACTGCTTCTGATATAGCCATCGCGTTACTTATCACGCCTTAAATCAATTACTCCTAACCCTGAAATATCATCTATTCTCATTTCACTTTGAAACCAATTCAAATTCTCATTCTTATTCTGCATAAAAACTTTCAAGTATTGTGGTATTGATTTTTCATTATGCTGTATACCATTTATATGCAAATCATTGTATTTTCTACCACTTACCACGTTATCTATTAGTAATCTACTATTAAAAAGATTCATTATATAGTCAATTTCTTTATGGTTTTTCTCAAATACCAGATCTAATATTTTTTATTTGTTCTGATACATTTTTTTCCATCTTAAAAATTAATATCTACAAAATTTTACAAAAAGTGTCATAATCCGACCCGCTCGATTGTTACTATATCGGAGTATAATTCATATATATTTTTTTACGGGACTGCTGTAAAACAGATCAATCATCTATCAAAGCAGCAGTCCCATTTTTAAGCTCAAGAGATGTAAAACCTTAAATCTGTCAAATTTACTATTTCAGTGACATGCCAGAATCAACCCATTCCATATATCCAATATCTTCCCATGGCATCTTTCGAGAAAAATGATATCTCCACGGATATGCGTTCTCTCCTGTAATTTTATTTTTTATTGTTCGTATATCAGAAATTTTCTTCGCCGGATTTCCGCCCACAACCTCAAATTTTTTAACATCCTTTGTCACTACAGCGCCTGCCGCAACCATACTGTCTTCCTCCACTTGTATTCCAGGTAAAATGACAGAGCTGGTAGCAATCACCGCAAAAGAACATATATGCACGCCCTGCAGGTATTCCGACGGCGGCGTAGGATCATTCGTCAAAACAACATAGGGAAAAATCCATACATAGTCGTCTATTTGTGATTTCTGGCCGATATGGACATTGCTGTGCAGATTCACATAATTTCCTATCATACAATGTCCTTGAATATCTGACAGCGTGCCTATGCTTACATGATTACCAATCTGCGTTTCCTCTCGAATGGTTACCTGATGCCCTGTCTGGAAATTATCACCGATCTTAGAACTTTCATATACAATAGAACCGCTTCTGATCAATGCATTTTCCCCAATTGTAAGCTTCGGTGATTCTTTCCTTTTTCCATCAAACGCAGTAATCTGTTTCTCCCCAATAATACTATTCGCACCGATAAAACTGTTTTTTCCTATCATTGTGCCTTTTCGGATAATCACATTATGGTCAATAACAACATTATCTGCTAAAGCAACCTCGTCTTCTATGATGCAATTATGCCCTAACGTAACATTTTCCCCTATCTCGACATGATTTCCCATGATACAATTTCTTCCAGTTCTTTCTGTCATTTTATTTTCACCTTCCATTTCATCTAGTTATATATTTCTCACACATATAGAATAAGAAACGTTGATATACTTTATTCTTTATTAATTATTTTACTTTTTGTGCTCCTGCTTTATTGGATTTTGCAATAATATAATGCGGCCGCTGTTTGCTTTCTGTATAAGTTTTCGCAATGTACTGACCCATAATTCCCATACAAAATAATTGTATTCCGCCAATAAACACAATCACGCATATCGTTGACGCCCATCCTGCCACAGGATCGCCGAAACAGATTTTTCGGAATACTACAAAGAGCAGAAACAAGAACGAAAATATCGTCATAACCACACCAAACCATGATGAAATATTTAACGGAACTTCAGAAAAATTAATAATCCCATCAATTGCATACCGAAATAATTTCCAAAAATTCCATTTTGTTTCGCCAGCAGCCCTCTCCACATTTTCATACGCCAGCCAATAGGTCTTAAATCCAATCCAGCCAAAAATACCTTTTGAAAACCGATTGTATTCCCGCATCTTTACAATAGCGTCCACCATATCTCTTTTCATCATTCTGAAATCTCTTGCCCCGTCCACAATATCTGCATCAGAGACTTTATTAATGCATTTATAAAATTTACGTGCAAACCAGGAACGTATCGGAGGCTCCCCTTTTCTGTTCATACGCCTGGTAGCGACACTGTCGTATTCATCATTCTGTAATATTTCCATCATCTGCGGCAGCATTGCCGGCGGGTCCTGCATATCTGCATCCATAACCGCCACATACTCCCCCTCAGCATTGCACAGACCGGCATATATCGCTGCTTCTTTGCCAAAATTCCTGGAAAAAGACAGATAATATACCTTGTCATCCTTTTTTGCCAAATTGATAATGATATCCAATGTATCATCTTGGGAGCCATCGTCCACAAACAGCAATTCATACCCCCCCCGGTAGCCAAAAGTACCTTTGTCACCTCTTCATAAAAGATCGGCAAAACCTGTGATTCGTTAAAACATGGTATCACCAGTGAAAGTTTTTTCCTATTTTCATTATTCATTGCTGTTCCTCCCAAAGTATCTAATATGTTGCGCATATACGTGTCACCATTTCCAGCACAAATACGCAGCTAATCCCAAAGATCAGAAATTCAAAACGTTTTCTGTCCCTGTCAGAAAACAGCTGTTTTGTCTCTGTGAGGACGGCAATCAAAATATACAAAATAACCCCGTAACTGAAACAAAAAGTCCTTTGACTTGAAAAATACAGCGTTGGAGAAAAGCCCATTACCATACGGACCAATACAGCGCCTGCAAATAAAATTCCATGAATGCTTCCCTTCACAACATCATCAAAAATGTAAATAATAGAAAAGATCATACTGATTGTAAAAAATGCATACAAGGCAAAAACAATATAATTAATTGGTTTATTCCAGTTAGCAGAGTTAATCACTTCACCCTGGCTCAGAGCATTAGAAATCTCCGTAAAATATGCATTTCGGAACAGGCTGCCTAACGACACTGTAATTGTCATTACGGCCGGAACAGCCGATATTGAAATGATATAAGTTCTATTTGAGGTACCGTGTGATTTCTTTACCGCACAAATAAAAATAATGATCACAAGCAGCAGAACCAGTAAACACATCTGATTTAAAAAGCCGCTAATGGTTGTGTTAAAACCATAGATCAATTTATCAAATAAGGATAAATTGCCAAAGTCCTGCATTCTCGCATGTGTCTCTGCAATCCTTCTTACTTCGTTCCCTGGACAAGTTATTATAAAAGCAAAACCTATCAGGGCAATCACAAAATGAACACCAACTATGACGTATTTATTTTTTACACTTTCTCGCTTTGCCAGCAGGTAGAGCAAAATTGTTCCCAGGCACAGCATGTGAAGCACAACATACTGTTCTGCATTAACGGCCACCAGTTCCGCCGTAAGACTTAACACCAGTTCATAGAATCTTACTTTTTTCCCGCAGACAGCCTTATCAACAGCGACAAGAGAATATGTTCCCAAAACCAGCGGCCAAAAATAATTCAGCGAGGTTGCGATCCAGCCTGCCGACAGCATGTCCACAACCGGGTACAGCATTGCCAGTCCCATGATCATTCCTGTATCATGTTTTGTGATTTTGCACAAAGAGTATACCCAGAGCACGTACAGCAAAACATTGCCTGCTTTCCACAGCAAATAATGATTGGCCATAAACACTAATATTGTTTCTATGATGATCCGGGAAGTCCATTGAGAATATCGTTCCCTGGCAAAAGTCCAAAACGACTTATCATCCATCATACTTGAAAAGTAGACAATCTCATCTCCAGAGTATATTCGGATAGATATATGTATGAGAAATAATGAGACAGCAAAGAAAATGCCCCATATCCATATGTTTTTACTTTTTTGCCTCATTGTGCCTCCTCTCTGATGGCCTCATCAAGATCTACGATCATATCCCTGTCATTATTTTCATACAAAATATAATAATGTGCACGATCAGATTTGATATAGTTTTTGTTGACGGTAACAGAAAATCCAGAATTATTATAATTAAATCCGTCATTCATGGCTTCCGTTACGTCTTTTCTCTCTTGTACAGCCATAGGCACAACATAGCAGCTGCCATCATCATTTTGTATCAGAAGGGAAAGCTTCCATGTCAAAATACTTTCTCCCCGGTAGGCGATCCATCCATGAATCTTTACCACATCATACCTTTCTTCCATAGATTCAACATCAAGCGCAAAAAATGAATTATCTGTAATTTTCTGTTCCTCTAGCTGGTACGTGCTATATTGTGAATATTTTAAATACTGATATAAGGTAAATACGGCAGTGAGAACTGTTCCCAAAATTAATACAGCATTTAAAATCTTCCATTTCCCCTCCGTACCAAGAGCTTTTTCACAAATCATCCGTTTATTTTACTTCCTTCCTTTTTAATTCTTTGACTATTATGGCTATTATAAATACTGTCACAGTCAATGACACTATTTCAGCAATTCTCCATGTGACTGGCGGTACATAAGATAATTCCAATGCTCCCTCATACCCGGCTGCAACCGATATTTGTATTCGGTTGTTGTCCCCTGTTTTTACGGGATATTCTGTTCCTGTTTTGATGTCATGTACACGATAATGATCATAAGCAAGCACTGGCAGAAGTACCTCTGCCTCCTCATTCCCTTCATTTTTCAAGGTTATACTTACTTTTCCTCGTATCTTCTCGTAACTGCTTATGGTCGCGTTCCCCTTGACAACCTTACAATCTGTCACATACAGTTGTTCCCTTTCTGTACCTTTTAACAAATATTCCCCCATTCCAATGTCCATCGTCTGCACGTGATTATCTCTTGACGCAAGAGCGTCTTCACTTGCTTTTTGCGTATACTGCCAATAAAAAACACTTGTAAACAGCAGCTCCCCGCAGATCAATGCCCAAACTGCTATTTTATAAGTCCCAGACTTAAAATCTTTTAGTATTGCCAATGCCATAACCACTGTTACCGAAAGCAAAACAGTAGCAATAGCCAGGTATCTCCAGCTAAACTGAACTACTCCTATCATCCTGGCTGCCGCCGTGCCCAATACATTTTCCAGATGGTCATATGGAAAACATTCCAATGTCAAAACTAATGCTGCCGCCCCAAAGACAAAACTCATCCTCATCCATTGATATTGGGGATTTTCTTCCAGATTCCATTGGCGCCTCTGCAGGCATACATACAAGGAAAACACAATTCCAAACACCAAAACCAGACCGATAGACAGCGGCATTTCATCCTTCATGCCTCCATCAACATTGGCGCCGTTTCCATGAATAAAAAAGTTGAACAGCTGAATCAGAAATAATCCAGAGGATTGTATTCTATTTGCTTCTCCGCTCACAAGAACAGGAAGACAAAACATAGACTCTAAAAATGGATATACAAACCAGGCACTTATCCCCGCTGTCGTAAGCGCTGCTTTTATCAATGCGGACAATCTCTGCGGCATCAAGGTTTTCTTTACATTGACCAGTACAAATACAAGCATGAACAGCATCACCATCTCAACCGTTAAAATGTGGCATTGGATAATGGAAGACATTGCAATTGACAGTGGAAGCCATTCTTTCCATGCAGGACTTTCCTTCTCATAGATTCGCCATAGACCATATACTGCCAGCGGAAGGAAACACATTGCGGTATACTCCCCAACTGCCGCCCTGATGTGAACATTGATCAGCCTGTAGGAAGAAAACAGATATACCGTTGTGCCAATCAGGCCTATTGACCTGCTTCGTGCCATTCTGGAAAAAGCAAAATAGCCGATGAAGCATGTGAACATATTGACCAGAAATAAATAAACCTGATAGCATGTCCTTAACGGCAGCATAAAATGATACAAAACAGCAGGCAAATACAGGAATATATCGCAATAAAACAGAGAATTTGCATATCCATAATCGTTCAGCATATTTGTCATCATCCGGACCGGAAACTGATGATTTTCCAATTCTTCTGCAACGGAAACAATTCTTTGCATATGAAAGTACAGATCATGACCGACAAAAATAAAATCTGCGTATAGTGGAAGACCAGCAATAACTGATATTACTAACAAGCATAACACGGTCTTCTTCCTGTCTTTCAGGCCAGGCAGATTTATTCCCTTTGCCCAAAATACAATATAAATAAGATTTAACAGAGTCATTCCCAAAAGAAATGCGGCCACCCTGATATATCGGTAGCTTACCTGTTCCTCCAGCACAATGCTTTGAACCTGTAATTCACCCTCTCCATAATAATTCAGTGCCATCTTTAAATCCTTTAGCTGTGAAAATGACTTAATCCATAACCTACCTTGCGCACTTGTATGTCCGTCATCCAGTACGATATTGTCCATTATCACAGCAGATGGATTGCTTTCCGATCCGAAACGAAAGTCAGCAACCGTATCCTTTAAACTGTGGGAAGGATTATTTATAGATTTTTGAGAAGCGTATTTGACAAACACCTTATAAGCTCCAGGCTGAATATTATACTCGCCTGACACATTCGTGCCAGCCGCTGCCCCTTCATAATACCCCCCCCCAGTACTTTTCGCAGGAATCTCCAAGCTATTTTTTGCTGATACTAATCCAAATAAAAAATACAGCAATATGATCATTTGCAGGCATACAAAGAGAAAAAAAACTTTATTTTGATAGAAAAACGACTTTATATTTCTCAATTTCATCATCAGCTCCATAAAGACATAAACAATCTTTCCTATGTACCATACTATTTTCCTGCTACAAGACTTATAAATTCATCATAATTTCTTATATAATCTGATTCATCATAAAGTTCTGAAGCCAAAACCATTAAAACCGCATCCGCAGAAAAATCAAACATTTCCCTCCACATGTTATTTGCCACATATAAACCTTCATATGGCTTTTCCAGTGGGATTACTTTCTTTTCTTTTCCGTTATCCAGCCGGACTTTGCAGCTTCCATGTATACAAACCAATATTTGTTCCAGTGACTTATGGGCATGATGTCCACGCGTCACTCCCTTGGCAGTGTCATACATATAATAGACACGCTTAATTTCAAACGGTATGTCTTTAAACTCTTCCAAAGCAATCAACTGTCCTCTTTCATCGCCATGTGGCTGAAAAACATATTTTATAACCTGCATCCTTCCTACGCCTCCTTCACAGCACGCTGCGCAAAATCACTTTCAGCAGAATATTTACAGATACTTATTCACCGTTTCAATTACGTATTCCACTTCCTCATCCGGCATTCCTGCATAAACAGGAAGACTGACTTCATGTCTTGCGGCATAAGCAGCCTGCGGAAAGTCCTCCCACTGGTACCCCCACTCGCTGTAGCAGTCTGCTACGTAAGGCGGTATGGGATAATGCACCTGGGTTTTTACCCCATGTTCCAAAAGGTATGCCTGCAATCGCTCTCTATTCGCTGTCAGGATGGGAAATAAATGAAAAACATGTGTGGAACCTTCCCTTATACACGGAAGTTTTACTGCTTCATTTCTGATTCCTGCCAGATACCGCTTTGCAATCTCTATGCGCATCTTGTTTTCTTCTGCAAGATGATCAAGACCGACAGATAATAACGCTGCCTGCATCTCATCCATACGGGAATTGATTCCTTTTATTTCATTATGATATTTCACTTTACTGCCATAGTTTCTCATCATCCGCAATTTTTCAGCTATATCATTATTATTCGTAATCAATGCCCCTGCATCCCCTAACGCCCCCAGAGGTTTCGTCGGATAAAAACTGAAACACCCGATATCACCAAACGTCCCTGTTTTCTTTCCGTCATACAAGGCGTCATGGCTCTGTGCACAGTCCTCTACTACATATAGATGATAACGTCTGGCAATATCCATAATCTTGTCCATCCGGCATGGCTGACCATACAGATGAACCGCCAAAATGGCTTTTGTCCTGTCTGTAATCGTTTCCTCAATTTTATCCGCATCCATCAAAAGATAATCATCAATATCCACAAACACGGGTGTAGCGCCATTTTCCGTGATGCCAATGACGGATGCGATATAAGTTCCTGCCGGAACAATGACTTCATCGCCCGGCCCAACACCAAGAGCTCTGAACGCCAGGATCAATGCGTCCGTGCCGGAATTGACGCCGATACAATCTGCCGCATCCATATATTCTGCAAATTTCTCTTCAAACTTTTCTAATTCTTTTCCTAAAATATACCATCCTGAACGCAGAACCCTGAACGCTGCTTCTTCAAATTCCTTCTGATATAATGCATATTTACGGCTCAAATCTGAAAATTCTATATTCATGCTCTTATACTCCTATTTTCTGAAATACTGCGTATGTTCTTAAAAGTTTCCACAATGTATGCTTTTGCTGAACATACTTTTAAATCACGCCATTCTGCCAGTTGCTATACTAATACCACAACACCCATGATAAAATTATTCTGCTCCTTAGCCAGATTCAGTTCATTATAAATTTCATCGTAGATCGACTGCCCTTTTTGTTCTATGAAGAGTATATTTCCAATTTCTGTTCCCTGTTCTAAGGAATGCGCATCATAATATATATTTCCGCCTTCCTTTACCTGCAGCTTCTGGGCATTAAGCTCTTTTTTCAACAGGTTCCGTATCCCGGCGTCTATATTTTCATATTCACTTCCTGTCAGATATACACACTCTGCCCCCTGCTGCCTGGAGGAAAGCGCCACGTTTGCCGCTATCACTTTGATTTGCTGCTGGGCTGACAAGGCTTTTCTCCTTCTGTTTTTCAATGTCAGAAGCTTGTCATCAATCACAGACAAAAGACGTTTTCTGCCAGTCTCCGCTTTTATCTCTCCCAGCAGGCGCACGCCAAAAAGCGTACGGATTTCTTCCGCATTCTGTAATTTTGCTGTAAATATCATGGTACAGGCGATCCATGCACATACCAGAAAAACTCCTATGACAAATCCTGCTATCACATACTTAAGACTGATGCCTGGTTTCGAATCTTCCTGTTCCTTCTCATCTTCTGTTTGTTCCTGCTCACTCTCCAGTATACTTAACTGCAGGTCCGACATATTCGCTTTCAAATTCGTCAACTGTGTGTTAAGAGTAACGATATTATTAGATATTGTATTTTTCCTCTCACTCAAAGCCGTGTCTACAATTACATTCTCAGACTCGCCTAACAATTTCAGTTTATGTGCGCCGACCCCCTGATACTCTGTCTCTTTTGCGCTCAGTTGTTCTTTAATTGATTTTGCAATCGCTTCCAGTTTCTTTTCTTCCGGGCATGTAATCTTAATTGAAATAGAAGTTCCTGTCTGCGTCACAGACCAAAGTTCGCTGATATTAGCCTGATTTAACGATAAGCCTGCGTCATCTATCACATTCTGGCTCATTTTTCCGCTCATGATATAGCTGTAATATAAACTCATCAAGTCGCTCGTATAATCCCTCTCTGTATCCTGCGTATAATTAAAGGTATAATCCGTTTCAACATAATACTGCAGTTCAAGAACCTGTCTCTTATACGGGTCCAGCTGCATCAGTGCAGAAGTCTCCAGATACTCTTCATACTCTTCGATACGCGCTTTGAGATTCTTTGCCTGTATCACCTGCTGCAGCTCATCTTCCGATAATTCTTTTTCTAACTGTTCCACATCAATAGTACCCTCTGACCGATCAGATCTTAAATCCATGAAATATTTCATTCCGCAGAGCAGTATCGCAAAAACAACTCCCACACATATCAGCTTTCTCCAGCCAAACAATATGTTCCAGAATAATTCCTTTAAACTTACTTCTCTTTCCATCTTTTCCTGTACTTCCATTTCACTTTCCTCCATATTTACTTTTATACGGTTTCAGAACATCTCTACAGCAGTTCAATTTCTATTTACAGCCTTTGCCCTTCCAGTATTATCTGATCCTTCTCAGACCTTTCAGCAACTGTTTTATTTCCCTTTTATACAGAATCAGATATACTGCCAAGACAAAAAAGGCCATTCCTGTACCTATAAGAGAACTTGTCAAAAGCATCCTGCGCCATATGACCATATACAAAAAAATAAGTATGGCCGAACATACCAGCCTTTTTGAGATCACCATCAACTCCATTTTTTTCAGTGCAAGCATACATACTATATTTACAGCTATGTACCCTGACAAAGTCGCAATAGACGCCCCTTCTATCCCTAATTGAGGGATAAGTACAAAATTTAACGCAAGATTAAGCAGCGCGCCGCCAAAAAGAATCAGCATATTGGGCCAGGTTTTTTTTATAATCAGAAATTGGTTGCCTGCAACCTGAAACAGCATCTGCAACAGCGGCGCCATAAACAGATACGGCGCAGAGATATATCCTCCCCAATACTCTTTCGTAAATAAGATTTTAAAGATTGGATCACTCCATGCACAGATAAACGCTGTTGCGGCAAAGGATACAATCGCCAGATATTCAAATATTTTCGAATTCGACTCGACCTGATTTTCTTCATTCATCGTCGAAAAAGCAAAATACTGCCATCCCCCTGCAAAAGCCGTATAGATCAGTTGGCTGCAATGTCCTAATTTAGAAGAAACAGAATAAATGCCAGCCGCGTCAACCCCTAATAAATTTGTGATCATTACTTTGTCACAGGAATTAAAAACCCAGTAGATCAGAAAATTCGGCAGCAGCGGAACGGCTATTACTAATAACTGCCGCAGTAATCGTACATCAAACTCTTTTACTTTGAACCAGCTGCAATTCATAACACCAAAAGCTATTTCCATTGTCACTCCGGAAACTACCGCCGCCAATGGCAGTGCAATGATATAGTGTCCGCCAAGCAGCAGGGGAATGGAAACCGCATAAGACAGAATCGGGCTTATCGTATTTGTAATAAGAAATACTTTTCTTTTATTCTGCATCCTGGTGGGAGCTGAAATAATACTGTTTGTCGCCCCCACCAAGGTCGCCATTGCCGACAAATATATGAGATATGCATATCTCTTGTTGCCCAGAAAATACTGTGCCAGTTGGTTTTTAAACGCAATCATGAGCAAAAAAACAATTACTGAAGTACAAATTGTAAACAACAGCGCCGTTGAACAAACGCTTTTTTTATAATTCTCTTCATCCTTTTCAAAAAACATTCGGTACATCGCATCATACATTCCCATCACAGCAAAGGCGCTTCCAAATTGAACAATCGTATTGGAAAGATCACTTATTCCATAATAGGAAGCGTTCGGCATCAACCTGGTAATGATTGGAACCATGATCAAGGGAACTAATTTGCTGATAATTCCACCTAATCCATATACAAGAAAGTTTTCAATAAATAATTTAAATTTACTCATTAGATACCTCAGTAACGTTTTTCTCTTTTACACACATACTGTCTGTTTCCTATCTGAAATTCTTCTTGCCAATCTCAAATAAATTTATTGATGAACCTGAAAAAATGCCTCGTCCTGCATATCATTTTATCTTTGAGCGGCAAATACCTCCACTCTTCAAAACTGTCATAATCGTTCTCTATCTCTTTGAGATTATTTTTAAAGTTAAATTTATAGGCAGCTCTTTCTCCATAGATGATGTGCCAGATTTTTCTCCTGGCCCCAGTCTCTTTCCCCATTTTTTTTGCATATATCTCTATGACTTTTTTTTCTGCACGATACATTTTCATAAGCCTGGATTCTGCGCCTGCTCCAATCCGGGAAGTCATCGCATTTTCACTTTTTCTGTAGTAAACCAATATTTCATCTAAATAACCAAATTTATACTTTTTTGAACAGGCTACCCGCAGCCAGTACTCCCAGTCCTCAATTTCAATTTCCTCATTATAAATTCCGCATTCATTGTAAACATCTTTTCTGAGTATCACTCCAGGCGCAAAAATAAAACAATGTTCAAACAGCCTTTTTTCCATATGATCATGATCAATCTGCACCGGTTCCAGAAAAAAAGGCGTCAACCGCAATGGTTCTCTGTAAGTGCTTTTCTCTTTCACATAAACACCATTGCAGAAAAGAATTCCTATTTCATGATCATTTTCCAACTGCCTGACCATAATCTCTGTATACGTAGGATACAGAAAATCATCACTTGCGATCGACTTTATATACACACCCCTGCTTACTGACAATAATCTGTTTAAGGTTCCTGCAACTCCCAGATTGACTTCGTTTTTCAGCGTGACTACCCGCACAAAACGTTCTTCCAATTTCGGTATATATTTTTGAATTACATCCCATGAAGCGTCTTGTGAACAATCGTCGCATATAAGCAGTTCTATATTCTGATATGTCTGATCCATCAGAGAATCCAGACAGTCACTAATAAATCTTTCATGATTATAACAAGGTATGCATACCGATACTAACGGCTCCCTGATTTTACTATCCATTTTTCCTCAACTCACTCACATAAAACTTTGCTTTTGATCATAACCAAATTTATAATTCTTTCTTATTTTAATACGCAGCCGTTTGGAATAAGAGCCGCGGATCAAAGCTAAATACATCCCCAACAATACTGTGCAGAATTCAAAAACAATTTCTCCTTTTAACTCAAAGCCTGCCATTATAATCATCATCATTCCAAAAAAGAAAATGCTGTGTTTATCATGGAGATGTCTCTTGATGGGGATCAGAAGCATCAAGGGCATCATATAATAAACAATCTGAACGCCGATTCCCCAGAAAAGCAAGGGTCTCATAATCCCCAAATCCGTTCCCATATAATAGGAACCATTGGCTGCCGTGTATCTGGCGTCGCCAAAGAGAAATGTTTCCAGGGGGACTTTCACAAACATTCTATCCATAATATAGGTACTTGAATTAGTAGAAAATTTCCCTGACTGCGCCATATTTATAAATCCTTCAAACATCCATCCCAGGCTGGCGCTTTTTTGAATGTGTTCAATATTGTATAAAAATACAAGAATTACAATTAATGCGGCCCCGCCTAACGAAAGAATCAAATGCCCTTTCCCCTGAATACACAGCTGATAACATGCCGTCAAAATAATACAGGCAATGGCAATGATTGTTCCCGTACGCCCGTAAAACACGGTTCCCAAGAGGTTGATAATTCCATAAAACATCATCTCCCATTTAGAAAATCCGAATTTCTTCATGATATATTCACAACAGCAGACTGCCACAGAAAATGTACATCTGAACGACCAGCCAAAGCCTGAAAACCCTTGCAGCCCGATTCTGGTATAAAATCTGGCTGTATGTAAATATTGATAATCTAAAACAGATGTATCCTGTATTACAACGATATCCGCATAAATTGCATGAATGGCCGGTATCAGCATTATGACTGTGCATAAGACATAAATCGTTGTGCCCGCCAGAAATAATTTCAAGAAATCTCTTAAATCTTCACACAAATATACGATTCCGAAACTGACGATAATCTTCTTGAGCGTAGTGAAATAGCGCGTAAAATATGTCAGATCTCCCGTACCTCTGATCAGCGGCAGAAACAGGGATAACGCCATCAAAAATAAAAAAGTAACAATAAAAAAGAGCAAAGGATATAATACTTTTCTCTGCAGTTTATTGTAATATAGTTCACTCAAGAACAGCCCCAGCAGTACCAGTTCTATTCCATATAACATATATGCCTGCACGCCTGCCAGAATCTTGACCCTAAAGGGAAAAAAGACATATAGAAACAGCAGTATTTTTAATAACCTTTGAATTTTATAACTATCTTTCGTTTTCACTCTTGATTCTCTAAACATATTATCTGATCACTTTCCTGTAAAGCCGAAAAACTTGTTCACACATATTTGCCAAATCATATCTTTCTCTCACATCTGCGCTTGCCCTCGTTCCCAGTTTCATCATCGTATCAGGTGATTCCGCGAGCTCACAAATGGCGGCGCTTAACTCCTTGGCCGCGTTTTCATACTGAAAAATAACACCATTGGCCTGGTCTTTTATAAGTTCCGTATTAGCGCCTGTATCTGCCGCAAGCACACAGAGCCCGCAAGCCATAGCTTCAGCTGTAAACAGTCCAAACCCTTCTCCGCGAGAACAGTTCACAGCTATATCATAATTACCCAAAATTGACTGCATATTGTCAAAATACCCTTTGAAATTGATCATTCCCTGCAATTGATATTCATCAATTTTATTTTTCAGGTAATCAACATATTGTGCTTTTCCTTCGCCATACAAATCAACCTTTATCTCCATATCAAGAGAAGCATTGCGCCGAATTATGTTCAATGCTTCCAGCAAATAGATCTGGCCTTTCGGCTCACATAATTCGCCGGCCATTACAATCTTTACCGCATCCCTTTTCTGATTCCAGTTCTTTTCATTAATATTTGAGAGATCAATTCCATTTAAGATAACGTTTACTTTCTCTCGGTCTAACCCCTGGCTGACCCAGCCGTCTGCAACATGTTCAGAAATAGCAATATACGCATCTGTTCTCTGATTCATCCACCCAATCTGATTTCTTTTTAATAATTTTAATCCATAATGGCCTTCAAACATCTCCTGTATATGCCAGATATGGGGAATCTTATATTTTTCCTTTATCATTCCCCCTAGCAAATCCCTGCTCAAATTGGTATGAATCAAATCGTACTCTTCTAGCCGTACCAGTTTCTCCAGCTTTTTCAGAGCATGTTCCGCCGCATAATCCGCCTGTAAATTTCTTATGATTCTCTTCCCCTTACCAGCCAAAAAAAACGTTCCTTCATAATAAACGTAAGGCCGCAAACTCACGACGTAATTCTCTATTGCCAATGTTTTACAAAATTCATTTACGCAGCCACCTTTCGAAGTGACAACGGTATATTCCACTCCCTTTGCGAGAGCCAAACTTTCTAAAATAGACATTGCTATTATCTCAGAACCATATTTTTTGCCGCTCCCGCCTACGATATATAAAACTTTCACCCTAACACCTCATCTGAATAGCCTCATACATAATTAATAAAAACCTTCAAAATAAACATCCATCTTTTTTCACCACTGTTTTCACAAAGCCGTTTATCTTTTATCAGCCTTAAACGGTTTTTGATACCGCTTTGATAATTTGCAAATTCTTCAATAATTATCCTGTTCTCTTCATCATCAATCGTATAGTTATCAATGAGAAATTTGGCTGTTTTCATTCTAAGATTCTTGTATGGCAGCCCTTTTTTCAAAGCCCTTGAAATTCTATCTGTTAAGGTTTTTTCCTTTATCCCTACAGTATTATCTTCGTGAATTCTATAAAGAATATAAGCGTTTTCATCATACTTGATTTCTCCAATTAACAACGCAATCAAAAAAACAATAGTATCGTGCATACGGAGATTTGAGATGTCACATTTTGGACAGTCATGCTTAACAATCTCTTTCACCAGCGTATTATTTAATAACATCGTACATCCACTAATATCATTACGTGTCATATGTCCGATTAAAGTCAAATCAGGAATTTCTTTAAATCGTAATCCTTTTTCTTCACCATTCTTATAGATTATCTGGTTCGAACAATATAACTGCGGTTTTTTATCATCATCCAACATTTTTACTGCTGAAATCAATTTTTCATCTTTCCAGACATCATCTTGATCTGCAAATGCATAATACTGATAACTCCCAGTTTTAGAAACTGTATATAAAAGATACAGAAAGCTCATCCCTGGTCCAAGATTTTCCTCTCCCTTCTGAAAAAAAACATTGTCTAATTTCAGATATCTTTTTATGATCTCTTTCGTTTTATCTGTAGATCCATCATCCCTGATAAACAAATAAACATCGACGTCTCTTTGCGCAAGAATGCTGTCAATCTGTTCTTTTATATATAATCCACCATTGTAACTGCTCATTAAAACAGCGATTTTAGGGAGTTTTCTCAACTCTTCCATCCCATAATCCTCTCCTGGTTTTTTAATATTCTATTCTCCGCTTTCACGCATTTTTTTCTATAGGTGTCCTGTTAATTAAATCTTCCGATGTGTGTTCAGCAGACTTTCTCTTAATCCTTCAACCAATCTGAACGTTTTTCTTTTAAAAATGCCTTAAAAATATCAATATCTTCTACCGTTGTCAGCTTTATATTTTTCTCAGAACCTGCCGAAAAATGAACCTGTTCTCCCATCTCTATCATTAACGTACAGGAAGCAACTGAATTTGTAATCCCCGCCTCAAGCGCACTTCTATGAAGATCACATATCCTGCCCAGTGAAAATCCCTGCGGCGTCTGTGTCCGACGCAGATTATCTCTAGGATAGCTCCCTGTCGATATCTCACCATCTTCTGTCTGCAGCATTGCTTCTGCACAAGGAATTGCCGAGATCGCACATCCATATTGCTTTGTCTTAACAATACAATCCGAAATAATCTCGGCTGAAACCATCGGACGAATTGCATCGTGAATTAATACAACATCTTCCTTTTCATAATGATTTTCCAATTCAAAAACACCATTCCGAATAGATGCCTGTCCGCTTTCTCCTCCTAAAATAACATGCTTTAACTTTGTAATATTAAATTGGTTCGCATAAGCCCAAAGCACCTGTTCCCATCCCGCAATACATACCACCGCAATTACATCAATATCCGCATGTCGTTGAAACGCTTCTAAAGTATATACAATTACAGGTCTTTCACCAACCGCCAAAAACTGTTTCGGTATATTTTGATGCATCCTTGCACCAGATCCCCCCGCAATAAGTAGTGCAATATTCATTCTTTTAAAATCTCCTCATAACTCTTATTAACGTCAATCATTACATAACTATGATGATGCTTCTGTTCCTCTAATGGAGGCAGTTTCATGAAATCACCATATCTTTTCGCTAAATATTTTTCAGGTTCTGTAGGCGCACTGAATAAATGTCCTGCAAATTCTACCTTTTTAGGCTCGGCAAACCATTTTTTATCATAAGTAATTGCACCAAATAAGGTCACATCCTGTCCAAAATAATCTAAAATTTCTTTTCCATCTTTTACATTTCTCAATGCACATTCCAGTTTCTTTATTTTCTTTTTCCGCTTATCCCCACAATATATAGCAAGTATCAGCTTACTTCCTGTCTTTAAAATACTTCCATGATTGTATGGAACTCTCCCCGCTACTAAGATTCTATAAATATAAGATCTCCATATATTGATCAAAAGTCCTGCCTTTGAACTCGGGCTGTTATAATACGGATATATATCAATATAGATTCCATGGTGAATATCTAATCCTTCCTCATCTTTTTCGATGCAGGTCGTATTATTATCCCGAATCCTTACAATTATGGATTGAAAATTTTTATCACTATGCCTGCTCTGAATAAAGTATTTATCATCAAACTCTTTCTGCAATGTTAATAATCTGTCTACATCTTCTATAGGCATTAAAACATCAATATCATCATCCCAAGGTATAAATCCTTTATGACGGACAGCTCCAAGACATGTGCCAAATGCCAAATAATACCTTAATTCATTTTTTTCACATACTTCATCTAGTTTTTTTAAAATATTCAGCTGAACTTGCTGAATATCCTCGACACTGGCTTCCATAAAATTCTTCCTCTCTGTATACATAATAACCTCTCGGAATCTTTAAGCCAGTAAATATAAAGCTTTCAAATTCCATTTTTATTAAAATCCCCCACTTTTTTGCCAAAAACCCTTGACATCTTCATCGAAAAATGCGGCAGTCATACTGACTACCAAAATGTTGCAGAATTACTCCCCCAGCTTGAAAATACCCCGTTCCCCCTTGAAGGACAGCCTTATCAGTCTCTGCTTCTAATCTATAAAAAGCAGTTCCTTGATGTGTCCGTTTCCAAGGGGCTTATCAACAGGGATGGCTGCTAACTCAGAATTATCCTGTGATATCAATTTCCTGCCTCCGTTTCGCACTTCATAACATCTATTCTGCTGAGATCTCTTTATGGTTTCTGTCAAACAAATCCCAGGCATTCTCAATTTCTTCTTTGCTGATGTGCTGATTCTTTTCTATGGTTGCAAACTTCTGTTCTCTCCGTTTCTGTACAAACTCTTCAAAACCGCAGATTCTTCTGGCGGGTATCCCAGCGTATACGCCATTCGGCGCTAAATCTCTGTTTACCAAAGAATTACTGCCGATAATCACGTTTTCACCTATTCTCACCCCATACAAAATAGTGGAATATGCACCGACAAAAACATTATCCATAATTTCTATACATCCCAAGCATTCAGGATACTCATACCCCTCCCCATGTATTTTTTCATATCCATTTAATACATGGTGAATTGCGTCATGGGTAACAAAGCGGACATTGCTTGCAATCATAATATTGTTGTGCAGCTTAATAAGCTCTGGATAAAGAGGGATTACTCTTGGCTGGTATGCTACACGCTCTCCCACCTCATAAAAAATGCTTTTCAGATATTCCGCTCTTTTTTGCGTGCCCCGCTTCAGATTAAGAAGAATCGTCTGTTTCATCCGTTCCTTTGTCATATACATCTCCATTTATTCTATTTTCTCTAAAAAATGTCCTTTGTTTTACAAAGTATACCTTTTTAGAAAGTACAAAAACGATAGAGTTTTTATGTGTTTTACACAATTTGACAGGAAAGTTTTCCTTGCAAATTCGCTATAATATGTTAGAATGATATGAAGATATGGAGTTTAAAAAAGTATGCCTTTTTGGATTTTGCTGCAGCTTCTATGTTTCAGCAGACAAGATCGGCGTATCCAAGCAAAAGGGAGATTTCCAGTGTGTAATATTAAAATAGCTTATTTATTAGTTGCTCATAAGTGTCCAGAACAAGTGAATGCCTTTATAGACCAGCTGTTAGACTATGGAAACTGTGACGTATATGTTCATGTAGATAAGAAAAACCCTGAACTGCTGAAAAATATCAAAAAATCATCGCGGGTATTCGTCTGCAGTATTTTTGACGTAAGATGGGGAAGTTTTGAAATCGTAAAGGCTGCCGTTGAATTAATGAGAGCAGCCATGAAATCTGAAAATAAATATTCACATATATACTTCGGATCAGGTCAGGATTTATTAGTAAAACAGGGATTATATGAGTATTTAGACTGCCATCCGGATAATATCTTCCTGGAAATTACAGGCAGAATTAAAAACTCAGACAGGGCGTCCGCCCGTTACAGAATCTGCTGGCCTAAAAAATTAATGATTCGAAATGACTTGCATCCCTACCGTTTTATCAGAATAGCAATGCAGTTTTTATGCCGCAGCGGGATTGTAATTCGTAAAAATAAAGTTACACTGAAAAATCCGGTTGATTTTTATGAGGGCCATACTTGGTTTATTATTCCCATTGCAGTCATGGAGTATATCATTTCATATCTAAATGACAATCCAGACTATTTTAAATTTTGGGAAAACAGCCTGGCATCTGATCTAATGTTTTTCCAAACAATTATTATGAATTCATCCTTTGCAGATAAGATAAAAGGTGAATTAATGTATGTCAATTTTGGCAAAACATTCGGAACCATGAACCATCCCATGACAATTACAATGGACGACATTGATAATATCAAAAAAGGTGATTATTACTGTGCCCGTAAATTTGAATGGAATGAAAAACAGTCAATAGATTATTTTACAAAATTAGTGAAGGAAAATTAATCGTGAGAATTACACAGGACAAATGTTTAATCTGGCTGCTTATAGCCACCACATGCTTGAGCAGCAGTATATGGGAAATAGTGGGATGGGGGGCTATCTTTCTTCTTTATCTCATGTATAAAAGAGAATCCTCCATGCTGTGTATCAGCAAATATAAACTAAGTTTATGCATCCCTTTGGCTGCTGTCATAGCTTATGTGATGATTCAGATCTGCATATTAAATCTGAATCTGTCGCAAAGCATCCGCTTATATGGGATTACCAAAACAGTAATTACTTTTCTGATTGTATATTTATTTCTCGGTGAATATATACAAGATCATGATGTCCTTCAGGATATATTGCCGTTATTATTGCTGATCAACTGGATTTCAGCACTCTATATTGTCACTGGCAATGAACGTTTCAATGTGATTGGCGGGTCCAGAAATTATCTGGGTGCAATCGATGTTGTGATTATTCCATATATTTTGAAATTCATGCCCAGTGAAAAAAAGAAAACAAAAATTCTCTGGATTGCAACCATTCTTCTGCTGGCGCTGTTTTCTGGTTCCAGAACTTTATTGGTTGCGTCACTGGTTGCCATCTGTTTTACCATTTTACTGGAAGGAAACCTGACCAAAAAATTAAAGTACCTGATAATCGCTGCTGCTTTTGTGCTGGTTTTACTCATGCTGCTTCCGGTAATGGGCGGTAATGATAACTTTTCAAGAGCTATAAGCATTTTTACATCATTAGCCGACCAGGCAAGAAGCGATCTGGCAGATTCAGCTCTCACTCAATACCAGGGATACAGTGAAATTCAAAAACTCATCGGCAGCGGCAATAACCTTATTACATGGAGAGAAGCCCCGCCTCATAATTTTATCTATGAATTGCTGCTCTGCTATGGAAAAATCGGCGTATTTACTTTTTTAACCGCTGTGGCCGGAGTAATATTTGCTATCTTGGCATCCAGAAACGTGAATAGAAAATATGCCGTACTGGTCATATTTTTAGCCTTAATCGTAGGACTTGTACAGCCCTTTATCACCTCAGGATTTTTATTTCAGATCGTGGCTGCCATATCATGTTTGACATTATTAAAATTAGGAA
The DNA here is from genome assembly GCA_910575075.1 of Lachnospiraceae bacterium. Lineage (GTDB taxonomy): Bacteria > Bacillota > Clostridia > Lachnospirales > Lachnospiraceae > Petralouisia. The sequence continues at coordinate 22,408 of CAJTCY010000015.1, forward strand.
ATGACAGAAGTAATGAAATCAAAGTATAAAAAAGTATATTTCGTGGTTTTGACCACGTACCAATTATTTATCTCTGATGCCTATGCACGATATATAAATGAAAAATACTCTGACACAGATATCATATTATTTACTGTCGGATTAAATACCAGGCAGTTTAACACCGAAGGCAGATACCAGATTGTTTCCGTTCCCGATTTAAATCGAAGCAAAGGCAGGAGAATCTGGCAGAGACTATATTGGAGCGGAAGGCTGTTTGCCTGCTCGCCGCTTGCTGAGTATTTTAAGCATTTATCAGAATGCCATCTGTTCGTTTTTAATGATAATGAGCCTATCTCTAACAAGTTAATGCGCATCACACACAAAGGACGGCATAACAGCATTTCCATAATAGAAGAAGGCATCGGCATCTATGAAATCACACAATTGTCCGGCAAAAAATTAAATGCCAGGCAGTTGTTCCGATACGCTGTTACCTGGATTTTAGGTTCTCCTATGCAGTATAAAGCTGTCGGAGAGAATAAAATGATAAAAAATGCGGTTGTCAGTGATGTAGAATTATTCTGCAAATTAGATAAGGCAAAAGGAAAAACAGTCCTCTTTCAGGATAAGCGCGCTCTTTACAGACATGCAGACGGGTTTTTAGCCAGAAACAATCTCAGATGTGACGGGTACGGGGAATATGAAACATTGTATCTGGGACAGCCGCTCAACGAAACTGGCACCATGTCTTCTGGTGAGGAAGATTATATATTATTCTTATTAAAAGACATCGGAAAAGTTTTAATAAAACCGCATCCACGTGAGCAGATGGACAAGTATGATGAACTGGTGCAAAAGAACAGCAATATTAAAATATTGGATGGCGATATCGCTCTTCTTCCGCTGGAATGTTTATTAAGCGTACTTCATGTGAAAACCCTGATTTCCTTTAATTCATCCGCCGGCGTCAATCTGGCCAAGGCAAATCCGGATATCACAAGCATTTTTACTTACGATATGCCAGAGTCCCGGAAATTTCTGGAACAATGGAACAATGGATACGCTGAAATGAACAGAAACTTGTTCCAAAGTGCTGACCATAACCTGATGGTTCCCTCTTCCTACCATGAATATCTTGATTTTGTCATGAATGCAAAGAACCATTCTGGGCAGCAGGGGGACGGTCATGCCGAGACGAAGAGCACGCTTGAAGAGATAGATCATATCATGAATCAGTAACTTCAAACCAGATACGGGTGAAAACATGCAGACAAAAAAGATTTCCAGCCAAAATGCAACCACAATTTTAAATATACTAAGCACTGTGATCTTACAGGGACTGGCTTTTATTTCTTCACCATATTTTTCAAGGACTCTGGGAACTGCAAACTTTGGCATTGTATCGGTATATACCACATGGGTCCAGGTGGTTTCCATTGTGTTTGGCTTAAGAATTAATGGCGTCCTGATTATGGGGCAGAATGAGTATCCAGAAGAGAAGCAGAAGGGATTTCAGTCTTCCATTATGTTTTTATCAATTGTAACGTATGCTTTTTTTTCACTGGTTACTATTGGAATAACCGGCATTCTGCTGCAAAGCAATTTTCAGATGGTGCTGCTCATACTCTTACATGGATTTGGTCAGTGCTGCGTTTCCTTCGCAAACAGCAAATTCACAAATGAATTCAAAGCTGACGCAAACTTTATGCTCTCGGTTCTGATGTCGGTAAGCACCATTATCCTCTCTGTCATTTTAATCAGAAATACTCCTTCCCCCATAAATTATTGGGGACGCATATACGGTGAGGCGATTCCCTATCTGATCGTCGGCGTCATCATAACCGCATTCGTTTTGGCAAGAGGAAAGATTTTTATAGACATTGCTTATTGGAAGTTTAGTATCCCGCTGGCAGTGCCGATGGTCTTCCATACATTGGCTGGCATTGTTTTAAATCAGTCGGACCGGGTGATGCTGCAAAGCATGACCACGGATTCTGTTGTCGGCATTTACAGCCTTGCATATACCTTCAGTAATGTATTGTTTGTCTGCTGGTCAGCCTTAAACAATAGCTGGGTGCCCTTCTTTTATGAGTACATGAGGCGGAATCAATTGGCTTTGATGAAGAAAAAAGCCATGAATTATACAGAGCTTTTCTGTGTGGTCACATGCGGATTTATGCTGCTGACGCCAGAAGTCTATCATATATTTGCCAGCGAAGATTATTGGAGCGGGACGAGCATGATCCCTCTTCTGGCAATTGGGACATTTTTTGTCTTTTTGTACAGTTTTCCTGTGAACTATGAAATTTTTTATAAGAAAACAAAGATGATTGCATATGCCAGTGTCTTTGGCGCTGGATGCAACATACTGCTGAATTATTTTTTAATAAAAATTGCAGGCGGATACGGCGCTGCAATCGCAACGTTATTATCCTACATTTTACAGTTTATCCTGCATCACATAAACGCTGAGAAAATTTCCAGAAAAAACGAGGACTATCCCTTTAAAATAACCGAATTTTTACCATACGTTTTAATCATCACTGCTATTTGCCTATTGTGTACTTTTTCCGTACCAGGAGTGATCCGTTGGATTATGGCGTTATCCGCTGGAGCATTTGAAGTATATAGAATGGCTCGTAGAAAAAGTATTTTTTAATATCAGGGAGAAATAAGATGCTTCGATCAGTTTTAAAAAACATATTGATGAGAAAATACAGAAAAATGTGCCCTGGATATGAGGGCGGGGTAACCGGTGTCAATATCGTAAACTGCAAATTTGAAGATCATGTATATGTAGCGCATCATGCTCAGATACAGGACAGCTTTATAGGCAACCATACTTCTATCGGCAGATTCGATAAAATACGCGAAGCAAAAATAGGAAAATACTGCAGTCTGTCATGGGATGTTACCGTAGGCGCGCCGACTCATCCCTTTAAAACGATTACAAACTGCGCTCTCACTTACCGCAGAGAATACGGCGTTGTGGACAAAGATGAATATTTCCCGCAAAAGAAAACTGTAATTGACAATGATGTCTGGATTGGATGCGACGTGACCGTAATTTCTGGTGTGCATATTGGAAACGGAGCCATAGTAGGCGCCGGAGCAGTCGTCACCAGGGATATTCCAGATTATGAAATATGGGCAGGCGTCCCGGCAAAAAAAATCGGCCAGCGTTTTTCGGATGAGGTCATTAAAATTTTAGAGGAAATACAATGGTGGAATTGGAGCACGGAAGAAATTAAAGATAATATAGATTTTTTTAAAGCAGATCTGAATATAGAGATTGCAGAACAATTATCAGAGAAACACTTAAAATTCACAAAGGGTGACAAATAAATGAAAGCATTATTTTTACATGGTGCAATAAAAAACGCAGGAGATTTCCTCATTGCCCATAGATCTGAATTGTTAATAAAGAAACTGATTCCCGATATCGAATTGATTTCCCGTTGGGAAGGCGGTCAGATCCAGGATATGATCCAGGATATAGATGGGATTATTTTTTGCGGAGGTCCTTTTTTCACTCCCACAATTTATCCCCAGGATATCCCTTTGATTCCTGATATAACCAAGCTCCATATCCCTATGATAAATGTCGGAGGCGGATGGTTTGGAAGTGACTCACGGACAAAGACCATCTTAAATTACCATATCAACGATACCAGCATTCATCTTTTAAAACATATTGAAAAATCATCTTCGCAGTTAAGCTGCCGTGATTGGTTTACAACCAATATGCTACGTTCCAAAGGCTTCACGGCAGATATGCATGGATGTCCTGCCTGGTATGATACAGATTATATCGGTCAGACAGAATTGAGAAGAAAAGGCGGGATAAATAAAATTTGTGTTTCCGATCCTGCTGATGTCAAAAATTCTCAGGCCGCAGCAATTTTGCTTAAATGTTTACGTGAAAAATTCCCTAACGCAGAAATTGTGTATGTCTTTCACAGAGGGGCCTGGGAGCCGGAGGAAGGCAGATATGGAGAACGCAGAAGAAAAGGAATTGAGACCATACTCAAAGAGACCGGTATTAATTGGATTAATATCGCCGGCAGCCATGAAGGCTTTGACATTTACGATACCTGTGATCTTCATATCGGCTTTAGAGTTCACGCGCATATTTATAATTTAAGCCATAGGAACAAAAGCATTCTCATTGAAGAAGACGGGCGCGGCGCCGGAGTCAATCAGGCGCTGGGATTAAACAGCATTCACGCATATGATGAAAACAGGCAGTACAAACATACCCTGGTCAGAAAGGCAGAAAACAGGCTGTGGCCAAAAATCAACCAGCATTTAAAAGAAGATATCCTCTTTCAGATAGAAAGAGTAAATGATACCGAAGGCATAGAATATGAACATGCATTTAAGAAAATGCAGTTCTATTACAATAAAATGTGTAACCATATATTAAAAATTACAAAATGGTAGGAGAACAGGCAATGAAAATCTTAGCGGTGATACCAGCCAGGGCTGGTTCCAAGGCAATACCAAATAAAAATATCCGTTCCGTAAATGGGCATCCAATGATTTACTACGCAATAAATAATGCCCTCCAGTCAAAATTTATTACAGATATCATTGTTTCTACAGATTCCTATGAGGTAAAAATCATTGCCGAACAGATGGGAGTGAAATGCCATTGGAGACGTCCGGAGCTCTGTGAGGATTCTGTCGCGCTCGACGCCGTCATCTACGACGCTGTCATCAGTGATAACAGTGACTTCGATTACGTTGTAACCATGCAGGCCACATCACCTACCTTGCAGACTTCTACTCTCGATTCCGCAATCAAATATGCGATCGACAACGATTTAGACACCGTCATATCGGCCATTAATGCTCCGCACCTCTCCTGGCGTGATGAAAATGGGAAAAAAGTACCGAATTATAAAAAGCGGCTCAACCGGCAGTATCTTCCGGCCAACTATATGGAAACGGGCGCATTTCTCATCTCAAACAGAAATGTGGTGACGGAAACCTCCCGCATCGGTGAAAAGCTTGACGTCTATGAGGTTTCGGAAAATGAGGCGATTGACGTAGACACTTTCATAGATTTATATGCCGTGGGAGAGATCCTCAATCAGAAAAAAGTTGCGATTTATGTAAACGGAAATAATCAGAGAGGAACCGGGCACATTTACAGAGTCCTGGAACTGGCAGACGAATTCTTGTCAAAACCAGACATTTATTTTGACTCAAACCAGACAGACAGGGTTTTATTTGGCAAAACCACCCATAATTTAATCCCCGTAAACGGCATCGTAGAATTATTTGAAATAATTAAAGAGAAGCAATATACCATTGTCATCAATGATATTCTGGCAACCTCTCTTGATTATATGATCGGTCTGCGCAGTATTATGCCCGAAAATGGAAAGATCATCAACTTTGAGGATGAGGGCGAAGGAGCCGGACAAGCTGATTTAGTATTCAACGCATTATACTCCGAACAGACAGGCGGAAATGTTTACGGCGGGGAAAAGTATTACATTGCCCCGAAAATGTTTCTGATGTACAAGCCAATCACGGTCAAAGAATCTGTAGAGAAAATATTTATCAGTTTCGGCGGCGCGGACCCACAAAATTATACGGACAGATTAATGAATATTATCACAAAGGACAAATACAAAGACAAAAACTTTGTGATCGCGATCGGACGTGCAAAGAAAAATGTTGATGCGTTACTAGAATTCAACCGTTATGAAAACATCGAAGTTTTTTACGCTGTGAAAAATATGCCGGAACTGATGAGTGCCTGCGATGTCAGTATGACATCACGAGGAAGAACCGCCTATGAACTGGCTATGCTGGGAATACCGCCCATCGTTCTCTCACAGAACGCCCGTGAGGAAGGACACGGATTTGTGTGTGATGAAAACGGTTTTATGTATATGGGAACAAATCCTTCCGACCACATGATCGAATCTACACTTGACATGTACATTACCATGCCCCAAAGCGACCGTAAAAGACTTCAGGATAAATTGCTTGGCAATGATTTAAAAAATGGCCGTAAACGTGTCATCAGTTTGATACAGAATTTATAAAAAGGAGCTTGCCACTATGAATAAACCTTATATGATTGCAGAAATGGGAGTCAATTTTTATGACACCGCAAAAGCAAAAAATATTTCTCCTTTAGACGCCGCGAAATTATACATTGATAAAGCTGCGGAAGCAGGTATTGACTGCGCTAAATTTCAGTCTTATAAAGCGGGGACAATTGTCTCTAAAAATTCTCCTGCTTATTGGGATACCACAAAAGAGCCGACCAAAACGCAATATGAACTTTTCCTGAAACATGACAGCTTTGGAGAAGCAGAGTATCGTGAATTGTGTCATTACACACATGCCAAGGGAATGGATTTCACCTCTACCCCTTTCGATTACGCATCTGCGGATTATCTTGAAGATATGGTTGATTTTTATAAGATCTCTTCCTCTGATCTTTCAAATCTCCCTTTCATCCGCCATATCGGCGCGAAAAGCAAACCCGTCTATCTTTCGGTAGGGGCGGCATATCTGTCAGAAGTTGATACGGCGATCCGTGCTCTCAAAGAAAGCGGATGTAAGGAGATTGTAATACTGCATTGTGTTCTCTCCTATCCTACAGAACCAAAAAACGCAAATCTTCGCGTTATCGAAACGCTGAAAAGAGATTTCCCGGATGTGAGAGTCGGATTCAGCGACCACGTGGCGCCCGATGAGACGATGATGACCCTGGCTGCCGCATATTTATTAGGCGCTGAAGTCATAGAAAAACATTTTACATTGGACAAAACTCTTGCCGGAAACGACCATTACCATGCAGGAGATCCCGAAGACTTCCGCAAAGCTATCTCTAATTTCAAATGGATTGACACTGTCCTAGGATCTGCTGAAAAAACGGTTCTTGACTGTGAATTAATTCCCCGGCGCGAAGCGAGAAGATCTCTGGTCCTTACCAAAGATATGAAAGCAGGAGAGGTTATTTTGCCAGAGAATTTAATGCCAAAACGCCCGGGAACTGGTATTTCTCCAGAATTTATAGAAATTGTGGAAGGAAGAAAAGTCACCAGAGATTTAAAAGAAGATACCATTCTTACCTGGGATATGATATAGCCTGCTCTGAGGCTCATTCGGGAAATTATGGCATAAGTGAGGTAAATTAATATGGATCATTCTACCATTGGCAGTCGTATGTTCAAACTTGCAGAAGAATTATTTCCAATATGCAGAAGCATTACAGGCAATGGAACAAGAGTTACACTAAAAAGATTACAAAAAGAAGTACCGGAAATTACGCTTCATGAAGTGCCCAGCGGTACGAAGGTATTTGACTGGATTATTCCCAAAGAATGGAAAATCGAAGAAGCCTATATCGAAGACTCTGCCGGACACCGAATCATAGATTTTAAAGAGAATAACCTTCATCTTGTAGGATATTCTACGCCAATCGATGAAATCATGCCGCTCAGCGAACTTGATAAGCACTTATATTCCCTGCCGGAACATCCAGACTGGATACCTTATGTGACCAGTTACTACAAAGAACGCTGGGGATTTTGTATGACTCATAATCAGCGCTTGGCATTGAAGGAAGACCAGTATCATGTCGTAGTAAAAAGCGAACTCTTCCAGGGCAGCCTGACATATGCTGAACTGCTTATCCCTGGAAAAACAGAGAAAGAAATCTTCTTGTCAACATATGTGTGTCATCCATCCATGGCTAACAATGAATTATCTGGTCCAGTTGTCCAGCTTGAACTGGCCAAATGGCTGCTGCAGAACAAGGACAGGAAATACAGTTACAGGCTTATCTGGATTCCCGAAACGATCGGTTCCATCACCTATCTGTCCCAAAACCTTGATCCTATGAAAAAGAACATGATCGCAGGCTTTAATATCACCTGTGTGGGAGATGACAGAGCTGTCTCTTATGTAGCAAGCAGAACCAAGAATACATTAGCCGATATCGCAGCTAAAAATGTTCTGCATTTCATGGCCCCTGATTACATCGCATACGATTTCCTGCACCGGGGGTCCGATGAACGCCAGTACAACGCTCCAGGAGTTGATCTTCCGGTCTGCAGCATATGCTGTTCTAAGTATCATGAATACCCGGAATACCATACCAGCGCAGACAATATGAGTTTCATATCAGCAAGCGGCCTGGAAAAAGCTTTTCATATATATCGGGAAATCATCAATTCTTTAGAATATAACGCAAAATATAAAATAAACTGCTATTGTGAACCGCAGCTTGGACCGCGTGGCTTATATCCGACAGAAAGCTTCAACCGGTCTTCCATGGCAGTGCAGGATATGATGAATTTTATCGCATATGCAGATGGAACATTGGACTTGTTTGAAATCAGCAAAATAATTAATGTCTCGGTCGGGAACCTGCATAGTATCGCAGTGAAATTAAAAGACGCCGGACTGTTTTCTGAGGTGGAATAGATGGTATATCAAGAATTAATTGACAATTTTGAACTTAAAAAAGGCGATAAGATTTGGTTGTCATCGGAATTGATTCAACTGGTGTTGAAATTTAAGGCAAATAAAATTAAATTTGACGGCTCATTATTGCTGGACGCATTTCAACAGGCAGTTGGAGAAGAAGGCACCCTGCTCCTTCCCACCTTTACCTTTGAATTCAGCAACAAAAAATATTATGACATAAATAACACGAAAGGCGCTACGGGCGCTCTGGGCAATATTGCATTACAGAGAAAAGATTTCAAGAGAACACAGCATCCCATGCACTCTTTTGCAGTATGGGGAAAAGATCAGGAAAAACTTATTTCCATGACGAACAGACATGCATTTGGCATGGATTCTCCATTCGGTTACTGTGCCGGTGCACATGTAAAACAGATTATTTTAGGAACAGATTATGTTCATGCCATGACATTCATTCATTATGCGGAAGCAGTATGCAATGTTCCCTACCGCTTTTCCAAGAGTTTTACAGGAACTTATGTCGACATAAGTGGACAGGCAGAAGAACGAACCTACGATTATGCCGCAAGAAAAATGGAAATAGAACCGGAAGAACAATTCAACCGTATTGGCAAGATCCTGGAAGAACAAGGGATTTCAAAAAAAATTGATATAGATCAATTACCATGCTATTCCATAGACCTGGCAAAAAGTTTCCCTGTCATCTGCAATGATATTATCAACAACGATTGCGCTAATATTTATGATTTTCATATTCCCAGAGAACAGATTTTTGGCACGATCGTTTAAAATCAGCAGGAGGATTATTACAAAATGTATTCAACCGTATTACAATATCTGGAAAAAACAGCCCTTAAATATCCAGATAAAACAGCATTCGCAGATATAAAAGAATCATTTACTTTTTATAATCTGCTGCTATTCTCAAAAAAAATCGGCAGTTTTATTGCAGGTATCGTCAAGCCGAATCACCCCATCGTTGTTTATATGGATAAACGGGCCTACAACATACTTTCTTTTATGGGGGCCGCCTATGCAGGATGTTTCTATGTTCCTATTGACAGCCAGATGCCCTCTGAAAGAATTAATCTGATTCTTGATACGTTACAGCCAAGCATGATATTATATGACGATGCCACGGCTGAAAAAGTGAATAGCATCAGCGGCTCTATGTTGAAATATCATTATAAAACTGCGCTTGAGGCAGAAGTGAATGATGATGCCCTGGCTAAAATTCGATTATATTCTAAAAATACAGATTTATTATATGTATTGTTTACAAGCGGCTCTACAGGAGTTCCAAAAGGAGTTACCATTTCACATGCGGCAGTGATAGATTTCATGGACTGGATCTGTGAAAAATACCATTTAGACGATACTGCAGCCTTGTGTAATCAGGCTCCGTTCTATTTTGATGCCTCGGTGCCTGATATATATATCCCTCTTAAAACGGGAGCAACTGTTTTTATCCCGCCGAAGAGCTATTACACATTCCCCAAAAAAATATTACAGTTTATTGAAAATAATAACATAAATACATTGATCTGGGTGCCCTCAGCTCTCTGCAATGTTGTCAATTGCAAAGCATTTGAGGTGTGTGTCCCCACCAGCATCAAATTAGTGATTTTCTGCGGAGAAGTCATGCCCTGTAAACATCTGAATATATGGAGAACCTATATAAACAATGCATTATATGTCAATATGTATGGACCTACTGAAGCTACGTACGCATGCATGTATTATGATATTGAACGAGAATTTGCTGATGATGAAAAACTGCCGTTAGGCAAGGCATGTGAAAACAGTGAAATTTTCCTTTTAGATGACGAGGATCAGTTAGCACAGACGGGAAACATTGGCGAGATCTGTATCTCAGGGCAATGCTTATCCCAGGGCTACTATAACTCTCCTGAAAAAACATCTGCAGCTTTTATGCAGAATCCTGTCAATACAAAATGGAGAGAAATCATATACCGAACCGGCGACTTAGCTTATAAAAATGAAACCGGAGAGATTATTTTCGCTGGAAGAAAAGATTTTCAGATTAAGCGTTTGGGACACAGAATTGAGCTGGGAGAAATAGAGAATGCTATTCTTTCCGTAAGTGGAGTAGAAAACGCCTGCTGTGTGTTTCATGAGAAAAACAGTGATATTATAACCGTTTACACTGGAAAAATTGATACGAATTCACTAAATGACAAGATTGCAGAAAAACTGCCGCAATACATGATGCCAAACAAATTTGTCAAGCTCACATCTATGCCGATGAATTTAAATGGTAAAATTGACAGAGTTAAAATTAAGAAAGAATATACGGAGGAATAATTATGGAAAAACTAATGCAGATTCTCAAAGGAATCAAACCGAAAGCAGATTTTGAAAACAATAAGTCGCTTGTGGATGAAGGCATACTGGATTCCCTTGAAATCATTGAAATTATCACAGAAGTTGAGAAAACATTTGCAATTGAAATAGATCCTTCTGAGATTGATCCCGACAATTTTCAGTCTGCTGAAAGCATTTGGAATATGATCCAAAGTCATTTAGATACGTAAAAGCATAAATTGTAGCATTTAATATTCAGCAACACATGGAGGAAATCATATGGAAACACAGGAAAAAAAGATGCGTGAAATTAATCTGGCAGAACTGTTTTGGCAAATTATATTTAAATGGCGTCCTATCATCTGTTTTGGCATTTTATTTGCTGTCTTACTCTGCGGAATGAAATACACGATGGATATGCGATCTTACCGGGCTTCACAAAATATAGATACGGAACAGTTGGCAAGCGAATTGACAGAGGAAGAGCGGCAGCAGGTGACGCAGGCAAATAACCTGTCAGCCCGCATAAGAGAATATGAGGATTATCTGGAATCATCCACTTGTATGAAGATTGATCCGTATCATAAACCGATGGTTGAATTACAGTACTATGTTGATTCCGAATATACCTTTAACTATACAGAGGAAAGCAAAAATGATTTTACCAGCAGCTTGATGACTTTATACTATAATTATATTATGAGCGGTGAAATGAGCCAAAATATAATAAATGAAGCAAAACTGTCAATCAATCAGGCAGATCTCAGTGAACTATGGGGAGTATCACAGATTGGAAATTCCATTTCCATTAAGATAATATGTCCGGAAAAAGACAAAATGGATATGGTCGCAACCTCAATCAAAACTCATCTCAGCAGCAAAGAAGCTGAATTTCAGGACATTGGCCCGCATAAATTAAAATTACTGAACGAATCTCAGAATATAGTGGTAGACAACAATTTGATAGACAGAAAAAACACGATTTCCAACAACATCTCAACAATGAGCAGCCAGTTAAAAGCCTTGAAAACAAACATGAACAGCCAGCAGTTACTTCTGCTGCAAAGTGAAGAAAACGAATCAAAAGATACAGAAAAGGCTGGTTTTAACTTGAAATTTATGATATTGGGAGGCTTTTTCGGCGTTTTTCTGGTATGTTTCTGGGTAGTATGCAAAATGCTTTTTACAGCCAGGCTTCAAAGCTCAGATGAAATTCGCAGCCTTTATAACATCCGCCTGTTAGGCGAAATAACAGTCCCTTCTAAGAAACATCATTTTCTATCTGTCATTGATGATAAGCTTATGGCAATAAAGAACCGAAAAAAGAAAAGACTGTCCATGGAACAACAGATTAAAATGATTGCCACCAATCTCTCGCTCTCCTGCAGACAACAAAATATTGACTGTATTTATCTGACAGGCAGTGAGTATGAAAATGCAGACACTAAGATCTTAAGTTTATTGAAAAAAGAATTATCCGCCCAAAATATCCAGCTTAAAGAAGGCGGAAATATATTTTATGACACAGAATCTCTGAAACAAAGCTCTGAAATCGGAAATATTCTGCTGGTGGAACAAAAAGGGCAGTCTATTTATGATGAAATCTCAAATGAATTAAGCCTTGCAAAAGAACAAAACACTCGTATCTTAGGCGCTATTGTATTGGTGTAGCTGACAAAAGCTGCTGCCCGGCTAAATCAGTCAGGCAGCAGCTTGGTGATTAATTCATTTTTATCTCTATAACGTATTTATTTCATCAATATTGATAACAGTTTTTATATTGCCGGTCACCGTCGTTTCTCCACTATAAATTCCGTCTTCATTTTTTAACCAGACTCCCTGCATTCCAAGCTGCATGGGCGCCTGAAAATCTTTGGCTAAATTATCTCCCACATAAACGATCTGTTCAAAAGGAATTCTCCATCTGCACTGCATAATGCGAAAAGAAATATCATTTGGTTTCCGAAATTGTATTCCGCCGAGTTCATCTGTAATTATGATATCGTCCACCAAAGATTCCAGCCCCAGAGCTTTTATCTTGTTTCTCTGTCCTTCTATCCGTCCATCCGTAATAATCGCTGTTTTGACACCCTTTTTCCTCAGCTTCTCAAGCAATTCCGGCACTCCTTCATACAGATTGATTTCAGGCATTTGCTTTCGATACAGATCCAGACACACAGATTTACTATCTTCCGCACCGATTTCCTTCAGATAAGCATCTATTGCTGGTTTACCCTCCAGAAAATAATTCCACAATTTTATTTCCGCCTGCGTATTTCCCAAATACTCCGCAATTTTCTTATACCCGCTTCTCACATACTGCTTCTCACTGTACAAGGTATCATCCAAGTCAAAAATAATCCCCATCACCGGATGCGCTGCTCCATTCCCTGGATCAATGCATACGCTTTGGTCAAACCGGCTGTACACTGCTCCATTACAGTTACACTCCTGATATTCTTGCTTCTCACCGCCTAAGAGCCTTAATACCGTCTCCGCCGATCTGGCTCCTGCTTTCATGCTCAGAGGAGCGCCGCCGCCATAACGCGGATTAATTTCGATATAATAATTCACCCCCGTGTCTTTCTGGCGGATCAGCTGTACGGTCATTGGACCGCAGGGCTTAAATTTTTCAATCAGCTGTCTGCTCTCTTGAATCATGGTCTCATCCATACATATCCGTGTTTTGAGAACTTCTCCTGCCCTGACAGCTACTCTCTCTCTCGGCGTAATGTAAATTGGATTCCCTTCAAAATCGCAGAAAATATCAATCGTATATTCCAGCCCCTCAATAAATGGCTGTATCACATAGTCCTCAATTTTCTCAGCGTACACTGCCAATTCTTCAAAATCTTTCACCTTAAAGGCATTAATACTGCTGCTTCCGTCCTTGGGCTTAATAAAGCACGGATATCCACCGTCATATTTGCTGTAATCATTATATGTCTTCGGCGCCTTTAAACCACATTCCTCAAAAAAATCTGCCGTAAAATTTTTATCTCTGCAGATCTTAATCTTATCGGCCCTGCTGATCAGAACTCTGGTCCCTATTTGTTCAAACACTTCAACATTCTTTGATAAAACTAACAGATCTGTATCAATCGTCGGAATAACCAAATCAATGTTATCTCGCTTACAAATCCCTGCAAGCTGATTAATATAATTAGGATCCGTCATACTGCATATCTTCCTTATATAATTGCAGTATGTAAGGGCAGGAGCCGTACCAGCCATATCAGCCCCATACAATTTGAGATCGATCTCCAATTGCAGCGCCGCCTGGCGAAACGCCTGCATAAGCTCGACTCTTCTTCCGACACCAGTAACTAATATACGCACTTCTCTCATTTTATTCTCCTAATAAATTCTTCAGTCATTTCCCATAAATTCTTCCATTGTCGCCGATGTGCCTGACGAGATTCCTTCCTGCCTGATAAAAGCCTTTCCAATCGTCTGCAGCAGAATCTTCATATCTCCCAGAAAAGTTATATGATCTATGTATGCAACATCAAGTTTAAACTTTTCCTGCCAGGAAATTGCATTTCTTCCGTTCACCTGCGCATAGCCAGACAAGCCAGGCCTGACTTCATGTCTTCTGTGCTGTTCTTCGTTGTAGCGGTCCAAATAACGGACCAGAAGCGGGCGGGGACCAATCAGAGACATATCGCCTTTTATAATGTTCAGCACTTCTGGCAGTTCATCCAGGGATGTAGCTCTTAACATCTTGCCGAAACCCGTGAGCCGTTCTTCATCTGACAGCAGTTCTCCATTGCTGTCTCTGGCATCTGTCATCGTCCGAAACTTATACAATTTGAATATCTTTTCATTTTTTCCCGGCCTCTCCTGTGTAAACAAGACTGGAGATCCCAGTTTGACACGCACAAGCGCCGCTAAAATCAGATAAAGCCACCAAAAAAATAAAACTGCCAGCAGGCCGCAGCTCAAATCCAGCGGGCGCTTTATAAATTTTTCATAAGGACCATACGGTCTATGCTTTCTCTTCATATTCACTTCCTCTTTATACCTCTTTTCTCCCATCGCTTCTTCCAGACAGGCAGCCACAATAATATATCTATTCAACTTAAAAGCTTTTAATGTCAAAGCATTTTTTTGCAAAATTCATTTTTTTCACTTGAATTTTCTGACGTTTTGCGCTATAATACATTCATAAAGAAATCCTACTCAGAACAGCGGAAATAAACTTTTTTTACAAAAGATAAACTGTTCTGAGCAGGATTTCTTCTTCTACCTTTCCGAATTCTCAGAAGACGTCTGCTCCCACAACGCTCTTATTGTACCGCAGATTCTCTGCAGATCTTCCTCTGTCATCTTGCTGTCGCTGGGCATACAGACTCCATGTTCAAAAATCTGTCCGCTGATACTATTATCTGCCCCTGTCTCATGATCGACAATGCATAAATCACCTGCCAGGGAAATAAAATCAAAGTCTGAAAATACTGGCTGCAGATGCATAGGTTTCCACACTGGACGGCTCTCCACATCATCATCTTCCAATGCTTTCATGATATCCATTGGCTTCACACGGCAGTCTTCATCCAGTTGAATCACAGACAGCCAGCAATTACAGTGAGTTCCCTGCGGTGCAGGCATAAAATGAATCCCGGGCAGATCTCCCAGATGTGTCTGATAATATTCCTGAATATAACGCTTCTTCTCCACGCGTTCATCTAAGACTTTAAGCTGCCCTCTGCCAATCCCTGCTACAATATTGCTCATACGGTAATTATAGCCGATTTCCGTGTGCTGATACCATGGCGCCGGTTCCCGCGCCTGCGTTGCCCAGTAAAGCACTTTTTTGGCTCTTTCTTCTGCATCTTCTGTATTGACCAGCAGCATTCCTCCCCCGGAGGTTGTAATTATTTTATTTCCATTAAAACTGATAATTCCATAATCTCCAAAAGTGCCTGTATATCTTCCCTTATAAGTGCTTCCCAAACTCTCTGCGGCATCCTCTATTAATGGTACCTGATACCTGGCACAGATTTCTGCAATCTCGTCTATCTTGGCACAAATTCCATAGAGATGCACAATGATCACTGCTTTGGGTTTCCTGTCCATTTTTACATATTTTTCAAAGGCTGCTTCCAATGCTTCCGGACTCATATTCCATGTGTCGCATTCGCTGTCAATAAACACCGGCTCCGCCTTCTCATAAACAATCGGATTGGCCGTGGCAGAAAAAGTCAAAGACTGACAGAATACCACGTCGCCCTGAGTGATGCCAATGGATTTTAACGCCATATGGATGGCAGCCGTTCCGGCTGACAACGCCACCGCTTTCCCGGCTCCAATCTTTGCTGTCACTTCTTCTTCAAATTGTGTTACATTTTTGCCGAGAGGCGCAATCCAGTTGGTATCAAATGCCTCCTCAATATATTTCTTCTCATAGCCTTCGTCACTCATATGAGGCGAAGACAGATAAATATGTTCTTTTTCTTTCATCTCTTCCTCCTGATGTATCTCATGCCCGCAGACAGAACTTTAACCTTCTACTCTCCTATACATATTACTACAAATTTTTTATCTTTGCAATTTTTTGACGCTTGGAGTTTACCCATTTTTAACAACAACCGATATTTTAGTACCAAAAGGTCTTGCTGCCTTTGGCAGCATAGACATCTTGCACAAAAAGTGTCTGGAAAGCTAGCTTTCCATAGCACTTTTCTGTGCAAAGTGTTTCCATCACTTTGTGCTGGAAACCTTTTGGTACTATAAAATCAAAAAATAGGGATACTCAAATTTGACGCCTATAATCCTTCTGGATGATACGTAGTTACAATATTCTGCACCCAATTTCGAATATCTTCTGGCTCCTTCACCACATACTCTGCAAGATTTTCCAATTGCATCAGGAATTTTTCTTCGTCTAACTTAATTGGCTTTCCAATGTGTATCAGCTTATTTTTCGTATCCTGCATCCCTTCTTCTTTCATAAGCATTTCCTCATACAGCTTTTCTCCAGGTCTTAAGCCTGTATAGACAATAGAGATATCCTCTCCTGGCTTATGGCCTGACAGCAGAATCAGATTCTTGGCAAGATCCGCGATCTTAACGGGTTCTCCCATATCCAGTACGAAAATTTCTCCGCCCTTGGCATAAACGCCTGCCTGCAGTACCAGTGACACAGCTTCTGGAATCGTCATAAAATAGCGGATTATATCTGGATGGGTAACTGTAACTGGCCCTCCCTGTGCAATCTGTTTCTTAAATAATGGTATCACACTTCCATTGCTGCCCAGTACATTTCCGAAACGGACTGCCACAAATTCTGTTTTAGAACGATTATTATACGTTTGTATAATCATCTCACAAATCCGTTTGGTCGCTCCCATTATATTGGTGGGATTTACTGCCTTATCAGTAGAAATCATCACAAATCTCCGTACTTTCCATTTATCAGCCGCCTGTACGACCTTCAATGTACCCAGCACGTTATTTTTTACAGCCTCATTGGGACTGTCCTCCATCAGCGGCACATGCTTGTGAGCTGCCGCATGATATACAATATCCGGACGGTATTTCTCAAATATAATATCCATCCGCTTGGTATTTCGGACAGAAGCAATCAGTACCACTAAGTCCAGATCAGGATATCTGCGCTTTAATTCATTTTGTATGTCATACGTAGTATTTTCGTAAATATCTACAATCACCAGCCTTCGGGGATTGTGTCCTGCCACCTGACGGCAGATTTCACTTCCAATGGAGCCTCCTCCCCCTGTCACCAAAACCGTCTTACCTGACACATAATCTAAGATGGAGGACATGTCTACTTTCACCGGTTCCCGTCCCAAAAGGTCATTGACATCCACTTCTTTCAGAGCGCTGACGCTCACCTCTCCGTTTACAAGCTGGTAAACGCCTGGCAGACGTTTTAATTCACATCCTGTCTCCTTACAGATATCCAAAATCTGTTTGATCTCTTTTGCCGGCGCTGAAGGAAGCGCAATCATAATCTCATCCACTTCGTGTTTCTTCACCAGATCGGGAATAGACTCCCGCCCTCCATAAATCTTCACGCCATGAAGGTAACTTCCCTGTTTGCCTTTCGAATCATCTACAATGCATACCACCCGTTTATGAATATGGCTGCTGTTGCTGATTTCCCTTACCAGCATATTCCCAGCCCCGCCGGCTCCCACAATCAATACGTTGGTACATGGTTTGTCATTCTTCTGCCTCTTAATCAGCGTACGGATGATGCGGTAGGAATAACGGCTGAATGTGACAAAGACAAACAGTCCCGCTCCATAGAATACATAATAGCTTCTCGGCATCCGCAAATCTGTCAGCACAAACACCGACATCTGCACCCCTGCTGACAGAATACTGGCCGCCAGAATATTCACAAGCTCTGTGGCCCCCGCGTAACTCCAGAGGCTTCCATAGAGACGCAGTGCATAAAATATCAGAATAGTAATCACAATTACCACTGGAATATACTGCTGGCTTCTGTCCAGAAAGTGCCTGGGAATGGCATGGTACCTTCCCTCAAAGCGCAGAAACAAAGCAAGTATGCTGGCCGCTATCACGGCAGCGATATCATAAATCACTAAGATAATTTTTCTCAGCAGGAGCTGATTATTTTCTAATAGTACTCTCAATTGAATTCCTCTTTTCCTATTTTTGTTATTTGCAGGGCGCCTCCGCCATCTCCGCCTAAATACCCTGCGGATAAATAGTAACAAAGCCACATGGGATGTCCCCACGAGATTTCCACATTTGCGCAGATGGAAAAGCTCAGATATGCTATCCCCAAAAAATACATACAGATGTTTCTGCTGCCTTTCCTGTGAAATGCATATTTTGCTCCTGCCAAAATAATGGAAATCTGATATGCTGCATAAGGCAGCAGTATAAATATTCCATGATGAAATGCCATGTCAAGGTATCCACTGTAAGCTGGAAGTACTTCCCGAAACACACTAAGACTCCCACTATGCCCAAATAAATTCAGCCTGCGGGCATAATTACGCCAGATTACCGGAAGTTTGTCCTTATGTTTCATCCTTGCTCCCTGCAGGCTGCCTGGATACTGCTGGACAAACAGCTCCTTTTCTTCTCCCTTAAGCCTCGTAGTGAGCAATTCCTGCCTGTACTGCAGATTCAGATCCAAAATTTCCGGCAGATATTTCGTACTGGCAAATACCAGGCAAGTGCAGCCATAAGAAAGAATGGCCGCCGCAATAATGCTGATGCACAGTTTCCTGCACTTGGCGCCATGATGGAACAATTTCACCCAGACCCCTGGAAGATAGCATATGGCAATCAACGCAAAAATAAAAATTCCCGGCGTGTGGCCGCTTCTCAACACCAGAAACAGTGAGACAGAACCCCCCAATATATTCTTAAAACATGAAAAAAACAGCGCCCCGTCTTCCCTGCCACGCTCCAGGCTCCCGTTAACACTGCGTGCAATCAGCCAATCCATTCTGGTGAGAAAAACGATCTCCATCAAAACAGCATACATTGCCAGTTCCTCAGGGCTTGTAAACATTCCATTATAATCAATGGCAGGCTTCTTTGCACGAAATACCATGCAATAGATGATTCCTATAAAAAATGTAATTTCCAGGGCTGCCATGAGGTCTTTGAGCATTCTGTCCTTCTGCTCCATATTCTGCCAGAAAAATATAAACACAGAACCGGAAAGAAGCATTCCCAATCCTGTTTCAAATTCTAAACTTCTCACGACAAACAGATCACAAATGATCACCCCCATCCATATCCCCAGCCAGCTTCTCATAAGAGGCGTCTTCCAAGATTGCTTTTGCAGAGGTCTTTCCCAGGAAATAAATGAAATTGCCAGCAAAAGCAGGACACAGATCAGGACATGATAACGAAATACCGCTCCGTCCCTGAGCCATCCCGCCACATTTCCTATCACCATCCAGAGAAAGAGAATGCTAAACAACAGCTTTCTTATGGATTCCCTCTGAAATACTGACAATCTGCCTCCCAGACGCTCTCCCAGAAAATCCCCTGCTACCTGAATTTCCGCCTGCAGACTGTCCAGCAGCACACCCGTAATTTTTCCTTCCCTTCGCTGAAGAAATCTGCGTTTCAAAAAAAGAAGGCTCATAAGAACCGTTATAACTCCCGCAAACGCTGCCGTAAACAGTTTCAGAAAATGGGGCAAGGTAAACCAGGAAGGGGTGGTTCTGACCTGCATTTCTGAAATAGAGACAAATTCTCCCTGTGCTCCCTGAAATACGATTGCCAAACTTGCCGCCGGCACCGTCTCATCCAACGGAACAGCATTTTTTCCCTTATACAGTTCTATGGGCTGCTGATACAATTTTCTTTTATCTTTTCCATAGTATCTGACCATGCCTGTCAATGGTTCTTTACTGGTCTCTTTTATGGTGAGATACAGATGATTCCAAGTACGCTCTCTCCCATCCAGGCGAAAGCGTTTTGAAGCCTTATCGCTCAAAAGCCAGTACCCGTGTTTCTCCTGATCATATTTCCAGGCAGATGAATGATTCTGCAGATTGACAGGAGAGATGTCATACACTCTTCCTGCTGACATAAAATCCCGGAAATTGACACTGCCTCCCAGACGCATCATCACTAACATCACACTGATTAATATCCCGGCCAGAACCAGAAGAAACATATGAAGTTTTCTGTTCTCTTTCATCTTCTCACCTTCTTATGTCCCTGTCTTCTGTTTCTGCTGGTGGAACATGCCCCCCAGTGAAATATAATAGGTCAGCCAGCTGATGTACAAATAAGATGTGGCAACATCCTCAGCAAATCCCAGTACAATATAGTTTACTGCCGATAGCAGAAAAAACAAATTCATTCTGATCTGTTTCTTATTAAAAATAATCTTTATTCCATACTTCAAACTGTAATACAGCATAATAAGATATGGTACACAAATAAAGATACCATAATAGTGTATCATCTGCAATAGGGCATTATGCGCATGCATTTTTTTTCCATTAAAACATTCCTGATGTCCTGCATGTCCAAATAAATTCCAATTCTGAATGTATTCCTTCCATACCTCAGTCCTGCCGCCAAACAGAGTGTTCCATTCTCCACTGGTGACTTTGTGCAGCAAACGGTCCGATACCCCGATCTGTTCCGCCGCTTCCACCTTCAGGGATAAGGATGTCATTCCTGTTATACTGTAAGTCTGCTCTCCATGAAATAAAAAGTCTGTTCCCAGTACATTTGGTACGCTGCTCAGCCCCCACTTGCCAAGCGTGATAACGGCCAGCATACTGACCGCCGATACTGCCAGCACATTTCTCAGATTCTTTTTATACACAGTTTTTTTCTCCGTAGGAAATTGCTTCCATAAAAATACTACCCATTCCAGAGCATACGCCGCCAGCGAAGTCACGCTCTCTGTCAGCCGGAGAAATCCCCAGATCGTGACAAGTCCAAAGATATTCCCCCACAGGATATGTCTCTTTAACCTCTCTTTACTTAGATTTTCATCCAGAGAAATTAAAAAGGCAATATTGGCTGTAACCAGAAATCCTGCAAAGAGATTGGGATTCGTGTATATTCCAGAATAGCGGATCCCAGGTGAAAAGGAGCGGAAAAAGAAACAAAAAACGCAGCTAATCCAATAACACCAGCGAAGTGCGGCCAGAAAATCTCCAATCAGACGTTCCGGCCGCTTCATTTTTCCCCACACCATATAGAGGGGACCCATTACCCCTAACATAAATATTCCGGTATTTTTAATATCCTTTTCTATCACAAATTCTGAAAGGATGCACATCAGCCAGGTGGCAATCCATGCATATACCAGCGGATTATTCCAATTCACAGCTTTTTCTGTCTTCTCCCAAGACAGCACGGCAACAAACAGTATGCAAACTGCCAGCAGCAATACGGTCTTCCTCTGAACCAGAAGTTTCCAATACCATCCTCTGACCAACATAAAATAGAGAAGCAGCATGCTTGAGAAAAAGGTGATTCGGCGCAACAAGGACCTATTCCTACTGGAAAGGCCCTGAAACAAATTTCCACACTGCTCTAACAGACATTCATAGCTCTTCTGCAGCGTTTTAATCCATATTTTTCTTTGAGATAATTCCTGCCCTATATAATGGCGCAGAAAATATAAAATCAGCAGAATTATCAGAAAATAGAATGCCAAAACTATTACAAAAACCCCTGGCGCCTGGCTCCACTCAAAATTTTGCATCTTCTCCCGAAATTGCATCTTTTTAATGGAAAATGACACTGGATTTCTGACAATAAAATTGAGGGCATAGATGGTCTCTTTCTGCAGCGGAAGAACCAGCCGCCCATTTCGAAGTTCAAAGTCTATCATGTAGAGCCGCTCATTGTTCTTTCCCAGAAATTCTATCTCGCCCCTGGATGTATTACTTAAATTCTGTATTTCCAGAGAAAAATAGTTCCAGTTTTCCTGTCTGTTTTCCATTTGTAAAGAAAAACTGGCATTTTCCTCCTGTGTCACGATCCTGTCCTTTTCATAGTCATACAGCCAATTTTCCCCGGAAATATTATAATATGAGCTGGAAATCTCGTACAAATCGCCCACATCATAAAAACATGCCAGATTAATACTTTCCGTAAGATACATAACGGTGATGATTCCGGAAAGTATAATGCCAACCATAAAAATAACAAAACATTTCAGATTTCTGCTTACTTCTCCGCCGGAATTCACTCCCATTATTTCTCTTTCCATCCCTGCTCAAAAAATTCTACATAACGTTTATAAGCCTCATCCCACTCTTTATACTCTTCCTTTCCGCGCTTATCTTCAAATTGATAATTTTCATGCAGATACTTAGCGAAATAGTTGGTGAATTTAACCGCACCTTTTGTATTCATATGATGAGCATTATACAAATCGGTGGAAAAGTCCAATCCGATTTCCTTATATTTTTCTTCCGTATTGAAATTAATTACCTTGGCTCCCTTTTCTTCCAGATATTTGACCGCACCATTAAACTCTGGCTGTTCCTTTTCAAAGACTCTGGAGGGTGCAGACGTAAAGAGAATCTCTAATCCTGTAGTTTCTCCGTATTCAATAATTTCATCCAATACCGATTTCTGCAGATCATTCAATTCTGCCGTATCTGGAATCACTTTTGTCGGCTTAACATTTTCTGAATGAAAAGCGTCCGCCGGGTCATATATTCCTTTCATATCATTGACTGGACGGATAAAATCTGATTCGTATAATCCTTCTTTCCAGCGGGAGTGATACTTCAAAAAAGAAAAATACATAGATGTTTCATCCAGATTATCTAAAACCTTCTGTCCATCCTTCACATCATCACGGGAATAATATTCTTTGTAAAATTCTATTGCTTTATGGATTGTTTTAAACCTATTAGCAGAATATCTCATACTGTCTGTCACCCTGCGCACCCGGACCTCCGTCGGACGCAGTGAATCCATCCGAATTCCCCGGACATCCACCACCGCAAGCTTCACATCCTGTGTCTTGCGCACTTCATCCAGCAGACATGTGGTAAGATACAGCGGCTGAACATCTGTATTCATGGCATAGACCGCCATTCCATATTCATTCCAGGCAAGAGGGGCAGCCCACTGTCTGTCAACACAGCTTGTTCCCAGCATGACACAATCCCAGGTATTCTCCGGTTCATCATAAAAATCATTATAACGTTTCATTACTCCCAATGCAGTATCTTTATTTGTGGGCATTCCAAACACACGGACAAGTCCATACAATATTAGTCCCAACACCAGTAAAAATGATATTAATCTTAAACCCTGCTTTTTTGTCATATCTTAATTCTCCTTAAAATTGCTGATAAACAAACTCACTTGCTGAATATCCAGAACCATAATTTCCATAAATCAATACGATCACGACTGCTGCTATGTACAGCATCCAGCGGAAATACAAATTCTGCTCTGCAATTTTTTCTCTGACCCGTATTCCTTTTTCTTGTAAAATACCAACCACCAGCAATACAAGAATAAAAATGAAAATCACATAAAAATCTTTATAATCCAGCCCAAGATTTAAAAACGATCCGTCAAAAAAGACCCATGGATTCGGATTTATAATCGTTCTTTTCATCATATTCAAAGCTGTCATGCAGGAGATTCCTCTTGAAAAAAAGCGTCCAAAACTGCACAAAACAAACGTCCGCATCATCTGGAAAAATTTCCAGCTAAAGCATTCTGTATTTATATTACACTTTTTCAAGAATTTTTCATAATAAGGTTCCAGCAAAATGCTGGATACAATAATCGTGCCGTTCCAAATACCATACGCCACATACTTCCAGCTGGAGCCATGCCAGACGCCTACCAGCAGAAACACAATGAACATTGACAAAAATGTGGGCAGTTTTTTTCCTATATAATTGCCAAATATCTTCCTCGTACGTTTTCCAAGATTAGCAAATGCCTTTGATAAAGACAAGGGATAGAACACATAGTCCCGCATCCAGCCGCCCAAAGTAATATGCCATCTGCGCCAGAATTCCTCAATGGATGTTGCAAAATAAGGCCGCTCAAAATTAAGCGCAAGATCTATGCCGAGAACCTGTGCCACACCGCGGGCTACATCCATGCCACCTGAAAAGTCTGCATATACCTGCAGGCCATATCCTGCCGCTGCAAAAAAGAGTACAAACCCTTCATGAGGATCCGGATTGTCAAATACAAAATTAACTGCCACTGCCAGCCGGTCCGCCAGAAGCAATTTCTTCATAAAGCCCCATAAAATAAGCTGGACTCCCTGTGTCACTCTCTGATAATCAAATTTATGAGGTTCATATAACTGATGCGCCAGATGATCATATCTGGCAATCGGTCCCTGAACAATCTGCGGAAAAAATGACATAAAAAGAGAAAACTTGAAAAAATTTCTGTCCGCCTGATACTTCCCCCGGTACAAATCCACAATATAAGCAATAGACTGCAGTGTGTAAAAGGAAATTCCTAACGGCAGAAGCAAATTTAACTGCGGAATATGTCCCTCTATGCCTATACCAGCCAGAAGACTGTTGAGATTTCCGCCAATAAAATTAAAATATTTCAGAAAAATCAAGAGCCCCAGATTGATCAAAACGGCTGCAGCCACAATCCATCTCTTCTTCTTAGACGTCCGGTTCTTCAATTCTTTCTTCTGTTCCCGGGTCAGTTCATTCTTATGCTCCTTAAGATAAACTTTTTGCTTTTCATTTATATTGCCCAGAACCAGTCCGCAGATAAACGTTACTGCAGTTGTAAAAATCAAAAAAAACAGCAGCTTCACACTGGAAAACACATAAAAAACATAACTTCCCAGCAGTAAAACAACCCATTTTGCCTTCTTAGGCGTTATGAAATAAACTGCTGACAATATCATTACAAAAACAACAAATGTAGCTGAAATAAAATCCATTTCTTTATCCCTTTCAGTTCAAAAATTTCTTATCCTTCTTCCTGCATTTTTACAATCAGTTCCAGCATAGCCTCCACCGTATTAAAGTTCTCCGGCTCCAAATCCATTACATTGATCTCCACGTCAAACTCGGAATTCAGCTCTGAAACCAGAGAAACAATGTCAAAAGAATCCAGTACGCCATCGTCAATCAGTTTCTCTTCCTTTTCAAATTCAACATCTGGTCTTAAATCGTTTAAAATACTCAGCAATTGTTCTTTCATAATATTTCACTTACATCCTTTCTCAACATGTTTGGCAGAAAAATTCTGTCTTTCTTATACTTCTTCTGTAAATTTTATAACAGCTACATTTTTACCTATTATTAACTCAGAATATAATTCTCTTTCAGCCAGGTTCTATCGATTTTCGCATTTTTATTTAACGGAAGTTTCTCAAAATATTCCAGCCTGTTGGGAAACATATATTTAGGAAGATTCTTTCCCAACTGTTTCAGCAGCTCTCTGTCACATCTCTCTGCCGCCTGATAAAATAATACGATTTTCTCTTCTTCTGTATCATAGATACAGCAGGCCGCCTCCACAAATGGAAGTGCATTGACAGCAATTTCTACTTCACTCAGCTCTATCCTGTGTCCCATATGTTTGATCTGATAATCTTTCCTGGACACAAACATCAAATTTCCGTCTTCTGCATACTGCGCCAGATCACCCGTGCAGTATATCGTTTCAGGATACATGGGGTTCAGTGGATTCTGAATAAATGCCTCCCGTGTCCTTTCTTCATTATTATAATAACCAAGAGCCAGAGAACTTCCCCTTACACAGATTTCTCCCACCTGTCCAGGTTCCACTTCATTTTTGCGGTCTCCATCCAACAGAAATAAATCTGTATTTTTAAACGCAATTCCGATTGGGAGCGCCTCTTCGTCTGCAAAAGGCCTGTCCACCTTATAAAAAGTGCAGTTGCAGGTAATTTCTGTGGGACCGTACAGATTGACAAACATCACCTCTGGTAAATACTTTCTCCAGTAATTCAGTACCTTGTTGGGCATTACCTCGCCAGAAAACATTACAGTTCTAAGATACCTGGGCATCTTTTTCGAAAAAACATTCAGATTTTCAACAATGCGCAGCGCAGAAGTCGCCCATATTACAGTATTTATCTGCTTTTCATTCAAATAATCGATCAGTCTTGCCACCATAGAAAACATCATTTTAGGTATCACATACATGGTTCCGCCATTTTTGAGGGTGGAATAAATGTCTTTTACTGAAACATCAAAATCAAAGGGCGCCTGGTTTCCAAGAATCATCGTCTCATCAAAGCCAAATTCATACTTAAAATTATCAATCAGGTCGATCACCGATCTGTGTGAAACTAACACTCCCTTCGGTACTCCTGTAGAACCAGATGTAAACATAGCATACAAGGGGTCTGTGTCAATTTGCCGCCTGGCAATCTCATCTAACATCCCCTGTTCTACTGCAGTTTCTGTTAGTTCCTGTAAACTTACTATATTGCCATCATACGTAATCTGTTCCATCACTCTTCTGGTAGTATCGGTTACCATCACTGCTGCCGGCTTTAAGGTCTCAATCATCAGCTCTATCCGCTTGGCCGGCATCTGATAATCTACCGGCGCATAAAAATTGCCGCTGTAAATCACACCGAAAAATCCTCTCAGACTCTCTATCTTTCTCTCAATCAATACCACCACCGGCTGATTTGTCTTCATATTAAGCCGTTGTGCAAGCCCTGTCGCCACCGCTTTGGCCTGAGCCTGAAACTCCCTGTAGGTAACTTTGTTCTCATTATCTGCAAATACAGTTCTGTCTGGAAACTTTTCTGCTGACTGTTCCAGATAATCCAAGACGCTTCTCTGCATTATATTTTCCACCTTTCTACATAACAGAAACCATTTTATCCCATCTCTACTATTCCGTCAAGCCTTTACTTTTTTACCTCTACAACCGTCTGAATTTGATTGCCTCCTGCAATTCTCTCCACTACTTTCACCTTTGTACCCTTTTTTATCTTTTTAATCTTCTCTGTCTGAAAGCCTCCGTTTTTCACGCCTACCTTATATTTTTTCTTTCCGACAGTCACACTGTACTGAGAGCCCTTTCTGGCTTTTCCGGAAATTTGTTTTTTCTTTCCGGAAATACGGTTCACGCTGGTATTGGGCGTGGTCTTAACTTTGGATTTCGTCTCATTGATCTTGAATGCTATTTTCCCCACATTCTGCAAGATATTATCATTGATATCTGCTTTTTTTACCGTCCAGACATTGATTCCCGCGCCTTTTGCATCTGTCACCTTATTTCCGGAAATCTCCACAAACTTTCCTGCCTGTCCGGCAGATATCCCATCTTTTCTGGACCCAGACACCGTATTTCCAACAATACTGACATAGGACGCCTGATAGGAAGAAATTCCCTGCTGTCTGGTATTTACAATACTGTTTTTACTTATCTCAGATTCTTTGCAGCCTTCACTCAGATTAATGCCCCTTCCTTTTACATCAGTCACCCTGTTACCTTTTATTTCCGTTTTCTTAGAATGATATACATGAATTCCATGTTCTCCTGAATTCTTTATATTATTCTTTGAGATAACCGACGGTGTTTTGGAAGATGAAATGTGAATTCCTCTGACTGACGCCCCGGTAATTGTGTTTTCTTTGAGGACGCAGCCCTGGGACTCAGAAACTATAATCCCGTTTTTCCCCACCGTTTCAATATGATTTTTTTCTACTCTTTCTGAAACGCTTTTGCTGATATAAATACCGTGCTGCCCTGCTTTACTGATTTTGTTATTATTCATAGCCGCAGTACTGCTCTGATTTACATAAATTCCATTCTGTTTCACCGAATTGACTTTATTGTTTTCCATCAGTCCTGAACTGTTTCTATTCACAAAAATTCCATGCTGGTCAATCTTGCTGATGGTATTTTTTTTTATGGTTCCGCTGCTTTTCTCATTAACAAAAATACCATATTTTTTCGCCGTACTGATTTTATTCTTCTCCATCAGGGCCGAACTATAATTGCTCACGCAGATTCCATGCTGTTTCACAGTCCCTTTAATGGTATTGCTTTTTACTGTGATGCCATTGCTCAGGGAAGAAATATAGATTCCATCCTTTTCGGCTCCTTTTACCGTATTGGCAGAGATTGTTACATTGGCTGTTCTATCATATACCCAAATTCCATGTCCCTTGCTGTCCGCGATTCTATTATTTTTTATCCTGATGCCTGAACAATTTTCTGTAACTGTTATTCCGCTTTTCCCGGAAGATTTCAGGGTATTATTCTCTATTTTACTGCCATTTGACGATTCTTCCACACATATCCCGCTCGACGCCGCATTATTGACACTATTTCCTGTCACGGCTGCATAACCAGAGAAGGACGACAGCCAGATTCCTCTGGACGCTGCCCCATTAACAGTATTTCCTTCTATTTTACAATTATAAACCGGACGGCTGGCAGAGCCCAGAACATATATGGCGGCTAATCCATTGATACTGGTAAACCGGTTGTTGCGGACTATGATATTATAATTGTGATTTCTGGGTATCGGTTCCGTTCTTACTCCTTTATTTGGCTTATATCCATTGGGCAGAAATGTATAAATTCTGATACCCATTGCCGAATTGCTGATCGTATTCTGAGAGGCCAGCACGTTTTTATAATTATACAATCTTACCGCTGTATTTCTGATATTATCAAACTGATTATTCTCGATTCTGATATTCTGATGGTAAACCCCGTCCACTGCCGCATGAGAACCAACTCCATTTGCAGAATTGGTAATTTTGTTATTTCTGATCACAATATTTTTGTCCGGAAGATCGTCATACTCATGTTCCAACAGTCCAGGCGTGGTCTTCTGGCTGTGTACAATATCTAAATGAATCGCTTCTTTGATATTTTCCATCTCGTCATGTCCGGTCAGTGTGCAGTTCTGTATGACGGCATTTTCAACCCCCTCCAAGGTAATCAAATGGCCTGTGCTGGTACAATTGCTGACCTTCAGCCCCTCTAAAGTTACATTGCTGGAATGGACAAATCGAATCACTTGTCCTGATATCTTTGCCCCATTCCAGGTTCCTCCCATTACTTTTATATTTTCTGTTGCCTGATATCCGTTTCCATGCGGTAATTTACCATAATCTTCTGCTGTTGCAGACTTAAGTATGGAACCGCTGACTGCCTTCTGTGTAATCACTGCCCGGCGGGCGTCAATCACCGTATTGGAATATACAATGAGCCTGCCCTTAATCTCAATATTGCCTTCTAATGTAATTTCCACCTTATCTGCAGTTCCATTTTTAATGTTGTCAAATGCTTTCTGAATGTCAGAACGGTTACAGGAACTGCCGAAGGTCTGACGGAATATACGGTTCTCCAGGGTGCCTGTATCTTTCGTTATCATCTCAGCAGGCTCACCCTCATCATCACTCACTTCATCATTCACTTCGTCATCAGATACTGTAATTTCTGTCTCATCTATGGCCTGGTACGTCTCACTGGCATAAACCATATTCCCCTGTATTCCGCTTATGCCGACAGCCAGGGCGATTGCGAATGCCAACATTTTTCTTTTCATGATCTCACGTCTCCCTTTCTCCACTCAGAGATTTTCCAAGAATCTTATCAACCACACGTCTGCTGCATTCTCGGTCATGATATGCAAAAGTCTGCTTAATGCGGTCTGCATACTTTTCTTTCAGAACACAGCCATGTTCCATATACTCAATTACTCTGTCTACCAGTGATTCCAAATCTGCTTCCACCTCTCCAAATCCATCTTCCATATAATTAAAATATCCCTCCACATAGGAGTGCCCGCCAGAGAAAAATTCCTCTCTGTCAAACTGACAGTATACGATAGGCTTCTGCAGATACGCAAAATCAAATACAACAGAAGAATAGTCTGTCACCAGAAGGTTTGATTCTGCAAACACCTCACGATATGGCTTTGTTTCATCCCAAAAAACCACTTCTGGATGACGCTGAAACAACCCCAGTGCAGGTTTAATATTGGGATGGGGCATAAAACAGATTTTATATCCATATTCTCTGGCTTTTGCCAACAGCTTTTCATGATTCAGCAAAGAGTTATAAAATTTAAAATAATCGCTCTCTGCAAACGCATCTCCAACCTTCCATACACCTGCTGCATCCACGCCGTCACTCAAAGATTTCCGCCAGGTAGGCATGATGGTAATATAGCCCTTCTCATCATGTGTCAGAGCATCATATCTGGGCATACCGGTAAGCCATACTTCTCTGGGTGTATAAAAATAATCATACTCTAAAATAGAGTCGTACTCCGGCATGGTATTTACTACCAGCCCATACAAATTGCGGTTATACCGGTTCAGCCATTTCGACTGATCGTCTTTTGTCACCCCATGCTGAAGAAAAACAATCTTTTTCCGGCTGATAATATCATTATAGTATTTGCCCACTGCGCCAAAAGGATTGATCACCGGCTTATTCGCCTGAGAAGATATCACATAATCACTGAGCAGATGCAGTATTTTATGACGCCAGGAATACACATTTACCACACTTCCATACTGCTTCATCCGCTGAAAATCCGGAACTTCCTTAGACACCACAAAATATGGCTTTACATTGGGAAGATTCTGCTCACATACATATCGGAAAAATATTTCTCCATTGTCGTCTCCTCGGTTGATTCGGTCTGAAATCAGCCAGATCTGCTTTTTCTTGAATTTGTTCTGAATTCCTGTGAGAAATCTTACCAGCACAGCTTTTCTGGCCGCATTATTTTCTTTCAGCAGAGATACCAGGCGCCGCCAGCGCAGAACAAAATTTTCTTTTATGTTCTGCGGAGAAATCACCAATTCTTTCTTCGGTCTGTCATAGTATACATTCCATCCCTTTTCCTGATAATACAAGTCTATGTCGTCTGCCAGAGGCATAAATTTTCCGAATCCATATGATTTATTCTCAATTCTTTTTCCTTGTGCTTCTGAGACGATCCTTATTCTGTATTCTTGCTGCCCCGAAAGAGGAATTTCACATTTGGCATAGCGTGTGAGCATAAGCTGCTGCCCAAACCATTCTCTCGTATCCACTCTTTTCTGCGGTTCTTCTTCCAGCAGGCTGCCATTCACCTTGAAATAGATTTTAAAATTCTCTTCCAGATACATCGGTACCGTACATTCCAGCACGATTCTGTCTTCCCGAATTTCCATAAACTGATAAATGACATTGACATGAGACCGGTCCAAAATATCTTTTCTGCGGACGCTAACCTGCGGATTGTCCTTATTCTTCCAGGAAAAATTTTTTTCAAGATAGTATTTATATTCTCTTCTCAGATACTGGTTATATAAAATGATCTCATCATCTTCTATATATTCCAATACTTCCTCGGTAAGCTTCCGTACTTCCTGCAAATGTCCGGCAGTTTCCAGTTCCGGCTGAATTCCCTCAATAATTCTGCTGCAATAATAAACTAAATTATATTTTGCGTTTTTGATGCAAATATGATTCTCTTCTTGACAAAACTCAAAAATATCTGTCAAAAAATTTCTGGTAAATACACTGCAGTCCTCTTTTACGAGCTCATCCCAAAACCTGGTTGCTTCTGAGGGCGATGAGACATAGATTCTTCCTTTCTTCGCAAATCCTAACTGTACATGGGGCGTAACCGTATAGAAAATTTTCTTTAATACCGCAAATGTCCAGTAAGGACTAATGCATCTCCTCTGAGAAAAGGTTTCCCGCCTGATAAAATAGCAAAAATAATTGCAGTGTACTAAATGATAATTATTTTCCAGATTTGTCTGAGCCCCATTCTGTTTGTGAAAAGATATCGCCTCCCGCATTACAGCTGTATTCCTGGTGGAAACAGGCGGCACAAGAATTCTCTGCTCCTGGCTTTTTTTGGCATATTTATATATTTTATAAAGGTTGTCTTCCCGGTACAAAACCCCCGACTTCGTAATATTTACATACTCGCCCAAAGCCATGTCCAGGGCAAGTTCTAATATTTCCTCTCTGTTGTCTTCCCTGATCTCCAGATAATCAAACCTGACTCCTCTCTGGCTGAGTCTGGATTCAAAACGATTCTCTCTTGCCATTCCCGACTCATCCACAATTACAAACTGGACATCCATAGTTTTCTTTTCCAGACAACCGCACATGCTCTCAAGGGTCAGTTCCAGTTTTTCCAATCTATCTGCAAAGATTATTAACGTAAAGAAATAATTTTTCATTTTATCCTATGCTCCTGATTTATTATAAAGATAGTATTGCCATCTATATAGTATAACATATAATTATTTATTTTCTACTAAAAATTGGCATAATTGGGTATATTTCAGACGAAATAAGACTATATAATAAGACGAAATTAAGACAAAATCAGGTATACTGCTGCTTGTATAATCCCGAGAATAAATGACAGATAATATCAAAGATCTTATTTTGCGGCTCTTCCCAATTTAAAGCAGGCGCCAGACATTCAGCGGATATCTGTTCAGCGCCGGCTTAAAGGAAGTAAAAACGTTCAGAAATAGTACTCTGACCGCCAAACCGCAGATTTATTTTTTCTTCAGTATCTCATCAGCAATGTAGATCGGACGTTTCTTTACCTGCTGATATATTCTTGCAATATACTCGCCGATAATTCCAATGGTAAATAACATGATTCCGCAGAAAAATGTTATAATCAGCGCAAGCTGTGTAAATCCATCTACATTAATGTTGTAAGTAAGTTTTCTAATCAAGGTAATAAAAAAATAAATGACTGAAAAAATAGTAGATATACCGCCAATCACGGTTGCAATATGCAGCGGAGCTGTTGAAAACGCAATAATACCGCTGATTGCATATTTGAACAGCTTAAACGGACTCCATTTACTCTCGCCTGCGTTGCGTTCGTCCGCCTCATATTCGATATAATCCACCTGAAATCCCACCCAGCTGAAAATTCCTTTGGAAAATCTGTGGTATTCTTCCATCTGAAGCACTGCGTCTTTGACCTTTGCCTTGAAAAAACGAAAATCAGACGCGCCGCTCTTAAACTCTATCTCAGCAATTTTATTAATCAGTTTATAAAAAGCCAGTTTACAGGCGCTCATAAGCCTGCCTTCCCGCCTCTGTTTTTGAAAAGCGCAGACACAATCACACGCAGGGTTTTCTTCTAAATGCCTGTACATTTTAAGGGCTACTTCCGGCCGCTGTTGTAAATCTGCATCTATCACACATATATGTTCGCCGTCAGCATTTTGAAGTCCTGCATAAATCGCAGATTCTTTCCCAAAATTCCGGGAAAAATTGACAACTGTGATATGGCTGTCAGGATAATCCTCGTATAATTTTTTTAATACAGACCTGGTAGCATCACTGCTGCCGTCATTGACAAATACATACTGCCAGGAATAACCAGTCGCTGAAAAAACTCTTTCTGTTTCTTTAAAAAACAGTTCAACGTTATCTTCCTCATTATAACATGGTACAATAAATGATATATCCATTTTCGTCTCCTTGTATCATTCAAGCCTGAACCTCTCTGTCTTCATTGATTATTCTCTCCGAAAAGCAGCCTATATTATACTATCGTTTCTCAAAATCAGGCCTCAGGGCTCTCTGCTTTCTCTCCCCGCTGCCGGCACTAAAGGCTCTTCTTGCTCACGGGTCCCTCTTCAGGGCATATTATATCACATAATCTGGTAATTTTATATTACTTTTTTCGACAATTTTATTCCTGTGATCAATTTTTTCAACTTATGCCTTGAAAAAAAAATATAAACCTTTATAATTACAGTTATGAAAAAATTATTAACAAAACAAAACAAAGAAATCATACTGTATATTATTTTTGGGATATTGACCACATTGATTAGCTGGGGTACCTATGCGCTGCTTATCAATCTGTTTTCCCTCTCAATTTTAATTTCCAACGCCTTAAGCTGGGTCTGCGGTGTCACTTTTGCTTTTGTCACCAACAAAATTTGGGTTTTTGAATCAAAATCATGGCAATTGCAGACAACTATCAAGGAGGGTACTGCTTTTGTGTCAGCAAGAATCATCACCGGGATACTTGAGGTCTTCGGTGTTCCTCTGCTGTCCTTAACAGGATTTGACAAAATATTCTTTGAAATCGCCGCAAAAATGGGGCTTTCCATGAAATTATTTTACACAGAAGGGATTTATTCGAAAGCCGTATTTGCTGTTGTAGTTATCATTTTAAACTATATTTTTTCAAAACTTCTTGTTTTCAGGAATCAAAAAAAAGATTAATTCCGTATTAAAAAATGATCATGCAGATTCCTATACAGATAATTGCGAAACAGCTAAATTATTAAGTTTCACAATTACCTGAGATTCTTATACCAAAAAGGAGAGCCTATCATGCAGACCAGAATAAGAAAAAACTATTTTTATATCATACTGTTTCTGGCTTTATTTTTGTTATGCTTTTTATTTCCCTACACAGGAGATGACTGGGCATGGGGAAGCCAGCTTGGCATAGACCGTTTGAAGTTATGGTTTGAAAACTATAACGGCCGTTATTTTGGCAATTTTATTGTATTAGTTTTAACCCGCTCTAATCTGCTAAAAACACTGGCTATGTGCCTCTGTATCGGCGGCATTGTCGTTATATTGAATGAGATCACCAAAAGACCAGCCTGCGGTTTGGGCATTATTGTTGTCAGCCTGGTTTTTATGCCTGTTTTGCTGCTTAGACAAGCTGTTGTCTGGACATCTGGATTTTCCAACTATGTCACGTCCATTTTTCTTACTTTAATTTATATTTTTTATATACGAAAGATCTATTCCGACAAACCCAAAAATTCCTATATTGCTTCCATCCCTCTGGCAATTTTAGGTTTTGGCAATGCCTTGATTGTAGAACATCTAACCATCTACAATGTCATCCTTGGCATTTACGTAATTATTTTTACCTTTATAAAGTATAAAAAAATGTGCCTTCAGCATTTCGCATACCTTGCAGGCACTGTAATCGGTACAATTATTATGTTCAGTAACGGCGCTTACCATGCAGCGGCCTCTGGAACTGACAGTTACAGAACAATTTCAACAGATACCGGGATCTTAAGCCGCATTTCTGAGAACTTTAAAGAAATTGCAAGACAGGGATTTCTGAATAACTTTGTGCTGCTTAGCTTACTGGCGGCTGTCTGCCTTGTCCTCTGGTTTGAAAACAAGGACAGACTAACAGGCAAAATAAAGACCATCGGCTATTTATCAATTTTTGTTATCATCTCCTATACTGCGCTCAGTTTCATGAATCAGATCAATACTTACTGGAATAAAGCATGGATACTGCTGCTTCTTGAGGTCTTAGCTACGATTGTTTATGTTTTATCCCTGATTGCGTTCATTTTGATTCTGCCTTTGGAAACAATAGAAAAAGTCAGACTGCTGTTTATTCTGTTCAGCGCCGGTTTCATGATCGCACCATTGTTTGTAGTGACTCCCATTGGTCCCCGCTGCTTTTTCGCTCCCTATGTGATGTTGATATATTTTGTGGTTGAACTGTCTGTCAATTTTAATGAAACGCACAGAAGGCAATTTGCAAACCTCAGCAGCTCAATGATGATTTTTGCCGTTATAGGTGCGTTATATTTATTTTACATTTACGGCACAATAGCCAAAAACAATCAGGAACGTATCGCACAGGCTGTAACAGACAGCCAAAACGGTAAACATGCTATCAAAGTCCAGGAGCTGCCGTACAAAGATTATGTCTGGTGTTCCGATGTGCAGAGCGAACCCTGGTCTACACGCTTTAAGATGTACTATGGCATTGATACGAAAATTTCCATTAAAATGATTCCTAATAAGTAATTCTAAAAAACGCCTGGGAGCAGCAAAAATATAATTTAAATGCCGCTCTCAGGCGTTTTTCTAATTCAATTCTCAGCTGTCATATAAAAAATGCAAGTATAATGAAAGCAAATCATTCATTGGACAATCAAGTCCAGGAATCGTTCACAATAAGCCAATAATACTAACACGATTCAAAATTCTTCCTGACCTCTTGCAGATAGTCCAGCCTTTCTTTTGCATTCACGGCTTCAGAAAGTTTCCGGTCAATCTCGTCATAGTCAACACTGCCCGATTTATCTGCAAAAATATACTTATCATCTTGATAACTCTGCCTTTTCGCAGTTTGTTCCGGCGTCCAGGAATGCACACAAGAACCCTCCCAGAAAATCCCCTCTTTCAACAGCTTTACAGGATTTCCTCCCCAGGAGCTATTCGGCGGAATTTCTTTTCCCGCCACCAGGCTCATGGCTCCAATAATGCTCCCAGCTCCTATTCGGCTTCCCTTTAATATCATGGCGGACTGCCCCACCCATACATGTTCACCGATAAATATACTCTGCGTCGGATTGAGCCGTTTCTTTGTTTCACATTGATAAACCAGATGCGGATCTGCATTGCGAATCCAGATATCAAAGGAAAACAATCCCTCTGCTCCAATTAAAACATGGCGGCACTCTGACAAAACGGCATTTAATATGCCGTTAAAATAGTTATTTTTGCCGGCAAAAAATACGGAATTATGATACACCGTCACATTTAATTTATATTCGTGCTTATTACTGCTCAGATATATCACCGAGTCATTGCCTTGAAACGTCAGGCTGCTGTTAATCAAACGCACATTCTCTTCACAGAATAATATATTATTCCTGCCTTTAAAATTAATTTTGGAATTTTTCAAAACAGGTTTCGTCCCTAACAGCTTATTACCGTCTGCCAAATGTTCAAAATCTTCCTCATTTCCGGCAGCGCCTGCCTTCTGCGGTTCTCTTGGTTTTTCTTGCTTCTTGGCTGCCTTTCCCCGAAACACTCGGTTGCCGGCGGCAGCGCTGGGCACCAATATGACAGTAGTAATCCAGGAAACCGCCATGCTCAGCCATACACCAAAACCTGACAAATAAAGCAGCGCATAAACTGCCATATACAGACATACAACACATAGGCTGAACACGATATAATGAATCGCTTTCTTATATTTTCCATAGACTGTTTTTACACTCATTCTGCTGTTGTCTCCATCGCTTATTTTGAGGATATTTTTATTTTGCCCATTCTCCGGCAAAAAACAAAAAATTAACGGGTCGGTTCCTGCATCCTGCCAGAACTTCCCTCAGTATAAAATATGTCTCATAAGTCTTCTTTCATTCATGCTCCTTCTGTCCTTGTCATCTTACTGTCACCCAGATCATTGATATGCTTTTTGAGCATTCTGAAATCCCCAAGAGCTTTCCAGCCGATTTTTATAATTTTTTTAATATTGATGGAATTGGTTCCTCCCTGCCTGGGTTTAAAGGTAATATCAATAAATTTTACTTTTTCACGGAAATACACAAAATAGGTTGTCATCATCACATTCGGCAGATTAAAATCGTCCGGCATCTTCTTAATGTATCTCTCCACCACTTCTCTCTTCATAAGCCTAAAGGGAGCGTTTGAGTCTTTGATCTTCACTCCAAATGTCATCCTCAAGATAAAGCACAGCGTCTTTTCCACAAACTTCCGTGACCACCCGTCCTGCCGCACTGTCCGCTTTCCGATCAGGGCGTCATATTCATTTCTCAAATTCCAAAACTGTTCAAATTCATCGGGGTTCGTCTGACCGTCAGAATCCGTCTGGAAAATATAATCTGCCTTCTTCTTCAATGCATACCTGTATCCATACAGCACCGTAGGACCGTGCCCCCCGTTGGGTTTCGTCAATGCCTCAAGCAATGGTCTGGTCTTGGCACACTCGCAGAGTATTTCATATGTATGATCCTTGCTCCCGTCATTGACAATCACCAGACGTGACTGTTCATTCCCGAATTTTTCCACAACCGGATACCAGTCTTCTATAAGTTTGCCAACATTTTCTGCCTCGTTATAGGCCGGAACTACGATGTATAGTGAATGATCCATTTTATCTTCTCCTTGTAAAAACAATATTGCAAATCAAACAATTAAATTGTATAATAACACATTATACTGTAAATTAGAAAAAAAAACAAGAATTTTACTTTTCAATTTTCGTAGAATGGGTGCGTATCTTCGTGTGATATCCCCATTTTTCACAAGAAAGCGCCGCGGAAAGGGAGAATCCTGCCATGAAATTTAAGTTAAAAAGTGATAAAAATAAAGAGATTTTTTACCGAATACTTGCATTGGGGATGATTACCATACTTGCTTTTTTATTTTCCCTTCAATGTTCCAGCCATATCTGGAAAACAAGCACTTCCTCCACAGATTCTTCTGTATTTACATATGTTGCCCGTGTAATTTTAAACGGAGGGATGCCTTACCGGGATGTCTTTGACCATAAAGGTCCTCTGATCTACCTTTTTGATGCACTGGGACTTCTGATCTCTGAACATTTTGGAATCTGGCTCATAGAACTGATTACCATATTAACGGGTTTCATGATTATGTATAAAACTGCACGCCTTAAGTGCAGCAGACTGATTTCTCTTGGTATTCTTCTGCTCTCCTGCTCTGTATTATTTAAATACTTCCAATGGGGCAATTTGACAGAAGAATTTGCAATCCCCTTTATTTCTGCAGGCATCTACATTTTTACAGATTATTTTTTAAATGGGCATATCACCAAACTCCGATTAATAGTCTGCGGATTTTCTTTTGCAGCTGTATGCCTCCTGAGAGTAAATATGATCCCTGTCTGGATCGTGATGTGTATTGGTGTGCTGGTTCACAGTATATGGAAACATCAGGCAAAAGACCTTATTTTCTTTCTGGCCTTTTTCCTCCTTGGTTTTGTGATTCTCACACTGCCCATCATTGTCTGGCTTGCTGTAAATAATTCTTTTGAAATGTTTATTGACAACTATATCGTCTTTAATCAGCAATATTCATCTTTTGATACTGCTGTTGCCGCTCTTGCCGCCAGAGGTTCCGTTTTTATGGCATTTTTTAATGAAACGGTCGTCCTCCTTGCTTTTGCGCTGCAGGTATACCAGACGGTGAAGTCCAAAAACTTTTTTGATATTCTGTATGTTGCTTACTTCCTGACGAACATGATTTTTCTGTCATTATCCGGACACCTGTTTTGGCACTACGGAATGATTATCGTGCCTTCCCTGATCTATCCTTTTGCTAACTTTTACAGTGCATATCACAACTGGAAGAAGTCTTCAAGTAAAGTGCTGTCGCTGATTTTTCTATATGTGGTCGTTACCCTTGCTATGCCAAGCTGGCTCAGCGGAGCAGATTCTGCTTTTCAGGATCTAGCGGTAAAAGACACAGACCAGACAGATGCCGATGCGCTCGCGATTGCAGAACTTGTTTTACAAAATTCTTCGCCGGACGACCAAATCCTGGTATGCGGCAACTGGAATATTATCTATAACATTTGTGACCGTTTTGCCTGCACAAAATATGCGTACCAGTCGCCTCCTATTACAATTGATGAAAATATCGCTGAGGATTATTATCGTGAAATATCCCAAAACCTGCCCAAAGTAATCGTCTATATCAATGATATGCCGGGTAACGAAGAAGTGATGAAACTGATTAAAACAAACCGTTACAAAAAAGCTGGCAAAAATGCAGCTGGGAATATCACTGTATATGTACGGTAACGAATGAAAAAAGAATCCCGCAGGATGCGGTCATCCAATTCATGGATTTTCGCACTCCTGCGGGATTTTCAATTTGCGCGGAAGGCATAAGCCAAGCTGGAATGCTTGCATTCCAATTTGGCGCTGCCCGCGAACGTGAGAAACTCGCAGAGCGTGTTTCTCATCGTTGTTGGTATACGGTATCACTCTTCTATGTGAGTGATACGGCATAACAGATTTTCTATTTTCTTACCGCTTTATTCTCTTTTATCACATCGAAGCAGACCGCATCAATCACTTCATTGCTTTCATGATTATAAATGACCAGGTTAAGTCCCCTTTCATTGGGAGAATACTCTTTTTTGTCAATCACGACAGAACTGATATCTCCACTTTTCTGTCCGCCGCTGGATATGGTGTAGCTGCTGAGTCCTCCCCGCAGGCTTCCCTCCTGGTACAGTTTGCTGCCGCCGATTTTCTCCTGAACGCCTTCTGGTGAAATCACTGCGTAATAACTGTCATTTCCTTTGCCGGTAAACTCTGTCTGCAGCCCCAAATCTTTGAGATTACTTTTCACCTCTTCTGTCAGCCCCTTCACTGCCTTGCCCTTTGCTGAGATAAATACGGTATAGCGGGCATCCGACAGCAATGGCAGGTATTGATTGATCTCCGTTTCATCTTTGAGAGAATAATCTTTTCTGATATTTTCGTAATATGGTTTCGACCTCTCCCACTGTTCATCTTCTCTGCCTTCTACCTGGAAGGACTGCTGCAGGATTTTTCCTACCGCTTTGGTAATCTTTTCTGTACCCCAGATATTGGAATGCCCTGCGTCACCATTATCCTCTGAAAAATGATAGCCCAGGTCTGCATACAATTCCTTCGTATTAAAATCATAATATGCGATCCCCTGCTGCTTCGTATACTCTGAAACTGCGTTATGTTCCTGAACAGACCAGTCTAAGGCAGGATTTGAGATAAACACAAGGCCTATCTGATTATCTCTGCACAATTCCACTATTTTATCAAGATATTGGCGGGCATTTTCCGAAATTTCCGTCTTTTCTTCCGTATTCAGCGAAAACGGCTGATAATCCTCCTTGCCATATTTAACTCCTATCGCTGAGTAACCTTTTAATTCATAACTTTCCGCCAGGCTTCTATAATAAAAATCATCTTCACCAACTTCTTTCCATCTCTCATGAAAGCGGATATTCGGCAGATAGAAACTCTTGGGCGTAATCTCTGGATATTTGTCATGCGCCGCATCAATTGCCTCTCTCTTTACATCAGACCATTTCATATAGTCCAGAGCTCTTCGGGCAAACGGCTCGCCGCCGTCCCTGAATATATAGAAAGTCTCTAAAACCACGGCCTTGGGTTTCTGATATCTCAGCGCTTCTTTCAGCCAGTAATAGCTCAGCAGAACATCCTGCCTGCTGCTTCCTAAATTAAAACTGCGTATCCCGTACTGATTATAGAAATCCTGCGGAGAAAACGAACAGTAGCTGTGACTGCTGCCCGCAAACAATACGTCTATGGTATCTCTGTCCATTTCATAGAAATTTTTATACTGAGAATAAGAACTGTATCTTCTGTATTCGACCGCCTTGATCATCAGCACCCGGTTTACTTCTCCCAGAATAAGGCACAGAAGCAAAACAAATACCACTGATTTTATAATATTTTTCCACATCTTCTTCATGCTCAAAACCCTCCATAAATAAAGGCCTGTGCATCGAAGCCAAATCCATATGTTCCACAAAGCCAGATTACCAGTACAGCGCATATATAAATTCCCCACCGAACCGTAATATGCTGTTTGGAAATCCAGTCACGTATGACAATCCGCTCCTGCACCAAACTGACCAGAAAGAGAATTAAAATCGAGATTCCTAATATCTCCCACTGTCTGTAATCCATAAAATTGTTTAATGTTCCATTGATTAAAATCCAGGGATTAAACGTGGTAAAGATTGATTTTATCATATACAGCCCTGCTCTAAGGCTTTCGGCCCTGAAAATAATCCAGGCAAGCATCACCCATAGAAATGTGCCTGCTGTCCGGTACAATTTCCAGGAAAAAGAATTCTTCTCCAACCCGGCAGCTTCGTACAGCCTGTCCCGGTATTTTAAGGTAAGGCCGCCTGCAATCTGGTAAGAGGCATGAAGCAGGCCCCAAAATACAAACTTCCAGCTTCCGCCATGCCATAAACCGCTCACTGCAAATGTCACCATCAGATTAAAATACTTTGCCAGCTTTCCCTTTCTGTTTCCTCCTAAAGGAATATAAATGTAATCTTTCAGCCAGGAGCTTAAAGACATATGCCATCTTCTCCAGAATTCCTGAATAGAAGATGAAAAATAAGGATGTGAAAAATTGTCAATAATCTCGATTCCAAAAAGCCCGGCCCCTCCTTTTGCCAGAACCGTACAGGCAAGAAAATCTGCATATAGCTGAATGCTGTACAACACTCCGGCAACAAGGAAGTATGCGCCTGCATACATTTTATAATGATCAAAAACAGCGTTCACAACGATAGCCGCCTTATCGGCAATCATCATTTTTAAGAAAAATCCCCAAATGATCAATTGGATTGCTCTTACAATTTTATCAAAATCGAACTGGCTGCCTTCATATAATTGTCTTCCCAACTGTTCATACCTGGGAATAGGACCCTGTATAATCTGTGGAAAAAAACTAATAAATAAAGCATACTTTAATAAATTCCGCTGAGGAGCAACCTTACCAAAATAGACATCTGACAGATAAGCGGTCATCTGCATGGTATAGAATGATATGCCAAGAGGCACAATCAAGCCAGGGCCGTTTCCCAGTGTCCGAAGAAACAGCTCGCTTCCTTTAACGATAAGCAGCGGACCTGACGACAGTAAAATTCCAGCCCATAACAGAATCATCCGAACTCTCCTGTTTGTTTTCCTCGATATCAAATTAGCTGCCGTATAGCTGACAACGATAGACAGGACGAAGACAATGATCTGCCGCCTGTCACCCGCTGCCTTATAATAAAACAATCCGCTCCCCGCCAGAAGCGCAGTCCAGCGCACTGACCGCGGAAGCACATAATAGATCAATACAACAGCCGCTATTATAAAATAGTATTCCAAATCAATGTAACTCATCTTGTTCTACTTTACCTCTTTGCACAAAACCCAAAGCCTGCATGAATTATAATTTTTTTATTTCCTCATACACTCTTCTGCAGTTATCCTGATCATTGTAGGGAAATGTCTTATCGATTCTGTCCCGGTAAACTTCTTTTAAACGGCAGTCCTGCTGCATGTATTCTATCAATCGGTTTACCAGACCCTCCGCTGTATATTCCACTTCTCCAAATCCATCTCTCTCATAATCAAAATACCCTTTATCATAATTATGTTTTCCTGAGAAGAATTCTTCTACATCCTGCTGAAAGTACAAAACCGGTTTGCGCAGATAAGCAAAGTCAAATACGGTAGAAGAATAATCTGTAACGATCAGTTTTGATTCTGCAAAAAGTTCACGGTATCTCGTATTGCTCTCAATCACTTCCACACCATTGCCGCAGTTAAAATATTTGATGCATTCCTCCGGCATTGCAGGGTGCATCATCAGCCTGATCCTGTAACCAAATTTTTCCGCTGCCTCATAGAGCCTGCCGTCCGAAAAAACCTCACGGTACATCTGACAATAAGTGCTGTCCTCAATTCCCTCCAGTAATATTCTCGAATTACTCTTGGCATCATACTTTCCTACAAGATAGGCCCTCCAGGTAGGCATAAAAGTTATTGCGTTCTTTCCTTCTGAATCGTCATAGAGATAATCAAATCTTGGAAAACCAGTGCATTTTACTTGTTTTTCATCATAGTTATATGCATAGTCAAGGATAGACTGGTACTCCATATGAGTTGCTGTCACAAACATACTGATATTCTTATTTTCCCTCTTAAGCCAACCGCTCAGATCATCCTTGGTAATCCCATGCTGCAAAAATATGAACTTCTGGCGATACAGAATATCTTTATAGAAAAACGTGCTTTCAAAAAAAGGACGAAATACATAATCCTCTCCTTGGGATGAGATAATTTTATCGCACAAAAGCGCCAGGATTTTATGTTCCAAAGACAGATAGGGGACGACTTTGCCAATCTTCTGCAGGCGCTCAAAATCATCTGATTCTTTGTCCAGTACAAAGTACGTATCTATGCCGGAATCTTTCTGCATGGTATTCATATAGGTAAAGAAAGCCTCCCCATTGTCATCTGCTTTTCCTATCCTGTCACTGATCAGCCAAATTTCCTTTTTCTTAAAACGTTTTCTGCGATAATATGTTTTCCTCAAATTGATCAGTTCTGTTTTATCCAGGTCACCTT
The DNA here is from genome assembly GCA_910575075.1 of Lachnospiraceae bacterium. Taxonomy (GTDB): domain Bacteria; phylum Bacillota; class Clostridia; order Lachnospirales; family Lachnospiraceae; genus Petralouisia. Next base: position 66,552 of record CAJTCY010000015.1, read on the forward strand.
CTAAGTCACACAGCTCCTGCTGGAATATTTTTTCACATTTTTTGATCCTGCCGCTGTCTGCAGTTTTCGTCAGTTTCAATACATTGTCTGAATAAGTCAAAAGTATTCCATCCTGGTACAGATAACTGGACAGCATCCGTTTGGACAATGGAAAAAATTTGCTGAAACCTATATATTTCCAGGCAATATCATTGTTCTGATAACGGAGGCATATCTGCAGTTCCGTTTCATTTGGCAGATCCTCTCTGTTGATTGCACAGCGGAATTTTTTTGCCAGAGTAACCAGTTCGTCCATACAATATTCATATTTATCTTCCAGGTCAAAAATTTCAGCTTCAAACGTCAGATTTTTGCTGTCATTTCCCTTGAAGAAAACTTCTATGTTCTCAAGCTCTGCCGCATATCTCAGGTGCCCTTCCAATACAATTTCCCTGGATGTTATGGAGATGAATTCATAATATACGGTATAAAAAGCTGCCGCCGTATATGCGGTATCCTCTATACAGATTTTGATATCCTGTGTATAAACTGCCAGCTCTTTCTTGCCTCTGTTCTGCTCCTTTGCCAATGTAATCGCAGCCTTAAACCCTCCGCTGAGATGCTTCTGTTCATTGATAATGCCATCATCAATATACGAAAGTGCCTTTATGATCAATTCTCTGTATTTCTGTTCTTCTTCCTTGGTAAGAACATCCGGATTTACCAGAGGATTTCTCCTCAGCCTCCACTGCAGGTCATACATACAGGTATACTGTATAAACTTTGGAACATAACCTTTTCTTGCCAGGGCATTTTCCAGAGAGTGCATGATAAATTTTTCCATATATGGAATATAATAAGAAACCCTGTTTCTCCCTGTGTCAATGGCAGAGCTTCCCTCCACCCTTTTGCGGTACAGATAACTTGTATCGCTGATTACTCCATACCGCATCTTATCCAGCATGATATCAAGCAATACCTGTGCGTCTTCCGCATAAGATAACCCCAGGTCAAAACGCCTGTTTTCAAAACAACTGCTCTTTATCAAAGCGCTGCTCATAGACAGCTGAATATGCATATAGTCTCTTCTCAGTTCTACAATTCTTGTCTTGCTGAATTTATAATTTAAAGCATGTTCTCCTTCCTTCCCGCCAAAAAATACCATCTTTATGGCTGCAACGTCAATCCATTTCTCATTTTTTTTCAGGAAGCCATACATCTTCTCTAAAGCATCTTTTTCCAGCATATCATCAGAATCTGTAAAATTCACATATTCTCCTCTGACATGTTTAAGCCCTTCATTTCTGGCTGAAGACACGCCGCCGTTTTCCTTGTGCACAGCCACCACATTGTCTGGATATTTCGCAGCATAGCGGTCGCAGATCGCAGCCGAACCATCCTTAGAACCATCATTTACCAGAATTAACTGTATATTTTGAAAACCAATTGTCTGCGCAATGATGCTCTCTATCATTTCTTCCAGATATTCTTCCACATTGTACACTGCCGTCACAACAGATACCTTAAAATCATTTGTCTTTTTCATATCTCTCCTGAATCCCTTCACATATTCCTTTTATCATATAATCTGATATCAATGCCGTCGAAAGTCTACATCCACAAAGCATATTAAATTCCCAGTTTTCCTTTGATATCCAGTTTCTTTCCAGGTTTGGCTGCCTTAATCCTCTTATAAATCCTCTCGCTGTTTCTGTTATCGCGCAGAGGCAGAAGGTAATCCCTTCGCTTGGCATAATCCGCCTTTTCCTGAAATCCATTCTCCGCATAGCTGCGGACCACACGCAGTAGTTCCGGCAAGCTGTGCACTACATCTCCAAACGCATCTTTTTCTATATCCATATAACTACCCTGAACCTGCTGGTACGTATCCAGATCAAATGGAAAAAACATCACCGGCTTCTTCTGATAATACACATCCCATGCCACAGAAGAATAATCTGTAATCAGCATATGGCAGCTCATTAGAAGCTGATTCAAAGGCTGTTCTCCAAAAGGAATCAGGTGAATCCGGCTGCTGCCAGTCTCAAACTGCCCAATATAATCCCTGAATTTGGGATGAATATAAAAATTGAGGGTAACTTCAAATTGCTCCAGCAGTCTGTGGAGTTCTTCATTCTTCAGCAGCGCTTCATAATTTATAAAATAATCACTTCTTTGAAACTCTTCTTCTGAAGCGTCTTCCAGCCACCCTCTCCAGGTAGGCATTAAGAGTATCTCCTTATGCTCCTGGCTGGAAGTGTCATGAAGCACATCCCACCGGGGCAGGCCCGTAATGATAATTTCCTCCCTGTCATATTCAAAATATTGATAGATAATATCCTGTTCATATTCTGAGGAAGTTACAAACAGCATCATCCTGTTTCCTCCCGACTTGTGGAAAGTCCGGTGGCATTGCTTAAACGCCATCACCCCATGCTGGAGGAAGACAATATGCTTTCTTGCCTGATACAGCACTTTAAACACACTGTTGGGCGAATCCCAGATATAAAAATGCCGGATAGCGTCAGAGGAAATCAAGTACTGTGCCGCACACAGATAAATCATATAGCGGAAACTCATAAACTGAATGACATTTTCATCATATTTCTGGACTGCCTGGTAATCAGGCGCCTTTTTATCTATCACATAGAGAATATGTTTTCTCTCCTGTTCTGGCAGTTCCTCCATACAATAGCGGAAAAAGTACAAGCCATTGTCCTGGGCCATCGTACAGAATTTCTCACAGACAAGCCACAGCTTTTTGTGATCCCAATAGGGCTTCAGCAGAAAATAGCAGCACAGCGCGAGATATTCTTTCCATATAAATGCATAGGAATCATAGCCTCTGTTATATCTGCGTGACTGAATGGTGAACTGCCTGGACCCATTGACAAAAGGGTAAATGATAGAATCTCTGCTTTTTCGATACCAGCGCGGAAACAAAATCAGCCTTACTTTTAAGCTTACGCTCTGCCCTCCCAAGATCGCCTGATACGTCTCTTGCCCCGTATCTGCCAGAGCTACAATATCCCAAAAAGCATATTCAAATTCCCTTTGTTCCAGATCCATAGAAGCATCATATCCTTGCGCTGTACAAGCCAGGATAAATGGAATCTGTACTTCTTCCAACGCGTTGCGTTTTTTTAAAAACAATTCTCTTATTTTCACCCCGGGATCTGAAACTGAAAAACAAATCCGCAGTTTTCCCTTTTTCAGGGAAAATTTTTTTGTCTTTACCTTTATCTCTCTCGCATCTTCCGACATATCATGTTCTCCGCTAGGTTATACTCTTTATGGCTTCGTAATTGCGCCTGCAGTTTTCCTTATCCCATAAATCAAAATAAGCGGCATGGCGCTTCAAATAAGTTTCTCCATTCTGAAACCCTTGTTCTGCCAGTTCTGTAATTTTCTCCACCACCGCATCTGCCTGCGTACACACCGGTCCAAAACCTTCCTTCTCAAAATCAAAATCTCCGATTCCGTGATGGCTCTCCCTGAATTTCCTGGTATCGAAATGATAATATACCAATGGTTTTTTCATATAGGCAAAGTCCATAGCAACACTGGAAAAATCGGTAACCAGGCATGCTGATGTTTTCAATAATTCCTGTACGTCAAATTCTGGCCAGGATGCAACGGTAATACCAGGATGCTCTATTTGGAATGCTCCCAGAAAACGATGCATTTCCCGATGGGGATAAAAAATGATCTGCAGATCTTTTTCTTCCATAAGCCTCAGCAGTTCCTCATGGTTCAGCAGCTGATTCCAATACCGAAAGTACTCTGTCTCCTTAAATTTCTCCAGTTCCTGTTCTGGATCTGAACTATGAATTTCATTCCTTATATACATTCTCCAGGTAGGCATCAAAAGAAGCTGTTTCTTATTTACCTGAAAATCATGGAGCTGGTCAAAGCGGCAAAGCCCAAGCTTCTGTACCCAGCCGTCAGGATAACCATAGTGATCATTGACGTATTTCCACTCTTTCTGGGTACTGCAGACAAACAATCTCATTTTCGTATGGGGATAATACAGAAATGTCAGGTCTGCCGTTATAATGCCATGCTGGAGAAACACCCTTACATTCCTTAAAATCCCATATACCTCCAGTACATAACAGATTGCCGCATTCGGCTTTCCCATTTTCTGGGAACTGATATTTTTGCTTGCTAGAAGGTAATAGACCCAGTGTTTCAAGCTGCCGTAGTGAACTGTCTTTCCCAGTGACGATACTCTTGCAAAATCCGGTGAATGACAGTTTATGGCATACACCGCCTCCTGGTGAGGATGATTTTCACAGACATATTTAAAAAGCCAGTACCCGTTATCTCTGGCCTCATTCTCTGTATCACAGATCAGCCACAGGTCTCTGTGCCTGCCTTTTAAAAACCAATGCAGAATCCAGGCAATGAGAAATTTAAAGATATGGAAAATATCTCCCGCCTTTACTCTCTTTAGCTTTTCCAAAAAAGTCTGTTCCATAACCGTTTCTCTCTACTCAATAATTTTTCTATAGGTATCGGCAACTTTGCCGATATCCCCATATTCCAGCATACTGCCATGTTCCAATATCATTGCCTTATTGCAGAGACGTTCCACCTGCTCCAGCGAATGAGATACGAACAATACTGTTACTCCCTTATCAAACATATCCATTACTTTTTTTTCACTTTTTTTGCGGAATTTGGCATCCCCTACAGAAAGCACCTCATCCAAGATCAGAATATCCGGTTCCACCACTGTGGCTATTGAAAATCCCAGCCTTGCCCTCATACCAGAAGAATAATTTTTCAAAGGCACGTCAATAAACTTCTTCAATTCTGAGAACTCTAAGATTTCATCGTATCTCTCATCAATAAATGCTTTGCTGTAGCCAAGGACAGAACCATACAGGTAAATGTTTTCTGCCCCCGTATACTGCATATCGAAACCGGCGCCCAGCTCCAGCATCGGCGCCAGCACGCCGTGGCGGGTAACTTTTCCTTCCGTGGGTTTGAAAACTCCTGCAATCACTTTCAGCAGCGTGCTCTTTCCTGCTCCGTTAAGACCCAGAATACCCAGGCGTTCTCCCTTTTTCATGGAAAAATTGATGTCTTTTAACGCCCAGAATTCATCATATTTAATTTCTCTTTTCAGAAATTTAATCACGTATTCCTTAATACTGTCAACTTTTTCCTGGCTAAGATTAAATTTCATGCTTACATGATCTACTTTTATAATTTCTTTCCCCATGGCATTTTCTCCTTATATGTGCAGAATAAATTCGTCCTGTTTTTTGTAGAAGAGCCACACGCCGAATACCACAACCACAAGGCTGCTGGCTCCCGCATACAGCAGCATTTTCATATTCATAGGATTTCCAAATAAATTATCTCTGAAACATGCAATGATACAATACAAGGGGTTCATTTTCAGCAGCCAGCCTTTTCCGCTGGCAAGCAGACGGTCTGGATAATAGAAAATGGCACACGTATACATAACCAGCATCAGCACCACACTCCAGAGATATTCCATATCCCGGAAAAATACTCCTACTGTTGCCAGTATCATTCCTACGCCAAAAGAAAACAGCAGTAGCAGCGTCAAAGAAATTACAGACTGAAGGGTATACATGGTCGGATATACGCCAAGTACCAAAGATACCACTGCCAGAACTACCAGGGAAAGCAAAAATATCACATAGTTAAATAATATGCCAGACAAAGGATAGAGATATTTCGGCACGTACACTTTCTTAATCATGGCTGAATTTCCCCGCACTGACCGCAGGGCTGTCGTCGTAGCCTGCGAAAAAAAGGAATACAGCAGCCGTCCGGACAATACATATACCGCAAATGTCTTCTCATTATTTCCAAGTAATGTACCAAAAATGACAGTCAGTACGATCATCGTCAGCAGCGGCTCCAGCAAAGACCATAAAATCCCCAGATAGGACCTTCTGTATTTCAGCTTTATGCCTTTTTTTACCAGCTCCCATAAAAGATATCGGTAACGGAAAAAATTCTTCACTCTCTCCTTCATAATCATTCTCCACCTTTCCATCTACATATATTTTCGAACCCCATGAAACACATACATGAGGAAATAGTAACAGGACCGAAACACTCCAAATCCCAGATAACGGTACACGCCAAACTGCATTTTTGCGGATTTCAGCTTATTTCTGGATTTGCCCCCCCGGCTCATCCTGGATTTTAACAGCGGCTCATTCAGCCCGCACGCCGCGCCATATTTTTTCAGCACCCGCAGCCAGAGAATATAATCTTCGTGAAGTTCATCATGACACATGTAAAATTCTTTTGCTGCTTCCGTTCTCATTACCACCGAAGAACAGGGAATGCTGTTCGTTTTAAGCAGCATGGAATAGGTAATCTCTGCTGGTACTTCAATGATTTTATCCTGGCTTGTCCCGTCTGGGTTCATCAGCTCCCTTCCGGTACAGCAAAGTGCCCGGTCCGTCTCTTCCAACACCCTGCACTGTGCCGTAAGCTTCCCCTGAGCCCACCAGTCGTCTGCATCTAAAAATGCCACATATCTTCCTGACGCGCGGCGAATGCCTCTGTTGCGGCTCTCTGCCACTCCGCGGTTCCTTTCATTGCGCAAGAGAATGACCTTCTCTCCGTCTGCATATCTGCCTGCAATTTCTGCTGTATGGTCTGTGGAACAGTCATCGATAATCAGAAGTTCCAGTAAAACGTCCTGGGAAAGTACCGATTCAATGGCGTCAGCAATATATTCTTCTGCATTATATGCCGGCATAACCACCGACACCTGCACTTCCTTCTGCATAAATTCCTCCAAACTATTTCTTCACGGCTGTCACTTGTCCTCTGTCAATTCCTTCTGTGTTTTCTTTCTGGAATATAATTTTAAAGGTCATCAGCATCAATTTGAGATCCAGCCAAAAAGAGTAGGTCTCAATATACGTCAGATCCAATTTCAGTTTATCATAAGGCGTCGTATTGTATTTTCCATAAACCTGAGCATATCCGGTTAATCCGGCCTTTACTTTCAGGCGGAAACTGAATTCCGGAATAATTCTCTCATATTCACTGGCAATTATTTCCCGTTCCGGCCTTGGCCCCACAAAGGACATCTCTCCTTTCAAAATATTAAAAATCTGTGGAAGCTCGTCAAAATGCGTCCTTCTGATAATCCGCCCAATAGGGGTAATGCGGTCATCATCCTTCCGTGCCAACTGCGCCCCTTCCTTTTCGGAATCCATGCGCATGCTTCGGAATTTGATGATTCTGAAAATCTCCCCGTCCCTGGTGAGCCGCTCCTGTGTATAGAAGACCGGACCCCTGTCATACAATTTGATGCCTGCCGCAATTAAAAAGAGGACTGGAGAAGAGATTACAATGGCAATGAGTGAAAATACAATGTCCATAGTCCGCTTTACAAACCGCTGTTCAATGGTAAGTCCCCGGTTTCTTGACAGCATCAGCGGCGAATCAAACAGATGAATACTCTCTGTGCCAGTGAGAATAATATCTGAAATTTTAGGCGTGATATAGGTGCGCTTTCCCTGGTCGAAACAAAATTTTAAAATTGGATTGCGCATCTTCGTCGGCAGGTCACAGAGCACCACCGCCTCATATTCCAGAATTTTCTGATATAATGCCTTATACCCCATATAAACACTGGCAGTTGCGCAGACATTATACTTGTCCTTGCGGGAATTGATTTTATTGATCAGGTCGTCCGGTGAATGTTTCCCATAAATGACAATCATTTTCCTGGGAGGGTAGAGTCTGGTATAGATCACTCTCACCAGATAGACCCCTGGCAGTATCACCAGAACATCCAATCCTGTCAAAATCAGCATGGGTGTCACCGGCATATAGTCATTGGCAATCAGGCAGACCTGAAAATATCCAATTACATTGGCACATAAAATGGCAAGGATCTGTGAGAGACAGATATCTGTAATACGCAGATACCCAATACGATAACCCCCAAATGTCCTTGTAAAAAAATACATGATCAATGTATACATGCCGATCACAGCCCAGTTTCCCCGATTCCAGAAACGATGTGCCTTTGACAGCATAGGATAATAAATCTCATACCAGACATAGGCAAACAACAACGCCTCACATGCCAGCATGATATAATTGGCTGTCAGATTCAATAAATGCTTGTACTGTTCTCTTCTTCTCATAATTCTATCCTTTTACCAGTCCCCGGATTTTCTTTTTCACCCGTCCCCTGGTATTCATCTTATCCATAAGAAGCACTGCTGTCTCTTCTTCCAGAATACTGATCCGGTAAGAGACTTCCACCTGGCATCTGCCCTGTGGGATTTCTTCTATTATAATCTTTGGGTCGGAATTGTCAAATAGATAACAATTTTTTTCCAGTTCGAACCCTGTGGTGTGATACTTCACTGATGTATTTTTCCCCCGCCAGGAAAGCTTTACTTCCTTTAAAATACAGGCGCTTAGCGCTGGATCAATCCAAACTCCCACTGTCTGTTCAGGAATGCAGACAGTATAGTTCAATACTTCCTCACAGCCTGTTTCAATAAAATACGACTGTTCTTCTGAAAAACCCTGTCCCTGGTCCAGATATACCTGAACCCTTCTCCTGTCTGTCTCCTTCAGGATCTCTTGCAGCGGAAGCGCCTTTTTTCCCATGGTATGATACAGGACTGCAGGCGAAACGCTTCCCTTAGCGATATACCTCTGAAAGTGCTGTTCCATCTGCTGAAAAATTTCCTGCTGGCCGGAAGTGATTTGAAATTCCTGGTAAAAATCAAATGTTTCTTTCAACACTCTGCGCAAAGAGGCTCCTTCCAGATAATAGTGGAGCACACGGTATAAAATAAACTTAACTGGTACCGGAAAGAAAAACGTCCATTCATAGTCCAGTACGTGCCAGCGCCCGTCCTTTGTGCAAAGAAGATTAGAGAATATCAGGTCGATATCTGCCACTGAAACCGCCTGTTCTTCCTCTGAGAACTCCGGCGAACCAAATACCTGCTGAAACTCCGGCGTCATATGAAAAATTTCCAAAGGAGCGCTGTCTCTGATTCTCTCCACTGCCTTCTTAAGTTCCCTTGCCGCTTCCTCAAATTTATTCTGCTCCAGCAGACTGTCTAAATACCCTTCCACAGTATATCCCTGCAGGTATTCAAATTCCACTCTGTCCTCTTTGAGCTGACATTCATTTACACAGAGCATTCCTTTCTCCTGCCAGAGCAAACGCAGTCTTTCTCCCGCCTCTGCCATATGCGCCATGTGCGCCTGTCCTTTTGGAAACTCTGCCTTCTTATATAAAATATTCTTCCCACTCATGTCCTGTACAATCCGGGTTTGAATGGAAAATTCCTCTGCCCTGCCGCTGGAATATTTTGTATAAACAGGACAATCCTCTCTACTGGCAGCAGAGACGCTGTCATGGAAAGGCCTGGTTATTTCCACAAAGAAAGAATTTGCATACAAGGGGAATAATCCATCTGTGACAATCTGGTCGTATACTCTGCCCTCATCCATCAACACCAGACGGTCCCTGTCAAAGTTACAGATATTTTGATTCAGTTCTCCTAAGCGGGGCAGATATGCATCTGAATAAATCACTCTGGGAAGCTTATAATCCGGATAGGGATAATAAAATTTATAATCTGTATAGCCGCATTCCTCCATAATCCGAATCAGCTCCGGCCTGGTAAACGTACGCACAAATTCTGCAGCAGGATACCCTTCCAGTCCTTCAAAAAACGTACCTGCATGGTCTTCCCGGCAGCCCGCCCAATACTTTAATCCAAATTTATTTTCAATCGCAAGCAGCAATTTTCCGCCTGGCCGTACATGTTTCATAACCGTAGTCAGGAAATCATGATATGGCTTTTTTCCGCCAATATAGCCTCTGCCATACTCGAATACGCCAATCAGAGTGGCATAGTCAAAATCTTCCTCCAGATCCCGTTCTACGTCCTGGAAATTCCCCAGGCGGATTTTAATATTGCCGCTGTCCTTATGCCGCACCGCATTTACCATACTTCGCTTCTTAGAAAGGTCTATACAGGTAACTTCTCCTGCTGCTTTCGCTACGGCCCCGGTAACTGCTCCGCACCCAGAACCTACTTCCAGTACCTTTGCTCCTGGTGTAAAGGGATACCAGCTTAAGATATTTTCACGTTCATGGGCGAGATGATACATCACTGCCCAATCCTGTTCTCTGGCAATCACCTGGGGATATTCCTCCTGCGGATACGTCTGCACCAGCTCTAAAATATGATCCTCCACTGCACCGTCACTGTAGAGATCTTCTCCTGGATAATGGGTATCATCCAGAACAACATTTCCAATTTTTTCCATAGCAATTTCCGCCTTTCCCGAAGAGGCTTACACCTGTTTCAGTGAAAAATCTGCTTTTGACAAGGTAAGATTCGGATTATAATAGGGATCTCCCTGATCCATATATTCTTTCCATTTCGTTACAAAATACTTCATTTCTTTGTAATAACGCTCCTGCTTCTCTGGAGAGTCCTCCAGACCTCTGGATTTTGATTCATAATGATAGAGCTGGGCGTAAGGGTTATAAACCACCAGTTTCCCCAGTTCCTGTACTTTCATGCAATAGTCGATATCATTAAACGCTACCACCAGTTCCTCTGTCATTCCTCCTGCCTGCAAAAATACAGACTTCTTCGTCATCATGCAGGCCGCCGTGACCGCACTGTAATCCTGTGCACAGATAATCCTGGAAAAATAGCCGTTAGCCTGACGGTCAAAACCGATAAAAGTATGTCCTGCAATCCCACCGAAGCCAATCACCACTCCTGCATGCTGAATGGTATTGTCTTCATAATAGAGCCTTGCACCCACAACACCCACGTCTTCCCGCATACAGTAACCCAGAAGCTGCCACAGGCAGTCGGGATTTATCATCTCCGTGTCATTATTTAAAAATAAGAGATACTCTCCGTTTGCATACTCTGCACCAAAATTATTGATGGCGGAAAAGTTAAATCCACCCTCCCAGCAGACAACATGCGCCTTCTCATTTTCCTCTTCCAGCTTCTTATAATATGCAAAGGTTTCCGGCAATTCACTGTTATTTTCAATGATAATATATTCATAATTGCGGTATGTGGAATACTTCTCTATAGATTGAATGCACTTTTGTAAATCTTCTGTATGATCCTTATTCGGTATCAAAATAGAAATCAACGGCTGTTCCTGCCATTGCCAGACCGTCCGGTAAAGCCCCGGATATTCTCCCATCTCAACCTTAGCCGGAAGATTTCTTCTGGCATAGTGCGCCTCTATAGCTCGTTTTCCCGCCTCAAAAGCATACCGTTTGCTCTCAGGATTTTCTGCCGTAGAATTCTCATGTGCCCGCCAATGATACAGCACCTTGGGAATATGATGAATATTTCTGGTATGCTCTGTACACCGCAGAACAAAGTCATAATCCTGCGCTCCGTCAAACGCTGCGTCTAACAGTCCCGTTTTTTCAAGCAGCGTCCGCTTCACCACCACCAAATGGCAGAAATAATTCATGCTGCACAGAAGATCCGGATTGTAATCAGATTTAAAATGTGGTTCAAAATACCGTTTCCCGTTCATGGAAATCTTGTCTTCGTCCGAATAAATCAATTCCGTCTGCGGATGCTTTTGCAATGCAAGCGCACATTCATATAAAGCGTCCTCTGTCAGCAAATCATCATGGTCTGCAAACACAATGTAATCTCCAGACGCTCTCTGGATTGCTGCATTGGTGTTATCAGAGATTTTCAGAGGAGTCTCATGCCGGATCACTTTTACTCTCTTCTCCCTCTGCTCCAGTTTACCCAGATAAGATTCCAGCGGTGAAGGAGCGCCACTGCCATCTGACAGACAAAGCTCCCAGTTCTCATACGTCTGCGACTGAATGGAATCTATTAACTGCTGCAGATACTTCTCCGGGGTCTTGTACAAAGGCACCACAATAGAAAACAATGGCTTTTCCCGCCAGTTTTCCCGCCGCTGTCTGAAAAGCTCTTCTTCTGTGGGCATCACAGCACGCCGGTATTTCTCATAATCTCCCTGGGGCGCTGATTTCTGCATCAGCACCTGCATGGTACGGGTGCAAAATTCTTTCATTCCATGACGCTGTAAAAACCTCATCCCTTTGCCGAGATAACTGCTTCCCATAACATTTTCAAAGAGAAATGTAGTCATAACAGGTACTTTCACCCTGCTCCTGCGGCTTCCATTGGAAAATTCCAGCCACACCTGGGCCAACCCATGATGCGGCAGAGTAATCTCAAATCCTGCGTCTTTTAAGCTGTCCGTCTCCCGATAGACCTGCACCACGTCTCTGCGTTCATGCCAGGAAGTCTCAGCAGGCAGTTCTCTGCCGCCAGGTCCAAAAGCCCTCACTGTCACAGAAGCAATGGATGCCGCCCATCCTTTGATATAACATGTTCCTTTCTCCAGTACAGTCTGTTCCACAAACAGGTCCAATTCCTGCTGCTGTTTTAACAGGGCAGACACCTTTTTCTGGAAGACTGGCTGACCTGCGGCGCTCACAGTTAATTCCTGGCAATGGTCAAAGTTCTCCGGCAGCGCCACATACAGAAAATATTCCTCTTCAATGCCCAGGTCATATATCATATAACGCTGGCGTACTTCCATGCCGTCATATTTTTTCATGTTCCAGGGAAGTTCTCTGCCATCCAGTGTGACCGTGAGCTTGTCCCCGGTCTCCATCTCGTACTTCCATCCCTGTATCACCAAGATCTGTTTTTCCTCTATGTGAAATCTGACTCTAACTACATTAAATTTTTCCAGCATATTTTCTGTCCCTCTGTTTTACTCCAGTCCGACAGTGGACTCCATGTCAAAATAGCCCACTGTATTTTTTTCTGAAATCACACCCAGGCTGCACACGTCATACAGTCTGTGGTGTACCTTAAATTCTTCCTGATCATATCCGGTACATCCTAAGGATAACAAATATTCTCCTCCCTGAAGAAGCATTTTCTGCGTAAAACTTACCACCTGCATATCTCCTTTCTTCTTCGGAGCTGTCATCTGCTTCTCCAGCATGGTATTTGTGCCTGTCAGTTCAATGCCCATAAGATTTTTCAGGGTAAAAGCAAAAATCGGCTCTGCCACATCCTGATGAAATAATACTTTCATCTTAATGGTACATGCCTCTCCTTTTTCAATCACATTGGTTATCTTTCCTGTCTTGTCCACAATGGCAAAATCAAGGATCTCTGCCTTTTTGTCTCCATACTCCAATGTCTCTGGATTTACACTCAGGCTGTCTCTCCATTTGCCTTTGGCGTCCGCAGGATTCCAGAGCGATGTGTTTTCTCTGCGCTGCGCCTCTTCCTGCTTCACCAGCGCCATTTTGAACCGGTCCACCGCTTCCTTTGGCGTGCCTTCCATCACCTTTTCGCCCTTATTGAGCAAAATGGCACGGTCGCAATATTTGGTAATGCTGCTGAGATCATGGCTCACAAAAAGTATCGTCTTGCCCAGCTCCTTAAACTCCTCAAATTTGCGGTAACACTTTGCCTGAAAAAACACATCTCCCACTGACAATGCCTCGTCCACAATCAGAATCTCCGGTTCAATATTGATTGCCACTGCAAAAGCCAGACGTACAAACATACCGCTGGAATAAGTTTTTACCGGCTGATTTACAAATGTCCCGATATCTGCAAATTCCAGAATTGCATCCATCCTGCTGCTGATTTCCTCTCTGGAAAAACCCATCATCGTACCCTGCAGATATACATTCTCAATCCCAGTATATTCCATATTAAAACCAGCGCCCAACTCTAAAAGGGCGGAAATTCTTCCATTTACTTCCACTTCTCCGCTGGTCTGCTGGATCACGCCCGTAATAATTTTGAGCAGCGTAGATTTACCGGAACCATTGGTTCCGATAATTCCTACCGTTTCTCCTTTTTGAATATCCAGATTTATCTCGTTCAGCGCCGGATGTTCCCGGAAATTTTTCTTCCTGGAAAGCCCCAGCGCATCCTTAAGCCGCGCAGCAGGGGTGTCATACAATTTATATATTTTACTGACCTGTCTGATCTTGATTGCTGTCTGTCCCATACATTTCCTTTCTACAGCACATCTGCAAAATGTACTTTCAGCCGCTTGAATACTGTCGTTCCCAGAATACATACTGCTGCCGTAAAGCACCAGAAGTACAGTGTCATACCAGGATGTTCAAAAAACCACCGTTTGTCAATCAATGCCTCCCGGTATCCCTGCACAATATAGTACAGAGGATTCAGTTTTAATATTACCATCACTGCGTCTGGAATCTTCTGTTTCATATCGTCAATATTCCACATAATAGGGGTCGCCCATATGCCAATCTGCAGTGCGATGTTAACAATCTGCCGCATATCGGGGAAAAATACCGATACTGCGCTGGTCAGATAGCTCATTCCCAGTGCGAGAAGCAGAACACCCAGACTGTAATAGATGACCTGCAGCACGTACAGATCCGGCATATATCCGTAAAACACAAACAGCATCAACATAAACACTACAAAAAACACATGTACAAAAATAGAAGAAAACACTTTTACCACTGGCAGAATGTCGATGTTGAACACCACTTTCTTCACCAGATAATGATACTCCGTCAGCACAGCCGTTCCTGCACTGATACAATCGGAAAAGAAAAACCAGGGCACAATTCCCGCTACCAGCCACAATATATAGGGCAGCGGCAGTTCTCCGCGGATGCGGGCCGTCGCTCCTATGGCCTTTTCAAAGACAAACCAGTAGATAAAGACCGTAATAACTGGCTGCACAAATGCCCAGATGGTGCCCAGATAGGAACCTGCAAACTTGGTTTTAAAGTCATTCTTCGCCAGGCTTCCCACCAGCTTGCGGTTCTCCATCACTTCTACAATGATATTGGGTGATTTTGCATTCATATGTGTTCCGACTTCCTTTGATTATTTTCGAATGGTAACTGATTTGGTCCCGCTCCAGCTTCCATAAATCTTCTTTCCAGCAGAATCCTTCTGGTAAGCCCTTATCTGTACATAATAAGTAACGCCTTTTTTCAGGCCGCTGATCACTTTGCTGGTGCTTTTCACCTCTTTTTTCTTCGCTGCCTTCATATTGGCTTTGGTAGAATAGCGAATCTGATAGCCTTTTGCCTTGCTTACCTTCTTAAAAGCAACCGTCATCTTCCCTCCAGAAGTATTTTTCAGCTTGCGAATGGAGGTCTTCGCCACCTTCACCTTATCCCACTTGGCATAGATGGTGGTCTGTTTTTCAATTTTACTGTTAAAATTCCATTTGCTTTTACATTTGCTGTCTTTATACCAGCCTGCAAACGTGTATTTTTCCCGTTTGGGGTTGGCTGGTTTTTTTACCGTTCCTCCCGGCCATACTTTCTGTGAAGAAATTTTCTTCCCGCCTTTGGTATCAAATTTGACGGTATACATCTGTCCTTTCACTTCCGTCTCAGCAACAGGACTGTCCCACATTCCATCCTGTACTGCAACCGCCTTTACGGTCACATTGGCGGTTACCTTGAAAGCTCCCCTGTAACGGAAGCTTCTGGTAAACGAAGAAGACGGTTCTTTTCCATCTAACGTATAATAAATTTCAGCCCCAGGTGTGGCCGACTGCAAAGTCACAGAGATATCTTTTGCATTTTTCTTCTGATTAATAGACGGAGCCGCTGCTCTCTGAGCAGGTACATAGGCCGTTCCCACTTGTTCCCTGGTTGAACCGAGATCCTTTGTGCATTTTGGCGTCATTCCGGTATACATAGCTTCTTTCTGATGAGACTTCTGCTGTTCCAGTTCCCCGGTAAGTCTGGCTTCACTGACTCCAAAGAAGCTGTACTGTGTAGCCAGTCCTTCTCTTCCATCCATATCATCCCAGGTTAAATCCATACAGTACCAGGAATCGTTGAGACGGATCAGGTTCCAGGCATGACTTGTACTGGTAATTCCCATCGTATCAATTTCCACACTGTTCATAAGAATCTCAAAGGCTTTTGTATAACCTGCGCATACTGTATAGTTGTCACAGAACACGCTGTACGCACTCTGATGGTAGGGCGTATAAGGCTGTGACAATTCAGGCAGCATATCAAATCCCGGATCATACATAATCTTCTTAACAATCAGGTCATGCGCAATTCTTGCCTTCTCCAGATCATTTGCCCCCTGCAAAACCTGGTCTCTCATAAAATCAATCTGTGCCTTAAATTCGGCTGTCGCCATGCTCCTCACACTGCCTCTGGCAAACTGGTCATATATTCCAGGATAGAAGACATCCTTGTATTTTCCAGATATTAACTTTTCTCCATATACATAACTGTTATTCAGAAAATAATATTGAGGATTAGCATAAGAAAATATAACAAACAGGCTTCTCGCCTGATAGGCAGGCACACCCATCTCTCCATTTATAATCTCTCCCAGCACATTGGAACTACCATTACTATACCGCATCAATGTGGCATTCTGGGCAGTCGTCAGATATCTGCTGCACAAATTATCCAGAGCGTCCCAGAATTTCCGTTCCTTGTCGTTCAACTGGTTATAAATATAATTGGAAGAATACATATCCCAATAGGTACTATATTGCTGAGAACCATAAGTTTCTGACCCGGATGCCAGCCCACGCTCCTTCTCCTCTGCAAATACAGTCTCTGAAGCCTCCTCTGCTGAAATCTTTATGGCTTCTGGTTCCAGGCATCCGCCCAGCGGATATCTCTGATCTTCAGGCTGATTAGCCTGTTCTGTCCCTTCCTCTGCTGAAACCATGCTCTGAACAGAATCCGCCAGGACAGCATCTACAGGAAGCCCCGATAAGAGTACAGCTCCTGTCAGTAAAAATGTTAAAATACGCTTTTTCACAGACGTCCCTCCTTTATTCCCCACTATTTTCGGCTGTCCAGATACTCCTGGAGGCCTCCCCAGACTTTATCTTTCTCAGACATAATCAGGTCTTCTTCTGTCATTCCTTCCGGCATAGGCCATTCCACGCCGATCTCTTCATCCTTCCATAACAGTCCGCCCTCATCATTGGGATGATAAAAATCTGTCACCTTATAGCAGAACTCTGCAAAATCAGACAGTACCACAAATCCATGCGCGAACCCTTTGGGGATGTAAAACTGCTTTTTATTTTCCGCTGACAAAGTAACACCAAACCATTTTCCAAAAGTCTCGGAACCCTCCCGCAGATCGACAGCAACGTCAAAGACCTCTCCATTCACTACACGCACCAGCTTATCCTGCGGATAGTTAATCTGAAAATGCAGTCCGCGAAGCACACCTTTCTTAGATGCCGACTGATTATCCTGTACAAACTTACAGTCAATGCCAGCTTCTTTAAAATCATTATAATTATAAGTTTCCATAAAATATCCCCTGGCATCACCGAACACTGCCGGCTCAATCACCCTAAGGCCTTTAATCCCATTACAATCATCTGTCACTTTAATCTTTCCCATTTTCGCTTAACCTCCTGCGTCCTGCTCCTTTGTAATCCGGATCACTCTTTTTCTACAATCCTTCCGCAATTTCCATCAAATACTGTCCATATTCTGTCTTCATCAGCGGCTCTGCCAGCCTCTTTAACTGTTCTTTATCAATAAATTCCCGTTTGTAAGCAATCTCCTCAATGCATGAAATGTAAAGTCCCTGGCGTTTCTGGAAAGCTGACACAAAATCCGCTGCCGCCAGAAGCATATCATGGCTGCCAGTGTCCAGCCACGCAAAACCTCTGCCGAGCGTTTCCACCTTCAGACTGCCCCGTTTTAAATACTCATTGTTGACACTGGTAATTTCTATCTCTCCCCGCGCTGAGGGTTTTACATTCCTGGCAATTTCCACGACATCGTTATCGTAGAAATACAATCCCGGAACTGCATAGTTAGATTTTGGATGCTCCGGCTTCTCCTCAATGGAAATAGCCGTGCCCTGCCGGTCAAATTCCACCACGCCGTACTCTCTGGGATCTCTGACATAATAACCGAAAATAGTCGCCCCCGGCTGGCTCTCTGTACGCTCTGCGGCTGTCCGCAGCACCTTGGAGAAGCTCTGTCCATAGAAAATGTTATCTCCCAGCACCAGCGCCACTGCATCTTTGCCAATGAATTCTGCTCCGATAATAAAGGCATCGGCAAGTCCTCTGGGTTCTTCCTGCACCTCATAGGCAAACTTCATGCCGAGCTGGCTTCCATCGCCTAAGAGCTGTTCAAACACCGGAAGATCCCTGGGTGTGGAGATAATCAATACCTCCCGAATCCCTGCCAGCATAAGAGTAGACAGGGGATAATAAATCATAGGCTTATCATACACAGGCATAATCTGCTTGGATATCGCTTTGGTTAATGGGTACAGTCTTGTTCCGGAACCTCCGGCTAAAATAATTCCTTTCATGGATCAACCTCCGACTTAATATACTCTTTCTATTTCTATTCTAAAAACTGTCCGCAGAAATTCTGTTTATTCCTTTCGGACATACACGCTTCTCAATTCTGAGTTCTCAACCAGCCTGTAACCAGCCTCATTCAGATAATCACCCATCTCATACGCAATGGGGGTGACAATGTAGTCCACCTTTTTCTTCTTCAACGCCTTTGCCAGCCTTTGAGGTTCATCCTTTGCACCGTAGTTTACAGCATGAATTAAAACCTTTTCCGTCTTATACTTTCCAGCATTTTCATAGCCTTCCATATTATTATGGAACTGATATGCTCCACGGCTGATTCCCCACACCAGAGAGGGGTCATAAAGCCTTGCTGCAAGCTGGCACTCATAATCAAAGATTACCACCGGCGATTCCTTTTTTTTATCTTTTTCAATAATTTCACAGACCTGTATCACATCATTGGAGAGATTATAAGGATTTTCCGGAATGCGTATGCTGCCTTCTGTAAGAAAACTGCTTTTCCCACCCCAGAAAAGAATAAATATCAATCCTAACACCACTGCCTTTTCCCATCGTTTTTCCCGTTCCATTACTACTTTCGTTCCAGTCCAGGCGATCAGGGGCAGAATTGGAATGGCCCAGATAAATCGGTAATAAGTAGATTGATCTGTAATCTTCCCCATCACTTTCATGGACAGGTCATTAAAAACAAACAAAAGGCTCAATATGAAAACAAACAAAAGACGTTTACGCCCGCTCTCTTTTCCATAGCAGAATACATATATTACGCAAACCCAAAAAGCAGACAAAAACATGGTTGTCCCGGCATAAGCCTGGAAGGTCTGCATTAAATTCTCCACACCATACATAGCAATTCCTCGTTATTTTCCTTTCCTGTTTCTCCTTATTTGATCATAATTCGAAATCCCTGTGAATACAGAAAATAAATTATCAAATAAACTCCATTCGGCAAAGCACAGCAAAAGCAACGCAACAAAGTCTTCCAGGACCTCCTGTTAAACCACTGTGCAAGCACTGCAATCACCATCAGCGCCGGCACGATCACGAGAGAAGACATAGATATCGGCACGCTTGCAAAAGAAACAGCAGCCATCAGCGCCCAATGCTCTCTCTTCTCCTGTTCCTCCCAAAAACAGAGTACGGCATAAAACATTGCCGGTATCACCACATTTGCGCAGAATCCCTTTGCTTCATATGCCCGAATCAGCAGAAAATCTGAGCTGCTGTACATGGTCTGAAACCCAAAGTGCATCAGAAACACCAGCCCCGTCATAAAAAGCGCTTTTTTTTCATCACCTGAAAACAAACGTTTTCCCATTGTAAAGAGAATCAGTCCATGCATCAGAATACAGACTGTTCCCAGCACATATTTCTGAACCATTATGCCGCCCACGGCTGTGAGCCTGCATAAAAATGCGGAATGCATGTAAAATGCTGACATGGCATACCTCAGATTCAGAACTTTTGCCATTACACCGGAATTTCCTTCATAGACATACATGGTATCTGTATATACGGTAGTATTTACTGTTCCAATATAATCTGTAGTGTCCCATCCCATATACTGCTGGGTTCCCTGAAACCAGCAGGCAAAAAGCACAAGCAAAACCACCGCTGCCAGAAGAATTCCCTTCACTCTCCACAGCCCAGCAAACATATTCCCCACAAAAGCTGCCAGTTTTCTCCATGATGTGGCCAGCACAAACAGATTCATTGCAACGGCAATGCCAATCCAAAGCCAGACCAGTTCATGAAAAGGCCTCTGTAATAAGATCAGCGGCAGCGCTGCCATCTGAAATAATCCAAAATAGATAAAAAAGCCCAAAATCTCTGTTTCACAGGCCGACATTTTCAAACGGAATATCTTCTGGGTTCCAATTCCATATATTCCCCATTCTATTGCCAAAAGTATCATCATCAGCAGACATGCTGCAAGCTGTATCATAATCTTTCTCCTACTAAACAGTCTAAATTTGCTCTATTATAGCATTTTCTCACAGTAATTGCAAATTTATCCACTTTTGCCAGATTAATTATAAAATGGACTGCCGCCTAATAAAGCAGCAGCCCATTTACGCCTATCCTTTTTATCCCCTTGCCAAAGTCAGATTACCGCCTATACATTTTATAAATCCTGCTTTTCTTATATCCTGGGACAAGTTTTTTCCACGATTTTCCTCCAATCACCTTCAGATAACGCTTGGTATATTTCTCAAATTTTGTAGTGTCCATATATTTAAACACCGTGAAAGACTCTTTCCCTTTGATGCCCATACGCAGTCCCTGTGCAACTTCCACTGGATGATCGTAATAGCTCCGGATAATAAAGGCGTCCACCATTGGATTGCATGCCGCAATATAATAACTGTAGGCAATAGCTGCCGCCTGGTTCGCCTGCCCCCAGGAGGATGAATACCCCTGCTCTGACAGGATAACCCGCACAGAGGAACCATAGTTTCTTTTAATATAGTTCGTCAAAACACTGAGGTTTTTCATGGTAACATAGGGCGAATGTTCGTCATCTGTTACCCCAAATCCCTGCCAGAAATTAGTATACGTCAGCGGACTGGAATAAGCATGGTACGCAAGATTCCATTTCAGGCCTTTCTGAACACGCTTCAAATGCCAATTGAAAGAAGTAATGACATGCTTCGCACTGTAACCGCCTGCTACTGATGTATTCCAGAAATTATCGGTACAGATAAAAACACGTGCATTGGAGTACTGGCTTCTGACTGCATAATACAGACTGCGGAATGCAACCGTATAAGTCCTGAAATATGCATGTTCTGTCATTCCTCCTTTATAATTCCAGGCTTTAGGATTGTTTACTTCATTGCCCAAAACCCAGTTTGACACATAGCAGTTTTTCTTGCCAAATATATTGCCGAGATAACTGAAAATGGCTTCCATCTTCTCTCTCGCAGAGCTGGTGTAAACGTTCCATGAATAGTAAGGCGCAGCCCCGGCCACCCGGGCGTTGGGGTGAATCAAATCCGTGTGCCCTGCAGTCCAGTCCAGCATAATCTGCATGGTAACATTGATCCCTTTCTTGTTGCATTCCGACACAATCTCACGGTAAGCATCCATCTGATTAAAGTAATAAGTCTTCCCATTATATTGATAAGGCACGGTTGCATTGCTGCAGAGCATGGAAACAGTCAAATTGAGGAAATTATTCTTTGCGCCGCAATCGTCAATCTCATTCATACTGCTATAAAATTGTATGCCCTTTTTGGTTTTGCCAAGTTTATATTTTGATTTGTTGCCTGCTGATTTTTCAGGATTATTAACATACGACGAACTGCTGATCAATTTATAATTTCCGTTCTTTTTTACTGCTATGCCAAACATGGATACTGCATAGCCCTGGTTTTCTGCTGTTTTCAGAGAAAAAGATATTTTTTTCTTTTTATAGACTTTCTTTGCCATCCGGTATGGTTTTTTATTCATCGGATTAACATAAACCAGATAATAGCAGTCGTCGTCGCTTCTCACCCGGTTCTTAATCGTGGCGCTGACCTTAATCTTTCCTGTTCCTGTGGCTTTGCATGCTGTCAGTTTTGCTGAATCCTTCTTAGGACTGCGGGTGCACTTTACCCATTTGGCATAAAAAACTTTATTTCCGGTACTGCCCGCCTTTATCTGCCCTACACGTTTCTTTAAATTTGCATCTGTATACCAGCCGTCAAAATCGTAACCGCTCCTGGTGGGCGCTGGCAGATCAAACGTACTGTTTGCGGCCGTATAAGTTTTCCTGGCTGAGGATTTCAGATTTCCTCCTCTGAGATAATATGTAATATTATAGGTAATCGGCGTCCATTTAGCATAAAGAACTACGGTGCCGTTTAAGGTCGTGGTAAGTGTTTTTACCTGCGCGCCATCTTTAAAGTTTTTGCCTTTTCCATCTTTTTGGGTATTCCATCCTGCAAAAGTATACCCTTTCCGCTGAAAGCGGTTCTTATTCAGGCTGCTGGCTGTTCCGTACACATGGCTGCTCAAAGCGACTGTACCGCTGCTGGCTCCGTTGCCGTCATATTTCACGGTATAGGAATTTCCTTTCCACATGGCGTACAATATGAAGGTATCTCCATCTTCCTGGTCATCACGCCCAAACTTCTGCTTATCTGTGTATGATTCTCCTGTACCGTCTTTACGTGTGTTCCATCCCACAAAAGTATACCCTGATTTTTGATACTTGTTTTTGAACAAACTTTTGACCTTGCCGCAGGTATATTTCTCTTCTTTCATCGTTCCGGTACCGCCGTTTGCGTCAAAGCGGACCATATAAGTCCCAAGTTCCCATATTGCTTTTAACACCACAACAGCGTCTTCCTGGTCTGTAAGATTTTTCACTGAGGAACCAGGAGCATAATCTGAAACGTCCTCTAAACTCCATCCAATAAAAACATACCCAGACTTTTTCCCCGCCTCTGCGGGCAGTATCTGTTCTTCATCATACGTAAACGTCTGTTCTGGTATCTCATCACCGATGCCGCCGTTTAGATCAAACTGTACCCGGTATATAATTGGCACCCATGCGGCAAGGAGAGCGATATTCTCTGTGATTGGCTGGTCAAAATTATAATATTTTCCCTCATCGTCCAGCCATCCCTGAAATAAATAACCTTTTTTCTGCGGCACCGCAACTGCTGCTGCGTCTGGTATTTCCCCCTTTTTTACCTGCAGGGACGCACTGGTCTCTCCTTCTGGAGTTGTTCCGCCTGCCAGATTAAAGTAAATGGTATATTCCTCCTGCTCCTGTTCTCCTCCTGGAGGCTGAGGATCTGGCTGTTCTCCTCCTGGAATTTCAGGATCTTCCGGATCTTCGCCTGGACTCTCCGAATCCCCGCTAGGAACCTCCGGGTTCAGCGGGTCTTGCCCTGGTATATTCTCCCCCCC
Source organism: Lachnospiraceae bacterium (assembly GCA_910575075.1). GTDB lineage: Bacteria > Bacillota > Clostridia > Lachnospirales > Lachnospiraceae > Petralouisia. The sequence goes on from CAJTCY010000015.1 coordinate 89,826, forward strand.
TGTTTCCTGTTCCGTCTGTTCCTGCTGCCGTCCCTCTGAACTGCCAGCGGCATACAAACTGGTTCCATCCATTGTCAGCAGCATACAAACTGCCAATAAGATTGATATTATCCTCTTTCTCATATCTCATCCTTTTCTTTTGCTTTATGATTAATTTTCGTCTCTATTATACTGTGACATTGTGATGGAAACAAGAATATTTGCCTATTGCTAGTGTAAAAAAATTGTTAAGTTTTTCCTAAGATGGAAGAAACTTTACACTTAACGGCCCTTTTGCTATAATACAAATATATAGGATTCGGGTATCAAAAGGTGGTAGATAAAATGAACTTGGCAATTTGCACAAATAGGTGCAAAAAGTTGTGACTTGTCCTGACGGTTAGAATTTCTTAGTGTTCGATCTTAGAACCAGCAATTTCCAAACAGGATGTTTGGAAAAGGCTTATCTGAGCCAGGGATGGCGAATATAAGCCGCTTGCGCAAAGTTTCTATATTTTTTGCTGGAACACTTAGAAATTCTTCTGTCTGGGACAGTTGGAACAACGTTTGTATTTATTTGTGCAAATTGCCAACATCATTTTGAGCCACCATTTGACCCTAACATCATCATATATAGGCATTTGTGAAACTCAACAATTTTATAAATTTCATATACAATTCAAAGAATTTAAGGAGAAATATTTTATTCATATGAAACGCTAAGAAATGCATTTTAGTACCATGGAAATGAGACTTAAAAACCTTGGAAGCCTTTGCTGAACATGGTTTTTGTTGTAAAAGGCTCATTGAAATGTTTGGTACGCCCTGCATTTTGTGCGTTTATATGAATAAAATATTTAAGCATAATTTTATAAATTGTATATGAAATTTTGAAAATTTATTTATTTCGCAATTACCTATAATGCAAATGTATAAAATGACAGGAGAAGCTTATGAATGACTTACCCAGCGTAAATATACTGCTAGCTGCTTATAATGGAAGCCGACATTTAAAGGAACAATTAGACAGCCTCTTAGCACAGACCTATCCCAACATAACAATCTATGTACGAGACGATGGTTCCACTGACAACACAGTTTCCATTCTCAGAGATTATATTGCCGAAAATGACACCTCCAAACAAATTATTCTTTTGGAAAATAACGGTATTAATCTTCAGTGCCCCGGCTCTTTTTATGAAATTTTAAAAAAATGCAGCCCAGCTGATTTCTATGCATTCTGTGACCAAGATGATATCTGGTATCCAGATAAAATCAAATGGGCGGTGGAAACGCTCACTGCCCATCCTCAGGACAGCCCCTGCGTTTACTTTTCTGCTTATGAATATTACACTGACACGGGAGAATTTTTGCACCACTCTCCTGTTCAGCGGAAACATACAAAATTGACAGATGTTCTCTACTACACACCTGCCTCAGCTTTTGTCATTGTTTTCAATGAAAAGGCAAGAGAAGATTTTTTCTTAAACACAGAGCCTTCGAAAGAACTTCATGACCGCTGGCTTCTCAGGGCGGCGGCATGCTTTGGCACCATTCTTTATGATACCAGAAGCAGCGCCCGCCATATCCGCCATTCTGAGGCAGTGACGGCTGAAGATACCAGCGATTCCAGTCTCCTGCGCAGCTTTCTGAAAAATGAAATCGGCGGTACTGCCATGACTGACAGCAAGGAATATCTGAGATATTTTGAACAGGCATTTGCAGACAGATTATTCCCAGCGGACAAAAAAACGCTGGCATTGTTCACTGCAGACAACAGCTTTCTATGCCAGCTCAAAAAACTCTTTTATCCCAAACGGCTCCGGGCAAGGCTTGCCGGAGAAATTGCTATTCGGATTTTATTTTTAATAGGGAAAATATAATTTTTTTCAGGTATGGCAGTACAAATTCCAAAGTAATCTTTTCTTTTAATAGCAGCAGCACTGCCTCATATACTCCAAAAAAAGCAATGGATGTGACAACGAGAGTCAGGAAATTCCCCGCATCTGCCAGTACAAATTCCCGCAATGCTATAGCTGCCGCAGCGCCCGGAAATACTGCCAATACGTAAGGGACCATCCGGTATTTTTGATAGATTTTTCTTAAAAAATCTTTTAAAATTACAGCCTGTACCAGTACTACCGCAAATTCTGCCACCAGCGTCCCGATCGAAGCCCCTGATGCTCCCAGTACTGGAATCAGCAGCAAATTCAGCATAAAATCTACTGCGGCCCCCACAATCACTGACTGCAATACTTTCTTTTCTCTGTCCGTGGGCACCAGAATCTGCATTCCCAGAATATTCGATAAACCGATAAACAAAATTGTCGGCATAATGAAACGCATAGGCCAAACAGCAGGCGCATAAGCACTGCCAGACAGAAGCCCTATTCCCTCTGGAGCAAACAATATAAAATACACCGTCAGAGGAAGCGCCATCATTACCACAAAACTGAGTGCGTTGGAAGTTATCTTTTTGAACTCTTCCTGCATTCCTTTTTCAATGTAATAAGAAAGCCTTGGAAGCAGCACCGTGCCGAGAGAAATTACCAGCCCTGTCAACGCCGTCTTAATATTCACTGCTGCACTATAATATCCCGTCTGCACGTCTCCACTGATAAACTTCAGCATCACGGTATCAAGATTTGTATAAATACTGGTTGCCACCGTCATTGCACAGAATACGGCAATGGGCTTAATATGACGTTTTAGATCATAATGCCCCATAAACTTTATAAAAATATGTTTCCTCAGTCTCAAAAAATTGAATACATACGAACCAATATTAGAGATTACCGTAAGACCGCCGTAAATTATATAATCTTCTTTGTCATGCACTAGCACGAACATAAGAATCACTGCCAAAACCTTAAACATCAAAGATGCCATTGTAATATAAGCATATTCTTCTAATGCCGAATACAACCAGCTTACACCAATTACATTCAGAAGGATTGCCGTACTCATTACCAGAAGCAGCGTACGGTCTTCTGCAAATTCTGGCACGATCTGCAGCGATACCCCAAATACAATATACACGATAAGCATCATCACCACATTGATAATCAGAATTTCCTGTACAACCTTTGACAATTTTTCCTTATCATCCCGTACCTGGGCGCAGGCACGGATTCCATATGTGGGGATCCCCAGCATCGAGATCATAGAAAAGTAATTCACCACTGCTGTAGCTGACGCAACCTTGCCGGTTCCCACCGGAAGAAGTATCCGGGATATGTACGGAAAGGTAATCAATGGAAATATAACAGAGGATGCCGTCAGAATAAAATTCATAATAAAATTAAAGGTTACAGAATGCTGCTTTTTCATTCAATTCACTCCTAATAAACATCCTTATTTCCGTGTTCCCAATCTGTTTTGCCCGCCCTAAATACTGCGTATGGCTTCTGCATGAAGATTGCTTTTTCTTCCCTGCATTACCTCAATTGCTGCTTCCGCACATTTACAAATACTGATCAACTTTACACTTGTAAATATAGCATAAGCAGAGCTCAAATACATCTCATCAATAACCGGACATTGTGTCAGATCAACCAATGCGATTCCTGCGGCAAAAACAATAATACTCAAACCCAGGCCGGTGGCGACGAGCCAGGCGTTGCCATACCGGAAATTCTTCTTCCTTAAATCTCTTATGACCACAGCCGTCAAAATTACATATGCTGCCAAACCCAGCCAAAATAAAGGCTGGCCGCCAGCGCGATAGAGATTTCCTATGGCATTCAGCCTTCCCACGATCCTCTTTCTTAGAACATTTGACCTTTCCTGATCTTTTTTGTATGCGTAAGTATCGATAGCTCCTTTATAAAATATTTCTTCATCCTCCAGAAAGCCTTCTTTATCCACCTTAATTTTCACAAGGTTTTTTCCATTCTGATATACGCTCAAATAGCATTCTGCGGCTTTCTCACCATTTTCAATATCCCATTCTGCCTTAAAACGGCATTTTTGTATTTTATCTAACTCATATTTCGTTCCTTTGAGATAATCATATATATCTTTGCTTTCCTGCAGTTCCACTTTTGTATATTGGTTTCCGTCCCGGTCTTCCACATACAGTTCCAGCGTATCCACATCATATTGCGGAAATACAATCCAGCCTTTCATGGTGTAATCATGCTGATATTTCTTCCATCTGCGCGCTGCTTTATTTCTGGTCAGCAGTTCAAACTCTGCATTGCTTCCAACCCATTTTTTCCGGGTAAATCCTCTGGCATAAGCTCCTTCATATGTATTCATATAAGCAATAACGTCCTGAATGTGTTCTGCAAGTTCTGTCCTGTGCTGGGCCGTGTCAACATAATATTTCTGCAGGATTCCTGTTTCTGATTTTTCCAGCCTTCCATCCGCAAAGGCTGCCTCCAGCTCTTCATAAACATTTTTATAAAAAGTATTTGCTTTTGAGCAACTGTCATACATACCAGCATCCGAAATTCCTTCTGCCAGCGCCCAGCCAAGCCACCCTGCCTCTACTTCGCCATCGTCTGGACAGGTATCGTAAATAGAATACCGATCCATTGCTTTTTCCAATTCGGATTTTACTCCTGCCAAAGCAGGGGATATTTCATAGAGCTCCTGCAGTTTTTCTCTGGTAAGGGGAATCTTATCATCTGCCTGTTCCGATTTAATGTGGGTCAAATCATTTATCACCGCCCCATAATATTCCAGTGACGGATAACCGTACCAGAGAACATTGCAGAATCCCACGATATGAGTAAGCAGAAACATCCCCGCAAAGGGAGCTAACAGGCTAAGACAGCGCGGAATAATTTTTAAATTTCTCTTCTTTGCAAAAAGTATTCCAAACATTACCAGACAGATAACTCCTGTGAAAGGCAGAATCCAGATGGTATCACTCTTAGTAATCCTTAAATATCCTAACGACAAACCGGTAAAAACAGACCACCATACAAGTCTCTTCATCCGCTCATCGCAGAGCGAAAAATACATATGAAGCAGACCGCCAAATACAAACAGCGTCAGAACCATTCCCAGCCCGTTTCTGTACACTCTCTGCAGAACAGACGCACTAAAAGAAACCGGGTTAAACAGAAGGACGCTGTATATAATAAAGACACAGACATTGGAAGAAAAAATCTTTTTCAATGCTGTACAAAAACACATGCAGGAAAGAGAATACCCTAATGTTATCATAAAAATATAAGGTAAATGCAGCCGGTAACAGACTGCCAGAAAAAAACTGAATCCTGTTTCTTTCATGAAAGTATAGGTATCAAACTCACCGGTCCACTTGAGTCTTGACATAGAAAATGCCCAATCTTTCAGCAGTTGATCATCGCAAGTTGAATCTGGTACAATATGGATCGGCAGCCCCATCACCAAAAGCTGTTTCACCAGGGCTGCAATCACAAATGCTGTCAGCAGTTTATGTCTCTTTATCGTTGTCACTACTTTATCTCTCATGGAACATCATCCTTTTATATCATTTATGTTTGATGTGTAAAATTCCCATAAAAAAGCTTCCGAATACCACTTCAATCCCCACTACGATCAAAAGCATTGACGGAATCGTAATACGCATCATGCTCTCAGGAGACAATCCTCCGAATCCGGTTCTGCTCCAGATAATAAATGCCGCAATCGTGACGGCAATCCCTGCAAGAAACAACAGCAGGCCAATCAACACCCCTTTTTCTGTCGTGGTCTCCTGCAGCCATTTATCCACCTTTCCCTCAGTGGGAATGAAACCTGTCACACTGGCATAAGAACGCACAAACATGGAGAACATCACCAAATTGACGCCAACCATCATTCCTGCCGCAGCATACATCAGTGTGTGGACACCAAGCCCTACAGACCCAATCTGAATCGTTCCAAAACTTAAGACCACTGTTAAAATCAGGCCGATAAAAAACAAAATCAATCCCGGATACAGAAACAACCAGTTTGGACTGTGCATCAGCAGAAATTTCAAATGTCTCCAGCCGTCTGACCAGCTTCTCAGATGCGGGGCATGAGAACGTCCGTCTTTCTTCAATGTGGTAGGAACCTCAGCAATTTTCAAATGATTCAGCGTTGCCTTCACCACCATCTCACTTGCATACTCCATACCGGTAGTTACCAGCCCAAGCCCTAAAATAGCTTCCCGGTTATATCCCCTCAGGCCACAGTGATAATCCCCTATTTTACATGGAAAAAACAGTCTGGCAATAAAAGAGAGCACTGGATTTCCCAGATAACGGTGTAAAGGCGGCATGGCTCCTGGCTCAATACCTCCTTTAAACCTGTTTCCCATAACAAGATCATAGCCTTCTCTGAGTTTTTCCACAAAGGGCATCAAATGCAGGAAATCATAACTGTCATCTGCATCTCCCATAATCACATATTTTCCAAGAGCGCCGTTACATCCGCCAATCAATGCCGCACCGTACCCTTTTTCTTCCACTTCCACAACCCTGGCTCCATGCTCTGCTGCAATCTCTCTGGAACCATCCGTGCTCCCGTTATCCGCAATTACAATTTCTCCTCTGACTCCGCTTTCTTTCAGAAATGTCTTTGCTTTATTAATACATGTTGCCAAGGTCTCCGCCTCATTCAGGCATGGCATCAATATTGTCAGTTCAAATTCTTCCTTCATTCGTAATCTCCTTTCCTAATAGGGGGTTATGGCATATGCCCAGACCGCATGCATGGACACAAAGGCACAGACTGCCAATATTAAGCCATTATAATATTCTCTTCTGATCCAGCTCAAATACTTCCTGCCTTTCAAAATATACAACGCTGGCAGCTTCCCGCTTCCCAGAGCATACAGCGCTGGAAACATAATGGGAGCAATGTAACGGTACTGACAGCCCAGAATCTCATCATTCCCTACTTCGGTAAAAGCAACATACATAGAAGTAGCCAGCAGGCACAGGACTGCAAATGACAATGCAAGCGCCGCAATACGTGGAAATACAGATATTCTGGTATCACATTCCTCCTTATCAGTAAAAGTTACCACTATAAGTGTCACTACTATAAGGGGGGCAAATAACGCAGGCTGCAGATTTGTAAAATAGTGCAGATAAGCAGCATACATACAGGCAGATTTGACCGATATATATTCTGCAAGAAACTTTAATAATATTTTCGTATAAGTCCAGGGGTGTGAAAAGATATATGCAATCTGACCGCCGGCATCCACTTCGTCGCCGCCCCGGTTATCCTGCACAATGCCTCCGCTTGACACAACATACGAAAAAATAAGATTGATACTTACAAAAATTAAAAGCAGCGCCACTGCAAGAATCATAATCCTTCGCTGCTTCTGACTGACAAATTTCTCTTTCGGTAAAAACAATATCAGAAGTACCAAGGGTATGTATAACAGTTTAGGACCCACGCCCATAAAAAACGCAAACAGTATACACGCCCATTCCCGCCAGGTCATCCTCTGATCCGGTTGCTGCAGCTCACCAAAGAAACTGCACAATCCATAAAGCAGCCAGGCTGTAATCCAGGGATCATAAGAATAGGAAGCCGCCATAAAAATATTAAAGGGAAGCAAGGCGATGACTGCTGCCAGCATTTTACCTGATTTTAATTTTCGCAGTGCAAGAAATACCAGAATTGCGTAAAACAACAGATTGCACCACCGTCCCAGCATGAAAGTCATATGGTAAGGCAGAGACAATAAACGCCCAAGCCAGAGTCCAAAAGCCGCCGGAATATAGCACCAAAGCCGGTATCGAGGCCATGTTCGGTCAATAAGCGCCTCTTCCTCCGGGCGGTAAGCATCATCCACTTCCTGATATAATTCTTTCCGGCTCTCTCTGTCATACCCTTTCCGTTCTTCCAGAGACGTATCTGTAAAATTGTTCATATAATATAATTCCGCCTCAGTAATACTGGGACTGAGCAGATGGGACAACAGCATGGGATAATAATAATGCCATTCGTCATCCCAGGATATGCCTGTGGATGCGGGAATAACTGTGGCATACAAAGTTCCAATGCTGAGAAGCACGACTAAAACCGCAATTTCCACTTTTCTGGCTACAATCTCTCTGTAACATACAAAAAGAGCTGTAAGCTCCAGAATTACAAAAGCTGCTGCATATCTTCCCCAGAAAAATACGTCTCCGCTGTAAAAAATAAGTGCAATCAACCGCTCGGCACCAAATGCCAAAACTGCCGATGCAAGGAGGATTACCGCCAGTTTTTTGAAGTCTTTTGAAATTTCAGGCAGATGCATTTCCCTATTTCTGGTCCACTTCATTTAATTTTTCTCCTTTAATATAAAAATGCATAAGAAATTTAGCCAGCCAGACCGGCCAAAATTTCAAGAACATGGCATAATCCTCTTTCGCACGAATATTTCCCTCTTTGATGGTGTTTGTAGTTTCAGAACCTTCATGTACCCGATGACAGGTCAGCGGCCGATAAGAATACACAAACGCTCCCTTCTCACGGGAAAGTTTTTCCCACTCTTCCCAATCCAGATTACTGCGAAACTGAGATTCAAATACTGTGCCAGGGAGATTCTCCTTTACATATGCAACCGACCAGCATGCCACAGGGTTGCCAAAAGCAAGCACACATCTTTTAAAAAAGGAGATTCCCTGAAATTTTCTAATTCTAAGAGGCAGAAGCATCAATCGTTTTACCTTGAGCATTGTGCTGTTCTTTACTACCTCCGCATTCCGAAGTTCATAATAGTCTGCAAAATAAATCAGAGGATGCCTGGCGCTGTTAAGCTTGTGCAGCATATCAGATACATAATCCGGCAGATACCTGTCATCCTGATGCGCCAGTGTCACCAGCTTTGTCTTACTGTGATGATAGGCAAAATTCCAATCGCCTGCGATTCCAGCAGGTCCGTGGTTCACAAACAACGGTATCTGATACTCTTCGGCAATGTTCCTGATATATTCATTATCTGTGGCTGTAGTCATTATAATATTCGTAGATACTGTCTGATTTTTCAACGACTCAATACACTCACGCAAATATGGGCTCTCTTTATACGCACATACTGCAAATGTATGATCCTTGGCCTTAAATTCCATATTTTCTTCCTATTTATCCCGATACATATCTTCGTAGTATTTCTGGTAATCACCGCTGGTTACGTTCTTCATCCACTCTTCATGTTCAAAAAACCAGGCAATGGTCTTGCGGATTCCTTCCTTGAACATCGTTTCTGGTTCCCAGCCAATTTCAGCCTTGATCTTATCCGGCGCAATGGCATATCTCCTGTCATGTCCTTTGCGGTCTTCCACATACGTAATCAGGTCTTTGCTTACAAGCTCTCTTCTGGGATCATCCTCCGGCAGCATCTCCTGCAGTGTCTCAAGAATAATATGGATGATTTCAATATTCTGCTTCTCATTGTGTCCGCCGATATTATAAGTTTCACCCAGCTTTCCCTGTTCCTGTATCATATCTATGCCCTTGGCGTGGTCATCCACATACAGCCAGTCCCGTACATTTTTTCCGTCGCCATATACCGGGAGTTTCTTGCCCTGCAGCGCATTGTTGATAATCAGCGGAATCAATTTCTCAGGGAACTGATACGGCCCATAGTTATTAGAGCAGTTGGTGATATTTGCCGGAAAGTGATAGGTATCAATATATGCCTTTACCAGAAAATCAGAGCTCGCCTTGCTTGCAGAATACGGGCTGTGGGGATCATAGGGAGTCGTCTCATAAAAATATCCCCCTTCTTCTTCCAGTGAACCATACACTTCATCCGTAGAAACATGAAGAAATTTCTTGCCCTCTTTGTAAGATCCATCTTCCTGTTCCCAGGCTGCTTTCGCACAGTTCAGCATCACTGCCGTTCCCAGAACATTGGTCTGTACAAACACTTCCGGACTCTTAATGCTTCTGTCTACATGGCTCTCTGCCGCAAAATGCACCACACGGTCAATATTATTCTCTGCAAAAATCCTGGCAATTGCTTCCTTGTCACAGATATCCGCCTTTATAAAAGTATAATTATCTCTGTTCTCTACCTCTTTCAGATTCTCCAGATTCCCTGCATACGTAAGCTTGTCCACATTGATAATGCGAATCTGGTCATCATATTTGCGAAACATATAATGAATATAATTGGAACCAATAAATCCTGCTCCTCCAGTCACCAGATAAGTTCTCATAGTATTTTCTCCTTTTCTCAGACAATTCTTTCTTAAAATACATCTACAAATTCTCAATATATACCTTTAAGGCAGCTTTCCAATCTGCCATCTGGAAATCACTGGTCAGCCTCAGCATATAATTATCCAAAATGGAATACGCCGGACGGGGCGCCTGATTGGGATTCATCTTACAGTATTCTTCCGTAGTTACCCGCTCTACCACTGTATTCTTTCCCGCAAGACGGAACGTCTCTTCTGCAAGATCTGCCCAACTGCAGCTTCCCTCACAAGTTGCATGGAATAAGCCATAATTTTCTGTAGGTTCCAGGAAATGAATCATCTTTGCCAGTTCTGCCGCACTGGTAGGACTTCCCAACTGGTCATTTACAACTGTAACTTTGTCGTGGTTTTCTGCCAGCCGCAGCATGGTTTTTACAAAGTTCTTACCATCTCCATACAGCCATGCTGTACGCAGAATAAAATATTTTCCGGCAAAACTTTTTACAAAATTCTCTCCCTCCAGCTTTGTCTTGCCATATGCACTGTTAGGACCCGGCTCGTCAAATTCTGTATAAGGCCTGGTTCCATTTCCGTCAAACACATAATCTGTCGATACATGAATCAGCTTTGCGTCTGTTTCTGACGCCGCAATGCTTAAATTTCTGGCTCCGATAGCATTGATCTTATAAGCACTGTCCCACTGCTGTTCACAGAGATCCACTGCCGTGTGCGCCGCACAGTTAATAATGACATCCGGCCTGGTCTTACGCACCAGGGCAAGTACTTTCCCGACATCAGTAATATCCAGCGCTGTCACACCTTCACCTGACTGCACATCTGTATTGATAAATTCCACTTCTTCTGTACTGTATTCCTGATTGACTGCCCTTCCAAGCTGACCATTGCAGCCTGTCACCAATATTTTTTTCATTTAAGTTCCTCCTGTTAATTGATGCGCCTACAACATCCGATGAAACAAAAACAGCATCCGCATAATAATTTCATCCAGCAAACTCTGGCGGTACATATCACGATTCCAAAGAATCTTTATTGTTCCTGGAAAATGCTCCGCTCCCAGGACATTCTGCACCAACGCATCTTTATCTTTATTTCCCTGATAAAGTTTTGCAAAATCTGTAAGCTGTCCTTTTAATTTTCCCCGATTATTTCTAAGATATGCTGCCTTTGACTGTACTTCTCCCCAAAATCCTGGCTTGGCGCCTACCACATTTTCCTGATGCTGCCTGTAATAGATGTATGCCTGTTCATCATATATCACTTTTCCTACGTAAGAGGCCGCCAGATAAGTCCACCAGTCATGAAGAATGGCATGCTCCGGCACCTTTTCTTTCAATATCTCTGCAAGCTCTTGGTTCATCACTGCCGTACATCCTGTACAGATACATTCAACCACTGCATTTCCAAATCCCGGTCTTCGTTTTCTGATGTCCTGTTTCTTCATGGGATTTCCCGTACTGTCCACCAAAATCTTATTACTGCAATACAGAGCAGGACCTTTTTCCTGCTCCAATTTTACAACCGCTGCTTCTATTTTTTTCTCCAGCCAGATATCATCCTGATCGCAAAACGCAACATAATCAGCGTCACTTTTTTTCAGCAGTTCAAAAAAGCTTCCTGCCACTCCCAGATTCGATTCCAGATACACCTGAATATTTTCATATTTATCACTGTATTCGTTAAGAATCTCTCTAGTTCCGTCTTTCGAGCCGTCATCCCGTATCAGAATTTCCACATTCTTCCAGCTCTGCCTCAAAAGGCTCTCAATCTGCTCTCTCAGAAACCGTTCCCCATTATATGTTGACATGAGAATCTGAACTTTCATTTTATCCATAGATTACTGCTATTCTCCCAAGCCGCTTTCTACTGCTGATACCACCGCCTGCAATGCTTCCTGTTCATCATCGCCTTCACACACAAATTCAATAGAATCTCCAGACTTGATACAGGCTCCCAAAACACTCAAAACACTTTTGGCATTAGCTGTTCCGCCTTTAAAATTAAAAGTAATCAGCGCTTTATATTTCACTGCTTCTTTACATAAAATTCCTGCCGGGCGCAAATGCAGCCCGGTAGGGTTCTTTATTGTTACTTTCTGACTAACCATAAGATCTCCTCCAATACATCTATTGATTCAATTACAGCATATTCCTGCGAATCAAATCAGCAAGTTCTTTTGCCTCACTGTTAATCTCTTCCTGATTTTTGCCCTCAATCATCACTCTCACCAATGGCTCTGTGCCAGACGGACGGATCAAAACTCTGCCTTCTCCTGCAAATTTCTTCTCCAGTTCCTGCACTGCCTGAGCAATTTCAGGATATTCCATAAAATGTTCTTTTTTATGATTCGGCACTTTGGCATTTACCAAAGCCTGAGGCAGTACTTCCATAATTTGGGCAAGCTCTGACAAAGGCTTTCCTGTGTGAACCATCACTTCTAACAAATGAAGCGCGCTGAGCAAACCATCTCCTGTGGTATTCTCATCCAGAAAAATGATATGTCCAGACTGCTCGCCTCCTATATTATATCCATTTTCTCTCATATTCTCCAACACATAACGGTCTCCCACTTTGGTCTGCTCGATATGAATCCCGTATTTTTCTCCCATTAGAGTAAACCCAAGATTACTCATAACCGTTCCGACAATGGTGTCTTTCTTCAGCCTGCCATGCTGTTTCATATCATTTCCGATAATTGCCATGACCTGGTCACCATCTACGATATTTCCTTTTTCATCCACCGCAAGCATACGGTCTGCATCTCCGTCAAAAGCGAGACCCACGTCCGCTTTCTCATAAACCACCCGGGCACGAAGTTCATCCATATGCGTGGAACCGCAATTGGCGTTGATATTTGTTCCATCAGGGCTTATATGAAGCGCTACGAGATTGGCTCCCAGCCCTTTTAAAGTCTCTACTGCTGTATAATGGGAAGCCCCCTCTGCACAGTCTACTACGATTTTCATTCCCTTAAGATCCACTGGTACTGTTTTCTTCATAAAAAAGACGTATTCTTCCCGTGCGTCAAAGCGGTAACTGATATTTCCAATCCCGGACCCTATCGGCATGGGAACATCCTTCATTCCATTGTTAATCAGCCGTTCAATCTCATCTTCAAGCTCGTCAGAAAGTTTATACCCTTCGCCGTTAAAAAACTTAATGCCATTAAATTCCATGGGGTTATGTGAAGCTGAAATCACCACGCCTGCGTCCACCTTATGCTTCTTCGTGAGATAGGCAACTGCCGGCGTAGGCATAACCCCCATGTAGACTGCATTTGCTCCAACAGAGCAAATACCCGCCATCAATGCATTTGCCAGCATTCCTCCAGATATTCTGGTGTCGCAGCCCACAATAATCGTGGGCTGATGCGCTTTTTCTCTGGTCAGTACATATGCTCCTGCCTGCCCCAGCTTCATTGCCAATTCAATAGTCAGTTCCGTACCCGCTACTCCTCTTACTCCGTCTGTTCCAAACATTCTTGCCATAATTTTTACCTCTGATTTTTATTTTTATTCTCTATTCTAATTTTCGTCAGATTCATCCTCTTCCCCGGAATTATCATCTCTGTCTGCCGGACGCTCTGGCGAATTTTCTTCTGAACTCTCTCCCAGCCCGGAATTTGAATTATTTCCGGGATTTTCTGCCGCAGCATTCTTATCTATAATTTTAAACTGTATATTCACCTGGCTCACCAGTTCAAATTTTTCCCCTGGCAGATTAATGGTAAGCTGTCTGGTATATGTGCCTGGCTGCAGATCTGTTACGTCCAGAATGGCTTCTATATTTTCCAGTTTTAATGTATCCAGATCTTCTTCCAACGCCCGGACATTGACAGGCAATGTCTCTGTACTGAACTTTAGTTCAAAATCGCTGGGCAATCCGGTAATTTTAGTATCTTTCACAGGAAAATCAAAATTCTTGGTCATCTTACGTTCAATCAGCGCTTTCACAGCAATTTGATTTGCACTTTCATCCACCAGTGAAATTCCCAGCTCCTGCAGGTAAGGCATAATCTCTATCGAGATCTCTACATCACTGCTGGCCCCGTCAATATTAATCATTTCTGCCGGTATGTTAATGGCACTGATTCCATTCAGTACTGCCGCCTCTCCTTTCACGAGCACTGAATCGGGAGCATATTCCACACCCCGGTATTCATAACCGGCTGCCGGAGTTCCGCTGACCTGACAGCGGACCGGTATTTTCTTAGTACTGAGAATCTTTGCCCGTATAGTCACCACTGACTGATTCATTTCCAGCAGTTCAGAAGTAATTACCATTCCATTTTCATCATACAGCAGCGGCATAACATTATCTGACACATCACTGGAAATACCATCTACATTGATACTTGCCGCAACTCTGTTTATTCTGGAGACAACAGACGCCGGACCTGAAATCTTAAGCAGATTCGGAGTCACTTCCGCGTTACCGATAGCGCTTCCTTCAGCAGGCGTGCCTGTAGTCTCTGGAGAAATAATAAATTTCTTCTCCATACGTTCTTCCAGCGTTATCTGCATATTCACCGTTTTTCGTATGATGTCAATTCGCCTCTCGTTCTTCTTGGCGCTGACTTCAATAGGTACCAGCTTTGCGTCTCCATCCTGGCTTAAGTCTACCTGGCTTAAATCAGCAGTCACACTAAAGTCACTGGAAGACATATTTTCCACATAACTTCTTGGACCTGTGATATAAAATAATGCAATATCTGAATCTTCTACAATATTCGGAACCTTACCCATCTTCGTGATTACATCCTTATTCAGGATTTCCACCGGCACGGAAAAAGATTTTGTGGCTTCCGGATCTGCCACATTGACCACCATCAGCCAAAGCACTACCGAAAACAGAAGAGATAACACCTTTAATCCCGGATTATTTGCCAGATGTTTCATCATTTTTCGGAACATTACGCATCCTCCTTTTCCATATTCGGAATCTTGCCACATCCATAGCGCCTTTTCGGATAAAATTCAGCTTTCCCTTCAGATACTCTGCATCCACATTCCGGTATAATTCTCCGCCAATCGCGATGGATACATTTCCGGTTTCCTCTGATACCACAATCGTCAGTGCATCACAGACCTCACTGATGCCTACCGCCGCCCGGTGCCGTGTTCCAAGCTCCTTGCTCAGTTCCATATTATCTGACAACGGCAGATAGCATGTTGCTGACACCACTCTGTTTCCCCGTACAATAACAGCACCATCATGCAATGGTGTGTTATGTTCAAATATATTGATCAGAAGCTGGCTGGATATCAATGAATCCAGCGCGATTCCTGTTCTCTCATATTCTCCAAGCACAACATCCTGTTCTACAACAATCAATGCGCCCGTCTTCACTTTTGCCATCTCATAGGTCGCTTTTACCAGCTCGTTGGTAACCCGTTCACTGAATCTCTCCTGGTTCTTCTGAGAATCAAAGGAAAACAAGGACGTAAGGAAATTTTTCTGTCCAAGCTGCTCCAATGCACGGCGTAATTCCGGCTGAAAGACAATTATAATGGCGATTACTGCCACGTTAATCGTCTTTCCTGCAATCCACAGAATGGTATTCATCTGGAACATTGCCGCTAACATTACAAAAATCAGCACCACAATGATTCCTTTTAGCAGGTTCCAAGCCCTTGTTTTCTTAACCCATACCAGAATATTATAGATCAGAAATGAAATAATAATAATTTCCGCAATATCAATTTTAGTTATCAGAGGTCTATTTATCCAAAACAGATACTTAGACGCAAAAGAATTTACAATTGCGAACAATTCTTGCAGCATAATTTCATTCCTTTCTTCTTACTTAATCCAGCAAATCCTGGTCAATATCCAATTCTTCTGCCAGTTTTCTGCGATTCACGGTAGTTTTCTTCCTGGGAGTTATCTGTTTCACCCGTTTATCTTTTCTGGCTACGTATACTTTTGGAATCGCCTTTACAAAATAATAATATTCATCATCTTCAAATTGTACCCGTTCCACTCTGGAATAATCCAGATTATAGAAAAAGAATTCCAGAATCAGGGAAATAACAACCGATATCAGCGAACCTGCAATCACCCATGGAATATTTTCCGGCATCCCAAGCAGGACATACCCAGTCAGTAAAATAATAATCTGTACCAGGTTTCCCATAAACAGCCCGATTCTCCAGGCATAGTTCACTGACTGTCTGCGTATGAGATAGACTACCAGAGCAGTAATAAGAAACGCAGTGATCAAAAGATACATCTCTTTATTCTCTGTAAGCACCTTCAAGGCGGCTGTGAATTTTGCCATACCCTCCGCTTCCTCCACAGATGTAAAATTCACGATATTGAGTTTAACGCCCTTTAGATAGAAATATGATACCGCTCCACATGCTGCTGCAAGATAAGAAATAGGTTCCCGCATCAGTCCGGAAGCCACCGGTATCACCTGTGGTACGTTGAAAAAACAAAGAATTGGCGTCAGTATCACAAGATACCCATTTTTTGACGCAAATTTTCCATACAGGAAAAACAGTAACAAAAACAGACCGAGACCTATCCCGCAAGCTTCCAGCGAAAGAGCCGATAAATGAAGTAAAATCAATATACAGGATAATAATACCATCACATTTACCGGCAAAAAAGTACATACGAGCGCTAAAAGCATCGCCACAGCAGGATGCGTCAGCTTTTTCATATATCCTATCTGGCTGTTTATCAGAAAGAATGCCGCCAGTCCCAGTACAAATTTTACACCTGCTATAAAATATATTTCATATTTTCCGACAATTTCCCGCAGTCTCTCTCTTATTTCCAACAAACCCGTCATTTCCAACCCTCCGAAGACTGTGTTCTTTCTTCCTTCTCATGAAGTTTCTGAACTTTCTTCAAGGCAGAATAATACTTCTTTACACTGGCCGTCGCTTTGGTATAACGCCGATTATACACCAGAAATGCAATCACCTGATAGACAACTGTAAAAACAGCATACCAAATCAAAACAGAAGCGCCAAAAGATACCAGATCTCTGTTGCCTAAAATTTCTGCAATTTTCTCCATATTATACAGAACCCAGAATAAGCACAAAATACCAAAGGCTAACGTGGAAGTAATGAATGTCTTCAGCATTTCAAAACTCACATAGTCCCTTCGGTAATACTGCTTTACTGGCATATATTCTTTTCCTTCGCCCTCTTCGTAACAGACCATCTTTGTCATGAGTCGAATCCGTTCTTCGTTCAGCATAAGCTACACCTTTCGGAATTCCTTAATTATCCAAAAACCTCATCCTGTCCTTTCCATGGCTGTCCTTAGGTTTTTTCGTCAAAGTTCCAGAAGACCGCTTAATAGCGCCAGACAGATCATTATGAAGGCTCGTTTTGCATTTCTCACAAAATCTCCCAGTCAAAATTTTTGCCCCGCAGTTTTCACACTCCAAGGTAATCTGTGATTCTTCTGTAAAAGAAAGACGCTCTTCCCGAACCCATTGTTTAATTTGCTTTACTGAAACATCATTCTCTTCAGATACTACGCTTAACGGCGCATTCGGGTTCTGTCTCAAAAATTCTTTGACAGCCTGGAATTTATCTTCCAGTTTGGCAACACAGCCAGCACACAATGGCATTCCGCCATTATAGTTAAAAAGTCTTCCACAGCCTTTGCAATTTCTAACTTCCATATATTAACCCTCCTGATAACCTCTTCCGATACTGAGGCTCAGGCAGTAAACTTCACTGGCTCCTGACTGTTTGAGCTCACCTGCCGCCTCATTCATCGTACTTCCTGTCGTATATATATCGTCTATTAATAAGATATGGTCTAATTGTACCTTATTTGCTCTTGTTTTAAAAGCCTTTTTCAAATTATTTTTGCGTTCTTGGTCATTTAATTCTTTTTGCGCTCTGGTATCGTGCACCCGCAGCAGTAAATTTCCATATACTGGCACTTTGGTCTGGCGGCTTACTTCATCCGCAATCAGCTTCGCCTGGTTAAAACCTCTTTGCCGGTATCTTTTCCGCGACAGTGGTATAGGCACCAACGCGTCAATACTGTGTCTCCTAATCCAGTCTCCGTATTTTTGTGCCAATTCCCTGCCATAATATCTGGCATATTCCTGACGTCCCTGATATTTAAACCTGTAAATGGAATGTTTTACTTCTCCCTGGTAAACCCACAGCGCTTTGCCCTGCTGAAAATGACAGTGATGTCTTTTACAGTCATAACAATATTCCTGTCTCTGATCCGTTAAAGGTTTCCCACATTTTTTACAGACAGGCTCCTGAATAAACTCCAGTTTGCTTCTGCAGGAAGAACATGCCAGGTCCTGAGGCACTAACACCGAAGAAAACAATACCTTATCACAAAACGGGCATCTGGGAGGAAAAACGATATGTATCAAATTCTCCAAATAAATTTTCATCGCATGATCCTGAAAATTCCTCTCAAGCTCCCTTATACTAACACAGTTCTATTCATGTTTCCATAAATATTTTCTTAAAATTTCTTAAATTGTTAGAGTTCTTATCCCCTCTGTCTCTCGCAAACGCGCTTCCAGTCCAGTATAACGTTTCTGTTCACTGACATTTTGAATCATCTGCTGAAATGTTACGTCATTTCCCACCAATGTCACGCATTTCTTTGCCCGTGTTACAGCCGTATATAAAAGATTACGGTTCATCAACATTTTAGGCCCTGTAAGCAGCGGAATTACTACTGCCGGATACTCACTTCCCTGTGACTTATGAATTGTAATGGCATAAGCCAGCTCAAGTTCCTCCAACTGTTTAAAGGAATAATCCACCAGTCTCCCCTCTTCAAATTCTACTGTTAAGATTTCCTGATAGTTGCTGATGCTGCGGATCACGCCCATATCCCCATTGAATACTCCCAGTCCCTTGTCAATGGCAAGCCCATATCTGCTGCGGATTTCCCACTCCAACTGATAATTATTCTTAATCTGCATAACCTTGTCCCCTTCACGGAAGACCATACCGCTATGCTCTTTTTCTTCCTTATCCTTATCGGGCGGATTCAGATACTGCTGCAAAATATTGTTGAGCCGCTCTACTCCCAGCAGCCCTTTGCGCATTGGTGTCAGCACCTGAATATCAAAGGGTTTGGCATCCACAAACTTCGGCAGCTTCTGCTGAATGAGCTGTATCGCCACACTGATAATCACATTGGCATCATACCGTTTCAAAAAAAAGAAATCCATACTCTTATTATCCAGCAGCACTTCCTCACCACGGTTAATTTTATGGGCATTGACAATAATATCGCTTTGCGCCGCCTGCCGGAAAATCCTCGTGAGACGGACAACATGAAACTGTCTGGATTCTATAATATCTTTCAGTACGCTTCCTGCTCCTACGCTTGGAAGCTGATTGACGTCCCCGACTAAAATCAGACGCGTTCCTGCTGCCACGGCCTTTAGCATAGCATGCATCAGAGAAATATCAACCATAGACATCTCATCCACAATAATAACGTCTGTTTCCAGAGGATTTTCCTCATTTCTCTCAAAGCCTGCGCGGTCCTCAGCTCCTCCGTTTAATTCCAGCATACGGTGAATGGTTTTTGCTTCAAATCCAGTCGTCTCACTCATCCGTTTTGCTGCACGCCCGGTTGGCGCAGCCAGGAGAATATCCAATCCTTCCATTTCAAAGTACTGGATAATGGTATTGATCGTCGTCGTTTTTCCGGTTCCCGGACCACCGGTAATCACCACGAGCCCATTGCACACCGCCTCTTTCACTGCCTGCACCTGCAGTTCATCCAGCACAAAGTCACTGCCCTTTTCGATACTGCAAATGCGGTTTTCAATCTCTGCTTGCGGCACATCATAAGAAATATCAAGATTTTTCAGCATCACTGCCGTATTCAATTCCATATAGTAATAATTTGACGCATATATGTACGACGTATCACCAGCTTCTTTGATCACCAGCTTCTTATCTATGGCAAGATCCATGTAATGTTTCTCAATATGCTCTGGTTCAATTTTCAACAGCTCGCTGGCTTTCTGACTCAACAGCTGTCTGGGAAGGCAGGTGTGCCCTTCCATAGATGCCTGGAGCAACGTGTATAGAATTCCACTCCGTATCCGGAAATCTGAATCCGTATGGATTCCTATTCTGGAAGCAATTTCATCGGCAATACGAAAACCCACACCCCGGATATCATCTGCCAGGCGGTATGGGTTCTCTTTTAAAATTCCATATAGTTCTGTTCTATATGTCTGAAATATTTTGGCAGCAAGAGTCTGGGAAATCCCATATTGCTGCAGAAAAATCATTGCCTGCCGCTGTTCTCTTTTCCCTTCCGCCTGCTCCGCGATCTCCATAGCCTTTCGCTGGCTGATTCCTTTCACTTCTGCAAGCCTTTCTGGTTCTTCTTCTATAATCCGGAAAGTATCCTGCTTAAATTTATGTACAATCCTTGCGGCTAAAGCAGCCCCGATGCCCTTAATGGCACCGGAGCCCAGATAACGTTCCATTGATATGATATCTTCCGGCGGCTTTACCTGAAAAGACGTCACCTTAAATTGTCTTCCATAAGATGGATGATCGGTATATTCCCCTGACAATTCCAGGTTTTCTCCCTCCCCTATGCCATGAAAAATTCCCACACAGGTAATCTCTTCTTCTCCGCTCACCAGATTTAATACGGTATACCCATTTTCACTATTCTGATATACGATATGCTCCACATATCCTTTCAAGATCTCCACGTTCTTATTCCAGACCATAATTGCGCTTCATCTGTTCATAAAGCATCTGCGCAAGCCCCAGTCCTTCTCCTTGTGCAGACTGTTCCGCAAGTCCCTGGACCATCTGCTCCTTATAGTAATCCTGAAGCTGTCTGGTGGAAGAAGAAACACTCTCAGACTCAGGAATCATTTTCTGCATTGCCTTTAACATCTGCTCTGTAAAATACGCCTCAAAGTCCTTACAGACCTCCATCAATTCGTCTTCCGTCGCTGTGGACAGATCTGAATTCAGGGTATCTTCCAGCTTACTGGCAGAATTGCTGGTACTTTTTGTATCATATAATGAACTTATGCCATCTAACGTAAGACTCATAAATCATCCTTCTTTCCACTATTTAATTTATCTCTTCAATTGGTTTGCCTGGCTCAGCATATCATCAGAAGCCTGAATTGCTTTGGAATTCATTTCATAAGCTCTCTGCGCCACAATCAAATTTACCATTTCATCTGCAACCTGAACATTGGAACCCTCTAAATATCCCTGGCGCACAGTGCTAAGCACCAGATTCGGCGTCGTTGCCTCATTCAGAGCCTGACCAGATGCATCCGTAACATTTAAAAGGCTGTTTGACATCTTCTCCAATCCTGCTGGATTGTTAAACTGGAACAGCCCAATAGTCTGATTCAGATCCACAAAATTATTCTGCGCATTCAGATAGCCAATCGCTCCTTCCGAGGTGACCTGAATTTTGCTGGCATTCACACCGCCTGGAATTTCAATGGCATTTCCCCTGCTGTCCAGTACCGGAAATCCGTCGGAAGTTACCAGTGTTAAATTTCCGTCATTTCCCACACTCAGCTTAAAGTCACCATTTCTGGTATAATATGTATTCCCGTCAGCTCCTCTCACCGCAAAGAACCCATCTCCGTCAATTGCCATAGCTGTATAACTCTCACTGTCAAGATGCGGCCCCTGAACAAAATTGGAAGTAATGGCTGCCACTCTGGTTCCCAGTCCAACCTGCGCAGAGATCGGTTTCTCTTCACCGTTGGCAGTGGTAGTTCTTGTCTGTAATGTCTGATACAGCAAAGACTTAAACTCAGCTTTCTCATTTTTATAACCGGTGGTATTGACATTTGCCAGATTATTTGCAATGGTGTCTACTGCTGTCTGTTGGGAAATCATGCCGGACGCTGCCGACCACAAGGATCTCATCATTTTAAAACAACCCCTTTCTATGCCTTGCCGATACTGTTAACTGCTTTTTCCAGTGTATCATCTATAGTCTGTATAATTTTCTGATTAGATTCATATGCACGGGTAATATTGATCATTTCCACCATTTCAGACACCACATTTACATTGGACATCTCCAGTGTTCCCTGAGATACCTGTGCATTGGAGGGCTGCACCTGACCGCCTTCCACTAATTCATACATGTTCTCTCCATACTTTGCCAGGAAATTGTAATCTGCAAAATCAACGACTCCTACCTGTCCCAGCAGAACATCATTCTGATAATAATTTCCAACTTCATCTACCACCAGAGGCAAATTAGGATTTATTTGTATGTAGCCAGCCTGCCCTGGATTTCCTGCCTCCGCTGCAGCCTGATTCAGTACGAAATCTCCGTCTTTCGTTACCAGATAGCCTTCCCTGTTCACGGTAAACGCCCCGTCTCTGGTATATTTTACAGAGGTCTCTCCTGCCTTATTCGTATAGGAAATGGCAAAGAATCCGTCTCCGTCAATTGCCATATCATAAATATTATCTGTCACACGGAAGGAACCCTGACCATAATCCGTGTAACACTCTCCAATCTTAACGCCCAGAGAAACGTCCCCCAGCCCCTTTGGCAGACCATAAGCCGAAGTATCTTTAATCTTGATTGCCAATTGCTCATCAAAGGACTGAGAAGTAGAACCTTCCTTCTTAAATCCATTGGTAGCTGAATTGGCAAGGTTGTTGGTGAGTATGTCCATCCGGTTCTGCTGGTTGATCATACCCGTGTAAGCAGTATATAATCCTTTTACCATAATTTCTGCTCCTTTGAATGCTGATTATCTGTTACTCATCTTTCTTACCAGATCCTGATAAAAATTCCACATATTTGCCGGTCCCGATTGCCACACAGGTCATAGGCTCTTCTGCTGTCATAGTATTGATTCCTGTCTTATCCTCAATAAGTTCTTCCAGGCCCCGCAGCAGCGCACCGCCCCCGGTAAGGATAATTCCTCTGTCTGCAACATCCGCTGCAAGTTCAGGCGGAGTTTTCTCCAATACATTGTGAACGGCTTCTACGATCTGGAGAGTTGCCTCCCGCAGCGCCTCTTCAGTCTCTTCTGAAGATACGGAAACCGTTTTGGGAAGACCTGTCACAAGATTACGTCCTCTGACATCCATCGTATCATTCTGTGCCAGCGGGAAACAAGTTCCAATTTTAATCTTAATGTCCTCTGCAGTACGTTCACCGATCAGAAGATTATGCTTCTTTCTCATATATCGGACAATTGCCTCGTCAAAATCATCCCCTGCAATCTTAATGGAAGTACTTACCACTGTTCCGCCCAAGGAAATCACCGCAATATCTGCAGTTCCGCCCCCAATATCCACAATCATATTTCCGCAGGGCTTGCCAATATCCACGCCGGCTCCTATAGCTGCCGCAATTGGTTCTTCTATAATGGAAACCTCCCTGGCCCCAGCCTGATAGGTTGCGTCTTCTACAGCCTTCTTCTCTACTTCTGTAACACCACTGGGCACACATACACTGATTCGCGGTTTGCGGAAGCTTTTCTTTCCAAGCGCTTTCTGAATAAAGTACTTTAACATTTTTTCGGTCACTGTGTAGTCAGAAATAACCCCCTGACGCAAAGGTCTCACTGCAACAATGTTGCCGGGAGTCCTTCCCAGCATCAGACGTGCCTCTTCTCCAATCGCTTTTATCTTGTTGGTATCTCTGTCAAAGGCAACCACAGAAGGCTCCTTCAATACGACGCCTTTTCCTTTTATATATACAAGGATACTTGCCGTTCCCAAATCGATTCCTATATCTGTAGACATCCTGTTTGTCCCCTTTCGTTTCTCTATCTAAACATCATTATACATAATAACTCTATTTTTCCATACATACCTACATTATATACAATCATGAACAATTTTCAAAGCATTTTTTTATAAAATACAAAAAAACCTCTTTCCTTTAAGCTTTTGCAAATGATTTCCTATAAAAGTTTATACTTTTTTTATATTTTTTTGTAATTCTTTTTCCTTTTTTCACATATCGGTCACAAAGTCTGGTTATACTAGTACCTGTACTAGCTACCAAGCTAATATAATTTTTCATAACTCATGCTTCCTGGATTCTTCGGAGTCCAGGAGGTACTCCCCGAAATTACAGCTGTGCAGACAAGTCTGCACAGCTTTTTATTCTATAAGATATGGCTGTAATAGCGCTTTTGCCACTAGCACCTATACCTCAATCCGTTACTCTACCTGTACAGTTGCCGAATCTCCCTTTTTTGCCTGCTCAATCACTGCCGGTACCAGTTTTTCAAAATTATTACCCGAATGGGTTGCCCCCGTCATTAAATCAACCTGGGTATCCTTCTGCCCTTCCATCAACTGCTGCACGTACTCTCTGGTATATTGATTGGGGTAAGTCCCACTCACGGTTCCCATATTTCGCATGTATTCATTATCCCATGCCTTGATAAAACCACTGGCGTCTTTGGCATTAAACTCCGCCGATACAATCGTATCATCCTTTACCTGTATACAAACATATTCTTTCCATCCATGGGAAAACTCCGCCATCTCTGCTGTATAATATCCATCTTTTATTTTATTTCCGCCGCATCCTGCCAGCATCATGGCTGTCAGAAGAAGCACTGCCAGTTTCTTTATTCTCATTCCAGGATACCTCCTCTCAATTTGACCGCCGCCACTACTTCTCCCAGTTCTTCCGCCTGTGTCAGGGACAACGCTGCCGTCTCATCTGTCTCTCTGGCAAGCTGCTGATTGGTATTGGCAATCTCAAGGACTTTATCAGCTTCTTCTGTCACTGTGGCAACTGCCTCCTTCTGCTGCCCTGCCACAACTGCCATATTGTTGGATATTCCGGTAAATTTCTCCGCCGCTTCATAAATTTCACGGAAAGAATCTGCCGTGGCGTCCGCTGTTTTTAAACCTTTTTCTATTGATATATTTGCCTGTTCAATAATAGTTCCTGTCTCTTTCAAGGCATTTGCCGTCTGGTCTGATAAAACTCCAATCTGCTGTGCCACCACCGCAAAACCTCTTCCAGATTCTCCGGCACGTGCCGCTTCTATGGACGCATTCAATGCCAGCAGGCTGGTCTGGGAAGAGATTCCTTCAATCAGCTGGCTGATTTTTATAATTTCCTGCATATTTTCATATATATCATGCATAGTTCCCAACATATCATTCATCTGCGCCTGTCCCTGATCCACTTTATCCTGCGCACTGTCAGCACATTGTTTAACCAGCTCTGCATTTTCTGTAATTTGTTCGATCTCCTCTGTAATATTTTGTATACTGCCGATCAAACGCTCCAATGCGGCTCCCTGTTCCATAGAGCCGTCATACAGCCGTTTGGCAAATCCAGAAACCTCAGAAGAATTTTTATTCACTGCCACTGAGGAATGATTGATTCTGCGCATAGTATCATTCAGTGATCCCGTTATAGAAATCAGCGCCTCCCGGATCGCCGCAAAGTCTCCATGGAATGAATCTGGAACCTCCCTCGAATAATCTCCTTCCGATAAATATCCCAAAGAGGATTTTATATCATTGATATAACCGTCCATACTTGCAATCGTCTTTGCCAGGGCTCCCGTAAGAATTTGCGCCTCTTCATTGGTTCTGGCAAGCACGACCTCATCTTTCAGATTTCCCTCAGACAAAGAAGTAAGCCTGCCTGTGGCAAGTGACAGCGAATCTGAAATGCTGTCTGCCATTTTGACAATTACATACCGAGCAATCAGCAGCAGCAATACAGCAAGTATCATACAGATAAACACAGACAGGAACAAGGTTCCCTGAAATTCTCTTCGGGGTGCATCTATAATCAAAGTCCAATTTGTTCCCGGCACCGGAGCATAAGCAACATAATGGCTTACTCCATGCAGGCGCATGGATTCTGACCCTGTCTGGAAATTAATCATATCGTCAAAAATCTCTCTATTTTTACCGGAATCATACAGATCATATATATTTTCATGTTTCTGCATATCCTCCAAATTTTTATCTGCGATAATGCTTCCTTCTTCATTGATTATGTAAGAATCCCCTGTTACGCCAATATTGATATTACTCAGCACATCATTCAGCAAATCATATTTATAACTGCCTACCAGATAAGAATGGTTCTCTCCATCCTTTTTCATAGGAAGCGCCACCAAGACCTGCCAGACACCATTTTCATAACAAGGTTCATCAATGACAATATTGCCAGTCTGAGTCAGATAACTGTAACATTTCTTATCAGCAATGCTTTCTGGGGAATCTTCATCTCCATATAGTTTCTGTCCAGATGAATCATATCCTGCCAGCCAGACAAATTCTATCCGGGTTTCCCGCTCATCTAAAACCTCCTGCTTCTCATCATTAGAACTTCCCTCCTGTGTCAATACGGGTTCCAATGCCAGGTTTGCCATCCGGTCTGTCAGAAGATGCAGATTGGCGCCCACATTTTGGGAAGAAGTCTTTGCCATTAGCTGAAGATTATCCAGCAGAATGGTATCTGTTGAGATAAAACTGCTGATAATCATTACAATTGTAAGAAGAACTCCCAGGCTGATGGCCGCCGTCATCACATAAAACTCAATAATCTGCTTAATGGTACGTTTCTCTTTCATAATCACAGGTCCCTTTCTATCCTCTTTCCCATTTACATTATAACAGGTTTTCCTGTATTTGCCAGACCACATTTATTTCTGCAGATATTTTTTAATATATTTGCCAGTATATGATTCTTCCACCTGAGCAACTTCTTCCGGCGTTCCCTTAGCAATTACTCTGCCTCCGCCGTCTCCCCCTTCCGGACCCATATCAATAATGTAATCGGCTGTCTTGATCACGTCCAGGTTGTGTTCAATAACCACCACCGTATTTCCTCCCTCTGCCAGACGCTGCAAAATCTCCGTCAGCTTATGCACATCTGCAAAATGGAGGCCTGTAGTTGGTTCGTCTAAAATATAAATAGTCTTTCCCGTGCTGCGGCGGCTCAGCTCCGTGGCCAGCTTAATACGCTGAGCTTCACCGCCGGACAGAGTGGTGGAAGGCTGCCCCAGCTTGATATAGGAAAGCCCCACATCATATAATGTCTCAATTTTTCTGCGGATTGAAGGCACATTTTCAAAAAATTCCAGCGCTTCCTCAACCGTCATATCCAACACGTCATATATACTTTTTCCTTTATATTTTACTTCCAGAGTCTCCCGGTTATAGCGTTTCCCCCCGCATACTTCACATGGTACATACACATCTGGCAGGAAATGCATCTCAATTTTTAAAATACCATCGCCAGAACATGCCTCGCATCTTCCTCCCTTTACATTAAAACTAAATCTTCCTTTAGCATACCCTTTAGCTTTGGCATCCGGCGTCGCCGCAAACAGATCACGTATCTGGTCAAAGACCCCTGTATAAGTAGCTGGATTAGAGCGTGGTGTTCTGCCAATTGGAGACTGGTCAATGTCAATCACTTTGTCCAGCTGTTCTATGCCTTCAATAGCCCTGTGCCTGCCTGGTATGACCCTTGCACGGTTCAAGTCCCTTGCCAGACGTTTATAGAGAATCTCATTTGTCAGAGAGGATTTTCCAGAACCAGATACTCCCGTAATGCAGGTCATTACCCCCAGGGGAATTTCTACATTGATATTCTGCAGGTTATTTTCCTTAGCCCCCTTAATTTTGAGGAATCCTGCTGGTTTCCTTCTGGTTTCCGGTACCGGGATTTTGATTTTTCCACTGAGATAGGCTCCGGTAACAGAATCCGGGCTCTTCATAATTTCCTGAGCTGTCCCCTGTGCCACTAATTTTCCGCCATGCTCTCCGGCCCCAGGCCCGATATCGACAATATGGTCTGCTGCCAGCATCGTATCCTCATCATGTTCTACCACAATCAAAGTGTTTCCCAGCTCTTTTAAATTTCTCAGCGTATTGAGCAGCTTGTCATTATCTCTCTGATGCAGTCCAATACTTGGCTCGTCCAGAATATAAGCCACTCCGACCAGTCCAGACCCGATTTGAGTGGCAAGCCGTATTCTCTGAGCTTCTCCGCCAGACAAAGTTCCTGTTCCTCTGGAAAGAGTCAGATATTCCAATCCCACGTCTACCAGAAACCCAACTCTGGCACGGATTTCCTTCAGCACCTGGGCGCCAATTAATTTCTGCTGTTTTGACAACTCCATTCCTGTCAGAAATTCCTGAAGTTTGCGAATGGACATGGAGGTAACCTCATAAATATTTTTTCCTGCGACAGTCACGGCAAGAGCCTCTCGTTTCAACCGTTGGCCGCCGCACGCTTTACAGGGCGTTACCCGCATAAACTGTTCATACTCCTGCTTCATGGTATCTGAACCTGTCTCACGATAGCGCCGCTGTACATTTTTGACCAGCCCTTCAAATGCTACATCATAGACGCCCTCACCCCGCTGCCCCTTATAATGTACCTTGATTTCTTTTCCGCCAGTTCCATTAATCAGCACATTCTGTATCTTTTTGGGAAGTTCCTCGTAGGGTGTATTCAGATCAAAACCATATTCTTTGGCCAACGCCGCAAGAATCGCGTTGGTAAAACTGCCTTTATCTGTGCTGGACTGCCAGCCCATTACCTGAATCGCTCCCTGTGCAAGACTTAAAGATTTCACAGGAATCATTAAATCTACGTCGAATTCCATTTTATACCCCAGTCCAAAGCAATCCGGGCAGGCGCCAAAGGGATTATTAAAAGAAAAACTTCTGGGTTCAATCTCATCAATACTGATCCCGCAGTCAGGACAGGAAAAACTCTGTGAAAAATTGATAGGCTCTCCATCAATCACATCCACCGTCATCAGTCCCTCCGCCAGTTCCAGTACATTTTCCACCGAATCTGTAAGACGTTTTTCAATTCCAGGCTTAACCACCAAACGGTCGACCACAATCTCAATATTGTGTTTGATGTTTTTATCCAGAACGATTTCTTCTGTCAAATCATAAATGTTTCCATCTACTTGAACCCTGACGTACCCGCTGCGCTTTGCCTGTTCAAATAATTTCTGATGCATTCCTTTTCTCCCCCGGACCACCGGGGCCAGAAGCTGGATTCTGGTTCCCTCCGGCAGAGACATGATCTGGTCCACCATCTGGTCTACAGACTGTTTCTTGATCTCCTTTCCGCAATTTGGACAATGGGGAATTCCAATCCTCGCATACAGCAGACGAAAATAATCATAAATTTCTGTAACCGTTCCCACCGTTGATCTGGGATTGCGGTTCGTGGATTTCTGGTCAATAGAAATCGCCGGGGACAGCCCTTCAATTTTCTCCACGTCTGGCTTCTCCATCTGGCCCAAAAACTGCCTCGCATAAGAAGACAATGATTCCATATACCTGCGCTGTCCCTCTGCATAGATGGTATCAAAGGCAAGAGAAGATTTTCCAGAACCACTTAATCCTGTCAGCACCACAAACTCATTCCTTGGAATATCTACATCCAGATTCTTTAAATTATGTTCATTGGCTCCCCGTATTTTGATAAAATTCTTTTCTGCTTTTGCCATAGGTGGTAAACTCCTTTTTCTATATTATTCTTCACTATCCTAAGGTATATTTACTACTTTCTCCCTAAAGCCCTAAGGTATCCTCCCCAGCTTCGCCGGATCCCTCCTCAGGACATTTGTCTCAAATTCTTTTTTAATTCTATCATCTTATCACGCAGTTCTGCTGCCGCCTCGAAATTCAGTTCTGCCGCTGCCGCCTGCATCTTCTTCTGAATTTCCCCAATGAGCTTCTCCAATTCTTTTTTGCTCATAGACTCTGGATCTTTCTGGAACTGGTACTCTTCCTTAGCAACCTTTCTGGAAATACTGATCAGTTCACGCACAGATTTCTGAATCGTGGTAGGTGTAATTCCATGTTCCTTATTGTATGCTTCCTGTTTGCTCCTTCTGCGGTTCGTTTCGTCAATGGCTGACCGCATGGAATCTGTGATACTGTCCGCATACATAATCACATGGCCTTCTGAATTTCTCGCCGCCCTGCCAATGGTCTGAATCAGAGACGTCTCCGAACGCAGAAATCCTTCTTTATCCGCGTCCAAAATCGCCACCAGGGTAATTTCCGGTATATCAAGTCCTTCCCGCAGCAAATTAATTCCTACCAGCACATCAAAAACATCCAGCCGCAGAT
Organism: Lachnospiraceae bacterium; assembly: GCA_910575075.1. Lineage (GTDB taxonomy): Bacteria > Bacillota > Clostridia > Lachnospirales > Lachnospiraceae > Petralouisia. Next base: position 120,028 of record CAJTCY010000015.1, read on the forward strand.
CCCGGATAATCTCTGCCCGCTCTAAGGTGTCAATGTCAGAATGCAGATATTTGACCCGGATACCCACCTCACGCATGTAATCTGTCAGGTCTTCCGCCATTTTCTTGGTAAGTGTAGTAATCAAAACCTTATTCTTATTGGAAATTTCCTTATTTACTTCTCCAATCAGGTCGTCAATCTGCCCTTCCACCGGGCGGACATCCACCTCAGGATCAAGCAGCCCGGTTGGACGGATAATCTGCTCTGTCCTCAGAAGCTCATGTTCCTTTTCATAGACATTCGGCGTCGCAGATACAAACAGCATCTGATCTATCTTACTCTCAAATTCTTCAAAGTTCAAAGGCCGGTTATCTTTTGCTGAAGGCAGGCGAAATCCATAATCTACCAGGGTGCTTTTCCTGGACTGGTCTCCTGCGTACATGCCCCGGACCTGGGGAATGGTAATATGAGACTCATCTACAATAATCAGAAACTCTTCTGGAAAATAGTCCATTAAAGTATTTGGCGCTTCCCCAGGCTTCAAACCGGAAAGAAAGCGGGAATAATTCTCAATGCCGCTGCAAAACCCGGTTTCTTTGAGCATCTCAATATCGAAATTGGTGCGCTCTGCAATCCGCTGCGCTTCTAGCAGCTTGTCCTCGCCTTTGAAATATTTTACACGTTCTTCCATTTCCTGTTCAATTTCTGCAGCAGCCTGCCGGATTTTCTCCGGCGCCACCACATAATGAGACGCTGGAAATACTGCCATATGCTCCAGCTGGCTCTTGATTTCCCCTGTCAATACGTCAATCTCCGTTATTCTGTCCACCTCATCCCCAAAAAATTCCACCCGGATTGCTGTTTCTCCATAATTCGCCGGAAAGATTTCCACCACATCCCCCCGTACCCGGAAGGTTCCTCTCTGAAAATCCATATCATTTCTGGTATACTGAATATCAATCAGTTTGCGAATTACTTCATCCCTGTCTTTTTCCATTCCTGGGCGCAGGGACAGCATCATATTCTTGTAATCTATTGGACTTCCCAAACCATAAATACACGAAACGCTGGAAATGATAATCACATCTTTCCTCTCTACCAATGCTGCTGTAGCAGAAAGACGCAGCTTGTCAATTTCATCATTGATAGATGAATCTTTGGCAATGTAGGTGTCCGTAGAGGGAACGTAAGCTTCGGGTTGGTAATAGTCGTAGTAGGAGACAAAATATTCCACTGCATTCTCCGGGAACATCTCCTTGAATTCTCCGTATAACTGCGCCGCAAGGGTTTTATTGTGGGCGATGACCAGCGTTGGCTTCTGCAAAGCCTGAATGACATTTGCCATCGTAAATGTCTTGCCCGATCCCGTAACCCCTAGTAAAGTCTGGAATTGATTGCCCTCCTGAAAGCCTTTCACCAGCTCTGCGATGGCCTGGGGCTGGTCGCCTGTGGGCTTGTAAGGGGCATGTAATTTGAAAGCATGTCCGCTCTGCGGGCTGCTTTCATGAGCAAGTAGCTGACCTTTGTCAGCGGACATCGTGCCCTGTGGGTATTGCGAATTTCCTCTTTTCTCTGGCATATGAAAACCTCCAATTTGTGACCGACACTCGAAAACAAGTTTTCTCGTTGTCGCGACGTCTCCACTTCGTTCCGGTCCGTTCTAAACAAGCGCCACTGGCGCTTAGAACCGTCAAATGCTCCTGCAAGCAGGGCATTTTCCTCATTATGACCGCGCAAAATGTTCGCCTATTCGCCCGAAATTCGTGTAATTTGATTTTTAATTCGTGTAAAACAGGCTTGCAAAGCTGGCGAATAAGCGTTAAAATAGCAATTACACGAATACAGGTCACAAAACTGTATTTTTGAAACAAAATAACACTGCGTAATACCAACTAATACAGATAGTATTCTCCAGTCATTTGGTTTTTCATTATAACACATAAGTTTAAAAAAGTACAGAGCAAAATCGAACTTTTGTTCTGTACTTTTTTATACCTTATCGGACGGTAGTCCGTCCGCCCCGTCAGGGGCATGTATTACGGGATGCCCGGATGGGTATATCTTTTTTAGGTCATTCAGTTATGCCAGTATCTTAGCCTCATACAAAAAATTCACTGATCTGTTCTATATAATCATCTTCTGAAAAATCTGTACCGTTTTCATTTCCGTCTTTTGGCACAACCTCATCAATAAACGGCTGAAGGTCATCTAAACAGTCTGCAATGATTTCCTTACTATTGCCGAATGGCATAGAGGTATCCTTTAGGGCTTCCGCATTATCTCCATACACGTCTATGGTAATGATTTCTTTCGCATGTCCCATTAACTGTGATACCGCTTTGGGATTAAAATTGTTCTTTAATAATATGGTACAGAAGGTACTCCTTAAATCATGCCATCTTATATTGGGCAGTCCATTGTCCTCCAACAATTTCTTATAATGTTTCCAGTGAAAATCTTTACTTCTCGGACGCCCATAACTGGAACAGCAGATATAGTCCAAATCCTGAAAGGTTCCCGGCCGCCTTCTGCGGTTCTTCTCATATACTTTTCTCTCTTCCAGAATCACTTCAAACACATTATCCGGTATAGGTATGGTTCGGTAACTGGACGGTGTTTTCAGCTTGATTTCCTGCTTTGTATATGTCTTAGCCGGAAAGTCCCCGGCAGTCGTGTTTGGTTTCTTTCCCAACTGCCTCTGCACTTTTAATGTCCGGTTGATATAATCTATGTCTGAATATTTTACCCCATTGATTTCACACCGCCTTAATCCCAACAGTACCGCAAACAGCACCTGCATATGGATTGGCGTATCCCTGCTCGCCTCCATGAGCGTCAATATCTGCTCCATATTCAGCGTCTTTTGTGCGTCAATGTTCCGGGTGTGGTAGGCTTTCTTCTCCACCCGCTTGGGCAGTGCAATATCAATCGTCCGATTGATGGAAATGATTTTCTTATTCACAGCATATACCTGCAATATTCTTGTAATCCCTTTCAATTATCTTCTCTAACTCTTGAAATGTGGTTTTGTTCATAGTGCGTTCCTTTCTGTATGAGATTTCGTTACGGGATAAAAGACTTCGGTTATCAGTTCATGCTCGCTTTCTGTCTGGGAAGGGTCTGTTACATAAACCTCAAATAACGCATTGCTGCACACATAGCTTGCTGTCTGGTTTTGCATATCCGGGCATAAAAATAGCCGGATGATTTTCGTTTTTGAAAACCACTCGGCTATGTAATAGATAAACTATTTAATAATGCCAACAGATTTTAATTCTCTTTCAATTTCCATAATCTTTTCACTGATATTCTCCTTAAACTGCATCCTCATAATTCCTTGTAAATCTGAAAAAATTTTACTTTGTTCACTTTCCTGATCAAGTATACATACTCTTGAACGTCCCAAATTTGCATAAAACCACCCTAATTCAAAAATCACATTTGGACGTGCTTGAAAATATTGCTGTTTTCCAGAAGTCACAATATCATCAGGAGTAAACAAAGCAAATGCATAAGAACAATTTGATGCGTACTTCTCAAACTTTTCAATAATAGTTAATCCCTGATCTGGCTTTTCTGCTAAAACAATTGGTTCTAACATAAACCTTTCCTTTAATAATGATTCCAGTTCTCTACGTTTTGCTTCGTTATGACCATGAATAATAAAAATTTCTTTAGAATTAGCAATTCCCATTTCCATTTTATTTTTCCTTTCACTCAAAATAAGTTTTCTTCGATATTGTGTTAATTTCGATGTTATGTATCCATGTAAAACGGCATATTGCTTTTCGATAACCGCCTTTTTTTCGATAATGTGAAACTTTCCCTTTTCAGCATTTTGACTTACAAAATACAAATCTTGCGGATGCAAACCTTGTGGCACTTCTACTGCACTAAGCAAATTATCAAACGATTTTATTGTATCTTCCATCTCTTTTGCATCAAGTATTAATAGTTGATCATCATCTATTGAGCGTAATTTAATATACTTCATAAATGCATCCTGAACAATTTTTGATGCTACATTCTTTTCTAACCCTTCTTGCTCCAGCACTAAGACTATTTCTTTATGCTCACTTTTATTAATTCCTACATCTTCATTAAGTGGTCTACTCCAAAATGATAAAATACAATACCCTTCATAGTCTTTACATTCTAATGAAATTGAATGAACCATTGGCAAAATCACTGACAAGGGAACATCAAACATTTTCTCATATATGTGATCAATCTTCTCAATAATTGTCATTCGTACATTTCCCCTCAAGCAGAAATTTATATATTAATTTCTTGAATTTTGAATTATATGTTAGCCTATCAAATTTAGGTGAATATTTCCACCTATAGTAAATAGTCTATTGATTCTCATTTTTGAAAATCAATAGACTATGTATTGTTCCTTTTTAATTTGTGACAACAATGTTGTCACAAATCAATCGTCCATCCTAATTTCTGCTATTTCAGACAATTCCCGTAACTTCTTTCTTAAAATTTTCTTATCCGGCAACTGCAACGTATAATCAGAAACCATTGTAGGGGACAGGGTACGACTCAAAGAATATTCTACCACTTCATCATCTTTTGAGGCACATAATATCACCCCTACGCTCGGATTTTCATTTTCTTTTCGGCACTGGCGGTCTAACGCTTCTAAATAGAAATCCATCTTCGACACATATTCCGGCTCAAACTGTCCAATCTTTAGCTCAAAAGCTACCAGACAGCATAGACCACGGTGAAAAAATAATAAGTCAACAAAAAAATCACGGTTTCCTACTTCCACCTTATATTCTTCATTAATAAAAGTAAAATCGCTGCCCACTTCAAGTATAAAATCCTTTAAATTTCCTAGAATCGCTTTCTTCAAATCCTTCTCTTTATAATTCTTAGGCAACGTCAAAAAATCCAAAACATAGGTGTCAAGAAATGGCATGGTGCCATCCCTGTTCACTGCCTCTGGTTTGATTTTATCTTTAGACAGCATATAACGCTCATAATATGCACTGTCGATCTGCCTTTGCAATTCCCGTGCCGTATATCGTTCTTTAATTGAGAGGGTAAGATAAAAATGCCTTTCCACCTCCGTTTTTGCTTTAGAAATAATCGCTAAATGATTTGACCAGCTAACTTGTGTCAACAGCGTTGTCACAAATTTATCCTCTTCATAAATCTCATAAAACTGTTTCATACGGTATAATCCACGTCTGGTAAATCCCTTGATTCCCGGAAACTCTTGCTGGATAAAATTTGCAATAGAATCCATATAAGCGTCACCAAAAGATGCCTTTTTTGATTCTTCACTTAGAAATTTCCCTACATTCCAATACATCATAATCAATTCTTCATTGACTTTTTTCAATGTATTTTCCCGTGCAGTTCCTATTATTTCCACAATCTGTGCAAATGATTTTGCTATCTCATCCATCAACTAAACCCTCTCCATATAGTCAAGTGTTTTTTCAATAAATTCAATACTTTTTGATACCTGTTATTGAATGATGCTGAGGTTATGGAGTGATCTTTACCTCATACAGGGCAGATATATAGTGTTTGTGGGCACTCCAAATAAAACGTCATCACTTCCCGTTCTAAATGGCCTCGATGTGTACCCATCCCTATATGACAGCTCACCTCTCATGTCCAACAGGATCATCCCCCTTCCGGAGGGTCCTCACTTCCTTCGTTCTGCCTGTCCATAACCAGAGTGCCGGCTTAGCTTTCTATCAGGGTCTTGCCCTCTGGAGATAATTCCTGCCAGCTACCAGCTCATTCTTTGTACTTTCATTACTGTTCCATACACTTTTGCTCTATTGCAGCACCTTTCGGCGGACGCTTCCTGCAACATCTTCAGTTATGTTTGGGAAACCTATGCAGCTTTCG
>CAJTCY010000016.1:0-94362 GCA_910575075.1 Lachnospiraceae bacterium
GAAAGAAGTAAGGCCCCTTGGAGAGTACAAGGTAGATAGGGCAGGGGTGGAAGTGCAGCAATGCATGGAGCTGACTGTTACTAATCGGCCGAGGGCTTGACCAGAAAAAGGGAACGGGTCGTCTGTGTGAATTTTTGAAGGTATAGAAATTTTTCTTTACAAAGGACGAAATGTTTGCTATACTTTTGTAAATGGCCTAGTGGCTCAGTTGGTTAGAGCGCCGCCCTGTCACGGCGGAGGTCGAGGGTTCGAGTCCCTTCTGGGTCGTTGAATATGGGATCTTAGCTCAGCTGGGAGAGCATCTGCCTTACAAGCAGAGGGTCACAGGTTCGAGCCCTGTAGGTCCCATTTTTAATGCCGATGTGGCTCAATTGGCAGAGCAGCTGATTTGTAATCAGCAGGTTATCGGTTCGAGTCCGATCATCGGCTTTTTGAAACTTATATATTTTGATTATGGATGGATTCCCGAGTGGCCAAAGGGGGCAGACTGTAAATCTGTTGGCGACGCCTTCGAAGGTTCGAATCCTTCTCCATCCATTAAAATAGGTAGGGAAAAACCAAAACGGTTTAAATCCTTTTCCATCCATTAGGATAAGTAGGAAAAACCAAAACGGTTTGAATCCTTCTTCATTCATTAAAATGGGTAGACGGATAAACCGGAACAGCTTGGATCTTTCTATATCTGTTTTATTATTTTAGCGCGGGGTGGAGCAGTCTGGAAGCTCGTCGGGCTCATAACCCGAAGGTCACAGGTTCAAATCCTGTCCCCGCAACTCTGTAATTAATTGCCCAGTTAGCTCAGTTGGTAGAGCAGAGGACTGAAAATCCTCGTGTCTCTGGTTCGATTCCGGAACTGGGCACTTGTTTTTTCTATAGTATAGTTTAGATGATTGGAAATGTATGCATTATGGGATATTAGCTCAGTCGGTAGAGCACTTGACTTTTAATCAAGTTGTCCGGGGTTCGAATCCCCGATGTCTCACTGTAGAAAAGCCTTTATAATAAGCGTTTTTAGAAGAAAAACACTCCAATGAATGGGGTGTTTTTTGTCGTATGACTAACATTTGACTAACATGGTTTTTGTATGAGGAGGTTTTCAAGCGTCTGTGCTGCCTGCTCGTCTTTCTTCTGCAGGGCGTGGGTGTATATGTTCATGGTGGTGCTTGTCTGGGCGTGTCCCAGCCTGTTCGACACTGTCCGTATATCTATGTTCTGAGATATCAGGAGTGTTGCCGAGGTATGCCGCAGACCGTGGGGGGTGACATGAGGCAGCGCTTCTTTGTGGGAGCTGTTATATCTGCCTATGATTTTGCGCATGGTGCTGTTTGGCGTTGAAGGGTGCATTTGTGCGCCGTTCCACTGGATGAATATATGTCCGCTGCCTATCCACTGTGAGCTTATCTGTGTCTGGTAGTTGTTGTATTCCATACGGTAACGCTTAAGCATTGCCAGCACATGGGAGGGGACGGATATGATCCTCTCAGATGTTCGGTTCTTGGGCGTCTTCTGGGATCTCTTTCCTTCCACGATGGCGGTGCTTTTGTTTATGGAGACAGTGCCGGCGTCAAAGTCTATGTCCTGCCACTTTAGGGCAACCGTTTCCCCTCTCCTGAGACCGCAGAACAATGCAAGCTGGAAAAAAATGTTATATTGCAGCAGTAGTTCACCTTCTTTTGTCGCCCTGTCCAGTTCTGCCAGAAATATGGCAGCCTGTTCGGGTGTAAAGAATGCTATTTCCTGTTTTGGCGGTTTGATGCGCTTGCATGGGTTTTCCGTGATAAGGTTCCACTGCGTGGCTATTGTCATTATGGAGTTGATTACGGCATGGACGCGCTTGACAGTGGTGGGGGGGAATATCCGCCCGGTTTGCCATCCTTGCGTTCCAATGCCTTCTGGTTCTGCTTCTCTGTCTTATTTGGGTCTGGTGTCCACGTGGCAGTTTCCAAAATCTGCTTATTGTGGATATCTCTGCCGTTGCTTACCGTTATCTGATAGCTTTTTCCTCTTTTTCTAATACTTGCCATAAATTTTACCAATCCTTTCTTAAAAATAGGTGCATTTTATAAAGGACTGTGATATACTTGCTTTGTGAGAGAATGTATATCATAATCCTTTATGGTATCGATCTGAAATGCCCCGGTATTGGCGTACAGGGGCATTTTCAAATTATGGTTGAAAAATCTGCATCCATGGCGTATAATATACTTAACAAGGGAGCCGGTACGATAGAGCACACCTATCCGTTTCCGGCGAAAATATTGGTAAAAATAGCACCTTTACTTTGTCAGAGCGGGGGTGTTATTTTTTATGGTTGACATAGTCTAGAATTGCAACTAACAGTATTCCAAAAGTAAGCAATACCATGAACTCTTCATATGTACTCATAGAAAACGCCTCCTTCCGTTCAAGGCTCGGAACGGAGGTATTCACACCCTATCGGCTCCCCGGTTAAATATATTATATTGTCATGGTGCAGGGTTTCCCGATTTGAAATCGGAGAATAGGTCGTATTTGAAATCGGATCTGTTGCAGGAAGTTGCAACATGCCCGGACTTCCCCTCATTTGGAATGAGCAAAGCCAATATTGGCCTGGTTAAGCTCAAGATTGAGCTGAAGGACATTTTCCCCTGAACTGAAGGACATTTTGTCCCTCCGTCCGTTTTTCGGACAAAACTTTTCCACACATCTGTGGACGAGGTAGAACCAACCATCTGGAATCCAAGCGCTTGACAGGTTCGCCACAATTTTGTGGACCTTATATTCCGACCCGTACCTAAGGGTACGCTTCTTGTGCGTACGCATATCGTCCCGACACCCGATAACGATTTGTTATTGAGGGCAAAGGGGGCGCCAAATTGGATACCCCTTTGGCGGTATTGTCATCACTGTAATTGCAGGGTTAGTCCTGTGGGGGGTCGTCTGGCTCCTTTTGGTATTCGGGTATTTTAGTTAATAATTCTATCTGCTCTATTGTTCGGTTTATTTGTATCCAAGCAGTTTCTTGTCCTTTTCTATTTAGCATGGAATAGAATGTTCCAAAATCATTACCTATTGTTTTTAAAGATTTATCTAAATAAGCATATCTCCATTCGATTTCTGCTTGTGTTAAATCTTCTCCATTATTTATTTTTTTCATCACACGATTAAAATATATATCATCAAGTTGCGAATCAGTTGTGGCACTGGAATAACCCAATTCTCTAATTTTTGCAACAGCCATTTCTTTTCCTATTTCGTTTAAGTTGCTATATGAAGTTAATATTTCGTGCAACTGTGCAATATTTTTTTCGCGTACTGAACTAAGATTTCCCTCATCAAGAATTGTGTTAAATAGAACCTCGATTTCATACCGTGCCCGTGCTTCTTCCTGTGACCTACTTATATCTGTGAATTTAGGTGCTGTCTCACATTCTATCTTATTTCCTTTTTCATCATAAGTAACAAATTTAGGTGCGTTTTTGGCGGCTTCTTCCGGTTCTTTTTGGCTGGATTCCTGATTTTCATTGAGGGATTCAGTAACTAGTCTATCAAATTCTTTTAAACCCTCAGGAGAAAGTTGTGCCATCATTTTTTTTATTTCTAGTATTCTGGTGTCTAGATCCATTTGGTTTAATTCTACCATCTCCCAGAGTTCAACTTCTAATGCATCTGCTATTTTTTGCAGCGTTTCTATTTTAGGCATTCGTTTTCCGTTTTCGTATTGTGCAATCATAGACTGTGATACGTTTAATCTTTCTCCAAGCTCCTTTTGTGATAAACCGACTTTTTTTCTAGTCCTCTTTATTTCTTCTCCAATAGTCATGTAATCACCTCATAACCAGTTTATCATATGAAAGAAAAAAATAAAAGCAAATGTTTATAAAAAGTGCTTGCATATTTAATAAGCTTATACTAATAAGTATACCATAAGCAAATGCTTATTTCAACTATTATTTTTAAGAAAGGAGAACGAGTACGTGAGAATTGACAGAGTAAAATTCATTACAGAGATTGAAAAGTGCAACATGACACAGAAGCGGCTTGCAGAATTGTCTGGTGTATCCAGAGCAACAATTAACAATGTTCGGGGTGGTAAACGTTGTACTGATGGTGTTAGAATATAAGTGTGGACAAGAAAAGTCGAACAACCTATACTATCAAATGAAAGAGCAAAGGAGATGAATTATTGGGAATCCTTGATTTTCAGGGGTTCCTATTGTTTTGTTCCAAGAACATTTGGGTTAAATTTGATTACGCTTGATTATACTTCCATTTTATTCCGGCTGTCTGTATAATAGAATGAGAGCACTCTCTCGAATGATTCCTGTGTTTCTGCCTCACAGCAGCGGTTGAAACAGTGAAATTTTGGAGGACTAAAAAATTTTTATCCTTATGTCCGCGTCATGTCCGCAAATCATATCGCTAAAATATCATCTGATAATAGCAGCAGGGACCTTTTCTGGTCATACAACAGTCTGATAACAAGTAATTTTTTCTATTGAAATTGCATTCAAAAAGAGTGATAATAGTAGAGAGGTATAGAAATTAAAATGGTTTGTTGAGTTTTACAGCGAATCAGATCTGTTTATTAATATTGCTTATTTTGTGTTTTCGATGATATCATTGAAATACATATGTAAAAAGAAAGGAGAAGAAAATGGCTAACAGATTTGTACTGAATGAGACATCATATCATGGAGCAGGGGCAATTCAGGAAATTGCAGCAGAGGCTAAGGGGAGGAAATTCCAAAAGGCCTTTGTGTGCTCTGATCCAGATTTAATTAAATTTGGAGTGACGAAAAAAGTATTGGATGTACTTGATAAAAATGGCTTGATCTATGAGGTATATTCAAATATCAAGCCGAATCCTACAATTGAAAATGTGCAGACTGGCGTGGAGGCATTTAAGAACTCGAATGCTGATTATTTGATTGCGATCGGCGGGGGTTCCTCTATGGATACAGCAAAAGCAATCGGTATTATTATAAATAATCCCAAGTTTGCGGATGTGGTAAGCTTAGAGGGAGTGGCACCTACGACAGAGAAATCAGTTCCTATTTTTGCTGTTCCAACTACTGCAGGAACAGCAGCAGAGGTAACCATCAATTATGTAATTACAGATGCAGCAAATAACCGAAAAATGGTGTGTGTAGACCCTAAAGATATCCCGGTGGTGGCATTTGTAGACCCTGATATGATGTCTTCCATGCCTAAAGGGCTGACAGCAGCAACTGGAATGGATGCATTGACACATGCCATAGAGGGATATATTACGGCAGGAGCGTGGGAATTATCTGATATGTTCCATCTTAAAGCGATTGAAATTATTGCAAGAAGCCTGAGAGGCGCCGTAGATAATACACCAGAAGGCAGAGAAGACATGGCGTTGGGACAGTATGTGGCAGGTATGGGTTTTTCCAATGTGGGACTGGGGATCGTGCATTCTATGGCTCATCCTCTGGGAGCACTTTATGATACGCCACATGGGGTGGCAAATGCCATTATTCTTCCTACTGTCATGGAATACAATGCACAGGCTACGGGTGAAAAATATCGTGAGATAGCACGCGTAATGGGTGTTGAAGGTGTTGATTCCATGTCTCAGGAAGAATACCGCAAGGCAGCGATTGACGCTGTTAAAAAATTGTCTCAGGATGTTGGCATACCAGCGGATTTAAAAGAAATTGTGAAAAAAGAGGATATTCCTTTCCTGGCACAGTCGGCTTATGATGATGCCTGCAGACCTGGAAATCCAAGAGAAACCAGTGTGGAAGATATTACCAGACTGTATGAATCTTTGATTTAATATAAAAAGTTTCAGGAGGATAAGAAATGCAGAATGATGATGTGAGAGCGCAGTTAATCCGGGCGTTTCCAGCAGAAGTAGTTGAAGCGCGCGGGAGCAGAAATGAATTGTATTATGCTTGCCCCACCTGTAGTAGGGCAGTTGCGCAGGGGATGGATAAATGTATGGGGTGCAGTCAGGTTTTGAGTTGGAAGAACATAAATGAGCTGATGGCATCCAATGGAATGCGCAAGGCAATGATCGAATTTGAGGTCGCTTCTGATTTTACTAACGGAAACTGTAGAAAATGCCCACTTTCCTATATCGGGAAAGGTGATTCAGGAAATGTGTATGAATGTCCTCTGGATATGCGGAGCGCCTGTCCTATAAAATTATGTTAATCTGGGAAAACCAGATCTTAAGCGAAACTAAGGGAGTCGGTAAGTCTGCCGTATCAAAGAATAAATAATATTTTATTCTGCATAAAATTTCCATACCTGCACATGCTATTTTGGTATTATGATAGAAAGGCAGGAAAAACGATGGCGATGGATTTTAAACAGAGTGAAACCATGAAGAATTTGATGCGTGCGTTTGCAGGGGAAAGTCAGGCGAGAAATCGTTATACTTTTGCGGCAGCTCAGGCAAACAACCAGGGATTGTATGTGATTGAACATATTTTCAAATTCACGGCAGATCAGGAAAAAGAACATGCGGAGGTATTCTACAACCAGCTCAAAGAATTGGCAGGTGAGACAATTCATATTGACGGCGGCTATCCAGTAGATCTGAGTCCCAATATTTCAGATTTGTTGGATAAGGCACAGCATAATGAGTATGAAGAACATGATGACGTTTATAAGAATTTTGCAGATAAAGCGCAGGAAGAAGGTTTCGGGAAAGCAGCAGCAAAATTCCGCTTGATTGCAGAGATAGAAAAGCTTCATGGAGATCGTTTTGGAGCATTTGCCCAGCTTTTGAAAGATAATCAATTATTTGTTTCAAAGGTGGAGACTAAATGGATGTGCTTAAATTGCGGACATGTGCAGGAAGGAACGGAAGCACCGCAGAAATGTCCCGTTTGTGATCATGAACAGGGATGGTTTATCCGGATGGAGCTGGCGCCTTACTGCAGAGATGGAAACTTTCAGAATTTTTCTTCATAAAGCAGATTAAAAACGGAGCAGCAGCATTATTTGCTCCGTTTTTTTCTCTTATAGGAAAGATCTTGCTACGCTAAAACGTGAAAGTAACTTTCCTATAAGAGAAAAAACAATAATCGCACTGAGGCGGAAAGGAATCCTCCGTGCAAGCACGGTACCCCTTAGGACAAATCCGCACTCGTAGATTTATTTGCTTCATCGGTTCCCCTATTATGCGTGATATTTATGCTGCATTCAGTAAACGCAGCACGGTATGCTGCTATATTCAATAGAAAAATCCTGCATATTTTAGGAAATATTTTTCCAATAGCAATTTTTACATAAACTCCGGTATCAAAAGGAATTTCAAAACACAGTTTTTTCATATTTTCCTCATAATTTTTTCAAAAAAGCCTGTCAAAATATATTTGTTAATGTTAATATGGAAAAAGTACAAATAACAGGAGGTTAAGAATGAAAAAACGTAATTACATACTTGCGGCAGCAGTATTGGCCTTTGCGGTCATTCTGACAGGTTGCGGGGACAAAAATGATAAGAAAGAAGAAAGTACAGGGAAAGAGACAGATGATGTTTTGGCGTTTGATGTGAAAGATTATGTAGAGCTTGGAGAGTATAAAGGTCTGGATGTAACCTATCCCTTACCAGATGAAGTGACAGATGATGCGGTAAAGGAGGCTATTCAGGATACCTTGTATGAGAACACTGAGAGTAAGGAAGTGGACAGAGCTTCACAGGAAAACGATGTAGTCAATATTGATTATACTGGAACCATGGAGGGGGAAGAATTTGAGGGCGGAAGCGACACAGACTGCGACTTGAAGATTGGTTCCGGAGAGTTTCTTCCTGAATTTGAGGAAAATCTGATTGGAAAGAAGGCTGGTGAAACAACGGTGTTTTCTTTGACTTTTCCGGATGATTATGATGAATCGTTAGCAGGATTAGCGGCAGAATTTACCGTAAAGGTCAATTCTGTCAGTGAGGAGATTGAGCCAGAATATAATGTTGATTTTGTGAAACGAGTTTCAGACTATGAGACAATTGAAGATTATGAGGCTTCTGTAAAAGAAGAATTGACAAAAAATGCACAGGATGAATCTGATACAGAGGCAGAGGATCATGCTTTGAGGATCGTAGCTGAGAATTCAAAGGTGGACGGATATCCTCAGAAACTGTATGATTTTTTCTATGATGATAATGTGGCTGGATATAAGGCATTTGCAGAGATGCAGGGGATGGAGTATGAAGAATTTCTGCAGACCTTTATGAGTGAAGAAGATATTAAGGAAGTGGTACAAGAACAGGTAAATGATTTTCTGCTCAGTAAGGCAATTATGGAAAAGGAAGGCATAGAGATTACGGACGAAGAATATGCGGAAGCGACAGAAGAATATGCCAAGGAAAATATGTTTGAAAGTGCAGAAGATTATGAGAAAGAATATGGAAAGACTTATATTATGACGCAGATGATCAGGGACAAGGCAGTTGCGTTTTTGAGAGAATCTGCTAATTTGCAGGGTATGTCATGGGATGAATACATCGGCGAAGAAGATGAAGAAGTGTATGAGGAAGATTTAGAGGAAGATGAAATAGATGAGGAAGAATGATCATTGGCTCAAAGAGCATTGGGTCAAAGATGGAAACAGGATGTCAGAAGGTGGCTTTTGACATCCTGTTTTATTCTATAGGAAAGACCTTGTCACGCTAAAGCGTGACAAGGTCTTCCTATAAGAGAAATAACAATAATCGCACTGCGGCGGAAAGGAATATGTCGCTAAAGCGACCCGCCGCAGGCGGTGAATCCTGCGTAGCAGGATTTTTTTTATTCAGGCGAGTGAGAAGATAATTTTCTCCAGTTCATCTGCAGTATCAGCAATCGTGGAAGCGCCATGCTGTTCGAGAAACTGTCGGGAGCGGAAGCCCCAACTTACACTGATGCAGGGAATTCCTGCATTTTGGGCGGTGCAGATATCTACATCAGAATCACCGACATAAATACAATGTTCAGGGAGGGAATGTAATTCTTCCATAGCTTTGATGACCGTATTAGGAGCTGGTTTTGGGGAAATCTGAGAAGATTCTCCGATTGCGGTGGCAATGTAAGGAGAAAAAAAATCCTGGCAGAGTTCCTTGACAGCCAGATCAAATTTATTAGAGACAACAGCCAGTTTATAGCCTGCGGCATCCGCTTTTTTTATAAAATCTATGATTCCGGGAAACGGGCAGGTGTTATCCTTTTTATGTATTTCATAATGTTTCTTGAAGGTATTCAGGCAATCTTTAAATTCCGCAAAGGCTTGTCCGCCTGGAATCGCGCGTTCCATTAAAACAGTTACACCATTTCCTACCATCTGGCGTATCTGATCCTGAGAATAGGTTGGAAGCTGGTATTTTTTCAGTGCGTAATTTACACTGTTAGTCAGATCAGCCAAAGTATTTAACAAGGTGCCGTCTAAATCAAAAATGATGGTATCAATAGTATTAGGCATGATTATGCCCTCCTTTCCTCAAAAATCCGGTAATATTAGGCAATTGCGAAACTATCAAATTATTGAAATTTCATATACAATTTATACAATTATACTAAAATATTTTATTCATACGAAACGCACAAAATGCAGGGCGCACCAAGCATTACAACGAACCACTTAATACGAAAATCATGTTCCGCAAAGGCTTCCATGATTTTTGTGTTTTTTCCTTAGTAATGTCAGTTTTTTGACATAGAGGGATGCTTTGGAGTACGTTTCCATGGTGCTAGAATGCATTTCTTAGCGTTTCGTATGATAAAATATTTCTTCTTAAATTTTTTGAATTGTATATGAAATTCAAAAAATTACTGAGTTTCGCAATTGCCTAAAAATCCGGTAATTGGTAATTGCAAACAGCTTTCCGATTGCTGACTGTTCCTATAGATTATCATAACTCAATATACAGTTCAAGCGTTATCTGTTTTGGGGAAAGCTAAGTTTTCATTTGCAGCAAGGGGAAATTTGCATTTTCATTTTCTGGTAAATGTGATAAAATGAGCTTTAAAGGAAATGTACAAAACAGCACGCAAGAATGGAGAAGTATTATGTGGGAAAAAGTATGGAATCATGAAAAGATTGCTTATGGGGGAGATTATAATCCAGAACAGTGGCCAGAGGATACCTGGGAGGAGGACATGCGTCTTCTTAAGTTAGCTCATGTGGATATTTTGACTTTAAATGTATTTTCCTGGGCGGCACTGCAGCCTTCAGAAGAAGAATATAGATTCGAAAAGCTGGACAAAATCATGGAATTGGCCAGGAAACATAATATGAAAGTATGCCTTGCCACCAGCACGGCAGCGCATCCGGCATGGATGGCAAGAAAATATCCGGAAATTTTGCGTACCGATTTTACCGGGATAAAACGCAAATTCGGCGCCCGGCATAATTCTTGTCCGAACAGTCTGGTATACCGGAAATATTCTGTACGTCTTGCCGAAAAGCTTGCGGAGCGTTACGGTGACTGTGAGAATCTTGTGGCATGGCATATTTCCAATGAATATGGAGGCGAGTGCTACTGTGAGAATTGTGAAAAAGCGTTTCGGGTATGGCTGAAGAAACGCTATAAGACACTTGAAGAGCTGAATCGCGCCTGGAATACCTCATTTTGGGGACATACGTTTTATGATTGGGAGGAGATTGTGCTGCCTAACCAGCGGTCTGAGCATTTAGATGAGGATCACACAGCAGCGCAGACCATCAGTATTGATTACCGCAGATTTAATTCTGACAGTATTTTGGATTGTTTTCGCATGGAATATGATGCAGTGAAAAAGTTTACGCCGGATATTCCGGTAACCACGAACCTTATGGGCGCTTATAAAGCTTTAGATTATCATAAATGGGGAAATTATATGGATTTTATTTCCTGGGACAATTATCCGTCAAATGAGGATTCGATCAGTAAAACGGCATGGAATCATGATCTGATGCGAGGAGTAGGAAACGGAAAACCATTTGTACTCATGGAACAGACACCCAGCCAGCAGAACTGGCAGCCATTTAATGCATTGAAGCGTCCGGGTGTTATGAGGCTGTGGAGTTATCAGGCGGTGGCACATGGCTCGGATGCAGTAATGTTTTTCCAAATGAAACGCAGCATCGGCTCATGCGAGAAATATCATGGAGCAGTAATTTCTCATGCAGGGCATGAACATACAAGAGTATTCCGGGAAGTGGCGGAGCTGGGAGCCGAACTGGATAAACTGGGCGGAGAAATTTTAGGTTCCACAGGAGCTGCGAAAACAGCGTTGATGTTTGACTGGGAAAACTGGTGGGCGGTGGAATATTCAGCAGGCCCCAGTGTCAGCCTGAAATATCAGGATGAGATTTTAAACTATTATACAGCGCTTCATACCCAGAATATTCCGGTGGACATTGTGGGAGAAGAAGATGACCTGTCCCAGTATAAACTGGTAATTGCTCCTGTGCTGTATATGACCAGACCGGGCGCGGATGTAAGAATTCGTGAATTTGTTGAGCATGGAGGAACCTTTATTACCACATTTTTCAGCGGTTATGTAGACGAAAATGATTTGGTAATTATCGGAGGATATCCAGGAAAACTCAGAGATATACTGGGGATCTGGGTAGAAGAAACGGATGCTCTTCCTGACACGAAGAAAAATAGTTTTGTTTATGATGGCCAGACATACAGCGCACAGCTGCTCTGTGACATTTTGCATTTGGAGGGCGCACAATCTCTGGCAGAATATGAGGAAGATTTTTATGCTGGAGCACCAGTGATTACCTGCAATAAATTCGGAAAAGGAACTGCCTATTATGTGGGAACAAGATCAGAGCAGGCATTTTATGAAAAATTGATAAGAGAAATATGTGAGAAACAGCAGATAGAACCTGCCGCCAATGCACCCTCTGGCGTTGAGGCGGTAGAACGGTTTAGGGATAAAGAGCATTATCTCTTCTTACTGAATCATAATGAAGTGGATAAACAGGTTCCTGTACCAGAGTCAGGAACAGATTTGCTCACTGGAAATAATTATCGAAAGGATCAATGCCTGAATTTAGCGGCAAAAGGAGTGGCTGTCCTGAAATGGATGGAAGAATAGTGAGGGATTGACATGATTCTGCTTAGAGCAAACAGTGAGCTAAAGAACGTATTTGGGCGTATGTTAAAGGCAATGAAGGTAAATGTTGCATGGACAGGTAAATTTGTGGTCTTGAATAATTTTCTGATTATGTCTGGCAATGTCCGTTCACTTGTTTTTAATTTTGACAATCGGAAAGTGAATACCAATATCATTGAATTGCCGGACCGGGAAGAAGATACGGAACCGGTGGAGGATAATGAGTTTCTTACGAATGTGCTGAACATGGCATTGTACGCATTTGGAAAATGGGGCGTTATCAAAGGCATCAGAGTAGACCAGGATTACAGCCAGCTCAATAGCCTGTTTCAGGAAATCCTCAAAGATATGAAGATAACACCGGGATTCAGAGATGATAATTTTCGCTTTTATAAAGACAATGTTCAGATTACCTATGAAGAAGTAGTGCAGGCTGCCGTAGAGGAAGGAAACCGCAGAGCTCAGGAAATGAAAGAAGAGGAAGAAGACAACCAGCCAGAAGAACACTTGGGGCTGTGGCACAAAATCTGTTGGGAAATGGAACGGTGCAGTTTTGCGAAAAGTGAACTTACTGACTACGAAAGACATGCTGACCGTCTGGGGAATAATTTTTACCTCACAGGTTTTCACTGTCCGAAATGCCAGGAAAAGCTGTTTATGGTGATTTATCCTGAAGGAGAAGAATATCCGGTGGACACTCAGGAGGGAAAAGTGTATTTGGCAAGAGCGTATACCTGCCAGGAATGCAATACATTTTATACTCCAAGACCGGGAAAGCTGCTGCGGGAAGGGGATATATATTCTCTCAAGTTTGGCAGTGACGAGGATGCGTACCAGGATTATCAGGAGCTTTTGGGCAATGCCGGGCAGCGAACCACTAATTATCATTTTAATGAGTATGAATGGGAGCGGGGAAAGAAGAAACAGCCGGAAACAATTGAGCGTGCATGTGCAGAAATGGAAGATATGCCAGAAGAAGAGCTTCTTATACTGGAGGGGAAACTGGAGGCAGGGTTTTATCCCATGAAAAAGGCGGAACCTTATATGAGAAGAGTGAAAGAGCTGCTGCGCAGACAAAGAGAGAAAAATGGCTTCTCCAAGGCAGAAGAGACAGGCAGCGGCAGAAGAAGTTTTGAGAGCGGCAGGGGAAAAGAAGGAGAGGAGAGAAAGCAAGAAGCCGTTTTACATGCACGAAGAATAACCCCGGAGGCGGCCGGAGGAATAGCCTTAACGAAGGAAGACAGTCTCAAAGGCATTCAAAATACAGGACAAGGCGTAAATGAAAAAATATCAGGCAGGGACGAGGATAATAAGCGGGCAGACAATGGAAAGACAGGTGACCAGGATAGAACGGATAAATCTGCAGGAACAGCCGTGAGACGAAAGGATACAGCACAAAAATATGATGCACGTATGAAGGTGCTGGATCGTATGTCACTGCGGCAGATGCAGGAGCTGAGACGTCAGATTCAGTCAGATAACAATTTGAACCATGATCAGAGAATGGATTATGAGCGCCAGATTAGCCGGGCAGCGGAACAGAAAGCCGCAGAAGAAATCCGTCAGAAGGCAGAAAGCTGTAAAGAGAAGCCCTATAGTGTAATTACAAAGGTCATGGCAGAAGTGGAGAAGTCTCAGGCTCCGGAGCAGGAAAAGTCCCAGGTGATGCAGCAATTAGAAGAATTGAGGAGAAAACGGGGACAGGCAGAGGCAAAGCATCTTGTGGAATCTGTGCCTGTCAACATGAATCACAGCCAATACCGCAATTTCCGTGAAAAATTGTCGCAGTATCAGGATGTGGATATTTCTCCTTACGAGCAGATTTTAGATGAGAAACGAAAGCAAGCCGGCAAGATGGAACTGGATCATATGATGAGACGGGTGAAGAAGAGTGACCGCAAGAGCCTTATGAATATGTTAAAGCAGCTGAAAGAAGGGTTTACCGAGGAAGATGCCGCACCGATGCGAAAAGAAATCGAAGACAGGCTGTGGAAGCTGGATGAGGCGGCGATTGATAAAATTTGTCCCAATATTATGAGTATGACTTTTGACGAGGCTGCAGAAGCTTATGAGAAAATTGAAGGAGGGGCATTTCTTCCAGAATTAAAGACCAACACGCTGGAGATGATTGATAAACGGCTTACCAAGCTGAAAATGGATGAGTGCGGACTTCTGGTTGAGAAATTAAAGGAAGAGTTAAAAGGGAAAGTGAAAGATACACAGCGGCTTCACTTTTATGAGGTGAGAAAAATTATGCGGGGGGACTGGGAGCCAGATGAGGCTGCCCTGGCGGCTTGCGCCCTTAATACATATGCTGCGGACCGAAGCCGCTATGAATATCCGATTTTGATCTGTGATTCTTCAGTAAGAAAAAACGGGCGGGAAGGCTTTCTGCTGACGCCGGATCATATTTTCTATAACAGTGCTTTCAGCAGTGAAAAAATAGCAGTGCGGGCAATAACAGGTATCCAGGGAAATACAGGGCTTTTAAACCGTGGAATTTATTTGAGCCGTGGAAATGGCGTTAAGACAAAGATTCCTGGCGGAATTCCAGCGAAAGAACTGGAGAATTTTGGAGAAGTGCTGGATCAGTTTGTATCCTATCTTCAGGAAAAACCAGAATCCAGAAGTATTTCCTATCTGGCAAAGGAAATGCATGAGGTGAAATGTTGTTACCGGTGCGGATTTACCTATCAGGAGGGCAATGTTTGTCCCAAATGCGGAAATCAGGCGAACCGTTAGTTTCATATATTTGAGCAGGTCGGATGGAGAGAGCATTCAGTCTTTCCCCATCAGGCTGCGGAGTGGATTGACCTGTTTGGCACGTGCCATAATATCATCTGTGTTCTGCTGCAGGTACTGACTCAAGTGTTCGATTTCCTCTGGAGTAAATCCAGAGGATTTTTCGATGATGCCTGAAGGCAGCGTGCCTTCTGCATAATCATTTCCTCTTTCAAAAGTGACGTGGACAATTTTTTGTCCTTTTTTGTTTATGATGCCAGAATGAGTCATACGGAGTTCGTCAGATTGTTTCATGGATTGTTCCCCCTTATTCTGTGATTATATGTAAATAAATGATGATTCTCCCAAAATAGATATAAACATCAACTTTTATTCAGGGTAACATAATTTCGGAAGGTATTCAAGATAAATACGAAAATTCTGAAGATATAAGCAAAGTTTTGTTTACCTGTGGATTGCTTCATGTTACAATGACAGTAACTATTGATATGAAGATGAAGGTATGAAGGAGGTTTTTATGAAAGGATATTCCAGAAAGAAATTCTGGGGGAGATTTTATTCCTGGGTGCTCGCAGTGGCGCTATTATGTTCCAATCTGGAAACAGCAGTCTTTGCCCAGGCACGGGAGGGGGATGCGATTTCGATTCGTACGGCGGAAGAACTGGCGAAGATTGGCACAGACAGTAATTATCCTATGAGCGGAGATTATATTTTGAAAAGCGATATTGATCTGTCCGGCAGCAATTGGACGCCAATGGGGGGATTTTTGGGGAATAAGGGAAGCTGTAATCCGGCAGAAGCGAATGTATTTTCAGGAACATTTGACGGTCAGGGACATGTGATTTCCGGTCTGACGATCCACTTGGATGAGTCAATCAATGAGGATGGAAAATACGGACAGGCAGGACTATTCAGTGTGATTGGATCAGATAATGCATCTGACTGTGCAGAGGTAAAAAATCTGATTTTTACAGATGTCAATATTTTTACAGATTTCCCAGATGGTCTTGCAGCAATCGGAACGCTTGCTGGAGAAGTCAATGGCTATGCAAATATTTCAGGGATTGCCGTGTTGAATGGGGAGTTGAATATTAACCGTTCAGAACGCTGTGATACGGTGGGGGCCGGAGGGATCATCGGTGAGTGCCGTACTTCTGCTGCTATGGGCAATGGAAATATCTCCGTGACAAATTGTTATAATGGTGCAGATGTGCTGGCAAGCGGGAGCCGAAGCGACCTGATTTATGCGGGAGGTATTCTGGGAAGAGTGGCAAAATCTGCCTGTAAGGAGATTTCTAAATGTGTGAATACGGGCGCAGTACAGTACCAGGGTTATGATGCTTTTGGAATTGCAGCGGCAGAAAACGGGAATAACGCACTGCTGGCTACTATGAAGGACTGCTATTTTTCAGCAGATATGGAGCAGCTTACTTCTGGGGGAGCAATATCTGTTCCAGATGCAGAGCTGAAAGCTGGGATTCTCCCAGGAAATTTATCTGATGCAGTCTGGCGTGCTGAAAAGGGATGTTATCCGGTTCCTTCCTTTTGTTATGAATCCAGCGCAGCAGGCATGATTTATCTGTCAGGATTGTCTTTGGAGTTTGGAGAGGGAGAAGGGGCTTTAGGCGTCAGAACGGAAATCAGCCTGCCGCAGACGCTGGGAACACAGACTCTGACCTGGAGCAGCAGT
This sequence comes from Lachnospiraceae bacterium, assembly GCA_910575075.1. Classification (GTDB taxonomy): domain Bacteria; phylum Bacillota; class Clostridia; order Lachnospirales; family Lachnospiraceae; genus Petralouisia. Next base: position 16,477 of record CAJTCY010000016.1, read on the forward strand.
GATGAGCTGGCGCTTTCCATTGAAGGAGAGAAGGCAGTGGCTCATCCTGCAGATATCGGCAGCAATACGTCCGTGATTTTGACAGCGCAGACTTCTATGGGCTATACACGCACTTTTAAAGTGACGGTATTGACAGAACGTGTGCAGGAAGCATCCTTTGACCAGGGCTACGCAGAGGTGGGAAAACCGCTTACAGTTTCGGTTTCTAATACAGAAGGAATGGATCTGAATTACCAGTGGAACATTGGCGGCAGGGTTACTGACAATACATCTGACAATTACACGCCTGTTCAGGCCGACCTGGAGAAATTTATTACGGTTACCATTACTGCGGCGGGCAGCAGCGTGCGCTGGGAACTGACCACCTATTGCAGCGAGCTTCCGGTTGTCTATGTGGAGACAAACGACGGGGCGGCTGTCAACAGCAACACAGTGGCAAAAGATGCTTTGATAAGAATACAGGGAAATAAAGAATTTAATAATCAGGATACCTGGTATGTAGGAGAGACTACTATCAAAGGCAGAGGAAATTCTACCTGGAGTTTTGCACAGCAGAATAATCTGAAAAAGCCGTATAAATTAAAACTTTCTGAGAAAGCAAATCTTCTGGGGCTGGGGACTGGCGCTAACAAACACTGGGTACTTTTGGCAAATGCTATTGACCACACGAACATGCGCAATGAGCTGGCGCATACTTTTGCTAAAAAGATTGGTATGGAGACCACTGTGGGAGATACGGGGGTAGTGCTGATCCTAAATGGAGAATATCAGGGAATCTATGAGCTCAGTGAACATGTAAGAGTTGGAAATGCAAGGGTAAACGTATTTGAATGGGAAGAGCTGGCTGATGACATTGCAAAAGCAGTCTGCAAAAAGGAAACAGCGCTCGACAAATCTGCTCTGGAGACATTCTTGGAGCAAAACTTTGGCTGGATGTCCGGAAGCTTTCAGTACCAGGGAAAAACATATCAGGTTGCAGAGTATTATACAGATCCAATTCCAGATTTTACGGGAGGATTTTTGCTTGATATGGATTTCAGAAGCACCAATGACCAGTACAAATATATTTCCACATTTCCTACCAATAATGGCATACCTATGTTTTTCCGGGCACCGGAATACGCGAAGACAAATTCTTCTATGGTGGATTTTGCCCAAAATTACATGAATGCGTATGAAGCAGCGATTGGAAGTATGGATTTTACCACTGATTACAATGGTGTGAATGTTCATTATACAGATCTCTTTGACATGGATTCATTGCTGCGGTATTGGCTTCTCTGTGAGTATGTCAATAATTGGGATTCCATGAAGAACAGCACATATTTGTACAAAGATCTGGAAGGAAAGGCAAAGATGGGACCTGCCTGGGATTATGACTGGGCTTGGGGAAATATCAACATGTACAGTATGACGGGACCCTTTGTGTATGATCAGTGGCATACCACTCTTACAGGAATGGATACGAACGCCGGAGGATTTGCAGAACAGGCATATCAGAAACAACAGTGGAACCGTTATCTTGTGAAAGACCCTTATTTTGTCACAAGAGCATATGAGTATTATAAGAAATATCGTCCGACACTGATGGAAGATATTATGAAAGACGGAGGAGTTATTGATACTCTGAAACAGAAATACCAGAAGGCATCCGAAGTAAATGATGATAAATGGTCGTATTCTTATCGTTTATATAGTGGATACGCCTTTGTAAATGGGGCTGCAACGCATACGGACAGCCAGACCTACCAGGCGGCTGTTGCTTCCCTGAAAACCTTTATCCAGAAACGTATAGAGTGGATGGACCAGCAGTTTACAGATGTGGATACCCTGTATGCTTCACTTGGGAACCGTGTTTCAGACGCAGTTTCTGTTACAGCTCCTTCCATTGATACCGATGGCACAATTACAGCCACGGCAAATGTAACAGATGCGAATGCCAGGTATTTGACGTTTCTCGTAAATGGACAAAAAGTGTTATCTGAAGGCAGCGCCAATATTCCAGTGACAGGCGGTTCTGCCAGTGTTAAGATTGACAGCAGCATGATGCTTGGAAATATGCTGAATACCATTGAGGTGATTGGCGTAAACAGTTCTGGAAATTATATTTCAGGTCTGATGAATTTTACTACTTTTGAGGGACCAGAAGTGAAGCTGGAAGGAAGCGTTAAAGTGATCTCGGACCGGGAGGGTGAGATTTCCTATCCGGGAGATACCCTCAGCGCTGATGTTACAGTAAGCTCTATCAAGGGGAACTTGACTTACCAGTGGTATGCGGGAGAATTACCTATCAGCGGAGCAGTGAAAGAATCTTATCAATTGACAAAAGATCAGATTGGAAAAGTGATCAGCGTTAAGGTAGGAAGTACTGTGGAAGTGGATACTCTTGAAGGGAGTTATAGCGGCAGCATTCATGAGAAACCCACAATATTAGAAGGTATCGTTAAGATCTCATCCAGCCGGGAGGGAACAGTTTCTTATCCGGGTGATGAGCTGAAAGCAAAAGTTACAGACGATACCAATACAGGAAAACTCAGTTACCAGTGGTATGCAGACGGTGATAAGATTAAAGGAGCATCTAAGAAGTCCTATGTGCTTACTGAGGCTGAAATAGGAAAAAGCATTAGCATTAAAGTGACAAGTGACGAACAATCGGGTGAACTTAAGGCAGTTTATGCAGGAACTGTAAGTCAAAATCCGAAGCCAGGAGAAGGAGATGACGAACCGTCAGAATTAACCGGAACGGTTACAGTTACTTCCAGCAGAAGCGGAGAAGTTTCTTATCCAGACGATATTTTGACAGTGGAGGTAGCAGAGTGTAACAACAGCGGAACACTGAGCTATCAGTGGTATGCAGATGAGACTGCGATTGCCGGGGCAGCGGAGAAATCCTATGTGCTTACGGAGGCAGAGATCGGTAAGACCATCAGCGTAAAGGTGGTCAGCGATAAAGAGACGGGAGAACTTACAGGAATTTATTTAGGCGCTATCAGTGAGGATAGCGAGAACAAACCAGGTCCCGGAGGAGACGGTGATAATCCAGGTCCCGGAGGAGACGAAGAAAAACCAGGTCCTGGAGGAGACGAAGAAAAACCAGGTCCCGGAGGAGACGGTGATAATCCAGGTCCTGGAGGAGACGAAGAGAAACCGTCAGTATTAATCGGAACGGTTACAGTTACTTCCAGTAGAAGCGGAGAAATTTCTTATCCAGACGATATTTTGACTATGAAGGTTACGGAGTGCAACAACAGCGGGATATTGAGCTGTCAGTGGTATGCAGGAGGGATACCAATTACTGGTGCAACGGAAAATTCCTATAAGATAACCAACGCTGAAATTGGAAAGAAACTGAGCGTAAGGGTTGTCAGCAATAAAGAAACTGGACAGATTGAGGGAACCTACAGTGGCATTATTAAGGAAAAGGAGCAGTCGCCAGTGAAGGCTGGAACGATTACACTGTCTGTAAAATCCAAAAAAATGTATGCGTATCAGACGTTTCAGATCAATGCAAAAATCATGCCTGCAGAAGCGTCACAGAAAGTGATCTATACCAGTGATAACAGGAAAGCAGCAGTTGTATCCAATACTGGAAAAGTAACTGCAAAAGCGCCTGGGAAAGCAAGAATTTATGTAAGAGCTGCTGATGGAAGCAATGCGCAGGCGGTGTGTACTGTTACGGTACAGAAACCTGTCATCAAAATTACTGGAAAAACCACTGTAAGGCTCAGAAAGTCAGTGACACTGACAGCAAAAACTTATGGTTTGAAAGGAAAGATCACCTGGAAACTGGACGCAAAGGGAAAAAAATTAATAAAACTGAAGAAAGCGGGGAAGAATAAAGTAAAACTGACGGCAGGGAAGAAGAAAGGAACTGCCAGACTGACAATTACTTGTGGGAAAAAGAAAGTACAGAAACTGATCCGTATAAAGAAATAAAAACAATGCAGCCATGGTTACATCATTGCAACCATGGCTGTTTTTTAGCATTCGTGTTTCTTACAAAGCACTTCCTTATAAACACCGACTGTCTTTTCCACCATCTTTTCTATTGTGAATTCCTGCATTGCATATTTATAAGCATCCTCTATTCGTTCCTTATATACTTCCAACCCATTTTCATAAATGTCAATCTTCAATATTATCGAAAAAGCTTATATAGGGTTTGCAAATGGTATTGACGGACCTTTTCTGATAAGCAGAAAAGCCATATAAATCAGCTTGCTACGTGAGAAATGTTGTGCTATATTGTCGATATGGGAAAACTATAAAACCAAAGGCGGCTTTGTCCCTCCTATTTTTTTGAGGGTATAACAGCCCTCCAGACGAAAGAAAGGAGGGCGATAATAATGTATGTTGCATATCAGGATTTCATTCAGATTGGAATACTCATAGTTAGCCTTGCTAATGTGTTCTATCAGATTTACAAGGGAAAAAGAAATAGCTGCCACTACTGTAAAGTGGTGAATGATCAAAAGGATGACAGAATACAACCATTTGTTCTCGGAGAAAAAATGGTTGGCGTAAACATAAATTTGCGCTAAAATAGGAGAGATGAGATTTTTGGAAAGGAATGAATAAAAAATGAAACTTGGAATTACCATGGAGGGCGGAGCAAGCCGCACGGTGTTTAGCTGCGGAGTGACAGATGCATTTTTGGAGGAAAATATCATGCCGGATTATTTTATCGGCGTGTCAGCAGGAATCGCCTATGGAGTATCCTACTTATCAAAACAAAAGGGCAGAAATCTGACCATTGTTCAGAAATACATGAAGGACAAGCGTTATATGGGGGTCAGGCATTTGCTGAAAAATAAAAACTTTTATAATATTCCCTTTGTATTCGGGGAGGTTCCAAATAAACTGGAAGCATTTGATTATCAGGCATTTGCAGATTTTCCCGGTAAGGTAGAAGCCTGTGTTACCAATATCCATACTGGAAAACCTGAGTATCTGGAAGTGCCCAGAAGAGATGACCAGTTTGAAGTGCTGGTGGCAAGCTGTGCCCTGCCTATTTTATTTCAGCCGGTACAGGTGGGCAAACGCTATTATCTGGACGGTGGCTTGTCCGATTCTATTCCCTATCAGCATGCGATCGAAGAAGGCTGCGACAAGAATATTGTCATTCTCACCAGGGAAAGAGGCTATGTGAAAAAGCCAGAACGTGCTGGGGATATTTCCAGCAGGCTCTATAAAAAATATCCTAAGATCGTGGAGGATATCAAAACCAGACCGGAAAAATATAATGCCTGTATGGAAGAATTGATGAAGAAAGAGAAAGCAGGAGAAATTTTTGTGATTGCACCAGAGACTACTTATGGCATCGGCAGAACGGAATCAGATCCGGATAAATTGACAAAACTCTATGAGGAAGGCTATCAACAGGCGAAAAAGCAGATGGAGGACCTGAAACGCTATCTGGGAATGGAAATGGAGAGCAGCCAGGCAGAATAAGGAGGAATTTTGTGAAATGCTATCTGATCCGGCATGGCGCCACACAGGGCAACCAGGAGAGACGGTATGTGGGCAGTACCGATGAACCAGTACTGCCTGACCAGCTGGAGAAACTTAAAAACCACAGTAAAATGATTTCTCCTGTGGACCATGTATTTACAAGCCCGTATCTGCGGTGCCGCCAGAGCGGAAAGGCATTGTTTCTGCATTCTGGGACGCTTCCTGAAATCGTATGGGATTTCAGGGAGATGGATTTCGGGGAATTTGAATATAAGAATTATCAGGAATTAGACGGTAATCCGGAATATCAGAGGTTTATTGACAGCGGAGGGAGCATAGCTTTTCCAGGAGGGGAAGAGCCGGAACGATTTAAAGAACGCTGCCGCCGTGCATTTCTGTCATGTATCGGCAAAGCCAGAGCGCAGGGATTTGAGACCCTGGGATTTGCCTTGCATGGCGGAACTATCATGGCAGTGATGGAGGCTTGGTGCGTACCTCATAGAGATTATTTTGCATATCAGGTAAAGAATGGATGTGGTTATGAGGCAGAAGCTGTCTGGCAGCCAGAGCTGAGGTTACAGATCAAAAGAACAATATCATTATAAGTCCAGCCTCATAAAAATAGAATTGTCCATCGGGCTGTCGTTATAGCAATCGGTCTCATAAAAACCGAATTTTTGATATATTTTAATTGCGCTTTTCAGAAATGGCAGTGTATCCAGCAGCATATGAGAATAACCGATTGCCTTTGCGTCCTGGATAATCTGCGCAATCAATAGGTTTCCGATAGACTTTCCACGAAACTCTGGTCTGACATAGAGACGTTTCATCTCACAGTTTTGTTCATTTATTTTTCGTAAGCCGATACAGCCTGCCAGTTTGTCCTTATCATAAGCCAGATACAGCCTGCCAAAAGGCATACCGTATTTTTCTTCTAAATGTTCAATTTCTTTCTCATAATTTTGGATATCAAGATATTGCTGAAAGGTACTATCATTGGCAATCAGCATATCGGTGTATTCTGAAAACAGTGCTGCTGTTTCCAGCGGATAAGCATAAGCAGGAATTATTTTTATGTCCATAAACCTCTTTCCTCTCTTTGGAATATGATTTTAGGTAATTGCGAAACTCAGTAGTTTTTTGGATTTCATATACAATTCAATGAATTTTAGGAGAAATATTTTATCATATAAACGCTAAGAAATGCATGTTAGCCCATGGAAACGTACTCCAGAGCATCCCTTTATGTCAAAAAACTGACATTATTAAGGAAAAAACACAAAAATCATAGTATAATTATAATGCCTGAGGACGCAAAAAGCAAGGAGGACAATTATGAAAAAAGCCGCTGCAATTGGAAATGTTATGTTTATTTATCTGGCAGCATTATTGCCAGTGCTTTTGTTTTCAAATGGAAAAAGCAGATTTGTTTCTTTTCTATGGGAAAAAATCTTTTCTAACAATATATTTATTCCGTTGCTTTTGTTCTTAATATTTGGCGCTGTGATGTATATCATTAATATGTTGCTGTTTTTGCAGGCAAGGAGGGGGAGGTGGAACGCACTGGAACTTGCCAGAATAAATATGATTGCAAAGCTCGTTCAAATTCCGGCTTACCTGTTTATTTTTATTGTGGGATTGTTCTGTATGGTAATGATATTTACCATAGGCGTTAGCGCTGTTTTCTTGCTGTTGGATGTGTTAAGCGTAGGAATGACAGGAGTGTATGCTCTGGCAGTATTTTATCAGTTAAGAAAAGAGCAGTTTATTTCTGCAAAAATGCAGATCGTCTACTCCCTGATATCTTTTGTCTTTTGTGTAGATGTAATTACTTCTGTTAGGGGGTATCAGCTTTGTGCGCGTGCAGGGCAGGAATCATAGAAAAGAAGTTCTGGTAGTTTTGAATAAGCTTTGTACGAAGCAGAATGAGCCTTTTTGGATGGAAGGAGACGGTAATGTCAGAGACGATGTTTGCATCTGCTTATAAAGAAATCTTTCCCTTCTGGGAAAAAATATCAGAAACGGACAGAGAATATATCTGTCAAAATTCTTATGTGTTTACATATTCCAAGGGGGAAAATATCCACGATGGCAGTGAATGTTCAGGGGTGATTCTGGTACGTTCGGGAAGCCTCCGGCTTTCTATGATGTCAGATGAGGGGAAGGATATCACACTTTACCGTTTACACAAAGGTGATCTGTGCATGCTGTCTGCCTCCTGCGTGCTGGATGCCATTACATTTGATGTATTTGTGGATGTGGAAGAGGAGAGTGAATGCTTTGTAATAAGCGGAGCCGCTTTTGCAGCAGTTTCAGAGCGAAATCCAGATATCCGCATATTTGCGCTGGAAACAGCAGTCAGCCGTTTTTCTGATGTGATGTGGGTGATGCAGCAAATCCTTTTTATGAGTATGGATAAGCGTCTGGCAATTTTCCTGTCCGATGAATCAGCACGGACCGGTTCAGATACCATTCCCTTGACACATGGGCAGATAGCCCGGTATATGGGATCTGCCCGGGAAGTTGTGTCCAGAATGCTGAAATATTTTGCCAATGAAGGGATTGTGGAGGTAAGCAGAGGCGGTGTTACCATTCTTGACAAGAAACGTCTCCGCAAATTGGCCCTCTAGCAGAATTCTCAAACTTACTACTCTAACATGGCAAGGATATCCGCCTTTGGTCTTGCGCCTGCTGACTGGCTTATGAGTTTTCCATTTTTGATGACAACCAGTGTAGGAATGCTTAAGACGTTGAACTGCTGTGCCAGTTCTGGTTCCTTATCCACATCAATTTTGCCTACCAGGTATTGCGGATGTTCCTCTGCAATTTCTTCTACAATAGGAGACACCATGCGGCAGGGACCGCACCAGTCAGCATAGAAATCTAATAACACAGGTTTGCTGTTGTTTACGATCGAATTGAAGTTGTTTTTGTTTACAATAAGTACGGACATAAGAAATACCTTCCTTTCATTATTTGATGATGACTGTAGTATATCATTTTTGGATTAGTGTTTCTGTGACAGAGTCACGTTTTTAGCTTTGCATATAAGCTGCGTCATGGTTCCCATAGGACAGTATACGCACCAGGAACGTGGCTTGAATAAGACCATGGTCAGGAATCCAAGCACAGTGGAGGTAAGCATTACGCTGTAGAAACCAAAGGCAAACTGTGCGGCGCCGTCCGAAAAAAGGGTGCCATGATAGGCCCAGTGCCAGGGAAGCTTGAATGTCCACAGCAGTGTTACGGCAGTACTCAGAGTTCTGGTTCCGTCGAATACCAGCCAGGTATTCCATAACATGACAAAAAACATTGCAAAAAAGAAAATTAAAAATCCATAGCGGAAATATTTTGACTTCATCCACTTGGGAATGTCTTTTTTCCGGGAAAGCCCGAATCTGCCGCCCACAAGGGAGAATAATTGTCCTCTGCCGCAATACTTATTACAGTAGGCTTTATTGCCTTTTATGGCCGCTATCAAAAGCGGGATGAAAAAGCAGAGAAGGCCCAGCCATGCAAACAGGATATTGAAAAATCCCAGGATCAGATAAGTAAGTGAGACAATCCAAAGGTAATCATACCATTTCTTTTTTTCTTTCATGCTTCTGTCACCTCCAGTGTAATGATGCTTGCGGGGCATTCTTTTGCGCATTTTCCACATCCAATACATAATTCTTTGTCAATATTGGCATAGACGCCATTGGGGATGGCAATTGCATTTCTCGGACAAACTTTTATGCAGCATCCGCAGGCAACACATTCCGAAATACTGACAGTTGCTTTTCTTTTTGCCATAATAAAGCTCCTTTTGTTTTTTATTCAGTAGGCAATTGCGAAACTCAGTAATTTTTTGAATTTCATATACAATTCAAAAAATTTAAGAAGAAATATTTTAGTACAATTGTATAAATTGTATATGAAATTTCGATAATTTGATGGTTTCGCAATTGCCTATTTATTCAGTATACAGGGGAAATTTTTTTTATTCTGTGACGAAGTCACAGGACATGCCGCCTTCAGGCTGCGAAGAAAAATAGGAGACAAAATAATAAAAACGGTATACCAATAAAACTGAGATATGTGGTATAATTTGCCCTGAGAAGGGTTCTTAGGATTCGGGTGCACCCTTTTGACACCCGAATCTTCTTAGGTAATTGCAAATCAATTATTTTTTGAATTTCATATAAAACTAGTACAACGAATATTAAGTAATTAACATCTTCACTTGCCTAATTGTCCAGCTACTATGTTAGAAAACCTAGCCGTAGCCACCGCTACGCCGTCGTTTTTCTTCCTTGTATCTGAAACAATTATCCTGCGTGAATATATCAAAGACTTAATTTTCGTTGTACTAGAAGTTAGGAAAATATTTTATCGAACAAAAACGAAGAAATGTGAAAGGAATGAAGGAAATTATGAAAATAGTATTTTTAGATGCAAAATCCATTGGAGAGGATATGGATTTGTCTGGGTATGAACAATTGGGAGAAGTGGTAAAGTATGATTTTTCTACGCCCTTGGAGGTAGGAAAACGAGTAGAAGACGCAGACGTGATTGTGCTGAACAAAGTTCCTGTCAATAAGGAAACCATCGGGACAGCAAAAAATCTGAAACTGGTATGTGTTACAGCCACGGGAACCAATAATCTGGATAAGGAATACTTAGACAGCAGGGGAATTGCCTGGCGGAATGTGGCAGGCTATTCGACAGAATCGGTAGCCCAGCATACCTTCGCCCTGTTGTTCTATCTGTTAGAACATCTGCCCTATTATGATGAATATGTGAAATCAGAAAAATACGTAGAGGACCGTATGTTTACTCATTTTGACCGGAAATTCTCAGAGATCAACGGTATGACCTGGGGAATTATCGGCATGGGAGCTATCGGCAGGCGCGTGGCAGAACTTGCCAGGCTGTTTGGGTGCAGCGTGATTTATTATTCAACCACGGGTAAGAATCATCAACCGGGGTACCAGCAGGTATCATTGGAAGAACTGCTGGAAAATTCCGATATTGTATCCGTCCATGCCCCGCTGACAAGCGATACTGAAAATCTCATGGATGAGAAAGCATTTTCAAGGATGAAGAAATCAGCGATTTTTCTGAATCTGGGCAGAGGGCCAATTGTGTCAGAACAAGCGCTTGCAGACGCACTGAACCAAGGACAGATTCGTGCTGCAGGACTGGACGTGCTCTGTGAAGAACCTATGAGCAGCGATAATCCGCTGCGGTTCATCAAGGACAGCGACAGACTGCTGATTACACCTCATATCGCCTGGGCAAGCGTGGAGGCTCGGACAAGACTGATGGCAATCATCCTGAGGCAGATTGAGGAGTTTTTCCAATTGTCAGATTAACTGGGAATTCGGCAGTCCAGCCCGCTGTGGTAAGAAAGGTTACCCAGTTTTTTCAGCAGAGCGTGTGTTTGCTGCTGTTTTGCCCCTTGGTTAGATTGAGAAAGCAGTCCGTTAAAGAGTTCGAGAATCTCCAGATAATCCACCTGTGCCTGTTCCAACAGCTCAAAAAAAGAGTTTGTGGAGATTCGGGATTTGTCCCAGGGATTGCGCCAGGGGGTTTTTAAGATGTTCAGCGGGTCAATGTGGACAGTCTCTGAATCACTGGGTATCAGTGTGGATAACAGAGGATAACCCAGAATGATCTGCTCCAGTCTGCCCCAAAATTTTTTCTTTCTCCCGGAAGGATCATGCAGCCATTTGGTTCCGAGCTGCATGGAGCGGATAGAAGCATGCATGACAGCATGTGAAATGCTGAGTTCTGGGTAAGTTTTATGGTTGATGTAATATAGAATAGAGGCAATGGTGCGAAGCTGTAAGCGTGTCAGCAAAATGGTGGAATTCTGCCAGAAAGCTGATGGCAGACAGTGTTTGTAAAACTGCAGCAGTTCTGTGTCAATGTCCACTTCCAGACTCATGTGGCAGCCGTGGTAACGGCTGTCTTTTTCTGTAAAATTTGTTTTCCAGTAAATGTAAGGATGGCAGTGCGTATCCAGAATATAATGTCCCAGAAATCCAGCGATATATGCGTCAGCAATCTGCTGTTCTTTTACATCATGAAACAATTTCCGGCTGTCTAAAAGATGCCGCAGGAATCTGCCGGTGTGTTCTGTATGAGCCACCGAGCCGATGTTGTTGGCATGAATGGTATAAAATGGAAGGAAGTAAAAGAATATATCCGGTCCCTGCAGCCCTAAACTGTAAGCTGCGTGCTGGTCTCGTATGATCTGCTTAAAAATGGGATGATTAAGCTGTCGGTATGCGTTTACTCCAAACAGGTAATGTGTGGTAAAGCCAGGCATAGTAAATCCTCTTTTCTGAAATATAGGGAATGATGGAGCCGCGAAAATATTCTCTTTCGGCGGCATGTTATAAATATAGTATATCTATTTTTCAGAAATTTTCATAGAGAAAAGAAAAACTTTCGTATTAATTTATTGCATCCATCTGGACAAAAAGTTATACTGTATAGATAAATCAGGGGAAAGGACGTATATATGACAGGGAATGAGCCAAATGCAAAGAAAGATGAGCGTATAAATGTTCATAAAAAAGAGGGACCAAAGAAGATGAATCTGGATTCATCCGCAAGCCATGGAATGATGCCGGCACGCAGCAGCAGTTCAGGAGTATCTCTGCTCATGAGACAGTATAAGGAGAGAGAACGTCTGAATTTGCAGCAGAATCATATCAATGGGACAATAGAACTGGTTCCCCTTTTGAAAATATCTTATGGACAAATACATGTGGAATTTACGATTGGAAACAGAAGAAAATATGTGCTGAAAAATACTCAGATTTTTGCGGATGCTTTAAGGCGGGGAGAGCTTGTATCCTACGGGAAAGAACTGGAATTTTATCATACGTTGGAAGCGTTTTCAGAAAAGAGCAGGCCGTTAGCGGAGTTTCTTCTGCAGGAGGCAGAGATTCGGAAACTTACAAGCCGAAGCCTGGATTATTACGACAATAGAAAGGGGCGCTATATTGCTGTTCACAGCGGAAATATGGACAATTTCTTCCAGGCGCTGGGAACGATGGAATTTGCGGTGGAAATGAACTACACACCCAGGAATATGTGGAAGGTATCTTGTGAAACGTGTTCCATGGGAATGGTGATCCGGGGCGCAGAGGGCGGCGTGGTGCTGGAGACAGAGACATTTTTTTATACCTGTGGAAGAGCGTACCTGTATTTGTGGAAAAAAGGAGAAGTTTTTCCAATACCTGTAGAGCAGGCAAGAGAAATTAAACCTTTCTGGGAGTATCTGGACAAGTATAAATATGATGAGTTTTTTGTGGACAACGCGGAACTGCCCGTGTTCTGCAGGGAGCTGCTTCCAGTGTTGGAACGCCATTATCTTGTACACAAGCAGCAGTTTCATGCAGCTGATTATCTGCCGCCCAAACCACAATTCGAAATTTATCTGGATCATCCTGATCTGGAAACGGTGACCTGCGAAATGTCCGCAGTCTATGGGGACAGAAAATATAATGTCTTTGAGAAGCCGCGGATGCTGGAAAATCGAGATGAATTGGAAGAATTGAAAGCGAGAGAACAGGTGAGATTCTGGTTTCAAAATGTAGATCCCCAGAAAAACCAAATGATTCTCGCAGATGATGAAGAACGGCTGTATCAATTTCTTACAGAGGGCATTGCAGAGCTTTCCATAATCGGCACAGTGTATATCAGTGACACCATGCAAACCATGGAAGTCAGAGAGACGCCCCAGATATCGGTAGGTGTGTCCCTGAAAGGGAATCTGCTGGAACTGACTATGGAGAGCCCGGAGCTGCCATTGACAGAACTGGTGGAAATTCTGTCAGCATATAAGCGGAGACGTAAATTTTTTCGTCTGAAAGATGGCAGTTTTCTTGATATGGAAAAGGGAGGACTGGCAATTCTTTCCCATATACAGGAGGCCACAGGCATATCAGCACAGCAGTGGGGGCAAAAATGCGTACCGCTGCCGAAATACCGGGCGTTGTATCTGGATTGTGAGCTGCGGAACCAGAAAGGTTTCTATACAATAAAGGATAAAAGTTTCCGGGCATTGATACGGAATATGAAAACGGTGGAAGATAATGATTTTGAGTTGCCCAAATCTCTGGAAATGACATTGCGTGAGTATCAAAAGCAGGGGTTTTTATGGCTGAAAACCTTGAAAGCAAACGGGTTCGGCGGAGTGCTTGCTGATGATATGGGACTGGGCAAAACAATAGAGGTCATAGCGTTTCTTCTGTCAGAATGGGAAGAAGATAATTCCTGTTCCCATTTTGCACTCATTGTCTGCCCTTCCTCATTGGTGTATAACTGGAAAAAAGAGATTCAACGGTTTGCGCCCATGCTGCCGGCAGTAGCGGTGACAGGAACAGCTATGGAGCGGGAAGCTCTGATTGCCAATGCGGGTTCCAGCGAGGTTCTGATTACTTCTTATGAATTGCTGCGCAGGGATCTTGCTTTTTATGAGAACTGCTGCTTTGGATATGAGATTCTTGATGAGGCACAGTATATTAAGAACCATATCACCAAAGCAGCCAGGGCGGTAAAGGAAATCCGGGCAGATTTCAGGGCGGCTCTCACAGGAACACCAATTGAAAACCGTCTCAGCGAATTGTGGAGTATTTTTGATTATCTGATGCCGGGATTTCTCTTTACATATCAGAGATTCCGCGAAGAACTGGAAATTCCCATCGTCTCTGAGCGTGATGAGGAAGTAAAAGAACGTCTGCGTGATATGATACGTCCTTTTGTTTTGCGCAGGCTGAAGCAGGATGTGCTGAAGGATCTTCCTGAAAAAATGGAAGAAGCTGTTTTTGCTAAGATGGAAGGAGAGCAGGAGAAACTGTACCGTGCACATGTACAGCGGATTCAGATGATGCTTCAGGGGCAGTCAGAGAAAGAGTTTGCCTCACAGAAAATACAGGTGTTATCAGAACTTACAAGACTGAGGCAAATCTGCTGTGATCCAGCGTTAGTGTACGAAGATTATCAGGATGAATCAGCAAAAAGCACGATGTGTATAGAACTGATTCATAATGCGCTGCAGAGCGGGCATAGAGTGCTGCTGTTTTCACAATTTACTGCTATGCTGGACAGGCTGCAGCAGAGACTGAAAAAGGAGCATATTTCTTATTTAAGCCTTACCGGGTCTGTCAGTAAGGAGAAACGCATGGAACTGGTGGAAGAGTTTCAAAACGGACAGGTGCCAGTGTTTTGTATTTCACTAAAGGCTGGCGGAACCGGATTGAATCTGACAGCAGCGGATATTGTGATTCACTACGATCCCTGGTGGAATATTGCCGTACAAAATCAGGCTACAGACCGTGCATATCGGATTGGACAGAAGAATCCAGTGACAGTTTATAAGCTGATTGCTCAAAATACCATTGAAGAAAATATTTTGAAGCTGCAGGAGAAAAAAAGCCAGCTGGCGGAACAGCTGTTAGGCAAGGATGGTTTTGAGAGCGTGAAATTTACCAGAGAAGAAATGTTGGAATTGCTGGGTTAGCGCAGCTTGCATGTATGTGAGGCGCCAATGGGAGGAAGAATATGGAACTGCTATATGGAACTACCAATGAAGGAAAACTGCTTGTTATGAGACGGGTTCTGTCCCCTCTGGGAATTACTGTGACGGGGCTTAAGGATCAGAAAACTGAGATTCCGGTTGTGCCGGAAACGGGCAATTCTCCCTTGGAGAATGCAAGACTGAAGGCAAAAGCATATTTTAAAGCGTTTCAGATGCCTGTGTTTTCCTGTGATACAGGATTATATTTTAAAAATGTGCCGGATGAATTTCAGCCGGGAATTTATGTGCGAAGGCCTTTGGGATATGAGATGACAGATGAAGAGATGACAGAATACTATAAAGGACTGGCAGAAAAATTTGGGGATCTGCAGGCGCAGTACCAAAATGCGGTCTGCTTTGTCAAAAGCGCCCGGGAAGTCTACGAAAGTGATGATTTGCGGCTGTCTGGAACTCCCTTTGTGATTACTTCACAGGCACATTCCAGAAGTCAGCCTGGCTTTCCCCTGGATCGGCTGTCTATTCAGGTTTCCAGCGGAAAGTACTATTATGACCTTCCAGAACATGCTCAGGATGAAGTGGCTCTGGACGAGGGCATGCGGGAGTTTTTCCAAAGAGCCATCTGTCCTGCCGGTAAATAATTTAAACAAGTTTTTGCAACAGCGGTATCTTTTTTAAAATACTGATGATGATAATACTTTCACAGAGCACCAGAAGATAGATACTTGGAATAGATGCTAGTGGATGGAAACTGGAAACAGATATGTTACGTCTCTGCCAGAAGTCCAAAACCATAAAATGCAAAAGGTAAATTCCAAACGTACAGTCTGAGAGATAGGCCAGCGCTTTTGGATATTTGACGTTTCTATTTTTCAGGCATTGAAAAAATATAAAAATGCAGCATGCCTGGATAAAAACTGGCAGAGAAAAATATCCGTACAGATATACGCCGGCTTTGCCGTCTCTCAGTGACAGCCATTGATTGCCCAATGCGGACAAAACAGTAGTTATAAAATAGATAAAAGGAGCAAGGACAAGAAATTTTCTGTTGTAAGTGGCCTGGGATAATATGAAACCCAATGCCATATAGCCCAGATAAGAAATATGGGTTAAATTTATTTTTCCGCACAGTTCCTTTATGATCGCAGGACATTCAGGGAGCAGCTGCAGGTTGGTTGTCAAAAGAGTCAGAATAACAAAAAGCATCAGGATATATTTTGGATTCAGACTGCCGCCTTTGAGAGCATTGTGAACAACAGGAAGAAATAAATAGACAATAATCATTGCCGGGAGAAACCAAAGATGGCCAGGGCCTTTGATGACTCCCACCAGAAAATCGCTGACATTTTTATAAGTATGGTAAACATGTTGATGCACCAGCTGATACAGAAACGACCAGATAAAGTAAACGTAAATCAGTCTGGATACATTTCTGGAGATAAATTTCTTGATATCTAAATGCTCCTTCTCCAAAAACAGAGCGCCGCTGATCATAAAGAAAAGAGGAACTCCTGCCCGCATTGCCATGTCAGTAAAATTAAAAAATTTCCATTCAGTAAGAGCAGGATCAATAAACCATCCGGACGCGGCTACATGCAGCATAACGACCATGAGGCAGGCACAGATTCTGCAGAAATCCAATTCATATCTTCTTGACATAAATGTTATCTCCTTATAATAAAATGCTGTCGCAATCTGTCGAAAAACATATTTTATAAAACGATAACATATCATACGATGTTTTTCAATAGAAATCTAAGTTCTATGCAAAGTGATTATAAAGGTTGTGCCGCCTCCGAACGTGTCTTCTGCCCATATTTTTCCACGGTGCATATGGATAATCTCTTGGGCAATGCACAGCCCCAGTCCGAAATGTTCTTTGTCCTTGTGAGCCTTGTCGCATCGGTAAAAACGGTCAAATACAGCCTGTTTCTCCGAATCAGGAATGCCGGTTCCACTGTCTGACACCCGCAGGATAAATTTATCAGATACCGTCTCCAGGCTAAGGAGAATCCTGCCGCCGGAAGGCGTATAACTGAGGGCATTGTCCAACAAAATAGACAAGACCTGTTCTATGCGCCCTTTGTCGCAGCTGCAGGGCGGTACCAGCTTATCTGGAAGAGCAATATTCATGGAAATAGATTTTTTCTGTGCCAGCGGTTCAAACTTTTCATAAGCTGATAACAGCAGCGTATCCAATTCCACCTGTGTTCTTCGTATCGTAAAATGGGAGCTGTCAGTGCCAGAGAGCGTCAACATATCGTCGATCAGCCGTCCCATCCGTTTTCCTTCTTGTTTTATGATTTGAGAAAAATGCGCAGATTCTTTGGGGGACGCATGCTGCATGGCTGACAGGGCAGAAAGCATGACGGTCAAAGGAGAGCGCAGCTCGTGGGAAGCCGAGGCGATAAATTCGGTCTGTTTCTGGCGGTTTTTGATGAGAGGCTGCATCATACGCCAGGTCAAAACCCAGAAAAATAATCCCAGAAGGAAGATGCCCAGAATGTCTACCTGAGCAAATAGCTGCCGGCGTGAGGCAATTGCTTTGTTTAAATCTGTCAGCGGCAGCAGGACAGCTGCATTCAATACCCCGCTCTTTTTGGGAATCAGGGCGACAGAGGCGTAATACTCTTCTCCCTTCCAATTCAGAGGAAAGTCAGCATGAGTGGAAAGCACAGATTCCTTTGTGATGGCTTCTTCCAGAATGGTATAGTCTTCCCGCGCCAATTTCCTTGCCTTCGTAAAAATATCCTCATGTAAAGTGTAAGGTGACAGATTTTCAAAAATTAATTTAGAGCCGTTGTCCCGGATATCCATTTCAAATCCAGTATCTGCCTGAAATTGAGCCAGCCAGTTACGAGATAGAACGGACTGGCTTCCCAGATGATTGTACAGCATATTGGCATTGATCTGAAAGTCAGAAAAATGGCTTTTTTTAGACTCTGTTTCTGAGAAATAGAGACAGATTAAGGACATAAAGACCAGAATCATACCGCTGACAAACGTACACAGAAACGTAAGCTGAATGTGGAGTTTTTGGAACATATCAGACCTCCAACTGGTAACCGATTCCACGAATTGTTTTTAACTGCAGAGAGCTCTGGACGCTTTTTAACCGGCGGCGCAGAAAATAAATGTAATTGTCCAGATTTCCATCTTCCACTTCTGCGTCAGGCCCCCATACTTTGGCAAGGAGGGAGGCCCTGGGGATCGTCTGCCCGGGATTGTGCAGAAAAAATTCTAACAGATCCCCCTCTCTGGCAGAGAGAGAGCAGGAAAGATTCCGGCAGTAAAGCATTTTTTGTTCTTTATTATAAGAAATATCACCGACAGCCAGAGGCTTATCGCCTTCCCATTTGGGCGGGCGTCTTAAAATACAGCGGATTCTGGCAAGAAGCTCTTCAAAGTCGAAGGGCTTTACCAGATAATCGTCTGCTCCGCAGTCAAGCCCTGTAATTTTGTCGTTGAGAGCGCCCAGTGCAGTGACAAAGATAATGGGGGTGGAAATGTTTTTTTCACGGGTTATTTTTAATACAGAAATACCATCCAGAAGCGGAAGCATCCGGTCCAGTAATATCAAATCATGAGACTGCTGTTCTATAAAATGCAGTCCTTCTTCACCATCATAGCATACATCTGTCTCAAAATGCTGTTGTTCCAATTGAAAGCGAAGCGTTTCTGCAAGTGATTTGTCGTCTTCGATAATCAGTATTCGCATGTTTCCCTCCTCATATACATATAAAAACTGGTAGGTAATTGCGAAACTCAATAGTTTTGAGAATTTCATATACAATTCAAAAAATTTAAGAAGAAATATTTTATTCATATGAAACGCTAAAAAATGCATTTTAGTACCATGGAAATGAGACTTAAAAACTATGGAAGCCTTTGCTGAACATGGTTTTTGTTGTAAAAGGCTCATTGAAATGTTTGGTACGCTCTGCATTTTGTGCGTTCATATGAGTAAAATATTTAAGCATAATTGTATGAATTGTATATGAAATTTTGATAATTTGATAGTTTCGCAATTACCTAATATAAAAACTGGAAGTGAAAGGAGCATCAGGGCTCCTCCCAGCGAAGCTGGGCCCCTCCTCATGCTAAAGTATACCACATCTGTCTCTAAATTATCTCTAAAAAATAGTTCTTGATTTAGAGGGAGATTAGAGGTTTCTGTGATATTCTGTGTGCAGATGCTAAGAGACAGCATATGAAGGAGGTAACGTATGAAACATAAGATATTAAAACGAGCGGCAGGAATTTTATTGTCTATGCTTCTGGTTTGCGGAAGTCTTGCCGGATGCAGCGGCAGCGGCCAGGGGGGAACAGGAAATGGAGCGGCAGGTGGAAATGCGGAAGGTTCGAATACAGAAGGAAACAGTGGGGAGCGCGCTATGGGGAGGTTTCTTGAGGAAGAAATAGAGACAGACATTGCATTTGGCAATATTTTTGATATGAAGAAACTGAGCGACGGGACACTGCGGATTATTGGTTCTAATGGAGATGACGGGAAAAAGTGCGCCTGGGATTCGAAAGATCAGGGCGCAACTTGGGAGAAAGCCTATGATTTTCCTGAGGAAATTCAGGACAGTGACCAAGGATATACAGACCGCGGCGCATTGTCTGCGGATGGAAGGGCAGTGTGCGTTTTTAATCAAATTGAAAAGGGCGCCGGTATAAAACCGAAACTGTATCTTCTGGATCAGAACGGCGGCGGAACGCCTGTCGCTTTTGAGCAGGCGGAGAAAATGATTATGGGAATTTCTTTTCTGGGCAATGACCAGTTATTGGTAAAGGATGAGACGGACAAAGTTTATCAGATAAGCACAGAGGACGGAAGTGTGAAGCAGACCTATGAATTTGACGGCTCTGCGGATACGCACCAGGTCTATGCGGCAGGCAAGAAAATGATTGTATTTACCAGTACGGAAGCGCTTGTATATGATACAGAGACAGGAGAACAGCTATCCCCGGAGGATGCGCTGCAGCAGGGGCTTGCCGAGGCAGGGCTGTTCCACTCATTGGATTCCATGGATGAGGGAGAAAGCGTCTACTGTCTTTCTGGCGGAGGGCTTTACCATTATAAATTTGGCGGTAGTGTGATGGAGCAGCTGATTGACGGGAAAATGAATTCTATGGGAGCGCCGGCTTTTTATCCGATTACACTGACGATGCTGGACGAAGAGAATCTTCTGGTGGCGGCAAATGATTCAAATTCCAGTTCACCTACAGGAATTGCATTGTTAAAGTATACCTATTCTGCAGATACACCTGCCAAGCCAGATAAAGAATTGAAGGCGTACTCTCTGTATGACAACCGGGAAATGCGTCAGTCCATCAGCCGTTTCCAGAAAGAGCATACAGATGTTTATGTAAACTACCAGGTTGCCATGTCTGAGGAGAACGGCATGAATGTTTCAGATGCGCTAAAGACTCTGACAACAGAAATTATGGCAGGAAAAGGACCGGATCTGATGATTTTGGATGGAATGCCCGTTGAGACATACATGGAAAAAGGAATTTTAAAAGATTTATCCTCTCTCATCGGAGAAGAGGGCAGTTATTTTGAAAATATTTTTAATGCTTACCGGGATGAACAGGGGCAGCTGTGTGCAGCTCCGGCCAGATTTATGATTCCGATGGTCCAGGCAGGCAGCGCATTCTACACGCCGGGAGAAGATTTTGACGCTTTTACAGGGCGTAAGGATGCACTGGCAAAGATGGAGCCTAAGCCCGTGGTGGAAAAATTCTGGTATACCTGCGGCGCAGCATGGAGGAAAAGCGACGGCACATTGGACGCGGCAAAGATTACAGAGTTTCTCACAAAGCTGAAAAACGCTTATGGAGAATATGACTCCAGTATGGATGAGGAAGAGACAGGAGTTTCCGAGACGGTGGATGGAAATACAGAAGAAATAGGAAAGTTATCGTTTAGTTATGGAGATTTTGACCTGGCGTTTGGAAGAACAAATGTAAATATCGGATTATTTGGAAAGATGGATTATGGGATGCTGACGGCAGTAAATAGCAAACTGGAACATGGAGATTACGGCTTGATGCCAGGGCAGGCAGAACATGTTTTTGTTCCGGCTATGATAATGGGAATTAACAGTAAGAGTAATCAGTCCGAAATGGCAGAAGCGTTTATAAAATATCTTTTTTCCCAGGATTCGCAGAAAATATCCCAGTCAGGAGGACTTCCGGTAGAGAAAGAAGCGTTTCGCAGCGTAATTGACGGGCATGAGTATGAAGGGCAGGATAATCTGGTCTGCGTGGGAGGCGACAGTATGGACGAGACGCTGGATTATGCAATGATACCTACGCCGGAAGAAGAAATTAAGAAGTTTACAGAACTTGTGGAATCACTTGCTACCCCGGCAATGCGGGATGATGTCATCAAGGAGGCTGTATCAGAGCAGGGAGAAAAGGTATTAAAGGGAGAAATCAGCCCTCAGGAAGCCACAGATGCCATTATGCAGAAGGTAAATATTTACCTGGCAGAATAGTTACGGCAGATGAAAATAGAAAGATATGGGTGGGACAATGAGAAAACCGTGTCAAAGACGTAACGCCAGACATACAGAAACTGCCGGAAAGCATAAAAGTTTCCAGGGATTTCTGTGGATTCTGCCAAGCTTTCTGGGAGTGCTGGTATTTTATCTCCTGCCCTATGCAGATGTTGTCCGCCGTTCCTTTCTAGGGGCGGTAGACAACCGTTTTGCAGGGATAGAGAATTATCGGACAGTACTGGAGAATACAGCATTTTTGCTGGCGGTAAAAAATACGCTGCGTTTTACTGTGTTCTGTATACCACTGTTAATACTTATGGCGCTGCTGTGTGCCGTCGTTTTGTACCGCAGCAAATATGGGGGGATCATCAAAAGCGCTTTTCTGATGCCTATGGCGCTGCCCGCAGTTTCAGTGGCATTGATGTGGAGGCTGCTTTTTCACTCTCAGGGCATGGTGAATGGATGGCTTATCAGTCTTAAGCTGCAGGAGAGTGACTGGATGAACAGCGGCAGCGCTTTCTGGATTCTGGTGGGAAGTTATATCTGGAAGAATTTGGGATATGATATTGTATTGTGGATGGCAGGACTGGCGGGAATTTCTGAAAATATCTATGAGGCGGCAAGAGTGGATGGAGCCGGAGAATGGCAGTGCTTTTGGAAAATTACCCTGCCCAATTTAAAGACCTCTTTTTATACGATTACAGTGCTGTCTTTTCTCAATTCTTTTAAAGTGTTCCGTGAAGCCTATCTGGTTGCGGGAGACTATCCCCATGAAAGCATCTATATGATGCAGCATCTTTTTAATAATTGGTTCCGGAACTTTTCATTTGACAAAATGGCGGCTGCAGCCGTACTGGAAAGTCTGGTACTACTGGCATTAATTCTGCTTTTTCAAAAAGCGGCGGACACATAATTATAAAAAATCTCAAGAAAAGGAAGGCGCACAAGATGATACATGGAGCGAAGATTTCAAAAACAATTCTCTGGAGCCTGCTGGCGCTGCTTGCTGCTTTGGCACTTTATCCGGTGTTTTTTCTTATTATGGGCGCTCTGATGGGAAACGATGAGCTGGCAGGATATCTGGGTGCAGTGATTGCCGGCAGAGAGGGGTACGTGGATTTTCCGCTGCTGCCTGGGTATCCCACACTAAAACATTTTGTGGAAATTTTCCTGGATTCTCCTGAATTTTTCGTGATGTTCTGGAATTCCATTAAAATTACCTTTGGTGTTCTTGCAGGACAATTAGTGGTGGGAACTATGGCGGCATGGGGATTTGCAAAATATGATTTTCCATGGAAAAAGGGCTGCTTTCTCCTGTATATGATACTGATGCTGCTGCCCTTTCAGGTGTTGATGTTATCTGATTATCTGATATTGGATAAGCTGAAACTGACTGACAGTTTGTGGGGAATCATACTTCCAGGAGCCTTTTCTACTTTTCCGGTATTTATCATGCACCGTTTTTTTTCAGAGATTCCAGACAGC
This sequence comes from Lachnospiraceae bacterium, assembly GCA_910575075.1. GTDB lineage: Bacteria > Bacillota > Clostridia > Lachnospirales > Lachnospiraceae > Petralouisia. The sequence continues at coordinate 39,457 of CAJTCY010000016.1, forward strand.
CTGATAGAATCAGCAAAGCTGGATGGAGCCAGAGAGTGGCAGCTGTTTTGGTATATTGCGCTGCCTATTGGTTCCTCAGGGGTTATCGCCTCCATGGTACTGGGATTTTTGGAATACTGGAGCCTTATTGAACAGCCTATGACATTTTTAAAAGACAAAAGTTTATTGCCCCTGTCTGTTTTTCTGCCAGATATTACAAACGTAGGGAGGTCTGGCATGGCATTTGCTGCCTCGGTGGTTACATTTATCCCGGCAATACTGGTATTTCTGGGAGGGCAGGATTATCTGGAACAGGGAATTATGGCAGGCGCAGTAAAAGAATAGAACCAGACCTAGAAAGGGACAGACCTATGGACAGAAAAAAAATATTTGGAATATTCGGTGGTTTTCTGACGGTTATGCTGGCGTTTACTCTATTGTCAAGAGCAGTAAGCGGGGCTGCTATGGCGAAGGTAGAGACGGTGAAGATTTCCACGGGAACGATTGATCACAAAGTAACCGCGAGCGGCAGAGCCGAGGCCGGAAAAGAAGTTGCGGTGTATACGGAAAATGGACAGCGGGTCAAGGAAATCTGCATCCAGGAAGGGCAGACGGTAGAAGCGGGAGAGACGTTGTTTCTGGTGGATTTAGAAGAGCTGGAAGAACAGATTATGGCGGCGAAACAGGAATTAGAGAAATTGAAATTACAGGGACAGGACGCGCAGAGCGCAAGGAGTGCAGAGCAGCAGAACCGGCAAAACGCCAAAAACCGGGCTGCAGAAGATTACAATACGGCTGTGGCACAGGGAAATTCTGCTGTCACAGAAGCAAAAGCAGCCTGGGATACTGCAGAACAGGAATTACAGCAGTTTTTACAGAGTAATCCGGGATCTGGAAATACATCTGAGAACCAGAACGCCATAATGCCGGAAACCGACGAGGATCAGGCAAAGAAGGATAAAGAAAGCACAGCCGGAGAGGAACAGAATTCACAAAAGGATGAAAACCAGAAATCAGCAGACCCGAAAGAGAGCAATTCGGGAACGAAAGAGGGCAGCCAGGAAAATTCTTTGGCGGGACAGAATAAAGAGACGGCTGCAGAATGGGAATCCAGAAAGGCACAATTGGAAGAGGCGGCAGCACAGGCAAAAGCAGTATATCAGGCAGCGCTATCTTCGCGTGCGGACAATGTGAAAAATGCAGCAAGAGCATTGGAGGACGCTTCAATCCAGAGTGCTTTAGACAGTACTGGAGAACAAAATGAAATCAGCAGACAGCAGCAGGAGCTGGCGCTGAATAAACTGTTAAGGCTTAAGGAAGCAGAAGGAAAGGTGACAGCTCCAGTGCGGGGCATGGTAACCAATATTTCAATTACAACAGGAGATTTTACAACTGAAGGGACGGCGGTCCGTCTTGCTGATACCTCGAAAGGCTGCCGGATTACAGCATCTGTGAGCAAGGCAGACGAGAAATATGTAAGCAAGGGAAGTCCGGTTACACTTACGGTTTCCGGGAGCAGAGATAGAATCAGCGACTACACAGTCTCTGGAGTAACAGAAAATAAAGAAGACAAAAATGTACTGGATGTGACCGTTGACTTGCCGGAAGGGGTGGTGGAAGCGGGAACTTCCGTAGACATTGAGATCATGCAAAAATCTCCCAATTACAATACCATTATACCGATCGAGTCGCTTTATGAGGAGCAGACAGGATATTATGTATTAATTTTGCAGGAGGAACAGGGTGTTATGGGTTCAGAGCTTGTGGCAAAGCGGTTTGAGGTCGAGGTTGTGGATAAGAACGGTACTCAGGCGGCGCTGGCAGAGGGAATGCTTACCGGAGACCAGGAGATTATCAGCAGTTCCAGCCGCGCCATTGTAGATGGAAGCCAAGTGAGAAGAAAGGCAGAGTAATATGAGAAAATATGGAAGAAATCTGCTGCTGGCAGGCATGGCGGGGCTTGGATGTTTATTTTTCTATCTTTCTGCTGGATTTTGGGGAAATATCGGCTGGAGCAGAGAATATATTCTGTCCTATATCAATGAGCCGTTAAGTGAAAACCAGGCGGCGGCTGTGATGGAACAGCATTTGGAGAGGGTAGAAAAAAATATTCAAAAGAGTGAGGTAAAGGAAGAAATTCCAGATTTCTGTATCTGGGGCCAGAGAGAGCAGGTCTTGTTAACCAATGAAAATTTATCCCGGGCTATTCAGGCAGATGTAATTCTTTTTTGCGGCAGCCCAGAGCTGTTGTTTGAAGACTGCCGGGTGCCTGGCCGGGAAGATCAGCAGGGCTGTCTGATTGACGAGGAGGCAGCATGGAGATTGTTTGGAAGCGTCCAGGTAACAGGAAAAACGATTACTTATGAAAATAACCAGTATATTATAAGAAAGGTGATTCCGGGAAGAAATGGGTTAGCGGCATTTCCGGCGGCTGGAAGCAGCACATCCAATAGAACAGACAGTTCTGCAGAAAAAGGACAGCCGCAGACTGTTCAGTTAGAGCGGAACGTATTTAACAGGGTTACCATAAAAAAGCCAGAGGACCAGTCTGTCAATGAACTTAAGACGGGCTGGGTAAGCTGGTACGGCGTGGATATCCAGATGCTGGATCTGGAGCTGCTGCGGGGAGCGGGAGGCGTATGTGTTCTATTGGTTCCGCTGACAGTGTGCGTGGTTTTTTTGATTAATCTGTGCAGCCAGTACCGAAAGCAGGGGAAATGGAAGGGCAAAGCTTTGATGCTTTGTCTGATTTTGTCATTGGCTGCGCTGGCACTGTTTCTATTCAGGAGGTGGATACAGATCCCAGACGATTATATTCCTGAAAAATGGTCGGATTTTGGGTTCTGGGCACAATTGATAAAACAGAAACAGGAAGCGGTGAAATTACTGTTTACGTTTCCCAAGTCAGTTCTTGATTATGGATGGGGTAAGAGCTTTCTGGCAGCGGCAGGTTTGGGGATTGCAGCGGAAGCATTGACGCTGCTTACGGCTGTAATGCTGCAGGGCCGGATGAAAATCAAATATAAAAAGTAAAGATTTATCGATATACAACATGTTTTTCCTTTATTCTGAGGGGATGAAAGTCTACAGGAGATATGGTAAACTGGCATCAGGATTTTTGTGCGTGTGGCAGAGATTGTCACATATGGTAGTTTCTGAAGGATATGGAGGAAAAACAAGCAGATGAAAAAAGCAGACAGTAGAAAATTCAAAAAAGTTATTGCAGCAATTCTCAGTGCATGCCTGTGTTTTCAGGGATTTGCCAGTGAGGCGGAAGTGTCTGAGGCACAACAAGAGACAGCTTTTTGCACAGCAGAGGAAACAGTATTTTTTGAAGATGATTTTGAATCAGGAAGTACTGGAAAATGGAAGAACAGAGGCGGGACGGCCATTTCCATAGAAACAGATGATCCCCGAAGCGGCGGCTGTTGTATGAAAATATCAGACAGAAAAGCGGTCTATGCCGGGGCAGAACTGGAGCTGAAGAATGTATTAAGGAGCAATCAGCGCCTGAAAGTTTCCTCCTATGCCAAATATACACAGGGACCGGATAAGAAGACGATCCAGATGACGCTGTTTTGTGATGATACTTATTATATAGTAGGAAAAAGTGAACTGAACCGGAATGAATGGGGAGAAATAGCAGGAAGCCTTGTTTTGCCGGAGAATATAGATCTTTCCAGCGCAGTGCTGTTTTTGGAGACGCCCTGGACAGCGAATCCCACGCCAGAACAGGATTTCATGGATATCTATGTGGACGATGTGAAGCTTGCCCTGCGCACGTTCTGCGATACCAGCAGCTATCCATCGTTAAAAGAACTGTACAGGGAAGCGTTTACAGTAGGTGTCGCCGCACCGCAGCAGGCGTTTGACACGAAAGTATACAGTGATTTTGTGAAGCGGCAGTTTAACAGCATGACCATGGAAAATGAAATGAAACCTGCATATATTCTGGATGAAACAGAGAGCAAAAGTAATTTGAACGCTTATCGTGAAAGCGCGGCTTTGAATTTCAATACATATGAACCAGCAATGGAATATGCCAAAAATAATGGGATAAAAATGCGCGGACATACGTTGGTCTGGCATTCTCAGACGCCAGAGTGGTTTTTCTATGAGAATTACGATACCTCTGGAAAACGTGCAGACAGAGAACTGATGTTAAAGCGTATGGAAAATTATATCCGGCAAGTGATTGAATGGACAGAGACCAATTATCCGGGCGTGATATACGTGTGGGATGTAGTCAACGAGGCAGTTGCCGATTATTTTGGAGAGGGAAAGGCCCCGATGCGCCAAGAAGACAGCATGTGGTATCAGGTGATCGGGGAAGATTTTGTGGAGAAGGCATTTGAATATGCAAGAAAATATACCAGGCAATATGCTGCTGACCATGAGATAAAACTGTTTTACAATGATTATAATGAATATTTTCCGGCAAAGCGGGATGGAATTATAACATTGCTGAAACCTGTGGCGGAAGCTGGAAATATTGACGGAATTGGAATGCAGAGCCATATTGACACCAAACAGCCTCTGGAGGGTGCGTCAGGCTATATGACAGCCGTCAGAAAATTTAAAGAAGAACTCGGTTTGGAAATCCAGGTGACAGAGCTGGATATCGCAGTTGCAGAGGATGATACGCAAACAAGCCAGGGAATTTATTACCAGACATTTATGGAGGCGTTGCTAAAGGAGAAGAAGGCTGGAGCAGATATCACGAATGTGACATTTTGGGGGATCAATGATGAATTGTCCTGGCGTCCAGGTACCGACTGCCTGCTTCTGGATGCAGACATGGCTCAGAAGCCAGCGTTTGAAGGAGTGGTAAATGCAATTGGGCAGACAGCAGATGTTATAGATAAGATCAGAAATATCGGTGCAGTTCAGGCGGCAGAAGCCAGCAGGCTTAAAATAGAAGAAGCCAGAAACGCTTATGAGAATTTAACGATGAACCAGAAAGAGCTGGTATCTAATTACGAGATTCTGACAGAGGCAGAGGCCAGATATCAGGAGCTGATAAAAGAACCGCCTGTACCAGAGCGGATCTCTATGGCCATTGCCCAGACGGACTACATACCGCCCCAGATTTATACCGGCACAGAGCAGAGGCCAGGGGTAAGAATTGTTTATCAGGGAAAGACCCTCCAAGAAGGAACGGATTATACCTTAACCTTCGAAAATAATATCAATATCGGAACGGCTGTGGTAAGAATTACAGGAAAGGGAGCGTATGAAGGAACGGTTCAGAAGGAGTTTTTGATTACAGTCAGAAAGAATCAGACCGTTGCAGCAGGAAATTATAGATATAAGATTACAGATGCCAAAACAAACGGCAAAGGAAGCGTTTCTCTCACTGGCGTGAAAAATCTTTCACTGAAAAAAATTAATGTTCTGGCGGCTGTGAAAATCGGCGGGAAAAACTTTCAAGTTACTGCTATTGGGACTGGAGCGTTCAAAGGGTGCAGGAAAGCATCTCTGGCAGTGGTTGGGAAACATGTAAAAACTATTGGAAAAAATGCGTTCTACGGATGCAGAAAACTAAAGAAGATAACCATCAAAAGCACAGTGCTCAAAAGTGTGGGAAAAAATGCGGTCAGAGGAATTTCTGGCACGGCAGTTATCAAATGCCCGAAAAAGAAAGTGAAAAGTTACAAGAGACTGTTTAAGCCGTCAGCAGGATATAAAAAAACCATGAAGATACGCTGATAAGACGAATTATGACAGAATGTACAGTTGCTTTTCTTCTGCAAGTGTTCTAAAATAGAGTCCACGTCAAAGGAATTCATGTTTAGAAAATTGACAGGAGGAATGAAAGTTGAAGATAAAAAGTTCTTGGATTATTGTTTTTGTCATGCTGACAGGTCTCATTATTGGAACGGTTATCGGCAGCTACTGTAATGGAATCGGCGCACTGAGCTGGCTGAATTACGGACAGGTATTTGGTCTTACAACGCCCTTGGTGCTGGACCTGGGAGTGTTTGTGCTGACTCTTGGGCTGACCATTAAAATTAATATTGCCAGTATTCTGGGAATATTGATTGCGTTTCTATGCTATAAACTTCTGGTAAGATAAAAATAGTTTAAAATATTACAGGCATGTTAAATTATTGATATAGAAGAACCTAAAAACTCCTTGTAGAATAAAATCACCAGGACTTTGTTGAGGAATGATAAGGAGCAAAGGAATGGAAAATTATATTCTACAAGGAGGATTGGTTTATGAAGAGAGAGAAGATGTTCCAGCGCGTGCTGGCATCCATTCTGTCCCTGGCGCTCGTATTGACAGGAATTTCCCTTCAGGGATTTATGCCTGTACAGGCAGCAGAGGCAGAAGACAATTTACTCGTGTACTATGATTTTGTGTCGCAGAATGACCAGGCGGCGCAGATCCCCGATGCTTCCGGCCACAATAATATTGCAGAGATTGAAGCAGTAAGCGGAAGCGCAAGAGGAAAGTATACGATAGTTGACGCCAATATATACGGGAGGAATGTAAAGGCGTTAGATTTGAGAGGCGGAGATGATGGTGCATTTCTGATGCTTCCAGAAGGAATCTTAAGCGAGTGCGAGGCTGTTACCATCAGCGCATGGGTAAAACTTACCACAGACAACGGTTATCAGAGAATCTGGGATTTCGGTTCAGGCACATCGAAGAACTTCTATCTGTGTTCTGATAATTATAATGCCGGATTTGAAGGTTATTCAGCTATCATCAACAATGGTGATGGAGAAGTAGGTATCGGAAAAGGCAAGAATGAAGATGACAGCGTAAAAAATATTGACAAGAACCGCTGGGTGCTGACCACTGTTGTCATGAATGGTTCCAAGATGTCATTGTATGAAAATGGAGCGTTGATTGGAGAAAAAGAGACTGGAATCAAAGTGACAGACCTGGGTGCGACAGATCAGAACTACATAGCGTACAGCCAGTATGGCGATACGCCGACCACCGGGCAGTTTGCAGAATTTAAAATTTATAATAAGGCATTGACTGCACAGGAAATTGCAGCAATGTACGATGTAACAGATCAAGGTATCGTTTCTGCTGATGATGCAGATTTGGATCTGGGAGATTTGTCTCATGTGACGGAAGATATTAAACTTCCTGCAAAGGGCGTCAACGGTTCCGACCTTGCATGGACAAGCCAGAACAGCGCCATTGAGATTAAAGACGGCGTTGCGAAGGTGACAAGACCGGCAAAAGGAGCAGACAATGTTGCAGGAACCATTACCGCAGCAATATCTTTTGGCCAGGCAAAACCGGTAAATAAAGTATTTGATGTAACGGTAATGGCAGAGTATACCGACCAGCAGATCGTAGAGCATGACAAAGAAGCTGCGGCAAAGGCAGTGGGAGATCTTTCTACGATTATTGACAAGACCCTTGTTCTGCCGGCAGAAGGAGAATGGGGCTCAACCATTACCTGGACTTGGGAAGGCAAAGCAGGTGCAAAAGGTAAGATTGAGATTCCGGCACAGGCAGACAAAGACGGTAATGTTACAGCGACGGTGACCAGGCCTCCTATCGGTTCTGAGAGCGAAGAAGGCACATTGAAAGCTGCTGTTGCTTCTGGTGCAGTAAGCCAGGATCTGGTATTTGATGTAACATTGCTGGCATACAGCAATTCCATCGAAATCAAATCTGTGGAAGACGTAAATATAACTACTCTGGTAGGGCACAGCCCCACTATGCCTAAGTTTGTAAAAGTAACTTATTCGGATAACAGCACCAACAAAATGCAGGTGAGATGGCCGGATGATATTGAAGAAGAGAATTACAGCAAGGCAGGTACATTTACTGTAGAAGGAACCCTTGTGGGAGAATTCGAGAAAGTAACAGCTACGGTTACAGTTAAAGATGAAGAAGAAGTTGTTAAGACTGTATTATCAGACAGCTTTGACTTGAATGATATTTCACTGGATAAGATTGGAGAAAACGGTTCCATTCTGACACAGAACCAGGAGAGAGATATTACTTACCTGAAACTGCTGGATAACAAACGTATGCTTTATAATTTCTATAAGACATTCGGAGAGGATGCAGCAATTGAAAATGTTAAGCCTCTGGGCGGATGGGATGAGCCAGGCGGACTGCTGCGCGGACATTCCACCGGACATTATATGTCTGCATTGGCGCTTGCTTACGCATCTACTGGCGATGCTGAAATTAAAGCTAAACTGGATGAAATGGTAGCAGAGCTTCATAAGCTGCAGAATAAATCCCAAGGAAATGCGGCTGACTTTGAGACGAAAGGCGTATTGGTGAAAGACTGGAGTACAGATCCAAATGAATGGGGCGTAGGCTTTATCAGTGCTTATTCTCCGGACCAGTTTGCGTTGCTGGAGCAGTATACTCCATATGGAAGCCCCAATGCAGGAATCTGGGCGCCCTACTATACACTGCATAAGCTTTTGGCAGGATTTTTGGATGCCTATACATACACAGGAAATGAGGAAGCTTTAACAGTTGCGAAAGCGCTTGGAAAATGGGCATACAACCGTCTGAGCGTTCTTCCGCAGGAACAGCTTACCAAGATGTGGGGCATGTATATTGCCGGCGAGCTGGGCGGAATGAACGAGTCCATGGCACAGCTCTACATTTATGCAAAAGAAGGCGGTGACGCGGACGCAGATGTATTCTTAAAAGGTGCAAAATTATTTGACAATACCGTATTCTTCGATAATCTGGAGAAGAATGTGGACGATATCCGCAACCGTCATGCTAACCAGCATATCCCGCAGGTTATCGGCGCTCTTAAGATTTTTGAGGCGACTGTAGCAGAAGGTAAACCGGATATGTATTATTATAACGTGGCTCAGAATTTCTGGGATATGACCGTTTCCAGATATACATATTCTATCGGCGGCGTGGGTGTTGGAGAGGCATTTCCCAAAGATCCGTATACTCAGGCAGCCAATATTATGGGTGACAGAAACTGTGAGACTTGTGCAGCATACAATATGCTGAAAATGACAAAAATGCTGAACAATTATGACCCGGATAACGCAGAATACATGGATTACTATGAGAGGACGCTGTATAATCAGATCCTTGCGTCCCAGACGCCTAATGTAACCAGTAAAATGCATAACGGAACTACTTACATGCTTCCAATCGGACCTGGCGCAAGCAGAGACTATGGCGATGACTATAATGCATTTACCTGCTGCCACGGCACCGGTATGGAGAACCATGTAAAATATCAGGAAGCAGCTTATGCTAAGACAGAAAACGATTTGTACGTAGGTTTATATCTTCCTTCTACGCTTACCTGGAAAGAGAAAGGCGTAAAAGTTGTTCAGGAAACAACATTCCCCTCTGAATCTACCAAGATTATTGTATCAGCGTCTGACGGACAGGAAGCGTCAGGACAGAATGCAGAAGGAAAAGAAACAGGTACAGAAGAAGCAGGAACATTTAATATGAAACTGCGTGTTCCCTATTGGGCAACAAAAGGATTTGAAGTAACTGTAAACGGAACCAAGAAGGAATTAAATGCTGAAATCAGCACTTATGTAACACTGCAAAATATCAAAGCGGGCGATGTGATTGAGATTAAGATGCCATGGAGCATTCATCTCGATAAAACACCGGATACGCTGGAAGACTCCACCGTGGCAAGTTTCATGTACGGACCATTTGTTATGGCATCCAGAAACAGAAGTACTGAGTGGCAGAATCTGACAGTGCCGGAAAACTTGGAAAATTATATGAAAGTTTCCACCAATAAGGAAAATGGTTTCCCGATCCTTACAGGAGCCGGCCTTGAATTTGTTCCGATGTTCGCACCAGAACTTGCTTCTGAGCCGTATCATGCATACTCAAAAGTTGCGGTAATACCGGATGACGGAAGTGAGTGGTACAGATTAAAAGCAGACAATAAGACACCGCTGAACGGCAGCATCAGCACCAATGCCAAGGGAATCATGATGAGAGAGGGTTCAGATTTGGTAGTTACCCTGAAACCAAACGAAGGCTATGCAGTGCGTAAACTGATTGTTAACGGTGAGGATGTAAAGGACCAGATCAAGAATAATGTCTATACATTGAAAAATGTAAGCGCTGATGTGGAACTGATGGTAACCTTCCGGCCGCCTACAGATAATCCTATGAATCTGGAGTATTCGGCAACGATTGCTTCTGACCGTTCAAACGACCAGGATAACTGGTATGGAGAGAAAGAAGACGTCCAGAGAAACTGGGAGCCAGAAACTTCATATTCACATAGCAAAGGCTGGGTAAACTGGTGGACGCCGCCTGGAGCAGAATGTAAGCTCTGGTATACCTGGGATGATCCAGTTACCATGAATGCTTTTGATATCTATTGGCGTGTAAATAGAACCGATGATAAGAAAGGCGGTTGGATGAAGACGCCAGGAAGTCTTGAAATCTCTTATTTGGATGAAGAAGGAAACTGGCAGAAGGCAACGCTGAAGACCGAATATGCAGATTGTGTGAAGACGGATCAGTACAACAGGATTACATTTGATGAAATTACCACAACTGCAGTCAGACTTGATATGACTATCAATACAAGCGAAGAGAACGAAGTTGCTGGATGTACAGGCGTATATCGCTGGAAAGTCATGAAATTAGATGCTTCAACAGAGCCGGCAAATAAAGATGCATTAATTGCGTCCATCGAGAATGCAGAGGATGTACTGGAAGGCAGAGAAGAATCTGATTATACAGGAGACTATGCGTCTGCATGGACCACATTGTCAGAAAAATTAGCAGCAGCTAATGAAGTAAAAGCTTCAGAAACTGCAACACAGGATGCTGTGGATACGGCTAAGAGTGAACTGGATGCTGCAGTGGCAGCATTTGTGGATGCAACACTTGACATGAAGCTGGAAGCAGCAGAAGCCGCAAAGAATGGCAAGGATGAAAATGATTATCCAGTGGCTGCATGGAAAGAACTGACGGATGCCATTGCTGATGCTAAAGCCTTGAAAACAGATGAAGAGGCAACTCAGCAGCAGAAACTGGACGCATGTGACAGAATTGACGCAGCCATCAGCAATTTCAAGCCTATTGGAAAAGAAGAGGCAGAAAAGCTGAAAGATCAGGCAGTAGCAGCCATGAAAGACAAGAACAAGGATGATTATGATACTGCAGTGTGGGATGAGCTGGAAGCAGCTATCAACGCATACAACAGTCTGCCGGAAAATGCATCAGAGGAAGAGATCCTGAAAGCATACAGACGCCTGGAAGAGGCATTGAAGAATTTTGTTCCTAAGGAAAAACCAGTTGTTGTACCGGTTACAAATGTTACCTTAAACAAAACTTCTCTGACACTGACAGAAGGCGGCAGCGAGACATTGACGGCAAAAGTAGATCCGGAAAATGCCAGCAACAAAGCTGTCTCCTGGACCAGCAGCAACCCGAATGTTGCCAGTGTTGAAAATGGTAAGGTTACCGCAAAGACAGCAGGAACAGCAGTTATTACAGTTGCCAGTGTTGCTGACAGCACGAAGAAGGCAACCTGTAACGTGACTGTAAATGCCAAACCTTCGACTGGCGGTCAAACGCCGGAAGTAAAAGTCAGCAGCGTTACACTGAATGTGAAGAAGCTGACCATGGGAGTAAAAGAGAAATATACCTTGAAGGCAACTGTTAAGCCGGCAGGTGTAAAGAATAAGAAAGTGACCTGGAAGTCTGACAATACCAAGGTGGTAACTGTTAAGAACGGTAAATTGACGGCGAAGAAAGCAGGCAAGGCAAAGATTACAGTAACCAGCGCAGCAGATAAGACCAAAAAGAAAACGATTACAGTAACTGTGAAGAAGGCGCCTGACAAGAAAGCCAAAGTCACTTTGAATAAGAAGAAAGTGACTCTGAAACTGAAAGGCAAGAGCAAGACATTCCAGATTAAACCGAAGGTTTCTTCCAAATATGGAAGCGCATCCTTTAAGTATACAATTGACAAGAAGGGCAAGAAAGCTGTCAAAGTGGATGCAAATGGAAAAGTAACTGCCAAGAAGAAAGGCAAGGCAACGATTACCGTGAAGACTTATAACGGTAAGGCAAAAGCAGTTCTGAAAGTAACTGTAAAATAAGTATCATGACAAGGAGACTGTCCCGATTTCGGGGCGGTCTTCTTAATTTATATGGAAAAAGGGGCAAACTCGAAGGGGAACAAGCTTTACACCTTATATAGACTCTGCTATACTTACATTAGACAGTTAATTTGCCAAGCAGGATAAAAATTTATTATAATATTCAGGAGGAAAGAGAATGAAAGCTCTGTTTGTGGAATATCCCAAATGTTCTACCTGCCAGAGAGCGAAAAAATGGCTGATAGAACATCAGGTAGAATTTGAAGACCGAAATATTAAGGAAGAACATCCTGACAGTGAAGAGCTGAGAGCATGGCATACAAGAAGCGGTTTGGACATCAAACGTTTTTTTAATACCAGCGGAGTACTGTATAGGGAGATGGAGCTGAAAGACCGTTTGTCCAATATGACCCTGGAAGAGAAATATGAACTGCTTGCCACGGACGGAATGCTGGTAAAACGTCCGATTCTTGTGACTGAAAAAGGCGTGGCAGCAGGCTTTAAACCAGAAGAGTGGGAAAGACTGGCTGAATGATGAAAATGATACGGGAACATGTTGTTTTTACCGGAAGAGTACAGGGCGTGGGTTTTCGATATAAAACGGTCAGGCTGGCACATCATTATGGGGTTACCGGCTGGATTAAGAACTGTTCGGATGGTTCCGTGGAAGCTGAGTTTCAGGGCAGGGAGGAATCTTTGGACCTGGTGATACAGGGATTGAATCAAGACAGTTATATCCGCATAGAATGGATTACAAGAAATCCCCTGGAACCAGATATGGAGGAACGGGGATTTTCTGTGCGGTATTGAAATAAGTAGAAAACATAAAGGAGGAGAAGGTATGCTGAAAAATTGGAACAAACCGGAGAAACCGGAAAGTGCGGAACTGGATGAACGGCTGGAAGCAGCCAGACAGAAGCTGAGAGCTCAGCAAATGTTGATTAAGGAGCGGAAGCTACCTGTACTGGTATTGTTTGAAGGATGGGGAACAGCAGGAAAGGGGAGTATTTTGGGAAAATTGATTCTAAATATTGATCCCAGATTTTTTAAAGTGTTTACCATGGACATTCCTACCGAAGAAGAGAAAAGGAAACCCTTTTTATACCGTTATTTTGTAAAGATTCCACAGGCAGGTAAATTCTGCTTTCTGGATTCTGGCTGGCTGGATGAGGTTACAAAGGGATGCCTGCACGGGGCGACGAAAGAGAAAGAGTATAAGAAGCGGATTGACAGTGTGAAACGGTTTGAACGTCAGCTCACAGATAACGGATATCTGGTGATGAAGTTCTTTTTCCACATCAGCCAGAAAGAGCAGAAAAGCAGGATTAAATCTCTGGAAAAAGAACAGAGTACAAGCTGGCGGGTAAATAACGATGATATCTGGCAGAATGAACATTATGACAAATGCCTGAAAGTATATGACCAATACCTCAATGATACCAATGCATCTACATCTCCCTGGTATATTGTGGACGCGCAGAGCCGCAAGTGGGCATTGCTTCAGGTAGCTGAGACATTGGTCAACGGCATAGACACAGCGCTGCAGAACAGCGCCATGGCAGTGCCGCTTCTGCAGAATGTATTTCCGTTGGAAAAGATCTCTAAATTGTCAGAAATTCCACTGGACAAAGCCGTTGAGGATGATGAATATAAGAAAGAGCTGAATCAGCTTCAGGATAAGCTGAGGGGGCTTCACAATGAACTTTACCGCAAGAAGATTCCGGTAATCATTGCCTATGAAGGCTGGGATGCCGCAGGCAAAGGAGGGAATATCAAACGGATTACCGGAGCTTTGGACCCGCGGGGGTACGAGGTACATCCAATTGCCAGCCCGGAGCCTCATGAGAAAGCGAGGCATTATTTGTGGCGTTTCTGGAACAGGCTGCCCAAAACGGGACATGTGGCAATCTTTGACCGAACCTGGTATGGAAGAGTTATGGTGGAGCGTCTGGAGGGTTTCTGCAGTGAAAATGACTGGAAACGTGCTTATAATGAAATCAATGAGTTTGAAAAGGAATTGTCTGACTGGGGAGCAGTGATTATTAAATTTTGGGTTCAGATTGATAAAGAGGTACAGTTAGAACGTTTTACAGACCGCCAGAACACGCCGGAGAAGCGTTGGAAGATTACAGATGAAGACTGGAGAAACCGTGAGAAATGGGATCAATATGAAGATGCTGTTAATGAGATGATGAAGAAGACCAATACTTCTTATGCGCCGTGGCATGTACTGGAGTCCAATGACAAAAAATATGCAAGGATTAAGGCGTTAAAAATCGTAATTGAAGAGATAGAGAAAGTATTATAAAACAAAGGTCAGGAAGGGTAATGAGAAATCAGGAAGAAAGGCCTGGACTGGAATTTGCGAAAGGAAAAGGTAGAAAAATATGGAATTGAAAGAATTTATGGATTTATCGAAACTGCAGAAGATTCAGGATGATTTCTCAAATGCAACAGGGCTTGCTGCTATTGCCGTAGGAATGGATGGCCAATACCTGACAGAAGGAAGTAACTTTACAGATTTCTGCATGAAATATACCAGAGGTTCTGAGGAGGGGCTGCGTCGCTGCGTAAAATGTGATAATGAGTGCACAGGTACATATTTCTGCCATGCAGGTCTTATGGATTTTTCTGTGGATATCATGGTGAACGGGGAACAGGTGGGAGCTATTATTGGCGGTCAGGTACTTCCTGCTCCGCCGGATGAAGACAAATTCCGGCAGACTGCACAGGAACTGGGAGTTGACCCGGAACAGTATATTCAGGCTTTGCGCAAGGTTCCGATAAGTACGGAAGCAAAGATTCGTGCATCGGCAAATCTGCTGGGTATTATTGTGAACCAGCTTGTAAATCTGGAATACTTTAAGTATAGCAATGCGGACCGGCTGAATGGCGTACAGAAAGGGGTGGAGGAATCCAATGAGCTGATTCAGACTATCAATGACAATACCAGCCATTTGAAAGCAATTGCCAAAAAACAGAATATTTTGTCTTTGAACGCAAGTATTGAAGCGGCGCGAAGCGGAGAAGCAGGAGCAGGCTTTGCGGTGGTTGCCAAAAATATGCAGGACCTTTCTTCTCAGTCGGCAGTAATCTATAATGACATTGAGAAGTCTGTGGCAGAAATTACTGAGAGAATTTCTTCTCTGGTTTCTTTGTTTGATTAGGGCGAGTTTGGGGATTCAATTCCACGCTCAAATAAATCTATAATTAAAAAATAAATTTAGTATAAAATGCCTCCATTTACAGATAATAGTACCATAATCAATCGTTGTGCGAAATACTATGGCAGCCAGCGTGCGAAAATGATAAGAGATATGTAAATGGAGGATTTTTTATGAAAGCAACAGGAATTGTTCGAAGAATAGATGATTTAGGAAGAGTTGTTGTGCCGAAAGAGATACGCCGTACGCTTCGGATCCGGGAGGGTGATCCTCTGGAGATTTTTACAGACCGTGAAGGAGAGATTATACTCAAGAAATACTCTCCGATAGGAGAACTGGGGCAGTTTGCCGGATTGTATGCAGAGAGCCTTGCCCAGACGAGCGGCTGCCTGGTATGTATTACCGACAGAGACCACGTGATTGCGGCAGCAGGCAGCGGAAAAAAAGAATTTGACGGAAAACCTATCAGCAAACAATTAGAAAACGTGATCACCGACAGGGAAACCTTCTGTGCCCGTAAAGATGACAAAGGCTTTGTGAAGATTACCCTGGATGATTCTGGGGAATTTCAGTCTCAAGTAGTATCCACCATTATCTGTGAAGGAGATGCTATTGGATCTGTCGTGATGTTCAACAGAGACGATAATGGTACCGTAGGTGAGACGGAGAGCAAACTTGCCAGAGTTGCCGCGGGATTTTTGGGGAGACAGATGGAACAATAGAGTCCATCTGTTTAACGGTATTGTTCATTAACGGTATTGTACAGACGGAACAGTTTTATCCAGCGCACGGAATTCATATCCTTTTTCTGACAAGCGTTTCAGGACTGTGGGGAGAGCAGCGATCGTAGCATTCTTTCCGCTGCCGTCGTGCATCAGGACTACTGGATGTTCTGCGTTTCCAATGTTATTGCAGATATTGTCTATGATATTTTCTCTGGTGGTAAGGTTGCTGCCGTCCCCAGAGCTGACATTCCAGTCAAAGTATTGGAAGCCCCGGCGTTCCAATTCGTCAATTATCTCAGTGACTACATAGGAGGAGCCATTGTTGCTGCCTCCGGGAAAGCGGAACAGAGAAGGGGTATATCCGGTGTTTTCCACTACCCAGTCATAAACTTTTTCAAAATCAGATAAAAAGGCGTCTTTAGAAGCATAAATCTGACCATAACTGTGACTGTAGGAGTGAAGAGCAAGGGTATGCCCTCTTTTTACGATTTCAGGTAAATATTTGTCATATTCTTCGTTGTTTTTACATACAACAAAAAAAGTTGCTTTGGCATTGTATTCATCCAGCAGATCCAGAACTTTAGGGGTGAGACTGGAAGGGCCGTCGTCAAATGTAAGGTAGGCGATCTTTTCAGAATCTTTTTCCTGAGGGTTGAATCCTTCTGCGTAGAGATTGGGGTAAGGGTCAGTTATGCCCTCCTCCTGAGAAGAGCTGTCTTCATCTGAATCTGAACGATCGCTATCCTTGTCTTCCGCCAGAGAATCTATCTGATGGGATAACTCAGAAATATACTCGTTCTGCCCTGCCAGATAAGCTTCTTTTTCTTCCAGTTCTGCAGTACTGTCTGACAATTGGCCGTTCAACTTGGAATTATCTTTCTGCAGCTGGGATGCCTGTGTTTCCAATGTCTGGCAGCGTCCGTTTACATTCAGATATTGGAATCCCAGAAATCCGCTGCACAGAAGCAGAACGATACATACCAGAGCTGTGATATATGTTTTTTTCTTCATGTCAGTTCTCCTTTTATATTTTATTTCTGTTTGGCAATTACCTATTTATTTCTGTATTAGTATACAAAAATATAATTGTTTCAACAAGCCCCTTTTGAACGAATACATATATAAGTGCGGCAACTCCATATTGCATAAAAAACTTTTGACATTGCAAAATCACAAAATGCGGAAACTCAGGCGCCAAACGACTTGTATATTTTATTTTTTTGAAATATAATAAAGTTATTGTTTTAACAAAGATAACTGACAGAATTCTGCAGAAGAATTTATCAAAATTAATGGAGAATACAAAGGAGAAACTTTCATGAAGTTTATTCATATAGCCGATATACATTTGGGGACAAAGTCGGAAAGAGAAAGACTTAGAGGAGAAAAACAGGAACAGCATGGCTGGCAGGCATTTACAGAGGTGATCGGCAAAGTAAAAGAAGAGCAGGTCCAGATTCTTCTGATTGCAGGAGATTTGTTTCACAGACAGCCGCTGATGCGGGAATTAAAGGAGGTAAACAGTTTGTTTGCTAAAATACCGCAGACACAGGTGGTAATAATGGCTGGAAACCGTGATTATCTCACGCCAGAATCCTGCTATCGGACGTTTCAATGGGGAGAAAATGTACATTTATTTAAACAGGAACAGTTGGAATATGTGGAGCTGGAGGGATTGGATACCAGAGTGTATGGGTTTAGCTACTGCCATAAGGAGATTGCAAAACCTATGTACAGAGATATCCACGTGAAAGAAGGGGATTACTGTAATATTCTGCTGGCACATGGAGGAGATGAGAAGCATATTCCTTTCCGCAGCAATGATTTTGATGGAAGTGCTTTTGACTATGCGGCATTTGGGCATATCCATAAACCTATGGAGATTGTAAAAAATAAGGTGGTGATGGCAGGGGCGCTGCAGCCTGTGGACTGCAATGATACAGGAGAACATGGGTATTTTCTGGGGGAAATCAAAGATCATAAGTGCGAGACGGAATTTGTGCCTCTGCATTATTGCGAATACGTGCCTCTGAATCTGAAAGTCAGCCCAGAGATTACCCAGGGTGCACTGCGCGAATTTGTTACGTCAAGAATTCATGCGGCTCCGGAATATCAAAAATTCAGGATTACCTTAAGCGGTTTCTGTGATGAAGAGCATCCGGTGGACGCCAGAGAACTTAAGAAAATGGACCGTGTAGTACAGGTTATTGATAAATGCCGGGCTGATTACGATTTTGAAAAACTAAAGATTGAATATGGACAGCAGATATTGGGAAGATACATCAGAGCGTTGGAGGAAATGCCTCAGAACGAAGTTACGAAGAAAGCACTATATTATGGCGTGGAGGCGTTAATGTCAGAATGAAGATAACAGAGATTCAAATTAAAAATTTTGGAAAACTCCAGAATATCAATGTTCGTCCTCTTCCTGGGCTGAATGTGATTTATGGAGAAAACGAGACAGGAAAATCTACTATGCAGCAGTTTATTACGGGTATGCTGTTCGGCATAGAGAAACCGAAGGACACTTCTGAGAAAAATAATAGTTATCAGCAGTATGAGCCATGGGACAGCGGCTCTTGTTATGCCGGAGGGATGAAATTTACAGTGGGAGGAAAGCCGTTTTTTCTGGAACGGAATTTTCACCACAAGGAAAAGTCGGCGAGCCTGATCAATGAAAAGGATGGAGAAAAGCTGTCTGTGGAGCAGGGGGACCTGGAAATGCTGCTGGGCGGAATGAAGAAAACTGCTTATGAAAATACATATTGTATCCGCCAGGCAGAAATTGAGACGAAAGAAGAGTTTGCGGAAGTTCTGCAGAACTATTTTGTAAATGCTTCTACAGGAGGCGAAGGTGATATAGATCTGACAGGCGCCAGGAAGCGTCTGCGGGAACGCAAAGAAGAGGCGGAACAGAGGTATAAGGAAGAGACGGAACAGAGAAAAGAGATTCTGGAAAAGATGCGTCTGGAGGAAAACATCCTCAAAAAAGACATTGAGCAGCTTGAAAGCCAGCAGAAGGAGAGCCTTGTAAATATATCTGGTCAGCATTCAAATTTCATTATACCAGAACGTGATACCAATCAAATGGCGGAATATCTGCGTGATATACGTCAGAAGAAGAAGCAGCAGGGTTATCTGTGGCGAGGCGGAATTTCGCTTGCAATTGCTCTGATTGGATTGATTTTGGGGATTTTGAATGTATGGCATCATCCTCTTGGCCAGTCAGGCACAGGCTGGATGGTTCTGGAACTGTTCCTGCTGTTTGCATTTTTGGGGGGAACAGGAAGCGTGTGTTACTGGATGCAGAAAGAGAGAAGGCTCAGGCAGATTCGCCGGAAACAGCAGGAAGAGGCAAAGGAACTTACCATTTCCGCATCCAGAGACATGGAATGGAAACGTGTGCATGAGGAACAGGAGAAACAGGCAAAACACCAGGCAGTGGAGGCACTGCTTCAGGAGCAGCTGGCGGAAAAGCAGGCATTGCTGATAAATCTTCAGGAAGAGATTGAGGAAACTCTGGAGGAAGCGGAAGGAGAAAAGGAGCTGGAACAGCGGATCAAAGCCTATGAACTGGCCTATGCGACGCTGCAGACCTTGTCTCAGGATATTTATCACGATACCAGAAAACAGTTAGAACAGGTAATGTCTCAGATTTTGGCGGAAATGACCCAGGGAAAATATGATACCATAGGACTGGATGACCAGATGAATCTGATGGTGGAAAAAGACAGCCGCAGCCTCCATCCATGGCAGCTCAGCCAGGGCGTTATGGAGCAGATGTACGTGGCGCTTCGCTTTGGGGCAGGAGGAATGTTCACCCAGGAGGAATCTATGCCTATCATTTTGGATGAGGTATTTGCCGCTTTTGACGAAAAGCGCCTGGAGGCAGCTTTGCAGTGGCTGGGCAGACAGAAAGGACAGATTTTTCTGTTTACCTGCCAGAGAAGGGAGATGGAGATTCTGGAACGGAACCATATTCCCTATGGAAAAATTATGTTGAGCAGATAGGAAAGTCTATGAGTGAAAAAAAGCAAAATAAAAGTCAGAAGAAAAAAAAGCATAAGAAGAAATACCGTATATTTTGGTTTTTTGCGAGACTTCAGATCTTATTTCTGATTCTTGTGGCGGCTGGTCTGGGCTGGTATTATTTTGGAGGCTATGCCCAGAAAGTAAACGCATTGCAGCAAGAAGCTAAGAAGCTGGTGCGTGAATCAAATGAAGAGACGTTTCGTTCAGTACAGACCAGTCTGGTGTATGATGCCAACGGAACGCTGGTTTCTACCTTAAAGGGGGAAAAGGACGTGTACTATCTGGAGTATGAGGATATTCCCCCGTATGCGGCAGCCGCGATGGTGAGCATTGAGGATAAAAAGTTTTACCGTCACAATGGAATTGATATCAAGGCGATTATGCGTGCCGCCAAGGCAATGATACAAAACGGGAAAGTAACGCAGGGCGGCAGCACCATTACCCAGCAGCTTTCCAGAAATATTTTTCTTAACCATGACGTAAAATGGGAGCGGAAGATTGAGGAAATGTTTATTGCTGTCGAGCTGGAGAAAGTTTACAGTAAAAACAAGATCATGGAATTTTACCTGAACAATGTCTACTTTGGCAACGGTTATTACGGCATACAGGCAGCAAGCAAGGGATATTTCAGCACAGAAGTGAGTAACCTGGATTTGTCGCAGATTACGTTTCTGTGTGCAATCCCCAATAATCCCAGTCTGTATGACCCAATGGTGCGTTTTGAGAATACTTTAAAGCGCCGGAACCGTATTTTAGACCAGATGCATGAGGATGGAAAAATCAGCCAGGACACCTGTGAGGAAGCCAAGATGGAACAGATCGCGCTGAATCCTTCCCAGAAAACCAAAAATGATTATGTGGAAACTTATACCTACAACTGCGCGATCCGTGCATTGATGGCAGAGGATGGGTTTGTGTTTCGTACAGAGTTTTCTTCAGAAGAGGAACGCAGCGCTTATGAAGAAGAGTATGACCTTATGTACAGCGAGTTCCAGAAGAGCCTTTACAGTAAGGGATATCGGATTTATACATCTATTGACCTGAACATGCAGCAGATGCTTCAGGACACGGTGGATAATGGGCTGGCCGAATTTACAGAACAGACGGAGGATGGAATCTTTACCCTGCAGGGTTCTGCGGTATGTGTGGATAACCATACAGGATTTGTCAAAGCGATCGTAGGCGGCAGAAACCAAAACCTTTCGGGCTATACGTTAAACCGTGCCTATCAGAGTTTCCGCCAGCCGGGGAGTTCCATAAAACCGTTGATTGTCTACACACCTGCGCTGGAGAGAAATTATACGCCGGATAGTATTGTCCAGGATGTGAAGACAGAAGAGGGGCCGTCCAATGCCGGAGGTTCTTATGAGGGAAGCATCAGCCTTCGCTATGCGGTGCAGAAATCAAAGAATACGGTTGCCTGGAATCTGTTAGAAGAACTGACCCCCCAGGTGGGGCTGGATTATCTGAAAGCCATGAATTTTGCCAGACTGGATAAAAGGGATGAACGTCCTACCAGTGCACTGGGAGGATTCACCAACGGTGTGTCAGCGGTAGAAATGGCATCTGCTTATGCAGCGCTGGCAAATGACGGAAAGTTCCGGGAGCCTACCTGCATTATGCGTATTACTGACGCTCAGGATAACGTGATTTTGGAAACAAAAAATGAAGAAAAAGAAGTCTATAAAATGAACGCTTCCAGAATGATGACAGATATGCTGGTTTCAGCGGTTCAGGAGGGCACAGGACGAGGGCTTGCCCTGAGCAGTATGCCCTGTGCCGGTAAGACTGGAACTACCAATGATAATAAAGATGGATGGTTTGTGGGGTATACCAGTTACTATACCACAAGTGTGTGGGTGGGATATGATATGCCCAGGGAGCTGCCAGGTTTATCCGGAGCCAGTTATCCGGGAAGTATCTGGAGAAATTTCATGGAACTGCTGCATCAAAACCTGGAACCTGTAAATTTTCTGCCTTATATTGACGAGCAGAAGGCGCCCCTGGATAACGGCGAATATATGGAGGGCCAGGACCAGGGGCAGATAGTTACACCCGAGGCAGGAGGAACAGAGGGTGTGCCGGATTTTTAAAGATTTTCATTTTTTAATGCGTCGATTGTGTTTTCTTTGCTGATCCTTTTCATAGAGTAGACCATGGTGGCAGACACTACCAAAAATACGCTTCCCACAGCAATGGCAATACTGTACCATGGTACGAAAAATGCCATTTCCAATCCTTCGCTGATGGAATTGTAAATCATCCAGGTTACGAAAAAGGATACGGGAAGCCCGTAAGCCAAGCCTTTAAAACCATACAGAAGGCATTCGAAATTCATCATTTTGGTAAAAGATTTTGGCGTCATGCCGATGGATTTCAGCATGGCAAATTCCCGGCGGCGAAGATTGATATTGGTAGAAATGGTATTGAACACATTTGCCGCAGCTATCAATGAGATCAAAATAATAAAACCGTAAGAAAAAACGTTCACCACACTGAGCATAGCGCGCTGGCTTTCTTTTGAAGCAGCATAATTCATCAGAGAGGAAGAAGAGAGATTTTTATCTGCAAGTATATTTATCATGGCAGAATAGGCAGTATTGTGGTCCTCACACTGAAACAGCAGCTCTGTAGTTTGATTTTCACTGAGCGGGGCGTCAGAAATTTCATAATATAAGGTATTTTCTTTCATACCTGAAAATACATGGTCTATCATGCTGTACGGATAAAACAGCCGTACACAATCTGAATTCTGAGGGAAGAATTCTGGTGCTTCTTTGGCAGCACCTCCTATGGAAAATGGAATTTCAAGGCATTTGTCCAAAGGGACATAAGTCTTGTCATAAGAGTCAGTATCAATGAGCAGGGAACAGAGTTCCCCTTTTTCATTTCTGCCTGTTCCTGCATAGGAGTAATTTACCTGATCTTCTGTGAGGTAGGCGCTGAGTCTGGCGTCTGCCGCGTTATCAAACGCTCCAAAGCGGTAGAATTTTTTTTCATTTTCCTGGTACAGCCGCAGAGAATCTATAATGATGGCTTTTGGTTCGGCAGTGTTAAAATAATCATTTTCTGGAAGATGCTGCTCTTTCACATAATTCCGGAACTCGTTGTCTGCCAGGAAAATTACATATAAATTCATAGGAGACACGTCATAATCTTTATATTCTCCCTCCTCCTGTTCGTCAAGTTTTTTGAGGTATTCTTGCATCTCTGGGCTGAGCTGATTGGTTAAGGTCTTACTGTTGAAGTAGAGCTTCAAAGCGTAGGTGGAGTCTGTTACGCCCTGTGCTTTGGAGAGCTCAGAACGTATGGCATCTATCGAGAAGCCAGTATCGGAATGAAAATAGTAGGCAAGGTCGTAATCTTTATCATTCACAACACTTTCCGCAGAAAATGTTAAATAGGCGCAGAAGCTGCTGGCAGAGATAAACAGCACAATACTTAAGAACAGAGAAATCACCGTGGCACGATATTTCCTCCGGCTGCGCTTGTAATTTTTAGTGGCAATCATTCCTTCAAAACCAAAAAACTTTTGTGTAAGTCTTAACGTTCTGATTTTACGGGAACGGATCGTGATATCGCTTGTCTGGCGTATGGCTTCAATTGCCGGTTTTTTCATGGCACGCTTTGCAGGAATGTAAGCAGAGATAACGACTGTCAGCAAAGAGACAGCGACTGCGATAGCAATGGCGCCAAGGGAGGGATGGACTTCCAGGGAAATTTCTTTGGCAGGTCCGAAAATCATGGAAAATCTTTGCATGGCATAGTTACCGACATAGAAACCAAAAACGTCTGCCATCATATCCCGGATAAAGAATAAGGTAATGCCGATGCCAAGAATTCCAGACAGAACTCCCAGAGGAATACCGATACCGCTTAAAAACAGTGCTTCAAAAATTACGCTTCCCGTCAACTGCCGTTTGGTGGCGCCAATGGAGGCAAGCAGTCCAAATTGTCTGGTCCGTTCACTGACAGATATGGAAAAAGCGTTGTATATCAGTGAAATGGAACCAAACATAATGATCAGGATCAGTATGGAGCCAAGGTTGTAGAGGACACGGTTGTAACTGCTTTCTCCAGAATAGCCATAATATCTGAGAAGATCAGAATTCGTTTTGTAATCTGTAACATCCGTCTGCGCAAACATGTTTTCCAGCAGAGAAACAGTATCTGTGCTGGAATCTGTCAGAAGATATATGTTATAACTGTGCTTGCTGCTGTTATCACCGATTGTCAGCGCCGTATAACCTGGCGCATCATAATTCTCAAAAGAAGGACGTTCATAGAATCCTACTATAGTATAAGTACGGGATTCGCCAGGAATTAATTTTTCAGAAACACCTTTATTTTCCGGTTCTCTGTTATAGTTGTCTTCTGTTATGTTCAGATATGCAGTACTGTTAGTTAAGATATTGCCCTCATTGTCCATACGTGTTCCAAGGGAAAGGGACAGTGAGTCATTTAAGGCGTATGTTATGCCGCCGTTCGTTTTTAAGTGTTCTGGGAGCAGGATTTCCTGGCTGTTCTCCGGCAGGCGTCCCTGCGTAAGATGGACAGGCATCATTTCGGTAAAATCAGACTGGATTCCGTAAATACATATATAAGGCTTTGCTTCATTGGATGTCTCGTCTTCCATACTGGAAAAGCCCAGAAGCTCCATAGAAACGGAATTTTTTGTATGTGGGTCGGAAGTAAGTTTTTCCTTGTCTCTGGCGGATACCCCATATCCAACGCCATACCAATTTCCATCGTTATATATAGTATAATTAATCAAATATTGGCTGAGAGATGAAACCATGGTAGTCACTGCCGTAAACATGGAGGCTGAGAGAATGATACCCACAATAGTTACCAATGTGCGGGTTCGGTTTTCCTTGAGATATTTTAGGGTGACTTTATGAAAAATATTCATGAGCGTATCACCTCATCTCTTGTAATTTTGCCGTCTTCAATGGCAAGAATCCGATTTGCCTGCAGGGCAATGTTTTCATCATGGGTGATGACAATCAATGTCTGCTTGTATTTTTCGTTGGAGAATTTTAATAATTCAACGATTTCCTGGCTGTTTTTGGAATCCAGATTTCCTGTGGGTTCGTCAGCGAGGACCACGGCGGGAGCATTCATCAATGCTCTGCCAATGGAGACGCGCTGCTGCTGGCCCCCAGAAAGCTGATTGGGCAGATGTTCTTCTCTGCCTTTGAGCGAGAGGAGCCCCAGCAGTTCCTGGAGACGGTCTTCGTTCACCGGGCGTCCATCCATAAGTACCGGCAGTGTCATATTCTCTGTTACATTTAATACTGGAATTAAATTGTAGAACTGATAAATCAGTCCTACCTGCCGTCTGCGGAAAATGGCAAGCTGGCTCTCATTCTGAGCATAAACGTCTGTGCCTTCCATATATACTTTGCCAGAGGTTGGGACATCCACGCCTCCCAGGACATGCAGCAGCGTGGACTTTCCAGAACCAGAGGGACCGATTATGGCAATAAATTCGCCTTTGTGTACGGAAAATGAAACGTCATCCAAAGCTTTTACCTGATTTTCGCCAGTACCATAGACTTTGGTCACATGTTCTGCTTTTAATATTTCCATAGATCATAACTCCTTTGCTTTGATGAATACTAGTATAATCAGATTTGGTGACAGACCAGTGACTGGAATGTGACAAAATTGTCAGGTTGCGAATCAGGTATAAAATTTTAAAATAAACCTTGCCCCGCCTTCACTGCGGTTTTCTGCTTTCAGTGTTCCATTCTGGCGTGTTACAATCATTCTGGCAAGGGCAAGTCCGATACCCACACTTTGTTCAGAAGCATTCTTTCCTTTATAAAAGCGCTCAAACAGATGCGGCAGGTCTTCTGCGTCAAAACCAGGTCCATTGTCTTCAATGATGATTTCTGTAAAAATTGCATTCTGAGAAAAAGAAACGTGAATACTGCCTCCAGCAGGTGTGTGTTCCATACAATTTTTTAAAATATTCAAAATGGCTTCCATGGACCAGGAATAATCACCCAGAAACTGCGGCGTTGCAGAAGAGGGAGAGCTGCTGTCAATAGCCAGTGTCTGCTCTCTCAGTTCCATAGGTATTAAAAGAGGTTCTGCAGCGTGCTGGATGAGCTGGGGAACGGAAACAGGCTCGTGTTTAAATAAGATAGTCCCGGCGTCCATTTTCGATATTTTAAGCAGAGATTCTACCAGCCAGTCAATGCGGGACAGAAGCTGGGAAAGTTCTTGTGTAAGCTGCTGCCTGCGGGAAACTGACAAATTCTGTCCTCGCAGGAGCGTAATAATCAGGTTAGAAGAAGTCAGAGGCGAACGAATCTGGTGTGAAATGTCTGCCATGGAGTCAGCAAGCAGCTTCTTTTCATTGGTGAGAGCCAATGCCTGTTCTCTTAAACGCAGGGTCATTTTGGACAATTCACTTTCCAGAATAGACAGCTCTCCTTCCCGGTACTTCTCGAACTGGATGGGGGTGTTGCTGTGAAGCATTTCATCTAGCTCCTGGCTCAAATTTCTTAGTTTTCGGTAGCGCATACCAGTAAAAAAATAGTGAACGGCAATATACAGGGCGGAGAATAGAAGCAGAATGACGCCGGTAGTAAAATCATAAAAAAATCCAAGGCTTAGCGCTATTGCAGTTAAAATGAGGTGACAGAGCAGGCTTTTCTGTATTTCGGGATTGCGCAGCATTTTCATATTCATTCTCCCATCTTATACCCCATCCCCCGGATCGTTTTAATCAACAGAGGGTTTTGAGGGTCTTCTTCAATTTTTTCCCGCAGGCGTTTGATATATACGGTCAGTGTATTGTCGTTGACAAATTCTCCGGCAATGTCCCAGAGCGCTTCCAGTAGCTGAGAGCGGGATAATATAATTCCCTGGTTGTTGAGAAAATATAACAGGAGCCTGTATTCCAGAGCTGACAGTATAATTTCCTGTCCGTCTTTCTTCACAGTGCCCCGCACGATATCCGCTCGGATAGTTCCGCATTCCAGAAAAGTATTTGATTTGCCGTAGCGGCGCAGGATGTTGTGGATGCGTGAGATGAGCTCACGGGGACGGAAAGGCTTGGAGATATAATCGTCTGCGCCAAGATCAAGTCCGGTCACGACACTGTATTCGTCGCCCGAGGCCGTAAGAAAAATGACAGGAAGCTCTGTGGATGATTTGGCTGCCCGGCAGACTGCAAATCCGTTTCCGTCAGCAAGAGAAACGTCAAGAAGAATCAGATCGAATTCTGCTGCGGATGTTTCCAGAACCTGCAGTGCTTTGCACTGACCATCCACTGAAGTGATGCAGAAGCCTTCTTTTTGTAAAAATTCTGTCAGGTTGGCTACGATGCTCCGGTCGTCTTCTACCAGTAAAATATGTGTCATTGCGGGCTCCTTTCTGTGATAAATTATAGGCAATTGCGAAACTATCAAATTATCGAAATTTCATATACAATTCATACAATTGTATTTAAATATTTTATTCATATAAACGCACAAAATGCAGAACGTACCAAACATTCCAATGAGCCTTTTACTACAAAAACCATGTTCAGCAAAGGCTTCCATGGTTTTTAAGTCTCATTTCCATGGTACTAAATGCATTTTTTAGCGTTTATATGATAAAATATTTTTTCTCAAATTTTTTGAATTGTATATGAAATTCGTAAAACTATTGAGTTTCGCAATTACCTAATAAATTACCTAATAAATTATCTTTGAATCTGATAAATTTTATCTTATCATTTACCAGGAAGGCTTTCAAGAGTCATAAATAAAAATTAATTTTACACCAGAAGCAGCATGAAGAGGGTTCTGGAGAGAAGATGGATAAGATTTCGGAAATAACTTTGAAAGAGGGGATTTGTATGATAAAATGAAACATGCAGAGGGCAAAACTGTCTCTGCGTGAAGGGGCGCGGGGTATATAATTGCCTGTTTATATTATGAAAAATAAAGGACAATAATAGTGGTAAGAATTTACTGATTCTTTCACGAACTGCCTGGTTGTGCAAAAAAACGCACAGAATGGAGGAAACTATGAAAAAATATGGATTTGGCGTAGATATTGGCGGAACTACCTGTAAAATTGGTTTATTTGAAACCACAGGGCAGCTTATGGAGAAGTGGGAAATTCCCACAGATACCAGGGAAGAAGGGAAAAATATTCTTTCTGATATTGCAGAATCGCTGCATGAAAAAATGGACCAGCACTGCATTTCGAAAGAAGAACTGGAAGGAATCGGCGTGGGGCTCCCAGGGCCGGTGCGCATGGATGGAATTGTTCCAGTCTGTGTAAATCTGGGATGGAAGAGTAAGAATGTATCTCAGGAATTGGAGGCCATGATGGATCATATTCCAGTGAAAGCAGCAAATGATGCCAATGTGGCAGCGCTGGGCGAGATGTGGCAGGGGGGAGGCAAAGGATGTGAAAATGTGGTGATGGTGACATTGGGCACTGGCGTAGGCGGAGGGATTATTGTAGGCGGCAGGATTGTGTCTGGCAGCAATGGTGCCGGAGGAGAAATCGGCCATATTACAGTGAACCCTCATGAGGAAATTTCCTGTAACTGCGGCAGAAAGGGATGCCTGGAGCAGTACGCTTCTGCGACGGGAATCACAAGGCTTGCCAGAGAGCGTCTTGCAGGAGCACATGAGAAATCCCTTTTGGACCAAACAGAAGAAGTGACTGCAAAGGCAGTATTTGACGCCTATAAAGAAGGAGATGCCGTTGCGGCAGAAATTG
Organism: Lachnospiraceae bacterium; assembly: GCA_910575075.1. Classification (GTDB taxonomy): domain Bacteria; phylum Bacillota; class Clostridia; order Lachnospirales; family Lachnospiraceae; genus Petralouisia. The sequence goes on from CAJTCY010000016.1 coordinate 68,156, forward strand.
TGGAAAAGTTTGCCCGTATTCTCGGCAATGCATTGAGTAATATTGCCTGTGTGGCAGATCCGGAAGTTTTTGTGATTGGCGGCGGAGTGTCCAAAGCTGGGAAACCGCTGCTGGATGCTGTGCATAAATATTACTGCAAGTCAGCCTTTTCCTCTTGTACAGATACCAGGTTTGCGCTGGCTTCTTTGGGAAATGACGCGGGAATGTACGGTTGCGTTAAATTGATTTTGGATTGAAAAAATATACACTTTTCAGATGCTGTATTTTGTGGTATGATATCGAAAGACACTGTGCCGTGTTATAAATGGCATAGGAGATTTTATACACAGACTGATTGAAAAGGAGATATAAGTATGAGTACAGCATCTATTTGCATATTAATCACCATAGTGATTTATCTTGCAGGAATGTTAGCGATTGGCTTTTATTTTGCCAGGAAGAATGAATCATCTTCTGATTTCTATCTTGGCGGAAGAAAATTAGGACCGCTGGTAACTGCGATGAGCGCAGAAGCCTCTGATATGTCAGGCTATCTGCTGATGGGGCTGCCAGGGCTTGCCTATCTGTCCGGTGTTGCGGATGTGGGCTGGACCGTAGTGGGACTGGCAGTGGGTACATATTTGAACTGGCTGTTTACGGCAAGGCGTCTGCGCCGGTATACGCAGATTACCAATTCTTTTACACTGCCCCAGTTTTTTTCCAACCGTTTTCATGATAAGAGAAATATCTTGACGTTGATTGCAGCATGTATCATCATTGTATTTTTTATACCGTATACAGCTTCTGGCTTTGCAGCCTGCGGAAAGCTTTTTTCCTCTCTGTTTGGCATGGATTATATGACTGCAATGATTATTTCAGCAATTGTCATTGTAGGGTATACAGCGGCAGGAGGATTTCTTGCGGCGTCCACCACAGATTTTATCCAGAGCATTATTATGACCTTTGCTATACTGTTTGTTCTGGTTTTTGCTACGATCTCAGCAGGCGGAGTGGGGGCAGTCATGGAAAATGCAAAAGCTCTGCCCGGGTATCTGTCTTTTAACAGTACTTATGTGGCTGCAGAAGGAGCAGCTGCGCCCTACGGTTTTTTAAAGATTGTTTCTACGTGTGCCTGGGGGCTTGGGTATTTCGGAATGCCCCATATTCTGCTGAGGTTTATGGCGATTGAAGATGAAACCAAATTAAAATTGTCCCGCCGTGTAGCTTCCGTCTGGGTTGTAATTGCCATGGCAGTTGCAGTCATGATCGGGGTGATCGGAAACGCACTGAGTAAGTCAGGTGTCATAACAGCTCTTTCCGGAGCAGATACGGAGACGGTTATTGTCCGCATTGCCGATTTATTATCTACGTTTGGCGTTGTTCCAGCGTTGGTGGCAGGTTTGATTCTGGCTGGCATACTGGCAAGTACCATGTCAACGGCGGATTCCCAGCTTCTGGCAGCGTCATCCAGTGTGTCGCAGAATATTCTGCAGGAAGCATTTCATCTGAAACTTTCCCAGAGAACCAGTATGATGGCAGCCAGGCTGACAGTTATTATAATTGCGGTTCTTGGTATTGTGATTGCCAGAGATCCTAACAGTTCAATTTTCGGTATTGTTTCGTTTGCCTGGGCTGGGTTTGGCGCGAGTTTCGGACCGCTGGTGATCTGTGCTCTGTTCTGGAAACGCACGACTTTGCCAGGAGCTGTCCTGGGAATGATAGCAGGAGGCATTTCTGTATTTATATGGAAATATCTGGTTGCGCCTATGGGCGGTGTGTTTGCTATATATGAACTTCTGCCGGCGTTTATTGTTGGAATTGCGGTAATTGTTGTGGTCAGTTTGATGACCAAAGCCCCAGAACAGGATATTTTAGATGAATTTGAGGCGGCAAAAGCTGCCACTGTGATAAAATAAAAGTATTTTGCACTGATATTGACAGGAATAAGCGATAAATAAGCCTACCTTGTACTTTGCGGTTCAGGTAGGCTTTTCGTATCTTTGGAGGCTGACCACTTTGCGGGCGGCTTCTTTTTGTATCATAGAATGGTTGCAAAATACGATAACTTGAAACAAAATTATATTCCTAAATTCCAAGGAAAATGGTACGATAACATTATAAATCATAAAGGAGGATTTAGGGATGCGACTTAGAAAAAAATTATCAGCGCTGTTTTTGTCTGTGACGATGTTAATGCCACAGGTTTCCGGGATGACTTTGTGGGCAGCGCAGGAGAAGGAAGAGACAGTAATCAGGGCTTCCGATCAGGGAAAGATACTGGAATTGTCTTTTGACGGAAAAGAAAATGGGCTTACCAGTCCAGGGGTAAAGATCACCATGAATGGAAACCTGTCTTTTTCCAGTGACACGGCACATTCTGGCCAATCTCTGAAATTTGATGGAAATGCGGCAAATTATCTGTCAGTCACAGATGAGAGCGGAGGGAGTCTGTTAAAAGGGTATGATAATCTAACCATTTCCTATTGGAGCAGAACCCCCTATATGAACGGCTGCAACTGGGCGACATATCTTGCTCCGAATGGCGAGGCGGTAAATGGTGCCGCGCCGACCTATCTGGCGGTGTCAGACCAGACAAGTATGCGGGTGGAACGTTACCGGAACGGAAGGGCCGCAACAGAGGTGACGGCCAGAAGCACGGCGGATGCCTGGAAGATGGTGACAGTAGTCATAGAAGAAGACCAGACTACCATGTATATCGATGGCAGGAAAAGGACTTGCATCAAAAATGCAAACAAGCTCTCAGATATCATAGGAGAAAATGGAATCTTTTATATCGGAAGGGCAAACTGGGGCGCAGGAGAAGGCCTTAGAGGATGGCTGGATGATTATTCGGTTTACAATTATGCCATGAACGCTGAAGAAGTAAAGAATCTTTACAGGGGTTCTCTGGGGACGCCGGAAGAACTTTTAGCGGACGCTGAAAATCAGATTCATATTCCAGAAACGGTAACGGGAAATCTTACTTTGCTTGAAGAGACAGAGAGCGGCGTAAAAATAGCATGGACTTCTTCTAAGGAAGATGTCATCAGCACGCAGGCAGTGCCTTGTGAGACATATTACAGGGAAGTAGATATCCCGGCAGGCGTTGTCACACGCCAGCCCAGTGATACGCAGGTAACATTAACTGCAAAATTTTCCTGTGGAAATGCAGTTCGGGAGAAACAGTATCCTGTGACTGTAAAGGCAGCAAAGGGTAAGGAAGAATATGTGGGATATCTGTATGCACACTTCAACGAACATGCAGGAACTGCTTATGACGGTATTCAGCAGATTTTCTTTGGGGTCAGTAAAAATGGAAAAGACTGGACAGCACTGAATAACAATCAGTTTGTGGCAGAGTCTAATGTGGGGGATTATGGAGTGCGTGATCCTTACATCATCCGTTCAGCAGAAGGAGACAGGTTCTATCTGATTGCCACAGACCTGGATATCAACGGATATAAATACCCTGACAACTGGACAATGATGGCGTCTCAGGGAAGTATGGGACTTGTAATCTGGGAATCAGAGGATTTGGTAAACTGGTCCGAGCCAAGGCTGGTAGATGTGGCTTCCGAAATCAATGCAGGCATGGCATGGGCTCCGGAAGCAATCTATGATGAGGCGACGGGAGAATATCTGGTATTTTGGTCCAGCGGCAAAGCAAATGGCAAGTGCAATTATATTTATGTGGCAAAGACCAGAGATTTCTGGAACTTTACAGAGCCAGAACTGTATTCAAATGCGTCAAACCTTAATGACGGCACGCCAGACGATAAGGGAAATCCACGAGGAAATATTGATGCCTCTATTTACAAAGAAGGAGATACATACTACCGTCTGATTAAGGATGAGAGTGATATCAGTATCCGCCTGCAGTCGAGTAAGAAGCTGCTGGCTTACGGACCAGATTTAAAAGCAGATGATTATGTGGCTGTGACCTGGAATGAGGATGATGAAAAACTGCCGAACCGCGGGGCTTTGTTTCAGAGAATCAATAATGAAGGAACCATTACGGTGGAAGATTCCTCAGGAAAGACTGTGACAAAACCTTGTCTGGAACAGTTTGCGTATAGTTATGAAGGGCCAACAATGTTCAAATTTAATGACAGAGAAGAATGGTGCATACTTGTAGATGAATACGGCCGCGGCTCGGTATCTGGCAGCGGACCTGCAAGGGGTTATATTCCCTTTGTTACCAAGAATCTGGATCAGGAGAACAGCGTATATCTTCCCAGCGATGATGAATTTATTATGCCAGATGCTGCAAAGCATGGAACAGTGATTCCTATCACGCAGAAAGAATATGACGCTTTAATGGCAAAATGGGGAACGCCGAAACAGGAAGGCAATCAAACATTGTCCAATCGTCCGGTGTTAAAGTATGATTTTGAGAAAGCAGAAGGAAAAATAGTGAAAGACACTTCTCAGGCAGGGGCAGAGAACAATGGAACACTCAAGGGAGATGCGGAAGTAGTTCAGGTGGAAGGAAAGGGAAATGTACTGCAGCTTAACGGTTCTGGAAGCCTTGCATTTCCGCAGGGATTTTTTGACGGTCTCTCCAATATGACGCTTTCCATGGATGTATGTCTGTCTGGGGAGGCAGCAGTATTTTCCATGGGAAGCACCGTAAAAAACAAGATTTCCAGCTATACCGTGACTGCAAATGGGGCAGAGAAAAGGGATAGATATTGGGATGCCCTGCCGGCACAAAAATACCTGAATCTGAACCTCACAGGTCAGTCGGTATCGGGAGAGATTACCACATTCAATGAGTTTGGCAAGTTTGAAGTTTCTTCTGAGAAGAATTTGAATCTCAAAGATAACTGGAAAAATGTTGCCATTGTCATGGATCAGCATGTAATGTCCATTTATGTGGATAAAGAGCTTGTGGCAAGGCATGAGCATGTGAGAAGCGTGGAAGAGCTGGGAAGCAGCCTTACAGCGGTTTTGGGCGCATCTTATGGCGAAGAACGAGGATTTAAAGGTTATATTGACAATGTTACCGTGTACGGCTGGTCGGCAGAAAATATGGACAATCCGGAACAGGCAAATCAGGAGGCAGCTAACCAGGTAGTGGCATTGATACAGGCTATCGGCAAAGTGAATGCAGCCTCCAAAGCAAAGATTGAGGAAGCTAGAAAGGCGTACAATTCCCTGACAGATGTACAAAAGACACTTGTGACAAATGTATCTGTGCTGGACAAGGCGGAAATGGAATATAAAGATCTGGAGAACCAGCAAACGGGTAATATAGATATTTCGAAAGCTGTGGTCAGCAGCATTTCCGCTCAGAATTATACAGGAAAAGAGATCAAACCACAGTTTACAGTTATCTGCAATGGAACAAAACTGAATGAGGGAACAGATTATAGTGTTGACTATCAGAAAAATAAAAATATAGGAACAGCACAAATTCTCATTACAGGCAAAGGAAAATATACTGGAAAGGCTGCCGGAAATTTTCAAATTACAGTGTTTAAAGGCAAGACTTATCAAGCTGGAAAGTATAAATATAAAATGACAAATGCTAACATTTCTGGAAAGGGAACGGTTGCTTTAACCGGGGTAAACAGCAAGAGTATCAAACAGATTAAAGTAATGGATACCGTTTCATTGGGCGGAAAGAAGTTCAAGGTAACAGCAGTGGGGGATAATGCCTTTAAAAACTGCAGAAAAGCCGTTTCTGCCAGTATTGGCAAGAATGTACGTACAATTGGCAGACAGGCATTTATGAATTGCGGCCAGTTGAAGAAAATTACCATCAAATCGACTGCATTGAAACAGGTGGGAAAGAACGCACTTAAAGGTATCAGCAAAAAGGCAGTTGTAAAGGTGCCTGCAAAAAATTTGAAAAAATATCAGAAAATTTTAAAAGGAAAGGGGCAGAATAGACAGGTAAAGATTAAAAAATAGAATACGCAGATTTTAAGTTTCTGTTTCTGAAAATACTAAAGAATGTGATAGAATACTGTGTGCCAGGAGCGTGTTGCTGAGAACGAAAGTTATCTTTCATAAGCGCAGCAGTTCCATAGAGGAGGTGTATTGCACTATTTTGATATCCTGATTCTGATTTCAAATTTCTATCACATTCTTATTTTATGCTATTTTAGGGAAATTCTCTTGGAAAAAGATGACTAAACGGATAAATTCGGAGGAGAAGCAGAGGAAAACTTATGGAGAAAATTACAGTTCTGGTTGTAGAAGATGAAATAAAACTATTGAAAACCCTGTCTGATTTTCTTAAAATAAATAAGTATACAGTATATCAGGCAGCAGATGGATTAAATGCAATACAGGAGTACAATGCACACAAAGAGGAAATTGATATTGTGCTTTTGGATGTTATGCTGCCCTTTATGGATGGATATGAGGTTCTGAAACAGATTCGGCTGACATCTAATGTGCCTGTAATTATGCTGACGGCTAAAGAAGAGGTAGATGACCAGCTGAAAGGATTTTCTTTTGGCGCAGATGATTATATTATTAAGCCCTATACCTTGTCCGTTGTAAAAATGCATATGGAAGCCGTGTTAAAAAGGCTGGGATACGGGCAGGATATTTTATATGCAGGAAATATCCGCATTGAAATCAATGCCAAGAAGATTTATGTGGAAGACCAATATATTGAAACGACGCCAAAGGAATTTGAGTTGCTGTATATACTGGTGAGAAATCAGGGAAAAGTTCTGACCAGGGACTTTATTCTGGACAATATCTGGGGATATCATTATGCTGGGGATATGCGGACAATTGATACACTGGTGAAACAGCTTAGGAAGAAACTTGGTGAAGTTTCTTATATACGTACGGTTTATGGCGTAGGATATTGTTTTGAGGTAGAAGGAAATGAAAAAACGCATTAATGTTAAGTTTTTTTTGCTGCAATGGCTTTTTCTGGTTTTTATGACAGCTCTTGGGGCACTGTGCTATGAAACGTTATTTCCGGTTTTTTATGAACATTTGAAAAATGAACAGGTTCAGGATGCGTATCTGGATATTGAGGAATTGGATTTGGCGGTGCTGGACGATTATTCAGTGTTTAATGGCTACGAGGACAAGGGACTTACTTTTACTATTGCGGATGAAGATATGAATCCCGTATATACCACGCGTGGAGATTCAGAGTATGTTGTTTACAGGAATATTGAGATGAAGCGTACAGCTTTTTCCAAGGATGTTCAGGTTATTTCGCGCAACAGCAGCCAGAAAGAAGTCACTAAGCTTCGGGCAATTTTGACACAGGAAGGTATTGACTATTATATTGTCATTAAAGATAATATTTATGGAAGTACAAGAGGAAAACTGTCTGAACAATTTCTTATTGTTGTATTCCTTATTATTTTTGGAATCGGAAGTTTGGGCATGTTTTTTTTCTCCCAGCGTCTGCTTCGCCCGATTGTAGATCTTACCAGTGTTGCAGAGAAGATAGCGGATCAGAATTTTAGTGAGACAGCGGAAGAAAACAGTGAGTACATTGAGATCAATCAACTGGCGAAGAATATCAATCTTATTTCAGCGAGGTTCCAGCGCAGTCTCGGACAGATCGATGAAAGCAGAGACTGCCAGCTGCGGCAGAATGTACGCCAGGAACGTTTGGAAAAACGTCAGAGGGATTTTATCGCAAATGTTTCTCATGAGTTGAAAACACCGCTGGCTGTAATTTCCAGCCAGGTAGAGATGATAGCATATGTGGGAGAAGAGGAAAGGAAAGCTTATCTATCTTCTATACAGGAAGAGGTTGAGAAAATGTCCGGGCTTGTCAGCGGTCTGCTGGATACGACAGTGATGGAACACCATATGGAAAATATGCTTCTGAAAACGCTGAACATGAAAGAGATTATGGAATACATCATGCTAAAATATGATGGGCTGGCGAAAAAGAAGAGGCTTCATATGGAATCCTTTCTTGGAGATGACTGTATGATATATGGCGACAGGGAATATATGGAACAGGCAGTGAACAATTATATGATGAACGCCATCGAACATGTGGAGGTTGGCGGCAGCATACGAGTGACACTCCGTAAAGAGCAAAAAATGGTCCGCATAGGTGTTTATAATTCAGGAAAGCAGATTCCTGAGAAAGAACTGCAGCGTATCTGGACGGGATTTTATTCAAAGAATCAAAAGGATAATACCGAGAGCTCTCATGCAGGTTTGGGGCTGTATATTGTTCAGAGTGTTGTTTCTATGCACAATGGAAGGTATGGCGTGGAGAATCTTCCGGAAGGAGTCGAGTTCTGGTTTACAATACCAGAAGCTGATCAAAAAATATAAGCTTGTTTGCCGCGAAAGATTCTATAATGCCGTACGGCAGAAAGAGAGTACTTTGCCGGGGATTCTATCAAAGGCCGTATGGCAGAAAGAGCGTACTCCGCCGGGGAATTCTATTAGACCGTACGGCAGAAACAATGTATAAAAATTCAATAAAGTTTATGAAAATTCTATTTTTGTGAAATATACCACTTGATTTCCCTGCAGACAAGTGGTATATTGGTTTAAAATTAAACTATGGGGTGGCGCTGATGGACTGGATGCTGGAAAGCCTATTACAGGGAACGCAGTTCCAGAAGTTGTATAATCGTAGGATTGAGGATTTGCGCAGAAATAATAATCTAAGAAAAGTCGATATTGATATTCTATACTTTCTATTTAAATCAGGAGAACATAATACGTCAAAAGATATCAGTGATCTCAATTTGTTTAATAAGGGACATATTTCGCAGTCTGTTGGCCGAATGGTAAAGCAGAAGCTTATTTATATTGTGCAGGATCAGGAAGATCGGCGGTGTATGCATATTATACTGACAGACCATGCGGTTGAGATTGTACAGGAGATTACGGAACTACGTAAGCAGATGTATAATATTATTTTGAAAGGGGTTACAGAAGAAGAGCGGAATGTTTTGCTCACAGTGTCCCGCAAGGTTAATGCAAATGTTAAGGATGCATTGGGAAATCTGGAAACCCTGTTATAGAAAATCAAAAAGGCAGAAATAATCGGATAGGAGGTAATATATGCGGAATGAAGATGAATTAATGAATTATGCCGTACGGCAGGAAGCGGTCTGCAGAAAAAATGACAGTATATCGGATACATTATTTGAAGAATATGGGGTGAACAGGGGACTTCGTGATATGAATGGAAAGGGAGTTCTGACAGGGCTAACGACCATTTCTAAAATTGTATCTTTTCAGGATGTGAACGGAGTAAAAACGCCTTGCGATGGGCAACTCTGGTATCGCGGCTATAATGTACAGAATCTTGTGAGGCATATTGGTGATAATGGATATGGATTTGAGAAAATTGCCTATCTTTTGCTGTTTGGGGATATGCCTAGTGTTGATGAATTGAAAGAGTTCAGCAGAATTATGGCTCAGAGCAGAACTCTTCCCACCAATTTTACCAGGGATGTTATCATGAAAGCGGCAACTAAGGATATTATGAATTCCATGACCAGGAGCATTTTGACGCTGGGGTCTTATGATAATCAGCTGAATTCACCAGAAGTAGTTACTAACAGTCTTCGGCAGTGTATAGAATTGATCAGCATTTTTCCGATGCTTGCGGTATATGCTTACCATGCGTATAATCATTATGAAAATGATGACAGTATGTATATCCACAGACCAGAACCAGGGTTGTCAGCGGCAGAAAATTTATTAATGATGCTGCGTCCGGATAAGCGTTACAGTAAACTGGAGGCAAAGGTACTGGACGTGGCGCTGATTCTCCATATGGAACATGGTGGTGGAAATAACTCTACCTTTACTACCAGGGTGGTGACTTCTTCAGGCTCAGACACGTATTCTTCCATTGCAGCAGCCATGTCTTCTCTGAAGGGTCCCAAACATGGCGGGGCGAATATTAAGGTAATGGAAATGATGGAGAATATCAGAGCAAATATCAAGGATGTACATGATAAGGAGGAGATTGAGGCTTATCTTGCCAAGATTCTTGCTGGAGAGGCATTTGACCATAAAGGATTGATTTATGGTATGGGCCATGCGGTATATTCTCTTTCTGACCCCAGAGAGCGTGTCTTTAAGAGTTATGTAGAAAAACTTGCTGTGGCAAAAGAGCGTGAGGATGATATGTTCTTGTACAACAGCATTGAAGAATTAGCACCTAAGCTGATTGCCGGAAAACGTAAAATTTTCAAGGGTGTTAGTCCTAATGTAGATTTTTATAGTGGGTTTGTGTATGATATGCTGGGGATTCCACTGGAATTGTATACTGCAATTTTTGCTATTGCCAGAATTGTGGGGTGGAGCGCACACCGCATGGAAGAGTTGATTGGAATGAACAAGATTATCCGTCCGGCTTATATGAGTGTAATGGAAGAGAAAGAGTAGTTGACAAAATAATAAATATATGATATTATGCCATAGTGATGTCGATGCGTGGCTCAGTTTGGTAGAGCGCTGCGTTCGGGACGCAGAGGTCGCAGGTTCAAATCCTGTCGCATCGATTAACAGAAAGCCAGTATAATCAAGGCTTATGGCAAAAGTAAAGCACTCCATGAAGGGGTGCTTTACTTGTCTTTGACTAACATTTGACTAACATTGTTTCTGTGCGTTTACGGTAAATAGTTCGCCTAAGGATTCTGCTGCAAGCGCATCCTGTTTCTGCAGGGCGTGTGCGTAAATATCCATGGTTGTGGAAGTCTCGGAATGCCCCAGGCGGTTTGACACGGTTTTTATATCTACATTCTGTGCAATCAGCAGGGTGGCGGATGTGTGCCGTTACGGTATAATAACGACAAACGGAAAAAGCCTTGATTTTCAAGGGGTTTGAGCGTTTGCCGTCATTTATTCAATTCCTTTTCCAAGTTGAAATCTGACGAGAAAAATATCGAAAAAAGGAGGCTGTTTCATTAACGACAAAATTTAATAGCGCCAGCGGTCCGGTGTATTGCCTGGCCGCTGATTGCCGTGGGCGTTTCACTTTTATAGGTGGGCGTCCTTTTTTTGTACTCATTTTCAGGAGAAAGGAGATTCACATGGAACTGAACGAAATGGAAAAGCGCCTGATATTCCAGACGGAAGGCTATGGGAAATCAGATGTCACATATGAGCTGCGCATGTGCCTCCCCTATATACCGGACCCGGTAAGGAGGAAAACGGCGGCGGAGCTTGTGCGAAAGCTGGATGCCATGCCGGAAAAAGACTGCCTGGCTCTTATTCAGGATATTCGGAAAAACTACCGGATTCCGGCAGGGCCTAAGACGATGGGGGAACTACTGGCGGAGGCCAGGCAGAAATCCGGTGCGGAGAAATTGAAGGGGCATGACATCATGGCCCTGGAACGCTTCGACCCGGAAGTAAAGCACATGATCGTCTTTGACGTGCTTTCAGGTAATGCCCCTGTCGGGGATAAAGGAGATAAGATGCGCCTGTTCCTTACGAATGTCGGCTACCAGAAATTCATAGACAGCCAGGAACGGGGCGAAGTCAAATTGAAAAACCATGCGAAGGTTGCGCCGGGCGGCCATCTGCACTATGACCGCAGGGACCGCGCCTTGTAGCCCGGAGGGAAAGGAAGGAGGTTTTTGTTATGGCTGTATTCCGGGTAGAAAAAACAAAGGACTTCACGATCATGTGCAACCACCACCTGCGCAATACGGAACTGTCCTTAAAGGCAAAGGGGCTTCTCTCGCTCATGCTGTCGCTGCCGGAAGATTGGGACTATACCACAAAGGGGCTCGCCCATATCTGCAAGGACGGCGTGGATTCAATCACTACCGCCCTGAAAGAGCTGGAGCGGCACGGGTACCTCACCAGGCAGCGCCTCCGCTATGAGAACGGGCAGCTCGGAGACATCGAGTATACGATCCATGAAAAGCCTGTAAATGCTGAAAAACAGGAGGATTCACCTAAACGGGAAAATCCAAGACAGGTAAATCCAGGACAGGCAAAACCTGAACAGGGGGAACCTGGACAGGGAAATCCCGCACAATTAAATACTAATTCATTAAAAACTAAAAAATCAAAAACGGATATATCAAGGACCCATCCATCAATCTATCCGTCAGGGCCGGAGGCGGCAGGCCGTTCGGATGGGATGGATCGGATAGAGCTGGCAGACGCTTACCGTGAAATCCTGAAAGAAAATATTGAGTATGGCTGTATGGTTTCCCGGTATGGGAAAGAACGCTTAGACGAGACGGTGGAGCTTATGCTTGAAGTGGTTTTATCCAAACGTCCATATATCCGTATCGCCGGGGATGATTTTCCCAGGGAGGTGGTAAAGGGCCGCTTCCTGAAAATCAATTCCGGCCACCTGGAGTATGTCTTTGACTGCATTGACAGGAACACCACGAAAGTCGGGAACATCAAGGCATACCTGCTGGCGGCGCTCTATAATGCCCCGGCAACAATGGACAGCTATTACCGCGCCGAGGTCAACCATGACCTGTACGGCTGTTAGGCGCCTTCTGGCGTCTTTTTTCATCACAGAAAGGAGGCGGGGCACGATGAAAAGAATCCCTGTGCCGGTGTCATGCCCGGCGTAACAAAGGAGCAGATTCGGGCGGCGCGTGAGGCGGACCTGTTTGCCTACCTGCAGTTCCATGAGCCTGGGGTGCTGAAACGGGACGGCCCGAATTACCGCCACAAGGAGCATGACAGCCTGGTCTATGTGACCGGGAAAAGGTACTGGTACTGGAACAGCCGGGGCCGGAGTATCAACGCCCTGGATTACCTGATCCAGATACGGGGCTACGGGCTGGTGGATGCGGTCCATACGCTGGTCGGCGGGGAAATCCAGCAGACGCCGGCCTATCGGAGCACGGCAGCGGCAGGGCGTGTGCATAAGGAACCGGAGAAGAAAGCATTTTCCCTCCCCTGGGCCAGACGGTGCGCCACTTCTGCCGTTTCTTATCTGCAACGGCGCGGGATCAGCCCGGATGTGATCAGCCGGTGTTTCCGGGACGGGCTGTTCTATGAGGCGCGGCATCATGGCGAGCCGGTCTGTGTGTTTGTGGGAAAGGATGAAGCCGGCAAAGCAAAGTTTGCCTGTATGCGGAGCATTGCCGGCAGCCTTAGGAAAGATGTCTACGGCAGCGACAAGGAATACAGCTTCTGCTATCCACCCAGGAATCCGGACAGCCGGCATGTGGCGGTATTTGAGGCGCCCATTGACGCCCTCTCCCATGCCACGCTGCAGGAATTAAAAGGCTGGAAATGGGACGGCTACCGTCTGTCTTTGGGCGGCACTTCCCATGTGGCGCTGACCGCATTTCTGAAACGACACCCGGAAATCCGGCGCGTCAGCCTCTACATGGACAATGACCTCGGCGGCCTTAAAAATGCCAGGAGGATCAGGGCAATGCTCCATGAAGATCAGCGGTTCCGGCATATCCGCGTGGGCGTCAACCCGCCTCGCATGGGAAAGGACTACAACGAAATGCTGCTCCATGTTGTAGAACAGATGAAAGGCCATCAACAACAATGCCGCCAGAAACAGGCGGCTATTTCAATTTGACAGGAGGATTTCAGAAATGACGAACACAGAGAACACGGCTTTACAGATGATTGCCGAAGCTGCCCGGTGCCCGGACTACGGCCCCGATATGGTTAAGGCCCTGATGAAAAAGCTGGATATGAACGAGAAAGGCTTTGCGCTTCTGATGAATGTCGCCCCTTCCACGGTCCGGCTCTGGACCAGCGGCGCCGCTCAGCCAAGCGGAACGGCCAGGCGGCTCATGCAGATTTACGAGACCGGTCCGGAGATTGTCGGCAAGATTGCCGGGGAGCCCTCCGCAGACAGGAGGGATTCATAGATGGCAGATATGGAACTTCTGGCAGCGGAACCAGTTGCGCTGCAGGCAGCCCAGGACGTGCTTGCAGACGAAAATGAGCAGGTGAAGGCGCTGATCGTCCTGCTGATGGGGAATGACCCCGCGGGCGGCAGGGAGCTTGAAGAACTGGCCGGCCAGGTGGCGTCCATGGAGCGGAGGCTTGATGCTGCACTGGAGGAACTGGGGGAGATGCGCCAGAAGATACAGGAGGTGCAGGACCGCTCCCTGAAAGCCTTGCTGCAGAAGAACTGTAAGGCTCTGGAGGGGAATGTGGACGCCATGCGCCAGCGCATCCTGGAGCTGAAAGGGCAGGTCGTGGAAGGATGCAAGAATATCCTTAAGGATTTCGCCGACCGCGGCGCCGTGGCCCTGAACGGCGTCTCCCGGTTCCTGCGCCTTGGGCCAGCGCTGGAGGCGGTGCAGGCAGCGGCGGAAAGGACCGTGCAGTCCAGTGACCGTGCGGTCTCCAGGATCGATGCGTTCAGCACGGAATTCCATGAGGCAGGCCGGCACCTGAAGAACATGGGGCGCTCCATCCAGGGGAAACCCGCACAGGCGGAGGCGAAGGAAAACGGCAGGGTCGCAGATGCCTTCAAGGGAGCTTTCAGGATAGAGCGCGCTTTTGCGTCTGCCATCGGCGAGAATGTAGGGCTTTCCCTGAATGCCCTTGCAAGGCTGGAACAGCGGGCACAGCGCCGGCCCTCCGTCCTAGAGGCCATGCGGGAGCAGGCGGCGAAGGCAGCGCCGGCAAAGCACCAGCCGGAGGCGTCCCATGACAGGGGCAGCCGGTGATAAAAACAGAACGAAGGGAGGAAATGAACTTGAAACAGGAACCACTTCCGCAGATTCACTTAGTCCACGATACGGATTTAGGCGTATTTGCCTATGAGCTCCATATCCTGGCCGGGGATTTCCTGCGGGACAGCGAATATAACCTGCGCGCGCTTGCCACGAATACCGGGGCGGATTCCATTGCCGTCATGGGGAAGAATCACATGTGGCTTTCGGACGCGCTGCTTGCCTACTGCCCTTCGGCGGAGCTTTACCGGACAGCTGCCATGACGGAATATCCCGGCGCAAGGGCCTTCCTGTTCCACACGGAGCGCAAAGAGGACGGACGGCTGTACGGGGATGTCCTGATGATGGGCCTTGACACGCTGCGGCAGGACATAGAACGGAATACCCTCTACCCTTACGGCGTCAGCATGGAATACCGGGACGGCACGAAGGCGGAGGCAGGCATTGAAAAATGGGAATCAATGGAGCTGTGCGAAAAGGACGCCCTGAAAACCTGGCGCTACCTCTATGCGCCGGAGCAGGTGACGGAATGGCAGTACCGCTATTCTAACCGTTTCAGCCAATGGAAGGAGCAGGCATTTTCCTATATGCCCCAGGATTTGGAGGAACGGCTGAATGTGGAGTATATGGAGGAGGCGCAGAACCCGGACACAGATATGTACCGCATACCCCTGGGGACAGCAAAGCAGATGCTCCTTGACGGCGGTCCGGTCTACCGCCTTTTTCCCGGAGGGCCGGAAAAGCTACTGCCGATTGCGGCGGTCACGGGGCTCTGGTATGAGAATTACCGGGAGTTTGCCGTTACCCCGGAGGACCTGGGCGCGCTTGACCGGCTGGTCCGCAGGGAGACGGACCGGATCATGGGAATACGCCCGCAGCATGATAAATTACAGGAACGCCGCCCTTCCCCGGAGCGGTGATTTTTTATGACAGACTGGAGGTGATAATGATTGGCGGATAACATGCAGCATGAAGATTTCGGGGAAAAGATCGGCGGCGCAAAAAAAGACTTATGGAAGGACCGGGGGCTCTATGTGAACGACCTGGACGCCATGAATGAGCGTGAGGCCGAGAAATTCGTAAAAAAGGATAATATCTGGAAGAAACCGGATTATATAGCCATGCTTGATGACGGGATTTCCCTTGGCGTGGTCTATTTTATCAAAAAGGCGAGGGACGGGCTGAACGCCTCCCCGCAGTATTACCGCAGGGACGACACGCCGGAGAAGCGCCTTGCAAGACAGAAAGAATATATCCAGACGGTACGGGAGCTGCAGAGCGTGGTTTCGGAAGTCCGCACCGTGGAGGATGCCATGAAAGCCTATGACCGTTTCTTTGTGAAAAACGGGTATCTGGAACAGGTGCAGGGCTGGGGCGGCGGCATCCATTACCAGGCGACGGAGAAGGGCCGGGAGAACCCGGCCATTACAAACAAGCTGTCCAATGCCCTGATGGTTCACTCTGCCGCGCATTTTGAGCGGAACTTCACACAGAAAGCGCAGAAGGAACAGTTTGGCGTTTCCAAAGACCAGAAGGTGCCGAAGGGCTATGCGATCCATTTCAACGACGGGAAGAATACTTATTCCAAAAATAATGACTGGAAACCTGACACCTATTATGTGACGAAGGGCTATTCCATCTTGCAGACAAACTTTGAATCGCGGGAGGCCGCCCTGAAATGGGTGCAGGCGTTGGCAAAAGGGCGCAGCAAAAGCGGAAAGACGCGGTTTGTGCCTCCCCAGCTCTCCCATGTGCGGCGCACCGGGCCGGATTACAGAAACGGCATGGAGATCACCGGGCAGCACTACCTTGATACCTTCGGGTTCCGCGGCGGTGAATTTGGGAACTGGATGAACCAGAATGACCGGCAGGCTTCCCTCAACATGGGATTTGAGGCGCTGAAGGATCTGGCGTCGGCCTTGCAGATCAGTGATAAAGATATTGCCTATCAGGGAACGCTTGCCATCGCTTTCGGCGCCAGGGGCAGCGGCAACGCGGCGGCCCATTATGAACCGCTGCGGAAGGTCATCAACCTTACGAAGATGCACGGGGCCGGCTCTTTAGCCCATGAATGGTGGCACGGGTTTGACGATTATCTGGGTACGAAGATGGGCGCGAATGGGATGCTCTCGGAACAGCCCCGCCTCTATGTGCCGTTCCAGAAGCTGATTGATACCATAAAATATAAGCCGGAGACGCCGGAGCAGGCCGCGGCCCGCACCAAAGCGCAGACAGAACGAACCCGGAAAAATGCGGCAGGCTGGCTGGATTCGGCGGTGCTCGGTTCCCTAAAACGGCATGGCAATGAGGAACAGATGAAAACCTACGCGGTTCTTAAAGAGTCGTTTCTATCCGGCGAGGCCGGTTCCGTGGAGCAGATCAGCGCTTTCAAGAAGTCTGTCACCGGGCGGGTGATCCCCAAAAGTGAGCGGGAACGGCTGGAAATATTCGAGCACATGCTGTCCGGGATGCAGGCACAGGAGGCGCCGCAAATCGGGCGGGTGGAAACCGATTTTTACCGGAATTCCGTGCGCATGGGTAAGGAGTACGAAAAGGACGGCGGCTATTGGGACAGCAACACGGAGATGACCGCCAGGGCCTTTGCCTGTTACATCAAGGATAAGCTGCCTTACCAATCGGATTATCTGGCGGGCCACGCAGACTGCGCCGTTACCTTCGTGGCAGACAAAGGAGGGGAAATGTCAGTCCTGAAAGCCTTCCCGGAGGGTGAGGAACGCAGAGCCATCAATGCGGCATTTGACGAGATCGTGGCAGACCTGAAACGGGAGCAGATACTGACCCATTCGGATGAAACACTGCCCCTTCCGGCGCAGCCGCTGGCGGAGAATGAAC
This sequence comes from Lachnospiraceae bacterium, assembly GCA_910575075.1. Taxonomy (GTDB): domain Bacteria; phylum Bacillota; class Clostridia; order Lachnospirales; family Lachnospiraceae; genus Petralouisia. The sequence continues at coordinate 85,591 of CAJTCY010000016.1, forward strand.
AGATTTCCATATTTACGGCAGACCGGCCTTCGGTCATGGCGCAGCTTGCAGCGGTGAAACCGGCAGAAAAAACTACCCCGGCACAGGCGGCCCCGAAAAAGAGCCATACGCCGGAGATTTAAGGAGGCGGAAGGATTGGAGGAAAACAAAGATTACCGGGCGCACCGCTCCGGGGACCTGTCGGAAGGCTACAAGCTGCAGGTGGAACACACGGTATCATGCGAGAACACGGATATCTCAGCGTTGATTGCACAGGGGGCAGAAACGGTACAGGCCATGCGCCAGGACAGCATTGAGGGAGAAAAGAAAGCCTATGACATCGTGGTGGCGGCAGCGAAGCAATGGGAACAGCAGGCGGCGGCCACGCAGCGGCTTGACCGGGCGCTGGCATACTTACGCACCCCGGAGGTAAAGCATACCGGGAACTGTTGGCAGCCCTTTTCCAACAACAAGGACTGGATGGAGATCAGCAACCGGGTTTATAAGATGTTCTGCCAGATCAGAGAACAGACAACATATAACAGGGAGGCAAAACAGAATGTTCCGACTGCCTGGTATGTAACATGGGACCTGTATATCAATTCACCCAGGAAAGGCTACAACATCCACCTTGCAGGGCAGGATAAGAAACGCTACACGGACAAGGCCGCCGCCGAGAAGTACCTGGACGGGAGAAAGAAAGCCTATTCCCATCTGTTTGCGGAGATTTCACCGCCTATTCCGAAAGAGCATGAAAACTGTTTTACGGTCAATGGCGTGCTTCTCCCTGGATATACCGTGGAGGGCCGGGAACCAATAAAACCAAGCCATGCCGCCGATGTTTCGGAGGGCGCTATTTCCGCGCCCGGAAAAGAGGAAAAGCCCTCCGTGCTGGGAAAGCTGTCTGCGGCGAGGGAACGGGAAAAGGCTGCGGCAGAACCGAAGGCGCCAATTAAAAAGAAGGAGGATATGCAGATTTGAAAGTGTTGATGATAGAGCCGGGGAAAGCGCCTTATGAGGCCGAGCTGGACGGGAGCCTTGAATCCATGCAGGAGGCAGTCGGGGGAGGCATAGAGGGCTACTACCCTTATGCGGAGCCTGTCGCGATTGTCTGCAATGATGAAGGAAGAATAAACGGGCTGCCCCTGAACCGGGCGATCTACAACCAGGACGGCGAGATGATTGAGATCATGGCCGGCACCTTTTTCATAGCCGGTCTCGGCGAGGAAAGTTTTGCCGACCTTCCCGATTATTTCATGGAGCAGTATAAGGAACAGTTCAGATACCCGGAGAAATTTTACCGACTGGCGGGTGAGATCGTTGCGGTGAAGCAGCCCCTCCCGCCGGAGGAAAAGCAGCAGCCGGCCCCTGCCATGGAGGAACCGGGCGGGGATGATATAAGGCTTGACGAATCCACGGACCTGGCTTTCGACCTGGATGAATTTTTCAGGCAGAACAGCGGGGCCTATGCAGGCCTGTACCCGGATTCCCATGCGGAAAAAGAGTGCATGGCGGACGGGCTGCTTTCAGGAGATACCGGGAAAATCCGCATGAGGCTGGCGGCATTTGAACATGAGGAACACATGGAGGGAGAAACGGCGCCGCTTCTGGAGCGTATTTCTTCCTATGAAAAAGAGTATGGGATCAGCGCTTATTCCATTTACCAGCTTGACTTATCGGACAATACAGACAACCTGCGTTTTATGTCCCTGGACTGGCTGGAAAGCAGGGGGCTCTCCGTGGACCGGGACAATTACCGGATGGTCTATGCCATGCAGCGGGAACCGGGCGAAACGCTAGAGGATATTTACAGGCGCTTCAATATCGACCACCCGGAAGATTTCAAGGGCCATTCCCTTTCCGTTTCTGATGTGGTAGTCCTGCATGGGAATGGCGCAGACACCGCTTATTATGTGGACAGTATCGGCTTTCAGGAGCTGCCGGATTTTTTCGGCGCAGGGGCGCCGGAGGCGAAGCGGGATGTTTCCGTGCGGGAACAGCTTGACAATGCAAGGAAACAGGCGGCGCAGGCAGAGCCGAAAGCGCCGGATAAAAAGCCCAGGGAACCGGAAAGGAGTTGATGGCTTATGCTGATGGCAGTTGACGGTCCATATGCGCTGATGGTGCAGCCGGACGACATTTTAATCTCTCCCCGTGAGGTAGACGAACATTTTGGGACGATGGCCTGTTTCCATTCCCGCTATGCGCTGGGCGACAGCCACAATTACATGGATAAAGACGATTTCCTGCGGGAGATGTATTTAGATACCGTGGGGCATGATGAAGCGGGCCTGAAACGCTATGAACACATGGTAAACATTGTGAGCAGCCGGTTCCGGCACGGGCCAAAGACGGAGGAACGGGCGGTTGATGACGCCATGCTGAAGGTGATCTCCGAAAAATACATTACGCTGCCCCTCTATCTGATGGACCACAGCGGCCTTGCCATGCAGACCACAAGTTTTAATGACCCCTGGGACAGCGGGCAGGTCGGATGGATTTATGTTTCCAAAGAGGATGCGCTAAAGGAATTTGGCGGCGAAAAAATGACCGGTGCCATTCGGAAAAAAGCGGAGGATCTGATGCGCAGCGAAGTGGCCGCTTATGATTCCTACCTGCGGGGCGAGTGCTACGGCTTTGAGCTTTACAAAAACGGCGAGCTGTCGGATAGCTGCTGGGGCTTCATGGGCGACCTGGCCGATGCCTGTAAGGATATGGCTGAATATCTCCCGGAGGGCTGCAGGGATATGGTGGCGCATTTAGAGGAACAGGACCACCCGGCCACCATCATTAAGACGCTTCTGAAACATGCGAAAATCCAGGCAGAGCAGGCGGCAAAAGCCTTTGAGCACGTACCCCGTCAGCAGGTGATAGGGGACGCCCGGTAAAACAGTTGTTTCCCATTTAATTACAGATTTTATCAGGAAGGAGGATGCTTATGCAGGAAGATTTGGAACAGCGGACCGTATCGGTCTCCATCCAGGCGGCGAAGCTGTCCGGGCGGGTGCTGCGCTCTGCCATTGCCGCCGTGCTCCAAAAGATGGAGCAGGAACGCACTACCCCGAAAGTCGGCAGGAACAGCATGAAACGGCTGACCTATAGGGACCCCGGTGCGAATACCATTGAAGTCTCCGGCAGAATCCGCTCCTTTGAGCGGTACGCCAGGAAACACCAGGTACGCTACCATATTGAAAAAGAGCTGGGGACCGATCCCCCAAAGTGGACGGTCTATTTCAAAGCGAACCAGGCGGACGCGCTGACGGCAGCTTTTAAGGAATATACCCAGAAAGACCTTGCCCGGAGCGCCAGGCCGTCGCTGCTCTCCCAGCTTCATAAATTCAAGGAGCTGGCACAGGCTCTTGGCCGTGACCGGGTGAAGAATAAGGAACACGGAGGGCCGGAACGTTGAAAATAGATACCGATACCCTGAAAAAGCAGGTGATACTCCACCTGCCCTATCTTCTGTTCCTTCTGGTATTTGCGAAGCTGGGCGAGGCGGTGCGCCTTGCCCCCGGAGCGGACGCCTCACAGAAACTCTTAGGGCTTGCCGATGGTTTTACACTTGCCTTTCAGAGCATGTGGCCGGGTGCGGCGATGGACTGGCTTGCCGGCCTCTGCGGTGCCGCCGTAGTGAGGCTGGCGGTATATGTGAAGGGAAAAAATGCAAAAAAGTACCGCAAAGATGTGGAGTACGGCTCTGCACGGTGGGGGAACAAAACAGACATTGCCCCTTTTATGGACCCGAAACCGGAAAACAACATTATCCTGACGCAGACCGAGGGGCTTATGATGTCCGGCAGGCCGAAGAATCCGGCCCATGCCCGCAATAAAAATGTGCTGGTAGTCGGCGGTTCCGGTTCCGGCAAGACGAGATTTTTTATAAAACCCAACCTCATGCAGCTCCATAGTTCGTATGTCGTCACCGATCCGAAAGGTACGGTCCTGATCGAAGTGGGAAAGCTGCTAAGCCGCGGCATGCCGAAACTGGACAAGGATGGAAAACCGGTCAAGGGAAAGAATGGAAAAACTGTGTATGAGCCTTATAAGATTAAGGTATTCAATACGATCAATTTTTCAAAAAGTATGCACTACAACCCTTTTGCCTACATTCACAATGAGAAAGACATTCTGAAACTGGTAACGGTGCTGATTGCCAATACCAAAGGGGAAGGAAAATCCGGCGACGATTTTTGGGTCAAGGCCGAGACCCTGCTGTATACGGCGCTGATCGGCTATATCTATTATGAGGCCCCGACAAACGAGCAGAATTTTTCCACTCTGGTAGAAATGATAAACGCTATGGAGGTCCGGGAAGATGACGAAAGTTTCAAAAATGCCGTTGACCTTCTCTTTGACGCGCTGGAGCAGAAAGACCCGGACCACTTCGCCCTCCGCCAGTATAAGAAATATAAATTAGCGGCGGGCAAGACCGCCAAAAGCATACTTATTAGCTGCGGCGCCAGACTGGCGCCATTCGATATTAAGGAGGTCCGGGAGATCACCATGTATGACGAGCTGGAGCTTGACCTGGTCGGGGACAGGAAAACAGCGCTGTTCTTTATCATCAGTGATACGGATGCGACGTTCAATTTCCTTGTCAGCATGGCCTATACGCAGCTGTTCAATCTGCTGTGCGAGCGTGCCGATGACAAGTATGGCGGCAGGCTGCCGGTACATGTGCGGTGCCTGATCGACGAGGCCGCCAATATCGGGCAGATTCCGAACCTGGAAAAGCTGATGGCGACGATCCGTTCCAGGGAGATTTCAGCCTGCCTGGTATTGCAGGCGCAGAGCCAGCTAAAGGCGCTCTATAAGGACAACATGGACACCATCATCGGGAATTGTGACGCTTCCCTTTTCCTGGGAGGCAAGGAGGAAACCACGCTGAAAAGCTGGAATTCCCTGCTGGGAAAAGAGACCATCGTGCGCCCGTTAGGGTGTATGCCATAAACCGCCTTTAGCAAGCGGTAGACAAAGATATCAAAGAAAGGAAGGTGAAAATTCACTGTCTATCATTCCACGACTTATCCGTGAGGGGAAACCCTCTGGGGAGTGTAGCATGTCGTTGTTATAGTGTCCTTCACTATAACGGGCATAGAATGGCGCAATCTTCTAACCGTCATTTTATGCGGGGATGAAAATCCGTGTATGAGGATGAAAGCTAAACTGCTTGATTGGTAGCCGGAGCCTGGGAGTATCTGGCCTACGTGCGAAAGAAGATGGAACGCATGGTGCTTTGGCGGCTGTCGCTCGATTGTCGGCAGGCGTGTGATATCCGAAGCAAGGCAAGCCTTAGATTAGGTTGAACGGCGAACGCCACATATCTACAAAGATTACCGACAACACGGAACGCTATGTATGGCATACGCTACCGGGGATGACCTAAACCCGCCCATTTGCGGGCATGGTTACACAGCTCCCATAGTAGCCCGTGGACTCTGGATTTACAGGGATAGCCGTAAAAACGGAAGCGGGAGAGCCGCCCACATGACGAAGGGGAGCAGTATGCTTTTAATACAAACAAGAAAGGAAGGTGCGTGAGGCATCATGAGAAATCCAACTGATGTATTAAATAGCCTAAACAAACAGTCTAAAGATTTATCGTATAGGTTCCAAAGGCTTTACCGGAACTTGTACAACCCGGAGTTTTACCTGTTGGCATACAGGAATATCTACGCCAATGAGGGGAGCATGACGCCGGGTGTGGATGGAGAAACACTGGACGGGATGGGCAGTCCGAGAATAGAGCGCATCATCAGCGCATTGAAAGACCGCTCCTACCGCCCGAAACCTGCACGACGTACATATATTGCGAAGAAAAACAGCAGTAAAAAGCGTCCGCTTGGGATTCCTTCCGGGGATGACAAGCTGGTGCAGGAAGTAGTCCGAATGATACTGGAAAGCATTTATGAACCAACCTTCTCCGATTATTCCCACGGATTCCGCCCAAAGAGGAGCTGCCATACAGCCCTCGAACAGATACAGCGGACATTCGCCGGGGCAAACTGGTTTGTGGAGGGGGATATACAGGCATGTTTTGACAGCTTTGACCACCATGTGCTGATTGATATCCTGCGCAGACGCATTGATGACGAAGCATTTATCACATTGATGTGGAAGTTTTTAAAAGCTGGATATATGGAACAATGGCAGTACAACAGGACATACTGCGGCACTCCGCAGGGTTCTGGCATCAGTCCCGTTCTGGCAAATATTTATCTGCATGAACTGGATATGTACGTGGAGGAATATAAGGCAGGCTTTATAAAAGGAAACAGGATAAACCGCAAAGTGAATCCGGAATACGCCAGACGGAACCGTGAGGTGCAGAGGTTTATGCGCCGGAACAGGGAAGTATGGGACAGCCTTTCCGAAGCCGAAAAGAAAGAACGTGCCGGGGAATTACGCAGACTGCGGGAGAAACAGAGGGAAATCCCGTCTAAGCAGTTCCGGGATGAAACTTACAAAAACCTGCAATACGTCCGTTATGCGGATGATTTTATCATAAGCATTATCGGGAGCAAAAAGGATGCAGAAGCCTTAAAAGCAGATTTAGCCGTATTCCTCAAAGAAAAACTGAACCTTACGCTGTCAGTGGAGAAAACCAAAATCACCCATGCAACTGGCCGGGCGAGGTTTCTTGGCTACGATATTTCAATTTCAAAAAGTCAGGAAGTCACAAAACGTCAGGGCAGGAAAGTGAAGGGATACAGCGGCGCAGTGAAACTATATATGCCGCATGAGAAATGGGAATCGAAACTATTGGAGTATGGTGCAATCCGTATCAAGAAAGACAAAGTTACACACAAAGAGCATTGGAAAGCCATCCACAGACCACAGCTCATTAACCGCAAAGACATTGAAATTCTGTCAAAGTACAACTCTGAAATCAGAGGTCAGTACAACTATTACTCACTGGCATGTAATGTATGCGCAATAAGTAAGTTTGCGAGTCTGATGCATTACAGTATGCTGAAAACATTCGCAAATAAATACCGCACAAAGACCAGAAAGATTAAGAAGAAATATTTTAGAGATGGACGGTTTACAGTCATTTATAAGACAAAAAGCGGTATGAAAAAGAGCGTGTTTTACAGAGGGCCTTTTATCCGCAAGGATAAGCCCAATGTGCCGCAGGCAGATATTCTTCCGGCCTATAAACGGTATGACAGACCAAACCGCATAGCGGCAAAACTGCGCTCGAAAACTTGTGAACTCTGCGGACAGTACACAAATGACGTGGAGATTCATCAGGTAAAACGGCTGAAAAGCCTTAGTGGTGAATATGAGTGGGAAAAAGTCATGCTAAAGAATCGCAGGAAAACGCTGGCAGTATGTCCGGCGTGCCACTGTGAGATACACGGAAAAGACTGATTTTGTTAGTTGACGGCATATGGAGAGCCGTGTGCATCGAGAGGTGCCCGCACGGTTCGGGAGGGAGCGTCCAAGAGGCGCTTACCTCATGACATGTATAACACCAGCGTCACCAAAGGCAGCCAGGAATCCCACGGACAGAATTTTCAGAAATTGGGAAAGGATTTGATGTCGGTGGACGAGCTGGCCGTGATGGACGGCGGGAAATGCCTCCTGCAGATTAGGGGCGTCCGGCCCTTCCTCTCCCGCAAGTACGATATTACGAAACACCCGAACTATAAATACCTGTCGGATTATGCCCCTAAAAATGCGTTTGACATTGAAAGATTCCTCTCAACCAGGTTGCCCGTCAGCCCTGGGGAGCTGTACCGCAATTATGAGGTCACGGCGGAGGATTTGGAGGCGCCGGCTGTATGATGATGTAGCTGCCTGTTAAAGTCTCTGGCTTTGGCGGGCTTTTTCTTTTCACCGGAAGGAGGTTCTATTGAGGATTCGCGCCCCTCCCTGACAACTGTATACCTTTCCAGGATGATCCTGGACTATGCCGCCCCTGTGCTTTATGCAGATTTTCTTAAAGCACAGGGGCGTTTTTTCGTTTCCGGCCAGATACGGCCATACCACAAAACCAATATATTTCAAATTAAAGGAGGACTTCTTTATGGCTTTTTTTGCAAGTGCGATTGATACCCTGAAAATTCTGGTGATTGCTCTGGGTGCCGGCCTCGGCGCATGGGGTGTCATCAACCTTCTGGAGGGTTATGGCAATGACAATCCCGGAGCCAAGTCGCAGGGGTAAGCTACGCCCTCCACGGACAAGTAATTGCCGTGCAGCGTATGGTGGAAGTCCATACGGCAACAGGCTGAATTGCTGGGAACCCCTAAAGCCGTGCGTACCAAAACATGGGGATGAAACATGCCCGGATGTGACGGTGGCGAAAGCGGAAAAAAACGCACGGATGGCGCAGGGTGCGAACCTAAACGCCGGGACAATGGGCGATCAGCAGCCAAGCCCCGAACAGGGGAAGGTTCAACGACTATCCTTTGCAGGAGTAGGGCCGAGCGGCCCGAAGCAGCCTGCCCCGCTCCATGCGGGTGAAGATATAGTCTGCGCCCATGTGAAAGCATGGGGTGTCCGCTTCTTTTGAAGTGGGGCCGCACCGGGGCAGCGACCCGGTGTGAACAAAAACGGATGAAACAGCTTATGGCTGGCGGAGGTATTGCGCTGGTGGGTGCCACGCTGATCCCGCTGCTCTCCGGCCTGTTCGGTTAATAGCCGATGGGCAGTCTGTTTGAATGGATAACAGACTGGATTAAAGAGGGCTTGATTGAAGCGATCACAGGACAATACACCGGTATCTTTGAGTCCGTCAACAGCCAGGTCTCGGATGTGGCCTCACAGGTAGGCCAGACACCGCAGGG
>CAJTCY010000016.1:94423-121803 GCA_910575075.1 Lachnospiraceae bacterium
TGGAATGGCGGCGTGTTCAGCATGATCCAGAATCTTTCTGAAACCGTCGTCATTCCCATTGCGGGAATCATCCTGACTTTTGTTCTTGTCTATGAACTGATCCAGATGATCCTGGAAAAGAACAACATGCACGATTTTGATACGTTCAACATCTTCAAGTGGATTTTCAAAACCTTTGTTGCCACATACCTGCTCACCAACTGTTTTACCATCGTCATGGCGGTGTTTGACGTCGCCCAGCATGTGGTGAATCAAAGTTCCGGCGTGATAAACGGGAGCATGGATGTTACCGCCGCGCTGGCCGACCTGGAAACGCAGCTTGAAGCAATGGGGATGTGGGAACTGATCGGCCTGTGGCTGGAGACCAACATTATCAACCTGTGCATGTGGGTGTTGTCCATCGTGATCTTTGTCATTGTGTATGGCCGCATGATTGAAATATATCTCACGGTCAGCCTGGCACCCATACCGTTTTCCACAATGGCAAACCGTGAATGGGGGCAGATGGGGACGAATTACCTGCGTTCCCTGTTTGCTTTAGGTTTCCAGGGGTTTTTGATTATGGTCTGCGTCGCGATCTATGCGGCGCTGGTCCAGTCAATCCCTTCTTCCGGCGACATCCACGGCGCGATCTGGGGCACGGCAGGCTATACGGTCCTGCTGGCCTTTGCCCTGTTTAAGACAGGCTCGCTATCCAAAAGTATTTTTAACTCGCATTAGTGTGTAACCGACCTATTTTAACAAGAAGGAGGATTTTTCTATATGAGTAAGACCAACCATGAAACCATGCAGCCGGAGGCCCAGGCGGGCGAGGGCTTGAAGCTGGATGTAACGGTACGCCCGATTGCCCCGATGGGGAACCTTCTGGCTTTCGCCAATGTGACGATTGGGGACTGTTTCAAGATCGACGGCTTCCGTATCTGCTCCGGCGAGAACGGCCTGTACGTCAATATGCCCTCCACCCAGGATAAGCAGGGAAAATGGAGGGATGTCTGCTGGCCGGTGACGGCGGATTTCCGCAGGCAGCTTAATGACGCCCTGATCGGAGGGTACGGCCAGGCGATTGAAAACCTGCAGGCCACCCTTGAAGCGACAAAGGGAGCGGCGGAGAAGCCTTCCCTGGCCGGCGCCCTGAAAGAAAATGCCGGCAAGGTCAAGACGCCCCCGGCAAAATCCGCCCCGGCCAAGAATGAGCAGGCCCGGTAATGGCGGAGGCCGGAAAATATGGCATCGTGTACGCGGACCCGCCCTGGCGCTATGATATGAAACGCGGAAATGGGGTGGCCGAAAAGCACTACCCCACCATGAGCATGGAAGAAATATGCGCGCTGCCGGTTGCAGACCTTGCGGCCAAAGACAGTGCGCTTTTCCTATGGGCCACCTTCCCACAGCTTAATGAGGCGTTCCGGGTGATCGAAGCATGGGGGTTCAAATATAAGACGCTGGCCTTCCTCTGGCTCAAACAGAACCGGAAAGCAGATTCCTGGTTTTACGGGATGGGGTTCTGGACCCGCTCTAATGCGGAGGTATGCCTTCTGGCGACACGCGGGCGCCCGAAACGCCAGTGCGCGGGAATCCACCAGTTTGTAATCTCCCATATTGAGCAGCACAGCAAGAAGCCGGACGAGGTACGGGATAAGATTGTGAAGCTCATGGGCGACCAGCCCAGGATAGAGCTTTTTGCAAGGCAGCAGACCCCCGGCTGGGATGTGTGGGGCAATGAGGTGGAATCCACGGTCACGATGCAGGAACAAAACCAGTGAGATACAGCATGAATGGAGGTGAATTTACATGCCTTATGTACCCGTACCCAAAGACTTAACGAAAGTCAAGACCAAGCTGGCGTTCAACCTGACGAAGCGCCAGCTTATCTGTTTCAGCCTGGCCGCATTGGTCGGGCTGCCGGTATACTTCCTTACCCGCGGCGCTGTCGGTAACTCGGCGGCGGTGCTAATGATGATCGGGCTTATGATGCCCTTTTTCTTTTTCGCCATGTATGAGCGGGATGGGCAGTCGGCGGAGAAACTTCTGAAAAACAGGCTCCGCTATAAGCTCTGGCCGAAGAAACGGCCATACCGGACGGAAAATTTGTATAAATCCATGTCAGAGAAGGAGGTTATGAGGATTGCCAAAAACCAGACAGCAGGAGGCCCAGGAAAAGCGCCTGCAAAGAAACATCAGGCAGGCAAAAAAGGCCAGGGCAGACGCAAAAACAGGCGGGCGTAATGCTTCCCGCATAAAGCCGTCCAGGAAAGGCGGCTTTTTCAGTGGGCTTAAATCGGACGCCCCGCAGACGGTCCAGCAGAGCATTCCCTATAAGGAAATGTACCGGGATGGGATCTGCCGGCTGACGGATAAGCTCTACACCAAGACGGTGCAGTTTTTTGACATTAACTACCAGCTCGCACAGGCGGATGACAAGGCGCAGATTTTTGAGGGCTACTGTGATTTCCTCAATTATTTTGACGCTTCGATCCATGTGCAGCTTACCTTCATCAACCAGCGTGCAAATATGCAGGATTTCGCCCGCAGTATCGACATCCCCATCCGCGGCGACGAATATGACGGAATCCGCAGGGAGTATGGGGATATGTTAAAGGGCCAGCTCCAAAAAGGCAACAACGGCCTTACCAAGCGGAAATATATCACTTTCGGCATTGAGGCCGACGACCTTCGCACCGCGAAGATGCGCCTGGAGCGGATCGAGGCCGATGTGCTGGCGAATTTCAAAGCCCTGGGAGCGCATGCAAAGCCACTTAATGGGCTGGAACGCCTGGAGGTTCTTCACAGCCAGCTCCACCCGGACGGGCAGGAAAAGTTTCATTTTGTCTGGGCGGACCTGCCGAAAACCGGGCTTTCCACAAAGGATTTTATTTCGCCCTCCGGCCTGTCGTTCTCAAATGACGGAAAGACTTTCCGGGTAGCCGACCATTCCGGGGCGGTGTCTTTTTTGCAGATTTTAGCGCCGGAGCTGACGGACCGACTGCTGGCGGAGCTCCTTGACCTGGACGACGCCGTGACGGTGAACCTGCATATCCAGTCCATCGACCAGGCCCAGGCGATCAAGAACATCAAGCGCAAAATGTCCGATTTGCAGAAAATGACCATTGAGGAACAGAAGAAAGCGGTCCGCGCCGGGTATGACATGGACATCATACCTACCGACCTTGCCACCTATGGCGAAGAAGCAAAAAATCTCTTACAGGATTTGCAGAGCCGGAATGAGCGGATGTTTTTAGTCACGGTACTGGTGGAGAACATCGCGCCGAAACGCCAGAAGCTGCTGAACGATATTCTGTCTGCCTCCGGCATTGCGCAGAAATATAACTGTGCCCTGAAACGTCTGGACTTCCAGCAGGAGCAGGGCCTTATGTCCTCCCTTGCATTAGGGCTGAACCAGGTTGAGATTGAGCGGGGGCTTACGACCAGCAGCACCGCCATTTTCGTGCCGTTCACGACCTGCGAGCTGTTCCAGGAGGGCGAGGCGCTTTATTATGGCCTGAACGCTTTAAGCAACAACCTGATCATGGCGAACCGCAAGAACTTAAAGAACCCCAACGGCCTGTTCTTAGGCACGCCGGGCAGCGGCAAGTCTTTCTCGGCAAAGCGTGAGATCGTCAATGTGTTCCTTTTAACGGAGGATGACATCATCATTGCAGACCCGGAAAATGAGTACGGGCCTTTAGTACAGCAGTTCGGCGCCCAGGGGCAGGTCATTGATATTTCCCCGACTTCCACCAACTACATCAACCCGATGGACATTAACCTGGACTATTCGGACGATGAAAACCCCATTACGCTGAAAAGCGATTTTATCCTGTCGCTGTGTGACCTTATTATCGGCGGCAAGGAAGGGCTTTCCCCGATTGAGAGGACCATTATTGACCGCTGCACGAGGCTGGTGTACCGGGATTACCTGCAGGACCCCCGCCCGGAGAATATGCCGATCCTGGGAGACCTGTATGAGCTGCTTTTGAAGCAGGCTGAACCGGAGGCACAGAATATCGCTACGGCTTTGGAAATCTATGTCAATGGTTCCCTGAATGTGTTCAATCACCGTTCCAACATTGACATGAACAACCACCGGGTACTCTGCTTCCAGTTAAAGTCTCTGGGGAAAGCACTGAAAGAGATCGGCCTTCTCATTATGCAGGATGCCGTGTGGAACCGTGTCACGGCCAACCGTTCCAAGCATAAGACGACCTGGTTCTATATTGATGAATTCCATCTCCTTTTGAAAGGACAGACCGGAAGTTTCAGCGTGGAAATCTGGAAACGGTTCAGGAAATGGGGCGGCATACCGAGCGGCCTGACGCAGAACGTGAAGGACCTGCTGGCCTCCCGTGAGATCGAGAATATCTTTGAGAACTCGGATTTTATCTACATGCTGAACCAGGCCCAGGGGGACCGGCAGATTCTGGCGAAGCAGCTGGGGATTTCCCCGCACCAGCTTTCCTATGTGACCCATTCCGGCCCCGGCGAGGGGCTTCTGTTCTTCGGGAATGTGATTATCCCCTTTGTCGATCATTTTCCGAAGGATACCCTGCTGTACAGCGTACTTACAACACGGCCTGATGAAGTGGCGGGGACGAAGGCATGAGGAAACAAAAATACCCTGAAAGCGATTGGAGGTGAGGGCAATGGCGCGTGACAGGAATTTTCAGAGGAAACAGAAAGATGCCCGGATGCCGGCGCGGGATTCCCACGGGGAGGACCGCATGGCGGCCCGGCAGGGAGAGCCGGATTATGACCTGCGCCGGGCAAGGGACGCCCCTTCTTCCGGCACTTCAAGGAACCGCAGGCAGGCGGCGCCGGTGCAGACGGAAACTTATGGATCAGATATATTTGCCGGTTGCGAAAACAGTGATACGGCAGCACAGGATTCCCCTACCCAGGTTTTTCCCGGACAGGAACCAACTGGATCAGAACCATATGTGCCAGAAACCAGGCGGGGCAGCCAAGGACAGGGCAATGCTGCTTACAGGGATTCCAGGCAGGAGGATTTCAGCCAGGGGAGCCCAGGGAGGCGCAATGCCGCTTACCAGAATTTCAAGCAGGAAGAACCCAGACAAGCAGATTTCAGCCAGGAGAGCCCAGGGAGGCGCAATGTCGCTTACCAGAATTTCAGGCAGGAAGAACCCAGGCGGGCGGATTCCAGCCAGGAGAGCCCAGGGAGGCGCAATGCCGCTTACCAGAATTTCAGGCAGGAAGAACCCAGGCAGGCGGATTCCGGCCAGGAAAATCCCGGACAGACAGCTTTTGCAGAACACGGTCCGAAAGGTACGGATTCCCGGTATGGGAAACTATTTCAGGAAGGAGCCGGGGCACAGAAAGGGGAAGAAAAATCCGGCCAGGCAGGACACTGGAACCGGACACGGCAGCATGGTAATAAATACCAACAGCGCTTTCAGGAGGCGGCAAAAGCCGGGGAACCTCAGGAGAAACCGCCGGAGGCAGCCGAAGGAGAACCAAAACGGCCTTCCAAGCTGGAATTTACCGCTGACGAACTCCCACCGGAAACAGCGGATAAGAAGCTCACGAAAGCCCGACGGAAGGCAGAACGGACAGCGGAAAAACTGGAACAGGCGGAAAACCGCCTTCCTGCCCGCCGTAAGTTGCGGATGGAAACATCTTCTGATCCCGATACGGGCAAGGCCAAAAAGCGCCTGAAATTTGAAAAGGAGGTGAAATCCCAGCGGGCCCATGTCAAGGGTCCCGTTCCGATGCGCCCGGTAAAGGCCGGCGCAAATATGGCGGTGGGTTACGCCCATAAAAAGATTTACCAGGCAGAGAATGAAAATGTCGGCATTAAAGCGGCCCACCGCACCGAGCTTGTAAGCGAATCGGGGCTGCGTATGGCATATCACAGGCATAAGACGGCGCCGTACCGCAGGGTGGCAAAATTACAGCAGAGATCAGCCAGGGCCAATGCCCGGCTTGCCTACCGGCAGACCCTGCATGACAGCCCGGAACTGAAGAAAAACCTTCTTGCCCGGATGTGGCAGAAACAAAAGATAAAACGCCAGTATGCCAAAGCAGCCAGAGAAGCGAAAAAAGCGGGAAAGCGTGCAAAGAACACCGCCGTTACCACGGAAAAGATCGCTGCCGGCGTGGTCCATGCCGTCAGGCGCCACCCGGTCATATGCGGGATCGTGCTCCTGCTCCTTTTGGTATTTTTCCTGATCGCGTCCCTGATTTCTTCCTTTTCCAACCTGGGGGCCGGAGGGCTGGGCAGCCTTGCAGCCTCTACCTATCTGGCGGACGATGCGGACATCAACAATGCGGAGCTTGCTTATACCGAGTGGGAAACGGACCTGCAGATGCAGATTAACCGTGTGGAATCGGACCGGCCCGGCTATGACGAGTACCGCTATAATATCGGCCCCATTGAGCATGATCCCTATGTCTTAATGGGGTACCTCACTTCTGCCTATCAGAATTTTACCTATGCGCAGATCGAGGGTGTCCTCCGGGAGCTGTTTAACGGGCAGTATTCCCTGTCTTTTTCAGAAGAAACGGAAACCCGCTACCGGACAGAAACCAGCGTTGACCCGGAGACCGGCGAGGAAACAGAGGAAGAAGTGCCTTATGAGTGGCACATCCTGAATGTAACGCTTACTTCTACGCCGCTTGAAAACCTGGTTGTTTCACGCATGAACCCAGACCAGAAGGAAATCTGCGAGATTCTGTTGCAGACCAAAGGCAACCGGCAGTATGTGAAAAATGTATTTGGCACGAACTGGCTGCCCTATGTCACCAGCTACTACGGCTACCGGGTACACCCGATCAGCGGGGGAAAGAACTACCATACCGGCGTTGACATCGGGATGCCCCAGGGCACGGAGATTTTAGCCGGGCATGACGGCACGGTCACGCTGGCCGGTGAAGCCGGCGGATACGGCCTGTGCGTTGCCATTGAGGGCGAGGCTTATGAGGGGCGCTCCCTTACCACCAAATACGGCCACTGTTCACAGATTTTTGTATCTGCCGGACAGGAGGTAAAGGCCGGGGATGTGATCGCGAAGGTCGGCAGCACCGGAAATTCCACCGGGCCGCACCTGCACCTGGAGGTGCTGGTTGACGGCCAGTATATGAACCCGTTGTATTTTGCCGATACCGGCGATACCAGCGAGCGGCATTTACCGGAGGCAGGCGCAGGCGGCGGAGGGAACTATTTTGACTATGACGTCCCGCCGGAGGCCCTTGCAGATGAAAAATTTGCCGCCATGCTCGCGGAGGCCGAAAAGTATTTAGGCTATCCGTATGTATGGGGAGGCGCAAGCCCTTCCACTTCCTTTGACTGTTCCGGCTATGTTTCCTGGGTAGTCAACCATTGCGGCGTGGGCTGGAACTTCGGACGGCTTACCGCAGACGGGCTTTTAGGCGTGTGCACGCCTGTATCAAGCGCGGATGCAAGGCCCGGCGACCTGATATTCTTCCAGGGCACCTACAATACCAGCGGCGCAAGCCATGTGGGAATCTATGTGGGCAACGGGATGATGATCCACTGCGGGGACCCGATCTCCTACGCAAATATCAACACAAGCTACTGGCAGCAGCATTTTTATACATTCGGGCGTCTGCCCTGACAGATTGGTGTCCAGTGACAATTAAGTTTGATAATTTTGCAATAAAGATTGATAATTTACAACTTTGTTTGATAAAAACGGCTTCACAAAGGAATTAACAATTATGATTGATAAAACTCAAAGAAAATGACAATTAAAGTTGATAAAAACGGAGATTTCGTGGCACTTAAAGGAGCATGGTTCTTATTTTGCTTCTTTGTTTTTCTGCAACATGGCTTCGTGATATTAAGTTTTGGAGTAAATTATCAAACTTAATTGTAATTATGGAGCTTATTATTATCAAACTGTTTTGCAAAAAGACAGATTGGAGGTAATAAATTGAACCCTAAGATTGAGAAACTGGAGAAAGAGATCGACAAGACAAAAACAAAGATTGCGGAGATGCAGGCCAAGCTCCGCGACCTGGAAAAGCAGAAAACGGAGCTGGAGAATACCGATTATGTGGCGATTGCCCGCAGCTTCCATCTGACACCCCAGCAGCTGGCCGAATTTCTGAAATCGCAGCAGTCCGCCCCGTCCGGGGATGGCCCGCTGCAGAAACAGGAGGATAAGAATGAGGACTAAAAAAATCTCTCTGCTACTGGCGCTTATGCTTGTCATAAGCGCCATATCTTTGCCCCTGACGGCTTATGCAGCCGGGGACAAAGATACCACGCCGCCCGAACTTACGGCTTCCCTGGACGGCGACACGCTGAAAATAGAAAGCAGCGACGATAATTCCGGCGTGGAGGCGGTCTTTGTGGACGGGAACCGTATCAATTCCCTAACCAATGGGGCGGCTTCCGTCACCTTAAAGGATTATGCCGGCACGGAAAAGCAGGTAAGCGTGTACGCCCAGGACTATGCCGGGAACCGCTCAAAGACCGTGAAGTTTGAGAATCCCTATTATGAGGAACCGGCGCCCACGGAAAAACCTGCGGCTGCAACACAGCAGAACCAGGGCGGCACGGCGGCAAAACCTGTGCAGGCCCAGGCTGCTTCCCCTGGCAGCACAAACAGCAATGCCGGGAACAGCAATTCCGGGAACGGTTCTAATACAGGTACGAATACGGGCGCCAATGGCGGCGGTAATACAGCCTCCGGCACAAACGGCGGCAGCCCCGATTCCCAGGAGGAAACGGAATCCGCTTCCGCTATCCCGGACGGCGCGTTTACCCCGGAGGGCACCGGCACGGTGTTAGATACGGCCACCGGGGAAGATGGGGATAAACAGTTTTACACCATCACCTCCGAGGACGGGAATGTGTTCTATCTGATTATTGACGGAAAGCGGGACGGCAACAACGTCTACTTCCTGAACGGCGTTACCGAGGCTGACCTGATGGCGCTGGCGGAAAAGAGCGAGGACACCATGAGTGCGATCCCGGCAGAGGATGTCTGCACCTGTACGGAGAAATGCGCAGCCGGGGAAGTTGATACCGCCTGCCCGGTCTGCAAGAATGACCTGAAAGGCTGTGCCGGGAAGGAAAAACCTGCGGAAACGGAGGAACCCGCGCAGGCCGAGCAGCCAAAAAAAGACAAGGGCAGCGCCGGCACGATCATTTTTATTATCATTGCCCTGCTTGCAGCAGGAGGCGTTGGCTATTATGTGAAGATCGTCCGTCCGAAACAACAGGCAGAGGATGACGAAGATTTCGAGGATGACGGGTACGGCGAAGGCTTTGACCCGGATGAGGCTTACGGCGAGACGGAATTTCTCTCCGAGGACGATTTTGACGACAGGGACAGCGAATAAAGCTGTCCTTTACTATTTTAAGAAAGCGAGGATATTACATGGAGAAAACAACAATCCATCACCGTAGCGGCCTAAAGCGGCTGCTGGCATTTCTTCTCTGCGCAGTATGCGTCTTTGGGCTGATCCCTACTCAGGCGTTTGCGTTTTCGCCGGGACAGAAAGCAAGCTCCTGGCTGGGCGATCAATATGTGGGGTCTGACGGGCAGCATTATTATGCGCCGGCGCCTTACACCTACCTTGTCTACAATTCTGATGGAACGATGGATGTGCGCAGCAGTCCCGGGGGCAACGCTTACCGGCATTATATGCTGACAGCTTCGGACGGGAGCAGCCAGCAGGTCTATTGTGTGGAGAGCGGCATTGCCTATAACACTTCTGACAATACCTATACATCGGAAAGCGGCACGAACAGCAATTACTTGAACCTCCTTCCGGCAGAAGCACGCCGGGGCATTACCCTGACGGCGATCTACGGCTGGAAACCCGGCGCTTCCCTCCCTGTGTCCGGCATTAACGAGGATGATTATAAAATGGCGACGCAGATCATCCTCTGGGAATACCAGCAGCAGCTCCGCAGCGACCCTTACAGCCGGCATGGGAACGGCCAGGCAAATGCAGACCAGTATTTCAGCGTGATTGCCGGACGTCCTGCGGAAAAAGCCTACAACTGG
Source organism: Lachnospiraceae bacterium (assembly GCA_910575075.1). Classification (GTDB taxonomy): domain Bacteria; phylum Bacillota; class Clostridia; order Lachnospirales; family Lachnospiraceae; genus Petralouisia. Next base: position 104,419 of record CAJTCY010000016.1, read on the forward strand.
ATTCTTTCACAGGTCGCCTCCCATTCCACGGTCCCCTCCTTTACTTCCACGAAGAAAAGTGAAGCCCCGGAGCTGGAGCTGAAATGGGACACGGAGAAAAAAGTCTATACCCTGACCGTCACGGACACCAATAACCTGAAAATCGATCTGGAGACCCTGAAAGGCAGCGGCGTTTCCGCCACAAGGAGCGGGAACAAGTACACGTTCACCAGCAAGAACATGATCATGGACCCTGTCACCTTTGAATTCCGAAAGGATATTCCGGTTGCTAACGACATGCTGATCTGGGGGAGGCCGGGTTACCAGACCATGATGACCGGCGCCAGCGACCCGGTCTCCTTCTTTGTAAAGATCAAGACCGAGACCTACGGCACCGCAAAGATTGTCAAGACCAGCGAGGACGGCATTGTGTCCGGGATTCCTTTCCAAATCTCCGGCACGGACATCCTGGGGAACAAGGTGGATGAAACCGTCACTACCGGGGAAAACGGGCAGATCAAGGAAAAGCTGCTGCCCGGCACCTATCTGGTGAAGGAGCTGCCGGTGGACCGCTATGTGACCCCTTCCGCGCAGTATGTCACCATTGAAAGCGGCCAGACCGCCACGGTGCATTTCAGCAATATCCTGAAAAAATTCCGTGCCCATGTGGTAAAGAGTGACGCAGATACCGGCGCCGCCCAGGGCGACGCCACCCTTGCAGGGGCAGTTTACGGGATTTATAGCAACGGCGAGCTGGTAGACACCTACACTACCGGGCCGGACGGCAGCTTTATGACCCGGTACTATGTCTGCGGCGATAACTGGACCGTGCGGGAGATCGAGCCGAGCACCGGCTACCTCTTAAACGATACGGTCTATGAGGTGGGCGCTTCCCCCACGCTTTATGAAGTGGAGCTGAACACCACCGAGAACCAGGTCACGGAAACGGTCATTTACGGAAACATCCAGCTTGTGAAGCATACGGAGGACCTGGACCCGGATGTGTCCGGGGATGAAAATACGGACGAGCCCAATGAGGGCGTCATTGAGCGCCCGGAGGCCGGCGCAGTTTTTGAGGTCTATCTGAAAGCGGCTGGCAGCTATGACGCAGCGAAGGAAAGCGGGCGTGACCTGCTCACCACGGACGGGGACGGCTTCGCTTCCTCCAAAATGCTCCCCTACGGACATTACACGGTGCATCAGGTTTCCGGCGAGGAAGGGAAGGCATTTATCCCGGATTTTACGGTCTTTGTTTCCTCCAACGGACAGACTTACAGCTATATCCTGAATAACCGTACCATTACCGCAAGGCTGCGTGTGGAGAAATGCGATGCGGAGACCGGCAATATTATCCCGATGACGGGCACCGGCTTCCAGATCAGGGATTTGTCCACCGGGGAACTTGTCACCCAGGAAATCTACTACCCGAACCCGGAAACCCTTGATACCTTCTATGTTTCGGATGAAGGCTGGCTGATGCTGCCGGAGCCTCTGCACACCGGAGATTATGAATTGTATGAGGTGGCGGCGCCCTACGGTTATGTGCTTTCCAGTGAGCCGGTGCCGTTTACCATTGACGGCAGCGAGTCGGTTGTCACGGTCACACAGCACAATATGCCGCAGAAGGGGCAGCTTACCATTACCAAGACCGGCGAGGTATTCGCTTCCGTCCAGGAGAACGGCGGCCTGTACCAGCCGGTGTATGAGGTCATGGGGCTTCCGGGCGCAGTCTATGACGTGATCGCGGATGAAGATATTTATACCGGCGACGGTACGCTCAGGGCGGCAAAGGATGCCGTCGTGGAGACCCTTACCACCGGGGAGGATGGAACGGCACAGAGCGGGCTTTTGTACCTGGGCCGTTACCGTCTGGAGGAACGCCAGGCGCCGGAGGGGATGGTCTTAAACACCCAGCCGGAATACGCGGAGCTTACTTATGCGGGGGAAACCGTGGAAGTGACACATGCCGCAGCCGGCCTCTATGACGAGCGCCAGAAGGTGGCGGTAAGCCTGTCTAAAGCGCTGGAAACGGACGAGCTTTTCGGGCTCGGCATGAACGAGGAATACAAAGACATTTCTTTCGGGCTGTATGCTTCCGCTGATCTGACGGCCCTTGACGGCAGCGTGATCCCGGCAGGCGGGCTTCTGGAGGTGGTTTCCATTGACCCGAATGAGGCGGGCGGCTATGGCGCTTCCTTTGCCTCCGACCTGCCTTTTGGCAGCTACTATGTGAAGGAGCGTACCACAAACAGCGCTTATATCCTCCCTGATACGGAATATCCGGTTGTTTTTGAATATGCCGGCCAGGAGGCGGCGCTGGTGCAGGTTCTTGTAAATGAGGGCGGGGCGGTTCCCAATGACCTGCTGCGCGGGCGTGTGGACGGCGTGAAAACCGGCGAAAACCCGGATGGCGGCGAGGATGTGAAGCTGGCCGGCGCGGTCATGGGATTATTTAAGCCTGATACCGAGGAATTTACCGGGGAAAATGCGCTGCTTACCGTTACTACTGGCGAGGATGGCAGCTTTGTCTTTGAGAATATCCCTTACGGCCACTGGATCGTAAAGGAAATTTCCTCTCCGGCGCTTTATACGGTAAGCCCCGAACAGCACCATATCTATATCGGTGTGGATGGCCAGAGCATAAAGATTAAGGTGGAAAACACCCTGATCCGGGGCAGCGTGCAGGTGATGAAAACCGAAGCGGTAGACGAGCCTTCTTCCGTGGAGAAAAAGGACAAGGATAACAACACCTTCCTGCGTTTCCTCTCCGGCGCGGTGTTCGATCTGTATGAGGACGCCAACGGCAATAAGGAATTTGATTCCGAAGATACGAAGATCGGCACACTGAAAGAATCGGATGCGGGCTACCATACGGCGGAGAACCTTCTGGCAAAGGGCTATTTTGTGAAGGAAAGCAAGGCGCCGGAGGGCTACCAGATGGATGAAAACGCCTACTATTTTGAGATCACCGAGGACGGCCAGGTGGCCGTTGTGGAAAACAGCGAGGCCGGGTGCGGCTTTACCAATGAGGCGTACCGCGGGAACCTGAAGATCACGAAGGATTCCAGTGACGGGCGCAAGGATGGGTTTGCTTTTGAGGTCAAGAATGCGGACGGCTCCTATTGTGAGACCTTTACCTCCCCGAAATCCGGCGTGATCGAAGTCAAGGGGCTGCGTGTCGGCATTTATACCGTAACGGAAATCTCCAACCGGGCAAGCAGGGACTATATCATCCCCGACGCTGCCACGGTGGAGGTCAAGGCGGACGAAACCGCAATGGTCCAGTTCTTCAATGAAAAACCGGAGAAACCGGAAACGCCGGACAGCCCGGACAATCCGAAAACACCGTCCAACCCATCCACTCCGTCCACACCGTCCAATCCGGGCAAAGCGGTACCGCGGACCGGGGACGATAATTTTATCTTCCTGTATGGCGGGCTCCTGGCGCTGTCTGTGATCGGCGGCGGGCTGTCTGCTGCGGCCTATTTCAAAAAGGGAAAGCACGGCAGAAATACCGCCAGGACAAAGGCTGCCGGCATTGCGGTACTTTCCCTCTGCGGGTTGCTGGCTCTTGGCAGCGGTTTCCTGATCGTCCGCGACCTCAGCCAGTATGCCGAGAGCGCCGGAACTTATGACGGGCTGGCGGAACATGTGGAAGTGCCGGAGCAGGCCGGGGAGCCGGAAGAACCGGGGGCAGAGGAAGAAACAGGCAGGGAGGATTCCAGTGCGGTCCTCCCTGTTGTTGACTTTGAAGCCCTCAGGGAAAACGGGCCGGACATCATCGGGTGGCTCAGCCTTCCCGATACGGCCATCAACTACCCGGTAACGCAGACAGACAATAACGAGTATTACCTGCACCATCTGTATGACGGCACCTATAACAAGGTGGGCTGCCTGTTTGCAGACTATGAGAATCAGGCGGATTTTTCAGACCGCAATACCATTATCTACGGCCACAACATGCGGGACGGCTCCATGTTCGCCGCGCTGAATGAATATGGCGGACAGGGCTATTATGACGGGCACCCGCAGATGTACCTTGTCACCCCTGACGGCGGTTATGTGATGGAGGTTTTCTCCGCATTTGAGGCGAAACCGGCGGAATCCGGCAGCGACACCTCCCCCTGGAGGCTTAACTGGAAAGATGACGGGGCCTACACCACATGGCTTTCTGAAATGGCGGGCCGGTCTGTCATTGAGACTGATGTTACGGTGACGTCCAGTGACAAGGTGCTGACCCTTTCCACCTGTACGCCCGGAGGTAAGAGCCGCTTTATCGTCATTGGAAAGCTGGCGGCTGTAAACGATTAACAGGAATATTGGAAATCGGTGCGGGGGCTGTCTGCTCCCGCACCTGCTATATAGGAGGATTTTTCTATGGTGAATACCATTGTTTCGATACCCGGCTACGTCCATCTGTACCGCTCCCTTCTGCGGTTCTATGATATGCCGGAGAATGAGGTCCGGGAAATGCTCTATCTTCTGAACACGGCAAACCTGGACTGCTACGAGTATTACCACCCGGAACGTGACGTGATCCAGAGCGGGCCGGTGGCCTTTAGCGGCTGGCTGGAGCATGAGGATTACCGCCCTTACCGGACGGAGGTACAGCTTTATAAATCCCTGCTGTTCTTAAAGCGCAGCATTGACCGGGACCTGATCGTGACCTCACAGCGGGAGGCGCTGCAGACGCTGCGGTGTATCATTTCCAACCTAGAATACCGCTTCTACAAGGCGTATGGCATGGAAATCGAGGACAAGCGGACCGTGTACGGGGAATGTACCTACCACCTGGTCCCCAGGGAGGACGAACCCAGCGTGTGCCTGATGCACGACTGGATTTATCTGCCGAGCGCCTGAAATGCAGCGGATAAGAAATATAATGCGCATTTTGTTTCAAGTAAAACTGTCCCGGCTTCTATACAGTATTCGGGACAATCCATTTTTCAAAGGAGGGATGCCATATCACACAACAGGAAGTCAATGCCGTATTTGACGAGCAGGTGCGGCTCTGTGCCGACACATTGCAAAAGAAAACGAAGGAATATACCGGGGACGATACAGACCGGCTGGGGGCTTTTAAGGCGGCGGCAGCCTTGCAGCACACCACGCCGGAGCGCGCCCTTGCCGGGATGCTGGCGAAGCATATCGTTTCCCTGTATGACATGTGCTTTGACAATGATACGGATTACGGGATAAGTACATGGGATGAAAAGATCACAGACAGCCTCAACTATCTGTTCTTACTGAAAGCCATTGTAAAGGAGGGACATACCGATCAGACGGATTGAAGTAAAAATATTAAACTGCCAGGCGGCCAGGGAGGCCGAGAAAAACATGGTCTTTGCCGCCCGGCTCACCCAGAGGGGCCACCGGATTGCCACAATGGACGATCTGATGGCCCTTTATGAAAAATCGTTCAGTGATGATACTGTGGCGGCCATCAGCGCCCTTCCCCACCCGACGGTCCAGAAATTTGCGGTAATTACCATTGCCGTTGTAGGGGCAAGCAGGCGGTTCCTTTCGCAGATCACCCGGCACCAGAACGAAGTAAAGTTTATGAGCGCGTCTTTGCAGTACAGCAATTATGCAGGGCAGGCGGATTTTGCCATACCCTACGAAGTATTGGCTGCGCCTGCTTCTGTCCGGGCACTCTACCTGGAAAGCTGTCACAAGGGCATGGATTGCTATGAGCAGCTATGTAATGTCGGCGTCGGCCATGACGCGGCGGGATATGCCACACCCCAGGGGCTTCGGAATGTGCTGGTTATCAGCGCCACGCCCTATCAGTGGAAACACATCATCGGCCAGCGGGTATGCCAGCGCAATACGGACGAGACCCGGATCGTGCTCCTGAAAATCTGGCAGGAGCTTTATACTTTAAGCCCGGTGCTGTTTGCCCCTGATCTCACAGGCCCTTTCTGCCAACAGGACAAATGCCTGGAGGGGAAAATGACCTGCGGCAGAAAAATAGACGCGGATATGACGCCGGAGGATATTCTGAAAACGGACTATCCGGCGCTTTTGGAAGGAGGCGGCGCATGAAGATCAAATTGATCGACTTTGGCGTGCCGGAGGACCGCCGCCCTTTCCGTCCGCATGGGAACGATGCCGGCGCGGATGTTTACATGCCCTATGACTGTACTTTGCAGCCGGGCGAGATCGCAAAGGTCCCTCTTGGATTTGGGATTGAAGTGCCGGACGGATATGCAGGCTATGTATTCCCGCGCACCAGCATGGCGGTAAAAGGGCTGGTCTGTGAGCTGCCGCCGGTGGATTCCGGCTACCGTGGGGAGATTCACGCGATCATCAGCAATGTAAGCAGCCAGACCCAGGAGCTTTCCAAAGGCTCCCGCGTGGGCCAGCTTGTAATTACTCCGGTTGTGATCGCAGATTTTGTTACAGAGCTTGGCGAGCAGCGCGGCACAGATGGGTTTGGAAGTACAGGAAAATAAAAAAGTGACATTCCGGGAGTGATTCTTGGCTTATCGCCGGTAGTGGGATTGGGCATATCGGGGGGATTGCAGGATAAAATAAAAGAAAGGCAGCAAAAAGCGGCCAGCACCGTGGCCGCTTATTTTCTGCTATTGAGTTCTTTCATAATCCCTAGGATATAAGAAAGTGACCTGGAATCCAGTTTTTTTGCCTCTGCAATAAATTCCTGCAAGGCTTGCGGGGCCGGGTTCCCCTCGTCAAAAAATTCCTGGGGCGTCACGCCCAGATATTCACAGATGTAAAGGAAGGACTGCATGGAGGGAAGGGACTTTTTGTTTTCAATGTTGTTAATGTAGTTATTTGCCTGTCCCAATGACAATGACATATCGCGTGCAGACACGCCTTTTTGAGTCCGCAGCTTTGCCAGCCGTTCCGGGACGAAATTTTCATACATTGCCTTTACCTCCTATTCCGTAATAGATTGTACCTTACACCCTGTCCTTATTCGCAAAATAAAAAAGGGTATTTGCGTTGAAACGCTAAAATAAATCTATTATAATTTGAGAAATAAAGAATAATAACTATCGGATGGAGGAAAAGAAGATGGAAGGAAAGACATGCTGTGTCACCGGGCACAGGGATTTACCCCAGAAAGAGATAGGCCATGTAAAGGCGGCCCTGCGGCGTGAAATTGATTCTGCCGTTGCGGACGGGTTTACCCGCTTTATGAGCGGCTTTGCGGACGGCGTGGACCAGTATTTTGCAGAGATCGTACTGGAAAAGAAAAAGACGAATCCGGCGCTGGAGCTGATCGCGGTTGTTCCCTACCAAAAGCGCCTGGACAGCCTGATGGAAAAGAGCCGGACTTATGAAATGCTGGAGGCCTGTGCGGATGTTGTTGTCATGCAGGAAAAATACCACCCCAGCGTCTATTCCCACCGGAATCGCTACATGGCTGAACACTCAGACAGGGTGATCGCCGTGTATGACGGGAGGGAAAAAGGCGGCACGGTCAGGACAATCCGGTTTGCGCACCAGATGAAGAAAGAGCTGCGGGAAATCCCGGTTGGGGAGATTATCCTGCCAGGGCAACCCGGAGCGAGAAGAAAATGAAATAACAAAAAACTGATACTTGATGATACGCTCACTTTCCGGTGGGCGTTTTTCTTTACCCAATTTTAGGAGGATTTTTTATGTGGAGCATGATTACACACTTTCTTACATTCACTGGAGGAATGTCTGCCGGCGTCGTGCTGATGTGTCTTTTACAAGCCGGAAAGCAGGAAGATGAATGGTCAGAAAACAGGAAACGGGAGGAAAATGAATGAACCAGGAATTTGCAGAATATATCAAAAACCATATACGGGAATATCTGCCGGCGGACTACCAGGATGCAGATATTTCCTTAAAAGAAGTCACAAAAGGGAATGACCGGACCCTTACCGGGCTCATCATCCGAAGGGACGATGAAACGGTTACGCCAACCATTTATCTGGAGCACTATGGGGAACAGTTTGGAAAAGGCCGTCCGATGGAGGACATAATGAAGGAAATCGCACAGATAAAAATGGAGAGCAGTTTGGAGCTTCCTATTGACGTGAAGGGATTGGAGGATTATGAAACAGCCAGGCCGCTGCTTGCTATCCGTCTGTGTGACCCGGAAAAGAATCAGGAATATCTGAAAGACAAACCCTGTACCGCATGTGGGGAACTGGCGGCAGCTTACCGGATTCAGGTCATGGAGGGCAGCGAAGGGACAGCTTCGGCTATAATTACAAATGACATGCTGGGACTTTGGGGGATTACGCCGGAGCAGCTTCACCATGACGCAGTTACAGCAGAAAATGCCAGGAGCCCTGTCTGCTTATATACGATGCATGATGTGATGTCAGAGATTATGTTTTCTGCTAAACCTACGAATCTGTTTAACCAACCGGAACCGATAGAAACTGGCGCTGTGCCTATGTATGTCCTGACGAACCAGAGCAGATTGGATGGCGCCGGGGTCCTGGCGCGGGATGGCGTACTGGATAAAATCGGGGAGCTGGTCGGTTCCGATTTTTACGTCCTTCCATCATCCATCCATGAAGTCCTGATTGTGCCGGATAACGGGAATATGCAGGCAAAGGAACTGGAGGATATGGTAAAAGAAGTGAATGCTTCCCAAGTGGCGCCGGAGGATTTGCTCTCCGATAAGGTGCAGTATTATGACCGGACAGCGAAAACCCTGGGGCGAAAACAGGAAAAAGGGCTTTTGGAGCGGCTTTCCGCAAATAAAGCAAAGATCCGGGAAAAGGAGGCAAAGGAACCCAGAGAAAGTCAGAAAACCCGGCAGGAACCGGGCTTATAAAGGGCGGCTGCCATGCTGGCTTTTCTATTTCAAAGAAATGGAGGTTTACAGGAATTGAAGTTAGTAATTGCGGAAAAGCCCTCCGTCGCCATATCGCTGGCGGCGGTCCTGGGCGCGAATGAGAAAAAAGACGGCTACATGGAGGGCGGCGGCTATCTGGTAAGCTGGTGCGTGGGGCACCTTCTGGAGCTTGCGCAGCCGGAGGCTTACGGGGAACAGTATGCCAAATGGCGTTATGGCGATCTGCCGATCCTGCCGGAAGAATGGAAATACGGAGTGCCGAAGGATAAGAAAAAGCAGCTTGACCTTCTGTGCCGGCTGATGAAAGACAAACGGGTGACTTCTGTGGTGTGTGGTACCGACGCCGGACGTGAGGGCGAGCTGATCTTCCGCCTTGTCTATCAATATGCCGGATGCAGCAAACCAATGGAACGCCTCTGGATTTCCAGTATGGAGGATGCGGCAATCCGGGACGGCTTTGAACACCTGCGTCCTGGCAGCGACTACGATACGCTCTATGACGCGGCGGTCTGCCGGGCCGGGGCTGACTGGCTGATCGGCATTAACGCCACCCGGCTTTTCTCCGTCCTGTATGGCACGACGCTGAATGTGGGGCGGGTAATGTCTCCAACGCTGGCGCTTTTGGTACGGCGGGAGGCGGATATTCAGGCATTTACAAGCAGCCCCTTTTATGTGCCGGAAATCACCTGCGGCGGCTTTACTGCCTCCGGAGAAAAGCTGCCGGATAAGGCGGGGGCTGAAAAAATCCGTATGGAAAGTGACGGGCAGGCTGCTTCGGTGCTGTCCGTGGAAAAGCAGGTCAAGACGGTACAGCCGCCCCGCCTGTACGATCTGACAACCTTACAGCGGGAATGTAACCGCATTTATGGTTATACGGCTCAGCAGACCCTTGACTATGTGCAGTCGCTTTATGAGAAAAAACTGGCGACCTATCCCCGGACGGACAGCCAGTATCTGACGGAGGATATGCAGGCAACCGCCGCCTCCCTGGTCCTCTGGCTGCGGGGCAATATGCCCTTTGGGAAGGGATGCGCCGGGGAACCGGATATTGGCCGCGTGACGGATGGCAGCAAAGTCACCGACCATCACGCGATTATCCCTACGGTGGAGATTGCCCGGACGGGTTTATCGGAGCTTCCTTCCGGGGAGCGGGATATACTGACGCTGATTGCCGCAAGGCTCCTTTCTGCCACGGCCCAGGCTCACCGGTTTGAGGCGATAACGGCGGTTCTGGACTGCCGGGGCCATTCCTTCACGGCAAAGGGAAAAACCGTGCTGCAGACAGGATGGAAGGAAGTGGAACGCCTTCACCGCATGAGCCTGAAACAGTCTAAGACGGAAGAAAAAGAAAGTGAAGATGCTGCCCTGCCTCCGCTGCAGGAGGGCCAGACTTTTGAAAAGGTGTCTGCCGGCGTCCGGGAAGGCAAGACATCCCCGCCGAAGCACTATACGGAGGATTCCCTTCTGGCGGCTATGGAAACGGCGGGCGCCGGGGATATGCCGGAGGATGCCGAGCGCAAAGGTTTAGGTACGCCGGCTACCCGTGCCGCCACGCTGGAAAAGCTGGTATCTGCCGGTTTTGTGCAGCGGAAGAAAAAGCAGCTTATCCCCACGGAAAAAGGCACGAACCTGATTTTGGTCCTGCCGGATAACATCAAATCGCCCATGCTCACCGCAGAATGGGAATCCATGCTGAAACAGGTGGAGCGCGGCGGGGTCCCGGCAAAAGACTTCATGGATGGGATTGCAGATATGATCCGGGCGCTCGTCAGAGAACATACCGCGCCGGAGGAACGGTTTGCCGGGCTGTTCCCGGATGCGAAAGAAAACGGGCGTGAAGCTGTCGGCACCTGTCCCCGCTGCGGCGGCACTGTGTATGAGGGCAAAAAAGGATTCTTCTGTGATAACCGGGATTGTGCCTTTGCACTCTGGAAAGATAACAAATTCTTTTCCAGTAAGAAAAAGAGCATTACAAAGTCTGTGGCGGCGGCCCTTCTGAAAGAGGGCCGCGTTTCCGTGTCCGGGCTTTACAGCGAAAAGACGGGAAAGACCTATGACGCGGTGGTGCTGCTGGATGATACAGGGGGAAAATATGTGAATTTCAGGCTGGAATTTCCGGCGAAGAAAGGCAGGGGGAAATGAGCGGGCCGCCCTCACGGGAATTAACCAGACAGGAACGGGCGGCGATCCGAAGGCTAGTAACAGACCTTTGCGCGAACTATGACAATCGGGATAAGTTCTGCCGTTCTTTGGACTGTCCCTGTTATATGTTGCATAAATGGTGGACCGGCTCTTTCTGCCGCTACTTCCGGGAGGCGGTGCTGCCGGTGGACCCGGCGCTGGAATCTGCCATTACCGGCGAGGACACTTCCCTGAAACAGAAAACCTGCCCGGTCTGCGGCAGGGCGTATCTTCCCACCACCAGCCAGGCATATTGTTCGGATTCCTGCCGCGCCTTTGCCAGACGGAAATCCGAGCGGGAACGCAAGCGCCGGATCAGGCAGAACCAGGGGTAATATGTCCGCAACTTAACCAAAAAGAGGCTTGATTTTCAAGGATTACAGAACCCGGTTTGAGGGGCGGCTGAATAAGAATACTCCGGCGCCCTGAAACAGCCCTAAGTTGCGGACAGACAGAAAAATCGGGAGGGATGTTTATCGAGAAAGTAAAAATATCGGTCATACCGGAAATTATGCGGATCGACACATGGACGCAGGCCATTGACATACAGCAGATTGACAACCGGCGCTTCATGTATAACCCGGACACAGGGCTGCTGGTCTTAGGCCGGCAGTATGCAGTGACAAGTCTGTTGGATTCCAGCCATGCCGGTGAGCTTGCGGCTGCCGGCATTACAAAGGGTTATGACGCATTTGTCCGGGGCTGGGTCGGTACCGGAGGGGATTACCCTGTAGGAGTGATCCATTTTGCGCCCAGCGTGGATGCAAGGAATATAGAATTATTTGACCGGGCCTTTGACACTTTGAAAATGTTTGCGGATAACGGGATCATGTACGGGACTGTGATTCGTGGATTCGGGAAGGAATGGGAACAGCCGGCCTCTGCCATTTTAACGGATATGTGGCAGCCGGCAGTAAAGCCTTCCGTCCGTAAGCAGCTAAAAAAACAGCCGGAGGCCAAAGCCACCCGGCAGAAAACCAACCATCAACAGGAACGATAGGAGGCGGTTTTATGAATATCAACACGATCACAACTGATGACCTGCGGGGCATGGAGGGCAAAGACGGCCTGATCCTGCAGGGCTGCGGCGGGGATTTGAAGGAATGGGTGGACGGGATCAATGATATGTTCACCGAGGCGGGCATTTTGAAGGACGGCAGTAAATTTGAGGACGTTTCAGCTTTCCAGTATGGGGAGCTTACCTGCCTGCTCTACCCTTTCGAGGATGTAAAGCTGGACATCGGGAAACTTGCCATCTGGCGGTTACAGACCCATGCGGATTTCGGGGGTACCTGGCTGTCCGATTTTGTACCGAACCGTCTGGGCGGCTTTATCAGTGAGCCTTCGCCGGAGCCGGAGAAACCGGACTGCGCGTTGATCGGCCAGGACGGGAATGTTTTCAACCTGGTAGGGATTGCGGCCCGCACCCTCCGCAGGAATGATATGGCGGACCAGGCAAAAGAAATGTCGGACCGGGTGTTTGCTTCCGGCAGCTACCATGAGGCGCTGAACATCATCGGCGAGTATGTCAATATCACGGATTCCGAAAGGGAGCCGGAGCACAGGGCCTCGGTCCGGCAGCAGATAAAAGAAACAAAGACGGCGGAACCGGACAAAAAGCAGAAAACGCCGAAACAGCAGGAACGGTAAGGAGGGTCAGGATGGGAAAAGAAAAAGTATACGGCGTGTGGGCGGTCCGCAGCGGCTCTTCCATTTTTGGACGTGCGGAGGGCTGGTGCAAAGAGGACGGAAAGCCTCTGGAATTTGATTCTGAAAAAGCCGCCCAGGATTATGCGGACGAAGCCGGCCGCCATGCCACGGCGAATGTCCGCTACTATGTGGAGGAAAAAGAGCCGGAACCGGGCGCAATTAAAAAACGTGCGGCACAGCCGGATTTGGATGCCCGCGCCCATGAGGAAGTGGCGCCGAGAAATGACGCAGCGGAAAAGCGCAATGAGATTCCCGGCAGGCAGATCATGCCGGAGGCGGACCCATTGGTGGGAATCCGCTCTGCGGTCCACAGCAACTATGCGGGCATGGTCGCCATGCTGGGCGCAGATAACCAGGTGTACCTGGGACGTGAGGAACGCTGCCACTATCAGGATATGCAGGCGTCTTATTATGACAATCAGGACGGCTCCCTGTGCTTTGTCTGCGACCAGCCGGATATGTACTATTTTCTCTATGGGGAGGGCTGGGCGCATACCCAGGCGGAAATGCTGGAGCGCGGCCTTACCCTGGGCCAGTATGAAGAATTTGCAAGGCTCCGGGACGGCGTGCTCTCACAGTTTACGCCCCATAGGGAGATCATGTTTGCCGGACAGCCCTTCCAGGCGCCGGAGAGCTATCTGCGTAATGCGGAGCTTTACGAGGAAGGACAGACCGGCAATTACAATATGCTGGACGGACGCCTCAACAACGAACCGCCGGAGCGCCCCGACCTGACGGACGGGCAGACTTACGAGGAAATCCGGGAGCTTGCCCCGGAGACGCTGCTGGAGGAAACGCCGGAGAAACCTTCCCTGATGGAACGGCTGAAGGCGGAACGTTCGGAGCATGAAGCAAAACAGGCAGCGTCGTTGATGGCAGAGAGGGAACGCTGATGGGCGCGGTAAGGTTTGAGGGCGTGGATATACTGGACAGCCTGGGGCAGATCATGGAGCTGCACACGCAACACTACAAGGATGATTTTGATATGGATAAAGAGCTGATCCCAAAACTGGCTCTATCGGGAGAACCGGAGGACCGGCGGCTTCTCTGGATGTCGAGGCCGTGCGGCACCTATACCCTGCGGGAATGGGAGGTCTATCTGGAGGGCAGCCATGCAAATAATGTGTGGAAGTTTTACCATGAACAGACAAAAGACCCGGTTCTTGCCTATGCCCTCTCGATCAAAGACGTGCAAGACGGAAAAGTGGTCGGCGATATATACCCGCTTGAATATGGGGCTCATGTGGAACGGGTAAAGTTGCTGACCTGCCCCATTGGTAAAGTGGCCGTTGTGTTTGAGGACGGAGCCAGTATCACGCTTCCTTATCAGGATCGGAGACAGCTTATGAATGAGCTGATGCCGGTACATGGGAGCCCAAAGTCGATGACCGATCTGCCAAAGGACGAGCGGGAGCTTGCCGTAATCCTGAAACGGGAACGGCTCAAACGCTCCTGCCATGCCACAAATGGCAATATAAAAGAATATATTGACGGCCTGAAAAAGAATACCTTGCGCGGAAGGCTCAAAGAGTCCCGGACAACCGCCCCCACCCATAAACCGCCTGCCCCGAAAAAGGAGCCGGAACGATGAAGGGCGGGCATAATAAAAAATCCGTCCGCACAGAGTTCGTCATGTCCGAGCAGGATGCGGAGCTGGTAAGGGAACGCATGGCGGAGCTCGGCATTACCAACCTGTCCGCATATCTGCGCAAGATGGCGGTTGACGGTTATATTATCCATCTGGATATGAGCGACATCCAGGAAATGATACGGCTCCTTCGTATCTGCTCCAATAACCTGAACCAGTATGCCAGACGCGCCAATGAGACCGGAAGTGTTTATTCTGCCGACGTGGACGATCTGCGCACCCGCCTGGACAGCCTGTGGGACGGCATGGATAAGCTGCTGCGGGGATTTGCGAACATTTCGTAAACAGGAAGAACCGCCGTTGCTTTCCGCAGGCCGGCACGGTAAAATTTTACTGGAGGGGTAAATATGCTTCTCTTTGAAATACCCTTCGGGCATACCTGGATGTCCTGAAAAATCGGACATGGGATTAGGAAAGGAGGCGGACGTATGCGTCTGATTGGCAAACTGCTAGCACTTCCCTTTGTAATAGTTACAGGGATTCTTTATCTGTTCTGCAAATTTCTTGTTGTGGTTTCCGGCGCCGTGCTGGGAATTCTGTCAGGGATTGTTTTTCTGGTGGCGCTGGCGCTGTTCTTCGCAGCCGGGTTCTGGCCGGGAATGTCCTGGCTGGTGATTGCGTTCCTTATCAGCCCTTACGGCCTGCCGATGGCGGCGGCCTGGCTGGCCGGCATGATCGGCGGCGTGAATGGCGCCCTGAAAGATTTTATATTTGGTTAAACAGTTTCGGCGGGGCGCATTGGCAGCCCCGCCCTTTTTCTATAATTATGGCTGTCTGTTACGGCAGCTTTTTGATTGGAGGGATTTCATTGAAAGATACAACGCCAATTTATTTCCATTCTGCTGCCTATGCGCATGAGCATGGGGAGCTGGATCAGTACCACGTTTCCCACAAAGCAAACATTGCGTGCAGGGAGGCAATCGAACAGGCCATTGCGGACAACTACCGGGACAACCGTTTAGGCACGGCATGTGTGCAGCAGGTCTTACAGCAATTTGATCCTGGACGGATTTTTTATGTCCTTGCCAACACGGTCCGGCAGAAAGATCACGACGGGCGCATTTCACGGGACAACAAAGCATGGGCGCAGACGGTTCCGGTCTGTGAGGATAAGGACGGTTTTGGATATGACCGGAATGTCTGCTTTGCCGTGGACCGCTGCAATCCCGGACTTACCGACCTGTTTCTCTCCCAGGCCAGGCGGGAGTGTGCGCCGGCCCAGGAGCAGAAACCATCCGTGCGTGACAGCCTGAATAAAAATGCCGGGCAGCAGGCGCACAGTGACAGGACGAAAGCAAAAAAGGAGCCGGAGCGGTAACAGGTCCTATATTGGATTAAGGGGGTGACAGATATGGCAACCACTCGGCTCATGCCGCTGCATGTTGGGAAAGGCCGGGATGTTTCCACGGCCATAGCGGACATCATTGACTACGTAAAGAATCCGCAGAAAACCGATTATGGGAAATTCATTTATGGCCATGAGTGCGACACCCGGACCGCTGATGCGGAGTTCCTTTTATCCAAACGGCAGTATGCGAACCTGACCGGAAGAAGCCGGGGCGCGGATGATGTGATTGCCTACCATCTCCGGCAGGCGTTCAAACCCGGCGAGGTCACGCCGGAAGAAGCGAACCAGATCGGGCGGGAGCTGGCATTGAAACTGACGAAGGGAAACCATGCTTTTGTTGTCTGTACCCATGTGGATAAACACCATGTCCATAACCACATCATCATAAATTCTACCACGCTGGACTGCCAGAAAAAATTCCGCAACTTCTGGGGCTCTACTTGGGCGATCCGGCGCATGAATGACAAGCTGTGCCTGGAGCATGGGCTTTCCATTGTAGAGAATCCGAAACCCAGCCGGGATCATTATGGCACATGGATGGGAAGTCAGAAACAGCCTTCCCACCAGGAGCGGCTGCGACAGGCTATCGACGCAGCCCTGGAAGAAAAGCCGAAGGACTTTGAAGAACTTTTGAAAAAGCTGGAGGCGGCTGGGATTGAAGTCAACCGGGAGCGAAAGCACCTTCGTTTTCGCCTGTCACCTGATGATAGATATACCCGGTGTGACACACTGAAAGGCGACTATACCGAGCAGGCCATCAAAGAACGGATCGCCGGCACACGGACGGCAAAGCCGCGCCGTATTTCTCCCCAAAAGCCGGTTTCCAAAGTCGGGCTGCTGGTGGATATTGAGGCGGCAATCCGTTCCGGCAAAGGTCCGGGATATGAACGCTGGGCGAAGGTGTTCAACTTAAAACAGCTCTCTCAGGCGGTGATCTGGCTCAAAGAGCATGGCGATATGAACTATGAGGATTTGCAGAAAAAATCAGATATTGCTACTGCTAATTTTAATGCGCTGTCGGTACAGATCAAGGAGCTGGAATCGCAGATGGCCGCCAACGGGGAGCTGCAGAAACAGATCGTAAATTATGCCAAAACACGGACAGTCTATGTGGAATACCGGAAAGCCGGGTACAGCAAAAAATTCCGTGCGGTACATGAAACGGAAATCCTGCTGCACCAGGCGGCAAAGAAACACTTTGACGGATTGGGGATCACAAAGCTGCCCTCCGTTAAATCTCTGCGGGAAGAATACGCCGGGCTCCTGGAACAGAAACGGAAAGCCTATTCTTCTTACAAGCAGGCCAGGGCTGATATGAAAGAGCTCTATAATGTCCGGGCGAATGTGGAGCATTTGCTGGACATTCCCACCGGGCGGGAACCGCAGAGGGAATCGCAAAAGTCACGACAATAGGTTCTCTCCGCTTTTGTTTTTCAGCGTTCCAACGGAACGCGCAGCCATCACCGCAGGTGATGATCTCAGGGGTTTGGGGATATGTCACCAACAAGCATTTAGCAGAAATTCCGGGTACGGGATTTCTGCTAAATACGCAATCTTACGGAAGATTGCATTGCTTGCCAGTATTGTCCCGAATTCGGGGTAATACCGGTTATACCGAAAGTCAGATTATCCCGAATACATCAAAGAAAGCCAGTAATAGCGGCATTTCTTAGAGAAATATTCGGGATAACTTTTTGTGTCTGTCTAAGCTGT
>CAJTCY010000017.1 GCA_910575075.1 Lachnospiraceae bacterium
GGAGAGTACAAGGTAGATAGGGCAGGGGTGGAAGTGCAGCAATGCATGGAGCTGACTGTTACTAATCGGCCGAGGGCTTGACCAGAAAAAGGGAACGGGTCGTCTGTGTGAATTTTTGAAGGTATAGGAGAAAAAAGAGAATAATCCTCGATAGCTCAATGGTAGAGCACGCGGCTGTTAACCGCGGGGTTGTTGGTTCGAGCCCAACTCGGGGAGTTTGTGAAAGTCCTGTAAACAGTGGTGTTTGCAGGTTTTTTTGTCGTAAAAATAAATGAAGATGATAACAGGAAGCATAAAAGTATGCGGAATGTGATTGTGAACCTTAAAATAAATACATATCTATGGGATGCATGAAAAACGGATGCATCTGTCAAGGGGAAATCGGCTAATGCCGATTTTTCCTATATAAAAGAGAAATAGGGATATCCTGCGGAAATGTGTTCTTTTCGGTATTGACACATCCTGTAGGGTATCCCTATTTTTAAACGTAGTAATTTATTTTTGAGTGCACGAAACAAAAGGTATCTGACAGGCATATCACACTATCAATTAAGCTGCGTTTTCTTCCTTTTTACCCTCAAATTTCCGGAGTTTTTTGCTTAAGAACCGATGATATTTATTGATATTCCTGCCTATCGCATACAGCATAAATTCTTTGTATACTTTATCTGACGAACGGTGGTGAAAGCGCCGGAACTCATCATTTTCTTTGATGTCACCAAAATGCCCCTCGGTCTGGATGGAGCGGATCTGACGATTCAGAATGCCTTTCTCACTTTGGATATTTGCATGCGATTTTTCTTTCAATTCTTCCCAGCGCTCATTAATCTTCATAACCTTATTTTTACCGGCATCTTTTTGGGGGTTATATTGATACAGACATTTCGCTTTGTGCCCACAGCCGCTGCAGTCAGCGCATCCGTATACTTCCAGTGTTTGTGTATAGCCTTCCATTTCTTTTTCTTCTGTACGGATGTGCCTCAACTCCCTGCCGTCATGACAGATATAATAACGTTCATCTTCAAATATCCGGGTTGTCATGTTGTAGTATTTTCCTATATTTTCTTTATAGGCGCGGGTCTTTCTCTGCTCATGATCCTGCAGTTTGATATAACTTTCTATGTTGTGTTCTTTTAGGAACCGTAAGTTCTTTTCACTGCAGTAGCCGCTGTCTGCGGTAGCTTCCTTTAAGATTTCGCCAAACGCATGGATGTGTTTTTGAACAACTGGAATCAAGGCGTTGTAATCCGTCCTGTCATTACTCACGTAACCATGAATAATAAAGTAATTCTCTACGGCAATCTGAACATTATAAGCTGGTTTGAGCTGGCCGTTCCTCATGTGGTCCTCTTTCATTCTCATGAAAGTCGCCTCTAAATCTGTTTTCGAATAGCTGTTGCGGTCTTTCCCCATGATCTCAAAACTTTCTTTGTACTCCATGAGTTTTTTGCCGCATACCTCAAGTTCTTCGTAAAGCCGCTGGATTTCAGATTTTTTCCTGCCTTTTCCGTAAACAAACCCAATGCCTTCACCATCTGCTATCGTTACTAAGTTTTTCTGAAGTTTTAACAGATCCAAGGGGGAACAGTTATCAATTTCAATCATTCTATTGTTTGATATTTTTTTGTGCTTTGTAAGTTTTCTCTTTCGATTCTTTTCCATCACTTCCCGCACTTTATCCATTCCCTCAACAATAAACATCCGTGCATTCCCAAAGCCGTATTTTGCATCATATCCGTTTTCCTCTAAGAACTCATTGTACTTTGCATAAAGGGACTCGATGGTGTCGAGCAGTCCTGCCAGATGGTAGTTGAGTGTTCCACGCCATACAAAGGTATAACGGTTTGCATTGGCTTCTATCTTTGTCCCGTCTATAAAGAGGGATTCTAACGTGATTAGACCTTCCTTCTTTAACCGCCGCAGCAATTGATAATTCAGGTCATCCAAAATCTCAGGGGTAAGTTTTTTATTTATAAAATCATAAAAGGCGTCTCTTTTGGGCTGCTCCCCTTGTGTGAGCCAGATGAATGCCAGGTCACGTCTGCAAAGTTCAACGATGCGGTCAATTTCACGAATGCCGCGCATGTTTGCATATGTGAGAACTCCATATTTCATGATTGGGTTGAACCCGTGTTTCCCCTTACCGGAATACTGGGCCAATAAAGCCGAAAAATCCATTTCCTCCATCACTTTTTTAAGGGTATAGACTGGATCGTCGTCAGGTAAACACAATTCGAAAAAACTAAAGTTAATTTTCTGTTGCCCTAATTCAAAAAATTCGTTATAATAATCTTGTTTTTGCATAGTTACATTATAACATGTAACGGAGAGAAAGGTGGTTGTCGTTAGCCATCTTTTTCTTTTTTTGTGCAAAAACTTTAGGGAAGATGTGACTCGTATGAGTCACATCTTCCCCTGTTTGGAACTATCTATTTCCCGACAGCCCCTTTATTTTCCCAATTTTATCAAAAGAATAGATTTTAAATACAATTTACATAGCACTAACTAATCTATTTGTTTATAAGGAGATAGATTTTTACATAGCTGTCTATATTTTTAAATATAAGGACAGCTATTAAATTTTCCAGGAAAGGAGGGAACCATAATGGCGAAATGCAAGGTAATCGCCATAGCAAGGGAGATTGTGAATAAGGAAATAGTATACGCATAGGCAGTTAAGGCGGCAGGGAGTAAATCTCTGCCGTTTTTCTTTCGGGAAGTATTGATAAAAGAGGTTTAATATTTATTGCAAGCAATAAAAGTCCATGTCTACTCACTTGATGCGGTTCGTTTAAGCAGCTATAATAAATATATAAAGGAAATATGTTTGATTATATGACAGCGCAGGAAAGTGGGATGTATTTTTAAGATGGGTGCACGGCTTTGTATGGGAAATCGTATTGATGAAACTATAAATATAAATCGGGTATGTCTCATTCCTAAAAATACAAAGAAGCCTGCTGATGCCTGAAAAAAAGCATTTAATTCAGGAGGAAGTGAAATAAAATGTTTACTTATGAACATATTCAAAAATTCAATGCTACGGAAATTGCTGTTTATAAATATATCGTTTCAAATGCAGAAAAAGTTCCCTTTATGACAATTCGGGAACTGTCGGAAGCATTGCATATTTCAACATCAACGGTATTGCGGTTTTGTGAAAAGATTGGTTGTAATGGATATAACGAATTTAAGGAGCAAATGAAAGTATATTTAAAGACAGCAGACTTAAAACCGCCTATGGAAGATTTGGAAGAATTACAATGTTATTTTACTTGTGTAAATACAAGTGTATTTGAGGAAAAAATAGCGCAAGCCGTTGGAATTCATTAAGGAATGCGAAATGGTAGTATTTATTGGCTTAGGTTCTTCTGGAAGCCTTGCAAAATTCGCAGCCAGACTTTTTTGAAATTTAGGGAAGTTTTCGATTGCATTGGAAGATATGTATTATCCCAAATGTATCAATATTCCTTTGAATGCTGTTGTTTTTGCTTTGTCAGAAAGTGGGGAACGGGAAGAATTAATCGAACTGATTTCAGCCTTTCAGCAGAAAAACAATAGAATAGTAAGCATTACAAATGAAGCAGACTGTACTTTGGCGAAGATGTCTGATTGGAATATTTCATACGATTTAAACCATGTTTATGTGAATGGCGGTTATAATGCAACAACGCAAGTTCCAGTTTTGTTTATATTGGAAGCCATTTCAAGAAGAATATAATTGTAACAGCCTGTTTCTATCAGTGTAACAAAACTTTTGATATTCTTAAGAAACAAAGGAGGCGCTGATCATGAATGAGCTGGAGAAGTGTATGGCAGGAATGAATTATAATTGTCATGATAAGATATTTTTGGAATTTAAACAAAAGTCCACAGAACTATTATCAGTGTATAATAAGCTGCCGTATGAAAGCAAGAAAGAAAAATATTCCGTTTTGAAGCAGTTATTTGGCAGCATTGGAGAGAGTGTGACGGTAGGAAGTCCTTTTCTATGTGATTATGGAAGAAATATTCATATAGGAAATCATGTTTCCATCAACATGAACTGCACATTTGTGGACTGCAATACGATAACGATAGGATGTAATGTATTAATATCGTCTAAAGTCCAGATGTATACGTCCACACATCCTGTTGAAGCATCTGAACGAATTATTCCAGACTGGACGCCGGACAGCGGAATTTATTTTTGCAATACGTATGCACTTCCAATAGAAATAGGGAATAATTGCTGGATTGGAGGAGGAGTGATTGTTCTTCCCGGCGTTAAAATTGGGGATGGAACGGTTATTGGAGCAGGAAGTGTCGTAACTAAGAATATACCAAGTAATTGTGTGGCGGCAGGAAATCCGTGCAGAATTATTCGGACAATCAATCATGGAGAGACACAAAATGATAAAGATGGTCGCATTTGATTTAGACGGTACTATTGCAGATACAATTCTATTTTGTATAGAAGCATTTCGAAAAGCTGTAGAGCCATACGCAGAACGCCCGCTAAATGAAAGGGAAATTATAAATGTTTTTGGGTTAAATGAAATCGGCATGATAAAATCCGTGTTAAATTCCCATCATGAAGAAGCAATCCGAGATTTCTATTTTTGGTATGAAAAACTTCATGTTAAGTGTTTAAATCCTTATAATGCAATACAAGATATTTTTTCCTATTTAAACAGCAGAAATGTAAAAGTGGCATTGATTACAGGAAAAGGTACAGAATCCTGCAATATAACATTGTCTAAATTTGGTATGATGAATAAATTTTGCGATATAAAAACAGGAAATGAGGATAAACCGAATAAGGCAGATTCAATAAGCAGATTATTAACAAAGCATAATTTAAAAACGGATGAATTTATCTATATTGGAGATGCTGTTTCGGATGTCCTGGAAGCTCGAAAAGCGGGAGTGATTTGTTTGTCGGCGGCGTGGGGAGAAAATGCTGACGTAAAGGAATTAGAGAGAATCAATTATCAAAACATAATGTATACCATAAAACAGTTAAAAGAATTTTTTAGAGATAATTTGGGTGACAAAAATAATGTTTAATAAAAGAAACAGCTTTATTGTAGCGGATTGGGTACATTGCCCTGTTTGTGGCAATAAAACTCGTAACAGAATTAGAGAAGATACCATTTTAAGGAATTATCCTCTTTATTGTCCGAAGTGTAAACAGGAAACATTAAAGGCGTGTGGTGGGCGGTATTGCTATGCCCGAAAAGACTTAACAGACACTCCCCAGACCTGTTTTAAAGTTTGGGGAGATATTTTATGTTCTTCTTTCGGGCAGTTATCCATTCGCATATAAGAATTAAATTTTATCCATACATAGCACATCAGAAAAATTTCCTATAACCGTAAAGGTCACAGAGCCTTTGCGTTTTTTATTGTCATTTTTTATCGGAATACGCTGCAGGGCTGTCTGTTTGAGGTCACAGGAACCGTTGTTATGAACTGTCTGAACAAATGACTGTGGCAGTGGCGACAGACAGCGGTGCATTCCAGCAGTATCTTGACGTGCAGAGCCGTTTTGACCGTTATACAGCCAATAATGCGTTACTGATTATGGCGCAAAATCCAGAAGCGCAAAAGCTTGGCGATTATGGCTACTGGAAAGACCAGGGAGCGTATGTAAAACGCACAGAGAGGAAGAATCCAGTCCTTATCCTGGAGCCGGGGAAGGAGTTTGAGCAGGAGGACGGCAGCACTGGCACTTATTACAGTGCAAAAAAACTGTACGACATATCCCAGGCTACCATGAGGGATAAAACACAGCCACAGGAAGAAGTGGATAGCAAACAGTTAATTCGTGTATTGGTCAGCAGCCCGCCTGTGGATATTGTGGCAGCAGCGCCCGACCAGATGCCAGAAGACAAAGGCGCAATCTTTGAGCAGGAGGATAATTGTATTTATGTGAGGAAAGCTGCCTTACCAGTCGGATTACCTGGCGGGCCATGCGGACTGCGCCGTTACCCTTGTTTCCGATAAAGGTGGGAATCTGGAGGTTTTGAAAGCCTATCCTGAAGGTGAGGAAAGATTAAGCAAAATTTAATGGAATTGTGAGTGTGCTTGTGATAAAATAACAGCGGCAGACAATCTAACAAATCACACTTTGTCGGGAAGAACAACATATCACCATAGAGCCAGACGCAGAGCTGATTGATGAAAAAAATAATATCTAATGAGGTGAAGATAATGGTTAAAGAAATACGATGGACAAAATATTTTTGGTTGAGCCTGCTCTCATTTGGGGCATTTATGCTTGAATATCTATCTATATTTATAATTGAAGTTCCATTGTTACATGTAGATATACAAAATTATACAGCACATCAGAGAAGCATTCATTGTATCATAATGACTTTTATATGGGCGGTTTTCATTGGTATGCTACTGCTTTTTTCCAAAAAGCATTACCGTTTCCCAACGGGCAGAATCCAAGAGGACAAGATTTCCTTGAAAAACTGGATAGTAACTCTTGTCTGTTTCATTGGCTGTAAGCTTCTCACTTTCATTGATTGGCATACGTTAAAAGTGATTGGAGAAGCACAAGGCAAAACCATATTCCAATTCAGCGCACAATATTTATACTACATATTTGAAGTGATGCTTGTTACCTTAATCATCATATATGGGCAAAAAGCGGTTGAAACTTTTTTGAAAAAAGAGAGTTCAATTCCTTTCGGCGGCATCATATTGGCTATGACATGGGGAATATTTCATTTTGTATCAAGAGGGGTAGGGATTGAAATATGGAATGGAATTTCTACGATGATATTTTCTGTTCTTAGTGGTGAAATTTACTTAAAATTGAACAGAAGATGGCTGCATAGTTATCTTTTTATTGCTATGGGCTATTTGCTGTAAATCGGAATATAAGGAGGCTTTATGGATATTACAGGTAGAAAAACACATGGAAAAAACAAAAAAATAATAAGTCGGTTTTTAATCTGCATAGTTGTAGTTTTGCTTGTAATTGTTGTAGGAGTGATTGCCCTGTTTTGGAATGAATTGCGGACAATTTTTTCCATGACTAAAATTGATGATTATGGCGCATATCAAATGACCTATTATGGTGACTATGGTTTTGATGAGTTTCTGGAAGTTGGCGCACAGAGCGATGCAGACATTGAAAAATTTGTGGTAAGGAAATTACTAAAAGGTATTCCTATTGACCTTGGCGTAACAGGTGCCGGCTGTACTTGTTTTGTTGTAAAAAATGAACAAGACGAAATTTTGTATGGACGAAATTTTGATTATAGCTATTCACCAACTTTACAGGTATTTACTGAACCGAAGAACGGGTATGCGTCTGTTTCCACAGTGAATTTGTCTTTTATTGGATATTCGGAGGGGAATTTGCCGGAAGAATCTGTTTTTAACAAGTTTCTTACATTGGCAGCACCATACCTGCCTTGTGACGGTATGAATGAAAAAGGCGTTGCCATAGCATCCCTTTCGGTTCCCAAAGCAGAAGCACCTTATGACAGTCATAAGATAACGCTGAATATTTCAACGGCAATGCGTCTGGTGTTAGATAAGGCGGCAACGGTGGACGAAGCGGTTGAACTGCTCCAAAAATATAATATCTATTTTTCGTACGATATAGCAGGGCATTATCTGATTGCAGATGCAAGTGGGAAGTCGGTGCTTGTTGAGTATTATGATAATGAACTTCAAATTGTGGAAACAGATTCAAACTATCAGATTGCATCAAACTTTATTGCTTATGACGGAGTAAATATCGGCGGTGGTGGAACGGAGTTTCAAAGATATGACACAGTGGAAAAAGAGATACTGGACAACAATGGTGTATTAAATGACGAGGAAGCCGTTTCACTTCTTGCAGAGGTTGGTGTGTGGGATGGGGACATTGATAAACTACAATGGTCTCTTGTTTATAATTTGACAACAGGAGAGGTTCATTTTTTCAGTCACAGGAATACGGATAATGTCATAATATCAAAACTGAAAATGAATCATAATTGACTGTTTTGCTGTAACATTAATTCCAATTTGCAGAGGAGATAATATCAAAATGAATGAAAGACGTTTGTTTTTAACATCATCTGGTCTGTCAGATAGAATGATGAAAATGTTTACTGATAGTATTGGAAAAAGTCCAAAAGAAATGAGGATAGTATTTTATTTATATCCCAAAAAGTATTAGACAAGGTACATGCAAGCAGAGTAACATGGTTATTCATGTATAAGTTAAAAATTTAAAAATGTCTTGCAGTGATTTTATGTTTAGAAGACAATATGAATTTTGAAATTTACTGGCTTTTAATAGAGTGTCCGTGGGAAAAAGATTCAGGGATGGAAAAAATAATTGAAGAATTGGGAATTCAAATCAAATGGATACCTAAAAAGATCATTACGGGAAAAGTGACTGATTTAGGAAGGTGAAATATGAATGGGAAGGAAGAATGAGAAAAATTGTACAACTGGCAACTGAATTTAGAGAGCGATTGATTTAGCTTTAGAGGCAGGTGAGTTTGATGGTGATATAATCGTGGGATGCATTTGATTTAATGGGAATAGCTTTTAGATCAAGTAATAGAGAAGAACAGAAGGGGGATATGGATGAATGATACATCCCAATTTAATGGTTGCTACCTAAAAGATAACTTCTTGCCAGTTTGACAAAGATTCCTTACATTGAAGGTGGAGGTGAAAGGATGCAAGGTTGTGGGAATGTGTGTTTTTTGGGCATTGATAAATCATTGGCGGCCTCTCAGGCGGCTATATCACAAAGATAGGCGAAAACCATTCTGGACTTTTACCATAAGTTTTGAAGAAGCACAGGCTTTCCGCAGGGCGAATGGTGGCTATCTTAGAAAAAATCAATGGGAAGATTTGACCGTTGATGTTTATATCTAAATAATCATAAGCGTATCATTAGAAATAGTGGTACGCTTATTTTTTTGACCCAATTTGCAGCTTTGAACATTCTGCTATCCGTCTATATAATGAAATCAAAAAAGGTTGGTGTTGATTATGAGAGAAAAGAAAAATCATTTATATGTGGATAGTGAGGAACGGAGTATTTTGTTACATAGCCTTGTGGAATTGAAGAATCAGCTCATACAGCAGGGCAGATATACAGATTGCGTTGACGAACTTATTTTTAAGGTTATCCATGCACCTATTAAAAAATTAAGAGTAGAACTGGCAGGGGGAAGTGATGTACGATAAGGATTTTAAAGAACTGGTGAAGATAGCAGTAGAGAAATTAAAAGACGAATCTGTATTGAAACTGTTACAGACTGATGCCAGTTATCAAAAAGATAGTAAGGACGAGGGATATGCGGAGGATGCTTTTAACCAGCTTGATTTGACGGAGGAACAGAGGGAAGTTTGTCAACATCTTATAGATTGCAGGGAAAAGCAGGATTTTGAATACGGAACTCATGCGTATATTGCAGGGCTGATGGATGCGTTTCATATTATGGCGGTATTGTTCCCAGAAAAATGGGATACAGAGAGAATAAGGGAAGCCATATCATGTAAGAGCAGATAAGGCAGAGAATAAAACAGAATAGATTTTTACATAGCCGATTGGTGTAGTTTTACGAAACAGCCAGTCGGCTTTTTTTATTGCCATAAATCCTTTACATAGCCACCTTGACAAAGTGGCTAAATCTATGCGAAAGGAGGACGCACCCTATGTCAAATTGCAAAGTAATCGCTTTAACCAACCAGAAAGGCGGCGTTGGCAAGACCACCACGGCGGTCAATCTGGGCGTGGCTCTGGCACAGCAGGGCAAAAAAGTCCTGCTTATTGATGCCGATGCACAGGCAAATTTAACCATGTCGCTCGGTTACAGCAGACCAGACGACCTGCCCGACACGCTCTCCACTATCATGCAGGATATCATTGACGATAACCCCGTCGATGTTTCCAGAAGCATCCTGCACCATGACGAGGGCGTTGACCTGCTCCCGTCCAACATTGAACTGTCGGGACTGGAAGTAAGGCTGATTAACGCCATAAGCCGTGAAAGCGTACTGAAAACCTGCATCAATGAAGTGAAAAAGAATTATGATACAGTCCTCGTGGATTGTATGCCGAGCTTGGGGATGCTGACAATCAACGCTCTTGCGGCTGCTGACAGCGTAGTTATCCCGACACAGCCCCATTATCTTTCCGCCAAAGGCTTAGAGCTGTTGCTTCGCTCCGTGTCTAAGGTCAAACGGCAAATCAACCCGCACCTGCGGATTGACGGCATCCTTATGACGATGGTAATGCCACGCACGAACATCTCTAAGGAAATTACGGCAACGGTTAAGAGTGCCTATGGGCAGAGAATCAAGGTATTTGACACGCAGATACCCCACTCCATCCGTGCCGTGGAAGCCACAGCAGAGGGAAAGAGCATTTTTGCCTACGACAAAGGCGGCAAGGTAGCCGCCGCATACGAGCAGTTCGGAAAGGAGGTGGCGGAGCTTGGCGAAAAGCAGAGGAAGCAAAATCGAACTGACCGCATACGATGACCTTTTTGAAACGGACGAGAGCCGTGCGGAAGCGAATCTAAGCAAGATAAGGGAAATCCCGATTGCGGAGATTGACGAGTTTCCAGACCACCCGTTCAAGGTCTTGATGGACGAGGATATGGAGCAGCTTGTAGACAGCGTAAGGCGGAGTGGCGTGATGACCCCTGCCACAGTCCGCCAAAAAGAGGACGGGCGGTATGAGCTTATCAGCGGTCACAGACGGAAAAAGGCTTGTGAGCTTGCGGGGCTTGAAACGCTCAAATGCGAGGTTAAGGAGCTGACCCGTGACGAAGCGATTATTGTCATGGTTGAGAGTAATCTCCAAAGAACGACCATCTTGCCGAGTGAAAAAGCCTTTGCGTATAAGATGCGACTTGAAGCGATGAAACGGCAGGGTGAACGTACAGATTTAACTTCTGCACCACTGGTGCAGAAGTTGACGAGCCGAGAAAAGATAGCGGCAAAAACTGATGATAGTCACGAGCAGGTACGCCGCTTTATCCGTCTAACGGAGCTTGTACCCGAAATCCTGCAAATGGTAGATGAACACCAGATTGCTTTCCGCCCTGCGGTGGAAATTTCCTATCTTTCCGAGGAACAGCAATACACCCTGCTTGAAGCGATGGGCTACAACGATGCCACGCCCTCTCTTGCACAGGCTATCAAGATGAAAAAGTTCATGCAGGAGGGAAAACTCACGGATGAGGTTATCCAGAGCATCATGCAGGAGGAAAAACCGAACCAGAAAGAGAAGCCCGCTTTTAAGGACGAGCGGATAACCAAGCTCATACCGAAATCCATTCCCAGAGGGCAGGAAACGGATTTTGTCGTAAAGGCGTTGGAGTTTTACAACCGCCACTTGCAGCGGAACAAGGCTCACGAGAGGTAAAACGGGCAAAATAGGGATTTGGGCATGGAACGCCGAGGGAGAAGTCCGCCCTTTGGGGGATAGCAAATTTTTTTGAACCTCCCCCTCTCCACACCTCTCCCCCTAGATACTGCCAGTAACTATCCGAGAAAAGAAATATTAAAAGCTGTCCACATGGGCGGCTTTTTTTCTGCCAGAAAGTCAACTATCAACATGAGAACGAACAGGAGGTAATGAATGAAGATTCGTAAATTATTTCAAAGGGCTGCGGCGTTTGCCCTTGCTGCGGTCACGGCATTATCCGCCGTCCCTGCCACGACAGCGTTTGCAGCAGGCGACATCGGCACGATTAGCTTTACCCACACCTACGACGGCGCAGGGAACGCAATCAGATATAATTCCAGTGCGAACATCGGCGGTCATACCGCAGGCGGCACGGGTGAATATAAGTACCGCATGTATGTGGACGGGGAAACGGCGTTCTGCCTTCAGCCGGGCGTACCCTTAAAAACGGGCAACACGCTGGCAAAGGCATCTTCCAACACATGGAACGCCCTCTCCGCAGACCAGAAAAAGGCGGTGGGGCTTGCCCTGCTCTACGGCTATCAGGGCAACAGCGGGAATCTGTCTGGGAGCGACGATGAGAAATGGCTTGCCACGCAGACACTTGTATGGGAGTTCGTCGTGGGATGCAGACAGGCAGCAAGCCCTTACAGCCAGACAAGCACGACCGTTTACAGCCTGCACTTTGGCTCGAATTATGCAAACAGCGGGGCAAGGACGGCTTATGACCAGATTGTGTCATTCATGACAAGGCACAGCACGATTCCGAGTTTTATGTCGGCGGGCAAAAAGGATATTACAAAGGAGCTTGCCTATAAGGATGGGAAGTACAGCTTGACGCTGACTGATAAAAATAATTCCCTCTCTGAGTATTCCTTTACCAGCTCCGACAGCAGCGTGAAAGTGTCCAAGTCTGGGAACAAGCTCACCATCACGTCAAAAAAGGCGATTGACGGCAAGGCGAGGATTACCGCTACAAGGAATAACACGCCGACCGTCAGCAGTGGTGCGAAGATGATTGCCTACGGCGACCCCAACTTGCAGGATGTTATCACGGGCGTGGAAAACGTGGACACCATGACGGCGTATATCAACGTGGAAACGCCGACAGGAACGGTTGCACTGAAAAAGACTTCCGAGGACGGCGTTGTCGGTGGGATTTCCTTTACCATCAAGGGCGACGGCTTCAACAAAACCGTAAAAACAGATAAAGATGGCAATATCACGGTGGAGGGCTTATTCCCTGGCACTTACACCGTCACGGAGCAGTCGATTGACCGTTATGAGCCGCAGAAAACCCAGACCTTGACGATTATCGGCGGGAAAACCTCTACGGTCACGTTCAGCAATACCTTGAAGCGTGGAAGCCTTGAGGTTGTGAAAACATCCGAGGACAATCTTGTGGAGGGCGTGAAGTTCCACCTTTACGGTACGTCTTTAAGCGGGCTTGCAGTAGATGAATATGCCGTTACCAATGCAAAGGGCGTTGCGAAGTTTGAAAATGTGCTTATCAGTGGCAGCACGCCGTACACCCTTGAGGAAGTGGACACGGCAATCCGTTATGTCGTACCTGCATCCCAGACTGCCCCGATTGAGTGGAAAAAGGTCACGAAACGCAGCTTTACCAACATCTTGAAGAAATTCAATGTCACGGTATTAAAGACCGATGTGGAAACGGGAAAGAAGCCGCAGGGCGACGCCACCCTTGCAGGTGCGGTTTACGGCATCTATAAGGGCGAGGAACTGGTTGACACTTACACCACCGATGAAAACGGGCAGTTCACAACGAAATATTATATCTGCGGGAATGATTGGAGCGTCCGTGAGATTACCCCGTCCGAGGGCTATCTCTTAGACACGACCGTACACCATGTAGGCGCAGAGCCAGAGCTTTACACCGTGGAATATAATTCTATCAAGAACGACGTAAACGAGCAGGTTATCAAAGGCAATATTGCCATCATCAAGCACACCGACAACGGCGAAACCCAGATTGAAACGCCAGAGGAGGGGGCTGTCTTTGAAGTATATTTAAAATCCGCAGGCAGCTTTGATGCGGCAGAGGAAGCCGAGCGTGACACGCTTATCTGCGATGAGAACGGCTTTGCCCAGACAAAGGATATGCCGTATGGCATCTATACCGTACACCAGACTTCTGGATGGGACGGTCGGGAGCTGATGAAAGATTTTGACGTATTCATCTGCAAGGACAGCCAGACTTACCGCTACCTTATCAACAACGCCAATTTTGAGAGCTATATCAAGATTGTGAAAAAGGATATAGAAACGGGCAAGGCTATCCCGTATGCGGGCGCAGGCTTCCAGATTTACGACCCAGAGGGAAACCTTGTAACAATGAAATTCACTTATCCCGAAGTGACGGAGATTGACACGTTCTACACGACAGCGGACGGCGGGCTTATCACGCCGCAGACTTTGGAATACGGCAAGGGATATTCCCTCGTTGAAGTGCAAGCCCCATACGGCTATGTCCTCGACTCCGAGCCAGTCTATTTTGACGTGGAGCAGGAAAACTCCGAGGAGGAAAGCGGCATCACTATTATAAAGGTGGAACGCTCCAACGTGGCGCAGAAAGGGAAAATCACGGTAGGAAAATCTGGCGAGGTATTCAGCAGGGTATCGGGAAACAAGGGGCTGTACCAGCCGATTTTTGCCGTGGATAATTTAGAGGGTGCAGTTTACGAGATTACCGCAGCCGAGGACATCATCACGACAGACGGCACGGTCAGAGCCGAGAAAGGCGAGGTCGTGGACACGCTTACCACAGGGGAAGATGGAACGGCGGAATCAAAAGAGCTTTATCTCGGAAAGTATGAGGTAAGGGAAGTGACCGCCCCGTATGGAATGGTGCTGAATGATGAAGCCCATGCCGTGGAGCTTGTGTATGCGGGGCAGGAAATCGAAGTGACGGAAACAGGCACGGAATTTTACAATGAGCGTCAGCGTGTGGAAATCGACCTCAATAAAACCCTTGAGATAGACGAGGCATACGGCGTGGGCAATAACGGCGAAATCAAAGACGTTACGTTCGGTCTGTATGCCGCCGAGGAACTGACCGCAGCCGACGGTTCTGTTATCCCTGCTGACGGATTGATTGAAGTCATCTTCCTTGACGAGAACGGTCACGGAAAGGCAATCAGCGAC
Organism: Lachnospiraceae bacterium; assembly: GCA_910575075.1. Classification (GTDB taxonomy): domain Bacteria; phylum Bacillota; class Clostridia; order Lachnospirales; family Lachnospiraceae; genus Petralouisia. Next base: position 14,594 of record CAJTCY010000017.1, read on the forward strand.
CTGCCGATGGGCAGCTATTATGTGCAGGAAATCAGCACAAACGCCGCCTACCTTGTCAGCAACGAGAAATACCCTGTTGACTTCGAGTATGCAGGGCAGGAAACAGCCGTTGTGAATATCATGGCAAATGAGGGTGAAGCCATTGAAAACGAACTGATTTACGGCTCTGTCAGCGGCAGGAAATCCAACGAGGACGGCGAAGATTTAGGCGGTGCGTTAATCGGCATCTTTAAGACAGGCACAACAGAATATACAAAGGAAAATGCAATCGCAACTGCCACATCTGAAGATGACGGCAGTTTTTCTTTTGGGGAAGTTCCGTATGGCACATGGACAATCCGTGAAATCGAAAGCCCGAAAGGATATGTACTCTCCGAGGAAAAAATCAGTGTGACAATCAGCGGGGTTGACGAAGTTGTGGAGATTGAGCTTGTCAATTACTTCATTACGGGAAATATTGCTCTGACTAAGGTAGACAAGGACTATCCCGACAACAAGCTCACAGGTGCGGTATTTGAAATTTACTCGGATACAAACGAAGATGGAAAACTGGATAAAAAAGATGAACTTCTCGGCGAGATGGGCGAGGTGGAGAAAGGCGTTTATCAGATGAACGACCTCAGATACGGCAAGTATATTGTCCGTGAGAAAGCCGCCCCGACAGGCTTTGTGCTTGATGAGAACGTCTATCCCGTATCCATCGAGGAAAACGGCAAGACCTACAACGTGGAAAATGAAGCAGGCAAAGGATTTTTAAATGAAGCACAGAAAGGAAGCCTTAAAATCGTCAAGACTTCCTCTGACGGAAAAGTGGAGGGCTTCTCTTTCCGAGTGATTGGCAAAGATTACGACCAGACATTCAAGACCGATAAAAACGGTGAAATCGCCATTCACGGCTTGCGTATCGGCGAGTACACCGTGTCCGAGGTCAGCGACAAGGCATCCTCTGGCTATATCCTGCCCGCCGACCAGAAAGTGACCATCAAGACGGATGAAACGGCAACCGTAACCATGCACAACGAGCTGCGTGACACCCCGAAAACGGGCGACGATTTTAACCTCGGCTTGTGGGTGAGCCTTGCGGCGGCATTTACAGTCGGTGCGGGAATCTTCGGATTTGCAGGATACCAGTGCGGGAGAAAGAAAAAGGAGGACTAAGCAGGATGAGAGGAAAAACCATCATCGCTATTGTGCTTGTGGCGTTTATCGGCGGTGCGGCTGCGTGGCTGCATATCCGCAGGAAATAAGTTGAGAAATATTTTACTGATGTGGATTGGGGCGGTTGAAAGATACCGCCCTCTTTCCATGTATGGAGGTAGATATGGAAAATCTGAAAACCATAGAGGGGAAAGTGAAGTCTGTCCTGCAAGAGAATAAGGACGCCAGAAATGACGACATGGTGCTGTACCTTGCCCTCTGTAACCTTTATCTGAAAGATGCGGGGGCTATGCCGCTTGCCCAGATACTTTTGAACCATAAGGAGCTTGGCTTGCCGAGCTTTGAGAGCGTGGGCAGGACACGCCGCAAATTGCAGGAGAAATGCCCAGAGCTTTTAGGGAACGTGCGGATGCAGAAAATCAGAGCTAAAGGGGAAAAGGCATACCGCAGATATGCCAAAGAATCTTGAAGTGAATAAAAAATTTAAAGAGAGGAGGAACGCCTATGGACGGTGGAACACGCTCCAATCAGGGCTATGAAATCATAGAGAGCTGCACTATCGGGAACACGGAGCTTGTCATCGGGCATCACCCGAAAGCCCCGAACCCTTATGTATGCTGGTACTGCAAGGGCGGCGACAACTATTATTGGGGCTGCTACTGCAATACCCTTGAAGCGGCAAGGGAAAAGCTGAACGAACGCTACCAGTCGGAGTGCCAGATGCCGTACAATCAACAGCACGATAAAAAGGCGAAGCAGCACGATGGGCGTGAGCGGTAGCACGGGAAACAATGAAAATAACAAGAAATATGACTGCACGGACTGTCCTTACCCCCGATATAAGGACAGCCGTGTTATCTTCTGCGACGTCTGCATCCGAAAGATTTTAGACTGGCAGAGAGAAAAAAAGCAAAGAAAGGAGAAGCCAGATGGAGAATGAAGAAAAGCGGATGATTAGCTCCTACGAGGTCATGCAGAGCATCCACATCGGCAAAAAGGAAGTCGTGTTCGGCATAGATGAGAAAGAGGAATACCCATTTCTTGTCTGTTACTGCACTTACGACAACCCGCTGTCCGCAGAATGGGTGACGGATGCGGTCGGCTCTGACGACTATCTGGAAGCCATGCAGATGTTTACCGACAGGGTGCAGGAACAGATAGAAAGTGTAAGAGCCGAGCAGGAACAGTTCAAGTTTGACATGACCCCGTTTACCATAGACGACTGCATCCCAGACGACAAATGCGGCAGCATTGTGGGAAAGGTCGTTGTCATCAATGCCGAGGTCAACCGCCATGAATATCGGCATTCTGCCTATCAGCTTGTACTTGCGGACGGCGGTCACGGTGCAATGGGTGGCAGGGGGCAGGCGGTGTTCGGCACTTCCCTTGCGGACGGAAAGCACGCCCGATGGGAAAGGTGCGACGTGCTTGGGGAAATCAAGCCAGAGAAGATGCCCGTCTGGGCAAAGGAAGCACTTGCAAAAATCCAGTCGCAGGAAAAGGCGAAAAAATCAAAGAGCAGGGAGGAACGCTGATGGAGATACGGGCTTTGACGCAGCCAGAACAGAAATACACTTATGCCCAGAGTATGCAGCTTGAGGGGCAGACGGGATGTATTGGACATCTCCGAGGTGATTTTGCCCCCTCTGGATATGGCTTTTATACTTCTTGGACGGATACGAGGGGGCAATGGAAAACCGATGAATTTAAGGCAGGGCTGGACGAAGTTATCAATACCCTGCGTGAAGATAAGGGACTTCTGCACAACCGCTATGACATGGCGGCATTTGCGAGGGAGAATCCCGAAAGTGCCTTTAAGGGTAATTACTGTACCGAGTACGGCTTCCGTGTGGACACCGACAGGCACGCTTTCCTGCTCCGCTGCAACCCGACAAAAGTCGACTATAACTTTTACTGCTACTGCTATGTGAAAGAATGGCTTGATAAGCATATGGCAAAAGCAGAGCAGGGAATCCGCTTTATCGACCCACATTATAAAGAGAAGTTCCGCATCCCAGACGGCGGGAAAATCATTATCACTTATGATTGGGGAGAAAAGGCGGAAAAGAGCTGCCGTTTCATTGACGAATGCCATACCGAAGTGGGCAGTAATCTTTACCACATCTGCGAGTTTGCCGAGCGTATGGAAAGGAACGGGCATAGCTGCGAGCCGAAGCCGCAAGAGCCGCAGGCGGCGCAGAAAGCTCCGAAGCACAAAGACCATGAGCGATAGGAGGTATGGGACATGGCAGTCAACCAGAAAGCCGTTAAGGTTTTAAATAAGATATTTGAAGCGGGCTTTACCGAAGAAAAAGCCATCGCCGCCATGACAATGGACGACATTCTCTCCATGCAGGGCATCACGGTAGCGGACATCACGCTCATCAACGAGCTGCAAAAAAGTATCAAGGGGAACAAGGTCATTTCTTTTCTGGGAGGTGGCACGGAGTGAGAGCAGCAAGGCAGGTCTGCATGACGGACAGCAAAGGCAGGACGCTTTTTTCTGTCCCCGATGGCGGAATCATCCGTATGCTTTACGGGAACGGGGAGGATTATTTTGCCGTCTGCCGCTATCTGGATGAAACCCATGCAGAGATTGACGGCGTAAGGTATGCCGTTTGGGAGTTTGCACGGAGGATGGAACAAAACAAAATCAGCTATGCCCCTGCCTAAAGGCGGGCATGGACAACAGGAGGATTGATATTTTTATGGAACAGATTGTTTTGTCGGGTGGTGATAAGGAATGAGTACGGAGCTAATCAACCGCATCACGGTAAAGAAAGACGGCGTGTATGTATCTTCCCACAGCTCCAACGACACTTCTCCGTACCATTCATGGAGATGTAAGGGATTGTCGGAAATCTACGATGCCGAGGGGCAGAAAGGGCTTGACCGTGAGGTCATCCGTATGCTCTACGAGTATGCCGAGCTTCGTGGGACGCATAAGAGCCTTGTCCGTTACCGCTATGCAAAGGATGCCCCCGCCGCCCATGCCATCTACAAGAAGTATATGGATAAGATAGACGACCGCTACGGGCAGATGGACGAAGCCGACCAGAACAGCGTCTGGTACAAGCCCACGGAAAAGGCAAAGGAATACCGAGCCTATGAGCGGGACATGCGGGATAAGATGTATTCCGAAATCGCCGAGCGGTGCGGGGAATACGACAGGAAGCAGAAAAACAGAGATTTGGAACGATAAGGAGGTGTGAGCCTATGGCTGCAAAGTACCAGCTTATTACAGAGCTGTACCGCCGCACGGGGATGGCGGTCGCAAAGAACCCGCAGGCTTGGCAGGGCTTTTTATCCTCTGCCTGCCACAATTACAAGTGCCGCTTTGACGAGCAGCTCTTAATCTACGCCCAACGCCCCGATGCCACGGCAGTCGCCGAGATTGGCACATGGAACAGGCTCTTTAAAAGGTGGGTAAATAAAGACAGCAAAGGCATAGCGGTCTTTGACCCGAAAGGGCGCAGGAACACGCTGAAATATTATTTTGACGTTTCCGACACCCATGAGGGCTACTACGGCAGCCGAGCCGTCCCGATATGGCAGATGGATAAGCGGTACGAGCAGCCCGTCATGGAGCGGCTTGCGGACAGGTTCGGCGGCACGGAGGGCGGCGATTTTGCCACATTTTTAATAGGGACGGCGGAGAACGCCGTGGAGGACAATTTACCCGATTACCTCTCACAGCTAAAGGGCTGCACGAAAGACAGCTTTTTGGAGGAACTGGACGACTATAATATAGAAGTGATTTACAGGCGGCTTGCCGCAAACAGCGTCGCTTATATGCTTCTCTCCCGCTGCGGTCTGGATGCGGGCGGATATTTTGAGCGTGAGGATTTTGCGGAGATTATAAATTTCAACACGCCCCAGACGCTGAATGCCATCGGCATCGCCACGAGCGACATTTCCGAGATGGCGTTGCGGGAAATCTCTGCGGCAGTCCGAAATGTGCAAATCGAAACTAGAGGTCAGAACCGCACATTTGCAAGGAACATCGCAAGCCAGTATGATAAAGGCAGGAAACAACCCGAAAGGAGTGAAGATAATGGGCGAAATCACCTACACGAAACAGGCGGACTACCTTATACCCGACCTGACATTACCGACAGAGCCAGAGCTTCCGCTTGGCAGGTACGCTTTGATGCACAGGGATTATCTGGAAAACCACAGGAGGGTGACGTATCTCAATCTGCTGACAGCAGGCAGGCTGAACGAACACTTACACCAGACCGAGCAGACGGCGTTGCAGAGGTTAGAGCTTCTGACGAAGCAGTTAGCCAAAGAGCAGGGAGTGACGGAGGAGCTGAAAGAGAAAGCCCCGATGCAGTGGCTCGGCATGATGAACAGCATCCGCAGCCAAGCGGAGGAAGTGATACTGGACGAGCTGATTTTCAATTAGGAAATTCAGAACCAGAGCCGCAGTCGGACGGCGGCAGGCAGGAAGAAAAAACAGATAAGGCACAGACAATAGAGCCAGAGAAACAGACGGAAGATGAAAAGGGCAGCGTTGCCAATGAGGAAGAAGTTGCCGCCAATCTCCCGACCGTAGACGAACAGATTGAAATGATTGCTGAAGCAGAGGACGAAAAAGCCTCTGCTTTTGCCGTTTCACAGGAGGACATTGATGCCGTCCTTGTAAAAGGGAACAGCGTTGCCAACGGGAAATACCGTATTTATCATCAGTTCCAGAAGCAGGAAGATAAAAAGAAGAACATTGATTTTCTGAAAAGGGAATACGGCACGGGCGGCTTTTTTGTTGATTTTTCAGACGGCACGGAGGGGTATGTGTGGTACAGCGGCAAAGGCATCTCCATTGACCGTGACGGCATCTCCACCGAACACGACCTTGTTTTGAGCTGGTCGAAAGCGGAAAAACGGCTGCGTGAGCTGGTTAAGGATAACCGCTACCTCAATCCCAAAGAGAAAGACCACTATGCCGACTATCTGGAAAGCGTGTCTGCCCCACAGTATGAAATCGACACCCAGAGGAAACTTGCAAGGCAGCGTTTTATTGAGGAAAAAAGGGAGCTGCCCCCTGCGGACAAGCGGGACACGCTCGCCCTGCGGCTCTCCGACTTTATCCGTGACTTGGACGGCTATGAGAAAGATTTGTTGGGCGTAATTGGATGCAGGGATTTTGCGGATATGCCCGCCGACCTTATGGAACAGACATTGCAGCATCCCGACAACGTGCAGGAGATGTTAGACTTCCTCTCCCTTGTGCAGAAAAAGACAGCCAGCGTTTACAGCCGCAGCAATGCGTGGCGTTTCTCGCAGGAGCTTACGGAGCTGTACCCTCTCCGTTACGTTTATCACGAGGGCGACGTGGTGTATATCGGGGCGGACAAATATGAGGTCATCGCCTTTGATGAGAACGCCGTTTCTATACGAAATGCGGAGTTCCCGTTGTTTGGAAAGGAGTTCAGCCGAGCCGACTTTGAAGAAAAGCTAAAGGAGAACCCTGCCAACGACCATCTGAAAACGGTCATTACCGAGAGCCAGAAAACAGAAACACTTGCCGAGGAAAAGCCTGACAGCATCACCCTCTCAATCGGCTTCTCCGAGCATCCCGTCTTTTATGATAAGGAGCTGAACGACCGATTTACGGATTTGGGTTTCGCCCTGGGAAATAAGCTGCTCGGCGTTCTGGACGAAAAGCAGCATCGGGAAAGGGAGAATGAGGAGAACCATGTCGGCTGGTATCACAAGACAGATTTTGAAATCCATGCCGTCATCGGTGGCGAGGAATTTAACTATGAGGGGCGGTTTGACATCGGCGACGGCGAGGGGGATTTAATCGCCCATATCCGAAATTTCTATGAATATTCCCTCTCCCCCAACTGCCCGTTTATCCCAGAATGGAAACGGCAGGGGGAAGATTACTACCGAGAGAAAATGGAATCCCTGCGTCTGGGGCGTGACGTGTTAATCCCGTTCTTGGAGCGGAACACCGAGCTGACCACAGAGGATGAAAAGCGGCTTGGCGATATAATGGCTACCGAGGAGGACTGGTTTCACAGGAGGAAAGAACCTGCCGAGGAAGAACTATTGGAACAGGCGAAAGGCTGCATTGACGCATACTGCGATGCGGAGTTTGGCGGTGACGCAGAAGTGGACTATACGGATTTGTCCAACGTCAAGATTGCCTTTCAGAATACCGAGGACGGCTTGCATGGGATACAGGCATCCGTCAACCTCTTGCAGTACCGTATGGAAACGTATGTGGACGGCGTTCTTGCAGAATATACGCAATACAACGACCTTGCCGACCTTATCCAGAACGCACTTTCCAATCTGTATTACCACGATTTAGTGTCCTTGACGGAGGAACAGCTTGAGCCGTTTTATTGGGAGGAAAACACAAAGGCGGCTGAAAACCCAAGCCCAGATATTAGTTCTGATGCCATAGAGCAAACCCCGCACTACACGGTAGAGCAGACTTCCGACGCTTTTGCCGACCCGTTTATCATACAGAATAACCAAGCCCCAGAGGACAGTGCCGACCGATACTATGACGTAGGCGGCATCTACCAGACTTTTGAAACCGAGGAAGGAGCGCAGGAATACGCCGACACCTTAAACAGTGCGGAGCATATCACGGAGCTATTTGCGGCGAAAGACGCACAGCGTAAGGAACAGCAGAAATTAGAGCCTGCCCCGTCTGGAACAGATGGAATGCAGGATAATTCTGACCTTATCGGCAAAGAGCTTATGATTGACAACCGCCGTTATCTTATCGAGAGCGTCGGGAAAATCAGCGGCGACGTTTCCATGCGTGACATCACATTTCAGAGCAGCGTGGGCTTCCCGATAAACCGTGTGGAGAAAGTCGGCTATGTCCGCAGGCTCTTGGAGCAGGCAGAAAAAGAACTACAGCCCGAAGAAAAAACACAATCTCCCACAGAGGTGACTACGGAAACCGTGGCGGAATACCCCGCCGTGGAGAATGGGCTTCCTTATGACATTGTGGTGGAGAAGATACGTTTTGACGAGCCAGAGCATGGGCAGCCGAGGGAAACGCCCGTTACGGCGAAACCGTCCGCCCCTGCCATCTCCGCTGACCGCCGCAACTACCGCATTACCGACGATAATTTAGGCGTTGGCGGCGCAAAAGAGAAGTTCCGCAACAACATGTCCGCAATAAGGCTTCTCCATGACCTTCAGATAGAAAACCGCCTTGCCACGCCCGAAGAACAGGAAACCCTTGCAAAGTATGTCGGGTGGGGCGGTCTGTCGATGGCGTTTGACAGCAACAATGCGGCTTGGGAGAACGAATATAAAGAATTAAAAGCAGCACTCTCCGATGAAGAATACCATGCCGCTATGGAATCCACACTGACCGCTTTTTATACGCCGCCTGTTGTCATTAAGGCAATGTATGAAGCACTTGACCGTCTGGGATTTTCGCAGGGGAACATTTTAGAGCCGTCCTGCGGTACGGGCAATTTTTTAGGATTGCTGCCCGACAGCATGGAGAAATCAAAGCTGCACGGCATTGAGATTGACCCGTTATCGGGCAGGATTGCGAAGCAGCTCTACCAGAAAGCCAGCATCGCCATTGAGGGGTTTGAGGAAACAAAGCTCCCAGACAGCCATTTTGACGTGGTGCTTGGCAACATCCCGTTCGGGGAGTTCAAAGTCAACGACAGCCGCTATAACGCCCAGAAGTTTTTAATCCATGATTATTTTATTGCAAAGGCACTGGACAAGGTGCGGGCAGGCGGCGTTGTGATGTTCATCACCTCTAAAGGTACGATGGACAAGGCAAGCCCAGACGTGCGGAAGTATATCGCACAGAGAGCCGAGCTTTTAGGGGCTGTCCGTCTGCCAGACAACACGTTTCGGGCAAACGCAGGCACGGAGGTCACGAGCGATATCCTTATTTTACAGAAACGTGACCGCATCATGGATATTGAGCCAGAGTGGATAAATCTTGACACGGATGAAAACGGCGTCACGATGAACAGCTATTTTGTCCAGCATCCAGAGATGGTGCTTGGCGAGATGAGGATGGAAAGCACAAGGTTCGGCATGGACAGCGTTTGCAAAGCCTACCCAGACGTGCCGTTTGCGGGGCTTCTCCATGAAGCCATGCAGCGGATAAACGGCGAAATCCCAGAGATTGAAAATGAGGTTGACCGTATCTCCGATGAGCAGGAGAAAGCCATCCCCGCCGACCCGAACGTGCGGAACTTCTCTTTTGCCCTTGTGGGAGGAAAGGTCTATTTCCGAGAGAATAACGGGATGACCCCTGCAAACGTGTCCGTGACGGCGGAGAACCGCATCAAGGGGCTGTTGGAAATCCGTGACTGCGTGAGGAAGCTCATCCAGTACCAGACCGACGACTGCCCAGAGGAAATGATACAGACCGAGCAGGAAAACCTAAACCGATTATACGATGCCTTTACCAAAAAGTACGGCTTAATCAACAGCAGGGGGAACTACCTCGCTTTTGCGGCAGACGAGAGCTACTTCCTTTTATGTTCTCTGGAAGTGCTTGACGATGAGGGGAAATTCAAACGCAAGGCGGATATGTTCACGAAGCGGACGATAAAGCCCCACCGTGAAGTGACCTTTGTGGAAACGGCGAGTGAAGCACTTGCCCTCTCCATCGGGGAGAAAGCCCGTGTCGATTTATCCTATATGGCACGGCTTACCTGCAGGTCGGAGGAAGAAATCATTAAGGAATTGCAGGGCGTTATCTACAAAGTGCCGTCTTCCGAGCCTGCAAGGTATGTGACCGCAGACGAGTATTTATCGGGGAATGTGCGGGAGAAACTGAAAATTGCAGAGATAGCGGCAAAGTCAGACCCAGAGCTTGCGGTCAACGTGGCGGCACTGGAAAAGGTCATCCCAAAGGATTTGCCCGCAAGCGAAATCTCCGTCCGTCTGGGTACGACGTGGATACCGCAGGAGGATATACAGCAGTTCATGGTGGAGCTTTTAACGCCGTCAAGCTATGCGGCGGGCAGGCTGCAAGTACGCTACACGGCATATAACGGCGACTGGTTTATTGAGAATAAAAGTTCCGACGTGGGGAACGTCAAGGCGGACAGCACTTACGGCACGAAGCGGGCAAGTGCCTACCGCATCATGGAGGACACTTTGAATCTCCGTGACACCCGTATCTTTGACTATGTTTATGACGAACACAACAATAAGAAAGCGGTTCTGAACCATAAGGAAACCACAGCGGCGCAGGCAAAGCAGGAGGTGATAAAGCAGGCGTTTCAGGACTGGATTTGGAAAGACCCAGAGCGGAGAAACCGTCTTGTACGCTATTATAATGACACATTTAATTCTATCCGCCCCCGTGAATATGACGGAAGCCATATCACATTTGGCGGCATCAGCCCAGAGATTCAGCTAAGACCGCATCAAGTCAATGCGATTGCCCATATCCTTTACGGCGGCAACACGCTCCTTGCACACAAGGTAGGGGCGGGAAAAACCTTTGAGATGGTCGCCGCAGCGCAGGAAAGCAAGCGGCTCGGCTTATGCCAGAAATCCATGTTTGTCGTGCCAAACCACCTTGTCGGGCAGTGGGCATCGGAATATTTAAGGCTCTACCCAAGTGCGAACATCCTTGTCACGACCAAGCGGGATTTTGAAACGGGAAACCGCAAGAAATTCTGCGGCAGGATTGCGACGGGGGCGTATGATGCGGTGATTATCGGGCATAGCCAGTTCGAGAAAATCCCCATCAGCGAGGAACGCCAGAGGGAACAGCTCATGCGCCAGCTTGACGATATTGAGCGTGGCATTGACGACGTGCAGGCATCCCACGGGGAGCAGTTCACGGTCAAGCAGCTCATGAAAACGAGGAAAGCGATTAAGGCAAAGCTCGATAAATTAAACGACACCAAACGGAAAGACAGCGTGATAAACTTCGAGGAACTGGGCATAGACAGGCTCTTTATAGATGAGAGCCATTTTTATAAGAACCTTTACCTTTACACTAAGATGCGGAACGTGGGCGGCATCGCCCAGACCGAAGCCCAGAAGTCAAGCGATTTGTTTATGAAATGCCGTTATCTGGACGAAATCACGGGCAACCGTGGCGTGGTTTTCGCAACGGGGACGCCCATAAGTAACTCGATGGTCGAGATGTATTCCGTACAGAGGTACTTGCAGTATGATACCCTCGCAAGGAACGGGTTGCAGCATTTTGACAGTTGGGCTTCCACGTTCGGCGAAACAGTCACGGCTCTGGAACTCGCCCCAGAGGGGACGAATTACCGAGCCAAGACGAGGTTTGCGAAGTTCTACAACCTGCCAGAACTGATGCAGATGTTCCGTGAGGTTGCGGACATCCAGACCGCCGATATGCTAAAGCTGCCCGTGCCAAAGGTCAATTACCATAATATCAAGACAAAGCCGAGCCAAATCCAGACGGAAATGGTGGCGGGGCTTGCGAAGCGGGCAGAGAAAATCCGTGCAAGACTGGTAAAACCACAAACAGATAATATGCTCAAAGTGACAAACGACGGGCGGCAGCTTGCCCTAGACCAGAGATTGATTGACCCGATGCTGCCAGACGACCCGAACAGCAAAGTCAACGCCTGCGTGGAAAATATGTACCGCATCTGGGAGGGACACGCCGACACAAAGGCGGCGCAATTATTGTTTTGCGACCTCAGCACACCGAAAAATGACGGCATGTTCAACGTCTACGACGACATGAGGGAAAAATTAATACGGCGTGGCATCCCTGCGGAGCAGGTGCGTTTCATCCATGAAGCGAATACCGACGCACAGAAAAAAGAGCTGTTCGCAAAGGTAAGGAGCGGCGAGGTGCGTGTATTGTTTGGCTCTACCCAGAAGATGGGCGCAGGTACAAACGTGCAGGACAGATTGATTGCCATCCATAACCTCGACTGCCCGTGGAAGCCGTCGTGCTTGGAACAGCGTCAAGGTCGTCTGGAAAGGCAGGGCAATATGTTTCCAGAGGTGGAAGTCTACCGCTATGTGACGGAGCAGACATTTGATGCGTACCTCTATCAGCTCGTGGAGGGAAAGCAGAAATTTATCAGCCAGATAATGACGAGCAAAAGCCCCGTGCGTTCTGCCGAGGACGTGGATGAAGTCGCCCTCTCTTTTGCGGAGGTGAAAATGCTTGCCACGGGCGACGAGCGTTTCAAGGAAAAAATGGATTTGGATATGCAGGTGGCGAAGCTGAAAGTCTTGAAGCAGAGCTACCTTTCCGAGCATTACGACCTTGAGGACAGGATACTGAAGCACTACCCGCAGGAGATTAAGGAGTATGGGGAACGCATTATAGGCTATGGGAATGATGCCAAAATTGCCAGCCAGCATATGCCGCAGGGCGAGGATAAGTTCTGCCCGATGACCTTAAACGGCGTGACCTACAAAGAAAAAGCGGACGCAGGCGGGATGCTGCTTGCCATCTGCAAGGAAAACCCGCTGTCACAGCCGATACAAATCGGCAGTTACCGTGGCTTTCAGATGGAGGTTTTCTATGATACCGTCAATGCTCACTATTGTCTGAACCTCTGCGGAATGAGAAAATATAAGGTAGATTTAGGAACGGATGCCCTCGGCAATCTGACCCGAATCGAGAATGAGATTGCCAAGCTCCCCGCCAGACTGGAAGCCGCCAAGACGAGAAAGGAGGAAACCACCGCACAGCTTGAAACCGCAAAAGAGGAAGTGAAGAAACCGTTTGCCTTTGAAAATGAGCTGAAAGAAAAGACGGAGCGGCTTAATGCCCTCAATATCGAACTGAATCTGAATGAAAAAGACAACTCTGTTATTGACGATGAGCCAGAGCAGAACGATGAGCAGCCAGAGAAAAAATGCACGGACAGGGAGCGGTAAATCCAGTTTGCACATTTGTACTGCTGATTTTGGGGTATTATAATAAGGACGATTAGAAAAAATCGGAGGTGAAGAAGAATGTCTGATGCGTTCAGATTTGAAACTTTTGTAGATGCACACAGCAATGTCTTCAATGAATACCTCGGCTCTGTCGTGGCAAAACTGTCCAGAGAAAACGAGGAATACCGTGCCATAAGAGCCGAGATTGAGGGCTTGTATGGGAAATATCCGAAAGTCTTAGGCGTGTTTGACACGGAAACGGCGGAGGAACTGACCGAGGAAGAATGTGCCGCACTGATTAAAGTGATGGAGCTTAGGAACAAACTTACGGATATGGAGATGCAGTCGGTTTACTTCCGTGGCTGCTATGACAGCGTGGGGTATCTGAAAAAGGCAGGGATTTTATAACGGACTGACCGAGAAAAGGGCGGTGTCAGCGTGAGTGCTGATGCCGTCTTTTACATAGTCAATTATAATGATAAGTCTTTTTTAATTATAAAAAAATTATAAATGTAGTTGACAGATTTCAAAAAGTGGTTTAGTTTGAAATAAAAAGCGAAAAAGAACACATATTCTATCATCATAAAAAATAAGGAATAAAAATCTCTTAGATGTAGTTTAGAATGTGTTTCATCAGTCGATTTTGAGGAGGTTTTATATGATTATTTGGATTAACGGAACTTATTGCGTTGGTAAAACAGATATATCAGGAAGATTGAAAGAGAGGCTTTCTGCTGCTGATGTTGAATTATTAGAACTGGATAATTACAGCAATACCATTATGGGAAAGATACTTAAGAATCCAAAAGAGAGTGATAATTCATACTCAGATATAGAAGGAGCATCCCTGTTTGATATACAATACTGCGAAGAATTTAGGAAAATAATTGAAGAAAAAGCACATAAAATGCTAATCGTTGACACAGCGATAACAGATAAAGCATGTAAGAATATAGTTTTTGATTATCTGTCCGAAAAATACGATGATTTATTGCATATTATTCTTATGGCAGATGAAGAAACGATAAAAGTACGAATCCAAAATGATGATAAGAGAAAACATGATGATAAAGTATTCGCTCTTGCCAATTTAAGAAATAATCTATCCTTTATGGAGGAGAATTTTAAGGATGCAATATGGATAAAAACAGATGACCGTGATGTAGAAAGCATTGTTGATGAAATAATAGAGTTAATTATGTCTAGAAAGAAATAAAAACCCATCTACATAGCCGAGAGGTTTTCATTTACGAAAACCCTCGGCTAATTCTATTTCTGGAGGTGATTTTTATTTGAATGAGGACATCTAAACCCTATGTGCAGATTGCCCCAGACGTGCTTGAGCAGGCAAGGCAGATAGATTTGCTCTCCTATCTTAGAGCCTACGAGCCGAGCAATCTTGTCAAAGTCAAAGGCGCGACGAACGTCTACTGTACCGCCGAGCATGACAGCCTAAAGATTTCCAACGGCAAATGGTACTGGTGGTCGAGGGGCTTCGGCGGCTATTCCGCTCTTGACTATCTGATGAAAGTCAAGGAATACGGCTTTGTGGAAGCCGTGGAAACCCTCACGGGGCAGACGATGGCGGACTGGAAACCGCCGCCCCCTGCCGTGAAGAAAGACGAGCCAAAAGTGCTGCTCCTGCCGCCGAAGAACAAAAATTGTGACAGGGTGACAGAATATCTTTTCGGTCGTGGCATTGACTACCAGATTATCCAAGAGTGCATTGCCGAGGGGATTATTTTCGAGAGTGCCGACTACCACAACGCTGTTTTTATCGGGAAAGATGAAAGCGGAACACCAAAGTACGCCGCCTGCCGTGGCACGATGGGGAGCTTCAAGCGTGACGCATCGGGCAGCGATAAGCGGTACTCGTTTCGGCTTCTGGCAAAAGAGCCGACCGACACCGTGCATTTATTTGAAGCCGCCATTGATTTACTCTCCTACGCCACCTATTTAAAATGTGAGGGCAGGGATTATAAAACGGAAAATCTTCTCTCCCTGTCGGGCGTATATCAGCCGAAGAAAGAGTTAAAAGAAAGCAAAATCCCCGTTGCTCTCACGACTTTTTTGAAAGCAAACCCGCAAATCAAGACCATTTTTCTGCATTTGGATAAGGACAAAGCAGGTCGGCTATGCACCGCAGCTTTGAAAGAATTATTACAGAAAGACTACCGAATCGTTGATGAACCGCCGCCAGCCGGCAAGGACTTCAACGATTTTTTAATGTCCTATCTGGGGATTTCAAGGCAGAAATCGAGCCGTGAAAGGAGGGATGCCCGCTGACTGCGTAAAGATTTTTTTGACAGAAATGACTGTAACTACAATAAAATTTCAGACCGAAAGGGAGGAAAGACCGATTGAAGAATTATGAAGTGACCCTTGTCGCCCACTATGCAAAGACCGTTTCCATCCATGCCGACAGCCCTGAACAGGCGGCGGAGAAGTTAAAGACCGTCCTGTTTGACACCGACCTTGTGAAGTTTTCCGACGGGGATTTTGTCTGCGGCGAAGCCGAGATTAACGCCCCTATGGAGGACGCAGGGGAAGAAAGCGAATCCGAGGGAGAGGATTTTGAGGACGGCTGCTGTTCGGGCTGTCCGTGCTTTGGAACGGTGTGTAAAGGATGCTGTCATAAGGGCGGGGATTAAAGACACGTCTTACCAAGCACTGAATTTGGTTATCCATCTTCCGATGGAAACAAAATTCGCTTGTTAGGGGAAAGCTCCCCTAATACCCCGTGGAAAAGACCGCCGCCAGAGTGCGGCAGGAAGAAAGGAGTTTTTAAGGATGAGAGATTTATTGTTCTTCGCTCTCGGCACAACGCTCGGAGGGATGTTCGGCGTGGCGTGTATGTGCGTGCTGCAGATTAACAGGCTCTCCGAGGGAAAGGGGGATTTGGATGCGGAAACGAAACGTGCAGATACTGTTCCGACTGACCGAGGAAGAAGCTGAATACCTCTGCTCCCTTGCAGAGCGGGCGGGGCATTCCAGACAAGCCCTGCTCCAGTCGATGGTCATGGGCTACCGCCTGTGCGAGAAGCCAGACCCAGAGTTTTATAAAATCATGCGGGAGCTGTCCGCCATCGGCAACCGCATCAACCAGCTTGCGGCAAAAGCGAACGCCCTAAACTTTGTGGACACGCCGATGCTCTATGACGAAGCCAAGCGTTGGCGGGACTTCCGTCTGGACGTGGGCAAGTGCTACCTTGTGCCGAGGAAGATGTCTGGCTGATGGCGGTCTGCGAGATATGGGACGTAAAGGGCAGGCTCGACCACCCCATCGACTATGCCGAGAATCCAGAGAAGACCGCCAACCCCAAATATACGGATGCGGACTTGCAGGCGATGGGTGACGTGATGAAGTACGCCACCAACGGCGACAAGACCGAGCGGCAGTTTTTCGTCACGGGCGTAAACTGCGACCCTGCCACCGCAAGGGACGAGATGATGATGGCAAAAGCCCAATGGAACGACCAGAGCGAGATTGTCTGCTACCACGGCTTCCAGAGCTTCAAGCATGGCGAGGTCACACCAGAGGTTGCCCATGAGGTCGGCGTGAAGCTGGCGGAGAAGATGTGGGGAGAAAGGTTTCAAGTAATCGTGGCGACACATCTGAACACGGAATGCCTGCACAACCACTTTGTCGTCAACTCTGTTTCCTATATTGACGGCAGGCATTACCACGACAACAAGAAGAACCTGCGGCTGCTCCGTCAGCGTTCGGATGAATTGTGCCGTGAGTATTCCTTATCGGTCATCGAACATCCAAGCGGCAGGAAGAAGCCCTATGTCCTCTGCCAAGCCGAGAAAAACGGTCTGCCTACGAGGGACAGCGTGGCACGGCAGGCGGTGGACGAAGCCATCTCAAAATCGTTCACGCTGAAAGACTTTGACCGCCAGTTGTCGGAAATGGGATACCGCATCAATTTTGACCCCAACCGAAAATACTGGACGATAATCGGCAAGGGATGGCAAAGACCGAAGCGGCTCTACAAGCTCGGCGGGGACTACACCAATGAGCGGATAACGGAACGCATAAGGGAAAATTCCTATGCGGTCAAATTCCAGAACTTTTCCAGAGAACAGCCGCAGGTCAAAGTGTACCGTGTCCGTGGCTCTCTGAAAGACGCAAAGAAAATCGGCGGCTTGCGTGGGCTGTATCTCCACTACTGCTACAAGCTCGGCATCCTGCCAAAGAAGAAACAACAGAACTATGCAAGGCTTCACTATCTTCTGAAAGATGACTTGCTGAAGATGGAAGCCATCACAAACGAAACAAGGCTGCTCTGCCGCAACCATATCGACACGGCGGGGCAGCTTTTGTCTTATAAAGGCTCTCTGGAATCCGAGATGCAGGAGCTGACCGAACAGCGCAAGGGGCTTTACTCCCAGAGCCGCAAGGCAAGCGGCAAAGAAAAGGAAGCGGTCAAGGCTCGGCTGTCGGAAATCACGGGGCGTATGAAAACATTGCGGAGGGAGGTCAGATTATGTGAGGGAATCGAAGCCCGCAGCGACACCCTCAAAGAAAATTTAAATGTCATACGGGCAGACGAAAAAGAGAAGAAAGGAAAGGAGCTGATGAAGCATGAACACAGGCGGCGAAGCGGCGGAGCAAATCGTAAGGATGAGCTTGGAGGGATTTGAGGTCGCAGCCAGAATCACGGGGGCGGGTGCGAAGAACATCGCCATCCTCTTATATTCCATCTTAAAGGAAGAACAGAAAACCAAAGGAAAGGCAAGGCTCACAAACATGCTCCGCTCTGGCAAGGAGCTGAAAGTCTTTACCGTAAAGAGCGGCGACTTGAAGAAGTTCACGCAGGAAGCGAAGAAATACGGCGTACTCTACTGCGTTTTGGCAGACAGGGGGAACAAAGACCCCAATGCGGAGGTGGACGTGATTGCGAGAGCCGAGGACGCATCGAAAATCAGCCGCATTGTGGAGCGGTTCAGCCTTGCGTCGGTAGATACCGCTTCCATTGTGACCGAAGCGGAGAAATCGAAAGGGGAAAAGGCGAAAGCTGACAAAACCGCAGATGTAAAAGATGCAGATGCAAAGGACGGTCAGCCAGAGCCAGACGTCGGCGTGGAGGAAAAGGCGGAGAAAGACAGGCTCATGGACGCCCTTATGGGCAAGCCGCTCCAAAAGGAGGAAAACGCCCCAAACCCCTCGGTGGCAAAGACAGAAAAATCCCCTCTGTCCGAGCCTACCTTAAAGCAGCAAAGGAAGCCCGCAGAGGGGGCTGCTATGGCTAAGGCGGAGAAACCGTCAGTCAGGGAAGAACTGCGGAAGATAAAGGAGAGCCGCAAGGAGCAGGAAGCGGATGTTTCCCCTGCAAAAGAGAAATCTTCTGACAGGTCGAAGAAACCGCCCGCAGGAAAGACGGAGCATAAACAGCCCCAGAAGCGGAAACGGAAACCAAAATCGAAAGGAGCGAGATAAGCATGAGCATTTATGATGTATTCAGCGGCGGCAACAGAGCCTTTAACAAAGAGGAATGGGCTGCCCAAAAGCAGGAGCAGCGGAAAGAAGCCTATGGGCTGATTGACAATACCTGTTCTGAAATGATGGCGGACGGCGACAGCTTTCGCCAGTACCTTGACGTGCAGGGGCATTTTGACCGCTACTCCGTCAACAACGCCATCTTGGTTTCGGCACAGATGCCCGAAGCGACGCAGCTTAAGGATTACGGCAGTTGGAAACAGAGCCGTGCCTATGTGGACAAGGACGCACAGAAAGTCACCATCCTTGAGCCGGGGAAAGAGTATGAGCGGGAGGACGGCTCAAAGGCGGTCGGCTACAACGCCAAGATAGTCTATGACATTTCCCAGACCTCGGCAAAGGACAGGCAGCAGCCGCAGGAAGCCAAAACCATGCGGGAGCTTGTGTCGGCGATGATTGACGCAAGCCCCGTTTCCTTTGTGCCAGTGGACGACCTTGAGCTGCCTGCGTTCTACGACAGTTCGCAGCAGACCATCTTCATCAAGACGGGGCTTTCCGAGGAACAGCTCTTTGTCAGCATGGCAAAGGAAGTGTCGGCGGCGGTCTTTGACTTCAAGCATAAGGAAAGCCGTGACGCTTCAGAGTTCAAATCGTTCTGCGTTGCCTATATGGTAAGCTCCCGCTACGGCGTGGACACGAAAGGTTTTAGCTTTGACAAGCTCCCGAAAGAATTTGAGGGCATGGAAACGCAGGAATTTAAAGGCGAGCTTGGCTCAATGCGTGACGTCCTCGGCGAAATCCAGTCGGACATGTATAAGAGCCTTGAAAAGAACAAGCCGCCCAAATCCAAAGAGCAGGAACGCTAATCGGAGGTGCAGCCAATGAAAGAAGAACGATACCATCTGGCATTGGATAAATACGATAAGAACATCGTCCTCAATGCCCTCAACACCCTGCGGACGCAGCAGATACAGGAGGAACGCCCCACCGAGCCTGTTGACGAGCTGATAAGCAGGGTGGCATTCGCCCCGACCAAGAAAGTAAAGGTCGCCCCGTGCAAGTGCCATGAAGAACGGTGATGATTACAAGGCGGGCTTAATCCTCTCTTTATGCGGCATTATCCCTGTCGTGTGGCTTGCCCTGCTGACAGCCCCTTATATCAGCGGCGGCATCGTGGAGATAATCGGCAACTTATCCGCAGCAATCGAGAATCCGTTTTCCATAACGGTGTGTAAGGACAGCGTGAAAACTGTCCTTATTTTTCTGCTTGCCTACGGCATGGGAATCGGCGTTTATTTTTCCACACGCAGGAACTACCGCAAAGGGGAGGAACACGGCTCTGCCAAATGGGGCAACGCAGGTACGCTTAATAAAAAATACCGAGATAAGGACGCATCGGAGAACAAGCTGCTGACCCAGAGCGTCCGCATCGGGCTTGACGGGAAGAAGCACAGGAGGAATCTGAATATCCTCGTGGTGGGCGGCTCTGGTGCAGGAAAGACCAGATTTTTTTGTAAGCCGAACGTGATGCAGTGCAACACGTCAATGGTAATCTTAGACCCAAAGGGCGAGATTGTCCGTGACACGGGCGGGCTTTTGGAAAAGAAAGGCTATGAGGTGCGTGTGCTTGATTTAATCAACATGCACAAGAGCCACTGTTACAACCCGTTTGTTTATCTTCGGAACGACAACGACGTGCAGCGGCTTGTGACGAATCTCTTTAAGGCGACCACGCCGAAAGGCTCACAGTCGCAAGACCCGTTCTGGGACACGGCGGCGAGTATGCTTCTATTGTCCCTCGTGTTCTATCTGAAATACGAAGCCCCGCCAGACGAGCAGAATTTCCCGATGGTGATGGAGCTTTTAAGGGCAGGTGAGGTAAGGGAGGATGACGACAGCTATGTAAGCCCGCTTGACGAATTGTTTGACCGCTTGGAGATGGTAAACCCAGAGCATATCGCATTAAAGTATTACAGAGATTACCATTCTGGTTCAGCCAAAACGCTAAAGAGCATCCAGATAACCCTTGCCGCAAGGCTTGAGAAGTTTAATCTGGAAAGCCTTGCAGGATTGACCGCCACAGATGAATTGGATTTGCCGTCTTTGGGGGAGAAGAAAGTCGCACTGTTCGCACTGATACCAGACAACGACACCAGTTTCAATTTCCTTGTGTCGCTGTTATACACGCAGCTATTCCAACAGTTATTCTACCTCGCCGACCATAAGTACGGCGGGAGTCTGCCCGTCCACTGCCAGTTTATTATGGATGAATTTGCCAATGTTTCGCTGCCCGATGACTTTGACAAGATACTGTCAGTTATGAGGTCAAGGGGCGTGTCCGTTTCGATTATCCTGCAAAATCTGGCACAGCTCAAAGCCCTGTTTGAGAAACAGTGGGAAAGCATTGTCGGCAATGCCGATGAGTTCCTCTATCTCGGCGGCAACGAGCAGAGTACCCATAAGTTTGTAAGTGAGCTTCTTGGAAAAGCCACGATAGACACCAACACCTACGGGAAAAGCTCTGGGCGGAGTGGCAACTATTCCACTAACTACCAGATTTCGGGGCGTGAGCTTTTAACGCCAGACGAGGTGCGTATGCTAGACAACCGCTACGCACTTCTTTTTGTGCGTGGGGAACGCCCCGTCATGGATTTGAAGTACGACATCCTGAAACACCCGAATGTGAAACTGACCGCCGACGGGGGGAAGCCGCCGTATATCCACGGCGAGCCGACGCAGGCGGTCGCAACCTTTGTGTTTGGCGGGGATATTCCAAAAGACGCTGTTGCGCTTAACCCTGTCAGCACATCCTATGAGCTTCTGTCCGATGAGGACTTGGAAGAAATATTCAATTTATAAGGAGGATTTACCCTATGAAACTTTTCCAGAAAAACGAGAAGAAAGCAACCCAGAAACTGCCGATGACAGGCAAGGTAAAAAAGGGCTTCCGCCATTACTGCGTGGCGGTGCTTGCCGTTATGATGGTATTTGGCACATCCATGACCGCCTTTGCCGCCAATGACCCGATTGCCGTCGTCAACAACCTTTCCAATTTCATCTTCGGTCTGATACGGGCGGTCGGGATGATTATGCTCGGCTTCGGCATCGTGCAGGTCGGCTTGTCGCTGAAATCCCACGACCCGTCCCAGAGGGCGAACGGTTTCCTCACACTGGCGGGCGGCGTTGTGATTACCTTTGCGAAAGAGATTTTGACCCTCATCACAGGCTAATCCAAAACAGACTGAAATAACAGACTGACACAAGATAAGATAACGGGGCAGATCCGCTCTGCGGAACTTGCCCCGCTATCAAATTTTAAGAACGGAGGTGGTCGAATGTCAGACAACTGGGTAGTCCAGAACTTGGAGAACGCCCTTGACACATGGAATGAAAAGTTAGCCGAGATATGGCAGCTCATCACCCAATCCCCAGAAACCTTTAAAGGCGGTGCGATATGGAAAGTCATCGTTGACATCCACGGAGCGTTGCAGGCGATAGGGCTTGCCCTGCTCGTGCTGTTTTTCGTCGTTGGCGTGATGCGTACCTGCGGCGACTTCGCAAGCGTGAAGAAGCCCGAACACGCATTGAAGCTGTTCATCCGCTTCGCCCTTGCGAAAGGTGCGGTCACTTACGGCTTGGAGCTGATGATGGCTCTGTTCAAAATCGTGCAGGGCGTGATTTCTGCAATCATGAAAGCCGCAGGCTTCGGCTCGGCACAAAAGACCGTGCTGCCGACAGAGATAGTGACAGCCGTCGAGGACTGCGGCTTTTTCGAGAGCATCCCTCTCTGGGCGGTCACGCTGATAGGCGGGCTGTTCATCACGGTATTGTCGTTCATTATGATAATGTCGGTGTACGGCAGGTTTTTTAAGCTATATTTATATACCGCCATCGCCCCCGTGCCGCTGTCCTCGTTTGCGGGGGAGCCGAGCCAGAGCGTGGGAAAGAGCTTCATCAAGAGCTACTCCGCCGTGTGCCTTGAGGGGGCAATCATCGTGCTTGCCTGCATCATCTTCTCGGTGTTTGCGGCGTCCCCGCCCGCAGTCAACCCCGATGCGGCGGCGGTCACGATGGTATGGGGCTATATCGGGGAATTGGTGTTCAATATGCTCGTCCTTGTCGGTGCGGTCAAGATGGCAGACCGTGTTGTGCGTGAGATGATGGGCTTGTAATTATCCAACAGGAAAGGAAAATTGAAATGAAAAAAGAAACGAAGTATTGCCAGAATTATAATATCCATTTGCTAAATGGAGAAGTCATCGGGGCTTCCGAAGCCTATGACCTGCCTGCTGAAAAAGGGCTGGTCGGAAAATTTGAAAAAGCTGACGATAACGAGATATTTGAAATCGGGGATGCCATTTCTGGATTTGCATATATCCCAAAACGCAGCATCCTCTTTATTTCGACGGGGGATGTCGGGGAGGAGAGGTGCTGATATGGAAGTCAAGATAAATAAGGAAATCCGCAACTACACGGAATCCATGTTCTTCGGGCTGTCGATGCGGCAGTTCCTGTTTTCCGTGCTTGCCTGCGGCGTGGCGGTCGGCTTGTTCTTCCTGCTCCGTGGCAGGTTCGGGACGGAAACATTGAGCTGGATGTGCATCTTGGGGGCTTCCCCTTTTGCGGTCATGGGCTTTGTAAGGTATAACGGCATGACCGCCGAGCAGTTTGTGTGGGCATGGATAAAGTCGCAGTTTCTGATGCCGAAGAAGATTTTATTTGCCCCAGAGAATCTTTATTACGAAGCGATGAAGAACGCCATTGAAGCCCATGAAAAGGGCTTGCCCGCCGTGCAGGATAAGAAAAAGAAAAAATGCAGGAGGGCAAGGCGCAAAGCGGCACGGGAACGGAGAAAACAGGCTGAAAAAGCCAGAAAGAAAAATAAGAAATCAAGAAAGCGCAAGGAGGTAGACCATGATTAAGACGCTGAAAACGCTGTTCAAGCAGGACAGGGAGAAATTCATTGTGCCGAAGTCGGTGCAGGCGGTCATCCCGTTAAAGACCATGTGGGAGGACGGCATTTTCCTTGTGGGCAGGAACAAATACGCAAAGACATTCAAGTTTGAGGACATCAACTACGCCGTGGCGAGCCGTGAGGACAAGGAAGCGATGTTCCTCGAATACTCGGAGCTTTTAAACGCCCTCGACAGCGGGGCGACCACGAAAATCACGATAAACAACCGCAGGCTCAATAAAGCGGATTTTGAGCAGACAATCTTAATCCCGATGGCGGAGGACGATTTGGATAAATACCGCAAAGAGTATAACAAGATGCTGCTTGACAAGGCGACGGGGGCTAATTCCACCGTGCAGGATAAATATGTGACGGTTTCTGTCTGCAAGAAAAACATCGAGGAAGCGAGGAATTACTTTGCCCGTGTCGGTGCTGACCTTATCGGGCATTTTAACCGTCTTGGCTCAAAGTGTACGGAACTGGATGCGAATGACAAGCTGCGTATCTTCCATGATTTTTACCGTATGGGCGAGGAAACGGCGTTTTCCTTTGACATGGCACAGGCTATGCGGAAAGGTCACGACTTCAAGGACTATATCTGTCCCGACTCCTTTGAGTTTGAGAAAGATTATTTCCGCATCGGCAACCGTTATGGGCGTGTGATTTTCCTGCGTGAGTATGCCGCCTATATCAAGGACAGCATGGTGGCGGAGCTTTGCGAATTAAACCGTAACATGATGCTCTCCGTTGACGTCGTGCCTGTCCCGACGGACGAAGCCGTGCGGGAGGTGGAGAACCGTCTTCTGGGCGTGGAAACCAACATCACGAACTGGCAGAGGAAGCAGAACCAGAACAACAACTTTTCCGCCGTCATCCCCTACGACTTGGAACAGCAGAGAAAGGAAAGCAAGGAGTTCCTCGATGATTTGACGACCCGTGACCAGAGGATGATGTTTGCGGTGCTTACGATGGTGCATACCGCAGACACCAAAGAGCAGCTTGACAATGACACGGAAGCTTTGCTTACGACGGCACGGAAGCATCTCTGCCAGTTTGCCGTGCTGAAGTACCAGCAGATGGACGGGCTGAACACCGCCCTGCCGTTCGGCGTGAGGAAGATTGATGCGTTAAGGACGCTGACAACGGAGAGCCTTGCGGTGTTTATCCCCTTCCGTGTGCAGGAAATCTACCATAAGGACGGCGTGTATTACGGTCAGAACGTCATCAGTAAAAATATGATAATCGCAAACCGCCGCCACCTGCTGAACGGAAATTCCTTTATCCTCGGCGTGTCTGGTGCGGGCAAGTCGTTCACGGCAAAGGAGGAAATGACGAACATCATCCTGACCGACCCTAACGCCGATGTCTTGGTAATAGACCCCGAACGAGAGTACGCCCCTCTTGTGAAAGCCATGCAGGGCGAGGTCATCCACATCTCGGCGACGAGCGACAACCACATCAATGCGATGGACATGAACTCTGATTACGGCGACGGTGCAAACCCCGTCATCTTGAAATCAGAGTTTATTTTGTCTTTGTGCGAGCAGCTCATCGGAGGTGCAAGTTTGGGTGCAAAGCAGAAGTCCATCATTGACCGCTGCACGGCGGGCGTCTACCGCTACTACCAGCAGGGCAACTATATGGGGACGCCGCCGACCTTGCAGGACTTCCGTGAGGAATTATTAAAGCAGGACGAGCCAGAAGCGCAGGAAATCGCCCTTGCGATTGAGCTTTTCACGGACGGCTCTCTCAACACCTTTGCCAAGCATACGAATGTGGACACCCACAGCCGCCTTATCTGCTACGATATTCTGGATTTGGGCAAGCAGTTACAGCCTATCGGTATGCTCGTCGTCCTCGACAGCATCTTAAACCGCATCACCCAGAACAGGGCGAAAGGCAGGAACACCTTTATCTTCATTGATGAAATCTATCTGCTGTTCCAGCATGAGTATAGTGCCAATTTCCTCTTTACCCTCTGGAAGCGTGTGCGTAAGTACGGGGCGTACTGCACGGGCATCACACAAAATGTCGATGACCTATTGCAGAGCCATACGGCGAGGACGATGCTTGCCAACAGCGAGTTTATCATCATGCTGAACCAAGCGTCCACAGACCGTATTGAGCTTGCGAAGCTCCTTAATATCTCCGACCTTCAGATGAGCTATATCACGAATGTCGGTGCGGGGCAGGGATTATTGAAAGTCGGCAGCTCCCTCGTGCCGTTCGTCAACAAATTCCCACGCAATACGGAGCTGTATAAGCTGATGACGACGAAATTTGGGGAGTGCTAAAAGGAGGGATTTTTATGTCAGAGATAAGGTTTCGCAACGCAGCCCACCGTGATTTTTTTCTGGAAAGCATGATGAAATGCAGGGTAAACGACTGCTACCACAGGGCATTCTTCTATGTGATGGGGATTGCGGGGGAAACAAGGCGGAACATCAACGCCATGTTTGATTTTAAGACGGACTGCATCAAGCCAGAGGGGATGCACGGCGGATGGCAGACGAGCGGCACGGTCAAGGTCTGCCGCCTTGCCTTTAACCTCTGGAACGGTTACGCCGAGGAGGGGCGTGAGAAACTCTCCACGCCAGAGGAACTGTTTTGCTGCGAGTTCGCCCCGTATTTCATGGAGGGCATCAAGGCAAGGTATCCCGAATATTGCAGGGATTTACCCACGCCCAAGAAGCAGGCGGAGCATACACGGTAACTGAAAACAAGAAAATAGGAAACACCCTGCGGGCATATTTCTATGCCCAGAAAGCAGGGCAGAATAAAGAAAGGAATAATTTATGAATCTGAAAAACTATAAATGTATTCTCTGTACTGCCGCCGCTGTTGCCTTTTTAGGAGCAGCGGTTTTTTGCGGCTTTAAGATTTACAGCCATTACCAGCAGATAGATGAGCAGACGGAAGCCTTTGCGGAGATTGCCGAGGTCGTGGAGAACGCCGAGCCAGAGAAAGAACCGCCAAAAGATAAGGATACGCCCGTCAGCGAGGGCGAGGATATATTGGCAAAATACAAAGAACTGTATTTGCAGAATGAGGATATGGTCGGGTGGATTGCCATTGACGGAACAAGCATCAACTACCCCGTCATGCAGAGTAAGAACAATCCCAACTTCTATCTGAAGCACAGCTTTGAAAAGGAATACAGTGACTTAGGCGTGCCGTATATCCAAGAGGACTGCGACATCCCCACAAGCGACAATCTGGTTATCTACGGACACCACATCAAAGGCGGCAGGATGTTCGGGGCGTTGGAAAATTACAAATCCAAGAGTTTCTATGAGAAGCATAAAACTGTCCAGTTTGACACCCTCACGGAGCAGGGGAGCTATGAAATCATCGCCGTTTTTAAGACGGTTGCGTACAGTTCGGAGGGCTACCGCTACTATGATTTTGTCAATGCGGAAAATGAAAAAGAGTTTGATGCTTATGTCGGGAAGTGCAAGGAGCTTGCCTTGTATGATACGGGCGTGACCGCTGAATATGGGGATAAGCTCATTACCCTCTCCACCTGCGAATACTCCGCACAGAACGGCAGGCTTGTCGTGGTGGCAAAAAAAGCAGACTGACATGACCGCAAATCTTCTGGGAAAGGAGGTCGGATTTTATGGCTGATATAAAGACCAGAGATGCGGTCAAAGGCACGATTAAGACACTGGATAAGGCGGTTGTTGCAGGGGAACGCATGAAATCCGCTTACGCTAAGACAAAGGACAAAGCGGAGCAGGGATATTATGCGGAGGAAAATTCCCCCACGGAATATGCCGCCGACAAGGTTTCCCATGCTTCGGGGCGTATCAGGGACGAGGGCATCCACCAATTTAATAAGCAGGGGCAGAAAAACGCCCAGATTACAAGGGAGAATATCGGTAAGGCAAAGGATAAAATCGCCGATTTTAAGGCAAAGCGGGCGAAGAAAGCCGCAGAGCAGAAAACAATGCGGAACAAGGCGGGACAAAACGCCATGCGTACAATAAGGCAGGACGGCTTGCAGGAAATACAAGGGACTGCAAGCCGTCCCGCTGTTTCCGCTGCTCCTGTCAAGACCGAAACGCCCCAGACGGCGGCAAACTCGCTGATAAAGACCAGACAGCAGGGAAAGCGGACGATAAAGACAACCGCCAGAAATGCGGAAAAAACCGTCAAGACCACAGCAAAAGGCACAGTCAAGGCGACGGAAAAAGGCGTGAAAACCGCAAAGGCGACATCCAAGACAGCGATTAAGACCACCGAGCAGACCGCAAAGGCGGCACAGAAAACGGCGAAAGCATCTGCCAAAGCCGCCCAGAAAGCGGCGCAGACGGCAAAAGTCACCGCAAAAGCGACAGCCGAAGCGACGAAAGCCACGGTCAAGGCGACCATTGCGGCGGTCAGGGCGATTATCGCAGGGACTAAGGCGTTAATTTCTGCCCTTATCGCAGGCGGCTGGATTGCCATTGTGATAATTCTTATCGTCGTCCTGCTTGGATGCGCCGTTTCCCTGTTCGGGGGCGGCAGCGACAGCACTTCCTATACCCCTGTCAGTGCGGAGGTCGAAGCCTACACGCCGCTGATACAGAAGTATGCGAAGCAGTACGGAATCCCCGAATATGTGGAGCTGATAAAGGCGGTGATGATGCAGGAATCTGGTGGCAAAGGCAGCGACCCGATGCAGGCGGCGGAGGGGAGTTTCAACAAGAAATACCCCCATGAGCCGAATGGTATTAAAGACCCCGAATATTCCATCGAGTGCGGCGTGCAGGAACTGAAAGCTGCACTTGTTTCAGCCGAGGTGGAGAACCCGATTGACATGGAGCGCATCAAGCTCGCCCTGCAGGGCTACAACTTTGGGAACGGGTATATCTCATGGGCAAAGACCAACTACGGCGGCTATTCCTATGCAAGTGCGGTGGAATTTTCCGCAATGCAGGCACAGCGGCTCGGTTGGGAGAAGTACGGCGACACGCAGTACCCCGCCCATGTGTTACGCTACTACCCATACGGGCGGGCGTTTACAAGCGGTGGCAATCAAGCCATCGTAGAAGTGGCTCTGACGCAGCTTGGCAACGAGGGTGGACAGCCTTATTGGAGCTGGTACGGCTTTGGCGGGCGTGTAGAATGGTGCGCCTGCTTCACATCGTGGTGCGCCGACCAGTGCGGCTATCTGGAAAGCGGCATTATCCCGAAATTCTCCCTCTGCTCGGATGGTGTAAACTGGTTTAAGGGCAAAGGACAATGGCAGGACAAGAACTATGAGCCGCAGGCAGGCGACCTTATTTTCTTTGATTGGGGGAGTGACGGCTCAATCGACCATGTGGGAATCGTAGAAAAATGCGAGAATGGGACGGTCTACACCGTGGAGGGCAACTCTGGGGATGCCTGCAAACAGCAGAGCTATCCAGTCGGGAGCGGCTCTATCTACGGTTACGGATGCCCAAACTATTAGTTGGGCGGAGCAAAAGGAAACCAGAGGTCAATCCTCTGGCTCTTTTGCTTTACATAGCCCGTTTACAGTTGCTTCAACAACGGACAGTTCTTTGTCATCCAGTCGGTCAAGCATAGCATCCAAACGTCTTCGGATAGAACTTTTCTTTGCTTTTTCCTCAGTATGTATATGTTCGTCAACTGATACATCAAACATTGTGATAAGTTGAAGAAATAGCTCTATGCTTGGATACTGCCCCTCATTTTCAACAGCTTGAAGATGTCTGGGATTATAATCAATAATCTCCGCAAGCTGTTCTCTGGTCACGCCTTGAGCTTTACGGGCTTTTTTGATTGCCAGTCCTAACGGTCTGAAATCAAAGTCAAAATCGTTGTTTCTTTTGTCCATTCGTTCACCACCTGTACTCTAAAAATTTTTACCCTTATATTTTACAGAGGTGTAGTATCCTATGAAACGATGTGAAATCTCTGGTTATAAGAGATTTTATCTCCTATTACAAGAGAGGAAAAATCCTATTTACATAATTGTTGCTATTTATATAAGCGGTTATAATAGATGTAAGTTAGCACATAAATGGATGTTCTTTCTAAAATTTCACATTCGCTCCATATTGGAGTGTTAAACTGAAAAAAGAGGTGATTAATATGGCGACATTACTTATTGTTGAAGATGACCGAAAAACAAATGAAGCGATTTGCGAGTATTTGAAATTAGCGGGACACAAATTAATTCCTGCATATGACGGGGAATCTGCGCTGCAATGTTTTAGCAATAGCAGGATTGACTTAATTGTACTTGACATTATGCTTCCAAAAATATCGGGACTTTCTGTTTTGCATGAAATCAGAGAAAAAAGTTCTGTCCCGATACTTATGCTAACAGCAATAGGGGACGAATATACACAAGTTTCCAGCTTTGACGGACAGGCAGATGACTATATCGTAAAACCCTTTTCCATGATTTTGTTAGGGCGGCGCATTACTGCACTTTTAAGAAGAAGCGGAAAGGGGATTTTGCCAGATACAATCGAATTTGGAAATGTAATTGTAGATTTTTTAGGTTATACAGCAAAAGATGACAATGGAAAAATCGACGTTACTCCAAAAGAGATTGACTTGCTGAAATTGTTTGTGGAGCATAAAGGACTGGTTCTGACCCGTTCCCAGATACTTGACGATTTATGGGGCGACAGCCATCCTATTATTGACAGGACAGTAGATACTTATATAAAAAACCTGCGAAAAAAACTGCATCTTGACTGCATTGTTACTGTAAAAGGAATTGGATATAAATATGAGGTGGACTAATATGGCACGAATAAAAATATTTCCTAAGACATTTTTATATACATTGAGTGTCTTGATATTTATTGTAATAACTGCACATGGCATCATGTATGTTCTTGCCCCACAAATATCTTTAGGACTTGTTGGCGAGAAAGGAATGGAACTGGACGGATTTTTAGTCAGTACGGACGTAGATGCCTCACAGTTTGTAACATTTACGATAAAACGTGCCCTGCCTGTTTCTGTTTCCTGTTGTATCGTGATTGCCATTGTCTGTGCTGCACTTTTTTCCAGAAGCATGACGCGAAATATTTGTCACTTATCAGAAACAGCGCTGCGCATGACAAAAATGGATAAGTCTGCGATATGTTCTGTTACTTCGGGAGATGAAATTGAAGATTTGGCAGGAAATATCAATAGTCTTTACAGGAGTTTGCTGAAAGCAATCCATAATCTTGAATTAGAAAAAAAGTATGTGCAGGAAAGCGAGAAATTGAAAATAGATTTTTTGCGTGCAGCTTCCCACGAATTAAAAACGCCTGTTACTGCTTTAAACGCCATTCTTGAAAATATGATACTTGGAGTAGGAAAATATCAAGACTATGACGTATATCTGCCAGAGTGCAAAGAAATAACAGAACAGCTTTCCGAGATGATACATGAAATTTTAGAAACATCCAAAATGAATATCATAAATGAAGAAAAACCGACCGAAATAAATTTGCCAGAACTGCTCACAAACCTTTGTGAGCCATATAAACTGATTGCCGTTGCAAACGAGATAAATTTTTCTGTCTGCCTGCCACAGCATTTTACAGTCAGTATACCCATTTCCTTATTTGAAAAGGCAGTTTCTAATATTCTTGCAAATGCAGTTGCATATACAGAAAGCGGGAAGCTGATTTCTGTTTCTATGGATGGCAGAAATCTTGTTGTTGAAAATGAATGTGTCCCTGTTCGGCAATCCGAAATCCCCCGGTTGTTTGAGCCATTTTACCGTCTTGATTATGCAAGAAGCAGAGAGCAAGGAGGAAATGGCTTAGGCTTGTATATTGTGGACACTATTTTTTCTGCACTTTCTATTCCATATACGTTTCAAGCGAAAGACAATCCGCAAAGAATGTGTTTTACTATATATTTATGATGAAAAACCCTCCGATGTTTCGGAGGATTTTTTTCTTCCGTTTATTTTTCACAGATATTCCATATACGTTCCATATAGGAATGTTATTTTAATATTGTGTTCAAAAAATAAAAAACGGAGGTATCAAAATGAATTTTTTAAAACGGGCAATGTTATATGTTACTCGAAAAAAAGGGAAAAGCATAGTGCTTTTTTGTATATTGCTTATTATGGCAACCTTTGTCTTGTCGGGATTGTCTATCGGGAAAGCTACAAAACAAGCACAGCAAAATCTGCGTCAAAGCCTTGGCGGTTCTTTTCATGTCTGGACGGACTACACAGATAATAACCCCTATCTGCATAAAGAGTCGGACGAGGATGAAAGTGGAGGGACTGGATATATCATGTATTCCACAGAGCAGTTATCCTCTGATATGGTGAAAAATATCCGTGATATAGCAGGAGTGAAATATTGCGATGCATTTGATGAAACATTATTGGATTTTGAACAGTTGTCTTTTTTCAAGGGGACAATTCCTTTGGAGGAAGAATTAGGGAATAGCACGACTACGGTAAGTCTATGGCGTTCCGAAGAACACAATTTGTTTACAAATGGCGTTGTCAAACTAACGGAAGGCAGGCATATTACAGAAAAAGATACGGGGAAAGCAATTATTTGTAAAGATTTGGCTGATAAAAATGGATTAGGGATAGGCGATATGCTGAAAACGAGGTCTATGGATGGGCGCAGCATGACGCTGGAAATCGTTGGATTGTTTACAGCAATGGAAACAGAAAAAATCGGCAAGAATATAGAGGGCTATAATAAAATACAGAATCGGGTGTTTATAGATATAGCGTCGGCAATTCTTATCGAGAACACCCCTGCTGTCCAGGGATTTTCAGAAGTTTCAATTACCGTAAACGACCCAGAAGAAATGGATGAAATTATCGAAAAAGTGAAAAAGACGCCTGGATTTAAAGAGGATGGATTTACGATTGATACGGACAATGAAACTTATGAAAATACGGCTTCCTCTCTGGAAAGTATGGATAAACTGGTGATAGGTCTGCTGATTGCGGCTATCCTTGTCAGCGTTGTAATCTTATCGCTTATTCTTACTCTATGGGGAAAATCACGTGTCCGTGAAACAGGTGTGTTCCTCTCGCTTGGCATAAAAAAGACAGACATTATAGGGCAATATCTGACAGAAGTATTGCTGATTGCAATCGTTGCTTTTGGGATTTCCTTCTTTACAAGTAATATGGTTTCAAACCGTATCGCCGATGTGCTTTTACAGCAGGATATACAGAATAAAATAGAAGAACCGAATGACGTGCAGCAAGATGACATTGTGATAGAATCGTTTGAAAGTACAGCATTAGGAGGTGTAGACAATATAGAATTGAGCGGTGCAGAAAATACAGATTATTTGGAAACGGATATTGAAGTTTCTGTAAGCATAGAAAATTTATTACAGCTATATCTTGTTGGATTTGTAATTATCATTGTATCTGTTATGATATCGTCTATTGCGGTCATGCGTTTGAAGCCGCGTGAAATTTTATCCCGCATGAGTTAGGAGGAGAAAAAGATGACAACGCTAATATGTGAAAACGTAACATATCAATATGAAAAAGGCTCAAAGGTCTTAGAACATATCACAACTCAATTTGAAACAGGAAAAATGTATGCGATACTTGGTGCATCTGGTTCTGGGAAAACGACCCTGTTATCATTGATAGGCGGTCTTGATATTCCACAGGAAGGAAAAATTATGTTTAATGGCAGGGATATATCGGAGATGGGACTTGAATACCATAGGCGCAATCATGTTTCTGTCATATTCCAGAATTACAATCTTATTGATTATATGACTCCGATTGAAAACGTAAAATTGACCGCAAAACAGGACGCCCTGCCAATATTAAAGCAGCTTGGATTGACGGAGGATGAAGCAAAACGAAATGTAATGAAACTGTCGGGAGGACAGCAGCAGCGTGTGGCAATTGCCCGTACACTGGTATCGAATGCCCCTGTTATTTTAGCGGATGAACCAACGGGAAATTTAGACAAAGATACTGCCGCAGAAATTACGGGGATTTTGAAAAATTGCGCCCATCAGATGAATAAATGCGTAATTATTGTTACCCACTCCAACGACCTTGTAAAACAAGCAGATACCGTTTTTAAGTTAAAAAAAGGCAGGTTGCTTCAAATATGAAATACGAGTGGATATATTGCCCGATTTGCAAAAAAAAGACGCATAACAAATTTAGGGAAGATACTGTTTTGAAAAACTATCCGCTTTATTGTCCAAAATGTAAACGGGAAACGATAATTAACGCAAAAAATATGCAAGTATTTATCATCACAGAGCCAGACACATAGATGCAGAGCCGATGAATGTGTGGAATGAATGAAACCACAGTTTATCGGCTCTGCATTTTACTTAATTAAATGCAGATACGTCCACCAAATAAAAAAAACGGCGATTTGGTGGGCGGTATTGCTATGCCCGAAAGACTTAACAAGCACTCTCCAAACCTGTTTTAAGTTTGGAGGGATTTTTATTGCCTGCAAATAGCAATTTCCAGTTATATATATCATATCGGAGATGGGTGGACAGCCTGTTAAAAAAATCCTTGTCAGTGCAAGGGGGCTTTTTATCCAAGAAGTAGAAGTCAAATCTCTACATATAAGAACTAATATATCTATAAACCGTAAAGGCACGACAGCCCTTACGGTTTTTCTTTTGTCGTTTTTTGTCGGAATACGCCGCAGGGCTGTTTCTGGTGTGGGATGCCGTTCTCCGCCTTTCAATCTGGATTTTCAAAAAAATTCAGATTGGAGGTAACGGATTATGGCGTACAACAAAGCCAGAGAAGAAAGAAAATGGCGAATATGGAAAGAAGCCGAGGAAAAGCAGCTTAGGAGCTTGGGTGTCAGCGAGGGCGATATTGAAAAGCTCCGTGTCCATGATTGGGCGATATTCAATTCCGACAGACGGTACTATGAGAAATTGCAGGATGCGGGTACATATCTTGAGGAAGTGGCAGAGGACACAGCACAGCCCGAAGTAAAAACGGTTGAGGAATTTTTGGACAGCATTGAAAATGCAGTGCTGTATCAAGAGCTGCATCAGTTGGACAAGCTCACTCTCCAAGCGTTGCTGATGAGGACGCAGGGCTTTTCAGTCACTGAAATTTCAGTGGAATTGAGTTTAAACAAGGAAGTCATTTACAAGCGTTTGAACAGGTTTAAGAAAAAAATTAAAAAACTTTTGGGATAGTGTCCAAAATCGCACTCTCCCATCGGCTACTGGGTGAGAGGGCAAAAATCTCTTGCCCAGTTTTCTTTTATATCGGAAACGGGATGGCTCTTTGACAACCGAATATCCATTCACCAAATACATTCTCTTTGTGGCTGTAATAAGCGTAAGCGTGTGCAGCGGTACGCCATGACCCGCCGAAAGACGGCAAGCGGAAAATATCGACTGAAAATATCGGGCAGCTCCCGATTTCGCCAAGACCCACAAAGAGGACAATGATACTCCCGTCCAGCCACAGTCCGAGCGGTAACCAATCCGCCGCAGGCAATGGGGGCGGCTCTGTCAGACCGACAGTTGGGGTGCAACTCCCGTGGCGTCAGTTCGCTGCTGACCGTTTGGTGATTTCCCTTGCGTAATCACGCATCAGCATTTTCGGGATGTCGGGGACAAATAGAAAATGCCTTTTATCATAAAGCCAGATGCAGGGCGGTCTATTGGAACAGGGCTTGTTTTATGCTCTCCCGACCTTAAATACTCCCTTGCATTTGGCTGTTACATAGGCAGGGTATTCCTGCCTAAATCCAGATGGAGGTTATAAAAAATATGGAAAGAACAATCAGGCGTGGCGACATCTACTACGCAGAGCTTAATCCCGTTGTCGGTTCGGAGCAGGGCGGCACACGACCCGTACTTATCATTTCCAATAATATAGGCAACAGGCACAGCCCGACAGTCATCATTGCCGCTATCACGGGCAGGACACAGACAAAGGCAAAATTGCCGACACACACCGAAGTAAAGAACTTTGAGGGACTTGACAGAGAATCTATTGTTTTGCTTGAACAAATTCGTACAATAGATAAAAAAAGATTAAAACAGTATATGGGCATGATGCCCGCTGAAGCGATGGCAAGAGTTGACAAGGCTCTTGCCATCAGCGTTTCCATTAAAGGAGGACATCGGAATGGATAAAATTGAGATTGATAAAGAGTATGTTGCTGCCATATTAATTGAGCTTCTCTTTGAAAAAGGGCTTGTAAACAAAGAAACATATATGAATGTCTACAAGCACTACAATTTGCACATTTCACAAGCGGCTTGATTTTTAGTACGATTATAAAAAACAAAACAAGGAGGAATTCATTATGCAAAATATAGCAGCTAGGCATAATCCTTATATTTTTTTAGATAAGAACAGAGAGCGGACGGTTGTATATTATGGGCGAGTTTCAACAGAGCATGAAGCTCAACTTGCAGCTCTTGAAAATCAATTACAGTGGTACGATGACCAGACGGAACGGCACAGTAACTGGAATGTCCTTCAAAAATATATCGACGAGGGAATAACAGGGACACAAGCGAAAAAACGTCCCGCATTTTTAAGGATGCTTGAAGATGCAAGGGCAGGAAAGTTTGACTTGATTGTAACTCGTGAAGTCTGTCGTTTCGCAAGAAACACGGTTGATACTCTGGTAACAACAAGGGAGTTGAAAAATCTTGGAATTGAAGTCTATTTTGTGGAAGATAACATTTGGACAATGGATGGGGACGGGGAACTTAGACTTACGATAATGGCAACATTGGCACAAGAGGAAAGCCGTAAAGTTTCAGAACGTGTTCGGGCGGGGCAGAAAATCAGTCGTGAAAATGGTGTTTTATATGGAAATGGAAATATCATTGGTTATGACCGTGTAGGAAGCACTTATGTAATAAATAAGGAACAGGCAGAAACGGTAAGAATTATTTTTGACTTGTATTTACAAGGCGCAGGGCAGACTAAGATTGCAAAAGAACTCTGCCGTCTTGGGAGAAAGGATGGACATGGGCAGGTGAGCTGGTCTGCATCAAAAATCGGACGCATCCTGCACAACGCCACATATAAAGGATATAATTGTTATCTGAAATCATTCAGCAATAATTATCTGGAACAGAAGCGGATAAAGAATCTTGATGAAGAAACATATATGTATGTTAAAGGGGATTTTGAGCCGATTGTTTCAGAGGAAGTTTGGAATAAATGCAGAGAAATACGCAAGGCACGGACAACAAAGATGGTAGTAAATAAAGGCGAGAGAACATACGGAAAGAAATCAACGCAGGATGTATGGCTTAGAAAGTTACGTTGCAGTTGCGGTTCGACATTCCGAAAAAACAAGTGGAGAACTAATAAGAGGGGAGATGAAGTTTTCGGGTATCAGTGCTATAATCAAGTCAATAATGGCAGCAAGGCTTTCCGAGAGAAGAATGGTCTTGATACAGAGGGCTATTGTGACATCCGTATGGTCGGTGATTGGAAATTGGAAATTATGGCTAAGAAGATTTTCGAGGGCATCTGGTCAGAGCAAGAACGTAAGAATGCAATCTTAGAGGTTTATAGGCTCTTGAATGAACATTATCAATCAGATACCAAGAACAATCAAGCCGCAGCTTCGGCGTTAGAGGGAAAAATAGCAAGGCTAAAAAATAAGATTGATAATCTTATCAGTATGAGGGCTGATGGGGAAATTACAAAAGAAGAATTTAAGTCGCTGAAAGATACGACCGAAGCGGAGCTTAATAAATATATGGAAGAAAAGTCACGGCTGAGTGAGCTATCTGATAGTGAGAGTGGCATGGAATTTGATATTGAGAAAATAAGAGCCGTACTTGAAGAAGCGTTAGACTTTTCCAAACCCAAACTTGATGACAGTGTTATTGAAAAATTTGTTTCGCAAATTATTCCCGTAGATAATTGCAGGTATCGTTGGGATTTGAATTTCCTGCCGAATGAAACGCAATCACTTGTTTGCAAAGTTGAGGGCAGAAAAAACCATGCCAATGCAACTATTGAGGAGGGGAACGAAGATGAGGACGAAAGTCCTCGTACATATGTCCTAAGCATGGATTACAGCAACATAAGTGTGACAGCAAAAAACGCCTATCAAAGTTACGTTCTGCACAGGCGGCTATCAATAATTGATGCCATAGGAATTCTTGTAATCACAGGCAAAAGTATTTAAGAATGGCTTGAAATCAAGGGATTTTGAGCGTGGAGGGGTTCACCGGAAAGGCTGATGGGCTCCTCTTTTTGCGTTCTGGGATACCGCTGTGAGTGTGGCGATTGGGGGCTTTTTATCGTGGTATCTTGACTTTGGATAAATTAAATAATGATGAAATAAAAATGATTAACCGTTGTTTTTGCTTTCGGGTAACTCACAAATTTCTTTCATTCTAATATGTAATATTCTTACAAAACACCTTAATACACATAAAACCAGTTTTTTCTATCAGACAATTCCGGCAGAAAATAAAATCGTTAAATGCGAAAAATGAAGATATTTTACAAGACGCAGGAAAAAATAAGAGGTAAAATGGCTTTTGACAAGGAGGTAAACCACATGAAGAAAGAAATAAGGACAGTGGTATATGATGAGGAGATCAGGATGGAGGCATACTGTTTTGAGGGGATCGTGCAGCCCTTTCCAAGCCACTTCCATGAGCATTATGTTATAGGGTTTGTGGAGAAAGGGGAGCGTGTACTGTCCTGCCGTGACAGGGAGTATGCCATAGAGGAAGGCAGTATCGTGCTTTTCAATCCGGGCGACAGCCATGCCTGTGCGCAGAGCGATGAAGGGACGTTTGATTACCGGGGCTTTAACATCTCAAAGGAGGTCATGCTCGATCTGGCGGAGGAAGTCACCGGGAAACGGGAACTGCCGGGATTTTCAGAAAATATGATTTATGATGATGAGGCAGCCTGCCACCTGCGCCAACTCCATGAGATGGTGATGAAAGGAACAGGGGAGTTTGGGAAGGAGGAAACATTGCTGTTCCTGCTTTCGTATCTCATCCAGAATTATGGAAAACCTTTTGAAAACTGCATCCCAGAATGCAGGCAGGAGATTGAAAAAGCCTGTGCGTACATGGCAGAACATTTCACGGAGCGCATTTATTTAGACCAGATCTGCCGCCATGCAGGGCTTAGCAAGTCAACGCTGCTGCGGGCGTTTACGAAAGAAAAAGGAGTCACACCCTACCGCTATCTTGAAACCATCCGTATCAATGAGGCAAAAAAGCTGTTATCGGAAGGGATGCTGCCGGTGGAGGCAGCCATAAGGACAGGGTTTTCAGACCAGAGCCACTTTACGAACTATTTCAATCAGTTTATCGGGCTGGCGCCGGGTACTTACCGGGAGATATTTTCAGAGAAAGCCAGGGATGGTGGGCAGCATGGGGAATAGGAGGATGGCCGGGCATCTGGCGGCGCTGTTCACGATCATCATCTGGGGGACGACATTCATATCCACCAAAGTCCTGCTTGTGGATTTCAGGCCGGTGGAAATACTGTTCTTCCGTTTTGTCATGGGATTTGCGGCACTGCTCCTGGTCTGCCCGCACCGGATGAAGGGCGTGGGACGCAGGCAGGAAATGACGTTTGCTCTGGCGGGGCTGTGCGGGATATGCCTGTATTACCTGCTGGAGAATATTGCGCTTACATACACGATGGCATCTAATGTGGGAGTCATCATATCCGTTGCGCCGTTTTTTACAGCAATCCTGTCACATGTATTCCTGAAGTCGGAAGGGAAACTGCGGGCGAATTTTTTTATAGGCTTTGTGGTGGCGATGGCGGGTGTTGCTTTAATTAGTTTTAACGGATCGAACATGGAACTGAATCCAATGGGCGATATACTGGCAGTCCTTGCGGCTTTTGTGTGGGCGTGCTATTCCATCCTGACAAGGAAGATTGGCAGCTTTGGCTATCCGGTAATCCTTACCACACGCAGGACATTCTTTTACGGCATCCTGTTCATGGTCCCGGCGTTATTTTTGTTTGATTTTGAAGTAAGGCTGGAACGGTTTACTGACATGACGCATTTACTCAATATCCTGTATTTGGGGTTAGGTGCATCTGCACTCTGTTTTGTTACATGGAACATGGCAGTAAAAGTGCTTGGCGCAGTCAAGACCAGCGTTTATATTTACATGGTTCCCGTCATAACGGTTGTAACTTCCGTGCTGGTGCTGAAGGAACCGGTGACATGGGTTTCTGTTATGGGGACAGTGTTAGCAGTCGCAGGGATTTTCCTTTCTGAATATAACGGGAAAGGGAGTGGAAAAAATGAATGAGCCTGCGATCAGGACGGAGGAGCAGATCATCAGCCTGTTCCCTGACAGGGAGACTTTTGTCTGCCGGATTCTGTAAGCTGCTTAAACGAGGCGGGAAAAGGGCAGAGCGGTCTGTCCCTGAGAAAAGGGGCAGACGACGGAAGTGTGGAATATATCATGGCAGAGAGTGATCGGGTCATTGGCATAAAAAGGCGGGAACTGCTGTTTTTGCCGGACGGAAAACTGCCGGATGATGTGACTTTGGAAAACATTCCGCAATTTTCAAAAGTGAACGGAATGAAAAAGGTACTGGCGGACATCCCGGAAACGGAAAAACTGCCAGAGGAATATGTGCATTTGGGAATCATAGAGTTTCCAGTGCCGATCTTGAAAGGAAATGTGGAAGTGATCAAGTCCATCCGCGAAAAACTATATGAGCCGGAATTTTCAGATTTGACGGTGGTTGATTTCTCAGACCTTGCACAGGGGTGCAAGACCTATGACGAGTTTATCGGGAAGATGAAGGATGTTTCAGAAACAGAACTGAATTATTATGGGATTGCAATCTGTGGCGCAAAAAAGAAGGTCAACAAACTGACGGGAAGTATGGCGCTATTGCGATAATAGAGACCATGAACCATGATAAAACCCAGCCGCCGCTATGGGGAGATTCACCCCGTAAGCGGCGGTCTGCCGTTTCCGCCGGATTATCCGTTTGGAAGTTGGGAAGGTTAGAGGTAATATGGGAGAGCGGAAAATGGCAGACTGTATTTTGTAGGGATGTCTCATCAAATCTTTATCCAGTTACGCTCCCAAATCGACTATTCACGCTATCGGAGCTAAAAAAATCCCTGTTTTTCCGATACACGAAGTGAGGGCAGAAGGAGGTTGGAATGATGAAAATTGCTGTCTGTGATGATGAAAAAAATATAAGGGCCTATCTGTCCGCACTTGTCAGAAAGCAGGAGATAGAGTGTGAGGTTACGGAATATGCCAGCCCAGAGGATTACTTTTCAAGCGGGGCAGAGTATGACATCCTGTTCCTTGATATCGAGTTGGACTGCCCGGAACCAGGCATGGACGGCATAGGAGTGGCAAGGCAGATCAGGGGCATGGAAAATATAAAGCAGCCCGTTATTATCTTTGTCACGGGATATGAGAAGTATGTGTATGACGCCTTTGATGTGGGGGCGTTCCAGTACCTCTTAAAACCGGTGAATGAACGGAAGTTTGCGGAGGTCTTTCAGCGGGCGGTAAGGCAGGCTGAATCGGAAGCGGAGCAGGGGAAGAAAGCGCTGGTGGTCCAGTACGGGAGTACGGGCAAGACGATACCGCTGAATGATATTTATTACATGGAAAGCCAGAACCATAAAATAGCCGTCCACTTCAAGGGAGGCGTGCTGGAATACTATGCGAAGATAGGCGATCTGGAAAGGGAGCTGGAGGGGCAGTTCTGCCGCATCCACAAAGGGTACCTGATCAACCTTTCCTATGTGGATGAATACAGCAAGAAATATTTCGTGGAACAGCAGCAGGTCCATGCCATACAGGAGCGGATGGAGGAGGTGGAGCAGTTCTATGACGGCATATGCCGGATGAAGCATGAGATGCGGAACCATCTGACAAATATCAAGGGGCTTTTTGAAAGCGGGAATTTCGGGGAGATGGAACAGTATATTGCAAGGCTGGATGAGGGAATGGATGTGTTTGAGCTTTCTGTCAGGACGGGGAACGCCGTTACGGATGTGATCGTGAATGACAAGCAGAAAGCGGCAGGGAAACAGGGGACGGATTTCCAGTCGGAATTCACCTATCCGAAGTCAGAGAGGTATAACGCATATGACATAGGGATCATCGTAAATAACCTGCTGCAGAATGCGTTGGAAGCCTGCGGAAAGATGCAGGCAGGCGGCGGGTATATCTTTATTTCCAGCAGGCAGAAGAAAAAGTTCTTTTTGATCAATGTTAGAAATTCCTTTGACGGGGAAATCGTAATGGATGAGGATACAAACCTCCCAATCTCCACAAAGGGGAATAAGGCCGGGCAGGATTCCCTGCACGGCATTGGGCTTTCCAATGTAAAGAGGGAAGCTGAAAAATACATGGGGGATGTAGATATCAAGGTAAAGAAAAATGAGTTCAGTGTAACGGTCATGTTGCAGGAAAGGAGACAGGCATGAGTATCAGTAATGTAAGCGGCGTAGGGGCTAATCCGTATGCCTACACAGACAGAAACAAAAAAGTAACGGAGAAAGGGAGCTTTGCAGGTGAGGTGGAAAAAGCGGCGGAAAGCATGAGCGCATCGGGGAGAGCGGCTTCTTCCGCATGGGCGGGTGACATGGTGGTCCCACAGCCGCCGAATTATTTTGGATTTACATATGACAGCAGCATTTCCAATAAATCCAAAGAAGAGATGACGATGGATGAATACAAGCAGTGGTTCATGAACGAAATGTCCGGCATGCCGGTCAGCGGATGGTACCGTTCCACCTGCGTGGGCGGGGCATTGACGATCACAGAGGAATGTTTTGAACGGATGAAAAACGACCCGGAATGGGAGAAAACTGTTCTGGGCATGGTGAGGAAAATGTATTCGACAAACGGAATCATGGGTTCCAAGATGATCGGCTATCAGGTCATCGGGGCAACGCCTGAACAGTGCTACGGGGCAGGGATACCCGTAAAGGATGGATCGCCGCTTTCTGCAGACAATGGAAAATCATGGTGGGAGAAACGCCATGAGAGGATGGAAGAACTGATGGAGGAGCAGGAAAAGGCAGCGCTGAAAAAGGCGCAGGCACGGAAGGCGCAGGCACAGGCGGAGTATCTGAAAAGTCAGATGGCAAGCAGGCAGAGGCTGCACAGTTTTCTTGCGGACGGCGTACAGAACGGGCAGGACGGTGCGGATATGGCAGCGTTCCAGTCAGCGGCGGCGACTGCTTATGAAGCCAATATAAGCACGTTCAGCAGGGGCATTGCCGGAAGCCAGAAGATATAAAGTTTACGGGCATTTTGAAGTAAAGCGGGATATGCCCGGACTTACCATAAGGGGGCATGGGCGGCTCTGAATGACAGAGGAGCCGCCGTTTGGATCAGCAAATAAAATATTCAGGAGGATGATGAATATGGCAATTTCAGGAGTAACAGATTACACGAATACTTATGCAGATTATACAAATTCTGCAAGAAAGGCGGACAGCAGGAAGGAAAGCATTGAAAAAAGCAGTCAGGAAACAAATCCATCGACAAGGAAAACGGCAGCGGATGAATTATCCTATTTATCTAAAAAATACAGCAATTACAGCTTTGTAGCTGCGGACTATATAAAAGGGATGCAGTATGGTTCTTCCTCAACCGTCAATGTCGCAACCTCCCCGCAGTTTTTATCTAAAATGGCAAATGACCCGGAATTA
Source organism: Lachnospiraceae bacterium (assembly GCA_910575075.1). Lineage (GTDB taxonomy): Bacteria > Bacillota > Clostridia > Lachnospirales > Lachnospiraceae > Petralouisia. The sequence continues at coordinate 57,615 of CAJTCY010000017.1, forward strand.
GAGAAGGAGTATGAGAAAAATATTGCGGCCATACAGGAATACGATGAACAGAATGCCCGCTCTGTTGCTGCCGGGGGGCTGGCATGTTGTAGCGCAGGGCTGGGCGATTGGCAAGGATGGCGGGATCAGTAAATGGTCAATCGTACAAAAAGATGATAAGAAGTCCCACTTAGGGGCATTGTGTTCATAAGCAACAGTGGGCGTTGGGCATCTCCGGTTTCGGGCGGATAAGGAAATCGGGGAGAAGGATGCGGCTCTGACTGACAGATGAGCCGTAAAACAAAAATAAATGGAGGACTTGAAAAATGGGCATTAACAGAATAGGAACGGCAGGCTATCCGAGGGCTGGATATACGGCAAAGAAAGCAGAAAGGAATGCCGAATCCACAGAGAAAGGGTTCATGGAAACTGTGGCGGAAAAGGCGGCACAGGATAAGAGGACAGATTATGACGAGAAAGCCTTTGAATCCGTGGGGGCGAATGCGCCGGAGGAAGTGAAGCAGGCTTGGATGGAGGCAGCGAAGGAAGTAAGCGCAAATGGTCTGGGGATGAAGAAGAACGGGATGTTGAGCCATATATCGCAGATGATGGTGCAAAGATGTAACAAAATGCTGAGAGGGGAGGCGGACAATCAGGATATTCTGGGAAGCACAGTGGAATCCGCAATCCGGGCAACGAAGCAGGCGTTGTACGATTTGGAGCATCCGAGGGTATATGTGCCTAAGAGCATAGAGGTTCAGCAGGCGCAGATCAAGGAACGGGAGTTTTATATGGCGTTTTTGGAAAAACTGGAGAACTGCTTGTAAATAAGGAGATGATAATGCCAATATCCCACAGAGTATGGCAGGCATCCCCGGTTTCCGGTAAATAGAGAAATCGGGGAAGGGGGATGACTTTTGTAGAAAAAATGGTTTGCCTGTTTCTGGTGGCAAAATAGAAATATCAGATAGAATCGGATATTTTCTTGATACTGATAAGGTTATGCCCGCCTCGATAGAAAAGAGAAATGCAGCAAAAATAGTAGACATTACCGAAGATACACAGATTGAAGAAAATTTTGTCTGCTCAGAAAGGCATAGAGTATTTTTTAAGGAACATATAGGAAGTTTTTATCATCTGGCTGTAAATAGCGCTTACAAAATTCAGAGATAGTTAGTGGCTTTGAAAAATAATATCCCTGTCCTACATCACAATTGAGCTGTTTCAACGCACAGAACTGCTCATAAGTTTCTATTCCTTCTGCCACTAATTCTGTTTGATCCAATGCTTTGCCCATTTGAATTATATATTCCACGATTACATGTGCATTCTTGTTTGTTACAATATGGTCCACCATGCTTTTGTCAATTTTTATAGTGTCAAAGTCAATAGATGCTAAAGTGGCAAGGTTGGAATATTCTGTACCAAAGTCGTCTAGCGATACTTTAAATCCAATGCTGCGAAGACGTTTTATTAATGTCGTCAAAACTTGCAGGTCTATTTCTGTTATACGTTCTGTCATTTCGATATCAATCATATGAGGGGATATTTCATTGCACTGAAGAATTTTACATATATTTTCCACAAAGCCTTGCTCCATTATTGTAATGCGGGAGAAGTTGACAGAAGTCATTGGGAAAATTTTATTTGATGTTTTCCATTGCTTCATTGTCTGGCAAACAGCTTCCAAAACATAATAGTCAATGAACTGAATGATACCTTCTTTTTCATAGAGAGGAATAAACATTGCCGGAGAAATTATTTCCCCAGAAGTTCCTCTCTTTCGCACCAAAGCTTCCGCGCCGGTTAATTGGCCTGTTTTTAGATGTATTTTAGGCTGCAGCAATACGGTAAACTCTCCGCTTTTTATCTCCTTTATCAGTTTTTGCTTTAATTTTGAGTAATAAACATTCCTTTCAGCGCGTGTAGAAACGTAATGGGATTGTTTATCCATTTCCATGAAATTTTCTGCGTCTACAATTTGTTCCATGACGTCGGTTGCGCCCAGTGTCCATTTAGTTCCAATTGATACGTGTAAGGTATCATCGGCATTTACTGCATCTCGCAGCCGCTCTGCGAAAGACTGAAAATTTTCTTTGCTTATATCTGGAAAGAATGCCACAAACAGATCTCCGTTAATTCGATAAGCATCGTTAGGGCAAATATTTATTAAAACATTTGCAGCCTTTACGAGCATCCTGTCACCATAGGACTGTCCATAGGTGCTGTTGATATGCTTTAATTTATCAATGCCCATGTATACAACTCCCAGACAAGAAAAGGAGGCTTCTCTCAATTCTTGGATGCGTTCAATATATCGTTTACGGTTGCACAGTCCTGTAAGATTGTCGGAATACGTTAGTTTATCTAATCGGTTCAACAGGGTGCGTTTTTCCAGCCCATCTATTACAAAATGGGAAATCATCTGTAATAGTTCTGGGGCATTTGCATTGGTTTGAGGATTATGTACAGCAAGCAAGCCAATAACGATACCAAGACTGTCAATCAGAGGAACAGCAATCAGTTTTTTTATTCCCTGAGAATGCAGTACCTGAAATTCCAGGGAGTGATTTTCAACATTTTTATCAGCTGCGCTAATACACAGAAATCCGAAATCATTGAACGCTTCCATCCAACGCTCAATAAAAGGAAAAGAAATTTCTTGTGTGTTTGGTAAACATACTTTCTGCCTGCGCCATCTATAGGTGGAATCAAAAGATTTTTTTTCACAATTTATTTTGCAGATATAGACACTATCTCCTTTGTAGAATGCTCCAATTTGTGCAAGAAAATTATTGAGTGTAAGTTCTGGATCATTACAATGGTTTAATTGCCGAATACAGTTTAGGAGGGCTTCTTCGGCGGAACGTCGCTGCTTATTGGCTTCCAGATCAGTAATATCTGCAAGATAAAGGGCATCATTGTTGGCATCATTCAAAATTGTTAAAAGATTGTTGTTGTACATACTTATGCTCCTACTTATAACTAACATGATTTTTATTAGGTTGTAAATCTTTTGAATTTGGTCAGAACGTTTCTCAAACACGCTATCTAGTTCGGCTTTTAGGACCGTATCCAGTTAACCGCGCCCCGCTGTACATACGCTAAGCAGCAGGAATGAAAAACTTTTATTATTATAATAACGGCATTTTGGTCTGTCAATAGATTGGAAACCAATAGTATGTTTAAGGGAACGAAAAATTTCAGAAGCCTTGTTTTTTTGTTTGGTCTCTGTTAAAATGAAAAAAATGCAGGAGGGTTTGTTCAATGGAGAAAAAGCCAAAGATAGAAAAGAAAATCAATCTGGAGGAAGTTGCGGCGCTGACAAAAACGTTATTCCATGCTCACTATGCAGGCGAGCTGGAGCAGTGGTTTTCCTATCTTTGCAACGACAGCATTTATATCGGAACCGGAGAACCCATGCTGTTTGGCGGCAATGCCATACGGGAGCATTTCAAAGGATTTGAGGGCAAGGCGGTGAATATCGTGGAGGAGGAATATTTTCCTGCCCCGCTGGGAGCTCAGGCAGCCCAGGTCTATGGGCAGATTATTGTGGAGAATCAGGAAAATTTATTCCGGGTGGTGAATCATTTCACCTTAACCTATCGTCTGATTGACAGCGAAATCAAGATAGTACATCAGCACATTTCCTATGAATATATGCAGAGAGGCGAGCGTGATACGTTAAATCTGGACATTAATACCATGCAGTTTGTCCGCAATCTGCTTTTGGAGCGGCCAGCGCGGACGCGGCTTGCCCTCCGAAGCGGAAGGCAGACAATTTTTATTAATCCAGACACCATCCTGTATGTGTTAGGTCAGCGTAAACGCACTGATTTGGTGTGTGTTGACCGGGTGATTGCCTGCAACAGCTCTATGGGGGAATTGGCTAAGATTCTCCCTCAGCAGTTCTACCAGCTGCATCGCAGCTATTTGGTGAATACCAGATACATTGTGGCTGTCCGCCGGTTTGAGGCGGAGCTGATTTCTGGAATTTGCGTTCCAATTCCTGCCGTAACATATCAACAAGCCAAGCAGGATTTGCAGAATATCATTTTGGGATTGGAAATTCCGATGGCGGAATAACAGGGAGTACCGAAGCCTCGTGAAAGCAGGGGTGATACAGCTTTTATTAGAAACTGTTTTTCAGGTATAACTGTATTCTGAATCTTGATGAAATAATGAAACTCTCGGCTGTATAATAAGCAGTATCAAAAATATTAATGGGTAATGCAACACGAACGATTAAGGAGGAACTTTGTAAATGGGAATGAAAGAAAGAATGCACACTGGAGAATTATATCTGCCAAATGATGATGAGATTATGGAAGTTCAGCTGAAAAAACTTGACAGGCTGTATGATTTTAATGCGACGCGCCCTACAGAAATGGAAAAACGCAACAGCTTATTAAAGGAAATGTTTGCAGAAATTGGCGAAGGCTGCTATATTGAACCGCCATTTCACTCAAATTTTGGAGGCGGCCATGTTCATTTTGGCAAAAACATTTATGCTAATTTTAATTTGACATTGGTAGATGATACGCACATTTATGTTGGTGATTATACGATGTTTGGCCCGAATGTTACAGTCGCTACGGCGGGACATCCAATATTGCCAGAGCTGCGTCAGCAGGGATACCAATATAATGCGCCTGTCTGCATTGGAAAAAACTGTTGGATTGGTGCAGGTGTTCTTATAGTGCCAGGCATAACGATTGGCGACAATGTTGTTGTCGGTGCAGGAAGCGTTGTTACAAAAGATCTTCCCTCAAATGTTGTGGCGGTTGGGAATCCATGCAGGATTCTTCGGGAAGTAAATGAGCACGACAAAGAGTATTATTTCAAAGATAAAAAAATAGTTTACGGATCGTTGTAGCTCAATTGAGTGGCGCAGACAGCTTGGAAATTACTTCTGCTGGCAGGAGACAATATCTCTCTGGCTTTGCAGCCTTGCTTTGAGACTGCGGAGAAATCTGTCGTTTCCCATGACTTTTAGCATGGGACCAAAGGACATGACTTCGATCAGTAGTTCTGTTTCCATATTCCGATTATAATAGATGAGGCATTCATAGGTGCTCTCATCTATTTTTGTGGTATTTTTTTCAAAATTGGCAAAATGCAGCATGGCACGTTCTAAGGCATTGCGTTTGTTGATAATATGCAGCCGCAGGGGATCAGTATAATATGAATTTTGAATCATGGTGTTTAAATCTACAGGCGAAGTAAGAAATTTATCGGTGAGGATTACACGCTGCATACGAGAAAGATTTAAAGTTTCAAGTTTCATTCTTCCATGTCCAGCCTGTTTCAACGCCAGAAGGCGGAATTTGTCATTTTTTACAGAATATTCCAGACGGGCAGGCACATAGTGATGATGCACGCGGGTTCCCCTGGGGGACGTGTAATCAATATCCACATAGCGCTTCTGCTTTTGAGCCAAAAGCAGCGTGCGGAAGTTGCTGCGGTAAGTTTTATCGGTATAAGGATCACCGTCTGTAAATCTATCATAGTAGCAAAAGTGTTCTTGTTTCCAGAGGGGAACAGAAGAGGCTAGCATCTTATTCAAGCTCTCTAATTGCTTCTGCTCAAGAAATAATCCGATGCGCGGGTCGGACAATAATGCTTTCAGATAAGATTTTTCAAGATCAGACAGGGGCATGGAAAAGGAAGAGTTAAGTTTGGAACGATAAATGCTGCCGTCTTTTTCGAATAAATTCCAGACGCCGTTTTCAAGTTTAGGGATAATGGAAATCAGGCTTTCTTCAAATCCTTCCCGGCAGATTTCCTGGCGGATGTCCTCTATGGTAAGCGGGGTCTGGCGATACAGAAGATGATGCAATACCTGATAGTAGCAGCTATAAGTTTCCGAAAATAATTCCATAAGCAAGATTCTCCTAAATTAATCACTTAAATTGTATTCATCAATCTGGTACATTTGGTACATTTTTTGCAGATCCTGGTAGAATCGCTGTTCTACAGATTTTGCCGTACATTCCAGGGATATAATTCTTCCGGTAAATGTGCGCACCCAGGGCAGCATTTCGTTACAGTCAAATACTTCGATTTCATATTGATATTTATTTTCTGCAATTTTTGTGACAGTCCCGCCTCTGCCCTCATGCTGCAGGCGGTCAACAATATAATGTTCTGCAGGTTCCTGAACCAGCAGTGTCATGGTTAAGCGGTCCAGATGATGCCTTTCCGGTCCTTCAAATGATACGCCCCACAGATATCTGCGGTTTCGATTCAGTTTTTCCAGCAGTTCTTCATATACCTGCGAGGCTTCAAGGGAAATCACACTTTTGATGGTATCCAGGCGAAAGCAGGTAAAACGGCGGCTTCTCTCTGCATATGCGCAGAGAAAACGCCGTCCGCTTCTGGTGCTGATAAAAATTTGCAGAGGAACGCAGTTTGTGGTGCTTGTCAGTTCTCTTTTAGAACTTTTGATGGTAAGGATTACGGATTTTTTATGATTCATGGCGCTGAGAAGTTCCAGAAGTATTTCTTCTTCCAGTGTATGTACAAAAAAACTGTGTTTGACCCGGAAGGTCTGGTTGTGATAATCCAATTGATCCGTCAACAGGTTGCCCACAATCCCCAGACAGCCTGCCATCTGATAAAAGGCAAGCGCATCCAGTGCGTTTTCATGGGATTTCAGCCAGAGGACAAGGCGGTTGTCAAGGGAAAAAATGGCTCTTTTTCCCAGCCTCGTTTTCTCTAAAATCCCTTCTCTGGCATAAGCGTTGCATTTGCGGCGTACTGTCTGTATATCAAACAGTGTTTCATACTGGGTTAGTAAATGATCTGTGATTTCTTCAACCGTCAGGCTTCGGCCGTTCCAGAGCAGGTCGAGTATCAGAAAATGCAGTACAATATCATTGTCGGTGAAACTTTTCGTTTTCCATACCTGAAACAAGGGGTTGGTATCAAGGAGATTGCTGTCTATGGCCAGAGAGAGATTGGAACCTTTGGACACATAATCTTTGCGCACAAAGGGCGCCAGCCAGCTTTCTAACCGCCTTCGTTCATTATCGTAGGTTCTGGGGCTCTTCGCTTTAAATTCATTTCTGGTTTTAAATCCATAGACGAAAAAATCACGTACATATTCTCTCGTTTTAGAAAAGCTTTTGACCAGTTCCTGAAAATCCGACATAGTTGTGTTCTCCTTTTATATTGCAGCCGTTTAAGTGTTGCGAAATTATGGTATTTACGAGAAGCTGCGTTCTGTAATAATCAAGAATGCCGTTATTTACCATAATATTATACAGAGCTATCAGGTATATTGTACCATATATCTAAGTTCAAAGTAAGTTCGCACCTTTTTTAAAATGATTTTTTGGAAGATTCTGTATATAATTGCCTTATCAATTAGAGAACAAAAAGCGAAAGGGTGAAGATGATATGTTTGTAATTTATAATGAGAATACCAGGTTTCCAATAAAAATATGGCTGGAAGATGAAAAACAGTTGGAGGAGAGCTGTCTGGAACAGGCGTATCACTTGTCGCAGCTTCCATTTCTCCATCAATGGGTCTGCTTAATGCCGGATACGCACACCGGAAAAGGAATGCCGATCGGCGGTGTAATTGCCGCAAAGGATGTGATTATTCCCAATGCAGTGGGCGTGGATATTGGCTGCGGCATGGATTTTATCCCCACTAATGTATATATGGAGGATGTCCGGCAGATTCAGACGGGGAACGGCACCTTGATTCAGGCAATTGTGGGGAATATTATGAGAACTATTCCACTGAATATGGAAAGATATAAAACACAGCAGGAGTCCAGAGTGCTTGACCAGGCGAAGCAGGAGCTGGAGAAATATGAAAAGGACAAAGAGCTGCTGCCGCTGATAGAGGATGGATATTTTCAGGTGGGAAGCCTGGGCGGCGGGAATCATTTTATTGAATTGCAGGAGGATGAAGAAGGTTATCTCTGCATCATGATTCATTCTGGAAGCCGCCATCTTGGAAAGGCTGTCTGCGATTATTTTCATAATCAGGCGAGAGAATTGAACAGGTTGTGGCACAGTGCAGTAAAGGATGAATACCATCTGTCTTTTCTGCCCGTGGCTTCACCGGAAGGACAGCAGTACATTCACTGGATGAATCTGTCAATGGACTATGCCTTTGAAAACCGTGCCCGGATGCTGGATAAGACCTGCGCCATCGTGAAAGAACTGATTGAGAAACATACGGATCAGAAAGTAGAATTTGGAGAAGAAATTAATTGCCACCATAATTACGCATCGCTGGAAAATCATTATGACGCCAATGTCTGGGTGCACAGAAAAGGAGCCACCAGAGTACGGCAGGGAGAACTGGCAGTTATTCCTGGCGCCATGGGATCTTACAGCTATGTGGTAGAAGGAAAGGGCTGCCGGGAATCATTTTGTACTTCTTCCCACGGGGCGGGAAGAAGCTATTCCCGAAAAGGCGCTATGCAGGCATTTACAACAGAGAAGGTAATGGTAGATTTGAAAGAACAGGGCGTAATTCTGGGGAAACGCAAGAAAAATGATGTGGCGGAAGAGTGCCGTTTTGCCTACAAGGATATTGAGCAGGTGATGGAGCAGCAGTCAGATATGGTAACACCTGTGAGAAAATTGAAAACAGTGGGCGTAGTGAAAGGATAATTTGCAGATACGGCATATCATGTTTGCGGAATAGGCAGCGCTGGAAATTTATTGCAAAGATTTTCCAAAAGCAAATTCATAAATATTTCAGACTTTTTCTGCCAGAAGTATGTTATGATGGAATCATGAAACATTAAGGAGGAAATGAGTGTGAAGACGAAAAAGAGTAAATTATGGATCATGTTTCTGTCAGGGTTATGCTGCATCACGCTTTTGGGAGGCTGTGGTTCCGACAAGAAAACTTCTTCCAGTGAAAATGGTACGGAAAAAGCAGCAGAAACCGAAAGCGGCAGCGTAGGAGAATTTACCATGCAGGATATTAATGGAGAAACTTTCACACAGGAGATGTTTGCAGATTATGATTTGACAATGGTGAATGTCTTTACTACCTGGTGTACGCCATGCGTCAATGAGATTCCGGATTTGCAGAAATTGCGGGAAGAAATGCAAGATCAGGGAGTCAACGTAGTGGGTATTGTACTGGATGCTATGGATGCGTCAGGCGGTACGGATGAGGAAACGGTAGAGAAGGCAAAGGTTCTGGCGGATCTTACAGGGGTGTCTTATCCATTTCTGATACCAGACCAGAGTTACCTGAACGGCAGGCTTGTTGGAATTAATGCAGTTCCTGAGACATTTTTCGTAGACAAAGAAGGAAATATGGTAGGAGAGACTTACTCTGGAAGCCGTTCTCTGGAGGAATGGAAAAGCATTGTCGAGACGGAATTGAAAGGAGCGGCAGAATGAGGCGGCTTAAGAGCTTCTCTCCGGGCGGAGCCTGCGTGGCAGTTTTGGGGCTTGCTATGATGGGATATGGGATTTACCGGGGAGAGATGCCTGTAGTCCTGGAAAAAGCAATTAATATTTGTATGGAGTGTATTGGAATTGGATAAAAGAAAAAATACAAATGAATGGAAACGTCATGGAGTACAGGCAGTCTGGGCATTGCTTACTAACAGCTATTTCGTGGGATTTGTCCAGGGGAGAATTTATAAGGGTAAGCTGAAGAATCTCTGTGTTCCCGGTTTAAATTGTTATTCCTGTCCTGGGGCGGTAGGTTCCTGTCCGATTGGAGCGATGCAGGCAGTAATCGGGAATTGGAATTATAAATTTGCATTTTATGTGGCTGGATTTTTGATGTTTGTGGGTGCTTTGATGGGACGGTTTGTCTGCGGCTGGCTGTGTCCCTTCGGGCTGATTCAGGATTTGCTGCATAAAATTCCCTTTCCCAAGAAAATCAAAACTTTTAAAGGAGACAAATTGTTAAGGAAACTGAAATATGTGATTCTATTGGTGTTTGTCATCCTTTTGCCAATGTTTTTGGTCGATATTCTGGGGCAGGGAGCGCCTTATTTCTGTAAGCTGATTTGTCCGGCAGGCACTTTGGAGGGAGGCATTCCCCTGGTGCTGCTGAATAAATCTATGCGGAATGCTTTGGGATGGCTGTATGCGTGGAAAAATGTGCTGCTGCTCATTACTATTTTCTTGTCTGTTGTCATTTACCGTCCTTTCTGCAAATACATATGCCCCCTGGGCGCAGTTTATTCCGTGTTTAATCCTGTATCGGTGTTCCGTTACCGGGTGGACAAAGATGCATGTATAGACTGCGGCGCCTGTGCCGCAGCCTGCAAAATGCAGGTAGATCCGGTAAAAAATGCAAACCATCGGGAATGTATTCGCTGTGGAGCATGTAAGAAAGCCTGTCCCTCAAAGGCAATTCATTGAGATCCTCATTTTATCAAAAGAGGCTGCGTGACAATATATTTACTCGTTCAAAAGATCTTGCCCTTTTAGCGGCAAAGGCAGAATGCCCAAAAATTATTCTGGGAAATCAGCTTTCCAAAATAATTTTTGGGTATATTGTTTTTTTATAGGAAAGATATTTTGTGATATTATTGCCTTTCCGTTCGTTTTCTTAATATAGGAGGTACAGCGCATGAAAGGTATAGACGAAAAAAGGGTAATGGAATGTTACCATAAGCAAAAAGATACGGTCTTCAAGCTGGCGTATTCCTATTGTAAGAACAGAAGCCAGGCAGAGGATGCGTTTCAGGAGGTCTTTTACAAGTTTATGGTACACAATCCGATTTTTAAAAGTCCAGAACATGAAAAAGCATGGTTTATCCGGACCACCATCAATGTCTGTAAGGATTTTCTGAAAATAAAGTGGAACCGGGACATTGTCAAGCTGGAGGACTGGGATCAGGGCGAAGAATGCTTCTGCCAAAACGGTGATGTATTTGATGAATTGAGAGAAGCAATTCTGGAACTGCCAGAGAAATACCGCGTACCGATACATTTATATTACTATGAAGAATATTCTGTGCGCGAGATTGCTCAGCTGCTGCGCCGGACAGAAAGTGCAGTTTCTACACAGTTGCAGCGGGGAAGGGAAAAAATCAAACAGAACATGGAAAGGAGCGAGGAAGATGAAGTTGAATCACGATATTTACGAAGAAGCCATGGATAGTGTTAAATTATCAGAAGAAAGAGGAATCAAGCTTTTAGAAGAAGCCGTGTACCGCGGCAAACAGCGCAGGCAGAAGAAGAGAGTGCAGGCGGCAGCCATAATTGCCGTATTTCTGACTGCGGCGCTGAGTTTAAATGGCATCTGCTATGCTCAGACCGGTAAGAATGCCTGGGAAATGTTTCACGCATTCTTCGACAACAGTAATCAGGGAGAAATGATAGAGCTTACGGAAAAAGTAAAAGAATCAGGAGAATCTTTTACTTATAAAAACCTGAAATTCACTCTGGAGCAATATCTGTATGACCAGGAAAATTCTGAGCTGTTCTATAGTGTTCTGGTAGAATCCACAGATGGAACACCTCTGGATGAAGAGCAGATGTTTGAAGATTATATTATTTTGGCGGGGCGTGGAAGCGGCACCGAGTATACACGTACTGAGTGGAGTAAAGATAAGACTTCTTACCGGGAATATGGTGTTGCGAAATCTAATTATGATAAATTCGGCAAACTTATGGATATGGAGCAGCTGCAGGTATGCATTCATGAAGGTGACTGTCCGGCGATTGGTTCTTTTGACATTGAACCAGCCGGCAGGCTGAAAACCCGCTATCTTGATGTTTCCTTTATAGAAGGCTGCAGTAAGAAAGCCAAAATTACGGGAACTGGCGTAAAACTCTTTTTTGAAAAAAGATGGTTTGGTAAAGATGGGGATGATAGGAAAAACAGACCGTTTGAACGGTTAGATGTAGTAATGAAGGATGGAACAGTTTTTAGAGGGGGAATCCGCGGAGGGCGTGATGTAATACCAGTATATAATAGCAAAGGAGAATTGCTGAATGAAGAAGAAATACAGGCAGCCACAAAAGCAGAAGATATTCGTGATTGCTATGAAGAATGGTCATTCGGTGATCCAAATGATGATAAATATTGGCTTTCCTATCGCATAAACTTCACAGAATTCATCAATGTAGATGATATCGACGCGGTGTATCTGGATAATGTAAGAATGCCTCTGGAATAAGTGAGATATGGAACAGTACGTCTGATGAAAAGCAAATATTACACAGTTCAAAAGGTCCTGCTGTTGAATCGGCAGGACCTTTTGAACTGATATAAACGCAATAAGTTACTTTGATGAAACAACGCATATGGAGAAGAAATTTAAGTGTTTGCCACCTGATAGCCAAGTTCCAGCAGCATTTCCAGATCTCGCTGTATGGTAATTCCAGAAGTAGTCAGCATGTCTCCGGTAATGGCTGCATTAGCTCCAGATTGAAAACATTTTCTGCCCAGATCCTTCATAAGCCCTCTTCCACCGGCCAGACGGATAAATGATTTAGGCAGAATAAAACGGAACAGGGCCACAATCTGGCACATTTCTTCTTCAGTCAGTCTGGGATTGTTCTCATAGGGAGTGCCAGGGATCGGATTTAACATATTGACAGGTACCGACTGGATACCCAGTTCCCGCAGGGAGAGAGCAAGGTCAATGCGGTCTGCCATACTCTCACCGAGTCCCATGATACCGCCGCTGCAAACGGAAAGACCGGCCTTTTCTGCGGCATGGATGGCGGCAATTTTATCCTCTTGCGTGTGGGTGGTGCAGACACTGGGGAAATAACCGGCAGAGGCTTCGAGATTATTATGTATCCGTTCTGCTCCAGCGCTGCGTACCATTTGAAATTCAGTTTCGTCCAGAAGCCCAAAAGAAACACATATGGAAATGTCAACGGATTCTTTCAGCAGGCGGATGCTTTCACAAACTTGTTCTACCTCCTGACGAGTTAATTTTTTGCCTGAAGTGACGATAGAATAACGTGGGACGCCGCGGCTTGCATTGTATTCTGCCTGCTTTATCAGCTCTTCTGTCCCCAGTAAAGGATAGGTTTCCACTTCCGTCTGATAGTAAGAAGATTGGGCACAATATTTGCAGTTTTCAGAGCATTTTCCACTTTTTCCATTGATTATGGTGCAGAGATCAAATTGGTTTCCACAGAATTTGCGGCGAATTTCGTCTGCGCTTTTACAGAGCGGTTCTAAAGGCATTTTGGCAAGTGCAAGTGCTTCCTCGCGGGTAATTTGCCAGCCGTTCAGTACTTTTTCTTTCAGGCTTTCCAGTTGTCTTTCCATTTCCTTCCTCCTGCGTTATTTAATGTACTCTCGGAATCTCTCCGCACCTGCCTTTGTGGCTGATTTTCCGCCAGATGCACTCAAATTTAATCAACCTACGTTCCGCGTACGCCTCATAAATTTGTGCATATCTGACAAAAAATCATCTCACAAAATCAGGCACGGTGAGACTCAAAGAATACATTTTAAAATTCTTGCTATTACTATACATGAATTGGGAATAAATTGTCAACCTAAGTGAGATTTTTGTTTACATTTTTGGATTGTACAATTGTTTTAAGAAAACAAGGGAATGAAATTATAAAATCAAAAAATGAGGAAACTCAAAGCCGTAAAATATTGACTTTTCAAGTGAAATAGTTTATATTTATTTAATTATTTTCGTAAGCAAAGGATAAGGATATTTGAAGTATGATTCTCTGTAAGTGATATTTGAGATGTTCTATCTGATCAGGGAGAGAAATTTTATGGAAAAAATAAAGGTAATGTGGTATAATTCCTGTTTCGAACGTTATACCTTTGGAATTTTAATTGCAATTGAATTATTGATGTCATTTACTTTTCTGGGGTATATTCATATACCGCCTATTTCTATTACAATCGCATACCTTCCGATCGTGGTGGCAGGATGCCTCTATGGTCCTGGGCAATCTGCAGCGGCAGGATTTGTGTTTGGAATTGCCAGCATGTATAAAGCGTCCTCTTCGTATGTTATGCCGGCAGACCGGGTGTTTTCCCCGTTTTTGAGTGATTTTCCATTAGGCAGTATTTGGCTGAGCGTTGGCACACGAACCTTGTTCGGGCTGCTGATTGGGTTGGCGTTTGTATTTATAAGGAAAAACAAACACAGTCGTTTTTGGAGAGTGGTGATTTCTGCAACCGCACCAAAATTACATACATTGCTGGTCTATTCTTCCATGGGGATTTTGTTTCCCGAGCTTGGTTATAATTTTACAACAGCTTTGCACTTAAAATGGCGTGACGCAGTTTTTTCAATGGTCTGTATTATGATAGTTGAATTATTGTGGCTGGTTTATCATTCTGATTGGGTGCAAAGTGTAAAGCTATGTATTAATCAGCCGATTCATAATCCTTTTACGTCCAGGAAAATGAATCTTTTTTTTGGCGTATTTGAACTTTTTATGGTGTGTATGGCAGTTGTTGCAGCAGTCTATTTTTCTCAGAGAGAAACTTATATGCTGCAGCAGCATGGAGTGCCAGTATCGAATATTATCTCGGATGAGCTACTGCGTTTGCAGATTCAGTTTTTAATTGCTTCCCTGTCATTAAATTTTATTTCTATATTTTTGCTGATTTCTATTTATAAATATATGTCATACAGGGAGTATAGGGGAGAGATGGATGAGCTTACAAATGTGATGGGGAGAAGAATGTTTATTCAGTATTGCAATAAGGTGCAGAAAGAGAATGGTACAGGCACAGAAAGGACAGGCTGGTTTTTGTTTGTCGATGTCGATTATTTTAAGGCGATCAATGATACGCTCGGTCACTCAGCCGGGGATATGGTTCTGAGAGAAATTGCGGCAAACCTGCAGAATATTATTGCAGATGCTGGAAAAGTAGGAAGACTGGGCGGAGATGAATTTGCAGCTATGATTGAAAAGCCAATGCCGCAGCACATCTTGAAAGAGCGGCTGGACAGATTTCTTGAGGATATTTCTGGTATTTTGCCTGACAGAAAGATCAGCTGCAGTATAGGTGCGTATCAATTTGCCTTTCCGCAGAATGTGAAACATTTATTATCGGAAACGGATGATATTTTATATGAAGCAAAGGAAAAGGGCAGGGCTTGCTATGTGCTCAAATCATGTGTTTCTGATAAAACTGCGGTTCACTCTCAGCCGTAAGGCAGGGGTATTGCAAAACTACATTATGAAAACCATGTCTGTTACTAAAAAATGTATATTTCTTTTTTAAAATAAGGGGCAACAAGAACCAGAGTAAATAAAAAAATTATAAATAAGGTAAAAAAACACTTGCAAACGTGGTGAGATCATGATATTATATTAGATGTCGCTGACATGACGACATGAGGGCTCCTTGGTCAAGCGGTTAAGACATCGCCCTTTCACGGCGGTAACACGGGTTCGATTCCCGTAGGAGTCATTAAAAAAGTATTGACGAATAATTTTTTATTTGTTATAATATATTGAGTTAAGGCGACATAGCCAAGTGGTAAGGCGTGGGTCTGCAACACCCTGATCACCAGTTCGAATCTGGTTGTCGCCTCTTAAGGAAGCCCGGAAATTTTAATTTTCCGAGGCTTTTTTCTCTTATAGGAAAGACCTTGTCATGCAAAAGCGTGAAAGTATCTTTCCTATTCATGCCTTTTACAATCGGAAACTGGATAATGTTGGGAAGCCTATGGAAATAATAGAGGTAAAAAATGAGAGTTGAGATGAAAAAAGAAAAGACAGATCTGGGAACGGATTCTGTGGGAAAATTATTGTTTAAGCTGGCGGTTCCGGCAATTTTGGCACAGCTGGTAAACATGCTTTATAATATTGTAGACAGAATTTATATTGGACATATCAAGGATACGGGAGCCATTGCCCTTACAGGAATTGGGCTTTGCCTGCCAATGATTTTGCTGGTAATGGCGTTTAGCGCTCTGATGGGAATGGGAGGCGCTCCCAAAGCTGCTATTTATATGGGAAAAGGGGACCTGGAGAGCGCAAGAAAAACGTTGGGGTGCTGTGTGGTGATGCTGACGGGGATGGCAGTGCTGTTGACGATTGTATTCCTGGCATTTGGAAAGGATTTGCTGTACCTCTTTGGAGCCAGTGATAATACCATTTCATATGCATGGGGTTATCTGAGAATTTATGTGTGCGGAAGTATTTTTGTGATGATTTCATTGGGGTTAAACAGTTTTATTACGACACAGGGGTTTTCTCTGATTGGAATGGGAACGATTTTGATTGGAGCAGCTGCAAATATTATCTTAGACCCCATCTTTATTTTTGGCTTTCAGATGGGAGTGTCAGGGGCGGCGCTGGCTACCATTCTGTCTCAGGGGATATCGGCGGTCTGGGTGCTGCGTTTTCTGCGGGGAGAAAAGACACAGCTTCGAATTGAGAAAAAATATCTTCAGATGGATAGAGAATATGTACTGCCAGTGCTTGCCCTGGGAGTGTCTCCTTTTGTAATGCAGAGTACGGAGAGTCTGATCAATATTTCTTATAATACATCCTTGTATAAATATGGGGGAGATCTGGCGGTGTCTGCCATTACCATACTCAGCAGTGTCATGCAGATGATTTTTCTGCCGCTCAGCGGCCTTGGCCAGGGGGCACAGCCTATCATCAGTTATAACTATGGAGCCGGGAAGAATGACCGTGTAAAAAAGGCTTTTCGTTTACTGTTTGGAATCAGTATGGGATTTGCAGCTGCCATTTGGGCAGTGATCATGATGCTGCCGGGAATATTTGTGCACATTTTCAATAGCAGTTCCCAGGAACTGTATGATATGGCGGTCTGGGCAATGCGGATTTTTATGGCAGGTGCGTTCGCCATGGGAGGACAGATGGCATGCCAGCAGACGTTTTTGGCGCTGGGGCAGGCAAAAGCATCACTGTTTTTCGCCTGTTTCCGGAAACTGATTCTCATGATCCCTTTAATTTTCCTGCTTCCGCTGTTTCTTGCGGATAAGCTGATGGCAGTATTTCTGGCAGAAGCAGTGTCAGATCTTCTGGCGGCGGCAGTTACGGTTATTACATTTTTAATTTTGTTCCCGCGGATACTGAAAAAGGAGCGGTAATATTCGTTGCAGAATGGCATTTTTATTGTTTTCTGAATCAAAGAATGGTATAATTATAGAATCATAGAACGAAAAGGGGAAGGCAGAAAGGAATGTGCCTGTTTTTAGGATGCTTATTTGAACTGAAAGATGCACAGAATGGAGGATACTATGGAAATACTTGACTTTATTGAAAGAGAGCAGCTACAGCAGATTCAGGATTTGTATTCTACGGCTACCGGAGTAGCAGTATGCATTATTGACCGGGAAGGCAATCATATTACAGAAGACAGTAATGGAAATGATTTCTGCAAGAAGTATACCAAAGGCAGTGAACTGGGGGCAAAGCGCTGTCACAAATGTGATTTGGAAGGGAAAGGCGTATATTTTTGCCATTCTGGTTTGATGGATTTTGCAGCAGATATTTTGATAGAAGGGGAGAAAGTAGGAGCCATTGTTGGCGGTCAGGTGCTTCCAGGTCCGCCGGATCTTGATAAATTCAGGGATCTTGCCATAGAACTTTCCATTGATCCAGACGAGTATATCGCGGCGGTGAAAAAGGTTCCGGTGAAAAGTGAGGAATCCATCCGCAGTGCAGCAAAATTGATGGAAGTAATGATTAATATGCTGGTAAATCAGAGATACACGCTTTATAAAGACCAGTCTAAAATTGCTGTGATAGACAGAGAAATTGGCGTGACCACAGAAAATGTAATTCAGATTGAGGCAATGGTGAGGGATCTGACCAAAGTATCCAAAAAACAGAATATTCTGGCTTTGAATGCGTCAATCGAAGCGGCGCGCGCAGGAGAAGCGGGACGTGGCTTTAATATTGTTGCCGGAGAAATGGGGAAATTGTCTTCCATGGCAACTGAGAAGTATTCGGCAATTATTAATAAGGCGGGAGAGATTGACCAGTCCTTAAGGAATATCAATGCAGAATTTGGAAAGGAGAAACAGGAAGCTGACGCTCAGGATGAGAATGACCAGGTATAAGACAGCAGAAAGGCGGGACTGAATGAAACTGAAGGAACGGGAAGAGAGCAAAGCACCAATGAAGCGCAGAACCAGGCGGATGAGTATTCGGGTAAAAATACTGCTGCCAGCGACACTTTTGATTATTTTGCTCTGTGTTATTATGGGTGTCAGTTCCTATGTACGGCTCAAAGACGGGCTGATAGCTATGGGCGTGGAAGAGGCGCGCATGGCGGCAGTCGTTTCTGTGAAAGCAGTGGATGGGGAAGAACTGGCTAAATTAAAAGAGGGGGATGAGGGAAGCATACAATACCAGAAACAGATATCTTCTCTGCGAAGTGTACGTAAAGACTGTGGAATCAAATACCTGTATACTTTGTATACAGATGGAACCCAGGTATATTATGGGATAGATACAGATGATTCAAAGAGCCATCAGAACATTGGAAATCCTTTTGAGGTATCTTACGGCGAGCTTCAAGGCGTATTTAACGGGGAAGAATATGTGCAGGATTATATAGATTCTACGGAGGATGGAGATTTAATAACTTCGTATATGCCGGTAATGGATGCAGACGGAAAAAATATTGTTGCCGTTGTGGGATGTGATTATGATGCGTCTGGAGTGGTCAGCCGCTTAAATGCTATTTTAAAGCAGATTATCGGGATTGCTGTTATATGTCTTGTGGCTGCACTGACAGTGATCAATGTTGTGGTAAGCGCAATTATAAGAAGCCTGCGCACAGTGGATAAAAAGATTTATGAATTGGTACATAATGAAGGGGATTTGACCCAGCGGCTGGATGTACATACAGGGGATGAAATGGAGCTGATTGCAGATAATGTAAATGAGCTTCTGACTTATATCAGAAGCATCATGCTGAATATTGCGGCAAATTCCCAGCACTTGAATGGAACTACCGGTATTATCGCGTCAAATTTGTCTGATGCAGAGATGAGTATTTCAGATGTCTCTTCTACTATGGAACAGATGAGTGCAGCAATGGAAGAGTCAAGCGCGTCATTGGATCAGACGAATGAATCTATACAACAGATCTTCCAACTGATTGAGCAGATAGACCAGCAGGCAGAAAGCGGAAGCAGTTCTTCCAATGAGATTATGCAGCATGCGTCAAAGGTACATGCGCAGGCGGTTTTAGAGCAGCAGAATGCCAAGTCCCGAGTTTTGGAGATGGCGGCATCTGTGCAGCAGAAAATAGAGAAGTCCAAAGAAGTCGAAGAGGTCCGGGAGCTTACGAAAAATATTATCAGTATTACGGAGGAAACAAATCTTCTGGCGTTAAATGCAAGTATTGAGGCAGCACGGGCTGGAGAAGCTGGAAGAGGCTTTGCGGTGGTTGCAGATGAAATTGGAAAGCTGGCATTGAATTCTGCTGACGCTGCCGCAGAGATACAGAACGTAACGGCAGCTGTGATACAGACAGTGGATGAACTTGCTAAAGAAGCCAAAGAAATGATGGCGTTTATGGATCAGACAGCTATGGGCGGTTATGAGAAATTGCTGAAAACCAGTGAGAGCTATCAGAGCGATGTGGGACGAATGAATCAGATGATGCTGGAGTTTGCAGCAGACAGCGAGCAGTTGAAAATCAGCATGGATCATATCAGAGAAGCGGTGGAAGCAGTGAAAAATGCTGTGGGAGAGAGTGCAGTCGGCGTAACGAATGTTACGGAGAAATCTGTGGATTTAACAGCAAGTGTAGGCGATATTGGCGCAGAGGCAAATTCAAATATGGATATTGCAGGTCAGCTCAGCCAGGAGGTAAATAAATTTAAGTTGTAAATAGTTACATTTAAGCTGCACAGTATATAGTATGCACTATATATTACGCAGCTTTTCATTTCTTCTTAAATTTTTTGAATTGTATATGAAATTTAAAAAATTACTGAGTTTCGCAATTACCTATAATTGCGAAATATAGAAGGGAGAGAAAATATGAAGCGATTTTTTGGGACGCCTGTAAGGGCAGCTGTTTCTGCAGTTTGTATTACGGTATTTGTATTTCTTGCGGCAGGAGCCATTTTTATATCTGTTTTTACGAGAGGAATTATTTCGGGCAGCGCAGAGATAACACTGGAAAGAGCGAAAGAGATCGCCTTGACAGATGCGGGATTGACAGATACGGATGCAGTGTTCACTAAGACGAAGCAGGAAAAGGAGAGAGGTATTTCGGTGTACGAGATTGAATTCTACGCAGGAAATACGGAGTATGAATATGAAATTAATGGAACGGAAGGAGTAATTGTCAGCAAAGGCAAGGAATCTCTTGCTTATCCTGGGGATCAGGCAGGGACTGGAAACCGACTTGATACGGAAGAGAACAGTCAGCAGACTAACAGTCGCGAACAAGGCGCCGGTCAGACAGAGGATACAAAGACGCAAAGTATTGAGGAAGGTAATCAAGCCGGCAATACAGGAACGGAAATTGAGCTGGATAGGGCCCAAGCCATTGCAGCAGAACATGCAGGATTTACAGTTTCAGAGGTTCAATTTTCAAAAACCAAGCTGGAAAAAGAACATGGCGGTGCAATATATGAGATTGAATTTTATAAAGATGGTATGGAATATGAATATGAAATTGATGCAGTAACAGGTGATATTATAGAATTTGATTCAGAATGGGATGATTAAGGAGGAATGTATTGATGAAGAAACGCAGCAGGATTGTAACGATATTTTTAACTGTGTGCCTATTGATGACAAATGCTGTTTGTGTTCCGCAAACCGTATCTGCCAGAAATCCTGTAACAGAACAGCAGGTGAAAAGACTGGCGAAGAAACAGATTAAGGGCGGGATAATTGTGGAGATGGATCAGGAGTATGAAAAGGGGGTTCTGGTCTATGAGATTCAGATGCTGAAGGGAAAAAAGGAATATGAGCTTACCTATCGGGCTTCGGATGGCAAATTGATTTCCTACGGCTGGGAAATGCAGTCTTATTATGTCAGGAGAGGCAGAGGTGGAATTATCAGTGCGGAAAAATGCAGGAGGCTGGTAAAAAAACAGATTTCTAATGCAAAAATTATTAGTATGGTGCAAAAACGCAGCCATGGAGTTGACATTTATAAGGTGAAGGCACAGAAGGGTACTAAAAAGTATGAATTGAAATTTCATGCGCGCACTGGTAAATTGCTGGAATATGAGTGGGAATTGACGGTTAAGAAGAATAATGGCGGCGGCAAAAACTATATCAGCGGGGAACAGGCGAAGAAGGCTGCCCTGGCAAGGACAGGAGGCGGAACAGTTGTAAAGGTCAAGTTTGAGATGGATCATGGAGTACCTGTCTATGAAGTTGAAGTAATCAAAGGGGAACTGGAATATGAAATAAAGATTCATGCCAGAACAGGAAAAATACTGGAGGTTGACATAGACTCCATTTATGATTAAAGTGTATGGTGAAACGGAATAAATATTGCAGAAGGAGAAACAGCAGAAGGAGAGCGATAGAATATGCGGTCCTTCTGCTTTGTACATTATATGCAGAAGAATGAAAGAACGGAAAAGAAGATACTGCCAGAAGCGTTCTGTGAACGGATGCGCCAGCTTCTTGAGGAGGAAGCCGAGGAATTTTTTCGCTCTTATGAAATGGAACGTGCGTATGGATTGCGGTACAATCCATTGAAATTTGAATCTGGAGAAGTATTTGAACAAAGACTGTCTGAGATTGTAAAATGGCGGCTTACTTCTGTGCCCTGGTGCCAGGAAGGATATTATTACCAACCAGCGGACCAGCCGGGAAAACATCCCTGGCATGAGGCGGGCGCATATTATATTCAGGAGCCAAGCGCTATGTCGGCGGTGGAACTTCTGCAGCCGCAGCCAGGAGAAAGAATTCTGGATTTGTGCGCAGCTCCAGGAGGTAAAACCACTCAGATTGCTGGAAAAATGCAGGGGCAGGGGCTGCTTGTGTCCAATGAGTTTTATGGAAACCGGGCAAAGATTCTGGCGCAAAATGTAGAACGGATGGGTATTGGAAATACAGTAGTATTGAATGAGCCGGCAGAACATCTGTCGCAGGGCTTTCCAGAATTTTTTGACCGTATTCTGGTGGATGCCCCTTGTTCTGGAGAAGGTATGTTTCGCAAAGACTCAGGAGCAGTGCAGGAGTGGGGGCTGGAAAATGTGGAGCTGTGTGCCAGCCGCCAGCGGGAGATTTTGAGCCATGCTGCAGAAATGCTAAGGCCGCAAGGCGTGCTGGTATATGCTACCTGCACATTTGCCCCCCAGGAAAATGAAGGCTGTCTTGCCTGGTTTCTGGAGAAATATCCCCAATTTTCAGCAGAAAGGATAGAAGCAGCGGATTCGTATTTTAGCGGCGGAAGAGCAGATTGGGCAGTATATGGGTCCGGGCATTTGGAAAACGTGAAGGAAGAAGTGGCTAAAGCTTATCGGCTGTGGCCTCACAGATTGCGTGGGGAGGGACATTTTGCAGTACGGCTGGTAAAGTCTGGTTCTGCAGAGGAAAGAGAGGATTTTCCATGTGCGGCAAAAGGAAATCATGGACGTAAAATGAAAAGAAAAAAGGAAGATGCCAGGTTGGAAGAAGCTGTTTGCCTGTTTAAGGAATTTGAGAAAAATGCACTCAAGATTCAGTTGGAAGAAAAACAGCCAGGAAAGTATGTGTTGTTTTCTGACCAGCTTTACCTGCTCCCAGAAGAAATGCCAGAACTCAAGGGATGGAAAGTTGTACGTGCCGGACTGCATCTTGGCGCCTGCAGGAAGAACCGCTTTGAACCGGCACATGCGCTGGCTTTGTATCTGCGTCCGGAACAGGTAAGGCAGTCAGTACAGCTTACGGACAGTGAACCTTTGAAATATCTTCATGGAGAGACAGTTTCCTGCTGCCCGGAACAGAAAGGATGGACGCTGGTATGCGTGGCAGGGCTTTCTATGGGCTGGGGCAAAGCCAGTAACGGTGTGGTGAAAAACCATTATCCCAGAGGGCTTAGGATCTGCTATTGATCATTTAGCCATAATGCGGCTGATGGCACAGCTGCTATGGCAAATCATACAAATTGAGATAAAGTAATTGCCATTCTTACTTATGACGAGTAAAATAGGAACTGAGATTTAGAAAAGGAGAAAAATTATGGATTACAGAGCATATTTGAAAAATCATCCTGACAAGGAAGGACGCTTCGGGGAATACGGCGGCGCATATCTGACAGATGAGCTCAAACCTGCATTTGAGGAGATTACAGAGGCATACCAGACAATCTGCCATTCTTCTCAATTTATCAGTGAGCTGCGGAGAATCCGCCGGGAATTTCAGGGAAGGCCTACGCCGGTATATCACTGTGAAAGACTGTCCAGGCAAGTCGGCAACTGTCAGATTTATTTAAAACGTGAGGATTTGAATCATACAGGAGCACATAAACTGAATCACTGCATGGGAGAAGGGCTTCTGGCAAAATTTATGGGTAAGAAGCGTCTTATTGCAGAAACGGGAGCTGGTCAGCATGGTGTTGCCCTTGCCACGGCGGCCGCATACTTTGGGCTGGAATGTGAGATTCATATGGGAGAGGTGGATATTGCCAAACAGGCGCCTAATGTGACTCGTATGAAAATTCTGGGCGCCAAAGTGGTTCCTGTTTCCGCAGGTTTAAAGACGCTGAAAGAAGCAGTGGATTCGGCTTTTGAATCTTATGCGAAAAATTATAAAGATTCCATTTATTGTATTGGTTCTGCGCTGGGACCGCATCCATTTCCATTGATGGTACGGGATTTCCAGTCGGTAGTGGGCTATGAGGCAAGAGATCAGTTCCATGAAATGACAGGAATCGAGCCAGATGTGGTTTGTGCCTGCGTAGGAGGAGGCAGTAATTCCATCGGTATGTTTATACCATTTTTAAATGATCCGGTAGAAATTGTCGGTGTAGAGCCATTGGGCAGAGGAGAGAAACTGGGTGACCATGCGGCTTCCATGAAATTTGGAGAGCGCGGTGTGATGCATGGATTTGACAGCATTATGCTCAAAGATGAAAAGGGAGACCCAGCTCCGGTTTACTCCATTGCCAGCGGTCTCGACTACCCTTCAGTAGGACCAGAACATGCGTATCTTCATGATCTTGGCAGAGTACAGTATGAGACTGCAAGTGACGAGGAGGCAATGGAAGCGTTCTTTAAATTGTCCCGCTATGAGGGAATTATTCCTGCAATTGAAAGCTCTCATGCAGTTGCGTACGCTTTGAGAAGAGCAAAGGAAATGGGGCAGGGTTCCATTCTGGTATGCTTGAGCGGAAGAGGCGACAAAGATATTGACTATGTAGTGGAACATTATGGATATGGAGAACAATTTTTTGAAAATTAATAATTTTCCTTGTAAAAACCTTTCTTTTCCCGTATGCTAAAAGCATCATGTATTCTCGGTGTCTCACCGTGCCTGATTTTGTGAGATGATTTTTTGTCAGATGTGCACAAATTTATGAGGCGTACGAGGAACGTACGTTGATTAAATTTGAGTGCATCTGGCGGAAAATCAGCCACAAAGACAGGTGCGGAGAGATTCCGAGAGTACATGTATCAGGAAAAGGAGGGTTTTTTATGAACAGGAGAAAAGGAAGAGTTACCATCCCGACAGATCTGGATGTGATTCCACAGACATTGGAACTGATGAAGCAGTGGGGCGCTGATGCAGTTCGAGACTGTGACGGGACAGATTTTCCACAGGAACTTCAGGATGTGGACGCCAAGATTTATTCTACCTATTATACGACAAGGAAAGACAATGAATGGGCAAATGCGAATCCAGAAGAAATTCAGCAGATGTATGTGATGACGCCTTTTTATACGGCGGAAGGGGACAGGCTTCGGATTCCTCTGATGAAAGGACTGTATCCAGATATGTTAAAACCTAACAGCAGGGATGATATTGCCCGCTGGTGGGAAGTGATGGACCGTACGACGGGAGAGGCAGTTTCTGCTGAACAATGGAGTTATGAGGAAGAATCGGGAGAAGTGGTGATTGAGGCGCAAGCATTTCACGATTATACCGTAAGCTTTCTTGCTTATATTATCTGGGACCCCGTGCATATGTATAATGCAGTGACCAATGACTGGCAGGATGTGGAACATCAGCTTACGTTTGACGTCCGTCAGCCTAAGACCCATGCCTATACGATGGAACGTCTGCGGAAATTTATAGAAGAGCATCCTTACGTGGATGTACTAAGGTTTACCACGTTTTTTCACCAGTTTACTTTAATTTTTGATGAACTGGCGAGGGAAAAATATGTGGACTGGTATGGTTATTCAGCCTCCGTAAGCCCTTATATTTTAGAGCAGTTTGAGAAAGAGGCAGGATATAAATTTCGTCCGGAATTTATTATTGATCAGGGGTATTATAATGGGCAGTATCGGATCCCATCCAGGGAATATCAGGATTTCCAGGCGTTTCAGCGCAGGGAAGTGGCAAAAATTGCCAGGGAGATGGTGGATATTACTCATGAATGCGGCAAAGAAGCCATGATGTTTCTGGGAGACCACTGGATTGGCACAGAACCTTTCCTGGAGGAATTTGCTTCTATCGGTTTAGATGCAGTGGTAGGAAGTGTGGGCAATGGATCTACACTGCGGCTGATCAGTGATATTGAAGGTGTCAAATACACAGAAGGAAGGCTGCTTCCTTATTTCTTCCCAGATACCTTCTGTGAAGAAGGAGATCCGGTGAAAGAGGCGAAGATAAACTGGGTGACTGCAAGGAGAGCCATTTTAAGAAAGCCGATTGACCGGATTGGTTACGGAGGCTACCTCAAACTTGCCCTTGATTTCCCAGAGTTTGTAGAGTATGTGGAAAATGTATGTGAAGAGTTCCGCGAACTCTACGACAATGTAAAGGGATGTGTGCCATATTGTGTAAAGCGTGTGGCTGTTTTAAACTGCTGGGGAAAAATGCGTGCATGGGGATGTCATATGGTCCATCATGCGCTGTATCAGAAGCAGAATTATTCTTATGCAGGGGTGATTGAAGCATTGTCAGGCGCGCCCTTTGAGGTGTCGTTCATCAGCTTTCAGGATATCAAAGAACATCCGGAGATCTTGAATGAAATTGATGTGCTCATCAATGTGGGAGGTGCGGACACGGCGCATTCCGGCGGAATATGGTGGTGCGATGAGGAAGTAATTACAGCTGTTAAGAAATTTATATACCAGGGCGGAGGATTTATTGGAATCGGTGAACCCACGGCACATCAGGCAAATGGAAGATTTTTTCAGCTTGCGGGTGTGCTGGGGGTAGAAGAAGAGCGTGGATTTACGCTGGGATATGATAAATATAACTGGGAAATGCACGAACATTTTATTACAGAAGATTGTGCTGGTGAGATTGACTTTGGGGAAGGACAGAAAAATATCTATGCTTTGGAAGGAACACAGATACTTGTTCAGAGAGACAGAGAAGTACAGCTTGCAGTGAACAGTTTCGGAAATGGACGTACTGTTTATCTGGGAGGGCTGCCGTACAGTTTTGAAAACAGCCGCCTTTTATACCGTTCTATTCTCTGGAGCGCTCATGGCGAAGATCATCTTCACCGGTGGTTCAGCGCTAACCCTAATGTGGAAGTACATGCGTATCCGGAAAATAAAAAATTCTGCGTGGTTAATAATACGTATGAAGCACAGGAAACGGTAGTTTATAAAGGGAATGGAGAGAATTTCTCACTGAAACTGAAAGAAAATGAAATAATCTGGTATCAGATTTAAAATAATTGGCAGATAAAGATCACAAAAGGGGCTGCAAAAGACACAACGGCAGCCCCTTAATAATATTTGATTATCTTAAAATTTTACGGAAGTTTTTCTTTCCCTTTTTTACGATCATTTCTTTTGTAAAATCATCCTTTGTATAAGAGAGCTTGATATCGCCTACTTTTTCCCCGTTTACAGATACACCGCCCTGTTCTACGGCGCGCCGTGCCTCAGAACGTGAGGGCGTAAGCCCGGATTTTACCAGGAGAGCTAAAATATCAATGGCATCCTCTGTAAAATCTTCTTCTGTTAAGGTGACAGAGGGCATATCTGCTGCGTTTCCGCTGGAAAACAGAGCTTTGGCAGCATCCTGTGCTTTTTGTGCTTCCTCTTCGCCATGCACCAGCTTTGTCAGTTCAAATGCCAGGATTTCTTTGGCGGTGTTGAGCTGCGCACCTTCCCAGGAATCCATGCGGTCAATCTCTTCTAAGGGCAGGAAGGTCAGCATACGGATACATTTTAATACATCTGCGTCAGCAACGTTTCTCCAATATTGGTAAAAATCAAAGGGAGAGGTTTTTTGAGGGTCAAGCCACACAGCACCGGACTGGGTTTTGCCCATTTTTTTGCCTTCAGAATTCAGAAGCAGTGTAATTGTCATGGCATAGGCGTCCTTGCCCAATTTGCGGCGAATAAGCTCTGTACCCCCTAACATGTTGCTCCACTGGTCATCTCCGCCAAACTGCATATTGCAGCCATAATTCTGGAACAGCGCATAGAAATCATAGCTTTGCATAATCATGTAGTTAAATTCCAGAAAACTCAATCCCTTTTCCATACGCTGCTTGTAGCATTCTGCGGTCAGCATGCGGTTTACAGAGAAATGGGGTCCGACTTCGCGGAGCACTTCTATATAATTCAGATCCATGAGCCAGTCGGCGTTGTTTACCATCAAAGCTTTGCCCTCGGAAAAGTCGATAAATTTGCTCATCTGTGCCTTAAAACAGTCACAGTTATGCTGAATGGTTTCCGGCGTCATCATCTGGCGCATATCTGTTCTGCCGGTAGGGTCTCCGATCATTCCCGTACCTCCGCCAATGAGGGCAATCGGTTTATTGCCCGCCATCTGCAGACGCTTCATCAGGCACAATGCCATAAAATGCCCTACATGAAGGCTGTCCGCTGTGGGATCAAAGCCGATATAAAATGTTGCTTTGCCGTTGTTGATCAGTTCCTTAATCTCTTCTTCGTCAGTGACCTGGGCAATCAGTCCCCGTGCCACCAGTTCGTCATATAGTGTCATTGCTGTTCCTCCTAAACATAAAAAAGACTTTCATCCTTAAAAGGACGAAAGCCGAAACTTCGTGTTACCACCTTTATTCACAGGCTGCTCACACAGTCTGCCTTAGTAAGCGCCCAGACAGCGCTTCTGCAGGATAACGGATGCAATTCCGTCACAGCCTACTGGCAAATGCGTTCGGTGTGAGGCTCCGGGATGTATTCACCGAAAGTTCCACCTGCGCCTCTCATCTGCCGGCAGCTTTCTGTCGGATTTCCTTACAGCTACTTGTTCCCATCACAGCTATTTCTGTATTATGCCCAATTATAGGCAGAAAATAAAAATTTGTCAAGGGGGGATTGCTTTAAGTTTTCCTATTTTTAGCAACAACTGTCATTTTAGTACCAAAAGGTCTTGCTGCTTTTGCAGCATAGACATCTTGCACAAAAAGTGTCTGGAAAGCTAGCTTTCCATAGCACTTTGCTGTGCAAAGTGTTCACATCATAAATTGATGTGAACCTTTTGGTAATATAAAACTGTAATTTGCGGAAACTCAAAAAGCAAAGAGCCGTTGCTTTTTTACGGGGAATCCAATATACTGATATTAAAATCTGCAGACCAAGAAAACCGCAGTCAGTGCGGCACAGGAGGAAAAAATGGATTTAAACAAAGACAATGTTAAAAAAATTTTAGGAATTATTACTTTTACACTGGTGCTGCTTGCCATGCTGCTGAATCTGGGAGCAGTCAAGACGCAACTGATGTTTCTTTGGGGAATCTTGTTTCCCTTTGTATTGGGAGGCGCTATTGCGTTTATTTTAAATATTCCGATGACGGCAATTGAAAAACAGGCAAGGAAAATAAAGCTCAAAGAGAAATTTGTGAGGCCCTTAAGCATGGTTCTGTCGATTCTTTTTGTGTTTGCCGTTGTCACGGTGGTACTGGTAGTGGTAATCCCTCAATTAGGAAGAACTGTGGACAGTATCAGCGAGGGAATGACGTCATTTCTGCCCAAAGCGCAGATATGGATGGAGGAGCTGTTTGGGGACAGTCAGGAAATTGCGGACTATATTGAATCAATGGAATTTGACTGGAAGAGCTGGCTCAATCAGTTTAAAGATTTTGCTTTAAGCGGCGCGGGAAGTGTGATTTCTTATACAATGTCAGCTACTATGATGGTGATTAACGGCGTTGTTACCTTCTTTATCGCTTTTACGTTCTCACTCTATCTGTTAAGTCAGAAAGAAAATCTCGGCAGACAGTGCCGCAAGGTAATGGACGCTTTTCTATCGCAGAGGACAGCAGAGAAAATCTGCTATGTCTGCAGCCTGAGCCACACTACATTTTCAAAATTTATCACAGGGCAGTGCCTGGAGGCTTTGATTCTTGGAGCTATGTTTGTTGTAGCTATGACGATTTTCCGTCTGCCCTATGCGCTGCTGGTAGGTGTGCTGATTGCGTTTACGGCTTTGATTCCTATGGTCGGAGCTTTTATCGGGTGCTTTGTGGGGGCATTTTTGATTCTGATGGTGAACCCTATGCAGGCGCTGATATTTATTATATTATTTCAGGTATTGCAGCAGATAGAAGGAAACCTGATTTATCCTCATGTGGTGGGAAACTCGGTGGGACTTCCTTCCATATGGGTATTGTTTGCAGTAACCGTGGGCGGTAAGCTTATGGGCATAGCAGGAATGCTGATATTTATCCCGCTGATGTCTGTTCTATACAGTTTGTTCAGAGAGTGGGTGAATAAACGTCACGCCATGCGGAAAAATCAATGAGACAATAAGATATTTTACATGAATTTTACACAGATTATGTATTCCATTTACAGAAACCGTATAAAATAGCCATATACATAGGATGATGAAGGAGGATACAACTATGGATATATTTGGGTTTCTGTCACTGATCGGCGGTTTAGCGCTGTTTCTGTATGGAATGAATGTTATGGGCGGAGGACTGGAAAAGCTGTCTGGCGGCAAGCTGGAGCGGCTGCTGGAAAAACTTACCTCGAATCCGCTGAAAGCGGTGCTTCTGGGAGCGGGAGTGACTGCTGTGATACAATCTTCATCGGCAACTACAGTGATGCTGGTAGGATTTGTAAACTCTGGAATTATGAAACTTTCTCAGGCTATCGGCATTATTATGGGTGCCAATATTGGTACAACGATCACCTCCTGGCTGCTGAGTCTGACAGGTATTCAGAGTGATAATCTTTTTATCAAAATGCTCAAACCTTCTTCTTTTTCACCCATTCTTGCGATTATCGGTATTATTTTGCTGATGGGAGCAGTCAGTGACAAGAAGAAAAATATTGCGGAAATCCTCTTGGGATTTGCAGTACTTATGTTTGGAATGGAAACTATGAGCGGTGCAGTGAAACCTTTGGCAGATGTGCCGGAATTCACAGGTATCCTTACAAAATTTTCCAATCCGCTACTGGGGGTTTTAGTAGGAGCGCTGCTTACAGCAGTAATTCAGAGTTCTTCTGCTTCAGTAGGAATCCTGCAGGCGCTGTCAGTGACGGGGGCGTTTACCTATGGTTCCGTTATACCAATTATTATGGGACAAAATATCGGTACCTGTGTGACCGCCATGATTTCAGCGGTGGGGGCGAATAAAGGCGCAAGGAGGACAGCGTTTGTCCATCTTTATTTTAATATTATAGGTTCTGTGGTATTTTTGATTTTGTATAGTGTGCTGAATATGATATTTCAATTTGATTTTGCCGATGAAACGGTTGGTGTGGCAGGGATTGCGGCCATTCACAGTATATTTAATGTGTTTGCGACACTTTTGCTGCTGCCATTTATCAAAGGCCTGGAAAAACTGGCATACCTTACCATACCCGTGGATAAAGAAGAAGAAGCTGCCGTGGGCAGAGAAGATCAGTTTAAGGTGTTAGATGAGCGGTTCCTTGCAACTCCGGGGTTTGCTATAGAGCAGTGCATGAGCCTTACCAGAAAAATGGCGGAACTGGCAAAGGATACGGTGTTTACAGCGATGAAGCTGTTTCGGGAATATTCACCAGAAGCTGCCAGGCAAGTAGAATTGCAGGAGGAACTGCTGGATAAATATGACGATAAGCTGAGCAGGTATTTAACGCAGCTGGGCAGCCAGAATCTTGCAGAACGAGAAGGGCAGGCATTGTCTACATTGATGCACAGCATCAATGATTTTGAACGAATTGGAGATCACGCTCTGAACCTTATGGAAACTGCTGAGAAGATGCAGAAAAAGGAACTGGAATTTTCTAAAAAAGCGAAGCATGAAATGGAAGTGTTTGGTGCGGCGGTGGCAGACATCTTGAACCGCTCTGTGGAGGCTTTTATCAAAAATGATGCTGAGCTGGCATCTACGGTAGAGCCTTTGGAGGAAGTTATTGACGATCTGAACAAAGAAGTGAAAAAACGCCATATCAAGCGGCTCAGGAAAGGCAAGTGTACCATTGATCTGGGTATGGCGCTTACAGAGGTATCGGTAAATTATGAGAGAGTTGCCGATCACTGTTCTAACCTTGCGGTGTATCTGATTCAGACGGAAGACAATACCGTAGAGGCACACGATTATGTGAGCAGCCTTTCAGGAGAGACCAGAGAGCGTTTTCAGCAAATGTATGAGGTATTTCAGGAACAGTACCAGCTTTCTTAAAAGGGAGGACATTTTATGCCACTGATCTATATTGTGGAAGATGATGTAAATATTCGGGAAATTCAGCGGTATGCCCTGAAAAACAGCGGTTTTCAGGTACAGGAATTTGAATGCGCAAGAGAACTGCGACAGGCAGTGGAAAAGGAAGTGCCCAGCCTGATTCTTTTGGATATTATGCTGCCAGGTGAAAATGGCCTTGATATTCTTGCGGAACTCAGGCGGGGTATAGCTACGGCGAAAGTGCCAGTGATTATGGTGACTGCAAAATCTTCAGAACTGGATAAAGTAAAGGGACTGGATATGGGGGCAGATGATTATATGACAAAGCCTTTTGGGGTTATGGAGCTGATATCCAGAGTAAAGGCTTTGCTGCGGCGTGCAGAAGACCTGCCGGAAGCAGCCGTTTTGTCGAATGGAGAGATTGTGGTGGATACAAAACAACGCATTGTCACGGTGGGGGGAGAGGTTTGTGAATTGACTTTTAAGGAATTTGAATTATTGAAGATGCTGTTGATGAATGCCGGGATTGTGCTGAGCCGTGATAAAATTATGGATCAGGTATGGGGGTTTGATTATGAAGGAGAGAGCCGTACGGTGGATATGCATATTAAGACCCTGCGCCAGAAGCTTGGCAGAGGGGGGAGCAGCATTAAAACTGTACGGAATGTAGGCTACAGGATGGACAGGGAGAATTGATTTGAAGCGAAAGATTAATATTCAATTTGTAGCAGTATCTTCATTTGCGGTGGTGATAACAGCGCTGATGTCCATACTGCTTTTTTATAATATTTTAAAAAACCAGGTGTTTGACGATATTGAAGCATATGCGCATGTGATACAGCCGCTGGATCTTAAGTTCTGGGAACAGGAAGAAAATCTGCAGCGTCTGAAAATGGATGGACTGAGGATCACTTTGATTGCGGCGGACGGAAGGGTGGAATATGACAGCAGTGCGGATAAGGGACAGATGGATAATCATAGAGAACGGCCGGAAATCAGGTCGGCGATGGAACGCGGGGAAGGGAGGGATATCAGGTGGTCTGCCACCAGTTCGCTTCACACCTTGTATTATGCCCAGCAGCTGAAGAATGGAGCAGTTCTGCGGGTGGGAAAGGATTCTGAGAATATTTTCCGCATTTTTCTTCATATGCTGGGGCTTGTAACAGTTCTGTCTATAGTGATTGTACTTTTGTGTGCAGGATTATCACATTTACTTACCAGGCGTCTGCTTTGGCCCATTGAGAAACTTACTTCCAGCCTGGAGGAAATGAATCAGGAAACTGTTTATGATGAGATTGCCCCTTTTATCCAGACGATCAGGGAACAGCATATCAATATATTAAACAGTGCGAAAATGAGGCAGGAATTTACAGCCAATGTGTCTCATGAGCTGAAAACACCTCTGACGGCAATTGCCGGATATGCAGAACTGATCAGCAGCGGGATTGCGGACGACAAAGATACCAAAAGGTTTGCCGGGGAGATACATGCCAGTTCTGACCGTCTGCTGTCGCTGATCAATGACATACTTAAATTGTCAGAGCTGGATGACCTCGATCAGGAATTTGAGTTTGAGCAGGTAGATTTGTACCAGATAGCTCAGGGATGTCTTGACATGCTTGATATCCAGGCAGCTAATCAGGAAATTACGCTTAGGCTTTGCGGACAATCTTGTTGTGTGATGGCGAACCGAAGCCTGATGGATGAACTTTTGTATAATTTGTGCAGCAATGCGATCCGGTATAATAATCAAGGCGGAATGGTAATTGTCACAGTGGAGCCTGAAGAGGGGAAAACAGTATTGTCTGTGAAAGACACTGGGATCGGGATTTCAAAGGAACATCAGGAACGGATATTTGAACGGTTCTACCGGGTCGATAAAAGCCGTTCCAAACAAAGGGGCGGCACGGGGCTGGGACTGGCCATTGTCAAGCATATTGTAGCGCAGCACAATGCAGAGCTGAGGCTTTACAGCGAGCCTGGAAAGGGAACAGAGATACGTATCTGGTTTTTATAAGATATGCAGGTATTTATCGGGCAGTGAATGTATTAGTGATACATTTTACAGCATAAATTTTATAGGTAATTGCGAAACTCAATAATTTGATGAATTTCATATACAATTTAAAGAATTTTAGAAAGAGAGGAAATGAATTGGATTATCTGTTGCTTGCGGCAGGATTTATACTGCTGATAAAAGGGGCTGATTATTTTGTAGAGGGAAGTGCCAGCGTGGCGGCAAAGTTACGGGTTCCGCCTATGATAATCGGACTGACAGTGGTGGCAATGGGAACCAGCGCGCCAGAATGTGCGGTCAGTATCGCTGCTTCTTTGAAAGGAGATAACGCCGTTGCCATCAGCAATGTGATCGGGTCTAATATTTTTAACCTGGCGCTGGTCTGCGGAATCTGTGCTGTATTTTCACCTTTGCGTGTAAAAGCCAAGACTTTAAAAAAGGAATTCCCGCTGTCGGTTCTGGCAGCGGCCGTTCTCCTGGGGACGGGATATTTGGGAATGGAAATCAGTCGGGCAGATGGTCTGCTTCTGCTGATCTTGTTTGTGTCATTTCTGATATGGCTTGTAAGGGAGGCGAAAAAAGCCCGCAGCAGCCAGCAAGAACAGAAAGAAGTCAGGAACCTGAATGGCTGGCGGTGCCTGTTCTATATTGCGGGAGGTATGGGAGCGATTGTAATTGGCGGAGATTTCGTCGTCGATGCTGCAACTGCCATTGCAGAGAGTTTCGGGCTCAGTGATACCCTCATTGGGCTTACGATTGTGGCAATGGGGACGTCCCTGCCAGAACTGGTTACGTCAGTAGTGGCTGCCAGAAAGGGAGAGGCGGATATGGCTCTGGGGAATGTGATAGGTTCCAATCTCTTTAACATTCTTCTGGTTCTTGGTCTGGCAGGTGCAATTAGCCCTATGGAAGTCTTGATGGAAAACGTAATTGATGGTATAATTTTAATTGGAATGAGTTGTATCGTATGGATTTTTGCGTGGTGCAAAAAAGAGATCAGCCGCCTGGAAGGCGTGGCTATGATTGTATGTTATGCAGTATATATGGGATATATCTGCATAAGATGATGGGTAAAGGAGGAAAAGGTATGGATTTTTTTAACAAACTGGGTGATACGATTTCCGGAATTGGAAAAGATGTATCACAGAATGTGGCAGATTTGACAGGAATTGCCAGACTGAACATGGATATCCGTAAAAGAGAAGATTTTGTGAGAAAGCAGTATACCGAAATTGGAAAGCAGTACTATGATCTGCACAAAGAAGACAATGAGCCGTTTTTTGAGGAAATAAATCTCATTACCGAGGCTCTGCAGGAGATTGAGCAGTTAAAAGCTCAGATTGCAGAATTGAAAGGGAAGAAAAAATGTCCTGTCTGCGGTGCAGTCAATGAAGGTGAGGCAATGTACTGCATGAAATGCGGCGCCAGATGTGAGTCTATTTTTGAGGAAGATGCTGATGTGGAATCAGATGTAACGGAGATGGAAGAGATTATTCTGGATGAAGAAAAGAAAGATACGGAATAAAATAATGAAACTACAGGATGTAGGGTGTTACACAAGGAGTGTGTTCGTGAAATGAAAGAAAAAAGTATAAAGAATAATCCCAAAAGTAAATACAGGCAGTACAGAAAACATCCCATTGGGCAGAGGCTGATTGTGGGAATACTCTGCATCTGCCTGTCTTTGGTGTCGCTGCCGACCGAGCATTTTGGATATTTGGCTCTGGCAGCTCAGAGACAGGAAATTGTAATGTTTCCAGCGCTCTCTTCAGAGGTGAGAACGCAGACAGTGAAAGCGGGAACGGAACTGGAAAAGCTTGAGCTCCCAAGTTCGCTGACGGCAGTATGCCGTCTGTTTGAGGAGGAGGCGCCTGCTGCCATTCAATTTGAAAATTTGGAGACAAAGGCGGCAGAAGCGGAACGGACCTCAGATGTTCAATCCCAGGCGCCGGAAAACGTTTCTGAGAGTGCCTCTATATCGGAGGAACCAGTTTCTGCCGAAGAACAGCCAAATCCGGAAGAACCATCAGATACACAGGAGCCGTCAGATCCGGAAGAACCGTCAGTTCCGCAAGAACCTGAGGTTCCGTCAGTCCCGCAAGAGCCAGCGCCGCCGGAAAATCCGGCGCCCGAGGTGGAGCCGGCACAGGAGCAGACAGAAACTGTGACGATCCAGGGGATTGCCTGGACAAGTGAGCCTGCGTATGACAAAGAAAAAGAAGGTATGTATGTGTTTACGCCGGTGATTCCTCCTAATTACAATCTTGCGCCGGGGGTGGAACTTCCATCGATTTCTGTAGCGGTAGTTAAGGGGAAAGGCAAGGAAGAAACAGAGAACAAGGAACAGAAAGAAGGCCGCAAACAAGTAAAAGAGGTCAGGACAGGGAAGGCCAAGGAAAGTCAGAACGAACTGATAGAATTAGCAGAGGATGAAGCGTCTCCATCTACACCGTCATGCGGCAGAATCAGCCAGGATACGGTCTGGGAAGAAGCGGGAGTGCTCAATACAGGGGAACTGATTGTGGAACCAGGGGTTACTCTTACAATTAAGAATTTACTGACTATCGCTGGAAAGGTTACGGTAAAAGGCGGCGGAACGATCGTGAGAGGGAGCGCTAATGCTTTGTTTACGACTGCTGCCGGATCGGAATTCATATTAGAAGATATTACCTTGGAAGGAAATTCTATATCTGGCCCCCCGCTGATAGCGGTCAATAACAGTACAAAGTTTATCATGAATTCTGGGAGCAGAATCCAAAACTGTGTTTCTAATAATACTGGCACAGTACGTAATATGAATGGAACAATCATTTTAAATGGAGGAGAGATCAAAAATTGTTCGGGTACTATGGGAGGTGCATTTTATGTCAGCGGAGGCAGCCTGACCATTGAGTATGCGACCATTGAAGGCTGTTCAGCAACGAACCTTGGAGGAGCGATTTTTCAGAACGGCAATGCAAAAGTAGTTATTAAAGATGGAGTATTCAGCAACAATAAAACAACAAGTGCGGCTTCTTATTGGTCTGGAGGAGGATTCTTATGCCTTTGTACATCCTCACTGGAGATCTATGGCGGGCAGTTTATCAATAATACGTCAGTTGCTCATGGCGGCTGTATTCATCATTGCGGATGCAGCGGCACCCAGACAGATATCAAAGGCGGATATTTCTCGGGGAATACCTGTACCCTGGAGGGTTATGAAGGCAGCGGAGGGATTTACTATTCTACAAAATATACGGGAAGCACGAATTCAATAACCTTATCTGGAAAAGTGAATTTCAGCGGAGATGGAGACGCAGCGTCTGGCACAGATGGCGTTTACCTAGACAGCAAGAATGATTTAAATATTCTGAGGAAGATTAAAATCAGCGATACTCTGAGCTATCCGGTGAATCTTTATGTTGACGCAACAGAAGGGCGAGTGATTGCGGAAGGGGTACATGAGTATCGGCTGCTGCGTGAGCGGGATATGAAGAAAATCAACTTTTTTGACGTGGGCAATTCTGGCAAGCAATGGTACGCAGTGCTGGATGAAGAGAAGAATGAGGTGCTGATATCAGAAGTAAATCCTAATTACGGTTATTATGTGTATTATATCAGCGATGATACAGAAGAAACAGTGGTAGATGACAACCGTTATGAAAGAGGGGATACCGTTCAGGTAAAGCCGGCAGATATTCTGAATCTAGATGGCCATAAATTTATAGAATGGAATACCAAAGCAGATGGAAGCGGGACATCATACCACCCTGGAGATACATTTGTTATTGAGGATGATACCGATCTGTTTGCTGTTTTTGAAGATGAAACCAAAGTCAAAGAATTGTCGGCTGATTTTTACTCTGGCAGCGCAGGAAATAAAGAAACGAAAACCATATTGATGAAAGCTGATGCGGAGAGCGGGAGCATGGAAACGCCGCAGCTGAAGGCTATGGAAGGCTGGACCCCTCTGGGGTGGAATGCGGCAAGAGACCAGTATAGCGGCGACATTGCTCCAGGCGAAAAACTCACTCTGACAGAAAATTCTGCATATTACGGCAGTTATGAGAAAGATGTTACCTTGTTCTATAAAGCGGAGAAAGCAGATTCTTGTCCGGAAGATACAGAGGGGCACAGTTATGCAAATGTAAGTGAGGAAGTTTCCATAGTTCCTGCTCAGTTCACGGTTGCTCCTGCGGCAGTGCGCTACGGCTATGCTTTTATAGGCTGGAACACAGAGCCGGATGGAAGCGGGCAGACATACGGAGAAGGAGAAGTTCTGGAGACGGAAACAGATGTGAACTTGTATGCAATATTTAAGAAGCCTCTGCATGCGTTTTTCTATTCTGGAGGCGCCGGGGAAAAGGAAGAAATCATTGTGGATATTCCGGAAGATGCTGTGAGCGGCACGGTGAATGCGCCGCAATTGAAGGCGTTTAAGGCGCCTGAGAACAAGGAAGGACCTGAAACCAGAACGGACGAAGGATGGATTCCGGTGGGCTGGGATTTGCAGGAAGATGGGTACGGCGGAGAAATAGCAGAGGGTGAAGAGCTTACCCTGACAGATGACGCCACCTATTATGGGGTTTACCGAAAAGAAGCGGTCCTGCGTTATGAGGCAAGGGGCATAGATGGTTTTCCGAAGGAAGAAACTGGGGA
Organism: Lachnospiraceae bacterium; assembly: GCA_910575075.1. Classification (GTDB taxonomy): domain Bacteria; phylum Bacillota; class Clostridia; order Lachnospirales; family Lachnospiraceae; genus Petralouisia. The sequence goes on from CAJTCY010000017.1 coordinate 95,860, forward strand.
ATGCAGTGCCAATGTTCATGAAGATACAGTCATAGTTGAGGCAGAATTTACGGTTGGTCCTGGACCTGAACGCCCGGGAGCGGCTTTTACCGGTTGGAACACAGAACCGGATGGAAGCGGAGAGACATACCGGGAAGGGGACGTTATTAAGACAAGCGGAGAAGTTACCTTATTTGCCATGTTCCAGAAGACATTGGCGGCATCCTTTTACTCTGGCAGCGGCGGGCTTGCAGATGTCCGTTCCGTGTCTATTGAAGGAAGCAGCATCAGCGGGACGGTAGAGGCGCCGGAATTAAAAGAACTGGAAGGGCACCGCAGTGTGGGCTGGGAGACAGACAGTGCAGGATATGCTGGCAAGGTACAGGCTGGCGAAGAGATTACGCTGACAGAAGATGTGGAATATTACGGTGTGTATGAGAAGGACATTACTTTGTCCTATGAAAGTGAAGCTGGGACCGGGTCTGGAGATACGCAGCTGGGCCGGGCAAATGTACATAATGGGGGGACCTCCTATGCACCGGCGGAATTTACCCTGATGGACGAACCAGAGCGTGAAGGTTACAATTTCTTGGGGTGGAATACAGAGCCGGACGGAAGCGGTACATCTTATCTGGCAGGAAGCCGTCAGTGTTTTGAACGCGATACAGTGCTGTATGCGTCCTGGAAGGCACAGTCGCTGCCATACCGTATAGAACATTATCAACAGGAGCTGGAAGGCAGCCAGTATGTGCGGACAGAGACCGAAGAGCTTACTGGTTTCATGGACAGTACAGTGGAGGCACAGGCAAAGAGCTATCCAGGATTTACAGAAAATAAGTCGCATGCATTAAGGCGCAGCAGCGGCAAAGTGACAGCAGATGGGGGGCTGACCCTGAGGCTTTTCTATGACAGGGATGTATATGACATAGACTTTGACTTGAATGGCGGTGAGGGGGAAGAACCTCAGCCTCAGAGTGTGCGGTACGGAGGTTTTTTACAGGCGGTAGAGGCTCCAGAGCGCACCGGATATAATTTCAAGGGCTGGTACCTGGACAGTGCTGGAACCCAGGGAAGCCAGTGGGATTTTGGAAGAAGCGTGGAAGAGAACACAGCCACAAGAGAGGTGACGCTGTACGCAAAGTGGGCAGATGAGACAGCTCCGGTGCTTGGAAAGGCATCTTATGGAAAAGGCCATAAGGATGTGCTGCACTGGATTCTCCATAAAGAGAGCCTGAAAATTACGGTTCCTATAACAGAAGAAGGGAGCGGTGTCAAAGAAGCAGAGTATATGCTGGTGCCGGAAGAGGCAGAAGAAGGAAAGAAGACAGCACAGACAGAAAATGGTTATGCTGGTATATATGGAAGCATAGGGATGCCCCTTTTGGCAGCGCATGCCGGAGGCAGAATCAACAGGACTGTAAAAGGAAAAGCGAAAGTGAGAACCAGAGACGGGGAGACCGTGGCGGAGTTCACAGTTTCAAAAGACTTTAAGGGAAGCGTAATAATGGCAAGCAGCGACCGGGCAGGAAATGTATCTGCAAAGAAAGTGATGACAGCAGAAAATGGAGGCATCATTGTAGAGGATAATGCTCCGCAGATTCGATTTTTCCCGGATAGCCAGGGACAGAATGAAAGTGCATCGCAGATAAAGGTAGAAGTGAGGGATGACACTGACGGAAATGTTTCCGGAGGGCTCGCAAGTGTAGCGTACCAGTTGAATAATGCGGAGGAAACCAGCGTTTCGGAAAAAGGATTCCGCAAAGAGCTGGCGGAAAGCTGTGAATTTACCGTGAAAGTATCAGGAGCTGGAAACCATCGCCTGAAAGTGAGAGCCGTGGACAATGCGGGAAATGAGAACGCACAGGCAATCACAGTTGAGATTCGGGGGAAGGCTCCGGCACCGGTTCAGGAGCCAAAGACGGGAGACAGCACGCATGTAGAAATTTATGCCACAGCATCAATGATCGCTGGTTTTTCGTACCTGCTGCTGTATTTTAGAGAGCATGGTATGACAGAAGAGAAGAAGGAAGAATTGGTGTCACGTTTGGTAAGCTGGGCGAAAGGAAAAGGAAAGATCCAGAGAATATGTGCCCTGGCATTGATCTTCCTGGTGCTGGCATATTACCACAGCATTGGAAGAACCGTTCCTGAAGAATGGAGGGAAGTGTATGAGAAATAGAAGGAAGTATCGGCTGATTAGAGCAGTACTCCTTCTGATAGCGATAGTATGCCTGATTCCAGTGGGTCAGGCATACTATTTGTCTTTCCGGCATGAAGAACAGCAGAGGGAATTAAAAATTTTAATGCAAAATGAGGGGGGATCGGGGCAGAACAGAGAGCGTGAAGAGAAAAAAACAGTGGATCTTCCAACAGATTGTATGGAAAAATTTACAGAACTATACAGTAAAAATAATGATCTGACAGGTTGGCTTGCTATTGAAGGTACGACGATTGATTATCCGGTGATGCAGTGTGAAGAGGATGCTTATTATCTGTATCATAATTTTGACAAGCAGAAAGATAAGTATGGGTGCCTGTATGTGAAAAGTATTGCTGATGTGCATACCCCAGGCACAAATGTTATTATTTATGGGCATAATATGAAAGATGGAGCTATGTTTGGAACGCTGGATAAATACAAAAGTGAATCGTTTTTTCGCGAACACGGCAAGATCTCTTTCGATACCATTTATGAAGAACGGACATACCAGATTATATCGGTATTTGAGACTTATCTCAATAAGGAGGGCGCATATCCGTATTATCAGTTTTATCAGGCTGATTCCGAAGAAGAATTTCAGGTTTTTTATAAAAATATTAAGAAAATGTCACTTTATGATACAGAAGTGGCAGCAGGCTATGGAGATACTTTTCTGACACTGTCAACCTGTTCAGATTCAGGAGAAGACAGCAGATTTGTGGTGGTGGCAAAAAGGATTACGGAAAAAAATAATATTTGTAGATGACGTGGGAAGGAAAATATATTATAATAATAAAAATATGGGTTTCATACATGAAAGAGGAAGTGAATAATCTGCGTAGGAGGAGAAAAAAATGATGTTTTTAAAGAACCTGAGTATCCGGTATAAAATCCTGCTTCCGGTGGCAGCTTTGGGATGCCTGTTAATTATTTTGGGAATGGTAAGTCTGCAGAGTGCAAATCAGCTCATGGCTTCAAGTGAAGAGATTTCAGGCAATTATGTGCTGAGTATTGAACAGATAGACGATACGGCGATTGCCTACCAGTCTCTGCGGCGTGTGGCATTTGCGCATATTGTGGAGGATAATATGTCTTCCAAGAAGTCTCTGACAGAAGAAGCAGATTCATTAAAGGAGGAAATTGATACTTTATGTGAACAGTATGAAAAAGGACTTTCCTCAAAAGAAGAGAGACAGAGCTTTGAAAAATTTAAGAATGATTATGCGAATTATTTGGATATTTATGATCAGATTCTGACATATAGTACCAATCTGCAGAAGCTCAAAGCATCAAAACTTGCGAATACAGAGCTGCGGGAAGCTGGCGGCGCTCTTACAGAAGAGCTGGATGCCATGGTTTCCTTAAATAAAGCAGGCATGCAGGAAGCGGTATCTCACCAGAACAAGGTTTATAATCAGGTGACACGCATGACAATTGTTTTGCTTGTTCTGAGTCTTCTCGTGTTTCTTTTTGTAGTTTTTATCTGCTGGAAATGGGTGTGCAAGCGTCTTATCAACATTAATGCGCAGCTTCGGGATGTAATTGCCAGCATCGAATCTGGTCAGGGAGATCTGACCAAACGTGTCCAGTGTTTCTGCACAGATGAAATTGGTACGCTGGCTGCTGGTATCAATACTTTTATTGAGACGCTGCAGGGGATAATGGGACATATAAATATCAGTTCCGGGCAGCTTGGTTCTATTGTAAATCTGGTAGCAGATAAAGTGTCTACGGCGAATAATAATTCTACCGATATTTCTGCTGTCATGGAAGAACTATCTGCATCTATGGAAACTATATCTTCAACCATCACAGATATAAAGGAAAATGTAGGTGTGGTAGATGAAAACATTATTGACCTGTCTGAGGCATCCCAGGGTCTGTATGACTATGCGGCAAAGATGCGGAACCGTGCAGAAAACCTGGAACAGAATGCCGTTGAGAATAAGCAGCATACAAGTGATATTATCAATGGAATTATTGAAAAACTCCAGAGTGCAATGGAGAGCAGCAAGAGCGTTGACCGTGTCAATGACCTGACAGATGAAATCTTAAGTATTTCTGATCAGACGAATCTGCTCTCTTTGAATGCCTCTATTGAGGCGGCCAGAGCAGGCGAGGCAGGGAAAGGTTTTGCAGTGGTAGCAGATGAAATCAGCCAGCTTGCAAGTTCCAGCAGAGAGGCAGCGAACAATATTCAGACGATCAATAATATGGTGATCGAGGCGGTAAATGAACTGATTGACAGTTCGGACTCTATCGTAAAATATATTAATGAGAATATTCTTCCAGATTACGAAGGCTTTGTAAACGCAGGAAGACAGTACAATGAGGACGCACAGCATGTAAATGACATTGTTACTCAGTTTAATGAAATGTCAGTGAATTTGAAGCAGCTGATGGCGAATATTACAGAGTCTGTCAATGGTATCAATACAGCAGTCGGCGAAAGTGCGAAAGGAGCTACAAATGTGGCGATGAATACCTCGGATCTGGTAAAGGATATCAGTGAAATTGCAGATGCAATGAATGATAACCGGATGGTGGCAGGGACACTGACAGATGAAGCGGATCGGTTTATCAATCTGTAAGTGATATACTGCTGTTTATGTGGAAATTAAGTCAGGGGGATTGCGCACGACAGAAATTCTTAATGCGGCGGTCCCTTTTTAAGGAGGAATAGTTATGTGTACAAAGTGCAGTAAGGGAAAATATTATATGACAACGGCAATTGCCTATACGTCTGGCAAACCTCATATCGGTAATACGTATGAGATTGTTTTGGCAGACAGCATTGCAAGATTTAAGCGGCAGGAGGGTTATGATGTCTATTTTCAGACCGGAACGGACGAACATGGGCAGAAAATACAGGAAAAAGCGGAAAAAACGGGAATAACACCTAAGGAATATGTAGATCGGGTTGCTGCCCAGGTAAAAGAAATTTGGGATATGATGAATTCTTCTTATGATAATTTTGTTCGTACTACGGACAAGGATCATGAAGAGCAGGTGAAAAAAATCTTTAAAAAATTATATGAGCAGGGAGACATTTATAAGGGGGCTTATGAGGGAATGTATTGTACGCCCTGTGAGTCTTTTTGGACGGAATCCCAGTTAGTGGAAGGGAAATGCCCTGACTGTGGGCGGGATGTGAAACCTGCGAAGGAAGAGGCATACTTTTTTAAAATGAGTAAATATGCAGACAGATTAATTGAGCATATCAACAGTCACCCTGAATTTATCCAGCCGGTTTCCCGTAAAAATGAGATGATGAATAATTTCCTTCTGCCGGGCCTGCAGGATTTGTGTGTCTCCAGAACCTCGTTTAGCTGGGGAATTCCGGTAGATTTTGATGCCAAGCATGTGGTTTATGTATGGCTGGATGCACTGACGAATTATATTACGAAGATTGGTTATGATGCAGAAGGGAATTCCACCGAGCTGTTTAAGAAAAACTGGCCGGCCGATCTGCATTTGATTGGCAAAGATATTATTCGTTTTCATACTATATACTGGCCAATTTTTTTGATGGCGCTGGATCTGCCTTTGCCCAAACAGGTATTTGGGCATCCCTGGCTTCTTCAGGGAGGGGAGAAGATGAGTAAATCAAAAGGAAACGTAATTTATGCAGATGATATGGTTAAGCTTTTTGGCGTGGATGCCACACGCTATTTTGTACTGCATGAGATGCCTTTTGACAACGATGGGATTATTACATGGGAATTAGTGGTAGAACGGCTGAATTCGGATCTTGCGAATATTTTGGGCAATCTGGTGAACCGAACCATTTCCATGTGCAATAAATATTTTGACGGGGCAGTGGAAAAAACAGGGGCAGAAGAATCTGTGGATCAGGAACTGAAAGCGATAGCTATTGCGGCGAGAGATAAAGTGAAAGCAAAAATGGACGAGCTAAGAGTTGCAGATGCTATTTCAGAGGTGTTCACTCTCCTGCGCCGCAGCAACAAATATATTGATGAGACAGAGCCATGGGTACTGGCAAAGGATGAGACAAAAAAGAGCCGTCTGAGTGAGGTGCTCTATAATCTGACAGAATCCATAACCATTGCGGCATCTCTGCTCCACAGCTTTCTGCCGGAAACAGCAGAAAAGATTGTGGCACAATTAAATACTTCTCTTCGTAATTTTGATGTACTGGATCAGTTTGGACTGTATGAAAGCGGAAATAAAGTGACAGAAAAGCCGGAAATTCTCTTTGCCCGTCTGGATGTCAAGGACGTTATGGAGAACGTAGAGAGTATCCGTCAGGCGCAGAAAGCCGAGTTTGAAGCAGAACAGCGTGCTATGGGAGAAGAGCCGGAAAGTGAAGGCAATGAGGAGGGTGTTATTGATATTCCTGGAAAAGATGAGATATCGTATGATGAATTTATGAAGATGCAGTTTCAGGTAGGAGAAATTATTGCCTGTGAGGCAGTGGCAAAATCCAAGAAACTTCTTTGTTCCCAGGTTCGTATCGGAAGTCAGGTAAAACAGATTGTTTCAGGTATCCGCAAATACTATTCGCCAGAAGAAATGGTAGGAAAAAAGGTTATGGTACTGGTAAATTTAAAGCCTGCAAAGCTTGCCGGCGTGCTGTCAGAGGGAATGCTTCTGTGCGCAGAGGATGAGAACGGCGGACTTGCCCTGATGGTGCCAGAAAAGAATATGCCGTCAGGAGCAGAAATCTGCTAAAACGGAAAGGACGTGGGATGAATGATATTTGAAAGCCATGCCCATTATGATGATAAGCAGTTTGACTTAGACAGGGATGAATTGCTGTGTTCTATGAAAGAAAATGGAATTGGGAGAATTATCAATGTCGGCTCTGATTTTGCGTCATGCAGACGGATAGTGGAGCTTGTACGGCAGTATGATTTTATTTATGGCGCTGTAGGGATTCATCCCAGTGATATAGAGGATTTAAATGAGACAGTCTATGAATGGCTAAAAGTTACAGCCAATGATTCTAAGATAGTAGCAATTGGAGAAATTGGTCTGGATTATTACTGGGAAAAAGAACTCACGGCACAGCGCAGACAACGGGATTGGTTTGCCAGGCAGATGGAATTGGCAAGGGAGGTCTCTCTTCCGGTTATTATTCATTCCAGAGATGCTGCAGAGGACACTTTGAAATTGATGCAGAAAATACATGCAGAGGAAATTCCTGGTGTGGTGCACTGTTTTTCTTATTCACCGGAACTGGCGGAAGAATATGTGAAAATGGGTTATTATATTGGAGTCGGCGGTGTAGTTACTTTTAAAAATGCCAGAAAGTTGAAAGAGACTGTCAAAAGAATTCCTCTGGAAAGACTTCTTCTAGAGACAGATTGCCCCTATCTGTCTCCGGAACCTAATCGGGGGAAACGCAATTCTTCCCTCAATCTTCCATATGTGGCAAGAGAAATTGCTGCTTTAAAAGGAATCACAGAACAGGAAGCAGCAGATGCATCCTGGGAGAATGCGATGCGGCTGTTCACGAAAGTGAAGTAGTTAGAAATACGTGAAAGCCGAGGAACAGCTATAAATCTGGAGTTTATTCAGAGTAAGATTTTAAGCGCTTCCGAGAAGTATGCAGAGGGAGGAAATTATGGCAATATTGGGAATCCCCCAAAATACAATAGCGGTACTAAAGAAATACAATTTTAATTTTCAGAAAAAATTTGGGCAGAATTTTTTGATTGACACCAGGGTTCTGGAAAGGATTATTCAGGCATCGGGAGTAACCAAAGAAGATTTTGTACTGGAAATTGGACCTGGAATAGGAACTATGACGCAATATCTCTGTGAATATGCCAGAGAAGTTGCAGCGGTGGAAATAGATAAAAATTTGATTCCGATTCTGAAGGAAACGCTCAGCGCATATGATAACGTGGAAGTGATACAAGGAGATATTTTAAAGATCGATATCAATGATTTTGTCCAGAAAAAAAATCAAGGGAATCCTATAAAAGTAGTGGCAAATCTGCCTTATTATATTACAACTCCAATTATTATGGGGTTGTTTGAAAGCCATGTGCCGCTTGACAGCATTACCATTATGGTGCAGAAAGAAGTAGCGGAGCGGATGCAGGCGGGACCTGGGACAAAAGATTATGGTGCGCTGTCTCTTGCAGTTCAGTATTATGCCAAGACGGAGATTGTGGCAAATGTGCCGCCTAATTGTTTTATGCCAAGGCCGGGGGTTGGGAGCGCAGTAATCAAACTAACCAGATATCGGGAAGCTCCGGTAATAACCTCTGATGAAAGGCTGATGTTTGCATTGATTCGGGCTTCCTTTAATCAACGCAGGAAAACGCTGGTAAATGGTCTGAATAATGCGGCAGGAATTACATGTTCAAAGCCTCAGGTTCTGGAAGCGTTGAGGAAAATGGAATTGCCGGCAAATGTCAGGGGTGAAGCGCTTACCTTGGAACAGTTTGCTAAATTAAGTAATCTTTTGCTATGAATTTCAGCGGAGATTATTCACAACCAATGCAAGGCCTGACAGGATCAACATAATAATTACCAGTTTACGCACCAGCTTCTCATCTAAGACGGAGCTGCTCTTAATTCCAAGGAAGAGACCGGCAAGCATTGCAGGAATCAGCAGAAGAGAGCGCAAAAATATCTCAGGAGAAATAATGTTGGTAAAACTGTAGATGAGAACCCGGAAGGTATTTTCTACAATGAAAACAATACTCAGATTGGCACGGAAGGCTTTGGTATCATCTGTGACTCTGCTGACGTAGGCGGCAAGCAGAGCGCCGATCCCATATAATCCACATAGCACACCGGATAGAAATCCAATGATGCCCAATACCAGCTGGGATGATTTCTGTCTGGTTTTCTGCTTTTCACGAAAAAACATTTCTATTCCAATTAAAATGACCACAATTCCAAACAAAATTTTGATAATTCTGGTATCAGTATGTTTTAAAAGAAAAATCCCAGGAATATTTCCCAGTAAAACCAGAAAAGCAAGCGGAAGGCAAATGTTCCACTGGATAGATTTGCGTTCTTGGAAAGCAAGAATCAGATTACTGGGATATCCTAAAAGTAATTCCATAGGACTGATATTTATATTATTGATTTTAAAGCTTAAGATTGTGGTAAATACCAGAGTATTGGCAAATCCGCATAGCCCTTTGATATAGAAGGCGCAGACGGCGGCGATTATCATCCAGATCATAGGTAACTCTCTCTTTCTGTTATTTTATAGTTTTAAGAAGTTTGCTGACGGTTGAATTCTATAATATCCTGCTGAAAACGTTTGGGCAGATTTTGTCTCTGCAGTTTTGGATTTATTCTGGCCTCGATGGCGATACTGTCAAAAAATCTGCACCACAATTTCTGATATTCTTTTTCTTCCGAAGAAATCCGATTTAGCATTTCTAAATTAAGTGTTTCAGTATCTGTAATAAAAAATCCTTTTTCTTTTGGATGGAGTACCGCCAGGTGACGGTTTTCATCATAAATCATAAAATTTTCCTGAGGCAGACGGTCTGCGAAATGCTCTCCCAAAAAAGGAAGAACATTGTTCTTGGGGTGTATTTTTGCAAAAAGTACACCGTTCTCGAGTTCTTGAAAGCGCAGGAATCCCAGAAGATGATGCGCTTCATTTCCAGTACTTCGTGAAAGCTGAAAAACACGGTTCACATAGGATTCACCAAGATAATTGAGGACTTTGCTGCTGTCTGCCAGGGATAATGCCAGCACAATGGTTTTGTAGATGGCATCAGCTTTGTTCATCCGTTTTATTCCAGTGCAGGAAGTTTCCAGTGCTGAGGCAGCCTGACACAGTTCCTCATAGGTTTCTGCTCCCATACGTTTTCGTAAAGTGCGTGCGACTTTAGCGCTTTTTTGGAAGTCTGTTGGAACATTGATATATTCGTGAAATAGAGAATAGTTCTCTGGAATCTGGGTGGTAAGTGTTATATTGGCGTGTCCGTAATGACTTGCCCAGGCATCATAGACGCCTGTAAAAATACCGTCAATACTGTCTTCACAGAGAAACATATACATATCGAATCCTCCTCTTATATCGGTCTTATGTTAAAATTTCTGCATCGGTTAATTGAAAATCTGCCTGAAGTTCTTTGTCAAAAAAACTGAGCTGCCGATAACCGCTTTCTCTAATATCCCGGGGAATTTGTGTTTTGTCCCGCATAAGGTTTTCGCAGATATAGTTTTCTTCCATTTTGGTATGATACATCATTTTACCAGAGCAGGTGATGAAATACAACGCACGCTTCAGTACTACGCCAATTTTCTTTAAATCTTCAAAATCCAAGGAATTTCTCCTGCGGGCTTTTACAATACGTTCCGCTGATTTATATCCAATGCCAGGAACCCGAAGCAGTTTTTGATAACTGGCACGATTGATTTCCACAGGAAAATATTCCAGATGGCGCAGCGCCCAGTCACATTTGGGGTCCAAAAATATATTGAAATCGGGGCGGTCTTCTGATAACAATTCCGATACCTGGAAATGATAATAACGCAGCAGCCAGTCAGCCTGATAAAGGCGATGCTCCCGTAAAAGAGGAGGTCCTCCAGGAAGAACCGGGAGCATGGAATTCTGGTTTACATTGACGAAAGCGGAATAGAATACCCGCTTTAAGGAAAACTTCTGATATAAACCTTCAGCGACACTCATAATCTGATAGTCATTTTCCGGTGTGGCGCCGATGATCATCTGTGTAGACTGCCCGGCAGGGACAAAACGGGGTGCCTGACGGTAAACGGTCAGTTCTTGCTTATTATCTGTAATACGGTTCTGTATCTGACGCATAGGTTTTAGTATGGTATTGCGGGACTTACAGGGGGCGAGTTTCTGAAGGCTGTCTGCAGTGGGCAGTTCCAGATTGATACTCATACGGTCTGCAAGAAATCCGGTTCTTTCCACCAGGGCAGGATCTGCCCCTGGAATTGCCTTTACATGGATATAACCATTGAAATGATGTGCAGTTCTCAGCGCATACAATGTCTGGTAAATCAAATCCATAGTATAGTTGGGACTTATCATAATACCGGAACTTAAGAAAAGGCCTTCAATATAGTTGCGGCGATAAAATTCCAGCGTAATCGTACAGACTTCCTCCGGGGTGAAAGCAGCCCGGGGAACGTCGGAATCCCGATTATTCAGGCAATAGGCACAATTAAAAATGCATTCATTTGTAAACAAAATTTTTAACAGAGAAATGCATCTGCCGTCAGCAGAGAAAGTGTGGCAGATACCAGGAGCAACAGAATTCCCCATTCCTCTGCCATTTCCCTGCCGATCTACGCCGCTGGAAGTGCAGGCTACATCATATTTGGCTGCATCAGATAAAATTGTCAGTTTTTCCATTAAATCCATATCTATCTGTAAATTCATATGCAATCCCTTTCCATAAATGCCAATATAATATATAGAATAAAGAACATTAGTTCTGCATATATCATAGCATGGGAAAGAGCAAAATGCAAGCAAAAAACGAACAATTGTTTGTTTTATAATTTTATGCATACAAGCCTTTCCTTTTTCATAAAGTATTTCAGAGGGGGTGCTTCTGTTGAAAGAAAAAATAAAAACATTTTTATCTCTATGCGTCTTGATTGTAGCGGCTCCCTATATTGTTACGCTGTTGTTTCAGGGAAATGCAAAAGATGCAGATTCCAAAAAAACAGAACTTCTGACACAGGAAGATCTGCCGCTTACAGTAGAAATGGACGGGCAGGAGCTTGAAGTGGAAGAGTATCTGGCAGGTATTGTAGCGCAGCAAATACCTCTGAGTGATCAGCCAGAGGCAATCAAAGCTCAGGCAGTCATTGCACGTACAGAATTACTGCGTGCCGTAAAACGGAAGGAAAAAATGCCAGAATCCATGTCGAGGGAAGAAATGCTGACATTATGGGGACAGGATGGATTTGAAAAAAATTATCAGGTTTTGGAGGAAGCGCTGGAAGCCACAGAAGGAGAAGTTTTGACTTATGAGGGAGAATTGATTCAGGCGGCTTTTCACGCGGTGAGCGCTGGAAAAACCAGAAGAGCGAAGGATGCATTGGGAAGTGAGCTGCCTTATCTCGAAAGCGTGGAGAGTGATATGGATATTCCATCTCATGATTTTTTGAGAGTAATTTTTCTTGAGAAAAAAGAGTTTGCAGAGAAGCTGAATCAGGCATGTCCAGAGGCAGGACTTACGGAGGACACGGTGATGAAACAGGTATCTGCCGCCGACCGGGATGCCAGTGGTTATGTTCTGACTATACAGGTGGGAGATAAAACTATCACAGGAGATGAGTTTCGCAGTTGTCTAAACCTGAATTCGTCTTGCTGTTACATAAAAGAAGTGGAAGGTAAAGTGCGAATTGTCACCAAAGGACTGGGTCATGGGCTGGGATTGAGCCAGTATGGCGCGAATGCTCTTGCAGAAGAGGGCAGCAGCTACAGCGAAATACTTCAATATTACTATAAGAATGTTGAGATTACAAAAGAAAGCAATGATGCGTGATATTGAATATTGAAAAACATTGCAAGAATTCTCACAATCCTGAATAAACCTTATTTTTCCGGCAAAACTAAGAAGGAAAAAACAAACAGAAATGGAAGGTGACAGGATGAGAAACAATCGAGCAGCAGCATTTTTTAATCGGAAATCCTATATAATTGCGGCTATCATTATGGTTGTGGCAGCATTTGGTATGACTGGGATGTATTTTACACAGCAAGAGAAAAAGCAGGAAGAGGAACTGGCGAGAGAACAAAAGGAACAGATTCAGCAGGCAAAAGCAGAAGATGCAGCCAGAGAAAAAGCAAAAGAAGAAGCAGCAGAAGCAGCTAAGAAGGAAGCTGCAAAGGCAAAGGAAAGAGAAGAAAAAGAAAAGGAAGAAGAGAAAGAAGAAACAGAAGCTGTATCTGGAATTATTCCCCCTCAGGAGGATAATTTTATGGATGAACCGGAGGTGGTTGCTGAAACACAGGCACCTGTGGAACCGGAATATCATTTTGACGCAGCAGCAGATTTAAACTGGCCGTTACAGGGTAATGTGGTATTGAATTACAGTATGGATCAGACTGTATATTTTGCTACTTTGGATCAGTATAAATACAATCCGGCTGTGATCATCCAGGCAGATGTCAATACGCCGGTTAAGGCGGTGGCAGCAGGAAAAGTTGTCTCTTTGGAGACGAACGCTGAGACAGGAACTACTATGACAGTAGATATGGGAGATGGTTACAGTGCTATTTACGGACAGTTAAAGGAAAGTCCCAAAAACCAGGGTGATTATATAGAAAGCGGAGAAACTCTGGGATATGTCAGTGAACCTACAAAATATTATTCTGTAGAAGGGGCAAATCTTTATTTTGAACTTCAAAAAGATGGATCTCCTGTGAATCCCATGGAATATCTGCAGTAGAGTCTGCAGATATTAAGAAATACTAAGCGGGCTGTCGGGAAACAAGATAGTCCTAAACAGGGCAGGTGTGGCTCGTATGAGTGATATCTGCCCTGGAGCTATTATCAGCCGCGTTAAGTATTTTATTGTGGCTGATAATAGTTTATAATAAAAGAAACTATTTCATGAGAAGCAGCTCTTAAGAAGCTGGATTACAAAGCTTGTTATAAAATATGGCACTCGCTTCTGTTAGCTGAATGCATGGTAAAGGCAGGGATGTGGTAAAGAAAGAGGCTGGAATCAGGCACAGATTAGGATTTTTTTCATAAACTATCTGTAAAGACAATTCGCAGCAGACTCTCTTTTACCGTGAAATTCAGAACGAACATTAATCAGAACATAGTTGAAATACCAGTTTTTGCTGCTGCTTTGCATACAGGAGACTGCTTGCAGTCTCTTTACATAATCTAAACGAGAGGAAATTTTATGACTGAGAGAAAAAATGTCACTTATATGCTGCGCTGCAGTGATGGAACGCTGTATACGGGGTGGACAAACAATATTGAGAAACGCCTGGAAACACATAATCATGGAAAGGGCGGAAAATATACCAGAGTGCGCACACCTGTAGAATTGGTATATGTGGAGGAACATGAGACGAAGCGAGAGGCAATGAGCAGAGAAGCTCAGATTAAGAAGCTTACAAAGAAGGAAAAGGAAGCACTGATATGCCACAATTCTTGTTGCATAGTGGATGAAAGAGGGAACACTTATGGAGATATGCTGCATTAGGAGTGAACGGTAGAATAATATGTGACAAAAACAAGACAAGAAAGCAAAGATTATTATCATAGTAAAATAAGTGATAGTACGATGAAAAACAATCATTTGTCCTCTAGGAGCAGATGATTGTTTTTCTCTTTGTTCGCTTGTAAGCAGAAGGGTCTGCACGAATATATTCATTTGTTCAAAGGCTCTTGCCGCTAAAACGGCAAAACAGAATACAGAAATTACCAGGTGAAGAAAATTATAACAGGGGCATATTTGCCACAAAACAGTACATCATAATAAAATGGCAGACACTTCCACCCATGACAAACAGATGAAAAATCTCATGTGAACCGAAGTTCTTATGTCTGGAATTAAAGAGAGGCAGTTTCAATGCGTAAATTACACCGCCGATGGTGTAGATAATTCCTCCTGCAAGCAGCCACATAAATGCCTGATGTGACAAGGAATTCATAATCTGGGTAAAAGCAAGCACACATACCCAGCCCATTGCGATATATAATATGGAAGAAAACCATTTGGGACAGGTGATCCAAAATGCCTTTACCAGAATGCCTGCAAGAGCGATGCTCCACACCAGAGCAAGAAGGCTGTAGCCGATTCTGCCGTTGAGCACAATTACGCATACAGGAGTGTAGGTTCCTGCAATCAACACGAAGATCATCATGTGATCAAGTTTTCGCAGTATGCGGTTGGTTTTTTCCGACAAATCCAGTGCATGGTAGGTTGCGCTGGCGCCATAGAGCAGAACCATGCTCAGGATAAAAACGGAAAGAGATATGACATGTATTCTGTCAGGGTTCAGGGAAGCGCGGATTAACAGAGGAGTAGCAGCGAATAAAGCCATCAGCATTCCGATAAAATGTGTAATGGAACTGCCAGGGTCTTTTAATTTAAATTTCATAGTATCATCTCCTTATTTTGAAAAATTGTCAGGTTACTTATCAGTATATGTAAAGTTTTAAAAAATATTTTATGTAGTATTAAAAACTATATAATTTATAATCAGATACTACACCAATTAGAATACAAAGTCAATACTGTTTGAAAAATTTTGAAAATTAGAAAAAGTTCTTGACAGACCAATTTTATCTTTATATAATAATTTAGCGTGTATAAAAGCACACTTATAATATTACAGGAGGTGAAAAGAATGCCAACATTTAACCAGTTAGTAAGAAAAGGAAGACAGACATCAGAGAAGAAATCTACTGCACCGGCTTTGCAGAAAGGATATAACTCCCTGAAGAAACGCCCTACAGATCTCTCTGCTCCTCAGAAAAGAGGTGTTTGTACAGCAGTGAAGACTGCAACTCCTAAGAAACCTAACTCTGCTCTTCGTAAGATCGCCAGAGTACGTCTTTCTAACGGAATTGAGGTGACAAGCTATATTCCGGGCGAAGGCCACAACTTGCAGGAACATAGTGTTGTTCTGATCCGTGGCGGAAGAGTAAAAGACTTACCAGGTACCAGATACCATATCATTCGTGGAACATTAGATACCGCAGGTGTTGCAAACAGACGCCAGGCCCGTTCCAAATATGGTGCAAAGAGACCAAAAGACGCTAAGAAATAAAGTTTAGCGCACCAATAGTATCACAACAGGTGTGAATTCTCATTGAGCGTAAGCTCAATAGATGTTAACTACTATAGGTTTAGTGTTGGAAAGCGCACAGGCGTACATTCTTTTTAGATAGATTTCCGCACGAATACACAGATAGTTAGTTGGAGACACAGCCGTAAGGCTGATATCCCGGTTGCAGACAGATGTAACTGACACATGTGAGTACCGTTGAATTAATCGAAAAAATCAAAAAGGAATGATTAAGGAGGGAAGCGACGTGCCACGTAAAGGACATACTCAGAAAAGAGACGTATTAGCAGATCCGCTGTACAATAATAAAGTGGTTACCAAGCTTATCAATAACATTATGTTAGATGGTAAGAAGGGTATTGCTCAGAAAATTGTATACGGAGCATTTAACAGAGTTGCAGAAAAAACCGACAAGCCGGCAATCGAAGTATTTGAGGAGGCTATGAATAACGTAATGCCAGTATTAGAGGTGAAGGCAAGACGTATCGGCGGTGCAACTTATCAGGTGCCAATCGAAGTAAGGCCGGACAGACGTCAGGCACTGGCTCTTCGCTGGCTGACTCTGTACTCCCGCAAGAGAGGCGAGAAGACCATGGAAGAAAGACTGGCAAACGAAATCATGGATGCGGCAAATAATACTGGTGCATCTGTAAAGAAGAAAGAAGATATGCACAAAATGGCAGAAGCAAACAAGGCTTTTGCGCATTATAGATTCTAACAAATCTATAATGTACAATAGCCTGTGTGTCCGCGATTATACAAGGGCAAGAATTGTTTTTGCTATATAAATTTAGGAGGAAAAAACCTTGGCTGGAAGAGAATATCCATTAGAGAGAACCAGAAACATTGGTATTATGGCTCATATCGATGCCGGTAAAACCACATTGACAGAGCGTATTCTTTATTATACCGGTGTTAATTATAAAATTGGTGATACTCATGAAGGTACTGCGACAATGGACTGGATGGAACAGGAGCAGGAAAGAGGTATCACGATTACTTCAGCCGCTACAACCTGTCACTGGACAGAACAGGAGAACTGCAAGCCAAAGGATGGCGCTTTGGAGCATCGTATCAATATCATTGATACTCCGGGACACGTTGACTTTACCGTTGAGGTAGAGCGTTCACTCCGTGTACTGGACGGTGCTGTGGGTGTCTTCTGTGCAAAGGGTGGCGTGGAGCCTCAGTCTGAAAATGTATGGCGTCAGGCTGACACCTATAACGTACCTAGAATGGCATTTATTAATAAGATGGACATCCTGGGAGCGAATTTCTATGGGGCAGTAGATCAGATTAAAACACGTTTAGGAAAAAATGCTATTATTCTGCAGCTGCCGATCGGCAAGGAAGATGATTTTAAAGGAATCATTGATTTGTTTGAGATGAAAGCTTATATCTACAATGATGATAAGGGCGATGATATTTCCATTACTGATATTCCAGATGACATGAAGGATGATGCAGAACTGTATCGTTCTGAATTAGTGGAAAAGATTTGTGAATTAGATGATGACTTGATGATGGAATTCCTGGAGGACAAAGAGCCTTCCGTGGAAGCGCTGAAAGCAGCTCTGAGAAAAGGAACCTGTGAATGTACAGCAGTTCCGGTATGCTGCGGTTCCGCTTACCGCAATAAGGGAGTTCAGAAATTATTGGATGCAATTCTGGATTATATGCCGGCACCGACCGATATCCCTGCTATTAAAGGCGTGGATCTGGATGGAAATGAGACGGAGAGACATTCTTCTGACGATGAGCCGTTCTCTGCACTGGCATTTAAGATCATGACAGACCCATTTGTTGGAAAGCTGGCATTTTTCCGTGTGTATTCTGGCACCATGAATTCCGGTTCTTACGTACTGAATGCTACCAAAGGCAAGAAAGAGCGTGTGGGACGTATTCTGCAGATGCATGCAAATAAGAGAGCAGAACTTGACAAAGTTTATTCTGGTGATATTGCAGCGGCAGTTGGGTTTAAATTTACCAGTACAGGTGATACCATCTGTGACGATCAGCATCCGGTAATCCTGGAGTCCATGGAATTCCCAGAACCTGTTATTGAACTTGCTATCGAGCCGAAAACCAAGGCAGGTCAGGGTAAGATGGGTGAAGCTCTTGCAAAACTTGCAGAAGAAGATCCGACATTCCGTGCACATACCAATACTGAGACTGGTCAGACTATTATCGCAGGTATGGGTGAGCTGCATCTGGAGATTATCGTTGACCGTCTGCTTCGTGAGTTCAAGGTTGAGGCAAATGTAGGCGCTCCGCAGGTTGCGTACAAAGAGACATTTACCAAACCGATTGACCAGGAATATAAATATGCAAAACAGTCTGGTGGACGTGGACAGTATGGTCACTGCAAGGTTCGTTTTGAGCCTATGGATGCCAACGGAGAGGAACTGTTCAAGTTTGACTCTGAAGTTGTGGGCGGTGCTATTCCAAAGGAATACATCCCAGCTGTAGGCGAAGGTATCGAAGAAGCAACCAAGGCGGGTATTCTTGCAGGCTTCCCGGTTGTCGGTGTACACGCTACCGTATACGATGGTTCTTATCACGAGGTTGACTCTTCAGAAATGGCATTCCACATTGCAGGTTCTATGGCATTTAAGGAAGCAATGAAGAAGGCAACTCCGGTATTGTTAGAGCCGATTATGAAGGTGGAAGTGACTATGCCGGAAGAATATATGGGAGATGTTATTGGTGACATCAATTCCCGCCGTGGACGAATCGAAGGTATGGATGATCTTGGCGGCGGCAAGATTGTACGTGCGTTTGTACCGCTTGCTGAGATGTTTGGCTATTCCACAGACCTTCGTTCCAAGACACAGGGACGTGGAAATTACTCTATGTTCTTTGAAAAATATGAGCAGGTTCCAAAGTCTGTTCAGGAAAAAGTTATTTCTGCAAAAGCATAGGGAAAGTGAAGAAAACACTTGAAAATCCAGTGATTATCGAATATAATCATAAATAGCTGATTTATATTATGAGACAGCCCCAAAGGGCAGAAAATTAAGGAGGACGTTATAAAATGGCTAAAGCTAAATTTGAAAGAACTAAACCGCATTGCAATATCGGAACCATTGGTCATGTAGACCATGGTAAGACTACTTTAACAGCAGCGATTACAAAAGTTTTGTCTGAGAGAGTAGATGGAAATGAAGCTACAGATTTTGAAAATATTGACAAGGCTCCAGAAGAGAGAGAAAGAGGTATCACCATTTCTACTGCTCACGTTGAGTATGAAACAGATAAGAGACATTATGCACACGTTGACTGCCCAGGTCATGCTGACTATGTAAAGAACATGATTACTGGTGCTGCTCAGATGGACGGAGCAATCCTTGTTGTTGCTGCTACTGACGGTGTTATGGCACAGACCAAAGAGCACATCCTGTTATCACGTCAGGTAGGTGTGCCTTATATCGTTGTATTTATGAACAAATGCGATATGGTTGACGATGAAGAGCTGCTTGAATTAGTAGAGATGGAGATTACTGAAATTCTGGAAGAGTATGAATTCACAGACTGTCCTATTATCAAAGGTTCCGCTTTGAAGGCTCTGGAAGATCCTAAGGGAGAATGGGGCGACAAGGTTATGGAATTGATGGCAGCAGTAGATGAGCATATTCCAGATCCTCAGCGTGCAACGGATCAGCCATTCCTGATGCCTATCGAGGATATCTTTACTATTACCGGTCGTGGAACTGTTGCAACTGGTAGAGTAGAACGTGGTGTTCTGCATGTAAATGAGGAAGTTGAAATCGTTGGTATCAAAGAAGAGACTAAGAAAACAGTTGTAACTGGTATTGAGATGTTCCGTAAGCTGTTAGACGAGGCTCAGGCTGGTGATAACATTGGTGCTCTGCTTCGTGGTATTCAGAGAACTGAGATTGAAAGAGGTCAGGTTTTGGCTAAACCAGGTACGGTTACCTGCCACACCAAATTTACTGCTCAGGTATACGTTCTGACCAAAGACGAAGGTGGACGTCATACTCCATTCTTCAACAACTACAGACCTCAGTTCTATTTCAGAACAACTGACGTAACAGGTGTCTGCAACTTGCCGGATGGAACAGAAATGTGTATGCCTGGTGACAACGTAGAGATGAGTATCGAACTGATTCATCCTATCGCTATGGAGCAGGGTCTTACATTCGCTATTCGTGAGGGCGGCAGGACTGTTGGTTCAGGTCGTGTGGCTACAATTGTTGAATAATCAGTAAAAAGCTAGATTTTATGGGGCTTTCCGAGAAATCGGGAAGCCCTTTTTGAAATTTTGCAACAGTGAAAAGTAAACGGTAGATAATGCGTACCTATACAAAACTGGAGCAAACCTGTATGTTAATAAAGGGCACTGAAAAAGTCTGATTCTTTGAAAAAGAATTAGGCTTTTTTCAATGTTGGCATTATAATAGAAATATAAGGAAGGGGGATTCTTCGATGTTGAGAGATAATTC
>CAJTCY010000018.1 GCA_910575075.1 Lachnospiraceae bacterium
GATTTGAGTTCCTTGAATTCATCTTCTGTAAGGCTGATTATATATTTTCTGGGTCTTGCCATTGGAATCACCGCCGTTTTTTTCTTAAGTATACATCAAAACGGCTGTTTCTACCAGTATAATTTGGATATATATCAACATGTCAGTACACTAGTACGTCTTTACGCAAGCCATGCTCCATCAATTGGCTGATATGATTTGTTGACATCATATCATTCCAATAAATAATTTCATAAGCGCTGCTGTTCATCAGCAAGGCTCTCAATACATATGCCTCATTATAAGCTCTTCCTTCTAAAATCCACCGTTCTGGATAGGTAAAGGGGTAAAGAATATCATGAATATGTATTAGTACACCAGATTTTAGCCTTGGTAAGATATTAAAATATTCGTAAATTATATCCCCACCTGTTTTTGTAACATGTGAGGAATCAATAAACAAAATATCATTTTCTTCTAAACTCTCAAATTCACTCAAATCAATTTTCTGTACAAATAAACTTTTTATATCAATGTTATCATCCTTTTTTATATTTGAGAAAAGCCTGTCTGGATAAGGTTCAATACAAGTAATTTGTACATTTGAACAATTGCTCCAGTATTCTTTTGTATCTAACATTACGCAGGTAGAAAATCCACTCCCAATCTCAAAAATTCTTTGAGGTTGATATTCTCTGATCATGCTATGGAGCAATATGGCGTCCCCGACGCCAAACCATCCATTATTTATTTTATACCGCAGATCACCTTTTTGCTGAGCGCTTAGATAATCATTGGCAAACGCTGTTAATTTAGGTATAAAATGAAGCTGAACATCTGTATTTAGGTCCAGGTCTAACAATTCAAGATTGTTTTGCTGTCTGAACAATTCCAACTCACGGTACTGGCAATATGGAGATTCATAGTGATTAAATGGAAAACACCTGGTATATTCTATTTCATTCCCATCTTTGGGAAAATAGTACTCCATCCAATGAATCATAAAATTATCAATCACAATCTCATAGTGTTCTTTTAGCATTGCAGATACTTCTGGGAGCTTTTGCATCGGGGTCACAATACAGATCTCATTTTGTCCATGCGCACACAACTCTTCCAGTGAAATCGTTCGTCTATTTCCAATGGCCTTTCCCACCTGCTGGTCTGCAATTCCATGTACGCGAATCCCCTCACGCTCTAATACTTGCAGCGCAAGCATACCTTCTTGTCCCGCTCCGTATAAAACGGTACCTCTTTCCTGCATAAGATTGTACATTTCTATTGTCTGTTTTAAAGATAATTTCATTTGTTTTCCTTTCTCTTGCTAAAAGATAGTTACCTCTGGAATAAACGTTATAAATTTGCAGTTCCATTCTCTTGTATATTCCAGCGTCTGTGCGAGCTCTTCCTTTAGGTTCCATGCTAAAAAAACGATGTAATTCGGTTTGATCTCTCTAATTTTATCCAGAGAAGTAATGGGAATTCTTGTTCCTGGCAGATATAATCCCTGCTTTGCAACGCTGGAATCTGCCGCAAAATCAATAAACTCTCTTCCAATCCCACAGTAATTGAGGAACGTATTCCCTTTTGCTGCAGCTCCAAAGGCAGCAATTTTAGCTCCTTTTTCTTTTAACTCGCAAAGAAGCCTTAAACTGTCAATCTTGATTTTTAAAACTTTTTTACTAAAATTTTCATAATTGGCAACCTCTAAAAGACCCATTTCCTGTTCTTCTTTTAAAATGCGTCTTATAGTATCTGCGGTTTCATATTTCCTGTTTGTTTCTAGCGCTGCGTATACTCTCAAAGAACCTCCATGTGTAGGCAATTCTTCCACATCATATATTTTTAAAGCATGATCTTGAAATATTTTAATAACTGTTCCCAAAGAAAAATATGAAAAATGTTCGTGATATACCGTATCAAACTGATTATACTTAATGAGTTTCAGTAAATGAGGAAACTCTAAGGTCACGGTCCCCTCATCCTTTAACGCAACACGGATTCCCTCGACAAAACTATTGATATCCGGAACATGGGCCAGTACATTATTCCCAATGATCAAATCGGCTTTTCCTCTGTTTTGGACTATTTCTCTGGCCGTATCCTCCGCCCAAAATTGAACCTCTACCTCGATGCCTTTTCTTTTTGCCTCCTGGGCAACGTTTTCGGCCGGTTCTACCCCGCATACTGGTATCTGATACGGCTTAAAATACTGTAACAGATAGCCGTCATTACATGCCAGTTCATATACCATACTATTCTTGTCAAGCTGTAGGCGTTTTACGATCATATCTACATAATGTTTACAGTGCTCTAACCAGCTTTTGGAAAATGAACTGAAATATTTATAATTTGTAAAAATATGTTCCGGTTTCTGATAGACTAATGCCTGTACCAAAAAACAAGAATGGCATACTTTGACGTTTAAAGGATAATAATACTGTCCTTTATCCAAATCCTTTTTCTCAACATATTCATTTGAAATAGGAGAAAGCCCTAAATCGACAAATGTATGTACTAATTCTTTTCCGCAAAACCGACAATGTTTATTATCCATTTTATTCCCTCTTTTCATGATAAGACGCTGACTTGAAATCTTGTATTATCCATTTTGCCGTTCTTTCAATGCCTTCCTCAAACGGAATAGCAATTTCAAATCCAGTATCCTTTTTTAATTTTGCCGTGTCAAACACCTCTTTTGAAAGACAGACAACATGATCTGTTATCTGGCCAAACCCCAGCGCTATCTTCGTCCCACCCTTCAGTTCATTTGCCACTCTGCCAACAATCCTGAGAAATTCTTTTAGTGGTTTGGCATCGCCTGAACCAATAAAATAATTTGTTCCATCTACGCCCTTTTCTGCAATCAATCGCATTGCACGGGCCACATCACAGACATGAACAAAATCGTAATACTGATTTCCAGCAGATAATGCGGGTGTATCACCCGCATATATTTTTCTGATTACAGTATTTACCAATCGCGCTGACTTTTCTTCCTCACCATAGGTATTGATAAGAGGCCAGAAAAAACGGATGCCATAATCACCCGCTTTTGCCTTCCCCATCCAGTGCGCGGCAGTTTTTGAAGCTTTGTACATGTAACTAAGATTAGAGATAATCTTATCTTCTCTTGTTTCAACGATTGCTTCGGCCTCAGAAAGACTTCCGGCTCCAACAAAAGTACCGATTTTCATTTGATGCATTGCATCTATCAAATTTAATACGGCTTGTAAATTTTGAATCTGTATTTCCTGGCTGCGGGCCTCCATATCAGAAACTCCCTGCCACGCAATATGAAAAACTGCGTCAATATCCCGGTCTGGAATAAGATCCGGAAGCCTTCCTAAATCAGACAGATCACATGCAACGACTCTGACTGGCAGATGCATTATATTTTCAATATTTTTCGAACCGGTGCGAACCACTGCAATTGTTTCAACTTGTGCATGGACCAGCTCTCTTACTAAAAATTTACCTATAAACCCAGTAGCTCCAGTTACAATAGCTTTTTTCATTTAAGCCGCCCTCCAGTTTTCATAATCTTCTATAACAGAATACTGTCTGACGTATCATATCTTCTGCAGGCTGCTGGAATAATCGTGAATCTGTTGCATCATTACCGGAACAACGTCCCTTCCCGTTACATAAGCATGTATCCACTCAGCCGTTTTTTGCACGGCTTCTCTATAATTCCATACAGGTTTCCAGCCAAATATGCTTTTTATTCTGGAACAGTCAAGTCTTAAAAAGTTCGCTTCATGCGGACCTTCCTCTCCCTCTATGTTCCACTTTTGTTCATTTCCTGTGAGAACTTTCCATTCCTCACAGAAGGTACTCACCAGTTTCTCTGTGGTAACGCAGGAAACCTCGTCTGGTCCTACGTTATAATTTCCTGCATATTTTATATCTTCACACTGTTTTGCAGCAATCATAAGATAAGCAAATACTGGTTCCAATACGTGCTCATACGGGCGCACAGAATAAGGATTGCGGAGTACAATTTCTTCTTTTCTTTCAACCGCTCGCAGACAGTCAGGAATAATACGATCCGGCGCAAAGTCTCCGCCTCCAATGACATTTCCGGCTCTTGCGGTAGAAATGGCCGGACCTCCCTCGTCAGCAAAAAAGGAATTTTTGTAGCTTTCCGTTATAAGCTCTGAACAGGATTTGCTGTTGGAATAAGGATCATCCCCATTCAATTCTTCGTTTTCCCGATATCCCCACTCCCATTCTCTGTTTTTATATACCTTGTCAGTGGTTACATTTAAAAAGGATCTCACAGAATCGCTCTGTTTTACACACTCCAGGACATTTACAGTTCCCATCATATTTACATCATATGTATAAACCGGATTCTTATAGGATTCCCTTACGATTGGCTGAGCCGCCATGTGAATGACAATTTCCGGACGGACCGTATCAAATACTTTCCGCAGTTGTTCAAGATTACGAATGTCCCCCTGGAGGGAATGGATTGATTTTTCTATTCCGCTCAGTTCAAAAAGGCTCGGCGCTGTGGGCGGCTGCAGGGAATATCCGGTAACCTCGGCGCCCATATCTTTCAAGACATGGCACATCCAGCTTCCCTTAAAACCGGTATGCCCGGTTATCAAAACTTTTTTGTTGTGATAAAAATTCATTGTTCTCTTACCTCCCAATCGATGTCATTCCCACATTTTCCAGGGCGCCTGTCCGCTCTTCCACAGTTCTTCCAGTTTCTGCTTATCCCTTAAGGTATCCATGCACTGCCAGAAACCTCTGTGTTTATAGCACATTAGCTGACCTTCGCTTGCCAGATGTTCTAACGGTTCATGTTCAAATATGGTTTCGTCCCCGATGATATAATCCATGACCTTCGGTTCCAGTACCATATACCCTCCGTTAATCCAGCTCGTATCTTCTTTAATCTTTTCCCGGAAGGAGGTTATTCTGTTGCCTTCTATATCCATAACGCCGAATCGTCCCTCCGGCAAAACTGCTGTCAGCGTCGCCAGATTTCCCTGTTGCTGATGTTGTTTAACCACTTCGTTGATATTAACATCTGAGACTCCGTCGCCGTACGTCAGCAAAAAAGTTTCATTTCCTATAAATTCGCTGACCCTTTTGATCCGTCCGCCAGTACAGGTAGAATACCCCGTGTCCACCACGGTTACTTTCCACGGTTCAAAGTTTTTTTCATGTACATTAATTTTATCTCCCTGGGTAAAATCAAAAGTAAGATTACTGTTGTATATAAAGTAGTTTGCAAACCACTCCTTAATCACTTCCTGCTTGTATCCGGCACATATAATAAATTCATGAAAACCATAATGGGAATATTCTTTCATGATGTGCCATAGTATCGGTTTTCCGCCTATCTCTATCATAGGCTTAGGCCTTAAATGACTTTCTTCGCTGATACGGGTGCCCAGCCCCCCGGCTAAAATCACAACTTTCATTATATTTTCTGCACAGTGTACGATGGCCGTACGCACTGTTCTCCTCATGTTTTATTTTTCATTTTCCAAAATAACATATCCGCGTGTGACAAAATTTATGGCACGAACTCTGAAATAATATACTCATTCAATTCTCTGTCAAAAAATACATGCTCGATCATCCCTTTTTCTTCTAATGTTTTTTTGACTTGTTCATGGTATTCCACACTGAGACCCAGGCAGATGCCGCAATTCTTCTGCTCGGATGTCAATTCTTCCACACTGTAAACCGGGCGCCCCATCAGCAAATCTGTATTCTCCTTTTTGGCTGAGATAACAAAACCCGTAAACGATATATTCTGGATTTCAAGAAATTTTGCATATCTTCTTGCTATCGGTCCGGCGCCGTAAATTAATATTCCATGATGCTTTTCCCCCAAAGAACGTAAAGCGGCCTGCCATTCCCCGATCCGTTTTTCTCTTTCTAGAAGCGCCTGCTCCGGTGTCATATATGCAATTTTTTTAAGCACGTTTGTTGGTATGTCACAAATCTTTGGAAAAACATCTTCATATTGATGAAAGATGTTATCATCATAAATACCGTCAATTCGTTTCTGCAGAAACGATTCTTCCGTTTCCAGAAGGGAATACTTTCCCAATTTAAGGAGAGCCGTCTCTTTATTCGTATAACAATCTGGCAAAGTTTCTATTGTATTGACCCAGTCGACACACAGCACTTTAAATAGTCGTTCATACCAGACCGTACGTTTTTTTAATTTTGAACGGTAACAGAGAGAGGCTCCGCTGATGTATTTCACACAAAACCGAGGCATTTCCAGAAACCTGTAAAAATAAAAACTGACCTGGCTGAATTCCAGATAGCCTTCTTTTAAAAATTTCTCTTCATACGTTTTCCAGCATACATCCTTGAGCATCGTATTACAGTTAAATAGTAATGCTCCCAGCAGAGTAGTATGCCATGCGCAATCCCCTAGATACTCATTGCAGTCTTCGTACACTCTGGTTCCCAGACCTTCTCTGTCTGTTGCGTTGATGTGAACCATATCATATTGATGTGAAATCTGCGGAAGTATGGTATCCATTGCTCTCAGGGGATAATGGATGCCGTCTCCGCACGGCCAAATAAAGTCGTACTGGTCTTTCATCTCATACTGCTGGAAAATTAAGTAAATCTTTTTATAGACATTTACTTCTTCCGGAATACGAATATAATATAGAGAATCTATCTTCTGCTGATAGGCGGTCACTGTTTTCTCCGTCTCATCATCCGGGCTGGAATCATAGATATAGATGTCAATGCTCCGTTCTGCATAACCTGCCGCATACTGTCCGAGAAATTCTTCAATCATATGAGGATGTTTATAGGTAGGGATACAAAATGCAATTCTTATTTCTGACATGATTCTATCCTCCTGTGATTCTTAAATGTTATGTGCGCTTTCATCCTTCTGGTGAGACAGCGATGTGTCATGCCTGCGCCATTTGGGAGCGCTTTGCCTGATCATGCGCATGAAATCAACTACAGCTATATCTGCATATGTTCCATGAATTTGTTTTTCAATCGCTCTGTAATAAATGGTACTGGCCACTAAAACTACATCGATCTCATCTTGCTCTAAATCTTCAAATGCATGAATGTATTTATGCGCATCTTTCCATATTTCCTGTCCATGCTTTGTATTGTCATAAACCTGAAAATCATATCCCATTCTTATTAATGTTGAAATCAGAGGGATACCTACCTCACCTACTCCCCACACGGCTATGCGTTTACCGAATTTTTGCTGTAACGTCGATAAAATATCTTTGATTCCAGCTTCTGTATTTCTGTCCATCCCTTCCTCAATCTGCATTTTGACAAAGGAAGCATAATCATAATTTTTTTCTGCAAATTTTTCCGGACAATATAAAAAATCTTTGACGATATTTTTTTCTGCACAAGATAAATTCCAATCCATCAGACTCTCGTCCAAAATATGACCATCCAGAACTTCAAGCTTGCGCCGTATAGCGAACAGTTCATCCATGGTTAATCGATAGTTTAATTTCCACAATCTCATAAACGCCCCAGATATATCTTTGGCGATCATAAAATCAGATTCAGCAGTGTATTGCTTAAGCAGTCCTTTCTCCTGCATGATCTGGTATCGGCATGGCACCACATCAGTGATTGGTGAAATGACAGAGCGTACACTAGTTTCATTCATAAGAGAACCTGCGCGGTTCACATAATAGTAATATGGTTTTTGAACTTTACATCGCTTTTTCGCATAATATTTCCATAAAGGTGTAATTGCCTCATCGGGATTAAGGATATTCTCCGGCATAAGAAGTTTATGTTTAAGTATAATTTCTCTCTTGATCATTTGCAGCCAAACTGCCCGTCCAATTAACTGGTGCCAGCAATCTATCTCTTCCTGCCCAATAAGCTCAGACGGGTACTCTTGTCCGCCTTCCATACGGATAAAATCATAAAACACCATATCGGCATCCTGTTTTTTTGCTTCCTTATATATATCTTCGCATAAATGAATGTCCAAATAGTCGTCGCTGTCCATAAAGCAGAGATATTCTCCCCTTGCATGGAGAATTCCCTGATTTCTGGCTCCGCCGTCTCCGCTGTTTTGGGTAAGTGTTAACAAAATGACTTTCTCCGGATATTTATTAACATATTCTTGTATTACTTCGGCGCTCTGGTCGGTTGACGCGTCATTTACACAAATAATTTCTATGTTCTGCAATGTCTGATTGACGCAGCTATCCAATCCTTTTCTTAAAAAATCTCCTGCGTTATAGACGGGTATTATAATACTGACAGCTATATTCATCGCATGTTCCTTTCTCTGTATACATTATAGTTAGGGCTTCATGATTACCAGCGTTCCGCATTGATCCGCCAGCGGAACTTTACAAAGCATTTTTCCTATTTCATTTTCATATGTTTCTACAGCGATTCTAACTCCCTCTAAAGATGAACTATTAAAATCATGCACAAATATTGCTCCGCCTGTATTTACTCTTGGATAAAAATATCTAAGACCCTCTAACATAGATTTTTCAAAATCAACGTCAATAGACACAAACGCATACGTTTCATTCTCTAATCCAATTGCCGTATCAGGAAACAAACCTTTTCTTACAATACACTGTCCTGGAAAAGCCATTTTTTTCATTACACTCTCCACAGAAGTATTTTTAAAATTATTGATAAGCGCTTCATTACATCTTCCAAGACGTATCTCCCTCTCGGCTTCGTCTGGATCAAAAGATTCAAATGTGTCAAATAAATATAATTTTCTATCATGAAATTTTGCATTGATGAAAGCTGAGAAAACTCCTTGGAATACGCCCAGCTCTGCTGTATTCCCCTCTATTTCCTGTTTGATAATCTCATTTGCAGCCAGCTCGAATGTTCTATATCTGAAATAGTCGCCCTGATAATTTGGTGTTAGAAACTGCTGGCTGATCATTAACGTCTTCTTTGTCAAATCTAGAGTATTTCTTCCTGTTATGACATACTTTTCCGTTATGCCGTGCATCTTAATCTCTTCATATAAAAGAGGAAATAGTTTCTTCACATCAATATTATTCTGGCAAATTTCACGAAAATTGCCGTCAGCCCATTCCCAATTATCGACTAAAATAAGTTTATCCGTACTTATCTTAAGTTTTACGCATGTATCGTAAATCTCCCTTCCACAACCATCGCCCGCACAAACTATCATATAATCATAATCTTCGTTTGCTGCTATTTCATGTGGTTCATAAACCTTCTTATCAAAGAAAAAATCCTTGCTCTTTTTTGTTTCAATAAATCCAATTATATCATCCGCTTTTAATTCGTTCTTTTTTAAATAGGCAGATGCTATTTTCCCTGTTCCCCAAATATAAATTTTCATTTTCACTCTTATCCACCTTTCCGCAAAAGACATTGATGTAACTAAACAGCACCTTGTCTTTTATCTTTTCGTGTCATTCCTCTCTTGCAGGAATTTTTGGGAAGCTGTCGCGATTTCAGGCAGAGAAAAGTCTTGCTGGATATCTTCTGGTATTGCTTCCATAGTAACAGAAGAGACATCCATTGTCGCAATTTTATCCTGAGCAATTCCCTTTTGTATAAGGGATCGTTTTATTTCCTTTGCCATATCAGCCCCCATCACAGCAACAACAATATAGTCATACTCAGCGCTTAAGATATTTTCAATCGGGCTGATACAGTAGCCTGGGATTGTTTCTCTGTTCGTGTTCCGGTCTACCCATAACATTACCTGATACTCCTGTGATTCAGACAGGAATTTCATGAGACTATATCCCAGCGCCCCGGCGCCATAGACTATCAATTTATGTCCTCTGCGAATTTGCGGAAACGGATACAAATAATTTTTACAAGTTCTAAGCAGCAAACTGTAGTCGGCAATCATTAATTCATATATAACCAGATAGACAAACACTTTCTGCATTTCTGCAAAAACATGATTCGCTTCTAAATAATTTTTTAGCTGATGATACCAAATATTCATTGGCTGCATGTTAGTGCATGATAAGTTCGGCACAGCATGTGTAATGGAGGATGTTCTCTGCACATAGTGGTAACCATTTTGTTTTATGACGGAAACCCGCTGCGCTGATACCAGGCAAAACAAGACACAGATTGCATCTTCTCCTAACACAATCTTTTCATTTATAAGCGGTTGTTTCTCCTGCAGCAGTTCCCGCTTAATTGCCCATGCACATAGGCACCAGCCAAGTTTCACTTTAAAAGCTTCCTGCTCATCAAAGATCATAGATAAAAGCTGCGCTTTTTGGTTTGTGTTAAAAGTCTGGGGAGAAATATGAGGCTCAATGATAATATGGTCATCTGCATAATCTCTGCTGTATCCGGCCATATATACCATATCAGCTCCAAAATGCATGATTCCATCCTTCACTAATACATTTATCCTCTCTGGTTCGATCCAGTCATCCCCGTCAACATTTACGATATAATCTCCCTTCGCCGCACTGACGCCCGCCTTTCTCGCACTGACTAAGCCGCCGTTTGGCTTATGAATTACTGTTATCCGGCCATCTTTCTCTGAATAAAAGTCGCATATCTGGGGACTGTCATCTGTAGATCCGTCATCTACCAAAATAATGTCTAAATTTTTGTACGTTTGACAAAGTATGCTTTCAATACACTTCTTTAAGTAATCTCCTGTGTTATATATGGGAACCACAACGCTAATTAAAATAGAATCATTTTCCATATTGCTATTTCCCTCTGTTATATGAATAATTGTTTTTAGCTTTTCTCGTAAAATATTTTAATCTGAGGCATTCCTCCCAGAACCCTTGATTTTGGCGGGTTTGGCAGGATTTGACCAGATTTCTGACGGTGAATAAATTAAGAAAAAATTTTGGCAGAGATGTTATTTTTGCCTGATTTAAGAGAAAAGGGAAGGTTATGGATGACGGTATTTCTGACGGAAAAAGGAGGATAATGTGGACGGTTAGAAACCACAATTGACTGAGGTATGCCAGAATGCTATACTTTTTATATGAGAGTTGCGATGGAATATGAGCGTCTTGAAAATGATGATTCAGATAACATCTAACAATTTTTGGAGGTATGGCATATGGCAAGAACAGTGGCAATCGGGATACAGGATTTTGAACAAATGATAGAAGGCGGCTGTTTCTATGTAGATAAGACATATTTTATTAAGGAGTGGTGGGAAAGCAAAGACAGCGTCACTTTAATTACCCGGCCCAGGCGTTTCGGCAAAACGCTTACCATGAGCATGCTGGAACATTTCTTTTCCATAGGCTGTGCCGGACAAGGAGCTTTATTCGAAAACCTTATGATCTGGCAGGAGCAGAAATATCGTGATTTACAGGGCACTTATCCTGTGATCAGTCTTTCCTTTGCATCTGTGAAAGAGAGTGATTATCAAGGACTAAAACAAAGAATTTATCAGATACTCACTGACGTTTATCAAAGATATCGTTTTGTCAGAGACAGTGATGCGCTTACAGAGATAGACCGGGAATATTTTGACCGCATATCTATTAATATGAGTGAAAGTGACGCCGCTTATGCGCTGCACAAGCTCTCTGAATTTTTAAACCGTTATTATGGTAAAAAGGTAATTATTCTGCTGGATGAATATGATACTCCTATGCAAGAGGCATATATCAATGGATATTGGGATGAGATCGTAAACTTTACCAGAAATTTTTTTAACGCTGCATTCAAAACTAATCCGTACCTTGACCGCGCAATTATGACGGGTATTACCAGAGTAAGCAAGGAAAGCATTTTCTCAGACTTAAATAACCTTAAGGTGGTGACGGCAACTTCCGACGAGTATCAGGATGTATTTGGATTCACCGAAGAGGAAGTTTTTGCAGGAATGGATGAACAAGGACTGGATCAAAAGGATGAAGTAAAGAAATGGTATGATGGCTTTACTTTCGGCAAGGCAAAGGATATCTATAATCCGTGGTCCATCTTAAATTTCCTGGATACCGGGAAGATTGGAATTTACTGGGCAAATACAAGCTCCAACAGTCTTGTCGGAAAATTGATTCGGGAAGGAAGCCCGGATGTAAAAGTTGTAATGGAAGAGCTCTTAAAAGGTGAGACATTTCATACTGTGATAGATGAACAAATTATTTTTGAACAGTTGGGATACCGAACCAGCGCCCTCTGGAGCCTGCTGCTTGCGAGCGGATATTTAAAAGTAGAACATTATGAATTTAATATTGAGAAAAGAAAACCGGAATATGACCTGAAGCTGACAAACCTGGAAGTTCAATGTATGTTTGAACGAATGATAGATGACTGGTTTTTGGAATACACTCCGCACTACAACCGGTTTATCAAAGCCCTTTTGGCCGGAGATTTAAAAGAAATGAATATCTATATGAACAAAGTAGCGCTGAACACGATCAGTTATTTTGATACAGGAAACCGTCCCTCCGGAAGTGAGCCGGAACGCTTTTATCATGGACTGGTACTTGGTCTGCTGGTAGAGTTGAGCGATAGGTACACGGTAACATCCAACCGTGAAAGCGGCTATGGACGTTATGATGTGATACTGGAACCGCGGAAAAAGGGATGTCCGGCAATTATTATGGAATTCAAGGTCCTTGACCGGGAGGAAGAAAAATCACTGCCGGAAACGGTAGACGCAGCTTTAAAACAGATTGAGAAAAAGCAGTATGCACAGGTTCTGATAGATAAAGGAGTAGCAGCAGAACATATTCATAAATATGGCTTTGCCTTTGAGGGGAAAAATGTGCTGATTGGGGAAAACACCTTATGAATGGAATACAATAAGTGGCATAATTGTTATTTCTCTTATAGGGAAGATACTTTCACGCTTTAGCGTGACAAGCTATCTCCTGTAAGAGAAAAATATGGCAGCCGTGTTCTAAATAATTTTTTTCAGTGTCTCTATCACGTATTCCTGCTGTTCATCCTGCAGAGAATAGTACAATGGTAAACTGAGAATATTTTTGTACAGTTCTTCTGCCTGTTCACAGTATACATTATCATACCCATGACTCTGATAATATGGATGTTTATATACAGGAATATAATGAACATTTACCTGTATGCCGGCCGCCTGCAGTTTATCGTAAATTTCTCTGCGTCTGCCGTTGGGAGTCTGAATTACATATAAATGCCAACTGCTGCTGCAGCCCTTTTTCTGCAGGGGACAGGTAATGCCGTCAATTTTGCCCAGTTCATCAGAATATCTTTGCGCAAGTATGCGCCTTCTTGCTACAAACCGGTCAAGTTTTTTCATTTGAGAAATGCCAAGTGCACACTGTATGTCTGTAATCCGGTAATTATAACCCAGTTTTAACTGCTGATAGTACCAACCTCCTTCATTTTCTGACATAAGCGCTTCATTCCGGGTAATCCCATGGTTTCTGAAAAGAAGGAGCCTCTGATACAGTTCATTATCATCTGTCGTAATCATTCCCCCTTCTCCAGTAGTGATGTGCTTTACCGGATGAAAACTGAATGTTGACATATCAGAAACTGCGCCTATTTTTTTACCTTTGTAATCTGCTCCCAGCGCATGGGCAGCGTCTTCAATCACCAGCAGGTTATGTTCTTTGGCAATTTTATGAATCTCATCCATTTCACAAGGCTGTCCCGTATAATGAACGGCAATAATTGCTTTTGTCTTTGCTGTTATCTTTTGTCTGATATCTTCTGGATCTATATTGTAAGTATCCTTTTTAATATCAGCAAATACAGGCTTTCCCCCGCAGTATAGTATACAGTTTGCAGAAGCTGCAAAAGTAACAGCCGTTGTTATGACTTCATCTCCCGTCCGGATGCCTGCCGCATAACAGGCTGCATGTAATGCGGCTGTGCCATTAGACACGGCAACTGCATATCTGGCTCCGGTATAATCTGCCACTGCTTTCTCGAAATTTTTTACTGCAGGTCCCGTAGTAAGAAAATCTGATCTGAGAATATTTACGACTTCCTGAATGTCTTCATCATCAATGTATTGTCTGCCATATGGTATGTTCAATTTACAAATACTCCTTCCTGGCTCATTTGCAATTATCTTCTCTTCGTCAAATATATTTTAACGCCTCTTTTAATTCCTCCGTACCAAGCCATACGGTGTTTGTCCCTGAACTGTATTCAAAATCATCCGCAACTTTCACTCCGCCCTCTGTAAATCCTGCTTTGAAATCCCACCATTCGAAATGTGGGTATATAATATAATGTTTATCGTATTCATAAGTTAGAATAGAATCATCTTTCGTCACCATGACTTCATGCAGCTTTTCTCCCTCACGGATGCCAAACACGTCTATCTTACAGTCTGGTAGCATGGCTCTTGCCAAATCTCCGATATGGAAAGAGGGAATTTTTGATATGTATGTCTCTCCGCCTTTTGATTCGTGGAACGCTTTAAAAACCAGATCTACGCCTTGTTCTAAGGTAATCCAGAATCTTGTCATCCGCATATCGGTAACGCCCAGTGTATGTCCTCCCTCGTCTATGATTTTCTGCCAGATGGGAATCACAGAGCCCCTGCTTCCTGCTACATTTCCATAGCGCACAACAGAAAATACCGTATGATAGTTTTTTCCACGATAGGCGTTTGCAGCGATAAATAATTTGTCAGAGACCAGCTTTGTCCCCCCGTATAAATTGATGGGATTTACCGCCTTATCTGTGGACAAGGCCACCACCTTTTTGACACCGCAGTCTAAAGCGGCGTCAATGACATTCTGCGCGCCATGGATATTCGTTTTGATTGCCTCCATCGGATTATATTCACAGGTTGGAACCTGCTTCATTGCGGCGGCATGGATGACATAATCTACGCCCGTAAATGCACGGTACAGCCGTTCTCTGTCCCGGACATCTCCGATAAAAAAGCGGACTCTGTCCATATCCACTTTATCCATGTAGTCTGTTTTCATCACATTTTGCTTGAACTCATCCCTGGAATAGATGATGACTTTCTTGGGACTATAATCTTGAAAGATTTTCTCCAAAAACTTTTTTCCAAAAGAGCCTGTCCCTCCCGTAATCAAGATTGTTTTTCCATTTAGCATGTTGAACTCCTTTTTCATAACAAATATTTCAATCATTCCTGATGTTGATTATTTACATCTTTCTGTCTATGAATCTGACAGCTGCAATTCATATAAGCGATATTTCTCAGCATACCCCGTATCTTCAAATACTTTCTGAGAAGCTGTATTGCCGGGTTTCACTCTGGCAATTAACTTCTTTACGTCGGGAAAGTCCTGCCGTACCTGCTTTCTCAGAAGAGAAATCATTTCTTTTCCATGCCCTTTATCTCTTTCCTGCAGGCATATGCTGTAATCAATCTCTGCATCTTCCCCTTCCACGCTGACTCTTACCTGACCAATTGGCTTGTCGTCAGAGACATATATGTACTGTCTGGCGTTATGGCTCATCAGAAGGTTTTTAAACCATTTTTTATGTTCTTCATAAACTATACTTTGGCTTGAAAAGGCATTCTGCCTGACGGAACGCTCATTTACCCAGCCAAAGAGCAGATCAAGGTCCTGCATATCTGCATTTCTTAAATATCCCATAGCTCTTACCATATTCTCCCAAAGGGGTACTGCCTGTTCACTCAACTTTACGGATGAGCTCAAATGCCTCCGCATATTTTCTGCCGACAGTTCCGCCCCATTTTCCAGCATGATACTCCAGCATCTTCAGTGAACGCGGATGTGGAAAATCACATAATTCTGATTTATACTTTTTCATTGCTTCACACTTGATCTGAAACTGATGTTCAATATCGACAAATACATTCGGACAGAAGACAGTATTTTTATCACCAAAATTCCATTCTGTTGACGATACTGTCTCAAATGCGTATAGTTCCGTTACCGGATAATCTCCAATTGGCCTCGCAGCTGTGAGCACTGCCTCGCAGGTAATTCTGTGATCAATATTGAGATCATGGGCATGATGCGTATAGATCACATTGGGCTGCAGCCGCTTGATATACGTTTCTATCGTTTTGACAATATCTAACAGATCCACACTGTCGAACCTGTTATCTGGCAGATTCTCAAAATAAATTTCTGTATAGCCAATCGTTTGCGCCGCAGCTATGGAATCTTTATGCAGCTGCGCAACCTCTTCTGCCGGAGCATTCTTACGCTTCTCCCATCTGGAGGTCTGCCCTTCTCCGAGTATCAGAACAAATGCTGTATCTCCCGCAGAGGTTCTCTTTGCTATCGTTGCTCCAACACCAAGGATTTCATCATCTGGGTGAGCTGCTATCACCAATAAGACACTCATATCAAATTCCACCTTTCTGCCAGCATGTAAAGATCATTTCACAATCTATCAATTTTTTTGAGTTTCCCCATTTTTAACAACCATCGGTATTTTAGCCCCACATAATTGCAATATTTTTTCAGCAGTTCTGCTGGCGCCATATCCATCTACCAACCGCTGTCCATTTTTACTCATGTTGTCTCTTTTCTCCTTGTCAGAAAAAAGAATGCTGCATTGCCGGCAGAATTGTGTTTCATTGAATGCTTCAAAATCTCCGGCTGCGCATGTCGTCTCTTTTCGATTCATATATTCTGCCAGCAGTCTCTGGTCGCTGGCCAAGGTATAACAAACAGACGGGACGCCGCAAGAAGCAAGTTCATATAAAGTGCTTCCGGCAGCCGAAATAAAAAAGTCAGCATTGCGCATACATTCTTTCATATTCGCATTTTGATGTATGACAAGATTTTTTTCCTGCAGTTTCTTGATATAGCTTCGTGTAAAATTGCATCCTGCAATCACATGAATACGGAGTGTAGAAAAATTTTTAATTAATGCATCGCTAATCTTACAGCAGAACTCACAGGGGTCGGCTCCGCCAGAGGTAATGTATATCTCTTTTATGGTCTGATTATTTTGCCTGGTGCTTACGTTTCGGAATTCCTTGCGCATCAGCAGATAACGGCTTCCTATTAACTTGAGAGGAACATTTCCATATTGGGCGTCTGCCCCATAAACATTGCCATTGATCACGGCATCTGCCAAAACATCACGCTGCAATCCATCATCTATACAAACCAAATAAGGAACTCTGTTTTTCAGTTTGCGAAAATAATCGTCTTTGGCCCCATAGTGGTCCACAATCAGGCAGTCTATGTTTTCTTGGGCAATAATCTCAGACACCTCATCTATCTCGTCAATAATACTGGGAAATTCATAGATTTTCTCATTTGTTATATAGGGCTTTTTTATTGAAATAACGGGATAAGGGATCATTCCCTCCCATTTGTTTCTGCATATAAAAATAATTTTGCTGTTTGATATCAGAGAGCATTCATCTGCCAGAGCCAGACAGCGAATCATATGCCCTAATCCGATAGATTGTCCCGTATCCAATCTAATAGCAATTTTTTTCATCTAGTTACTCCCAATATTTCTGGCAGAAACAATTAAAATTTTCCGCCAGAATTTTCTCTTTATTTTGGCTGCTGATCTGATATTTCTTGCAAAACAGATCAAATTTAGACAGCTCCTCTTCCAATGAGTGATACGGATAATCAGACCCCCAGAATATCCTCTCATAATTCAGCTTCGACATCACAAAGTATAAATCTTGTATTACATGAGATTCCCACCAGAAAGGGATCGTGAAACTGATATCCATATACAAATTTTCATATTCCTGCATGAGAGAAAAGACGTCCAATATCCGTACCATTCCACCGTGCGCAATGATCAATGGATTTTCAAATCCTTCACGCAAAACTCTTTCCGCTAAATCGACGCCATTTGTGGCGTAAATATATTTAGAGCCATAAGAGCCACAAATCGTCAATGCCATTCCATGTTCCTGTATTTTTTGGGCAAATTTGCAAACAGCCTCGTAATCTTCGTAAAGTAATTTCTGTTCATACGGCAGTAACTTCACCAAACGGACCTGGCGGCGTTTCAGTTCTTCAAGCTTTTCCTCTATTCTGCCGTCATGAGGGTCTAACATGATACCGGGAATGATATTTTTGCCCCACGCAAGGGCATAATTTTGTTCTGCAAAATCGTTTTCGTCAATGAAATACAGCACGCCTTTTTCTATGTGATAGCGTTTCATTTCACTCTTTAACTGCTTGATCTGTTCCTGCTTATCATTTCCTTGAAGGCTGCAATGTAAATGAGCGTCTATAATTTCTTTCATGAAATCCCTCCTCGATATTCTGTTTTGATATGATAGATTCTGCCAGTTGCTTCAGTCACGTTGCAGGCTTAAGATGCAGATAAATTCCTTTTGCGGAATGGCAGGATAGTCATGGATCAGTTTGACGTCGTTTGTATATCGCAGAGCCATTGTTAAAACATCTAAAGGATCATGATAAAATACCTGTGTCTCTTTGGGATATTCCTTTGTCAGATTAGTACTTAAGAAATCCATGATAACTGCCTCTTCTGCGTTTGCACATGCCAATTTCATAAAATCTTCGGTATATTCCATATTACTGATGAAAGTCTGTTTAAAATTTAACGTTCCATTGGTAAGCACTATGTCCGCTTTCGGCAGTTCCCTGCTCTCTAACATGAAGTTTGCCTCGATAAATTCAGCCTCTGGAAACTTATTCTTTGCGCAGGCAAGAAACTCTGGTATGATATCCACTCCAATATAGTTACATGTGATCCCCTTGCTTTTCAGGAACGCATAAAAATCTGCAAAGCCGCATCCCACGTCCATAACCGTCTTTCCTTCAAAGTCATAATTGTCTGCCATGGCCTGAAAGCGGATCTGCTGATCAGAAACCTTTCCCCACCCCAATGTTTTAGGCGAGACTCCCAATTCCAAGAAACGTGTCTGATATCTGTTTAATGTTTCTTCATAAATGGTTTTGTAAATCTCTTTCTTGTTCATGTCTGTCTCTCCTGCATTAAAGTATGGATGAAATCTGTTTCTCCCGATTCCAGCATAGAAATGGCTTCTTTTAGAAAATCCGTATCTTCCGGCCGCCTGCCAGCAATTGCATCAATGACCAATCCTATGCGTATCGGAATGTTTATGTCAAAGACGTCTCTGATACATCCTTTTGCTTCTTCATGCCAGCAATTGCATGATCTGCACCCTGAATAACCGATGCTTTCTAAATATTCCCAATCACCCAGCAATAATGCTTTGCGGAATTTAAGAGCTTCTGCACTGTTTAATATATCCATAAGAGAGTTATCTTTCACATTTCCCAACAGGTATCGATTATTCCAGTCCTGCAGACATGCAGGCACGCTGCCGTCTGCATTGATATGCACATCAATCCAAGGAGTAGCACATGGTAAATAATATTCTTTGTTCTGCATATGAAACATTCCTGATTCTGTCTGCAGGCTCAGAAGTTCGCCCTCATAATAATTGTCTATGGGAAGCTTTTGCCAAAACCTTCTTGTAACATCTGCATATGCGTCACTGTCTTCTATATTTACTCTGGAAATTGACAAATATATATTTCTTTTTGTCTCTCTGACTTCATTTATGAAAGACAAAATATTCAAAAGATCCCGTTCAAATTTTCCTCCCATCAATCTGTCATTTGTATTTTTATCTAATGATTGGAAAGACAACTGAACTCTTGATATGCCGCTGTGTATCAGTTTTTCCCGGTTTGCTTTGTTCAGGGTGCTTCCATTCGTAATAAGCGAGACAATCATTTTTTTCTCAGCGGCATAAGTTATCATTTCATAAATGTGAACGTTCAGCGTAGGCTCACCATGCCCTGTTAAGGTAATGTAGGATCCTTTTGGTATGGCGTCAACAATTTGTTGAAACAAAGACAGGTCCATCATGTCATATGTTCTTGTCATATTGTTTCTCGCACAGAATGCACAGTTAAAATTACAGCGGTTTGTAGGCTCAATGTAAATATTCAGTAATGAATTTAATTGTATATCCGTATCTTTTATGTTATCTGGAAAGTCTTTTAATTCCCATATTTTCACGAGCTGCCTGTACTTCTCCAGATACAGTTTTGTTATGTCATTTGCCTTGTATTTGTCAAACATGTTATTTTCCTCCTCTATTTGATCCAAAAATATTCCTGTGTATAACCTGCAAATGCTCGTTCCAAATGCGCACCTGCCTGTACTAAGTCTGCAAATGTATCCCCTGCAAGGACTGCCACTCCATATCTGCCGGCAGACGCGTCATTTTTAACGTTTACCGTCTGGTTTTTTCTGTTTATATGTATTGCCTGGCACGCTTGAGGAATTGTTTCTACGGGAGCATTAACCGCCGAACCGGCTTCACGTGATTCTAGGAAGTAAAGCATGGCTTTTTTAGTATATTGCTGATGGCATTTGGCCGAAACTGGTTTTCCCATTGCCATTTGCAATAACGCCTGGCAATAATCAATTCCCGTGATTTCCTCCAAAATAATATTAGAAATATATACACCTCCCCCGCGATTTGCCGCCTCGACAAAGTATATGTCATTGCTTTCTTTTTCCAGAATAAATTCAAGATGTGCAAACCCGAAATCAATTTCCACAGCTTTTGCTGTCAGCTCAGCGGCTTCTTTTATCTTTTCAAACATGCTGCCGCTGAAGGTTCCCGGATAATATAATGCCTTGGCCACATTTTCATTTTCAGGATACATCTCCTTGTTTGAGGCTGCTATAAATTCAAATCCCGTACTGTCACTAAATCCGTCTGCAGTTATCACATTTCCAACGATACATTTTTCAGCAATACACATCCGTGAATAAGAGTTTGCAACAGCTTTCAGCCACAGAGGCTCTGTCTCACTTTCCTGGCAGATTTTTGAAACGCCAATGCTTCCGCAGTTGTCAAGCGGCTTTATCATAAAAGGATATCCTACTCTGGCTGCAAATTCACGCACCATTTCCAGATTCCAGCATAACTGATATTCTGGCTGCAGCACCGAGGTCTTACTGACAC
This sequence comes from Lachnospiraceae bacterium, assembly GCA_910575075.1. Classification (GTDB taxonomy): domain Bacteria; phylum Bacillota; class Clostridia; order Lachnospirales; family Lachnospiraceae; genus Petralouisia. The sequence goes on from CAJTCY010000018.1 coordinate 20,849, forward strand.
ATATTCTTTGCAGATATTTATTATTTGTTATCGTCTGCGTTTTTAATTTTGGACCATAAAAATGATATTTTTCAGCAAAAAAAGCAACGGCAAACATGGAACTATCACTTTCATCAGCTGTTATATAATCCGGCTGCTCGATAGAGATGATCTTATCAAGTTCTTCTAAATTACGGCTGTCGGTCTTGTATATTTTATCTGCTGGTATGTGTTTTTCCTCCCACCACGCTGTCACGATCACATATAATCCATGCTTTTTTGCCTTTATCACAAGTGGAATCTGTTCCCAACCCACACCGATAATTAAAATTTTTTTCAATGGTAACATCCGCCTCTTTTCTCAGTCTAAATATTTTTTCCTGCATACAATATTGCGACTAATTCTCCGATTGTTGCCCGACTGCCGCAATCAAATGCTTCTATCATAACAATATCTCCTGCATTCACATTCTGATTTTGTTCATGGAGATGCCAATTTGATTCCTTGTATGCATAAACTCACTTTACACTGCCAGCTTTAAACTTTCCTCGGTTTAAAGCATTTGCATTCTCTAACAATCCTGTTTTTTCCATACAGTCTGCAATTTCTGTCATGGATACTCTGTTTTCTTTAAATATTTAATGATGGTCCCTTTCATTTTCCGCCAATTCCGTTTCTTTTAATTGATGATTTGCAGGAACTGATTTACGCAGCGCTTTTCCCAACAGCCGTTGTTCAACGTTCCAGGGGGATATTCCTTTTGATCTGGAACGAAAATAGGTAATGTCGTTTTCTGCTAGTTTCTCTCCTTGCTGCATAGCACGGGCTGAATATGGATACATGATGATATTCTCCCGAAATTCTCTTTCAAAGTCTGTCAGTTTTTTGTCAGGCATACCTAATAATTTTTCTGTTTCACGTATATCGGAAACCATTTTCTTAAAATCATCTGGTTCCAAAGCGAAATAGTGGTCAGGTCCTTCCATTTTTCTTGATAAGGTAAGATGCTTTTCTATCACGGATGCTCCAAGGCAGACTGCTGCCACAGAAGCGGCTGTTCCGAGTGTATGGTCTGAATATCCTACAGCGGTTCCATACCTGTTTTTCAAAGTCTTAAGAAAATTAAGATTGGCGTCATCTGGCTCCGTGGGATATTGCGAGGTACAGTGAAGCAGGGTCAACTTTTGTAAATCGCCATACGTTTCAAATAAATTTACGGCTCGTTTAATTTCTTTTTCCTCACAGTAACCGGTAGACATTATCGTATCAATTTTCAGCTGTGCCGTCTTTTTGATCAATTCAGGAAAACCATAAGTCTGCGGAGACGCAATTTTTATGTGTTTCACGTTATACTTCTTCAATAATTCCAATGCCTGCAGATAAGTAGGCGTACTGATGCATTCCATATTTATTTTTTGTGCATAGGCAAAGATCTTGTCATACCATTCTTCCCGCAGCTCTATTTTTTGGAATAATTCAATATCCGTTTTTCTGATATCAGTCTCAGCTATCAGTTCATCCAGCTTTAAAGACTGAAATTTGACAGCATCTGCGCCAGCTTGCTTTGCGATATCCATCAATTGAAAAGCTTGTTCTATATTTTGGTTATGGTTAGAACCAATTTCTGCTATGACAAATACATGTCCGTTTTTGCACTCTGCCATATCATGACCTCCTACAATAATTTTTCAAATATATACCGGCCGCAATGTTTAATTCAGCCGTTCGAACCCGCTATGGCAGACCTTTCCATCCAATTGTGTCTCAATCGTTTTCTCTTGCTGGTGAATCCAGGCAATTTGTTGAAACACTTTTTCACATGCATCCAGATATTTCGCAGTTATCTCATCTGAGTGCGCTGATGACACATAAATGCCAGTACTTGCCAGGAAACCATTTTTCAGCATTTCCTGTGTGAAATATGTCTTATATGCGAGCGGGTTTTCATATTCAAATTCAAAATGGCTTAGGGGTACGATTCCTGAAATATGTATTTTTATGTTCCATTTTCTTGAGATTTCCTTCCAGCCATCTCTGATCTTAGTGCCAATCGCGTTCAATGTGCCTTCCACTTGATCTTTTTGGTAACAATCAATTGCCTTCAAAGTAGCGGCTAAGGCTATCCGTTCTGTCCAGAAAGTACTGCTGATAAAGCTGTCCTGTGCCGCCTTCATAATATCTTTTATGCCAATAACGGCAGACAATGGATAGCCATTTGTCAGGGCTTTTGCAAACACTGCTATATCAGGCACAACGTCCAGTTTTAGGTGGCTTCCTCCTGCGCACAGGCGGAAACCGGCTGTAATTTCATCAAAGATGAGCACGATATGTTCTCTGCGTGTAATGTTTCGGATTTCTTGCAGATATTGCGCTTCTGGATAGTCATTACGTATCGGCTCCATAACCACTGCTGCAATCCGCCCAGCATTGTCTGTCACTAACTGCTTAAATTCTTCTATATGATTGTAGTGAAAAATCAAATTTGTTCCTGCCAGCCCTTTCGGGACGCCAGCCGGGACCAGCCCTCTTAAATGAACATCTGCCAGAGGATCGCCTTTTACCAGGTTTGCGGAAAGATACCAGTCATGCCATCCATGATAGCCGCATACTAAGACAAGGTCTTTTCCGGTATGTGCTCTGGCAATACGCACAGCCATTGCCATTGCCTCTCCCCCCGTTTTTGCGTACCGTACCATATCTGCCCATGGATGAAGTTCTAAAAGTTTTTCTGCCAGGTATACTTCTTCGGGTGCGTTTAACGTGCACATCCCTGACCGATCGATTGCTGCTTTTGCCGCAGCATCTACTTCCTCATTGGCATACCCCAAAACATTGGCTCCAACTCCCATGATACTCATATCATAATAATGATTTCCGTCTAAATCCCATACTTCGCAGCCTTTGGCCTTGCTATAATAAGCAGGCCAGAGATCCGGAAGCCACATCTCCGGCCGTTTACTCAAAAGCTGTGTTCCTCCTGGAATTATTTGTTTGGCTCTGCTGTATAATTCTTGTCCAAGTCCCATTTATATTTACCTACTCCTCGTCCAACTGCACGATTCTATCATTTGCTATGGATTTTAGAGCCCCTTCATTTCTAATATAGTTTGCGTTTAATTGTTCTAACTCTGGATGTTCTGCAAGAAATGTAAGAATATCTTCCGTTACAAAATCTTCCTTTCCTCTGGAAATAAAATAATGGTAAATTGCACGTATTAATTCATAATCTCCTTCTTCGTCAAGCGTCCATCGTTTTTCTCCAATTCCAGGCAGAGGACATTTCAGGCGCTGTATGTGAAATAATTCTGGATGTTTTCTGATATAGAGAGTCACATGTTCTCTTTCAGAAGAAAGTTTTGCTTCTCTCCAGCTTTGTTTCAATGCAGAAAATCTAATGATCTCAATATCCTCCCCGTCAGGAAAACTTTCTTCCAAATCGCCCATATAATCAGAAACACTGTTTAGCTGTTCAATTGCCATGTCCAGATAACGCCAGTCAAATAATGGGCAGTCGGCGGTAATTCTAATCACATATTCAGGATGCAGAAGCCTGGCAGCCTGATAATATCTGTCCAATACGTCCTGTTCAGAACCGACAAACACCCGTACACCTAATTCTGCACAGAGTTTTACTACCTGCAGATCACGCTTTTCAATAGAGGTAATGACCATTACCTCGTCAACCCGCCGGCTTCGCCTTACTCTCTCTATCACCCATTGAAGATCCGTTTTTCCTGACAGCTCTTTCATAATTTTGCCTGGCAGCCTGGAAGAACCGCATCTTGCCTGAATTAATACTAAATATTTCATATCCTTCATATCACACCTTCTATTCCGCCTGTTTTCCATTTGCCCACAGGCTTGGAAAAATAATGCTCTTCTCTATATCCACAAAAGTATGTTTTATTTCTTCCAGCAAAGCATCCGGTATTTTCTGTTTTTTACAGATCTGTATATTTTGCTGCAATTGTTCTTTTGTATCTATTCCAAACACAAGATAATCTATATTTTTTTCCTGGTTCACAAATTGCAGCAATGCCTCCGTTTTTTCTACCTTGTATTTTTCCACTAACTTCTCAAAGGCAATGAGGTATGGTATTACATGTCTTAGATGGTCTGGGATATGTTCTTTTTCCATTAGAAACAAGCCTTGCAGAAAAGCACTTCTTGTAAAAATAACCATGCCTTTTTCTTTTGCTTTTTGTATAAACCCGTCCTGGATGCCTCTCTGGTCCAAAATGCTGTATGGTAACTGAATATAATCCACTCCCTCTGTTTCCAGAGCGGCATATCCTTCCTTTAATCCATAGATGGATACACCTATATGCTTTACAAGCCGTTCTGCCTTCAGTTTCTGCAGGCTCTTTACAATTTCAGGATGGTAAATATATTCAGGGGTATGCAGTAAATAGCCGTCTAAACACGAAAGATGCAGCCGTTTTAAGCTCTCTTCCAGCTCTTTACGCACGATACTGTAACAATCCGTCATATGTTCTGGTATTATATTAGGCCGCAGCTTAGAAATAATCTGCAGTGAATCCACATGTTTTCTGTTCTCAAAATATCTGCCCAAGAGAAGTTCTGCTGTTCCATAAGCACGGGCTGTATCAATGACGCGTATTCCGCCCTCAATTGCAGTGTCCAGCATTTCAAACACTTTTTCTTCTGCCGGCTGTCCCAGCGTATTGTTAATTCCGTATTTCATCCCGAATTGGACGGTCCCAAGACATAATTCTGCCATCGTTAATTTCCTCACTTATCTTCTGTCCAAAATGGATTTAGTCACTTTGTTCCATGGATTCTGGTCGTCTGTAAAAAACATCTGGTCTCCATTCATCCATCTTCTGAAATAAATGCTCCATTTCTCCCCATAGCTTTTCATGGTTCTGCGGGGTCCATTCTTTCATATATTCTTCATATTTCCATGTGCCAAGTTCTCTGCCGTATATAGAAAGTTCTTCTTTGCACATCGGCAGAAGGGGATTCTGGTAAAACATGGTTTTGTATGGTATGTATTCCCAATCGTAAAATAAATAGTGCATACTGTAAAATTGATATAATTCATCTATATTGTCTTTTGGTTCCAGTTTCTCTAAATTCATGATTAAATCATCGTATTCTTCTTTGGTACGGGGATTCCAGGTAAAATCAAAAGCAGAATGGGGATTTTGCCCGGCATTGATAACCTGGATACCCAACGCGGGATATTCATGGCCGATGGTGCCGCAGATGGTAAGTGCAAAATCAGCGCCTTCCTTTTTTAACTGGACGGCTGAAATATCTGATGGCAGCATTTTTATCTTTGGATACCGTCGGGAGAATGTCTCCATAATTATAAAATCTCTGCGCCTGCCGCATGGATGAGGTTTCAGATACCAGTGATAATCCGGCGTTTGTTCTGACAGCTCTCCTAAATGACAGAGCCATGACATATAACTGTTATCAAATATCTGTTCAAACTGATAAGAATTTTCCTCAAAGATATGCGGACAGATGATGATTTTCATTTTATCATCGTCATCTAACACACGTGTGCTCTTACTTTCAAATTTAAGATGTTTTGCGACAAATTCAGTTATGTCTTCAAGATTGCCGTTGATCCTTCTATCGATGTGGTCTTTGGCCCAACTTATTCCATATGCTTGTTCTTTGGCCGTCAATTGTTTCCACATTTCTTTAAAATACAGAGATGCGTCGTGGCGATTATGAAATTGAGGGTATGCTTTTTGCATGGTATATTCGATTGCGTAAGTAGGAATTTCCTTTGCGAGGGCAATTTCCCGGATATAGGCTTCCCAGCAGACGGCGTCTGCAAGCAGGACAGTTACAATATCATGTTCTTGAATGAAGTGATACCAAAAGACAATGGTATCGATGCTTTTTTTCAAAAAAGTCCGTATTCGTTCTGATCTTAAATTATAATCTGGCAGTTCTTCTCTCAAAAAGTCAGAGATAATGGCAGTGCCAAAACATATGCCAAATACTGTTATTTGATTCCAGTCAGCCCATGTATACAGATTCTTCCACAACTCCTGAAAGACTGCATCTGATTCTTTCTGCAGTTCTTCGTTTAAAGTACTGTCAACCAGCCCAGCCACATTGAAAGCCTTATAGATATCTAGCACTACTTTAGAGGCATTTTGAGCAGACGCGCCATACCTGCAGAACCCATAGATAGATGCGTCATATTTTTCTGCCAGATAATTTGCGCAATATGCATATTGCACAGAATTCTGGTCATGCCTGCTGTCAAACGGCACTAAAATTATTTTTTGTCTGTTTTCTCTTTTTTTGTTTTTCCAGATCCCGGACATAAAATTGATATACTGGTTTGTAATATCATCTGCGTGATGGATGCACATGTCATCCCAGATAAAAAAATCCTCATCAGGCACAAATCCTTCCGCTGTCATCTGGCGGCATATTTCTTCCATATATCGGTAAGAGGCTATTAAAACCGGCTGGTTGTCTGTTCTTATTAACTTGAACTGCTCTAAATTTATAATTTCTTTTCCACAAAAATAATTTCCCGCCCCAAATCGCTTATTATCTATAAAAGCACAAATGGTTACGACGCCTCCCAGCTTACGATATAAGCTTTCACCATCTACGCCTGCCCCAAATACATATACCTCTTTGCCTGCAAACAATTCTTCACATTCTTTACAGTTTAAGAATTTCACTTTAAGGCTACCTCCACATCTTGATTTAAATTATATTTCATAAAATATTTTAATCTGTGGAACCTCTCCCAGAACCCTTGATTTTGGCGGATTTGACAAAAATTGACCAGATTTCTGACGGTGAATTAGATACGAATGTGTTTTTTTCTTTTGCCATTTTTCTAGGTTTTCTTTTGGAAAAATACGGATATTTCTTTGACGGCATTCCTGACGGACATAAAACAAGTTTGGGCATGTTTTTGTACCTCTCCAGCCTTCGGTTCTATAGCCATATATTTTTAGGCGCTTCAGAGTCAGGAATTGTATTTTGGGAAGAAGAATGTTAAGATAAAATATAAGAAAAAATGCATCAAGCGATTGGAAACAGCTATTTTAAAAGAAACGTTAATTAGATTTTTCATAGGATTGGGAGGGTCTGGAATGGCAAGGACTGTAGCAATTGGAATACAGGATTTTGAAGAATTGATTACAGAAGATTGTTTTTATGTAGATAAGACATATTTTATCAAAGACTGGTGGGAAAGCAAAGACAGTGTCACCTTGGTCACCCGTCCCCGTCGGTTTGGAAAAACACTTACCATGAGTATGCTGGAACATTTCTTTTCCATAAACTATGCTGGGCAAGGGACGTTATTTCAAAATCTTGCCATTTGGCAAGAACCAAAATACCGTCAATTGCAAGGGACTTATCCTGTGATCAGTCTTTCTTTTGCAGGTATAAAAGAGACGGATTATGAAGGGTTTAAATACAGGATGAACCAGATACTCACGGACATTTATCAAAAATACCGGTTTGTGAGGGATAGTGAAATGCTTACTGATATGGACCGGGAGTATTTTGACCGCGTAAACCTTGTTATGGGGGAAAATGATGCCGCCTATGCGCTGCATAAGCTTTCCGAATTTTTAAACCGTTATTACGATAAGAAAGTGATTATTTTGCTGGATGAGTACGATACACCTATGCAGGAGGCCTATGTAAACAATTACTGGGAAAAAATGGCAGCATTTACAAGAAGCTTTTTTAATTTAGCATTTAAAACAAATATTTATTTAGAAAGAGCCGTCATGACGGGAATTACAAGAGTAAGTAAAGAAAGTATTTTCTCTGATTTAAATAATATAAAGGTAATTACAACAACCTCTAATGAATATGCCGATGTATTTGGATTTACGGAAGAGGAAGTATTTGCAGGAATGGATGAACAGGGGATGACGGAAAAAGATGAGGTTAAAAGATGGTATGACGGATTTACTTTTGGAGAAACGGAGGACATTTATAATCCGTGGTCTATTTTAAATTATCTAGTACAACGAAAATTAAGTCTTTGATATATTCACGCAGGATAATTGTTTCAGATACAAGGAAGAAAAACGACGGCGTAGCTGTGGCTACGGCTAGGTTTTCTGACATAGTAGCTGGACAATTAGGTAAGTGAAGATGTTAATTACTTAATATTCGTTGTACTAGATACTGGAAAAATAGGAATTTATTGGGCAAATACCAGTTCCAATAGTTTAATTGGGAAGCTAATCTAAAGTGGAAGCCCTGGGTTAAAACAGGATTTTCAAAAACTTTTAACGGGCGAAAACTTAACGGCAGTTATTGATGAACAAATTGTATACGAACAGTTAGATGAAGATGAAAATGCAATTTGGAGCCTTTTAGTAGCCAGCGGCTACTTAAAAGTAGTAACTGTAGATGACAGCAAGTTCAGAATGGGCTGGGGAGAATTTCTGTATGAACTCAGGATTACAAATTTAGAGATACACAATATGTTTACGTCTATGGTACGCGGATGGTTTAAAGGAAAAATGAACGGTGAATACAACGGATTTATAAAGGCGTTGTTAAGTAATGACCTTAAATTAATGAATATATATATCAATAAAGTAACACTAAATATCATCAGCTATTTTGATACCGGGAACCGTCCATCAGGAAGTGAACCAGAACGTTTCTATCACGGTCTGGTATTAGGACTTTTGGTAGATCTGCATGACAGGTATGTGCTGACTTCAAATCGTGAGAGTGGTTATGGACGTTATGATATAATGTTAGAGCCAAAAAGAGAGGAAGATCCGGCAATTATACTAGAATTCAAGGTTCATGACCCGGAAGATGAAAGTTCCTTACAAGAAACAGTGAAAGCAGCTTTGAAGCAGATTGAAGAAAAACCGTATACTCAGGTTTTAATGGAAAAAGGAATTCCAGCAGAACGTATACGTAAATATGGGTTTGCTTTTCAGGGAAAAAAGTGCTGATTGGATAAAGGTACCTTTAATAGTTGCTTCTGGGATGAATGTTATAAATTTACAGCCCTACTGCCTTGTATGCTCCAGTGCCTGTGTGAGTTCTTTTTTTAATTCCAAGCTAATAAGACGATATAATCTGGCTTTTCACTTGTTATTCTGTTTGGGGCTATGATTTTGTCGGCTGGTCTGTCCGCAGGCGGTAAGCAAGTTTGCCGTAGAGTTAAACTGCCCCGTTTCCATCGAACTAATGGTATTACGGGAGATCCTACCATTTCAGCCAGCTGAGTTTGATATTCGAACTAAAAACAAGAGCCTATAGTCTCCAGTTTATGCTTTCACCGACAAATATACATCCTTGTTCTTGTTTTCTGCTCTGCTTTTTGCTAAAATTTCTTCCTTGTCCATAATGGAAACCTCCAGACTGAATTTCCAAGTTATTTCCGTTTAATCAGGTATCGGTGTTCCAGGGCACATGCCTGCGTCAAGTTCCTGTTTGGCTGACGAGGTTTTTGATGAAAAAAGTTGAGAGATTATTGTTGTTTCTCTCATCTATCGTCTGGAAAATCTGTTTACTTTCTTTTCAAAAGTAAATTTAAAATGACAAATATTGCTTTGCTTTTTTTATAAAATGTGATAGTATAAATGAAATGCATAAAAGAAATGTGTGCAAAGATTTTTTGAAAAAATATGCAGTTAAAACAATATTTGGTAAGACTATAATCAGAAAATACTATAAAGTATTTGCGGTTATGTCCGATATATCTATTGTTAAGACATGTAATACTATGAAAAAAGATATAACCGTAGCAAAATGGATTTTGTCAGGTGCGAATGGAATCGCTTTTAGATATGCGGACGCTGTACTTGATACAGTGTCTTTTTTCGCAGATTAAAATAATCTGCGATATATTTTTACCAGCGTACGGACATGCCGCGAAGGGCTGTATTGAGCATTGCAGCGAAAGAGGAAAAGCGGAAAGGAACAGAAGCAAACATGGAAAAAGTAAGTAAAATTCAGACGATTATGGATGATAAGAATGGGCAGCTGGCAATTATTATAAGAGCGGACCATCAGGGAGAAGGCATCGAATTTGTAACTGGCTCAGAATGCGAGCAGCAATTAGCATATATGAGTCATCCGCAGGGAACAGATATTTGTCCCCATGTTCATAAGCAAGTACATAGAGAAATTGATAATACAAGAGAGATTCTGGTAATAAAAAAAGGATGTTACAGAGTTGACTTTTATTCAGAGGAAAAACAGTATTTAAAAAGCTGTATTGTGCGGACAGGAGACGTTATTTTACTGCTGTCAAATGCACATGGATTTAAGGCTCTGGAGGATACAGAGCTGTATGAGATTAAACAGGGGCCTTTTGCAGAAGGCATGGACAAGGAGAAGTTCGATTTTCACTTGCAAAAAGTGATTTATGAAAATGAAGAGGAAACATACAGCTGATACGGATTGGGAGAAGATTATGAAGGTATTTGAAAATTTTGCGGATTACTATGACATATTTTACAGAGACAAAGATTACGAAAGCGAAATTGATACGCTATTGGGTTTGCTGAAGGGAAAAATAAAAGAAGATGCATTGATTTTAGATATGGGATGCGGGACGGGCAGACATGCGTTTGAATTGAACAAAAGAGGATATACGGTTCATGGAATTGATTTAAGTGAGGAAATGATCCATATTGCGGAAAATAAATATCGGGAAATAGAGTCAATGACTTTTGCAGTGGATGATATCAGACAATATCAGAGTGAACAAAAGTTCAATTTGGTGTTGTCTTTGTTTCATGTTCTGAGCTACCAAAATACAAATGAAGATATCTGCAAAGCCTTTCGTACGGCATATAACTGCCTGGAGGAAAATGGTTTGTTTGTGTTTGACTGCTGGTATGGTCCCGGTGTGCTCACAGACCATCCATATGTGAAGATTACAGAAGCAGAAGATGAACGGTATACCTATAAAAAAATCGCCAAACCGCAGATGGATGCAAATAAGAACATTGTGAAAGTTGACTGCGAGACAATGATTGTAGAAAAATCAACCAGTAAAATGACCAGCATTGAAGAAATACACTCCATGCGGTATTTGTTTGAACCAGAGGTGGAATATATGCTGAACCATGAAGGTTTCATACTTGAGAAAGCATGTGACTGCAAAACGATGGGCAAGCTGGATTACAATTCGTGGACGGCATATTTTATTGCCAGAAAAAAGAAATGATATGTACAAATGCTGAGAAGAAAGAGCAGTTAAATTGGAGTGATTATGATGGAAGAATTTATACCGGTAAATATACCTTTGTTTGATGGAAATGAGAAAAAGTATTTATGTGAATGCATTGACACAGGATGGGTTTCCAGTGAAGGACCTTTTGTAAGGAAGTTTGAAGAAGAAATGGCCGAATATGTCGGCCGGAAATATGCCGTTGCAGTAAGCAGCGGAACAGCAGCGCTTGAGGCGGCTGTGCTGTCCATGGGTTTTGACAGCGGTTCGGAGGTTATCATACCTTCCTTTACGATTATATCCTGTGCGCAGGCAGTCACAAAAGCAGGACTGGTACCCGTCGTGGTGGACTGCAGGCCGGATAACTGGAATATGGATGTAGACCTGATTGAGAAAAAAATTACCTCTAAAACATGTGCAATTATGGCGGTCCACATTTATGGACTGCCAGTGGATATGGATAAGATCTATGATCTTGCCCATAAATATCATTTAAAAATTATAGAAGATGCAGCAGAGATGCATGGTCAGACTTATAAAGGGAAGAAGTGCGGCAGCTTTGGGGAAATAAGTATTTTCAGCTTTTATCCCAATAAGCATATCACCTGCGGGGAAGGCGGCATGATACTTACAGATGATGAAAATATTGCAGATGAATGCAGAAAAATCCGCAATCTGTATTTTACAGCAGACAGATATATACACCAAAAAATTGGAAGTAATTTCAGAATGACGAATCTGCAGGCTGCCGTAGGCGTTGCACAGTTGGAAAAAATAGAAGAACATGTGCAGGTAAAGCGTAAACAGGGAAAGTTATACAATGAATTACTGTCGGATATTGAGGATATAACGCTGCCAGTAGCCCGGACAGAATATGCAGACAATATTTATTGGATCTATGGAATTGTTTTGGGAGAAAATTATGCCGTAAATGCATCTGAACTAATTACTCTGCTGAGGGAAAAAGGCGTAGGCGCACGGAACTTCTTTTATCCAGTACATCTTCAGCCTGTTTATATGAAGGATGGATACTTTAAAGATGAAAAATGCCCGCATGCAGAAAAATTGTATCAGAAGGGATTATATATTCCGACTGGAACGGGCATGACAGAGCAGCAGGTTTATGCTGTTGCACAGAGGTTAAAAGAGACGCTTAAATTGTGCAGAGAGTGAGAGACGGAGGAAACGTGATAATTACAAAAACACCTTTTAGAATGTCCTTTTTTGGCGGAGGAACCGATTTGCCAGAATATTTTCGTAAAAAAAGCGGAGTCTGCATTTCAACTACATTTGACAAATATTGTTATGTGACGATTCGAAAATTACCACATTTCTTTGATTATTCTACGGAATTGTCCTACTCAAAGCAGGAGTTCGTGAATGATGTAAATGAGATTAAGCATCCTGCGATAAGAAATGCGATGAAGTGGCTGGAAATAGAAAATATCAGTTTAAATTATGATGCAGATTTACCGGCAAGATCGGGATTGGGAACCAGCAGTTCCTTTGCTGTTGGAATGCTGAATGGATTTTATGCCTTAAAAGGAATTTACGCTGACCAGAAAAAATTAGCAGACGACGCCATTTATTTAGAGAGAGTTCTCTGTCAGGAAAGCGGAGGCTGGCAGGATCAGGTTGCCACTTCTTTCGGCGGGTTTAACCGGATAGAATTTGAGAACGATTCCTATAAGGTATATCCCATTGTTATAAGCGAAGAAAGGAAGCGTCAGCTGAATCATAACCTGCTGCTGTTCTTTACTGGCTTTACCAGAATCTCTTCGGAAATCCATAAAGAAAATGGAACAACTGGGAAAGAAAAAGAACCCTTTTTGGATGAAATATATCAAATGGCAGATGACGCCCAGAAAATTCTGGTTGACACGCATAGAGATCTCCATGAATTTGGAGAACTGTTAGACAGAACATGGAAAATGAAAAAGTGCACAGGCGCCAATATTTCTAATAATCATTTGGACCGGATTTATATGGAAGCAGTCTCAGCCGGGGCAGTCGGCGGAAAATTGTTAGGGTCTGGAGGGGGCGGATTCTTTTTGTTCTACGTGGAAGATGATAAAAAGGAAGCCGTGAGAAAAAAACTGGATGATTTACTTGAGATTCCATTTGTATTTGAAAATGAAGGAAGTAAAGTTATTTACTATTCAGAAGATTGAAAATAAAGGAGATTTAAAAGTGAAGAAAGCTTTGATAACAGGGGTTACAGGGATGGTTGGATCTCATTTATGTGATTTTTTGCTGGAGAATACAGAATGGGAAATATACGGCGTATGCAGATGGAGAAGCCCTCTTGATAATGTGGAACATCTGCTGAGCAGGGCAAATGAAAAACAACGCTTATATTTTGAATATGCCGATTTAAATGACCAGATATCTCTTATTCATGTAATTCAGACCGTAAAACCGGATTATATTTTTCATCTGGCAGCCCAAAGCTATCCGCTGACAAGTTTTACGGCGCCTGCAGACACCCTAAACACAAATATTATAGGGACATGCCGGCTGCTGGAAGCAGTTCATCTGGAAATGGAGAGAGACGATGCATATCATCCTCTCATTCATGTGTGTGCTTCGTCAGAAGTGTTCGGCAAGATTCCACTGGAAAAAAAGCCTGCTGAAGGCATTCATGAAGAATGTCCTTTTCATCCGGCATCACCTTACGCAATCTCAAAGGTGGGGACAGATTTACTGGGAAGGTATTATGCAGAAGCGTTTAATATGACGGTTCTTTCTACAAGAATGTTTACGCATACTGGTCCGCGCAGAGGCGACGTGTTCCATGAATCGACATTTGCAAAGCAGATTGCAATGATTGAAGCGGGATTGATACCGCCGGTGGTGAAAGTGGGGAATCTGGACTCGCTAAGGACATATGCAGATGTCAGAGATGCAGTGAGAGCATATTATATGCTGCTGACAGTCCGTCCGATTGCAGGAGAGTATTACAACATAGGAGGAACATATACCTGTAAAGTTGGAGACACCTTGAATACTCTGATTTCAATGTCAGATAAAAAAGATGAAATCCGCATAGAAGTGGAAGCAGAAAGACTTCGTCCCATTGATGCAGATTTACAGGTTCCTGACTGCCGTAAATTTCAGGAGCATACAGGATGGAAACCGCAAATTTCCTTTGAGCAGACAATGGAAGATTTATTAAATTATTGGAGAACACGTATTCAGAGAGGTGAACAGTTTTTGACCAGATAGAGAGGTTGGCATGATTTGTGTAATTATGGCAGGAGGCAGAGGAACACGTATTGCAGAGGTAAACTCAGAGGTTCCCAAACCTATGATCATGATTTTGGGTAAACCTATTTTACAATGGCAGATAGAAGCTTTGGTCCGCCAGAATGTAAAAAAGATCGTTATGGTAATAGGACATCTTGGAAATGTGATTATGGATTATTTTGGAGAGGGAGAAAGGTTTGGGGCGGAAATAACATACATTGTCGAAGACAGTCCTTTGGGTACCGCAGGTGCGTTAGGACGGCTGCGGGGGAAGGTGGAAGAAGATTTTCTGTTAGTGAACGGCGACATTATCTTTGACGTCGATTTAAAACGTTTGTATCAATATCATAAATTTAAAAATAAGCTGGCGACAATTTTTACGCATCCGAATGACCACCCTTTTGACAGCGGATTGATTGCGGCGGACGAGGAAGGAATCGCTGTTAAATGGATCAGCAAAGAAGAACCACGATCCTGGTGCCAGAACCGGACCAATGCGGGAATTCATATGTGTTCCGCGCGGCTGTTGGATTTGCCGGTATTTGACCATGAAAAACGTATTGATTTGGACAGAGAGGTTTTAAAGCCGCTGATTGAAAGAAAGCTGCTGGCTGTCTATGATTCTCCTGAATATGTCAAGGATATGGGAACACCCAAACGTTACTGTGAAGTGCAGGAAGACGTCAAACATAACATGCTGCAGCAAAAAAATTTATTGAATCAGCAAAAAGCAATTTTTCTCGACCGAGATGGAACGATCAATCAATATGTTGGTTTTCTCAGGCATATGGATCAAATGAAATTGGTGGATGGCGCTGCTGAGGCAGTAAAAAGAATAAATGAAAAAGGTTTTTTGGCGATTGTAGTTACAAATCAGCCTGTCATTGCAAGAGGAGAGCTGACCTGTTCCGGATTAAAAGAGATACATAATAAAATGGAAACATTATTGGGAGAAAAAGGCGCCTATATCGATGATTTGTTTTTTTGCCCTCATCATCCTGACCGCGGATTTCCTGGAGAAATAGCAGAATTGAAATGTGATTGCAATTGCAGAAAACCTAAAACGGGGCTATTCGTCCAGGCAGCAGAAAAATATAATATCAATCTGTCTCAATCATGGATGATTGGCGACAGCGACACGGATATTCTGGCAGGAGCAAATGCTGGGTGCAAAACGGCGGCAATTGGGAGTAAGGTGCAGGCCCGCGCTGATATACATGAGAATACTCTCGCGGATGCTGTAGAAAAAATATTGGAATTAAGTGATATACAGGAAAAATTATGAGAAGAACAGATGAGGAATTGATAAAACACATAGAAAATTTAATCAAAAGATATCCGGAATTAAACATATGCAGAGAAGATATCATTAACGCTTATCGGACATTGGAAACATGTTTTGAGAATGGCGGCAAATTATTGATTGCAGGAAATGGCGGATCTGCAGCTGATTCCGAGCATATGGCAGGGGAATTGATGAAGCGGTTTCGGATTCCCAGGCCAGTTTCCAGAGAATTTTCGAAAAAAATGTGTGATGTGGATAAGGAAATTGGAGCATCCTTATCCAAAAACCTGGAATGTTCGCTGATGGCGATTCCGCTGGTAGCGCACGAGGCATTGACGACTGCATATATCAATGATGTAGATGGGCTTGGTGTGTTTGCGCAGCAGCTTTTTGGATATGGACGGGGCGGGGATGTCTTTCTGGGCATATCAACATCTGGCAACAGCAAAAACATCATCAACGCGGCTGTGGTTGCCAAGGCGTCCGGAATCAAAATCATTGGGCTCACAGGCAGGACAGGAGGACGTCTGGCGGAATTTTCGGATGTAGCGGTTTGTGTGCCAAGAGACGAGACATATTTGATACAGGAACTGCATTTGCCTGTGTACCATTGTCTGTGCATGATGCTGGAGGAACATTTTTTTGGATAATAAAATCAGTGCAGCAACCCATTGTACCTATTGATAATAAGTATGGAGAAGACAAATTATGTTAAATAAACAAATTTTAAGTAATACTACGGCTGGTTATTGCTGGGACTTGAAGACGAAAGAAAGATTCAACAATCCATTATACCTGGAGGGATTCGGCTATAAAGTATATTCTCAAAATGATGAGGACGGAATCATTCATGAAATATTTAAGCGTCTTGGAATTTCTGTCGGAAGATTTATAGAGTTTGGCGTGCAGGATGGCCTGGAAAGCAATACACATTGCCTTCTGCATTATGGCTGGAAAGGAATGTGGATAGAGGGATCAAAAAGATATTGTCATTCGATTAAAAGAAAATTTCATCATGTGATTGAAAGGTGATTTCTGCTGAAAGCTTTCAAGAATATTATGATAAAACGGATGTAACAATTGTTGCCTCAACATCTTTTGCAGATGAAATAGAACAAACGATAGAAACAGAGATTGGAACATTGGAACATGTATTTTTCTGGAGGACAGATATTTTAGAATTGTGATTTGGAGAGAATGAATATGCAGACAAAAGTAAAAATTATGGGTTATGAAGATAATTTCAAAAAGTATCAGGAAGAAGAGGACAGAGATCTGATTCTATATGGAGCAGGACATGACGGCGCATTTCTCTTAGCCGGGCTGGCGAATGTGAAATATGTATGTGATAAAAACGCAGACAAGATAAAAAATTTTCAGGGGATAGAAGTGATTTCACCGGAACAATTAGAAGAATTGAGCAGGCCGCTGCTTATATTAATTGCGATAGAAAGTGAGAGGATCAGGGATCAGGTCCATAAGCATCTGCAAACATTAGATATTGACGCCCTGATTTTTGACGCCCGTAATAACATTGCTTTTAATTATTACCAATCTAAGGTGGCAAAAGAAAATGCCCTCTTCAAAGGAAAAAAACTTAAAAAGGTCCGGATTGTCTGCAGAGATAAGGGTTGGATTTTAAGAAAGTACGCAGATAAGCTGGTGGAAAATCTGCATCAAATGAACATTGAGGCGGATATAGATGATTATCCCGATTTAAATGCGGATATCAACTATTATTATACATACGCAGAATATGAACCTCTTTATGACCATACATGTGATGTGCTGTATATTACGCATATTATCAGCCAGGATAAGCTCGAACAGCTAAAATTTGCCCTGGAAACAGCGAGAATCGGAATCTGCATGTCGAAGGATGTCATGGACTTTCTGGTGATGAACGGAATTCCAAAACATAAAGTGTGCTACATCAATCCCGCACATGATGCAATCATAAAACCAAAAAAATATGTGCTTGGCATTACACACAGGAATCATGAGGATAACAGGAAGAGAAATACCTGTTTATTAGATATTATGCAGGGGGTGGACCCTGATTATTTTAAAATAGTAATCATGGGGGACAGATGGGAACAGATTGTGGATTCCTTGCGCGAGCAGAATTTTGAAGTGGATTATTATCCAGAGTTTGACTTGGAAATATATACCCGTCTTATGCCCACACTGGATTTATATATGTTCTATGGATGGGACGAGGCAGGCTGCGGCTTTATGGACGCTATGTATGCGGGAATTGACACGATTGTTACACCGGTAGGCTATCATTTAGACACGAGTGTTCCACCTACGTATCTGTGCAGGACAGTAGATGATTTTCGTGATGTTTTGCTGACACTTAAAAATAAGCGTGAAAAGATACGCAGTTCTGTAGAAAAGTGGTCCTGGGAAAACTATGCGAAGAAGCATGTGGAAGTCTGGAAATATTTATTGGGAGATGAAGAAGGAATTTATTCTCAAAAGCATAATTACATGGATGGCATCTATTCCGTGTACTGGGAACAAAATGAAGGGCGTATTTAGCGCTAAGAAAATCGTTGCAGGAGTGAAAAACAATGAAATACCGCGAATTCGAAGACTATTTAGACGTCGCTGAAAAAGGGAAGATATGTATTTTTGGGGCTGGATTATATGGTACTACTTGGGTGTATGGCATATTGCGTGCAATGGAAGCGCAGGTTGATTTTTATTGTGACAATAAGAAGCAGCCAGGAGTGGAAATAAAAGAGGGGGTAAAAACCATTTCACCGCAGGAATTATATTCTCTGCACGATAATGTGACAGTCTTTGTGGCAGTCTCGTATAGGTATCAAGACAGTATCAGAGAACAATTAAAAGAAAATGGGATCGTTAAATTTATGGAAATGGACCAGATTTTCCTCCAGGAATTTATGGAAGACATTATTGAGAAAAATGACCCGCAACTAAACGAGAAATTTAAATTTATCATCAATGATGAAGATTATCTGAGCACGGAATTTGAATATCATATGGGTTATCGCCCCAATCTGGAGAATCCCCGGACATTTAATGAAAAAATTCAGTGGCTGAAATTGCATGTCCGAAATCCAGAATATGTGCGGATGGCTGATAAATACGAGGTGAAAAAATACATAACAGAAAAAATAGGTGAAAAGTACGTTATTCCGACGCTGGGGCTGTATGAGACTTTTGATGAGATTGATTTTGAAAAGCTTCCGCGCCAGTTTGTGCTGAAATGTACCCACGATTCTGGAAGTACGGTGGTCTGCAGAGATAAAAATAGTTTTGACATTGAAAAAGCAAGGACTCTCCTGGAAAGAAACTTGAAATATAATTATTATTGGGCAGGCAGAGAATGGCAGTATAAAGACATAAAACCAAGAATTATTGCCGAACAATATCTGGAAGACACTCAGGACAGAGAACTGAGGGACTATAAATTTTTCTGCTTTCATGGGATTGCCAAAGTGCTGTTGATCGCCCAGGGGCGGATGAGTTCTGACAGAGAGGTTACAACAGACTTTTTCAATGAAAGATTAGAACATATGGAAATGAGAAGCGGACATAAGAATGGACTTGTTTTGCCGCATATGCCGGAACATTATCTTGAAATGAAGGAAACAGCAGAAAAACTGTCTTTGGGAATTCCCCATGTCAGAGTTGATTTTTATGAGGTAAACGGGCAGGTCTATCTAGGTGAATTTACGTTTCATCATCAGGGCGGGATGGTTCCACTGGAGCCGTACGAGAGAGATATTGAGCTGGGAAACTGGATACATCTGGATCTGGAGCATTAACAAAAGAGCAGGCAACAAGAGGCCAGCCGTAATTTTTTACGGCTGTATCTGCCGGATAAGAGGTTGGTTATGAGTTTTATGATGGCGTTTGGCTGGGCAAGCATTATGCTTTGCCTGGGAGTTTTCTTACGGGCAAAGGTATTTTTCCTGAGAAATATGCTTGTCTCCGCAAGTATTATAGCCGGAATTTTAGGTTTTATATTCGTTAATATTTGTTTTCATTTCCATATCGATTTGGGAACTGACACAAAGATGTATACGTTAGTTGTCGACAATTTGTTTACAGTTTCCTTTATTTCCATCAGTTTGACAAGCACTCCAGAGACAGAAAATAATAATTCCCAGAAAATTTTTAAAGGCGTCGTAGCGTTAGGTCTTATATGGTGCCTGCTCTATGCGGTTACGCCTGTGGCTGCTACCGCCGTGATTGCCGCATTAGGCAAAACGTTTGACATGAATGCAGTGTATGGTATGCTCATTCAGTTTGCATTTTGCCAAGGACCGGGACAGGCAGCGACGTATGGAAAGATTTTTGAGCAGTATGGCTGGAAAGATGCCTCGATGGTGGCGATTACATTTGCGGCGATAGGGTTTGCGGCGGCGTTTTTTGTAGGAATACCAGCAGCAAAGATCGGAATAAAAAGAGGGATTGCCAAGCATTGCGGACAGATTGAAGAGAGAATTTTAAAAGGTTATCTGAAAAAAGAGGAACAGACGGAATATATGGTCAAGGATACGACATGCAGCAGCAATATTGAAACGCTTGCATTTCACTTTGCTTTAGTAGGAGGCTGCTATATTCTGGCGGTTGGCTTATCGAAAGTGCTGGGCCTGATTCCAGGTTTTTTGGGTACTTCCATGAAAAATATGATGTTTATGAATGGAATGTACGCGGCCTATATTGTGAAGTCAATCATGAAAAAATTGAAAATTGATTTTCTCCAAGAAAATGTATTGCAAAATAAAATTACTGGCTGGTTTTCGGATTATTTGATTGTATGTTCTTTTATGGCTATTTCTATAAATGTCATAAGCAAATGGATGGTTCCTATTTTGATCGTGTCAGTGATGATTACAATCATTACCTTTATAGTATGCTGTTATTTTGGATGCAGAATTGGCGGAGCAAATGATTTTGAGAGAACGTTGGGAATCTACGGTACTTGTACAGGAACGGTACCAAGCGGAATTTCACTGATCAGGATTATAGATCCAGATTTTCAGACGGCAACCAGTGTTGAATTAGGTGCGTGCAATCTCATCATGATGTGCTCCACACCCGTGTACATTTTAATTTTGGCATTGGCTTCAGGCAGTTTGTCTATGGAATACACCGTCATAGGATTGTGCGTCTGTGCGGCCGTATATTTAGCAGCGTTACGGCTGACAAAGTCCTGGGGCAAAAAAACATATAGCTGGAAATAAGAGGAAGGAAAGGCATATGGATACATTATTTTATAACGGGAAAATTATTACGATGGCGGAAGAGACTTTGGAAGAAGCGGTCAGGCCAGAGGCAGTTCTTATCTCAAACGGTTTGATCAAAAAAGTTGGATCACTCGAGGAAGTCTCAAGAGGGCTTTCCAGTGATGTAAGAAGCGTGGATTTGCAGGGAAAATGCCTTATGCCTTCGTTTATTGATGCTCACAGCCATATCGTGATGAATGGACAGATGTCTTTGACCGCAGATTTGTCGGAATGCTGCTCATTTGAAGATATCATAGATACACTTAAACAATATGCGGCGGAACATAAGATTACAAATAGAGAAATAATAGTAGGGTTTGGATATGATCATAATTTTCTGAAGGAACAGGCGCATCCTGACAAACGAATCCTGGATAAGGCCAGCACGGATATACCAATCATAATCATTCATGTCTCGGGACATTTGTATTGTGCAAACAGTGTGGCGCTGAATCTTGCAGGTATCAGTCAGGAGACAGAGAATCCGCCTGGAGGACGGTTAGGCAGAATCTGTGGAAGCAATGAGCCAAGCGGCTATATGGAAGAAGCAGGAATAGCGCTGCTGCAGCCCGTGATGCAGGAAAGAATACATATAGATGCTGCCTTAATGATGGAAAAAATGCAGGATGTTTATATCAGGCAAGGGATAACGACTGTGCAGGATGGGGCGTCTACAAAGGAAAGCTTTACGATATTAAAGCAAATGGCGGACCTGGGAAAGCTAAAAACAGATGTGGTAAGCTATCCGCTGATAAATGCGGAAGGAACAGAAATATTTGAAAAAAACAGGCAGATGGATCAGAAATATAGGAATCATCTAAAATTAGGCGGTTACAAAATTATTCTGGATGGTTCGCCCCAGGGAAGATCTGCCTGGCTGTCAGAACCATATGAAAATGGCAGCGGACAGGACTGCGGCTGTGCATATTATGATGATGAAACAGTGAAGAAATATCTTATGCAGGCTGTGCAGGAAAGAAAACAAATTCTCGCACATTGCAACGGCGATGCGGCATCCGAACAATTTCTGAATACATATGAACAATGCATGGAAATCTTTCCGGATCGTTCAGCGCTGAGGCCTGTGATGATCCATTGCCAGACGGTTAGAAATGATCAGCTGGACAGAATGGCGAAACTGCATATGATCGCCTCGATATTTGTCGGCCATGTATGGTATTGGGGGGATGTTCATCAGCGGAATTTAGGAACGGCAAGAGGAAATCACATCAGTCCGGTTAAGGATGCGATGGATCGAAAGTTAACCGTAAATTTTCATCAGGATACGCCTGTAACGAAACCGAATATGCTGCATTCCGTGTGGTGTGCAGTAAACCGTACCAGCCGTACAGGAAAAATAATAGGCAAAGAGCAGAAAATCAGCGTATACGACGCACTGAAAGCGGTGACCATAAACGCGGCATATCAATATTTTGAGGAAAACTCAAAAGGAAGCATTGAGGAGGGAAAGGCGGCTGATCTGGTAATTTTAGATGCTTCCCCCTTAGAAATAGAAGCTGAGCGAATCAAAGATATCCGGGTGTTGGAAACGATAAAAGACGGAAATACCATCTTTTGTGCAGAAAAAGAAGAGGAGAAATAATGTCTGGTACAGGAGAGATACAAAGAAAGATACAAAACGCAAAACAAAACCATTATCCGGTATGCCTGTATGGGCTGGGACAGTTAGGCACGGATATGGGAGTTCAGTTTTTAGAATGGCTGGAACTCAGTCTGGAATATGCCTGTGATAAGAATGGACTTGCCATTGATCATTATATAGAGAATCACCCTGGAATAAAAAAGCTGGATTTTGAAAGTCTGCTTACACAGCAGGAGCATATGCTTGTTTTTGTGTGCGTAGGAGCGGCGTACATTGAGGAAGCGTGCAGGTGCCTGGAGGAGAATCCTTTTTTGTATCTCATCACGATTGATGATATTACAGCAGAGGATTTTGTATTGGAAAAATTTTATGGTATTCAGAAAATACGTGACCATGCATCTGTTGCCCCGCTGGATATATCGCTGCCTTGCCTGAGGGAAGAGAAGCGTGTGGCAGTTTATACATGTGTTACAGGAGGATATGATGACATCAGAGAACCTTTGTCTACGGAAGAGAACTGTGACTATTATCTGTTAAGCGACAGGAAATACCAGAATCTGAAGGTATACAGACAGCTTGACATCATGGATTTTGTTCCGGGCAGCATCACTGGCAGTGCAGAGAGAAACAGATGGTGCAAAATGCATGGGCACAGGTTATTCCGCAGGTACAGGCATTGCATTTATGTGGATGGTTCCATTCAGCTGATCCATCCGGTATCGCAGTATGTTAAGCAAATAGGGAAAACAGGCATTGCGATTCATAAGCATCCTTATCGAAACTGTGTCTATGAAGAGGGATTGAGGCTGGCGGCGAATAAAAGAGGAAATATCGACAGCCAGGGGCTTAGAAAACAAATGGTGAGGTATATTTTAGAAGGGATGCCCCGGGAGTATGGTTTGTTTGAATGCGGAATGATTGTCAGAGATAATTTCAATGAGACTGGAAATCAGATTATGGAGCAATGGTTTGAGGAATATATGAGAGGCGAAAAGCGCGACCAGTTATCTTTGACGTACATTCTATGGAAAAATGGCATTTTATCAGAAGAAATGGGGATTTTGAATGCTGGGCAGGATATAAGGAAGAATCCAGACTTAGTATTAAATCAGGAACACGGCATGAAAGGATAAGTCATGAATCGTTTGGGTATCTTTGTATTTTATGATAAAGATGGGATCGTGGACCGCTATGTCAGTTATCTTCTGCGCACGATACGTGAACATCTGACTGATTTGACAGTTGTCTGTAATGGAACTTTGACGGCAGAAGGCAGAAGCATACTTTGGGAATTTGCAGATGAATTGTACATACGGGAAAATAAAGGGTTTGACGCCATGGCCTTAAAAATGGCGCTTACAGAATATATAGGATGGGAAAAAGCCGTTTGTTATGATGAAATAATTTTTTTTAATGATACGTTTTATGGACCAATTTACCCCTGGCAGGAAGTGTTCAGCGAAATGGACCGCAGAGAAGCAGATTTCTGGGGATTGACCGGGGAGGCGGAATCATCAGACTATTTTTCCTGTTATGAGAGAAAAATACCAGCGTATATACAGTCTTATTTTTATGCGTTCCGCCGTAGGCTGGTGAGCCATCCATGGTTTCAGGAATATTGGAATGCCTTTGACTCAACGGAATGGATCTTTTCTGATATAACAAACAAACATGAGCGAATATTTACACATTTGCTCAAAGCGCAGGGGTTTACTGCAGATACCTATGTGAAGGCAGAATTGTTTGAATCAGCGCAGCCAGAGCAGAACTTTGTCCAGTACTACTATATTGCCTGTCAGCTTATCAAAAAATACCGCTGTCCGGTTATAAAAAGAAAAAATTTTATAATGAAGCATTTGACAGAAAATCCGGGTGAGCAGGGAAATGATACCATGAAAGCGCTGGAATATATTAAGAATCATACAGATTATGATGTAAACCTGATCTGGGAAAATATCCTGCGGCTCTATGATATGCAGGATATCAGAAAGACGTTGAATTTAAATTACATTGTATCAGGAGAGGCGGCGAGGAAAGACGCCGAAGAGACAGTTCTGATTTTCTGGCTGTCCTGCCAGAACTGCCTGCCCCAGTGCCTGGAATATATCAGACGTCTTAAAACAGAAAATATAATTTATATTTATTCGCAGTCAAGAAAAATTATTCAAAGTGTACAAGCACATCTAAAAGGGGAAAATGTCATATGTGAGCAGGTCAAAGAACGGGAAGTTTACTGCTTTGTGTATTTAAGATGTCTGGAACTGGCGGAGAAGTATCGATATATAATCTTTCTCCACGATGTAGATTATTATGCTCCCGGTTATTTTTGCCTGCAGCAATATAGTCTGTTAGACCATTTATGGGACAATCTTCTGCAAAACCAGAATTATCTATCGGGGGTGGAAGGGCTTTTTCACGAACAGGAAAGACTGGGAATGCTGACAGTGCCGCAGCCAATATTTGGTACATATTTTTCTTCGGTTGTGGAAGAGAGGAATCCTTTTTTCGTATTTTGCTGCAGAGCAGAAGGACTGAAAAAGGTGTCAGAACAAGGGAAAGACCTGACTGAAAAATTAAAACTGCAAAACGAAAAGAACCTTTTTTTTCTGGAATCTGATGCTATGGAGATACTGGCATTGGAATTTCAAAAGGCTGGCTATTATACAGCAGCTGTCATGAATGTGGATTATGCGGTGACAGCGTATACTTACATGCAGGCGCTGCTGAAACGTATTTTGCAGCAGGCAAAACGGAAGAACACATTCTCCGATTTCGACAGTTATCTGGACGGAGAAATGATAGCTTATGCCAGACGTTTTTCAGAAGTGATGGTGTATGGAGCAGGAGAAAATGGATACCGGGCGGCACATCTTCTGAAAAAGCACAGATTAAACTTTACTGGTTTTATTGTTTCAGATGGGCAGTCGAATGGGAAGGAAAAATATGGATACCCAGTCTATCCATTGTCAGAACTGGAGGAACTGGAACGGGAGGGCGTCGTAGTATCCGTAGCAAATCCCAAAGCACAGAGAGAGATTGAGAAGAGCCTGGCAAAACGAAATTGTACAGATGTCTTTTTTGTATAAGCCTGTCTTTAAAAATATAAATGTTCTTAAACAAAGACACAAAATTGATGTTGTATGTTATGGAGAATAGAAAAATGGAAATAAAGAAATTAGCTGTAATAGGACTCGGATATGTGGGAATGCCTCTTGCAGTGGCATTTGCGAAAAAACTTCATGTGATTGGGTTTGACTTGAATCAAGAAAAAATCAGGCTGTACCGGCAAGGTGTCGATCCTACCAAAGAAGTGGGAGACGATGCAGTGAAAAATACTTCCATGATGTTTACATCCCAGGAAAAGGATTTAAGGGAGGCGGATTTTTATATCGTGGCTGTTCCCACTCCAGTGAGAGATGATAAGACTCCGGATTTAGCGCCAGTGTTATCTGCTTCTGAAATTGTAGGCAGAAATATGAAGAGAGGCGCCATTGTAGTATATGAGAGTACCGTTTATCCAGGCGTGACAGAGGAAGAGTGCGTCCCAGTCTTAGAGCAGGAAAGCGGGTTGAAATGCGGGCAGGATTTTAAGGTGGGGTATTCACCGGAACGCATCAATCCGTGCGACAAAGAGCATGTGCTGTCAACAATTGTAAAAGTTGTATCTGGAATGGATGAAGAGACCTTGGAGATTGTGGCGCAGGTATATGAACTGGTAGCTCTGGCAGGCGTCTACCGTGCAAAATCCATTAAAGTTGCAGAGGCGGCAAAGGTCATTGAAAACAGCCAGCGGGATATTAACATTGCATTTATGAATGAGCTGTCCATCATCTTCCACAGAATGGGGATTGACACAAAAGCCGTTTTAGAGGCCGCTGGTACAAAGTGGAATTTTCTCAATTTCCGTCCAGGTCTGGTGGGAGGGCATTGCATTGGCGTAGACCCTTATTACCTGACCCATAAAGCGGCGCAGATGGGGTATCATTCACAGGTGATTTTATCAGGACGCCGTATCAACGATGATATGGGAAGGTATGTAGCAGAGCATATTGTCAAGGGTTTGATTAAAGCAGAGCGGGCGATAAAGAAATCAAAAGTCGCGATTCTGGGATTTGCTTTTAAAGAGAACTGCCAGGATACCAGGAATACGAAAGTTATCGATATTATAAATGAGCTGCGGGAATACGGCATTGAGCCGTTTGTCTCGGATGATGTGGCGGATAAGCATGAGGCAGAGCAGCTGTATGGCATACAATTACTCCCTGTGGAAGAGATAAGAGATATGGATGCCATCGTGGTCTGTGTGCAGCATGAAATATTTCAGGGACTGGGCAGAGCATGGTTTGAGCAAAGGTTTTCAGGAACAGGAAAGAAGCTGCTTTTTGACTTGAAAGGAATGTATGACAGAGAGGAGTTTCCTGAACAGGAATATGATTACTGGAGGCTGTAAGTGTGCTTAAGTAAATGGTAAAGGTGACGGTGAATATATGGGATATAGTGATATAAAATTTGCAGAAGGAACGTTATTTTTAGTGACTGGCGGAGCTGGATTTATAGGTTCTAATCTCTGCGAAGCGCTTCTGAATATGGGATATCAGGTGCGCTGCCTGGACAATCTGTCAACGGGGAAACAGGAAAACGTAGATTTATTTGGCAATGATCCAGGTTACACATTTATAAAAGGTGATATTACAGATTTGGATACTTGTGTGGAAGTGTGCAGGAATGTGGACTACGTACTGCATCAGGCAGCATGGGGCAGCGTGCCCAGGAGCATTGAGATGCCTCTGTACTATGAAGAAGTGAATATCCGAGGGACATTGAATATGTTGGAAGCTGCCAGGCAGAATCAGGTAAAAAAGTTTGTTTACGCCTCCAGCTCATCTGTTTATGGGGACCATCCGCTGTTGCCTAAGGTGGAGGGGCAGGAAGGAAACCTGCTCTCACCATATGCGCTGACTAAACGTGCAGATGAAGAGTATGCAAAGCTGTATTGCAAGTTATATGGTTTGGATACGTATGGACTCCGTTATTTTAATGTGTTTGGCAGAAGACAGGACCCGAACGGAGCATATGCGGCGGTGATACCGAAATTTCTGAAAATGCTGCTGAACAACGAGCGGCCTGTGATCAACGGGGACGGCAGGCAAAGCCGGGATTTTACTTACATCGAAAATGTTATCGAAGCGAATCTCAGGGCTTGTCAGGCTGGACATGAAGCTGCCGGGCAGGTATTCAACATTGCCTATGGCGGACGGGAATATCTGATAGATTTATATTATCAGATGTGTGATATTCTTGGCAGAAAGCTGGAACCGGTTTTCGGGCCGGAGCGGGCTGGAGATATCAAACATTCCAATGCAGATATTTCCAAGGCGAAAAAGCTGTTGGGATATGAACCAGAGTACGATTTTGAACGAGGGCTGAAAGAGGCGGTTGACTGGTATCGGGAAAACTTGTGATCAGGAATTATCCTGGTCACAAGTTTATTTGCTGTTCTCACAAATCAATCTAATTCGGCACGGCTGAATAAATCTGAAATTAAGGTGTTATCTTCACAAGCCTTCTTGAATTGAAGAATAAATTCAGCCAGGGAATCTTTGTCTTCTGAATAAGCACAAAACATATCAGCCTCCGGGTCAAAGTTGATTTTCTCCTGCAAGCCAGAACATTTCTCATCTAAAAACACCTGTGCTAAACTGCCCCAATCATATCCGCTGCCCTCAAAACCTTCCTCTGCACGAGTATCAAAAAGCTCTTGAAGATACGTGCCTGCGTTTAAACAAACAGATGCACCGGAACTTTGTTCTACCCAAAAGAAAGGTGCAATTTCATTTTCAAACTGCTTAGTAATTTCCATTTTCATTCTCCTCCTGTTTTTCGCTTTCCTGGTCTGATTTTTCTAAATTATACACCAAAGTATAAGATTTTTCAATTCTCCAGCTAAAAGAACGAATCCCTCGGCTGTAATGGCGTACAGTTGAGGGATTCTTCTTTCCCATAAGAGAAATAACAATTATGCGCAGTTCGCGGAGAGGAAGCCATAGGACCACCTGTTCTGGCTGGTTGTCATGTTTACAGGAATTCCTTTTGATGATATAATGAACTGGAAAATTACAGGCGCAAGTAAGGTTTGTGCATTGCCAGAAGGCTGCAAGGAGGAAAACATGTTAAATTTTACGGTAGGTCCAGTTCAGGAATATGAGAATGTCTTAAAAATTGGAGGGAATCGCACACCATATTTCCGAAATGCCAGTTTTTCAAAGATTATGCTGGAAAATGAAGAAATGTTAAAAGAATTGGCATATGCTCCTGCGGACGCGAGAGCAGTTTTTTTGACGGCGTCAGGCACAGGCGCTATGGAAGCCGCTGTTATGAATCTGTTTACCGGGCGGGATAAAGTGCTTGTGGTAAATGGCGGTGGGTTTGGAAAGCGTTTTTCAGAGATATGTGACGTACATCATATTCCCTGTCAAGAGCTGGTGGTTCCTTTTGAAGAGGCGCTGACAGAGGAAATGCTTTCGCAGTATGAAGGGCAGAATTTTACCGGGCTGCTGATAAATATGAATGAGACATCCATTGGAAAATTGTATGATATGAATCTGGTGGCAGATTTCTGCAGGCGCAATCATCTCTGGCTGGTAGTAGACGCCATCAGCGCTTTTCTTGCAGACCCTTTTGACATGCAAAAATGGGGGATTGACGTTATGATTGCCAGTTCTCAGAAAGCGCTTGCAGTCCCACCGGGAATATCCATGCTGGTTCTTTCCGACAGAGCTGTGAAACGTGTAAACGATATGCAGGCAGAAAGTTTTTATTTTAATTTGGCGGATGCATTGAAAAACGGAGAAAGAGGACAGACCCCGTTTACGCCGGCAGTCAGCATTCTGCTGCAGGTACATGCAAGGCTTCAGGAGCTGGTAAAAATTGGTGTGGAGCAGGAGAACCAGCGGATTGCGGACCTGGCAGCCCATTTCAGGGAAGGAATGAAAAGCCTGCCGTTTACCATTGCCTGCCCTTCTCTGTCAAATGCAGTGACACCCTTGATGACAGAAGGGATCTCAGCGCATTGGATTTTTGAAGAGCTTGAGAGAAAGTACCATATATGGGTTTGCCCCAACGGTGGAGAATTGCGGGACAAGCTTTTCAGGGTAGGGCATATCGGTGATTTGACATTTGAGGATAACGAATATTTATTGGAGGCGTTTCAAAAAATTTTGGCATAAAAGGATGAGGAGGTACCATGAACATAGCTATGGTGATAGCGGGCGGCAAGGGCGTCCGCATGAATCAGGACATACCCAAACAGTTTCTAAATATTAACGATAAACCGGTAATTATCTATACTCTTTTGGCATTTCAGCAGCATCCAGAGATAGATGCCATTATGGTGGTGTGTATTGAGGGATGGCAGACGATTTTGGAGGCATATGCCAAACAGTTTGATATTACGAAGCTGAAATGGATTACAGAAGGCGGCGAAAATGGACAGGGTTCTATACGAAATGGAATCAAAGAGCTGGAGAAACATTGCAAGCCGGACGATATGGTGTTAATTCATGATGCGATCAGGCCGAATTTATCTCAGGAGATTATTTCCGGCTGTATCGCCTCATGCCGCCTCAATGGTTCTGCCATAACCGTGATTCCCTGTGCGGAGGCCATGCTTATGAGATGCGGGGATGGAAGGCAGTCAGAAGAAATGATAGACCGTGATTCTCTGGCGAGGACGCAGACGCCTCAGGCTTTTCCGTTGGCAAAACTGATCTGGGCGCATCAGGAGGCTGAGAAACGGGGAATTACAAATTCTGTGGCAACTTGTACCCTGATGATTGAATTGGGAGAAAAGGTGCATTTCTGTTCTGGTTCTGAGAAAAATGTAAAAATAACAACGACGGAAGATATTGAGATTTTTAAGGCGCTTTTAATGGCGAAAAAGGATGAGTGGATGAAATGAGTAAAAAAGTAGAATTGTCATCAGAAGATTTGAGAACACTTCAGTTGATTGAACTGGAAATGATTGTGGAAGTAGACCGTATCTGCAGAAATAACGGGATTCAGTATTCATTAGATGGGGGAACTCTTTTAGGGGCGGCACGGCATAAAGGTTTTATTCCATGGGATGACGATGCAGATGTGATCTTTACAAGACACGAATACGCAAAGTTCTGCCGTGCCTGTAAGAAGGAGCTTGACAGAGAAAGGTTCTTCTTACAGGAATACCGGACAGATGAAAATTACAGATGGGGATATGCAAAAATCCGAAGAAAAGGAACGGAATTTATCCGTCTGGGGCAGGAACATATGAAGTACAAAACAGGTGTGTGCATCGACGTGTTTGTAGTGGATCATGTGCCGGATGGAGCGTTGATGCGCAGGCTGTACTATGGTGCAAACTTCTTTATCCGAAAAGTGATGTACTCTGAACTGGGACAGACGGCGGCAGACAATTTGCTGCTGAGGAAAATGTACCGCCTCTTATATCATATACCCAAGGATTCTATGTTTCATCTGCGTAACTGCCTGGCGGCCAGATGTAATCGCAAAAACACGGAACTGGTAAGCCATCTTTTGTATCCATATCCTTCGAAAGAGACAAAATACGGAATGCCGGCAGAATGCTTTGAACATTATCGTGACATAGAATTTGAAGGCATGCAGCTTCGCGGTTTTGTGGATTATGACAGATATCTTACCCTGCTGTACCATGACTATATGGAACTTCCTCCTGTGGAAAAAAGACAGGGGCCAGGGGAAGCGTCCAGTATAAAATTGATTGACATCACATTGGAAGAGATTCAGAAAAGGAAAGCAAAGGCAGACAAAGAACGATGGAAGAAACGAGGAATGTAATGTTTGACGCTACATGTTATGAAGAGCAGTTGAAGAAGGCAGTAGCTGATCTGGGAGAGAACTGGCAGTATTTGGAGGGCAGGAGCATCGTAGTTACAGGCGCGACAGGGCTGATAGGATCGGCTCTGATTGATGTACTGTGCTGCGCGCAGGCCCTTGGCGCAGCGAAGATGGATATCTATGCCGCATCCCGGAACCTGGAACGGATGCAGCAGCGTTTCCATTCATGGGAAACACTTTCATTTATCCGCTATGAGGCGGCAGAAGCGCTGCAATGGGAGCAGAAATTTGATTATGTGATTCACTGCGCCGGTAACGGACAGCCTGGCGACATCGCCAGAGAGCCCGTGGAAACAATGATGGGCAGTATACTGGGGCTTTACCATTTGCTGGAACACATCAAAATGAGCGGCGGCAAGTGCCGAATGCTCTATGTTTCCACCAGTGAAATATATGGAAACAGAGATCACAGCGGCTCTGAATGGTATACAGAAGAGGATTATGGCAGACTGGATATTTTAAATGTAAGGGCATGTTATCCTTCTGTGAGAAGGGCGGCGGAAACCCTAAGTGTATCTTATATAGAAGAGTATGGACTTGATGTTGTGATTGCACGTCCAGGACATATCTATGGACCAAATGTGATAGACAGAGACAACAGGGTGTATGCACAGTTTATCAGAGACGCTCTGGCCAAAAGAGATATTGTAATGAAGAGCCAGGGGACTCAGCTGCGTTCCTATTGCTATGTGCTTGACTGCGTGACGGCGATGCTGACGCTTTTGATTTCCGGTGAAAAGGGAACGGCATATAATATTTCCAATAAGGAGTCGGTTGTTACCATACGGCAGCTGGCAGAGGAAATTGCAGGACAGGCAGGCAGGAAGGTTATTTGTACCCAGGCAGAGGATTGGGAGAAGAAAAGCTATAACCTCATGGATGTCTCTGCTTTGAATGCAGAAAGGTTAGAGTCACTTGGCTGGCGGGGACGCTATAACCTGCAGGCGGGAGTGAAGGCAACACTGGATGCGCTGGAAGCATTTTGTAGCTGAGGCATGGAGGAGAGAGATGCTGGAATTTGAACAACAATTTTTTGAGGAAGAGGTACGCGACGGCTTTCATATCAGCTCCATGATGAAAAAAGCATGGGCAGTAGAAATGGAGGTATTGTCTCAGGTCAGCGCAGTCTGCAAAAAGCATGGTATTCCATATTATGCTGCTTATGGCACTCTGCTGGGAGCGATACGCCATAAGGGATTTATACCATGGGACGATGATATTGATATTATCTTGAAACGTAAAGATTATATTCGGCTGCTGAACCTTCTGCCGGCAGAGCTTCCAGAAGGATATTTTGTGAGCAGTTATTATACAAGCGAAGCACATTGCCAGCCATGGGCAGCAGTTATGAACACAAAACATATACTGAAAGATGCAGAGAAGATTAAACAGTTCTGGGGATGTCCCTATGTGTGCGGGATTGATGTTATGGTATTGGATTTTGTACCCCAGGATGCCGCGGAAGATGATATGTACATGAATATGTACAATATCGTGTTTGGAACGGCGAAATGTTTTAATGAATATAAAGCCAGCGGTGAACTGTATCAATTTCTTCCTCAAATTGAGCAGTTTTGTGGTGTTACCCTGAGAGATGATGATACATTGCAGAGACAGTTGTATTTGCTGGCAGACCGGATTGCCGGTCTGTATCAGGAGGAAGAGTGTGCGGAACTGACAATGGTTACCGGACGTATGAACCGCGGGAACAAAAATTTTAAATTTGATAAACAATGGTTTTCTCAGACAATTGAGGTCCCTTTTGAGAATATTACAATTTCAGTTCCCAAAGAGTATGATAAGATTTTGAGAACTTTTTTCGGAGAAGATTATATGACCCCGATCCGATTTGGAAGCGGACATGATTATCCATTTTATAAACGGCAGCAGCAGTTTTTAGACGATAACCATATCATACTTCCTATTCCTAATGATATTGAGGATGAAGTTGTTTGAGGAAAAAGTATTGAACTGGCAGAACAGGATAGCAGATAATGGGAGAACAGGTATGGAAGAAATGATTAGGGAACTGGAATATAAGGTATCTGATCTGGAAGAGAAAATTTTAAAATTGCAGGAAGAAAATCTGTCAAATAAAAAGGGAAGCAACGCTATGTTAAAGGCAATACGGGAACTGTATGAAATTAACAGGCAGATGATGATTCAGCTTTCTAAAGTGGTGGAAGACCAGACGTCATTGGATATTAATATGGGGGTGGCCAGAGCACGGTGCGACAATTTGCCCTTTGAACTGCTGGACCCCTTATTAAAGCGAGATTCCTATCGTTTTCCAGTAATTAAGGATGCAGATGAGACATTAAATGAGATTATTGACCATAAAAAATCCATCGCCCGGTTTGGGGATGGTGAATTTTCACAGATTGTCAAACTGGACCGCCATAAATTTCAAAAACTGGATGAAAGGCTGGGAGAGAGACTGAAGGAAGTGCTTTACAGCCATCATCCTAATATGCTTATCGCGATTGCCAATAATTACGGGTCGTTACAGGATTTTACAGATGCCGCAGCGGATGCGGTGCGTATTTATATGGCAAATGGAAATACGAGGCAGCAGCATATGGAATTGTTGGAACATGACAGAGTGTATTATGACGCCTATGTGTCCCGTCCATATGTGATGTACAAGGATCAAATGACAGAAGCGCCCAGAAAGCGTTTCGAGCGTTTGAAGGATATTTGGAAAGGACGCAGTGTAATAATTGTGGAGGGAGCGCAGACCAGAATGGGAATAGGAAATGATCTGCTGGAAGGCGCGGGGGAGATTAAACGTATTCTTGCACCGGCAGCCAGCTCCTTTGACCGGTATGATGATATTTTGAAAACTTCATTAGAATATGCCCAAAAAGATACATTGTTCCTGATTGCAATGGGACCGTCGGCAGGAGTGCTTGCTTATGATCTGACCGTGGAGGGATATCAGGCTGTTGATATCGGGCACTTAGACTTGGAATATGAGTGGTTCCTTGCAGGGAAAGGCGAACGTATTCCGGTGCCGTATAAATATAATAACGAAGTGGAAGGCGGCGATATGGCAGAGGAGATTGATGATCCTGTGTACGAAGGTCAGATTATTGCGGATTTACAGGCATAACGTTTATTTGGTGAAAGAGCGGTTTATATTTTGAGGAATTTATGCAAAGCGCACTGAAGCAAGAGGAAGGGGACGGAGGAAAAATATTATGAATGCAGAGGAAGTTTATGCAAGGCGTGTAGAAGAGCTGATGGACGGAATAGACAAGGGAGAGTTTTCAGATATTGCCAATCCGCCTCAGGCATACAGCTACGGCCATCTGGCGGCACTGTTTTATTTCGCGCAGGTGCTTCAAAATGGCAAAAAATTGTATGAACAGTTATATGATAGAGTTATCTCATTTGGAACATACCATGTCAGGAAAAAAGTAGAAAACGGTGAAAAGATAAAGATTGCTTTTCTGGCAATTTCAGCCGCTGAATGGGCAGTTGAAAATGTGTATAGAATGCTCGAAAAAGACGAACGGCTGGAATGTTACGTCATAGTCTGTCCTTTAATGGACAGGGAAAGGGAAAACCGGGAGAAAACGGAGGAACAGACCTGGCATTTTTTTAAAAAGCATGGATATGAGGCCAGACGTGTATACGATAAGGAGCAGGACGTCTGCCAGGGATGGGAAGCGGCAGGGGGAATGCCTGATCTTGTGGTGCATGCCACACCCTGGTATCATTCGCTGCCGGAAGCATTTTGGATCGAACGTTTTCCCCTGCGTGTAATAAACTGCTATATACCATATGGGATTTATGTTGCAGACAGCATGGATGGGAATTATGCTAAAAAATTTATTTATAACAAAGAATTTGTAAACATGCAGTGGAAGGTGTACGCAGATTCAGCGCTGAACCTGTCAGGATATGAGACATATGAATTGCTGCATGGCAAGAATATAACCTATTCCGGGTATGCTAAAATGGACTGCTTTCAGGAACGAAGAGATTATACGAAGGAAGAGCTTCGCAGTATCTGGAAATTCCCCCAAGAAGCTGGCAGCGGAGAAATGAAACGTCTGATTATCGCGCCGCATTATTCTCTGGAAGCGTCTGCGATGGTACAATATGCGACTTTTGCAAAGAATGTATATTTCTGGCTGTATTTGGCGCAGAAATATCAGGATAAAATTACATTCATTTTTAAGCCTCATCCTAATCTGAGATGGAAAGCAGTGGAGACACATCTGTTTCCTTCCTATGAGGAATATGACAGGTATCTTGAAAAGTGGAATACTCTTCCAAATGCAAGGGTAGCGGAGGAAGAGAGTTATCTGGATATGTTTGCGACCTCAGATGGAATGATTATGGATTCGGGTTCTTTTATCGGGGAGTATATGTATGTAGATAAGCCGCTGCTGTTTCTTACCAGAGAGGAACAGGCATTTAACAGTCTGGGAGAGCATTTAATTTCCGGTTATTATCATGCAAGGGGAGAAGACTATATTGCCATAGAACAGTTTGTGGAGCAGGTGATTCTCAAAGGTGATGATGCTATGCAAGAAAAACGACACAGAGTTTTTCATGAAACCCTGGATTATACGGGCAGAAATGGGTGTCTGGCTTCTGAATATATTGTAAAGGATATTCAGGGTTTACTGGAATAAGGAATGGATGGTAAAGATATTCAAAAGTTAACGGGATTAGGAATTCGTGGAGAAATACTTGCTGCGCTGGCTCGGCAGCAAAGGTTAAGAGGAGATTTATATGCGCATTACAGAGAAAATAACAGATATTGATTACAGGGAGACGAAACGCTTTTTTAAAAACCGTGCAGAAAAGTTTTCTGTGGATAATCCATATTCTGTGACAATGTACCAGGATAATCATAAGGAACTGGCAGAGGAAAGAAACCGCAAAGAGACAGGCAAGCTCTGCCCGTTACTGAAGCTGAATTCAGAGTCGAAGGTGCTGGATGTGGCCTGTGGCATTGGAAGATGGGCAGATGCCCTGCCGGAAACGGTCAGAGAGTACTGCGGATTGGATTTCAGCAGAGAGCTGGTGGAGATTGCAAACCAGAGAAATACCCGGGAGAACTTTTCTTTTTTGGAGGGTGCAGCAGATGAACTGGAAGCGATTCTTGCGAAAAATGGAAAGGGAAGATTTAACAGGGCGCTGATGGTGGGAATTCTCATGTACTTAAACGACAGAGAATTAGGCAGTACCTTGACTCAGGTTGAAAAAAGCTGTGAAGAACATTCTGTAATCTGTATTCGGGAACCGATTGGGATTAAAGACAGGCTTACGCTCAAAGATTATTTTTCAGATGAGCTTAAGGATCATTACAATGCCATATACAGGACGCGTCAGGAGCTTATGGGATTTTTTGAAGATAGTCTTTTAAAAAACGGTTTTCATATTACGGAGGAAGGTTTTCTGTTCGATGAGGATGCGTTAAACAATCGTAAAGAGACAGCGCAGTATTTTTATATACTGGAGAGGTAAGTACATGTACAGAGAAAAAATAGGGATTGTGGGAGGGTTCGGCGCATATGCGACTTTAAATTTCTATCAGAGGATCTTGGAAAGTTTTGCGTCTGACAGTGAGAGAAATTATCCTCATATAATTATGGATAATAATTTTACCATGCCCAGCAGGACCAGGGCATTGTTATATGATGAGTGTTATGATGAGGTTGTACAGGGAATTGCAGATTCTCTGCGTATGTTATCAGAACAAGGGGCAGACAGAATGATACTTGTATGCGGGACAGCTCATTATTTTCTGGACGATGTCTATAAGATTATTCCGCAGGTTCAGCAGAAAGTGATGGATATGATCCATATTCTGGGAGAGGAATTAAGAGAAAGCGGACGGAAGGAAGCCCTGGTAATAGCGGCAGAAGGGGCTCTGCTTAAGGAATTATATCCAAAGAGGCTCGCGAATTATCAAATCTGCTGTGAGAGTCCTTCTCAAGCGCATTATGAGAAAATACGGTATTTTATAGAGAGCGTGAAGAGAAATCAGATGACCCGGAAAACAGCATGGGAATTTTTCGGATTTTTGGAAGAATTTAAGGCCAAAAATGTGATATTAGGCTGCACGGAGTTTCCGGTTCTGGTAAAATATGTATCAGGCGTGCTAGAAGGATCGGTCTTGACAGAATGGAACCAGTACCAGTTTTGGGACCCGTTGGAGACGACCATTGACAGGCTGAAACGTACTTTATCATAGTATTTAAGCAGGGAGGGAAAATGAGCGGATATGTATTCTTATTCGACTTGGACGCGACCATAACCAGGCAGGAAATTCTGCCTGCTGTTTCCAGGAAACTGGGAGTATATGAGAAAATGAGTTTTCTGACAGAATGCACTATGCGGGGCGAAATACCTTTTAAACAGAGCTTTCTGCAGAGAGTGGAATTGCTGAAAGAAGTTCCGGTAAGCCAGGTGCGCAGATTGGTGGGGGAGATACCAGTCAATGAGAAGCTGGTGGAATTTATGGCTGAAAATCGGGAAAGATGTTATCTTGTGACAGTGCATCTTGATATCTGGATCATAGATCTGGTAAGGAGAATCGGGATGGAAAACAACTTGTTTTGTTCGAAAGCTCTGGTAAAAAATGATCATATTCAGGATGTGGTAAGCATTGTAGATAAAAATGCAGTTATGAATCAGATACGTTTGCCTTTTGTGGCGGTAGGAGATGGAAACCATGATGCAGAGATGATTCAGGCTGCGGAGGTAGGAATTGGATATGGCGGTGTGCGTCAGGTGGCGCCGGCAGTGCTGGCATGTGCCAGCCATGTGGTTTATCAGGAAGAGAAACTGGCAGAATTTCTGGAAAGGCTTTTATAGGAGGTGAAACAGATGGCTGTTTCAAGGACAGTGATAATAAGTTGTGCCGGAATGGGAAGCAGACTGGGGCTTGGAAGCACAAAAGCGCTGCTGGAGATTGATGGAAAACCGCTGATTATAAGGCATCTGGAGATGCTGGGGCATGAAAGCGATATTCGGGTCGTGGTCGGGTATCAGGCTGAAGCTGTGATTGAGGTGGTCCGAAAATACCGGGAGGATGTCTTGTTTGTATTTAACCATCATTACAGGGAGACAGGAACAGGAGCCAGTGTTGCCCTGGCAGCAAAATATGCCAACGATTATATATTATCTCTGGATGGAGATTTGCTGGTTCATCCGGAAGATATGGAAAAGGTTCTTGCATGTGACCATGAGTTTGTCAGCGGCGGAATACCGGGAACAGACGATCTGTGGATGCTGCAGACATATACGGAAAATGGCAGGGAATTTGTGAGTTCATTTTCCAAAAATACCGGGACTTATGAGTGGAATGGAATCACTCAGATGAAGAGCCGGAAAATGCGCAATGGAACAGGCCATGTGTTTCAATTGATTGAACCATATCTTCCGGTGCCGTTTCTGGAGCTTCGTACACGTGAGATTGATACGGTAAATGATTACGAGCGGGCTTTGGCATGGGTAAAAAACGGATTTCAATAGTTTAGTGTGAGAAGCAGATGAGGTTTATATGAAAAAAATAATTATTTTTGAATCAGAGACGGATTCCCTGAGAACTTTTGCGCATTTGATGGCAGAGGGATTTCAGGAGAGAGGCTGTCAGGTGCTGATGGCAGATATGAGACAGGAGATACAGGCCAGAGAAGAGATTTATGCGTTTACAGAACCAGGAAAAACATCCGTATTGTTTTTTAACCATGCAGGATTAAATCTTCTTACAGAAAACAAGGCGAGTATCTGGAATGAACTGAATGTGGATTGTTATGATTTTATTGTGGATCATCCCATGTATTATCATGCAGCAATTAAGTTTCCAGTTCAAAGGCTTACCTTTTTATGTGTGGATGAATATCATCAGAAGTTTATTCAGCGGTTTTATCAGGGAAGAGTACGCAGTTTCTTTCTTCCGCTTGCCGGAATCCGTAGCAGCGAACCTGAGATACCGTTTGAAAAACGTTCTATGGATATTCTCTTTACCGGAGCGTATCTTGTAGATGAAAATGTAGAATACCATATTCAGGGACTGGGAGAAGGCTTGCGCCAAATCTGGCTGGAATGTTTCGATTTGCTGTGCAGCAGGACATCTCTGACATTAGAGCAGGGAATGGAATTCTGCCTGAAGAAAAAAGGACTTGTACTGCCGGAAGATGATCTCAGAGACACAGTGCGTCTGTTTCAGGATATGGATGGAATGCTCAGAAGCCGTGCACGTGCGCAGGTGATTCGTACTTTGGCCAATCAGGATGTGAAAGTTCATATTTATGGGGAAGGCTGGCAGTATCTGGACTGTAAACAGGAGAACCTGATTCTTCACGACAGGATTCCCTTTGACGAGACGATTCCGCTCATGGCGGATGCCAGGATTGTGCTGAATGTAATGCCCTGGTTTAAATCAGGAGTTCATGACAGGGTTTATTCGGCAATGCTCAATCAAAGTGTCTGCCTGACCGATGGCAGCGAGTATGTGGACAGAACCTTGACGGATGGAAAAGAGGCGCTGATCTATTCCCTGGAACAGTTGGAAGAGCTTCCGCAAAAAGTAAAGAAGTATCTGCAGAATCCAGAAGAGATGAAACGGATTGCCCAGAGAGGATACGAGTATGCGCAAGATACTCAGACCTGGCAGTACAGGGCAGGACAGCTTATGGAACTTATGGAGCAGAAATAGTCTGCATAAAGAAATGTGAATACTGATAAAACGGAGGAATTTATGAAGATAAAGATTTTTACCATGACTCATAAGAAGTTTCAGAAACCAGAGGATGATATTTATATACCGCTTCATGTTGGCAGAGCCGGGACGGAGGATTTAGGCTACTTGGGAGATGATACAGGAGCATCCATTTCCAGATGGAACAATTATTATGGGGAACTGACCGGCGTTTATTGGGTCTGGAAAAATGAAAAGGATGCAGATGTAATTGGAATCTGCCATTACCGCCGTTTCTTTTTGAATGACAAACGGGAGCTTTTGAACCAACAGGAGTATGAGAATATTTTAAAGGATTATGACATGATTGTCTCAGAAAAGATGGAGGCAGACACCAGCTATCTGGATTATTTTGGGGAAGCGCATAATGCACAGGACCTGCTGACAGTGGGAGAAGTTATCAAAGAGAAATATCCGGAATATGTACCATATTTTCAGAAAGCAATGGATGAACATACCTTCTATTATGGAAATCTCATGGTGACTTCCAGAAAACTGTTTCAGGAATATGCAGACTGGCTGTTTGATATACTTTTTGAGGTGGAAAAACGCATTGACGTAGAATCTTACGATTTATATAATCAACGGGTTTTTGGTTTTCTGTCGGAACAGATGGTGAAAATCTGGGTGGAGAAAAACGGCTTGAAGGTCTATGAAG
This sequence comes from Lachnospiraceae bacterium, assembly GCA_910575075.1. GTDB lineage: Bacteria > Bacillota > Clostridia > Lachnospirales > Lachnospiraceae > Petralouisia. The sequence goes on from CAJTCY010000018.1 coordinate 61,705, forward strand.
GAAAGATAGGGATAACCGCTGAAAAAGCAGAAACTGTGGAATTGAAGCTTGCCATGACGCAGCTTGTGAAGATGAAACAGATTACCCAGGCCAGAGAGATGTTTTATGAATATCTCAAAGTTCGCCCGGATGTGCGGCTGGAATTATCTGATATAAAGAGAGAAGTTCCAGTCATTGAGCTGCTTTTATATATCGCCCAGGAGGAACAGCAGAGAAATATCTCAGGACTTACCTATAATTCATGGGATCTGGGGGAATGGATTGTACATTACCGTAACGTGATGGAATGCCTGTGCCGTTTCTCGCAGGGGGAAGAGCAGCAGGAAGATGTTGATTATATCCTGAATCATCAGGTATCCTGGGTTATGGTTAAAGTCATGCTGCTGAACGCGGAGCCAGGCAGCATTGCCAATCCTTCTCTGGCTTTACAGGCGCTTTATGAAGTATATAAAGCAGCGGGAAGAAAACAGGATTATGAGGGGCTTGTGTCGTGCCTTTCTTAATCATAAGTGAACCCAGATGCCATAGCCTCCATCTGGCAGAAAAACAAAATTATAAAACAAGCTAAGGTAAAACAGATTTTCTTACGATATATATAACAGAGTATTTAAGAAAGGACGAGAATATCATGGAAGATAATCGTAAAGAGCAAGTGGAAGCTTTGGAGGCATTAAAGGACTATAATCCAAAGATTTGTAAGGCGTTAAAGGAAATTATACCGGAATTAAAGGGTGAGAAGAAGGAAGATACCCAGGAATATGTAGACCATATTTTACGCGGCGTTAATTGGGAGCTTCAGGTAATCAATGGAACCATGGAACTCTTGAACGAGAAAGAAGAACAGGTATCTAAGGATAATTTAAATGAAATGGTTGCACAGATCAATGATGCATATGCGTCGAAAGAGGACGAAAAGCTGGTCAAAGTTGTGGAAGAAGAACTCCTTCCCTTTGCGGAACAGCTGCAGGGATACGTCGAGAAGGCGTTGGCATAACAGGAAGCAGGGAATTTTGGAGTATTAATTTGGAATAGCATTTGGAAAACAGATAACATGTTTCAGGATTGTATTTTCTTTATCAGGAAAAAGCGGTTCTGAAACATTTTTTCTACTATTGTTCCAGCCGGCCAGAAATTAGACTCGTATAACGAATATTAAGAAATCGGCAGTTTGGCTTGTCTATTTTCCTGAATGTATGAATTCAGATGAGATCAGAAAAGGAGGGATATTGATGGAGGAAATTATTTGTTATACCAGATATCTCCCCAAAGGAGAACAGCGAAAGCTTACATTTATGGAACTTTTGCTGGACGACCGCTGGGCAGATGGCAGGATTGAATGTCCAGAAAGTTTCTATTCCCAGATAGGGAACATCAATGGCAAGCTTGCTGCCAAACAAAATTATGAGTTTCTTCTGCGTGCTGCTCAGAAATATCCATTGAGGGCGCTGGGGGATCCTGAAGCTTCTGGAAGTGAAAGGAAAACGGGAGACTGGGAAGAATTCCGTACTGACGCTTATGTTGCGGGCAAATATAAGCAGGAACTGCTTGCGTCTGATTATTTTAATCTGGTAATTGAGAGCCTGCTGGAAAATGCTTCTCACCTGCCAGATCCCGGGCAGGCTGTAAAATGGCTGGAGAAAATGATTTCACATGGGGAAGAATACTATGAGATAGATGATGATACACGTCCCATTTTGGTTTACCGCCAGTCGAATCTCTGTTATAATACGCTGATGCAGTTTGCTGATGAAATGACTGCAGCTTTGCGCCGATACCGCCAGGTGGTAGAGGTGTTTGACATCGGAGAGGAAGATCATCAGGCGTTAGGGAGATACATTGGCCGCCGGTTTAAGGCGGTAATCGGTATGCAGTCTTATGCATTTTCTATTAAGATGCAGGATGAGAAGACGAATCTCCATGATTTGATCATTGGGCCGAAATACAACATGATTTTTGATCATCCTGTTCTTTTGAAAAAGCATATTGAAAATGGGCCGGGATGTTACTTTTTGCTTACGCATGACCGCAATTATCTTGAGTTTGCGAAGAAATATTATAAAAATATAAAAGATTGTATCTATGTTCCTCCTGGGGGTATGCTGCCAGAGGAAACCAGAGGTTGTTATTTTTGGTCAGAAACCAGAAAATATGATATTAGTTTTGTAGGAACTTATATCAATTACCGGGGAATTCTGGCGGAAATCTATAAATATGATTTTGCTCATCGCTGTCTGGCTGCTCATTATATGCGCAGAATGCGCCGCCATCCCAATGAAACTGCGGAAAAATCTTTGGAATATGTGCTTGAAAAACGGGGGCTCAAGGTCAGCCAGGAAGAGTTTCTAACGTTGCTTTTTCAGCTGCGTGATTCATTTTTATGTGTGATGAACTATTTCCGGGAGAAGATTATTGAGAGTTTGTTAAGTGCCGGGATTGAGATACATGTCTATGGAGATACCTGGAATTATGCTCCGTTTGCGGGGCATCCATGTCTGCACCGCCATCCGGAACTGAATATAAAGGAAAGCATGAAGGTTTTGCAGGAATCAAAGATTTCTCTTAATATTATGTCATGGCACAAAGACGGAATGACAGAGCGTGTTTTAAACAGTATGTTATGCCAGTCGGTGGTTTTGTCAGACTGGAGCCGAAGGCTGGAAGAAGAATTTGGAGACGGTGAGGGTATTATTCTGTTTAATCTGGAGCAGCTTGGACATCTTCCAGAGAAGGTAAAGGAACTTCTCGGAGATGATGCATATTTAGAGCGGATTGCGGATAATGGATATCAGAAAGCTGTAAGCGGACATTTGTGGAAGAACAGGGCAGGGAGATTTTTGGAACTGAATGATCAACACAGGATGCAAATAAACAAATGTAATAGTAAGTGAGAATAAATATGAGAATATTGTATTATACATGGCTGGAAAATTCTTCGGAAGATATGGCGGAGACATTTATTTTTCTGGGACATAAGCTGATAAAATGCCGGATTCCGTTTCAAGACTACGAGCAGGATGAAAGTTTTACCAGCCAGTTGTCAGAATTGGTCTCAAAATATGCCTGCGACTGTATTTTTACTTTCAATTTTTTTCCGCTACTCGCGAAGATTGCAGAGAAATTTCAAATCAAATATATTTCATGGGTGTATGACTGCCCTCATTGGACGCTGTATTCTCCAGCAGTAAGAAGTGCTTATAATTATATCTTTGTATTTGACTATGCTCAGTTTCTGAGGCTGAAAGCTTTTGAAATTCCCCATTTGTACCATTTTCCTTTGGCAGTAAATACACGGAGGATCTGTGAAGCCATGGGAGAACCGCAGAGAGAAGGATACGTGGAGGGACGAGAAACGCCGAAGATCAGCTTTGTAGGCAGTTTATATGAAAATAACCGCTTTGATCAGATTGTGCATCTTCCAGAATATTTAAGAGGGTATTTAGAAGGAATTATGCAGGCCCAGGGGCTTATATATGGATATAATTTTGTGGAAGAACTGCTGACTGAGAAAATAATCAGGCAGATGAACAGCTGGATTTCCATGCAGCTGCCAGAAGCTTATATGGTATCTCAGAGGGAACTGTATGCAGCGATGATCAATGAAAAGATTACTTCCAGAGAGCGGATCTCATCTTTGCGCAGTCTTTCACAAAACGGCAGTCTGAGGGTATATACTGCGTCAGATCTCAGTCTGGTGCCAGAGGCGGCGGCCGGAGGTACGGTAGATTACAGGAGGGAGATGCCAGAAGTATTCCGGCAGTCTAAGATTAACCTGAATATGACGCTGCGCTCTATTAAAAGTGGAATTCCCCTGCGGGCATTAGACATTATGGGCGCCGGAGGATTTCTGCTGTCTAATTATCAGCAGGAGCTTGCAGAACAGTTTGAAGACGGAAAGGAACTTGTCTTGTATGCAAGTGCAGAAGAGTTGATAGAAAAGAGCAGGTATTATCTGGCAAATGAGGAAGAACGCTGTGAAATTGCGTATCGGGGGTATTTGAAGGTTCAAAAATTATTTTCTTATGAAGTACGGGTAAAACAAATGCTGGAGCTTGTAGAGAAAGGAATATGATGATATCTGTATGTGTGATTGTAAAAAATGAAGAACAAAATATAGAACGCTGCCTGAAGGCTTTATCTGGATGCGATTTTGAACTGGTGGTAGCAGACACGGGTTCTTTGGACAAAACACGGGAAATTGTGCAGAAGTATACGGACAGTCTTTATGAATTTGCATGGTGTGATGATTTTTCAGCAGCCAAAAATTATGTGGTATCAAAGGCCCAAAATGATCTGGTTTTAGTGGTGGACAGTGATGAATTTCTGGAGCCTGTCTCTTGCGCAGAACTGGCCAGGCTGGAGAAACAGGCGCGTGAAAATCCAGAAGAAGTGGGCCGTATCCGCAGGCGGAATGTATTTACGCGGGATGGTGTGCGCCAGGAGAACCGGGAATGGGTGAATCGGATTTTTGACCGCAGGAAATTTCATTTTGAGGGCAGAATTCATGAACAGATTGTGAGTAATCAGGGGAAAGACTATCATACCTGGCTGTCCCCTCTTAGCTTCTTGCATACCGGCTATGATTTGTCTAAAGAAGAACGAAAGAGAAAGACGCAAAGGAACATCAGCTTGCTGAAGCAGGAATTGTCATCTGTAAAAATGAACATTGAAAGACGGAAACAGGAAAATGTAAAGTTTCAGGAACAGGCCAGCCTGGAGGGACAGATCCCATATCTGCTGTATCAGCTTGGCAAGAGTTATTATATGCAGGGGGATTATGCTCTGTCCAGCAAGTATTTTATCCAGGGGCTGTCTTACGACCTCAATCCGAAATTGGAATATGTGATTGACATGGTTGAGACTTATGGCTACGCACTGATAAACAGTGGTCAGGAGCAGTCGGCGCTGTTTTTTGAAAATATTTATGACGAGTTTGGAAACAGCGCGGACTTTCAATTTCTTATGGGCTTAATTTATATGAAAAATGCCAGATTTGAAGCAGCGATGAGAGAATTTGAAAAAGCCCAGGAGCACAGAGAATGCAGAAGCGTAGGGGTAAATTCCTATGCTGCAAGTTATAATATGGGGGTAATTCAGGAGTGTCTTGGCAATACAGAACATGCAGTTGAATATTATCAGAAATGCGGAGACTATACCCCGGCGGAAAAACGCCTGAAAGAAATTTTATCTAAGAATCAATAAGAATTTTCTTGAATTTTCCAGTGCCGGGTGGTAAAATAAAACAAAAAAGGTACTTGGAAGGGAGGAAAACCTATGAGTATTTCAAATATCAGCAGTGCAAACCGGAGTCTATATCAGAATTATCAACAGCTTTCCAGCGGAAAGCGTATTAATTCCGCGGCAGATGACGCGGCAGGTTTGGCAATTGCCGAGAAATTATTAACACAGAGCAATGGATATGATGTAGGAAGGCGGAATGCGGCTACATCACAGGATATGGTTAATGTGGCGGACGGAGGCTTGTCTACCATAACAGATTCGCTGCAGCGTATTCGTGAGCTGGGCGTACAGGCTTCTAATACAGCTATTTATGGGGATTCAGAACGGAAGATGATGCAGCAGGAAATTGATCAGCTCAAGGGCGCTATTTCTGATGCGGCTAAGAATACACGTTTTAATACTATGAGTCTGCTGGATGGAAGCATGGGAAGTTCTCATGTCGCATCTGGTCCGGACGGAAGCGGAATGGACATTAATATGCCGGACGCAACGCTTGATGCTCTGGGAATTGCCGATTTTGATGTAACTGGAGATTTTGATCTCTCTGTGATTGACGGTGCATTGGAGAAAGTATCTTCCGCAAGAGGTGATATGGGAGCTACCTATAACCGTCTGGGTTACACTATGAATTATAATTCTTATGCTTCTATCAATACCACGGCGTCCCGCAGCCGTATTGAGGATCTGGACATAGGCAAGGCGGTTTCTGATATGAAGAAGAACAGTCTGCTTGAAGAGTACCGGATCATGATGCAGAAGAAGCAGGAAGAAGAAAACGGCAGTGTTTTGCGGCTGTTTAATTTTTAGTATAATGAATATTAAATAATTGCCATTTTCACTTGCCTAATTGTTCATTTACTGCGTCAGAAAACCTAGCCGTAGCCACCGCTACGCCGTCGTTTTTCTTCCTTGTATCTGAAACAATTATGCTGCGTGAATATATCAAAGATTTAATTTTCATTATACTAGTCTTTAAAATTTAAAAATAACAGAAACTTAGATAATTCGATAATATAGCCTGCCGGTTTGCGTGCGCAGGTCTGTGGCAGGCTATGTTATTTTACATACAATTTCTTAAAAGGACAAGCTATTGTTTCATTCAATGATTGGTTTGTAGGCAGATCAGTCATCTTTTGTGACGGATTTTTGGAGAATTTTCCCGAAATATCTGAATATGGCTGAACTTTTTTGCTAAATTATGTAATTCTCTTTTTTCTCTGTTAATAATAATAATACAGTGTCATACTATAGAATATGACAGAAAAGAGGGATGTCTTATGGCAAGAATTGAATATTCAAGGCAAATTCAGAATATAGCCGGCGCTGTTTCGATCGATGAATATGAGCGCAGTCTTACAAGAATATCCCGGGAGATAGAGGAAGAAGATTATAAACGAAGAGCTCTCATGAGGAATGGCAAAAGGAGAAGCATGTTGGAAGAACTTGAGGATGTCAACATGCTGGGCAGTATTTTGTCGCCCTATGAATTGGTGAGGAAATAATTTAAATACAGGAGGAGAGATAATGAGGGGAATATCACACAAAGTGGGCATAAAATTATTAAATGACGAGCAATTGTATAACACATTCCCGGGATTTGACGACTTATGGCGTAAAATTGAAGAATTCAAAGGGGCCGCTATTGGCCCCATGGATGAAAGACGTTATCAAGATACACTTATGTATGATAACGTCTTTTCTATTTTAGGGGAAAGAGGAACCGGGAAAACATCCGTGCTCTATACTTTGAAGGACAAAATCAGAGAAAAATATACCAGAGACATGGTATTTCCGATTATCATGCCGGAAATTATACCAGAAGAATGTGATATTTTAGGTTGGATTCTGGCTGTAATCAGTGAAAAATTGGAGACTGAGCTTGAAGAGAAGAAATTACAGTATTCCCAAAAGTGCCATGTTGGGGAACGGGATGAACTGCGCCAGAAACTGGAACGGATATGTGAACTGAGTTTTTCAGTAAAATATAATCCTGATTCAGAAAAATCATTTTATGAAGTGGTGAGTAATTCGGAAAGGCAGGCGCAGAATGCATTTGCTTTTGCAAGAGAGCTGACGGAATTTTGGTCAAAGCTTGCGAAATGGCTGCAAACGGTGGAGGGCAGCCCGGGCGAGACAGGAAATCCGATGATATATTTCTTCTTTGATGATGTGGATCTTGCGCCGGAGAGAGTAAATGATCTGTTTTCTGTGGTCACCAAATATCTGGCACATCCTAATATCATTGTCATTATAACAGCGGATGAGAATCAGATTATGGAAGTGACGGAGATTAATATTACCAACCGGATGAATAAACTGCCCAGGGAATGGCAGGAATATTTAGAGCGGAACAGCGGAGAGCCTATGTGGTTAGTTTATGGGGATGAGCCGGTACATATGAAACGTAAGAGCTATGAGAGCGCGAAAGCATATTTATTGAAAATACTGCCCACGTCTACGCGTTACTATCTGAAAGAATTCAACAAAATATCAGAAAAGCAGAATTTTATTATTGAAAATGACATTTCTCTTGATATGGCTTTGAAAAATCTGATATCTATGTTTTTTTCTGAAGAACCTTTTATCGAAGGGCGCGAACAGACTTCCTTCTATTTTCACTTTGTGGGAGATTCTTCGCGGAAAATGGGAAATGCATATTATATTATGCGTCAGTTCGTGGAAGGTGTTCTGCTTTTGGCAGAAAAAAGAAGGGGACAGAATCGCATATCGGCAGAAAAATACAAGAAGAATTTATACGAAGCAGTCAAGCAGTTTATCACTCTGATTCTGCGTTCTAATACAGAAAAATTTGAAAATATAGACGAGAAAGCCTTTGCAGACAGATTTTTCCTCTGCCAGTATAACCAGTGGGATATGTACGTGAATTATCGTATTATTACAGAACTTTATGGAAAAAACATGGATATGGAGAATGAACAGGCAGACGGATATATGGAAAAGAAGCAGATTTTTCTGGATATGTGTGTCGCGTTATATGCACTGGGATTTTTTATTGAGCATGTGCTGCTCTTGCTGAACCAAAGAGAGGCTCTCTCTATTTATGCAGAGAATCAGAGATACTATGCACAGAACGAGCTGGCACAGTTTCTGAATGATAAAGTCTTCTTGAAAGGGAAAATGTTCCGAATGGATATGGAAATGGGAAGTTTTCTGGAACACTATGAAGAAGCATTCAAAGAATTAAATCGATTTTATGGGTTTGACCGCAACAATGCAGGGCAAGTCTATGATTATTTTCATTGTTTTGACACGAAACAGTGGAGGGGAGATACCGATTTTGTAAAAAATCTGTTTTATAAGGAACGGGTATGGTTTGAAAATATTCTGGGGATGGTTTCTATGGTGTATGAGAATATCTTTCTGTTTGGGAAGGAGCTGCCGGAGAAAACAGATTTGTGGAAACGGGAATTGGACATGGAATTTGTAAACCGGGTAAGAAACGACGTCAGGGAGAGAATAGAAAATTTTCTCTGTAAAAGAAGGCAGCTCAAACGGAAAAGCGATTTTGATATTTATGAACTGGACAAGGGATCAGAGAGAGAACAATTGTTTGAGAAAATTAAAGAGCAGGTTGATGAGCAGGACGGATATATTCTATTGGAAGATGTCTATGAATGCTGTCATAATGCTATTTTTGAGATAAAAGTTCTCCATGAAAGATGGATGTTTGAAATTGACATTGCAGATGTGAGATATTACTGTTCAGATGCTACAGGGGAAATATTACATTTTCTATTGAATTATGCCGGGGAAATAGGAGAAGTTGAAAAATGCATGGAGGATATGAGAGACAGGCTGGAATCTCAGTATAAGCAGTTTGATTTGATTACTATTTTGAACAAAGAGAAGTATTTGGATAATGCCGGTATCATAGGAAACTCCAGAAGAGCGTCCTTCGGTTTATACCGGAACATGATTGAGGATTCTATGGAGGAGGGGAAGAGAATCGCCTATGATAACAGAATTTTGAACTTTGCAAGGGATGCAAAGAAGGTTCTGGAGAGAGAAGAAAATGCGCAGCTAAGCTCTGACCGGATAGAGCAGATATATTCCAATTATACAGTTCCCTATCACAATCTTATGGAGAGTGTGTCAACATGCATAAGAAAAAGAAGTCTGGATACAGCTATTGATTTTTGTGTGGATGTGATCTGCTATACCTGTGTTGTGGAATGGTATATGGCGTGCAGATTAGAGTGGGCGGACCGAAGAGGGCAGGATTATTATTCAGGAAGATTAAAAGACGCCGGCGAGGAGGGAGAACAGCCTTATTATGCAGGGTTCTATCAGGCGTGCAAGGAGATTATGGATAACAAACAGGAGCAATGGATCGGAAATACATTTAAATCCATTATCCTGGAAGCAAGACGGGAGTATGTAGATCGTATTTTGAATTAGAGGGTGTAAATTGAACAAGTACAGATTAAATCAGATATTGGAGATATTGACATTTCCTTATACAGATATGAAACTTATCAGAAAGGATTTGCTCGCAGAAAGGGAAAATGCTTATTGTGCATTTTTGGACAGCACAAAGATTTTTAACATCAAAAGGCGGAATGAATACTCAAAAAGATATGAAAAAGCCCATAGGGATTTTGGCAAATACTTATGCAGCTGCTGTACGGGGATTCCCAAATCTCTGGATGATGTATTATTGATTGGGGAAAAATTTTTCCCGCACAAAGTAATCCTGGAGAAAATGGAATCTGTTTGCCAGAAAGCCTGCCGTAAGGACATGGTTATGGAATATTATATGGAGAACATTTTTCAAATTGCTTATTCTCTGCTGACTTCATGGGATGGAGTGGTCTCCATAAGGACCTGGAACAGCGGCTCAGAGGTGGGGAGTGAAACGGATATTCTTGGTACATACGACGTTTTTGATAAAGTGGAAATATGGAACACTTTGACGAGAATTGTGACGCCGGATCTATTGATTGCGGCATTTGTCTGCATGAACGGCAGTAAGCTGCAGATGCTTTACGGTCAGGGAGCCAGTATTTCACTGGCGGACAAGCTGCTGATGCGCAATTTGGAGAAAGGGACGGCAGAAACGCATTTGCATATCAATGTTTCCAGTGACTATCTGATGCTTTGGGAAAAATCCATGAATTTTACTGTCTGGAGAGAGGGAATTTCCCATTCTGAAAGCAGATTTAACAATTACGATTACGTTTTATTCCATGTATCTGTGTACCGTTGTCTGACGGCATATTTTTTGGAGGGATTTGCCGGTGAATCTTATGGAGATTATATCAGCAATGAATTTGATGAAGTTGTTGGAAGCATGGAGAATCCGGAGATAAATTTGTGGAAAAACAGAGAGGACCAGTGCACCTATTTTGAAAAAGTTCAAAAAAGGCTTCGAAATATTTTTGAAAAACCTCTGGATACAGAAGAGATGGGAGAAAGAGATGTTTTGTACAGCATTCTCTACGAAGAATATGAGCATCTTGGAACCAGTGCGGAATATATTTTTCTGGTGAAAGCGCTGACTTATATAAAGGAGAAGCGGGACATTGAATTTATCAGGCTTTTCCTGCAGTATATCAGAATAAAAAATACATTTTTTTCAAAGATATTTCAGAGAAACAGCATACAGGGACTGAACTGGTTCCACGAGCATTATTCCCGGACTTCTGCTTCCTTCAGGCGATGGATGTCCGAGGAGAGTCTCTGGAATTACATTTTGCATACGCAGGTGAATATGAAGACATTGAAGAAACTGGAATTTCGAATGTCTGTAGATTTAGATCTGAAATTTTATGATTCTGACAATCAAACGGCTGAGCTGGAAGTACAGAAAGAAATTTTAAAAGGTATCAGAAGATTTCTGGTAAATTATAAAAAATATATTGCTGGAAGAAAACAAGCCCCGACCATTGGAATTGTACTGCATTTTAGCAAGAGAAAATATCTTGATAATGTTTCTGGATTTTTTTGCTGGCGGCTTATCGATGAACCACGGCTGTATGACAGCCAGCATAAAATTGCCTTGAGGAGAAAGTATGTATACATTGCGAAGGCAGTTGCGGCAATCCGAAATGAGATCTCATATCTGGATGAATATCTGGTGGGAGTGGATGTGGCTTCGGATGAGAATGCGGCGGAACCATGGCTGTTTACGCCCGCTTACCATGAAGTGAGGAAAGGGAATAATGCCGCTCTGGTCAAATTTATTGCGGAAGAAAATATCTATAAGCATATTAATAGCATTGGTCTGACGTATCATGTGGGAGAGGATTACAGGCATATATTGTCTGGTTTGCGCCATATAGATGAAGTGGTGGAGAAATATCATTATAGGGCCTGTGACAGAATTGGGCATGGAATAGCATTGGGGGTGGATGTTGATGATTGGGCAGGTAATAACCGTAATGTCATTATCCCACTGGGAGAATATTTAGATAATCTTCTCTGGATTTGGGGGCTTGTAGTCGAGAATAGATATGAACTGCCGGTTTCGGCTTATGCGTTGGAAGGGAAAATTCTGCAGATCGCATCGCAAATCTACACACATATGGCTGGTATGACGGTACATGTCTTGTATCAGGCATACCAGGAGAAATTTAAAAGAAATTTTACGGAGCGTTTTCGGCAGTATAACAGGGAAATGGAAGAAAAAGAATCATCTGCAAAAATTCAGGGTAAATGCTTATATCGCGATTATGACAGCTGCCACGTCGAATTATGGGATGCTTTTAAAATAGTATGCACTTATTTTTGTCCGGTTTATGAAGAAAAGTATAACCAGGTAATATGGCTTGAAATCACTGGAGAAGACGTAAAGCTGTTAAAAGCACTGCAGAATTATATGAAGGATAAAATTCAGAGAAAAGGAATCTATATTGAGACAAATCCCACCTCAAATCTTGCAATTGGAGAGATTGAAAGCTTGTACAGCCATTATATCTTGAATCTGAACACTTTGACAGATGTACAGCCAAAACACAATATTATGGTCACCGTGAATTCGGATGACCCAATGGTTTTTAATACAAATGTGGAGAATGAGCTGGCATATATGTATCATGGACTGCTCTCTGCGGGCTATGACTCTAAAACTGTGTTGGAATGGATTGATAAAGTGAGAGAGTATGGCATGGAAAGCAGTTTTATTAAGAAAGTAAAAAGCGTTGAAGAAATGAGAAAAGAAATAGGCATCATGGAACAGGAAATAGAAAAATTTCTCAAAAAATAATTGTTTTACCTAAACAGATAGATAAAAATAAGGAGCTGTCATAATACAACAGTCAAATACAATATATTTTCAAAAACGAAATGTTACTTGTATATTGTATCTGATGCTGTTTATGGAACAGCTCCTTTTATTCCTGCGAGTAATGAGGAAAATAGCCATGCTTGCATGGATATTTTGGCGAAATCAAATGATTAACAATACTCATCCATCATCATACCTGAATAAATGGAGGTAATGTAAGGAGTGACAAATGTTTTGCCGGGGTTTTTATAAGTTACTAAAACTTTATCAACATAGCGCATTGGGTCCAGCGAAGCATTGTTTGCCTTCATATTCAGCAGGTTTTTAAAATCGTTGAGGACAGAGAGTCTTTCCTCATAATTCTCACTGGATACAGTTTCAGATAGTATATCGTCGTCTATGGATATTTCACCGTTGTCTGATACCATAAGCCCTATGTTTTCCAGACTCTTCTGATAAGCAAAGGCGGTTCCACTCATATCCCGGTATAACTGTACACTTTGAGGCTGCGTCATGGAATATTTATTTGCAGTATGCAGGACAGAATTATAAGAATTCACCAAAGTCTGAATATTTTCTGCCATAGCGTCTGCGTTGGTTTTAAAACCGATCACAGCAGGTTCACCCTCAGGGCTGGTGCCATGAAGGGATAATTCAAAATCATTATCCAGCAGAAACGTATTTTCATAGGCCATTTGCTCTGTGCCGTTTAAGAGAAAGACAGCATTCTGTGCATCCTGCGCCACATGGTCAATGCCAAGGGCATCAATGGCAGACATGGAATCATGGTTGCCTTGAGGAGAAATAGAAAACAGGAAACTATCATTCGGATTGATACCTGTTGCCAATGATTCAATCTGCAGAGCGCTTAATCCGTCGGCATTTTCTACAACAGCCGCTTTCAGACCGATATCTGCGTTGGTAATCAGGTTGGCAAGCTTATTCTGTGTGGAAAAATTGGTATCTTCAGGGTTGATGGTAAACTGAAATTCATACGCAGATGTACTGTTCTCCAAATCAAAAGAGTAGGTGCCAGGTTTTAAATTCAAGCGATTCTTATCTAAAAAAGAACCCTGGTTAATCTGCGGAGAAGCCAGTTGTCGAACCTCGACATAAAAGTTCTCCATATTGTCAGAAGAATGATTGTTTCCCAGATAGTCAGCTGAGATTACATCCTCCTGAGAGGAAAAAGCAAGCTTTTTCTGAAATGCATTTCCGATCCCTTCTTCTGCATCAGAAAGAGAAGCAACTACATTCTTAATCATGCGGGTGCTTTCCTTGATGTCGATGGCAAATTTCTGGACATCCTCTGAACGCTTTATCTTATACAAAGGGGAATCTTTGTTAATTTTTACAATGTTATTATAGATTGATCGCAGTTCACTTTTTTTATGCGAATCATAACGGGAAGTCGACTGTTTGGCGTAAGTGCTCAAATAATAATTGTAAGCGGTGTCAATTGTCGGCATGAAAATCCCCTCCTTTCATCCGTGAAATCGTGCAGCGCACGGGGGTACAAATACTCCATGTATTTGACATGTATATCGGATGTTTATGGTACTTTCTTAACAGTAAAATAAGAGAAATTATAAAAAATTTATAAAATTGCTTATTAAATATGAAAGTTCTGGAAGGAAAAAGATGTTGACGATACGCTGATAGTGTGCTATAGTAGACTAGCGATGGAAGTAGGTCTTTTTTTTATGCCTAAAATTAGAAATTAAGTGGAGGTGGAAGTTGTGCGCACTAGAATTACACTGGCATGTACGGAATGCAAACGCCGTAATTATAACATGACCAAAGATAAGAAAGCTCATCCAGACAGAATGGAGACAAAGAAATATTGTCGGTTCTGCCGGACACACACATTACACAAAGAAACCAAGTAACAGAGCAGAGTGAAGGAAGTGAAAGGTTGGACAGATGTTCACCCATCCCTGTAATTCAGGCGCAAGCGTGCGCCATAGGAGGTAAAAATGGGAGAAAGTAAAACAGAAAAAGCTCCAAAGACGAGCTGGTTCACTGGTCTTAAGGCGGAATTTGACAAAATTATCTGGCCAGACAAGAAATCACTTAGCAGACAGACAGCGGCAGTAGTAGCTGTTTCTATTGTCTTGGGTCTTATCATTGCCGTATTAGATGTTATCATTAAATATGGCGTAGATGCCCTGGTAAAATTATAGGAGGCATAGGTGATTTATGGCAGAGGCAAACTGGTATGTAGTTCATACCTATTCCGGTTATGAAAATAAGGTGAAAGAGAACATTGATAAGACAATCAAGAACCGTCATCTTGAGGATCAGATTCTTGAGGTGAGAGTTCCGATGCAGAGTGTCGTGGAAATGAAAAACGGTGTGAAAAAGACGGTTGAGAAGAAAATGTTTCCAGGATATGTTCTTATTAACATGGTTATGAATGATGACATATGGTATGTGGTTAGAAATACCAGAGGTGTTACCGGGTTTGTAGGTCCGGGTTCCAAGCCCGTACCACTCACTGAAGCTGAAATGAGACCATTGGGTATTCAGGTTGACAATGTGGTTGTGGATTTTGAAGAAGGTGATTCCATCCGGGTAATTGGCGGTGTCTGGAAAGACACGGTCGGTGTGATTCAGTCCATGAACCATAGTAAGCAGATGGTTACCATCAATGTTGATCTGTTCGGCCGTGAAACGCCGGTTGAAATAAGTTTCACAGATATCAGAAAGTTATAAGATGCACATTGTTACAGGATTTTTAGAGATAGAAAGACTGTACGAGTTTAAAGGAGGATTTTCCAAATGGCAAAGAAAGTAGAAGGATATATCAAATTACAGATCCCTGCTGGAAAGGCTACGCCGGCTCCACCAGTTGGACCTGCACTTGGACAGCATGGTGTAAATATTGTTGAATTTACAAAACAGTTTAATGCAAGAACGGCTGACCAGGGAGATTTAATTATTCCGGTAGTAATTACCGTATATTCAGACAGAAGCTTCAGCTTCGTGACCAAGACGCCGCCTGCTCCCGTATTGATTAAGAAAGCATGCAATATTAAGTCTGGTTCTGCGGTACCTAATAAGACGAAAGTAGCGACCATTTCCAAAGCAAAGGTACAGGAAATCGCAGAGCTGAAAATGCCGGATTTGAATGCAGCTTCACTGGAAGCGGCTATGAGCATGATTGCAGGAACCGCAAGAAGCATGGGCGTTACAGTCGAGGAATAGGCTTAGGTCACTTAGCAAAACGTGGGAGGGGATACTCCCGATATTACCACTAGGAGGTTATGAGAATGAAACGAGGAAAGAAATATGTAGAGGCTGCAAAAGCGATTGACAGAGCAGTGCAGTATGATACAGCAGAAGCAATCAGCCTTGCTAAGAAGGCGGCAGTTGCGAAATTTGATGAAACAATCGAGGCTCACATCAGAACCGGCTGTGATGGAAGACATGCAGAACAGCAGATCCGTGGTGCGGTGGTACTGCCACACGGAACAGGTAAGACTGTTAAGGTTCTGGTTTTTGCAAAGGGTGAAAAGGTAGATGAGGCATTGGCGGCAGGAGCTGACCATGTAGGCGGTGAGGAACTGATTCCGAAGATTCAGAATGACGGATGGCTGGATTTTGACGTTGTAGTTGCCACTCCAGACATGATGGGCGTTGTGGGACGTCTGGGACGTGTACTCGGACCGAAAGGTTTAATGCCAAACCCCAAAGCAGGAACCGTAACTATGGATGTTACCAAAGCAATCAATGATATTAAGGCTGGTAAG
The DNA here is from genome assembly GCA_910575075.1 of Lachnospiraceae bacterium. Classification (GTDB taxonomy): domain Bacteria; phylum Bacillota; class Clostridia; order Lachnospirales; family Lachnospiraceae; genus Petralouisia. The sequence continues at coordinate 77,941 of CAJTCY010000018.1, forward strand.
ATTGAGTACAGATTAGATAAGACAAATATTATCCATGTGCCAATTGGAAAAGCATCTTTTACAGAAGAACAGTTAGCGGACAACTTCCAGACCCTTATGGATGCCATCATTAAAGCAAAGCCATCAGCATTAAAGGGACAGTATTTAAGAAGTGTTACATTAGCTCCTACTATGGGACCTGGTGTAAAAATCAATACGGCAAAGCTTGTTTAAATTTAGTGTTGACATCTGAAATAGAAAATGATATGCTAGACACGCATATGACCGAAGACAGCAGGTGCCGAGAGGCGTAACCGTTGGCCTGCCGAGGAGATTTATCAGACGTTTCTGTCTGATATTAATGAAAGATAATTTCAAGCCTCTTTGTCTCGGACGAAGGGGCTTTTAAATTGAATAAAGCTGTCTGTGCAGATGCATTTGCTGGAAACAGTATTATGCACCAGGACGGCTGAAACGGATATTCCGTGCAGGCAATTTAAAAGCTCACATCAGACAGTCTTTTGTTTTGTGTAAAGAAGGGACTGTACTTAAATAAAATAAGGAGGTGCACGATTCGTGGCAAAAGTAGAATTAAAGCAGCCTATTGTACAGGAAATCGCTGATCAGATCCAGGATGCACAATCTGTTGTATTAGTGGATTACCGTGGATTGACTGTAGACGAAGATACACAGTTGCGCAAGCAGTTAAGAGAAGCTGGTGTTACTTATAAAGTGTATAAGAATACATTGATGAATTTTGCATTTAAGGGAACTGATTTTGAGAGCATGTCTTCTTTGTTAGAAGGTCCGAATGCTATCGCAATTTCCAAAGAGGATGCAACAGCACCGGCAAGGATTCTTGCAAAGTTTGCAAAGGCTGCACCGGCATTAGAGCTGAAAGCAGGCGTAGTAGAAGGAACTTTCTATGATTCAGAAGGAATCAAAGCAATTGCTTCTGTGCCATCCAGAGACGAGCTGCTGTCCAAATTCCTTGGCAGTATTCAGTCACCAATTACCAATCTGGCTCGTGTTCTTAACCAGATCGCAGAGCAGGGCGGTGGAGAAGCAGCGGCAGAAGCTGCTCCAGAGGCGCCGGCAGAAGAAGCTCCTGCAGAGGCGTAGCCTGATAGTTATATATTGATATTCACAATTATAAAAATAAATGGAGGTATATTATAATGGCAAAGTTAACAACAGCAGAATTTATTGAAGCTATTAAAGAGTTAAGTGTATTAGAATTGAATGATTTGGTAAAAGCTTGCGAAGAAGAGTTCGGCGTATCTGCAGCAGCAGGAGTTGTCGTTGCAGCAGCAGGCGGAGATGGAGCAGGCGCAGCAGAAGAGAAGACTGACTTTAATGTAGAGCTGACAGAAGTTGGACCAAACAAGGTTAAGGTTATCAAGGTTGTACGTGAAGTAACCGGTTTGGGATTAAAGGAAGCTAAGGAAGTAGTTGACGGAGCTCCTAAGGTAGTAAAAGAAGGCGCTGAGAAGGCAGAAGCAGAAGATATCAAGGCTAAGTTAGAAGCAGAAGGCGCAAAAGTAACTTTAAAATAATCGCGGTCTGTATTGAGACGTGTAATCAAACAGAAACAGGCTCCCTGGAAAATTTATTTTTCGGGGAGCCTGTTTCTGTTTGGTTATAGGGCAGGCGAGTCTTGAGGAGAAGAATGATCCGCTGGAAGAGGGGCAAATACAAAATGGAAAGTCTATGTACTGTCTTTTCCAATTTTTTCTGTGATTTTCTTCAAAATATTGATAGATTTTTCTTTCCGAATCCGTAATAATTAATGTAAACAGAATTACAAAATCCGATGCGCGCAGGTTTGGAAAAGAGGATGATTCATTATGAAAATTGGAGAACATAATTTTATTCAGCAATTACAATTGCAAAATGAAAAAGCGCTCCTGTATGTGATAGATAAATATGGCGGTCTGTTGATGTCGATTATTCGAAAGCAGTTGTTTGGTATCCCTCATCGTCAGGAAGAATGCTTCAATGATGTGCTGTTGAAAATCTGGCAGAACATATCCGACTTCGATGAAAGAAAAAATACTTTTAAAAATTGGGCTGCGGCAGTTACACGCTACCGTGCCATCGATTATCTGAGACAGTATCAGAGGGAGGTTGCAACGGTGGATATTGATGACACCGTGATTGTGAAAGAGGATCGCATTTTGGCGAGAATGATTGAACGTGAACTTTCAGAGGAAGTGGAAATGATGCTGGATTCATTAAAGCCTGTAGACAGAGAATTGTTCATGAAGCTGTATGTAGAAGAACAGTCTATGGAGCAGGTCAGCAGAGAGACCGGAATGAAGCAGGAAGTTATTTATAATCATTTGTCCCGGAGCAAGCGGAAACTCCGCAGGCAATTTGGAATAGAAAGAGGTGTGTAGTTATGGCTAAAACAATTTATCAATTATTAAATGATGTGGAAACAGATTTTTCAGAATATGAAAATGTGGAACTGACACCCGAGGAAAAAGACTGTTTTAAATCAAAAATTCTGATGGAGGTGAAAAGTATGAAGGCGGAAGAAAGGAAGAAGAACAGAAGAAACTGGAAAAAAGCCGCAGGTGTGGCAGGTGTGGCGGCAGCGTTTGTAATCGTAGCTGGAGCGGCAGGAATAGCGGCTAATCCTGTATTGGCAAAGCAGATTTTCAGCAGCGTTTTTGGAACTTTGATTAACCGTTCCGACGACGGTTATATTGGAGAAAAAGAGCTGTACACCAAGGTAGGAGAAAAAGCAGTGCCGATCCGGGAAGAATTGGAGAAATATGAGGGGACGGGAGACTTTGTAACGGCTGTGGAGCATAATGGAGTGACACTTTCGGTATCAGATGTTTACTGTGACGGCAGCGTTCTCTATTATACTCTTGTACTGAGGACAGATAATGAGGATATTAACAAAGCAGAAGGGGTCTGCACTTATCTTCAGGATGACATGATATGGAGACCGGATGTGGAAAGAAATGATGGAAGTAAAGTACCAGTTTCCGGAGGCATGTTGGGGGCAGCCAAGAAGGCAGAGGACGGTTCTTATGTTTTGATGGAAGAACTGGAGCTGTACGGTGATACAGGAAGCTATGATGAAAAACTAGAGCCGGGCAAGGATGGAAATGTGATTGTGAACTATACCATGAGTGGAGTGACGGGAATCTATTTAGATCCGAACCGTGTAGATGAGAAGGGTCATTTTGAGGAAACTGGACGCGTGGAGGGAGAATGGAAGCTGAGATTCCCGGTGACGGTTGATGCTTCTGGCTATGAAGTCATAGAGGTTAATAAAGAAGACAATGGAATTAAAGTAAAGGAGATCATTAGAACAGAGACAACCCTGATTGTCAAAGTAGATTTTTCCGGGCATGCGACAAAGCCCCCCTATAATTACGATGGCTGCCCGAACATAAGCATTAAGGACAGTGAAGGCAATTACCTTGACGGCATGGGCGGAGGCGGCGGCGGAAGTGAAACCTTTACCATCCAGTATAAGTTCCTCTATAACGGGCAGAAAGATTTGATTGTGGAAGTTTCAGATTATGTGAGAGAATCTGAGTCCAATATTCCTATTGCAGATATTCCGATTACACTTCCGTAAAGTATGAACATGAAGTGTCATCTACAAGAAAACGATCGTATGTCTACAGCGGGAAAGCATTATGCTTTCCTGCTGTATTTGGTTTTTAATAAGGAAAGAATTATCACGCTTAAATGTGTCGCGTAGTTGATTTCGCGCCAATTTTTTGCTTGTCATGTAAAGTTACAAGAAGGAGGAAAAATGAGAAGATATATACAGAGTTTTACAGTGATTATGGGTATGGCTTTTTTGGTGCTGTTTGCCGCAGGACCGCGAGAAGAAAGAGATTCTTATACGGAGATGGTGGAGGGGCGTAATGCTTTCAAGTTATTCAAGGATGGTGTATGGGAAATCCGCTATATTTCACATATGGTAGAGTATACAGACAGAATTAAGAGTACAACGGTGCGGCTGTCTGTAAACATGAACAGAGAACTGTCGGAAGAAGAAATGCTGGGAATCATGGATTATTATGAGCTTACCAGGAACTGTAAATTTGTGGGTAATGAGTATGTGGGAGAGCGTGAAACAGATTTTACCTGTTTTGCCGTGTTTTTCCGCGGAGATACGGATGAAGAAGTCCGAAGGATCAAATATTTGAATGGAAAAGAAGTGCAGGCAGCAGATGAGGAGGAAAATAATTTTCCGCATCCGGAAGTATCTACTTCCGCAGAGGATCTTGGTGAGTGGCCTTAAATTTTTGAGAGGTTTTTCTTGACATGCATTTGACGGTTGTGCTATCATATAAGATGCACTATTATGGTGACGTGTACTTATTGCCAGGTAGCTATATCAGAGGGAACATAATTTCTGATATAGCTTTTGGCAGATTATAGAAGGATTCTTGAAAATATAAAAACGAGAGGTGAAACGTCAATGGAGAAAAACAGAATACGTCCGATTAAAGCAGGAAAAAGCGTTCGTATGAGTTACTCGCGACAAAAGGAAGTATTAGAAATGCCGAACCTGATTGAGGTTCAGAAGAATTCCTACAACTGGTTTATCAACGAAGGGTTGAAAGAGGTATTTGCTGACATTTCCCCCATCGCAGATTACAGCGGGCAGTTAAGTCTGGAATTCGTTGGTTTTACGCTGTGTGAGGATGATGTAAAATACTCGATAGCAGAATGTAAAGAGCGAGATGCCACTTATGCAGCTCCTTTAAAAGTAAAAGTCAGATTTTACAATAAAGAGGCGGTTGAAGAAGTCAAGGATTATGAAATCTTCATGGGCGATTTACCACTTATGACAGAGACGGGAACCTTCGTAATCAACGGCGCAGAACGTGTGATTGTCAGCCAGTTGGTGCGTTCGCCCGGCATTTATTATGGGATTGCACACGACAAAGTGGGTAAGACCCTGTATTCCTGCACAGTAATTCCCAATCGAGGCGCATGGCTGGAATATGAGACAGATTCTAATGATGTATTTTATGTACGTGTGGACAGAACCAGAAAGGTTCCTGTCACAGTTTTGATTCGTGCGCTTGGCATTGGAACCAATCAGGAGATTGTCGACCTGTTTGGTGAGGAACCTAAAATCATTGCCAGCTTTGGCAAAGATGTTGCCACTAATTACCACGAAGGCCTGCTGGAACTTTATAAGAAAATACGTCCGGGAGAGCCGCTTACTGTGGAGAGCGCAGAGAGTCTGATCAATGCTATGTTTTTTGATCCCAGGCGTTATGATCTGGCAAAGGTGGGCAGATATAAATTTAATAAGAAGCTGGCGCTTAAGAACCGTATTAGCGGACAGGTCCTGGCAGAGGACGTTGTGGATGCCTCTACAGGTGAAATTATTGCGCAGCAGGGTGCTTTGGTAGATCGTGAACTTGCGGATGCCATACAAAATGCGGCAGTTCCGTATGTATGGATACAGGGAGAAGAACGCAATATTAAGGTATTGTCTAATCTCATGGTTGATGTTACCAACTATGTTGAGATTGATCAGGAAGAAGCAAGAAAATTAGGTATTACAGAATTAGTATATTATCCTGTTTTAGAAAAAATATTAGAAGAAAATGATAGTCTGGAAGACAGAAAGGAAGCGCTCCACAGAAATGCTGCGGATCTTATCCCGAAGCATATCACCAGGGAAGATATCATTGCTTCTATTAATTATAATATGCATTTGGAATATGGTCTTGGAAACAGTGACGATATTGATCATTTGGGTAACCGCCGCATTCGTGCCGTAGGCGAGCTGCTGCAGAATCAGTACAGAATCGGGCTTTCCAGGATGGAACGTGTGGTTCGTGAGAGGATGACCACTCAGGACCTGCAGGGAATATCTCCGCAGAGCCTTATCAATATTAAACCAGTGACGGCAGCAGTGAAGGAATTTTTCGGTTCCTCCCAGTTGTCGCAGTTTATGGACCAGAATAATCCTCTGGGAGAGCTGACGCATAAGAGGCGTCTGTCAGCTTTGGGACCGGGAGGTTTGTCCAGGGATCGTGCAGGATTCGAGGTGCGTGACGTGCACTATTCCCATTATGGAAGAATGTGCCCTATTGAGACGCCGGAAGGACCGAACATTGGTCTGATTAACTCTCTTGCAACTTATGCGAGAATTAATGAGTATGGTTTTGTGGAAGCTCCTTACCGTAAAATTGACAAATCAGATCCTCAAAATCCGCGGGTGACAGATGAAGTAGTCTATATGACTGCCGACGAAGAGGATAACTATCATGTGGCGCAGGCGAACGAAGCTTTGGATGCGGAAGGGCATTTTGTGAGAAATTCTGTGTCTGGCCGTTACCGTGAAGAGACACAGGAATATGAGAAAGCGATGTTTGATTACATGGATGTCTCTCCGAAAATGGTATTTTCTGTGGCTACGGCTTTGATTCCATTCCTGGAAAATGATGATGCCAACCGTGCGCTGATGGGATCTAACATGCAGCGTCAGGCGGTGCCTCTTCTTACTACAGAGCCTCCGGCGGTTGGAACAGGCATGGAGACGAAAGCGGCTGTGGATTCTGGTGTATGTGTGCTTGCCAAAAATGCTGGTGTGGTAGAACGGGCGATTTCCAATGAGATTACCATCAAGACAGAAGACGGAAAGCGTGATGTATATAAATTGACAAAGTTTTCACGAAGCAATCAGTCCAACTGTTATAATCAAAGGCCGATCGTATTTAAGGGAGATAAGGTAGAAAAAGGACAGGTAATTGCAGATGGGCCGTCCACTTCCAATGGGGAACTGGCGTTGGGCAAGAATCCATTGATCGGATTTATGACCTGGGAAGGCTATAATTACGAAGACGCGGTTCTCTTAAGTGAGAGACTGGTGCAGGAGGACGTCTATACTTCTGTCCATATTGAAGAATATGAGGCCGAGGCGCGCGATACCAAGCTGGGACCGGAGGAAATTACTAGAGACGTTCCCGGAGTAGGTGATGATGCCCTGAAGGATCTCGATGAGAGAGGTATTATCCGTATCGGCGCTGAAGTACGTGCCGGAGATATTCTGGTAGGAAAAGTAACGCCGAAAGGAGAGACAGAACTTACGGCAGAAGGGCGTCTTCTCCGTGCTATTTTCGGTGAGAAAGCAAGAGAGGTAAGAGATACTTCTCTGAAAGTTCCGCATGGTGAATATGGTATCGTAGTGGATGCCAAAGTATTTACCAGGGATAACGGAGATGAACTGTCTCCGGGCGTCAACCAGGCAGTCCGCATTTACATCGCCCAGAAGCGTAAAATTTCCGTGGGTGACAAGATGGCGGGACGTCATGGTAACAAAGGTGTGGTTTCCCGAGTACTTCCAGTGGAGGATATGCCGTTTCTTCCAAACGGGCGTCCTCTGGATATCGTGCTGAACCCGCTGGGTGTGCCGTCCCGTATGAACATCGGACAGGTGTTGGAGATCCATTTAAGCCTGGCTGCAAAAGCGCTTGGTTTTAATATTGCTACGCCGGTCTTTGACGGCGCCAATGAGAATGATATTATGGATACTCTGGATCTGGCGAATGATTATGTGAATCTTTCCTGGGAAGAGTTTGAAGCGAAATATAAGCAGGATCTGCTGCCGGAAGTGATGGAATATCTGTCTGAGAACCGGGAACACCGGGAAGTATGGAAGGGCGTGCCCTTGTCAAGAGACGGTAAAGTAAGGCTGCGTGACGGAAGAACCGGAGAATATTTTGACAGCCCGGTAACCATTGGGCATATGCATTACCTGAAACTTCATCATCTGGTGGACGATAAGATCCATGCCCGTTCCACGGGTCCGTACTCTCTGGTAACACAGCAGCCTCTGGGCGGTAAGGCACAGTTCGGAGGACAGCGTTTTGGAGAGATGGAGGTTTGGGCGCTGGAGGCGTATGGCGCGTCTTATACCTTACAGGAGATTCTAACTGTGAAGTCTGATGATGTGATTGGACGTGTGAAGACCTACGAAGCCATTATCAAAGGCGATAATATTCCGAAACCAGGAATTCCGGAATCTTTTAAGGTGCTGTTAAAGGAGCTTCAGTCATTGGGTCTGGATGTGAAAGTTCTGGATGAGAACAGAGAAGAAATAGAGCTGATGGAAACCAGTGAATATGGCAATACAGATTTGAACTCCATCATTGCCGGAGACCGGAACTTTGCTTTTGAAGAAGAGGAATCCTTTGGTGCAATGGGCTTTAGTAAGCAGGAATTTAATGAGGACAGCGAAGAGCTGGTGGATATAGAGGATGACGAGGAAGAAGAAGCATTAGAACTTGAGGACGATTTCGCCGACTTTGATGATGTTCTCCAATAGGGAACGCTCCGCGAAGAGAGAATAGAAGAAGGGAGAATCACAATGCCAGAAGCAATGAATAAAGAGAAGTACCAGCCAATTACATTTGATGCGATCAAAATTGGCCTGGCGTCACCAGAGAAGATCCGTGAATGGTCCAGAGGCGAGGTAAAGAAGCCGGAGACCATTAATTATAGAACCCTGAAACCGGAAAAAGACGGTCTGTTTTGTGAGAAAATTTTCGGGCCCAGCAAAGACTGGGAGTGTCATTGCGGGAAATACAAGAAAATTCGCTATAAAGGCGTTGTCTGTGACCGCTGCGGCGTGGAAATTACCAAGGCAAGTGTACGGCGGGAGCGCATGGGGCATATTGAGCTTGCGGCTCCAGTATCTCATATCTGGTATTTTAAAGGAATTCCCAGCCGTATGGGACTGATTCTGGACCTGTCACCCAGGACATTGGAAAAAGTGCTGTATTTTGCTTCTTATATTGTATTGGATAAAGGAGGCAGCGACCTGCAGTACAAACAGGTATTATCAGAATCAGAGTATCAGGAAGCAAGAGAGAAATTTGGAAATGATTTTCGGGTAGGAATGGGAGCAGAATCTATAAAGGAGCTGCTGGAGGCCATTGACCTGGAAAAAGATGCAGTAGAGTTAAAGACAGCGCTGCGGGATGCAACTGGCCAGAAACGTGCCCGTATCATCAAACGCCTGGAGGTAGTGGAGGCATTCCGCGGTTCTGGAAATAAACCCGAATGGATGATTATGGATGTGATTCCGGTAATTCCGCCGGATCTGCGTCCTATGGTTCAGCTGGATGGCGGGCGTTTTGCCACTTCCGACTTAAACGATCTTTACCGCCGGATTATTAACCGAAATAATCGTCTGCGCCGCCTTCTGGAGTTAGGCGCGCCGGATATTATTGTAAGAAATGAAAAGAGGATGCTGCAGGAGGCCGTGGACGCCTTGATAGATAACGGTCGAAGAGGACGACCTGTAACCGGGCCCGGCAACCGTGCGCTGAAATCGTTGTCTGACATGCTGAAAGGTAAGTCCGGCCGTTTCCGTCAGAACCTGCTGGGCAAGCGTGTAGACTATTCTGGCCGTTCCGTTATCGTGGTAGGGCCGGAACTGAAGATTTATCAGTGCGGTCTTCCGAAAGAGATGGCAATTGAACTGTTTAAGCCGTTTGTAATGAAGGAACTGGTTTGTAATGGTACTGCGCATAATATAAAGAGTGCCAAAAAGATGGTAGAACGCCTTCAGTCAGAGGTATGGGATGTATTAGAGGAAGTCATTAAGGAACATCCGGTTATGCTGAATCGTGCGCCTACCCTGCACAGGCTTGGAATTCAGGCATTTGAGCCGATTTTGGTAGAGGGTAAAGCCATTAAGCTTCATCCTCTGGTATGTACAGCTTTTAACGCAGACTTCGACGGCGATCAGATGGCGGTGCATTTGCCATTGTCTGTGGAAGCCCAGTCTGAATGCCGATTTTTACTGCTGTCCCCCAATAACTTGCTGAAACCATCAGATGGCGGTCCGGTGGCGGTTCCTTCTCAGGACATGGTGCTGGGTATCTATTATCTGACACAGGAACGGGCAGGGGCTCTCGGCGAAGGAAAGTTCTTTAAAAATGTAAATGAGGCTATTTTAGCATATGAAAATGATGCCTTGACCCTGCATTCCAGAATTACAGCACGTATGAGCCGTATGATGCCGGACGGCGAGGTAATTACCGGAAATGTGGAATCTACACTGGGACGATTTATTTTTAACGAGATTCTGCCTCAGGATCTGGGATTTGTAGACCGCAGCAAACCAGAGGACCGCTTAAAGCTGGAAGTAGATTTCCATGTGGGCAAAAAAGGGTTAAAACAGATTTTGGAGAAAGTTATCAATATCCATGGAGCAACCAAAACGGCAGAGGTACTGGATGATATTAAATCCATGGGGTATAAATATTCTACCCGTGCGGCGATGACGGTATCTATTTCAGATATGACTGTGCCTGCAAAGAAGCCGGAGCTGATTAAACATGCACAGGATACCGTGGATAAAATTACAAGAAACTACAAGCGCGGCCTGATTACAGAAGAAGAAAGATACAAAGAAGTTGTTGAGACCTGGAAAGAGACGGACGATATACTGACACATGAGCTGCTCAGCGGCCTGGATAAATACAATAATATTTATATGATGGCGGATTCCGGAGCCCGTGGTTCTGACAAACAGATTAAACAGCTTGCAGGTATGCGTGGATTGATGGCTGATACAACAGGGCGTACCATTGAGTTGCCTATTAAGTCAAATTTCCGTGAAGGTCTGGACGTGTTGGAATATTTCATGTCTGCACATGGAGCGCGGAAAGGTCTTTCTGATACGGCGCTGCGGACGGCGGACTCAGGATATCTGACCAGGCGTCTGGTTGATGTGTCTCAGGAGCTGATTATCCGTGACATTGACTGCTGTGAGGGAAAACCGGCCCCAGGTATGTATGTGAAGGCATTTATGGATGGAAAAGAAGAGATTGAGAGCCTGGAAGAACGGATTACCGGTCGTTTCTCCTGTGAAACGATCTGCGATGCAGAAGGTAACGTTCTTGTAAAGGCAAACCATATGATTACTCCCAGGCGTGCGGCGCTTGTCATGAGCAAAGGCGTGAATGCGAAGGGAGAACCCCTGAACAGAGTAAAGATCCGTACGGTTCTGACCTGCCGTTCCCACAATGGAATCTGTGCAAAGTGCTATGGCGCCAATATGGCAACCGGGCAGGCAGTACAGGTGGGTGAGTCTGTAGGCATTATTGCGGCACAGTCAATCGGTGAACCTGGTACTCAGCTTACTATGCGTACCTTCCATACAGGCGGTGTTGCAGGTAACGATATTACACAGGGTCTTCCCCGTGTGGAAGAGCTTTTTGAGGCGCGTAAGCCGAAAGGTTTGGCGATTATCACAGAGTTTGCAGGTATTGCTACCATTAAAGACAGCAAGAAGAAGCGTGAGATTATCGTAACCAACGAGGAGACGGGAGAGAGCAAGGCATATCTGATTCCTTATGGTTCCCGTATTAAGATTATGGACGGTGCCGTATTGGAGGCTGGTGATGAGCTGACAGAAGGAAGTGTCAATCCGCATGATATTTTGAAAATTAAAGGTGTCCGCGCCGTACAGGACTACATGATTCAGGAAGTACAGCGTGTATACCGTCTGCAGGGTGTGGAAATCAATGATAAGCATATTGAAGTGATTGTGCGGCAGATGCTGAAAAAAATCCGCATTGAAAATAATGGTGATTCTGAGTTTCTCCCAGGGACCTTGGTAGATATTCTGGATTATGAGGATACAAATGAAAGGCTGGAAGAGGAAGGAAAAGAACTGGCAGAGGGCAAACAGGTAATGCTGGGTATTACCAAGGCCTCCCTTGCAACAAATTCTTTCCTGTCAGCAGCATCTTTCCAGGAAACCACCAAAGTACTTACGGAGGCGGCAATCAAGGGTAAGGTTGACCCATTGATTGGTTTGAAGGAAAATGTATTGATTGGTAAGCTGATTCCTGCCGGAACAGGTATGAAACGTTATAACAGCATCAAATTGTCTACGGATGTAAATGAGGCAGATGACATTTATTTTGAAGAAGAAATGCTGGATTTCAGTTATAAGCCAGAACAAGAGGAAATAGCAGAAGAGACAGAGAATGCAAAAGAGATATCTCTTGCAGAGGAAGAACTTGTTACAGAATAGAGAGAATACAGCGAAAACTACTTTCCCCCTGGAATGCTTGGGAAACAGGCATTTTCAGGGGGAGGTTTTATTATGGGGATTATTTTGCGGCATCCAGCCTGGAACAGCCAGTAAAAGACCTTTTAGCGTTATGAACTGTGCAACTATGGTCAAATGCATGTATTGTTTCCAAAAAAGTATAATAATTTGCAAAACTGGATGTCGACTTTTTATGTTATATGATATAATATGATATAAATAATCATAAATTAAGGTTAAGGAGGATGGACATGGCGAATCAGTTGGTTTGGCAGGACAGATATAATATTGGTGTTGATATTATTGATAAGGAGCACAAAAAACTTTTTAGTATCCTGAACAAGCTTTTTACATATAAGAAAGAGGCAGGAAAGAGCCAATGGGTCTGTCAGGAAGGAATTAAATATTTCAAGGACCATGCAATGAACCATTTTATAGAGGAAGAGGCTTATATGGCGTCGATTGAATATTCAGGGTTCGAAACGCACAGAAGCCTTCATGACAATTTCCGGAAGGTAACACTTCCAGCACTTGAGAGAGAACTTGAAAGAGAAGAGTATTCAGAGGACGCTATCAATCATTTTCTGGGAGTGTGCGCAGGCTGGCTTATTGGGCACACATTGATAGAAGACCATGCGATTACAGGAGAATCTGTCAGTAAGTGGACAAATCTTTTGCCTGAGGAAGAGCAGTCAGCTATGCGGAAGGTTATCATTGACCTTGTATATGATTTATTCCAGCTGAAAGCAAGGGTAATCAGCAAGAGTTACGGTGGAGAGAAGTTTGGCGACGGTATCTACTACCGTCTTGCCTATGCTACTCAAGAGGGTGATAAATGGGAGATTATTTTTGCCTTTGAAGAGAAACTGCTGATCAATACAATGGGAAATATATTGGGTACTAAGTCTGATTCAATGAACGATATGTTGTTGAATGCTGTAAGATATACGGCGCGTCAATTTGTGGAGCGTATCAAAGAACATTTTTCATCGGCGGATATGTATGAAATGAAGGAAGAAAATCTGCTGAGTTATGAACAGTTACAAAAAATATTCAGAAGAGAGCGTCCACAGTCCAGTTTGCTGTTTGACACAGGGGCCGGATATTTTGCTTTCTGTGTGATGGCGCCCCATTTGCTGGAAAGCGGAATGGGAACTTTTATAAAGGCAGACAATGCCATGAGGGAAGTAAAAAAATATGTAAAGAAGAGTGAAATAAGCGATAAAAAGAAGATTCTTGTCGTAGATGATTCTCTGGTTGTACAGCAGTCTATGAAGGATCTTCTGGGGAATGATTATGAAATAACAGTGGCACAATCAGGGTTGTCTGCGATCAGATGTATTACATTAGACAGGCCCAATCTGGTTCTGCTTGACTACGAAATGCCAGTCTGCAACGGCAGCCAGGTATTGGAGATGATTCGGGCTGAGCAGGATTTTGCGGATATTCCAGTTATTTTTCTCACAGGAAGAGCCGATAGTGAAAGCGTGAAAAAAGTGTTGTCTTTAAAGCCGGCAGGCTATCTGATCAAAAGCCTTAAGCCAGAAGAAATTAAGAGCAATATTGATGATTTTTTTAAAAAGCATTAGGAGGTCAGAAGGGGCACACCAACCTTAGAAACAGATATAAGATTGACAATTTGCAGAAACAGGCTGCAGCACCAGTTACTAAAATATTGCAGGTGCTGCAGCCTGTTTTTGTTTATATTAGATAGGAGAAAAATTCTTTAATTATGATGAAAGATTGACATTTGGCTGTTTCTCTGTTATGATTAGCAACAGGCTTAAAATCAGGCAATGAAAGGAAATATATGGAGACAGTAAGATTTGACGAACTAAATTTATATCCAAAGATACTGAGAGGCATTCAGGAAATGGGGTTTGAGGAGGCTACGCCCATTCAGAGCAAAGCAATTCCAGTCGTAATGGAAGGCGTGGATGTAATTGGACAGGCACAGACAGGTACTGGTAAGACAGCCGCATTTGGAATACCTTTATTAATGAAGACAGATCCTCATAATAAGAAGACACAGGCGATTGTACTTTGTCCTACCAGAGAACTGGCAATTCAGGTGGCAGAGGAAATCCGCAGTTTGGCAAAATATATGCACGGAATTAAAGTGCTTCCTGTATATGGCGGACAGGATATTGTAAAACAGATCCGATCTCTGAAAGGAGGCGCCCAAATTATTATTGGAACGCCAGGGCGTGTGATGGATCATTTGAGAAGAAAAACTATTCGCTGTGATTATGTCAATACCATCGTATTGGACGAGGCTGATGAAATGCTGAATATGGGATTTCGTGAAGACATTGAGACAGTCCTGGAATATATACCCGAAGAACGGCAGACAGTATTGTTTTCAGCTACTATGCCGAAACCGATTTTAGAAATTACCAGAAAATATCAGAAAGATGCTGTCAATATTAAAGTTGTAAAAAAGGAATTGACAGTGCCTAATATTGAGCAGTATTACTATGATGTGAAGCGCAAGGATAAGGTGGAGGTCCTAAGCCGTCTTCTGGACGTGTATGATCCCAAACTTTCTTTAGTATTCTGTAATACAAAGAGAATGGTGGATGAACTTACCAGTGCGCTTCAGGGCAGAGGGTATTTTGCGGAAGGACTTCATGGAGACATGAAACAGGCCCATCGTGACCGGGTAATGAATAAATTCCGCAATGGCAAGGCGGAAATTCTGGTCGCAACAGATGTAGCGGCAAGAGGTATTGATGTGGACGACGTGGAGGCAGTATTTAATTTTGATCTGCCCCAGGATGATGAATATTATGTACACAGGATTGGAAGAACCGGGCGTGCTGGAAGAACCGGACGTTCCTTTACATTTGTAAAGGGCAAGGAAGTATATAAATTAAAGGATATTCAGCGCTATTGCAAGACCAAAATACTTGCTCAGAAAATTCCCAGCATAGAAGATGTCGCTCAGGTGAAACTGGAAAAAATCATGGATCATATAGGAACAGTGATTGAGGAAGAAGACCTTACAGCAATGGTGAATATGATTGAGCAGCAGGTGAATGAATCTGACTATACTGCTATGGATATTGCGGCAGCATTTCTCAAGCTTGCATTGGGTGGAAGCGAAGAGGGGCAGAGAGCTGCTATGGAAGGATTTGAATTCGGTGATACTGGTGCAGAAGAGGGGATGGTACGTTTATTTATCAATATAGGAAAAAAACAGCATGTGAAGCCTGGGGATATCCTGGGAGCAATTGCTGGAGAAACTGGAATGCCAGGGGATCTTGTAGGCGCTATTGACATGTATGACAAATATACGTTTGTGGAAGTGCCCAGAGAATATGGAAAAGAGGTGCTTTTGGCAATGACCAGCGCCAAAATTAAGGGAAAGAGTATCAATATAGAGCCAGCAAATCAAAAATAGCCGCGTTAAGCGCTCAGCAATATATGTATATTTAGCAGTTGCTGCAAAGACCGAATATCTTGCCGTTCTGCAGTAAATATGAAATTTTATGCCCCGTCAGCTTTGCTGCGGGGTATTTTTTTCTTATAGGAAAGACCTTGTTACGCTAAAGCGTGAAAGAGTCTTTCCTATAAGAAAAATAATAATTATGCGCAGTTTGCGGAGAAGAAGTTGCTGCTTGGCAGCCCGCTCACGCGCGGAGAATGCGTAAAACGCATTCTTTTTTTAGAATTTTTTTAGAATTTTGAAAAAATAACTTGCTATTTTTATATAAAATGATATAATAAAAGGATAGAACATGCGTTCATAGACGATTAGTACGTGATATTTATATAAAATTTTTTTTTAGATGCAATAAAAAGCAGATTTCTTGCATTATCTTTATATCAGGGAAAGACAAGGAGGTGCTTTTTATGAAAAGAATATAGAATAGCAGGTGATATGGTATCTTTGTAGTATCTCGCCTGTCAGACTAAAGCTGAAAGGGGTATGTCCCAATGCAGGAAGACACTCCAAAGCGTAAAATTCATATTGATGTGCGGCTGATTGAACGTATTTGTCAGGGAGAACAAGATGCATTCAGAGAGTTGTATGATGTTTCATACCGAGCGCTTTATGCATTTCTGCTTTCTTATACTTTGAATACAGAGGATGCACAGGATTTAGTACAGGATACCTATATCCAGGTTTTGAAAAATTGTCATATGTATCGTGAAAAAGGAAATCCTATGGCATGGATGATGAAAATTGCCAAGAATCTATTTCTGATGAAAAGCAGGAAAGAAAGAGAAATAAATGTTAATTATGAGGATATGGAAGAGAAGTTGGGATTTGAGGATATAACCAATGTAGATGATCGAATTGCTTTAGAAAAGATGTTTGAAGTGCTTTCGACAGAAGATAGAAACCTGATTATCATGCATGACATAAGCGGATTAAAACACAGAGAGATCGCAAAGCTGATGGATATGCCTTTAGGGACCGTGCTTGCAAGATATAACAGAGGAATCCGGAAATTACAGAAGGAATTTGGAGAAAGTATATGAAAAAGAAGGAATTGAAAAAGAGAATAGAGGATGGTTTTTCTCAGCTTGCACCAGATATGTTTGAATCAGTTATGGAAGCGGCAGAAGAGGAAAATATCGTATGGTCTCAAAAAGATTCCAAACGGCTCAGGGAGCAGGAAAGGAGAGGGATCAGACCGAGATATGCCCTGTCGTTCTGTACATGCCTGGCAATGATCTGTATGTGTATTTTTGGTATTTTCAGTGAAAAGCAGAACCATGTGTTTATGGTTCTGGATATCAATCCCAGTATTCAGGTTGAAGTCAATGAATTCCGTCAGGTAGAGAGCCTGAAGGGGTTGAATCAGGATGGAAAAGATGTTGTAAAAGAGTTAAAGTGGAAGAAGAGAGAGTCCGTACAGGAGCTGTTGGATGTTCTCATTCAGGACGTGGTAGAGAAATCTTATCTTCGTGACAATGAAGGTATATTAGTAACATTATCTGCATCACGCCAGGATATCTGTGAGAACCTGGAACGTACACTGGAAGAAGGGATTGACCGGAAGCTGACGGAGCTGAAGGTTTCCGGTGTAACGACAGCATTCCGTCAGACACAAAGCAGAACGGAAAAAGAAGGGCGTAAAATGCTGGAGACGGAATTGGTCAAGTGCAGCGATCTGGATGAAGAACAGGCACAGAAGCTTTCTGTAAGAGAATTGATACAATATTGTCAGGATTATACGTCATTAGATTTGAAACTTTCAGGAGCGTCTAATAAGGCAGAGGATACACAGATTCAGCAGAATATGAAGGAGCCGCAGACGCAGAATGCTATATCTTCCGGTGATGGAGAGAAGAACAATCCGGAGGATAAAAAAGCAGATGAGAAAAAGCAGGAGGAGAAAAAAGCGGAAAAGAAAGAATCGGAAGAGAAGGGACCGGAACAGGTAACAGAAGAAAATAAATCAAACAAAACAAATTCCCAGGATAATACAGGCAGTGGAAACACGGAGGTTCAGGATGGGAAAAAGAAGAAAGGGGATAACTCTTGTAAACAGGAGACTCCGAATAAGCCAGAGGAACAGGCTAAGCCAGAAGGTTCATCTAATAAGGAATCCATTACACAACCGGATAACTCAGAAAAACAGGAAGATGTGCCAAAATCTGATAATTCAGGGGAACAAGAGGATGTGCCCAAACCAGATAATTCCGAAGAACCCGGGGACATGGTTATCCCTGATGATTCAGAGGAACAGGAAATAGGACCGAAACCTGAAACTCCTTCTAAGCCAGAGAATCCTTCTAAGCCGGAGATTATTGAAATTCCGAATAATCCCCCTATTACAGAGGATTTGAAGATTCAGGAGACAATACCTGATCCAGAGAAACCAGAGGTGCAAAAGGATATAATATTGCCAGAGTACATAGAACTGTTGGAATGCTTGGAAGAGCAAACACTGCCAGATATGAAAAAGAAAAAATAAAAAGTGAAGAATGATTCTATTTTTCCAGCTTATTAAATGTGGGTTTGACATTGGCTTGCAATGTTAAATCCATATTTTTTTATTCTATAGAAAAGACATTGTTACACTAAAGCGTAAAAGTATCTTGCTATAAAATAAAGAACCCTCTGGGCAGAAAGGGGATAAGATGGTGTTTGTTCCTGTATCTCAGTCGAAAAAAGTTCTGTTTATACAACTTAGAGTTGCGATATCATATGATGATTGTTAGTATATAGATAAATCAGTAAAAGAACAGATTTATGTATTATTGTTATAAAAGATTAAAAGGAGCGCAAAAAAATTAAATTTAAATTAAAAAAATACAGGGCAAGGAGGAAAGAATGAACAAGTTAATAGAAATACGAAATCTGACTAAATATTATGGGAAGCACAGAGGCGTCTTAGATGTGAGCTTTCAGGTAGAAGAAGGAGATGTCTTTGGATTTCTGGGACCTAATGGGGCAGGAAAATCCACAATTATACGCTCTATGCTGGGATTGATTCAGTTTCAAGAGGGGAGCATTAATATTTTGGGCAAAGATATCAGAAAACATAGAGAACAAATCCTAAGTGACATAGGTTATATGCCTTCAGAAACGATGTTCTATTCAAGCATGAAAGTGAAAGAACTGATAAAAATGGCTGCCGATGTGAGAGAGAGAGACTGCCAAACAGAAGCCAGGAAATTATGTGAACGCCTGCAGGTAGATGTAAATAAGAAAATTTGTGATTTGTCCCTGGGTAACCGCAAAAAAGTTGGGATTATCTGTGCGATGCAGCACAAGCCAAAGCTGTTTGTGTTTGATGAACCAACCAGCGGATTAGATCCCTTGATGCAGACAGAGTTTTTTAAATTGATCCAGGAGTATGTGAATGAAGGCGCTACCTGCCTGTTGTCTACACATGTACTTTCGGAGATAAAAGGTTATTGTAAAAATGTGGCGATTATGAAAGAGGGCAGGCTGCAGTGCATGGATACAGTGGCAAATCTTACAAGGACAAGTGCGAAACGAGTTCAGTTTGTGCAGGATGGCAAACAGGAAAGCTATATTTACAGAGGAAATTTGAGAGAGCTGCTGAAAGAATTGTCCGGATATGATATTCAGGATATTTTGATAGAAGAACCATCTCTGGATGAAATTTTTTTGCATTTTTATCAGGAAAAGCAGAGGGAGGCATCTTATGAAAACAATATATAAACATGAAATGAAGACATATATGAGAACACTGTTGATATGGTCTGCCTGTGTTGGAGGTATGGGAATGGCCTGCATTCTGCTTTTTTCCAGTATGCAGGACAGCATGGAAAATATGGCAGAGAATTTTGCCTCTATGGGGGCCTTTTCAGATGCGTTTGGTATGAGTCAGCTGAGTATAGGAACACTGCCAGGATTTTATGCGGCGGAAGTAGGAACAATCCATGCTTTGGGAGGAGCTATGTTTGCGGCCATTGTCAGTACCAATATGCTCTCAAAAGAGGAAGATGGACATACCAGCGAATTTTTGTTTACGTTGTCTCTGAAAAGAGGAAAAGTGGTGCTGGCAAAAGGCGGAGCAGTTATTTCAAATATTTTTCTATTGAATTTAAATTGCATTGGGCTCTATCTTCTGGGAATTGGCATTTTAGGAGAAGAAATGCGGTTACAGGAGTTTTTTCTGTATCATGAAATGCAGCTTTTGATGCAGATAGAGATTGCGGGTATCTGCTTTGCCGTATCTGCGTTTCAAAGAAAAAATAAACTGGGAATAGGTTTGGGTATCGTTATGCTTTTGTATGCCTACGATCTCATCGCAAGGGTAATTCCGGATTTGTCAGATTATAAGCTGTTTAGCCCCTTTTCTTATGCAAATGCTTCGGATTTGTTCAGTACAGGAAAAATTTTTGCGGGGGCAGCAGTTCTGGGGACGGGTGTTTTAATAGCTGGTTTTTGTACTGCGTATACTGTATATACAAGGAAGGATCTGGCTGCATAGAATCAGTATGGAAAGCTTGTTCTTCAAAGACTTCTTGGAAAGAGTCAAAGATTGACATATATGTGCACATATGATAGACTTTTATTTAGTAATACTAAATATCTGGAGATACAAGCTGAAAGCCCCTTTGAAGGCGAATTGTCAATTATAGGAGGAATCAATGAAGCAAAAACATGAGCGCCAAATGAAAAAGGGAGTGCTGTAATTTTTTTGATAAGACAGGAAGCAGACGGATCTGTATTTAAAATAGCATTAATAGCGGTGTGGCAGACGGGAGGAATAGTTATGTATTTTTGGCTTTTTATGCTGGTGATGAATCTTTTGATTCCAGTGACAATGATTGTGGCAGGCAGTCTGTTTATGCATAAGCCGCCTAAAAATATTAATAATGTCTATGGATATCGGACTTCACGGTCTACGAGAAGTATAGAAGCGTGGCGGTTTGCGCATCTGTATTTTGGCAGGATCTGGTATCGCTGGGGGCTGGTTCTTCTTCTGGTATCGGTACTTGTTATGCTTATTATTGTGGGCAGGGACATAGAAACAGTGGGAGCTGCAGGAGGTATTCTGTGTATGTTACAGTGTCTGGTGATGATTCTTCCGATTATTCCCACAGAACGGGCGTTAAAGCGGAAGTTTGGATAATCGGTAACAGAAAAACCAGGTACTTTTTGAAAAAAGATACAAAATGGATATATTAGCAACAGCTGTTAAATTAGCACAGGCAGTTAATGCAGTAGTTTGTCGTGGATAAAGTTATTTTTACAGTGAAAAGAAAAGAGAAGAGATTATGGTAAAAATTTTGTCAGACAGTACCTGTGATTTGTCACAGGAATTGTTAGAAAAATACAGTATCAATATTCTTCCATTGCATGTACTGCTGGGAGAGAAAGACTACAAAGATGGCGTGGATATCACACCAGAAAAGATTTTTTCATGGTCCGATAAAAATAAAACCACGCCAAAAACAGCGGCACCTACCATTGAGGATGCAGTGGAATGTATGAGACCGCTGTTGGAACAGGAAAACGAACTTTTATGTTTTGCAATTTCTGAAAGTATGTCTGCCTCTTTGAATGTCATGCGTCTTGCAGGGGAAGAGCTGGAAGCTTCTGACCGTGTATTTACGATTGATTCTCAGAATTTGTCTACAGGAATTGGACTTTTGATTATTGAAGCTGCCTGTATGGCGGAAGCTGGTATGGAAGCAGCAGAGATTGCAGAGAAGCTGCAAGAATTGAAGCCACGGGTGCGCAGCAGTTTTGTGATTGATACACTGACTTATCTGCACCGGGGAGGCAGATGCAGCAGTATGGCTGCGCTTGCCGGAGGAATGTTAAAACTTCATCCTAAAATTGTAGTACAGAATGGGAAAATGGAAGTCAGCAAAAAATACCGGGGAAGTTTGCCGAAAGTAGTAAAATCATATGTGCAGGATCTGGAACCAGAACTGAGGAATGCAAGGCCGACGCGTGTATTTATCACACATTCCGGCTGTGCGCCTGAACTTGTAAAAGAAGTGCTTGATGATCTTGAGCAGTTATCTGTGTTTCAGGAAATTATTGAAACACGTGCCGGAAGTGTAATTTCCAGTCATTGCGGTCCTGGAACCTTAGGGGTGCTGTTTATCGCTCGCTGATGATTTCCGGCAAGAGGAAATATTTTTATCTCAAAGCCATTTAAAAATCTGTCTGGATGGAGTAGTAATCTTTTATAAAAAATGCACAGTATCTTAAAAAAGCAATATATTATCATAGAAACATTTAGAAGGTGATAGAGGAGATGCTGTCTATGGAAGGAAAAGAGAATGTTCTGCTCAATGATTGTAACTTTATGGGCATAGGGCCTATTATGATGGATTTGCCATATCCGCCGACACAGGTGAGGGAGAAAAATCTTGCGTACGCAAACATGCTTAGTATTGACTACTGTGGCGCCGTGTCGGAATTATCTGCGATAACTCAATATATCAATAATGAAAACCGTATTTCTTGCGGAAATTGTTCTCTGGCAAAAACCCTTCTTGGGATTGCTATGGCAGAAATGATGCATTTGCAGAAATTGGGAGAACTAATCGTCTTATTGGGAGGAAATATTGATTTTACAGCAAAATTCCGTGATGGAAGACGGAAAATGTGGACACCAGAGTATTTGAAGATTCCAGAACAGGTAAAAAGCATGCTGCTGGCAGATATAGAAGCAGAAAAAGCAGCAATAAACCAGTACCAAGCACATATAAAAATGATAAAAGATGATTGCGTTAATGCCGTATTGGCAAGAATTATTAAAGATGAAGAGTATCATATCATGCTGCTTCGGGCATTGATGAAATAATATTCTTATGTTCTGTCACGGGCAGCTGAAGCATGGCGTCAGATATATTTTATCGTGTTTCGCCAATAGAATGGAACACGATAAGGTATATCTGACGCTGTTTCTGTAACAGCCTCTGCTGTGCAAAAAGGTTAAAAACCTGCCATCATTAATGTCATGAGCTGGTCTCGGCGCACAGCGTCCTGAGCTCCCTTAACGCCGG
Organism: Lachnospiraceae bacterium; assembly: GCA_910575075.1. Taxonomy (GTDB): domain Bacteria; phylum Bacillota; class Clostridia; order Lachnospirales; family Lachnospiraceae; genus Petralouisia. The sequence continues at coordinate 100,448 of CAJTCY010000018.1, forward strand.
ACACTTTACCTTCAAGCTCCATTTTACTGGTATAGGCTCGGGTCAGTTTTTCTTTAAATTCCTTTTCCTCCTGTTCAGCTTTTGCAGAGCGCCTTTCGGCATTTGCCTGAATCTGCAGTCTTAAAGCATTTTCCATGGAGTCTAATACATTATTTATATCTGCTGACATTTTTTCCCTCCGTTTCCATTGTAACTATGCCAATGCTTTTGTAGTTTTAATTATAACGCCAGATTAAATTTTTTCAACTGTTTTTTAAAATTATATATGTAAAAAGGGTGCGTGGAATTTCCCACACACCCAAAAGCGCTATAAATGCTGATTTTATGCTGTTTTTGGCCTATCCAAAGTATCTCTTAAGAAGTCCTTCGAAAGCCTTACCGTGTCTTGCCTCGTCACGAGCCATCTCGTGAACGGTATCATGGATTGCGTCAAGATTTGCAGCTTTTGCGCGTTTTGCCAGATCAAATTTACCAGCAGTTGCGCCGTTTTCAGCTTCCACACGCATTTCCAGATTCTTCTTGGTGCTGTCAGTAACAACTTCACCCAATAACTCAGCAAATTTTGCAGCATGCTCTGCTTCTTCGTAGGCAGCCTTTTCCCAGTATAAACCAATTTCAGGATATCCTTCTCTATGAGCAACTCTTGCCATTGCAAGATACATGCCGACTTCTGTACATTCTCCGTTGAAGTTTGCTCTTAAATCTTCCATAATATCATCAGAAGATCCCTGTGCAACGCCTACTACATGCTCAGCAGCCCAGCTTCTGTCTCCAGTCTGCTCTGTAAATTTGGAAGCTGGTGCATTACACTGTGGGCATTTCTCTGGTGCTGCATCTCCTTCATAAACATAACCGCATACATTACATACAAATTTTTTCATTCTTTTGTCTTCCTTTCTTTTATATGAATTTAATTTTATTTCTCGGTAATAACAGTAATTATTACTGTTATTAAGATAACATACCTGTCTGTGTATGTCAACATTATTTTTGATTTTCTTTTTTCAGACATTCAGGACACTTTCCAATAAAATAAGTAACATGCCCTGAGATCTCACCTTCGAACTGTGTTCCAGCAAGGGTATTGATGTGGTCAATATTTTCCATATTAAGATCCAGAACACTGCCGCATTGCGTGCAAAGTACATGATAATGAGGATTCGTATTTCCATCAAAGCGGTCTGGTCCTATTCCCGTGGAGAGTTTTCGAATCTCTCCGTGGTCAGTCAGCAGGGACAAGTTCCGGTATACAGTCCCCAGACTGATATTTGGAAATTGTTTTTTTACATTCAAATATACAGTTTCGGCGGTGGGATGGTCAAAGCGGTTTGTCAGAAATTCTTTGATACATTCTCTCTGACGGCTGTGCTTGGTCAATGATATTCCCTCCATAAAGATAATAGTAATTATTATTGCTTACAAAATAAATATAATCCCTTTGTACGTATCTGTCAAGTACAAAAGGATTTGAAAATTCTTCCAAATATAGTTTATGTTTAAAATTTTAAATCCGAGCGCTCTGCTTTGAATTCTGACCATGGACGTTACTTCTACAGTTAGCTCGGTTCAGGCAACCTCACGGCACATGAAAGGTTCTGCTTAGTGCTGCTTTGTTCCCAACCTGACACGGTTCACAGATTTCCATTGCGTAAGACCCAAACGTCATCACCACTTATAAAAGGCAGCCCCACAGTCACAAACCCGGGGCAGAGCATCACCCCAACTATAGCGGATTGTTGGTACAGGGCACCGCTGCCGCCCCGGCTGCTCGGAGATTTAAGTATAGCGTGTTTCAGGAAAAAAGTCAACAGCCCGAAGGGGCATTTATATTATTTTCTTTTCCCGTCGTTTTTTTTCCCGCAGATTTTTGAAAAAATCACTGAGCAGGCGAGAACATTCTTCTTCCAGCATGCCTCTTTCTAATTCTGTCTGATGGTTGAAAGCAGACATTTGCAGCAGATTCAGCACAGAACCGGCACATCCGGCTTTGGGATTCATGCTGCCGATGACAACTTTGTCGATCCGTGCCTGAACAATCGCTCCGGCACACATCTGGCATGGTTCAAGGGTAACGTATATGGTACATCCCTCCAGTCTCCAGTCACCGAGTTTTTTGCTGGCTTTTCTGATAGCGGAGAGTTCTGCATGAGCAAGCGTATTTTTATCTGTATTTCTCCGGTTATACCCTCTGGCGATGATTTTATCTTCATACACAATAACACAGCCGATAGGGACTTCATCAATTTTTGCGGCTTTTCGTGCCTGGCGAATAGCCTCTTTCATAAATTTTTCTTTCTGTTCCATATGCTCCATATGCACTCCTGTTAATTTGTGATAAAATTAGATTTAAATATTAGTTTAAAATAAATCAGGGGAATATGCAAATGAAAATGAATTATGAAACCAGCCGGCTCGTATTGAAAATTCTGCCCAGCACAGCGGCAAGTCAGGTGCTGCAGTTTTATTTGGATAATCGAAGTATTTTTGAGCAGTATGAGATAGACCGTCCGGAGAACTTTTATACAGAAGAATATCAGAAAACGTTGCTGCACTGCGAGTACAATTTGGCTGTCAAACAGTCGGCCGTTCGCTTTTGGGTATATGAGAAAGGCAGGAAGGAGCAGATTATCGGCACGGTATCATTTCAGCATATTTGCTGGGGTCCCTATCTGTCATGTGAATTAGGATATAAATTTGACCAGAGATTCTGGAAGAGGGGTTATGCAAAAGAAAGCATTATACAATGTATACGTATTGCTTTTGAGGAAATGAAACTTCACCGGATGGAGGCGCAGGTGCAGCCAGAGAATACGGCTTCCAGGAAATTGTTAGAGGGATTGGGATTTGTGCGTGAGGGAACCAAAAGGCAGAGCGTAAAACTTCATGGTGCATGGAAAGACCATGAAGTATACGCTCTGCTGGCCGAAGAAAAATCTGAATCTTAGGAAGGAGTTTTTTTCGGTGGCTGAGACAGTTCATTGAGATACCGGTACCAGTAACCAAATTGCCCTGTATTGATTGGCGACGGCTTTTCACTGCGGAATTCTGGAAAACCGAAGAGAGCGGCCATAACCCGTTCGGGATTCTGGAAAACGCCAGGAATACCAATGAACCATTTTTTTACCCCGAATTCTTCTGTCATGCCCAGAATGATATAGCGGTAATTGAAAAAACCGTGGAGAAGAAAACTATTGTTTCCAAAGTACCAGTATTGTCTGGGAAGCTGGCGTATATCCTTTAGCTCTAATCTTACACAGAGAGTCGTATCATCGCCGGAAAAAGGCGTCATTACCGGAAAGTTTTCCAATATGAAACGCCAGCGGAGCATCCAGTCTTCAGGAGTGTCAGATTTGGTATGATCAGAATCTGACACAGGCTCTGACTTATGATGCGTCTGAGCTGTGCGGGCCGTTTTACCCACGCTGTGAAAGCCTCCTGTTCTGCGGTCTTTCAAGGGAAGAGCTTCCACGGCTTTTAGGGCGTCTATTGTTTTTGGAGATGAAGTTTCCATTTCCGTCTCTGCAACATGTAAATCTTCTTTTTTATCTTCTGTTAAAGAATCTGAGGGGACAAAATTGTCTGTTATCTCAGAAGAATCCAGCGCTTGTGGACTGTCTGTGCCGTCTGCTGCATCGGGAATTTCTGCTTCTGGCATGTTTGTCTCCTTACCTGTCAGGAAGGAAGTTTCCGGAACATTTTTTATATCAGGTTTTTCCGGCAATCCATCATCTGCTGATACTTGTGAAGATAAATGAGTTTCCGGCATTTCAGAAATATCTGGGGGTGAAATTTCTGCCATATTGTCATCAGATAAGTCAGCGAGATCAGTAAAAGCTTCTCTTTGAAATTCATCGTCGTCCCATTGACTAACCAGCATGGAGCGTTCGGTGAGAGGTATGTAAATTCCTTTTATATCATCCAGAGGATATCCGCTGTCTTTTATATTTTCTGCATTGAGAACGGTTTTAAATTCTCCGCTGCCACGGTTTAGTACGAAATTCCCCAGAAAAATTCCGCCAAACTGCTTGCCTTTTCCTACATAAAAATACACCTGTACAGGAGAGAGGCTGCACCCGGTGTTTTTCATATGTACTTCAAGGGCACATCGCTGGTCCCTTTTTTCTACTTTTGCAAATCCTATGTTTCGGCTTTTGATTCCTTGTTCATATAGATAGAGGTATGTGATCATTCGATGAAATTCAGACATTTGACATACTCCCATAAAGCTTTCTATATCTTATGTCTGAACAGAAAAAAATAGAACTAGTGCTGTCCCGCAATAGCGGAGGCAAGATCGGAGCCAAAAGAAGACATATTGGCTGGAACCCAGGTTTTATGCTGGATTACGCATTCTACCGTAATGTCTGTGGTGCTCTCAGAAGGGGTTACATCCTGGTAAGCTTCAATCAGGTTCTGTGTATAAGCATTCATAAGAAAAACCTGTTGTTCTTCCTGCGTTTCAAAATCTAACTGCTGGGATTCTTCTTTTGCGTCATAAAAAGCGTCAGCATCAAGAGAAGCTTCATTAAAATAAGTGGTATGGATCACAACGGTAGCTTTTCCATCAGATTCTTCAATGATTTCCGCAGTGGCGTTCATTTTGGCAAGGGCGTCTTTTCTGACAGAACAGAGCTTATCTAATGTATTTTCATTGATTTCCTGACCGCTGGCGGCAAAATTGGCGCGAATGGTTTCTCTGAGAGAATCGTCATAGTTTTTCTGCGCCGCAGCAATATCTTCATCAGTCATGCCCAGAGAAGAAATTCCGCTGGTGTCTCCCAGAATATATAAATCATAGATCGCTTTGATGGAATCAGCGGCGTCTGTTCTAGGGGCGCCGCAGCTTGCCAGCATTGACATGCAGGTGCACAGACATAATGAAAGAAGGAAAAAATTTTTCATAAATACAGGATACCTTTCTTAAAAAATTATTATGTATGTAATTGATTTATGTCCTGGGAAAAAACGGAGGAGGGGGGATTTGAACCCCCGCGCCGGGACTACCGGCCTACTGGTGTTCGAAGCCAGACCCTTCAGCCACTTGGGTACTCCTCCAGATATGCTTACTACATAGAGTATAACAAATATTTTGAAAAATGCAAATGAAAAATCTTGTGAAGAGTAAAAATATGGGATATAATTATTAATCATAGTGAAAAATAAAGAAAACGCAAAGGATGTGAAGTCATGAAACGAATTGGAATGTTGACTAGTGGTGGCGATTGTCAGGCATTGAATGCCGCAATGCGCGGAGTTGTCAAAGGGCTCAGCAAAAATGTGGAGGAATTAGAGGTTTATGGTTTCTATGAAGGCTATAAAGGTCTGATTTATGGAAATTACCGTTTGCTGACGTCCGATGATTTTTCCGGAATACTTACAAAGGGCGGTACGATTCTCGGAACCTCCAGGCAGCCGTTTAAGCTGATGCGGGTGCCGGATGAAAATGGACTGGACAAGGTAGAGGCAATGAAACAGACATACTATAAACTTCGTTTAGATTGTCTGGTAATTCTGGGAGGTAATGGAACACAGAAAACAGCGAATCTGCTGCGTGAGGAAGGACTGAATGTGATTCATCTGCCGAAAACCATTGACAATGATATTTATGGCACAGATGTAACTTTTGGTTTCCAGAGCGCCATCAATATTGCTACAGAGGCAATTGACTGTATTCATACTACTGCGGCGTCTCACAACCGTGTATTTATCGTGGAAGTTATGGGACATAAGGTAGGATGGCTCACTCTGTATGCAGGAATTGCAGGAGGCGCTGATATTATCCTGCTTCCAGAAATTCCTTATGACATTGACAAAGTAATTGGCGCTCTTGAGGCAAGAAGCAAGGCTGGAAAAGGATTTACGATACTTGCTGTCGCAGAAGGCGCAATCTCCAAGGAGGACGCAGCTCTCAGCAAAAAGGAATTGAAGGAAAAGAAGAAAAATTACAAATATCCTTCTGTCTCTTATGAGGTTGCAGAGCGGATTCAGGAGAAAATAGGATGTGAAGTCCGTGTGACTGTTCCCGGACATACACAGCGTGGCGGAAGTCCCTGCCCTTATGACCGTGTACTTTGTACCAGGCTGGGTGCAGCAGCGGCAGACCTGATTCTGAAAGAAGATTATGGTTATATGGTTGCTATGATTAATGGAAATACCAAGAAAGTGCCTTTGGCGGATGTGGCAGGCAAGCTTAAGACTGTAGAGCCAGATTCTAAGATCATTAAGGAAGCCAAACTGATGGGCATTAGTTTTGGAGATTAAATATGTCGTATACTGCGTTATACCGCAAGTTCCGGCCTCAGCAATTTGAAGATGTCAAAGGCCAGGAACATATTGTTACTACATTGAGAAATCAGATTAAAGCAGACAGAGTGGGACATGCTTATCTGTTTTGTGGAACGAGAGGGACAGGAAAAACTACCATTGCCAAAATTTTTGCAAGGGCAGTAAACTGTCAGCATCCTACAGACGGAAGTCCCTGTGGGAACTGCCCTTCCTGCCAGGCAATTGCAGCGGGCAGTTCCATGAATGTGGTAGAGATAGATGCCGCCTCTAATAACGGTGTGGATAATATCCGCGAGATCCGTGAAGAGGTGGCATATTCGCCGACTGAGGGCAGATACAGAGTATACATTATCGATGAGGTTCATATGTTATCTATAGGAGCTTTTAATGCATTGCTGAAAACTCTGGAGGAGCCTCCTTCTTATGTAATCTTTATTCTTGCCACCACAGAAGCCAATAAGATTCCAGTTACGATTCTCTCACGGTGCCAGAGATATGATTTCAGGCGTATTAACATAGATACTATTTCCGAACGTCTGACAGATCTTATGGAACGAGAGCAGATACAGGTGGAACCAAAGGCGCTGCAGTATATCGCCAGGACAGCAGATGGTTCTATGCGTGACGCACTGAGTCTTTTGGATCAATGCATCGCATTTTATCTGGGACAGAGCCTTACTTATGATCGTGTATTGGAGGTACTGGGAGCCGTTGACACAGAAGTTTTTTCCAAAATGCTGCGGAAAATGATAGATAAAGATATCTGCGGTGTGATTTCTCAGCTAGAGGAACTGATGATTCAGGGGCGGGAGCCAGGGCAGCTGGTCATAGATTTTACCTGGTATCTGAGAAATTTGCTTTTATTACAAAGCTCTGATAATATGGAGGATGTACTGGATGTCTCCAGTGAAAATCTGATATTACTGAAGGAAGAGGCGAGGATGGTGGAGACGGTACAGCTTATGCGCTACATTCGTGTGTTTTCGGAACTATCCAATCAAATTCGGTATGCAGTACAGAAACGGGTGCTGATAGAAATCGCCTTGATCAAATTATGTAAACCGGAGATGGAGCAGGATTATGACTCTTTGGTGCTTCGGGTTGCACAACTGGAACAAAAAATGGAGGAAGGAATTCCAGCAGTTTATCCTGCTGGCAGTTCGCCGGAAATTTTGGATCGTACACAACGAACACAGGATCATATACCGCCGAGGCTGCCAAAGGCTGTTCCAGAGGATGTGCAGCAGGTGGTAAAGAGCTGGCGGTCGATTGTAGAAGAACTTTCTGGAGGGCTTAAAAATTATCTCCGAATGGCACGACCTTCCATGACAGAAGGCGGACAGCTTTCGCTTGTGTTGGAAGATGAGGTAGCAGAAGCTTTTGTAAATACAGAGGAACATTTGGAAGAACTGAAAACTGCCATGTCAAAAAAGACAGGTAAGGATGTGCCTTTCAAAATTGTGTTAAATGAAACCAGCCGTCCCTTTGAAGAGTCTTATGTGGATCTTGAGAAAATCATAAATATGGAAATCACAATTGAAGAGCAGGAGGATATATAAATGGCAAAACGCGGAGGATTTCCGGGAGGTATGCCCGGCAATATGAATAATCTGATGAAGCAGGCGCAGAAAATGCAGAAACAGATGGAGGAAGCCACCAAAGAGCTGGAGGAAAAGGAAATTACGGCTTCTGCCGGAGGCGGAGCAGTAGAAGTTACCATCTCCGGAAAAAAGGAAGTTACGAAAGTCAAACTGGCAGAGGAAGTGGTGGATCCAGATGACATCGAGATGCTGGAGGATCTTATTATGGCAGCGACCAATGAAGCACTGCGGCAGATTGAAGAAGCGTCTCAGCAGTCTATGTCCAAGATTACCGGAGGACTGGGCGCAGGATTTCCTTTTTAATTGGAATTATTTTGTGAGGAACTAGCGTACTTTCGCTGGCTATCAGTCTAAACGCCAAACGGTCAGTATAATAGTAACCAGGAGGATTGCATGGATTATTACAGCAGACAGATAAGCAGATTGATTGAAGAATTATCTTCACTGCCTGGAATTGGAAGCAAGTCGGCGCAGCGGCTTGCTTTTCATATTTTGAATATGCCGGTTGAGCATGTTGAAAAGCTTTCTTCGGCCATTTTGGAAGCCAGAAAAAAAGTAAGATACTGTCAATCCTGCTACACGCTTACAGATGATGAGTTATGTCCGATCTGTAAAAATACAAAGCGAGATCATAAAACCATTATGGTGGTGGAAGATACCAGAGATCTGGCAGCGTATGAGAAAACCAATAAATATGAAGGCGTATATCATGTATTGCATGGGGCGATTTCTCCTATGCTGGGAATCGGGCCAGGTGATATAAAATTAAAAGAGCTGATACAGCGCCTGCAAGAAGATGTGGATGAAGTTATCATTGCCACCAATTCCAGTCTGGAAGGAGAGACAACAGCAATGTATATCAGTAAGCTTATCAAACCTACAGGCATCAAGGTATCAAGAATTGCCAGCGGAGTTCCGGTGGGCGGTGACCTGGAGTATATAGATGAAATGACATTGCTGCGCGCTTTGGAGGGCAGAACAGAGTTGTAACTTGTCTGAAACAATCACATATTGCGGTTTTTAGTCGAGAAGTTTTTTGGAGGTGTGACAGGGATTTCCAAAAAATGCAGATCATGTGTGCTACCATTGGGAAAAAGAGGTGACAGCATGATTGAAATAATTTGTAAAGAAGAATCAGCAAAAGAAAACCGGAACAGAAACGAAGAAACCATCTGTCTGCCCAAAAATATCCGGCAGGAGGGCAGCCCAAGAGGGCGGCACAAAATTTATTTGGAAGACTATGTACATACATATCTTAAAAATGCGGCAAAAAGTCAGGATAGATGTGCGGCAGTTTTTCTGGGTAAAAGCCAGGTGGCAAAAGATATCCGCTATACTTTTATCAGCGGACTGGTGGAGTGTACCGAGGCTGTTTTTCAGTGGGAATCCATTTCTTTGGATGATAGTTTTTGGGATTATATTTACAAAGAGGAAAAACAGTATTTTCCAGACTTGGAAATTGTGGGTTGGTTTTTGGCAAAGTCAGGACAGGTTATGGAGCTGTCTCCGGCGGTGGAAGCAGCGCATCGGAAGTATTTTTCCGGCAGGGACAAGATTCTCATGCTTATGGATATTCTTGAGGAAGAAGAATTGTTTTTTGTGTATGAACAGGGCTATCTTCAGAAAAGAGAAGGATATTATATATATTATGAGAAAAATCTCGCCATGCAGGAATATATGATCTGCAAGCGTGAAGAAGAGCAGAAACTTTTAGAAGAATTGAAGACAGCACAGATGCAGGAAGAGGTTCCTGAAAAGGAATTAGAATCTCAGGATGAGGAACAAACAGAAGAACCGATGCAGGCGGCAGAAGAGGCTTTTGAAAAAAAGGAAAATTCCCGTCAGGCAGAACGCGACGCTCAGGCAATGCTTGAACAAATGCGCAAGCAGGAGAAAAAGGCGGAACGAAGAATGCGGGAGGGATTCTCCAGAACAAAAACATCTTCACAGGACAAGATACTTGCCAAGAGTAATTTAGAAGAACCGAAAAGTCAGGCAGAAGAGGCATTGGAGGCATATCGGAGAACAATTTTGGAACGCCAGGGCAGGAGCAGGGAGAGGCAGAGCAGAAGGCTTTTGTACACAGCATCCTCCTTTTTTCTGGTAGTTATCTGTGTAATTGGAATTAGCACTATTAATAATTATAAGAAAATGCAGCAGGTAGAAGAAGTCCTGCGGGTGATAAATCCAGAAGAGCCTGTGCCGAAGAAGGAAACTATAGATGATAATGAGCTGGTAGTGAAAAGTGTTGAATCTCAGGTATCACCCTTGGATAATCAGCAGAATTCTGGAAGTGCTGGTGAAAAAAAGGATGGGGGTATTGAAGATTCAACAGAAGCCTCAGATAATATAAAGGGAGGAGCAGTTCAAGGCGCCCAGGAACCAGACGGAAATTCAGGACCTGCAGATGCTCAGGCAGAAGGCGCTTCGGCAGATCCTGAACAGGAAGAAAAGACGGTGGGTAATAAGGAAGAAGAGCCAGAAGACACCGCGTCTCAGGAAAATAAATCTCCAGAAGGCGGCGGCCAGGAAGATAACACCCAGGAAGAAGATATTAAACAGGAAGATGCCCAGGACAAGCCTCAGGAAACAGCAGGACAGGTCAGTGAACCACGTTATTATACTGTACAGCCAGGAGATACATTGAGTACTATTTGTATGAATGTCTATAAAAATGAGAGTATGATACAGACGCTGAAAGAAGTCAATGGCATCGAAGATGGGGATAAAATTTTTGCGGGACAGCGGCTGCTGCTTCCATAAAAATAATTTAATGCAAAGAATGCCGGAGTATGCTATACTGAGATTTGGAGGTGCAGATTTGGACGAAAAAGCATACCGGGTGGTAAAATCATCAGATATAAATGAAATGAATAGAAAAATCCACAGGCACCGCAGGAGAATTCTGCTTCTGACGGCGCTTGTGGTTATTTTGCTGTTAGGGACATTGATGGGGATTTATATTTACATACAGACCAGAAGTTATAGAGACTATGAGATTTTAAGTTCTGTGGAACGGAAAGATTCTGATAGAACACTGTTTGCTGCATTTAATGAAAATATGATTAAATATAGTAAGGACGGTGCTTCTTGTATAGATGCCGACAATCATATGATTTGGAGCCAGCCCTATGAAATGCAGTCGCCTATGGTCGATATTTGTGAAAGTTATGCAGTGATCGCAGACAGCAAAGGTGAAAAAGTTTATATCATGGATACCAATGGACCCTGTGGAGAAATCAGGACTACTATGCCAATCCAGCGGGTGCAGGTGGCAAATCAGGGAGAAGTAGCGGTCCTTATGGAAGAGAATGGAACGGGCTATATTCATGTTTATAACAGAGAGGGGAAATTTCTCGCAGAAGGCGAACTGCATACAGAGAATACAGGATATCCGGTGGACATCAGTATTTCTAATGATGGCAGAAAGCTGGCGGTTTCATTGCTGGATGTCAATGATGGAAATGTAAAAACTACTGTTATTTTCTATAATTTTGGTTCTGCAGGACAAAATGAGATTGATAATATTGTGTGTCAGTATTCTTATGATAATATGATTTTTCCCAAAGTGGAATTTCTTACTAACGATGTGATGGCGGCTTTTGGAAATGGCAAAGCAGTGATATTTGAAGGTGAGCAGAAACCGCAGGTAAAAACAGAAATTTCTCTGGATCAGGAAATTCAGAGTATCTTCTATAATGAAGCGTACGTGGGATTTGTCTTTGACAATGAAAATAAAAAAGAGTCTCATAGATTATGTGTATTTGATTTGAAAGGTTCAAAGGTTCTGACGAAAGATTTTGACATTGGATATCAGGAAGTTGTTTTTTTGGAAAATGATGAGGTGTGTGTGCGCGCTGATTCAGAATGCGTGATTTACACACTGCGTGGAATTGAGAAATTCCATGGAAATTTTAAAAAGCATATCTGGAAAATTATGTCTGCCGGCAGAACAAAGGATTATGTTTTTTGGATAGAGGGCGAGACACAGAAGGTCAGACTGAAATAGGAGTGAACAATATGGATATGCTGTTTGTAGTAGTGCTGGTGATTTTAGCTGGATTTGGATTACATGGATATTTGCGGGGGCTGGTGAGGGTACTGTTTTCACTGGTGGCAATATTTCTGACGATAGGACTGGCTACAGCGCTGGCTCCTCACACGGCTGATTTTTTAAAAAACAGTACATCGTTAGATCAGGTGATCCAGGAAAAATGTACAGAATATATACAGGAAAATGCAGCAAAGACGATTCATCAGAAGGGGCAGGAAGAAAATAAGCAGAATGATGACAAGGTTACAATTTTCGGGATGGAAGTTCCTTCTGAAATCCGGGACTTTTTGGGCGCGAATATGGTAAAACAGGCGAATGGGCTGCTGGAAGAGTCAGGTACATATGAGAAGCTGGGGGAATTTGTGGCGGAGCAGATTTTACAGCGTGCAGCATGGGCACTGTCCTTTTTTATTGTTTTTGTGATATTGTTTATATTAGTACATGTGCTGGATTTATTTTCGAAACTTCCCGTGTTAAGCAGTATCAATCGCTTAGGAGGGCTTGCCATAGGACTTGTTCAGGGATTGCTGGTAGTTTGGCTCTTGTTTTTGCTGGTTGTGCTTTGTCAGGGAAGCGAATGGGGAAGACAGATGATGGATACTATTGATCATAATATTTTTTTGAAATTTTTGTATGAAAATAATATAATTGAAGAATTTATCAATGGGATAATGATATAAATGCATTTTGTAATTATGATTATTTAATAACGGTGCGTGAAAAAACGGGTTATAACATATTTTGTAAAAAAGTGTAAAAAAAGTATAAAAAAGTATTGACAAGTGGAATAAGACATGCTAGTATATAACTCGGTCGCGACAGAGCGACAAAGAGAAAGAGATTAAGAAAAATAAAAAGTTTAAAAAACCTCTTGACAAGAAGAGACAGCTGTGGTAAGATATAGAAGTTGTCGCGCAAGAGAGCGGACAGGACCTTGATAACTGAACAGTGAAATAACCTTGAAAGATTCA
>CAJTCY010000019.1 GCA_910575075.1 Lachnospiraceae bacterium
TTCATGCGAAGCTGTGCGCTTATGCGGTATTAGCAGCCGTTTCCAGCTGTTGTCCCCCAGTGCGGGGCAGGTTGCCCACGCGTTACTCACCCGTCCGCCACTCAGTCGCAGGCCTCTCCTTCCCGAAGGAATTCAAGGCAGGCGCTTCGTTCGACTTGCATGTGTTAAGCACGCCGCCAGCGTTCATCCTGAGCCAGGATCAAACTCTCATATAAAGTGTTCTCCTGCCAGGCTGCCTTCTCAGGCTCTTCTGGCTTACTGTTTTTAGGTCGCATCTTTGTGCTGTTCTTGAATTTCAAAACCGGTTCCCCGGCTTCCCCGCTTTCGCGGAAACTCTTTTGAATCTTTCAAGGTTATTTCACTGTTCAGTTATCAAGGTCCTGTCCGCTCTCTTGCGCGACAACTTCTATATCTTACCACAGCTGTCTCTTCTTGTCAAGAGGTTTTTTTATTTTTTTGCAAATCTTTGTTTCAATCAGTTTTTTCACCTGCGACAATGACTTACAATTTTCGACCGCTGTTCCCAGCGACGAATGTTATCTTATCACGTTTAATCCTGATTGTCAACAAATTTTACCCAAAAAATAAAAGTAAGTTTTTTAACAGTTTTTCCAATTATTGTTTGAATATTCTGTTTATTGATTATTCTCTCTATTTGCATAATGTATGTTCTCTCGGAGACAAAAGACCGGAGGTGTATGGCTGCCGTTCGCTTATATATCTCGTATATATAAATATGTAGAAGAAAACAACGTGGGCTTGCCCTCTTTGCGCGCTGAGCACAGCCGCTTTAGCGGCATATTTCCTCTTGTGCGCGTGCGGATTTACCTAATGGGTACCGTGCTTGCACGGGGGATTCCTTAGGACGGTTAGGTTTGGTTTTTTTATTCTATAGTAAGACACGTTCCCGCCTTAGCGTGATAGGATCTTTCCTAATAGGATCCGGGTGTCAAAAGGTAGTGAAATAAAATGAAGCTGGCAATTTGCACAAATAGGTACAAAAAGTGGTGGATTGTCCTGACAGGTAGAATTTCTTAGTGTTCGATTTAGAACCAGCAATTTCCAAACAGGATGTTTGGAAAAGGCTTATCTGAGCCAGGGATGGCGAATATAAGCTGGTTGCGTAAAATTTCAGTATTTTTTGCTGGAACACTTAGAAATTCTTCTGTCTGGGACAGTTTCCACAACGTTTGTATTTATTTGTGCAAATTGCCAATAAGCATTTATAATACCACCTTTTGACACCTGAATCCTAATAGAATAAAAAACCAAATTTTATATTGACATCTCTCTCTTATTATGATTTAATATTCATATGAACATTTATTCATATGTGCATTTATTATATTACAAATGTTAATCATAACTTTCATGAAGGAGGTATTTATGTATAATCCTGAACATCAGCACAAATTTCAAAACGAAGGTCATCAGCATGAACACAGTCATCAGCATGAGCACAGCCATCAGCATGAGCACAGCCATCAACATGGTCATAGTCATCAGCATGAACACAGTCACCAACATGAACATGATCATTCCTGTTGCTGCGAACATGAACATCAGCACGTGGAACCATCACCAAGCGTAGACGCATTCCCTTCCAACGGAATAACATTGACCTGCCTGGTGGATAATCTTGGCTGTGCCAACTGCGCTGCAAAAATGGAAACCCGTATCAGTCAGCTTCCCGGTGTCAACGCTGCCACTCTCACCTTTGCTACCAAACAACTTCGAGTATCCATAACTCCAGAAGCTGCAAAAAAAGAATCTGAACTGATTGCAGAATTCCAAAATATCTGTTCTTCTATTGAATCTGAAGTCGTCGTTCAGAAACAGCAGCCGCTTCAAAAAGGAAGAAAACTATTACAGGAATCCGAAAGAAAGCATCAGCTGAAAGAACATCAGGGAGACCTGATTACAATTCTCACAGGCACACTGCTTTTTATCACAGGGGAAATTTTGAGTTATTTCGAAATAGGAAACAACATGCTCACTCCCATGCTGTTTCTTATCACTTATCTTATCCTGGGCGGACAGATCCTGCTTACTGCTGCCAAAAATCTCATCAAAGGACAAATTTTCGATGAAAATTTTCTGATGAGCCTTGCAACCCTGGGAGCCTTTGCCATTGGAGAATTTGCAGAAGCGGTAGGCGTTATGCTTTTCTACCGAATCGGAGAATATTTCGAGGAAACTGCCGTTTCCCGCAGCCGTACTCAGATTATGGATGCTGTAGACCTGCGTCCTGAAACAGTAACCCTTATCGCCGGAACTTCCACAAAAGAAATTCCTGCTGAAGACGCACACCCTGGCGATCTGCTGATTGTCCGGCCAGGCGACCTCATCCCGCTGGATAGTATTATTATAGAAGGTGAAAGCCGTCTGGACACTTCTCCTATCACAGGAGAACCTGTTCCTTTAAAAGTTTGCCCGGGTGATAAGGTAACTTCTGGTTGTATCAATACAATCGGACAATTAAAAATCCAGGTGGAAAAATCATTAGAACATTCCATGGTTACAAGAATTCTGGATTCTGTGGAAAATGCAGCTGCAAGCAAACCAAAGATTGACCGTTTTATCACACGTTTTTCGAGAATCTATACTCCATTTGTAGTTTTAGCAGCGCTTGCAACAGCAATCTTCCCTTCTCTGATTACAGGAGATTGGGGACACTGGATCTATACTGCGCTGACATTTCTGGTAATAAGCTGTCCCTGCGCACTGGTACTGAGTGTTCCACTTGCCTTTTTTTCTGGCATTGGCGCTGGTTCCAAAAAAGGAATTCTTTTTAAAGGGGGACTCTCCATAGAAGCTTTAAATAATATTTCTACCGTAGTTATGGATAAAACCGGAACTATCACTGAGGGAAACTTTGTATTACAGCAGATCATTCCTTTCGGAAACTTCAGTGAAAAAGAGGTTCTTGCTCTCTGCGCAAGCTGCGAACAACATTCTACCCACCCCATTGGCGCCAGCATTACAGCCACTGCCAAAAAGCAAAACCTGACGTTAGAAAATCCTTCTCAGCTCCAGGAAATTGCAGGACATGGCATTCAAGCTCAGCTTACTGCCGGAGAAATACTTGCCGGAAACCGCAAACTAATGGAAAAATTTCATGTAAGTTGTTCGTTTGACAAACAGATTTCTTACGGTACAGAAGTATTTCTTGCTGTAAACGGCACGTTTGCCGGCATACTGGTAATCTCAGATACCATCAAACCAGAAGCCTCTGATGCCATTTCCAGCCTTAACAGAATGCATATCACCACCGCAATTCTTACAGGAGATGCACAGGAAAATGCCAAGGCAGTCGCTGAGGAAACCGGAATTGATGAAGTTTATGCCCGTCTGCTTCCAGAAGATAAATTATCACGCCTCCAGGAAATCCGCAGTAAAAATGGTTCCGTGATGTTTGTGGGAGACGGCATCAACGATGCTCCTGTACTTGCTGGCGCTGATGTCGGCGCTGCCATGGGCAGTGGCGCTGATGCTGCCATAGAGGCTGCTGATGTCGTATTTATGACTTCCAATATGGAGGCCGTTCCACAATCCATTTACATTGCCAGGGCTACTACCCGGATCGCATGGCAGAACGTAGCATTTGCATTAGTTATCAAAGCACTGGTTATGATTCTTGGCCTGGCTGGTTATGCATCCATGTGGATGGCAGTTTTTGCAGACAGCGGCGTGGCAATGTTATGCGTCCTCAATTCCATTCGCATATTATATCGAAAAACATACGCTTAAAACTGCTTCTGAATATATGAAATAAAAAGAATGAGACTGCTGCACGAAAGCCACTTATATTATATTCGTTCCATCTTTTGAACCTTATAATATATTTGTCCTTCTGTTGTGCGCAGTCCCATTTTTTCATCCAATCCATCCAATGGCTTCCCGGATATTCTCCACCCCAATCATTTTTATTCCCTCTGTATCTGTCATTCCCGGTATACTGACCTTTGGCAGTATACAAGTTGTAAATCCCAGTTTCTTCGCCTCAGAAATCCGCTGCTGTGCCATATTTACCGCACGGACCTCTCCACTTAATCCAACCTCTCCAAAACAAATAATTTTTTCATCTATAGCCTTATCACGAAAGCTTGAGGCAAGAGCCATAACAATTCCCAGATCAATGGCTGGCTCATTCATGCGAATGCCTCCTGCAATATTAACATAGGCGTCACAACTTGACAGAGAAAGCCCTCCTCTCTTCTCCAGCACTGCCATCAATAAATTGACACGATTTAAATCTGTACCTGCGGCAGTCCTTCTTGGCAGGCCAAAATTGCTGTGACAGACAAGCGCCTGAATTTCCACCAAAATCGGACGTGTTCCTTCCATGGAACAGGCTACAACAGAACCTGACGCTCCCTCGGGTTTGCCATTTAGCATAAATTCAGAAGGATTTTCCACTTCCAGCAAACCTTCTTCTCTCATCTCAAAAACTCCAATTTCATTGGTGGAACCGAATCTGTTCTTAACGCCTCGTAAAATCCGGTAGGACGCATGCCTGTCACCTTCGAAATATAACACAGTATCCACCATATGTTCCAGGACTCTGGGACCAGCCACTACTCCTTCTTTTGTCACATGACCCACAATAAATACTGTAATATCTGATCCCTTTGCGATCTGAAGAAGCCGTGCCGTAGTTTCTCTTACCTGAGACACACTTCCCGGAGCAGAACCGACCTGCTCACTGTACATTGTCTGAATGGAATCCACAATCACCACCTGAGGCTTCTCCCGCTCCACCACCTGCTCAATACGTTCCAGGCTGGTATCACAAAATAACAGAAGCCTGTCCGAAAACTCACCGATACGCTGGGCACGCATTTTAATCTGCTGCAGAGATTCCTCACCAGATATATACAATACCTCTCTGCTCTCTGTAAGGTTTCTGCAGACTTGCAGCAGCAATGTGGATTTTCCGATTCCAGGGTCCCCTCCCACCAGTACCAGGGAACCTGAAACAATCCCGCCGCCCAATACTCTGTCCAGTTCTTTAAAACCCGTCCTTATCCGTTCTTTCGACTGCATATCTATTTCAGAAATTTTCGCAGGTTTCAGTTCTTCATTTCCTCCTAGAACACTCTTTATTTTTCCAGACGATTTCTTTTCTACCATTTCTTCCACAAATGTATTCCATTCTCTGCAGCCTGGGCACTGCCCCATCCATTTGGAAGATTCATATCCACAGGACTGACAGAAATATACTGTAACTTTCTTTGATTTCGCCACGTAGACCAGCTCCTTTCATCATGTGGACGTATACATAATTAAGGCGTCTCCAAGCCTTCTGTATCCAGCTTCCGAGACGCCTTCCGTTCCATCATCCATCCGTGCATACACGGATGATATTCATTGTGTGTGGCAACAGATGCTTATCCTATCTTTTCAACTCTAACGGTAATTGGGCTGCCCTCATTTAATTCCACGCTGATGCTCAATTTTCCTCCAAGATTCGTCTTCATCTGCCCCGCATCTGTATGGTCCACCATAACTTTATATTCTGTCTGTTCTTCCAATTCCAGAGTAATCTGTGCATCCTCCGGTCCTTCTACCTGAAATTCTACTCCTCTGTCTGTTACCTTAAGCTGGCCTACTGCCGTCCCAGGCACAGACTCATATACAAACATACCGTTACGCTCCAGCTTCGTAATCTCCTTAAAAGTCTTAACTTTATACAAATCTCCTCCAAATTCAAAATTATCCAGTTTAGACTTTTTATCCAACTTATAATTTCCAAAACTAAGAGCCTCATTATTTTCAATCCGAATCAGTTCTTCTACTACAGCCATTTTATTATCCTCCTGTTGATATCTTCATGGTATGGTATGATATAGTCATATTATACTATAATTTTCTGCCTATTTCCAGACTATTTTTCTTTGTTCACTACAAATGCCACTTCTTTTTTCCGCATCGTGACTTCGACCTGGTCACCGGCTTTTACTCTGCCCGCAAGAATTTCTTCTGCAAGTCTGTCTTCCAACTCATTCTGGATTTTTCTGCGCAGAGGACGTGCCCCATATTTTGGTTCATATGCAGTTTCCACAATATAGCTTTTGACGCTTCCGTTGATGTGCAGAATAATGCCCATCTGATTCTGGCACCGCTCAATCAGTGTCCTGGACAAGAGTGTCACGATTTTTTTCATATCTTCTTTACTCAATGTATGGAATACAATGGTTTCATCGATACGATTCAGAAATTCTGGTTTAAATATCCTGCGTACTTCTTCCATCACACTGCTCTTCATGCGGTCATAATTATGTTTTTCATCTTCTACTGATGCAAAGCCCAATGATTTCGGTTCTATAATAGACTGTGCACCTGCATTAGAAGTCATAATAATGATCGTGTTTTTGAAATCCACTTTTCTGCCCTGGGAATCTGTGATATGCCCGTCATCTAATACCTGCAGCAATATATTAAAGACATCCGGATGCGCTTTCTCTATTTCATCAAATAAAATTACAGAATAAGGATTACGCCTTACCTTTTCACTGAGCTGTCCTCCCTCATCATGCCCGACATATCCTGGAGGTGAACCAATCATTTTCGACACACTGTGCTTTTCCATATACTCTGACATATCAACTCGTATCATGGACTCTTCACTGCCAAATATGGCCTCCGCCAAAGCTTTGGATATCTCTGTCTTTCCTACGCCCGTAGGCCCCAGGAACAGAAAAGAACCAATGGGACGACTGGGATCTTTCAAACCTACCCGGCCGCGGCGCACTGCTTTTGCAACTGCACTGACGGCTTCTTCCTGTCCGATTACACGCTTATGCAATACGCTCTCCAGCTTCCGAAGCTTTGCTGTTTCTTCTTCTGCAAGCCTCTTCACAGGTATTTTGGTCCACTGCGACACCACTTCCGCAATTTCGTTTTCACCTACTTCTTCTTTTTTCTGTTTCAATGATTTCTTAGCCTTTTTCTGCAGCTTCTCATATTCCTTTTGCAGTTTTTCCTTTTTCTCACGAAGTTCAGAAGCAAATTCCAATTCCATATTCTGTATGGCTTCTTCCATTTCTTCTGACACACTGTTGATTTCCAGAGTCATATCCTGCAACTGTGCATAAGATTTAACTCCTGCAAGACGCACCCTTGCTGCCGCCTCATCCATCAGGTCAATTGCCTTATCCGGCAGAAAACGGTCTGAAACATAACGTTCAGAAAGCCTTGCTGCCGCTTCCACGCCTTCATCTGAAATCACCACCTGATGATGCTTTTCATAAAATTTGCGGAGCCCTTTCAAAATCTCTATTGTATCTTCAACAGACGGTTCTTCCACCATAACAGGCTGAAAGCGTCGTTCCAGCGCTGCATCCTTCTCAATATATTTCCGGTATTCTTCCACAGTGGTGGCGCCGATCATCTGCAGTTCTCCTCTGGCAAGATAGGGTTTTAAAATATTGGAGGCATCCATAGCTCCTTCTGCCCCTCCGGCCCCAATAATTGTATGCAGTTCATCCATAAACAACAGTATATTCCCTGCCCCTGTTACCTCACGGATCACTTTCTTAATGCGCTCTTCAAACTCTCCTCTGTACTTTGAACCAGCAATCATGCTGGAAAGATCCAGTGTAATTACCCGCTTTCCCGATACAGATTCGGGTACCAGCCCCAGAGAAATCTGCTGCGCAAGCCCCTCCGCGATGGCTGTTTTCCCTACCCCGGGCTCTCCAATCAGACACGGATTGTTCTTGCCACGGCGGCTTAAAATCTGAATCACCCTGCGTATCTCTTCTTCCCGCCCGATGACAGGATCAAGCTTTCCTTCCAGCGCAAGACGAGTAAGATCTCTGGAATACTGATCCAGCACAGGGGTTGCCTCAAGATTTTTCTTTCTGCTTTTGGCCGACTTCATTTCTTCTCTGGAAAAACTTCCTTCTTCTCCCATTGCCACCAGAAGATCAATATACAATTTCTGCAGATTAACCCCCATAGTATTTAGCAGACGTACAGCCGCTGACTCATTTTCTTTGAGAATAGAAAGCAGTAAATGCTCTGTTCCTATCTTCTCACTGTTAAAACGATCCGCTTCCTTCTCTGCTGTATCCAGCACCTTTTGAGTCCTGGGAGAATAGCCGTCCCTGTCTAGAAGCAATACTCCTTCTCCAGGTGCAATCAAATCCTCAATCAGCTCTAAAAGTTTGTGTTCTTCCACCTGATTATCTGCAAGCACCTGACTCGCCACTCCATGTTTCTCCTGTATCATACCTGCCAAAATATGTTCTGTTCCCACATAATTATGTGAAAGCTTTCTGGATAATTTTCCTGCAAGCTCCAGTGCCTTTTTTGCCTGGCCTGTGTATTGTTTATGCATTTGTCCCTCCTGTCAATCTGTCATAAATCTCATCTACCAGCTCATGCACTTCTCCCCTGGAAACATTTTTGCAGACTGCCTTTGCCAGAATGATCTGCAATGTCTCCTGCATTTCCCGAACAGCTCGGCTCTTATCTTCCTCCAGAAAAATAACAGCGCCGTTCCTGCGGTCTAAACGGATAAAACCTTCCTGCCGCAGTACATGATATGCTTTATTCACTGTATGCATGTTAATTCCGATGCTTTCTGCAAGCTGGCGAACTGAAGGAAGAGATTCTCCCACCTGGTATTGATTGGTGGCAATCCCCATTACAATCTGGTTGCGCAGCTGCACATAAATTGCTTCATCACTTTCAAAATCAATCTCAATATACATAATTCTCCTGATTATCTGTTTTTATAAATCTTCCAGATCAATTACTTCAAAATCATCTTCTATTTTTTCCAGTTTCTTCGTGGGTGCAGGCTCCTGTTCTCTGATTCCCGCACCTGGCTGGCGGCTTCTCCTGTAAGCTTTCGGCTCTTCCCTGTCCTCGTCTTCCCAGCGGGTTTTCCTTCTGGTTTTAGGCTCTTCCGTCAAATCATCTTCCCATCTGTCAGTTCTTCTGGGCCTGACATCTTCCCTGCGCAGCGCTTTCCGCGTTTTAGGCTCCTCCCAAGGCTCGTCCTCTCTGCGGGCCTTCTTCCGGGCAGGTTCTTCCTCATACAAATCTTCATTCAAAATAGTTCTGCGGGGTTTCGCTTCCTCTCTGAGCCTTCCTTCCCCACGAACAGATTTTCGCACCCTTGCCTCTTCCTTTCTCTTATCTTCTGAGCGCTTTTTCCCTGATATTTTTACTAATTCTCGCTTGTCTTCCTGCTTTCTCTGCGCACGTTTACGCATTTTGGGCTCTTCATACTCTTCTTCCTCTTCCAGGTCATCATTGTCTCTTCTTCCCCGCAAAAGCAAATTTATCACTACTATTACCAATACTGCAATCAGAAAAATTAAGACTGCCGTCGTTTTTCTGGAAGTATCTTTCTTCTTATTATATTGCTCCTCCAACGACTTATACGCATTCTGCAGTCCCTGCATTTCCACACTGGGTTCCTCTGTCTGCTGATCTTCTGATTCTTTGTCGGGCACAGAAATTTCCGCTGACTGATAACGCTGGAACGTAGATTCTGCTGCATCATACTGGTACCAGCCTGTATTCCCAAAACTGCTGGCTGCATAGACAAGTGCAAATTCATTGCCGCCGGCCGTACTTCCGCCTCCTTCAGTCTCTGCTCCTTGAAATCCGCCCGCTCCGTTGCCTGCCGGCGAATCTGCGCCAGCTCTTACAAATACTGGAACATTCTCATAAGCGCCAATTGTCTGGGTTGATTGAGAATATTCCTGGGATAATCCAGTCTCCACAGGAGGGTTAAGCAAAATAAGATAACTGCTCTCTCCCTGCTGCATTCTGCGGAAAGGATAAAATACACCGCTGGCTTCCTCATATACAGCAAGCGTATTCTTCACCTCCGTACTTGGCGTAGTAAGATAGACCAGTGTCAACTCTCCCTTATCATACTTAAGACCTTCTACCTGCTGCCCCTGGCAATTCACCGTGGTTTTTGAAAAATCCTGAGGTACAGCATCCTCTGGAACGGCTGCTGCCAGATCAAAAGGATGTCCATTGATTGTAATTCCTCCTGGATTATTATTCACTTGCGTTTCCGTTTCTCCGGCAGCTGGAGCTTCCGCTCCCTGTTCTGGGGCTCCCTCTGCAGTTCCTTCTCTGGTTACGACAATTTTATAGGTAGCTGGCACTCCATTTTGTGCCTTCACGACTATACTGATGGTGTTCTGTCCTGGCTGCAGATCTGTATTCCCTGAAACTGACTCAATCGTAGCATTTTCATTTGAAGTCTTTGCATTTACTTCAACGCTTGTTACCTCCTGACTCACAGATGCTGTATAATCCGTAACATTATATTGAAATGCCGGAGATAAATCTCCGGTGGAAAGGCTTAAGGAAGATAAACTGTTATCCTCGGACGCGCCTCCGGCATCTGTATTCCCTGGAGCAGTAGCGAAAACCTGCATTGCCGGAACAACCACCAGCAGTAATATGATTGACAGCAAAATCGCTGATATCTCTTTTGTTCTTCTCATATAAATCACCTTTCTTCTTCGATTAGTTCCATTATAGGTTTCTCTCTGGCAAATTGTCAAGCCTTCTTCCGCTCTTATCCCAAAGCCACATCCAAAATCATCATAATCAAAAATCCTGCCATAACCCCAATGGTTCCCATATTGCTGGCTTCATCTGGCTGCGCCTGGGGAATCAGTTCATCTGCAACCACATAAATCATCGCTCCTGCCGCAAACGCCAGAAGCCAGGGCATCAGACGCGCTGCCGCAGAAGCAGTAAAAAATACTAATATTCCTGCCACAGGTTCCACAATTCCGGATATACAGCCTGTAAAAAATGATTTTAACGCACTGGAACCGCTCTGGCGCACTGGCAGGGAAATCGCTGCCCCTTCTGGAAAATTCTGAATTCCAATGCCCACTGCAAGTCCAATTGCCGCTGCCAGATACCCCGGCTCACCTATATGCTGTCCAGCCAGCACAAACCCTAATCCTACCGCCATACCTTCTGGAATATTATGAACCGTTACTGCTAATACAAGCATTTTCGTTCCTGCTTTCCTGCCCCTATAATCAGCATGAAACCAAGGCAGTATTTTATCCACCAGATACAAAAATACACCTCCAGCAGCAAAACCTGCCGCTGGAGGAAGCCAGGGCAGCATCCCCTGTTCCCGGCTCTGTTCTATAGACGGAATCAATAACGAC
This sequence comes from Lachnospiraceae bacterium, assembly GCA_910575075.1. Taxonomy (GTDB): domain Bacteria; phylum Bacillota; class Clostridia; order Lachnospirales; family Lachnospiraceae; genus Petralouisia. The sequence goes on from CAJTCY010000019.1 coordinate 11,172, forward strand.
CAGACAGACGCCGCCATCATAACACCAGAAGCAAATCCAAGAAACGCACGATTCATCCGGTCTCCAATGGCGCCTCGGAAGAAGAATACCACCGCTGCTCCTAAAATCGTCATAAAAAATGTAAAACCAGTTCCTCCAAGTACCTGTAAAAATGTATAAAACATAAAAAACTCCTGTATGCATTTACTATTACACTATGCAACCGGAGCTTTTTCGTCTCTTGTTATTTGCCATCTCCTGCAATTACTTCAAAGTATCTTCCTACTTCCTTCCAGGCACGGATCGATTCTGGCATCATCATCATACCCATCTGAAACACATGAAACATTCCTTCATAAACACTCAGCCGTACTTTCACTCCCTGCCGTTTTGCCTTATAAGCCACCCCTACCGAATCACTCAGCAGCATTTCCAAAGAGCCAGCCTGAATCAGCATAGGCGGAAAGCCCCAGTAATCTCCAAACATAGGAGAAATATAGGGATGTTTCAGGTCATGCCTGCCCACATAATCCCTGTTATAAATAAGACTGTCCGTAGTTCTTCCAAACAAAGGGTCCCGTTCAAAATTATCAAAGTAAGAAGGACCGCTGGCCGTCAGGTCTGCCCAGGGTGACATAAGAATCAAACCACCAGGAAGCCTTCGGTCATGGTCTTTTAAATACATGCACAGGGCAAGTGCAAGCCCGCCTCCAGCCGAATCCCCCGCCACAATAATCTGTCTGCTGTGCCAGCCAGAACGCTTCAGCCACTGATATGCCTCCACTGCATCTTCCAGGGCTGCCGGATAAGGATCTTCCGGAGCTACCCGGTAATCTATCGTCAATACGTCCATCCCTCTGCTGACCTCACAGTACAATCCCGCAAAAGAACGGTATGCATTGCGCATCGCCCCAATATAACCTCCGCCGTGAAGCTGCAGTATCACATAATCTCTTCTGGGATTCTCAATTCTGCTCAAATATTCCATACAAAAGTCTGGCATCTGAATTTCTTCCATCACAAAACAGTCTGGACACTTCCATTTAGGCTCTACCAGTTTTTTGCGCAGTTCACCCGTCTTGATTTTTCTTCCAATCAAATTATCATTGGTAAAATGAGCTATCATATCTGCGATGACTCTTCCCCGTACACTGACCTCTGACATGGCTTCCTCCTTTTGTATCTGTTTTTACATAGATAATTGCGAAACTCAGTAATTCCCTACTGTTTTTACACATGAAACCGCCGCTTCAGTTCCGCTTTTGCCCTCCGTTCTCCAAAAATCATAGTTCCCAGCAGCAGACAAAGTGACACCGCCAAAGCCAGAAACGTAAGAACCGGGTTCTTTATCACCTGCAGCTTCCAGAAAAGTACGCAGACCAGGGATACCAAAACTGTTAATATCTGCATCAGCATATAGCTTTGCCAATTTGATACATTTACAATCATCAGAATACCGATCGTTGCTTCCAACAGTAGAATAGCTCCGGGCAATACGTAATTCACGGACCAGCCACGATATCCCACAATATAATCGGCAGCGATGACTAACAGCACTGCTCCTATCACCTGTACGACGATCACTGTCTTATATCCCCTATTTTTCTGCAGAGAATATTTTAAGGTAATATAGCAATACAGAATACTGATTCCACTGATTGCCGACCACCATATTTGCGGAAAATACAAATAATTCACCGCAATCAGAACAGCTTCTGTAATGATCGCCAGAAAGCTATACAGACGCACCACAAAATTCAGTTTCCTTGAAACTGCTTTCACATCTGGATATCCCGTACTCTCCTCTTGTTCTCCTGACAGCTCCAGCACACTGCTGCAAAGAGGACAGATACGGCTGTCATCCAAAATCTCCACCTGGCATTTCTTGCATATTCTCATTCTCCATATACTCCATTCGTTTCAATCTGCACCGGAATTCCATCCTCAGAAAGCCTGCGGAAAAAACCCCGCTGTACAGAAGTATCTGACAAATTGCTGCTGATCGTAAACACCAGCGTGTCTTTGTAGGAACAAATGGTTCCCTTGATATTCTGCCCTTCCGACATGGAAAGAAAAGAACTAAAATGCTTAATATAACGCTGATATTCTTCCCGTACCTGAATATTTCCAATATTGGTAACTGTGGTGGTATTGGCCAAAGCACTGTTGTGGTATACATAACGAATCGCAATATTTTTGATAAAAAGAGGCACTGCACGCAGAATGAAATTCTTCTCATTTGACACATTATAGGCAAAGAGATTCTCCAAGTGTTCCCTGTTAATCTGACTGCGCAGGCTCTCTGCGACAATCTCTACTACCTCTGCAAAAGTATAGCTCTCTTTCCTGGGATGGAATACTGCCGACACAATGACAAAAAAGTTTTTCATAGTAATAGAATCAAAATATGGACGCAGATTCACTGGCACACAGGAGCTGACAGGATGTTTCCCCGGCATTCCATGCATACATTCCTGATAGATACTCCACAAAAAAGCTGCTACCAGATACTCATTTATAGAGACCTGATACTCTGCGCATACCTTTTTCAAAACAGAAACAGACATATATCCGTGCATAATCCCCAATTCTGTAGGATCTAGTTTCTCTCCCTTCACATGAAAGGCCCGTTCTGTTTTATATCCTTTTTTATGGCTTCTTTTATAGTTTTTCAGATAGCTGTCTTCCCTGTTCAAAGAGGTGTCGCTGCACAGCCCGTCTCCCAGCTTTTCCTGCAGCTCAGGATGCGAAAGACGCAGATACTGATAGGTCAGTTCCCGCAAAAAAGTGATTCCTCCCATACCGTCTGTCAGTACGTGAAAAACTTCCAGATTAATCCGGTTTTTATAGTAATTCACCCGAAACAGATAATTATGGTTTCGATTAGGTGAGATAAACTGACAGGGGTAGCGGTACTCCTGTTTTACTTCCGGCGCCGGCTTCTGATTTGTCTCAAAATAATACCAGAAAACACCGTAGCGAATCCTTACACGAAATACTTCAAACCAGGGAAGTATCCTGTTCAAAGCTTCCTGCAGCAGTTCCTGCTGGATTTCTTCCTCCAGCGTTACTGAAATCCGGTATACATTGCTCATGCTTTCCCCCGCAATGACAGGAAAAATATGCGCGGTATTATCCAGTTTATCCCACTTGATTTCCTTCTTTTTACCCCGCAGGGACTTGGGAATTTCTTCTGTTTTATGATTATTTTCTATCATAGACTGTAAGCTCCTGCCTGTGATTCTCATCATTTTATTTGATTATATCAAATCTGCGTCACTACAAAAATATCATAAATTGCCCTGATCGCCGTTTCAAAATCACAGTTCTTCACACCAATGATAACATTTAACTCACTGGATCCTTGATCAATCATTTTAACATTTACATTGGCATGGGCAAGCGCAGAGAAAATACGTCCGGCTGTTCCGCGCGTGGACCGCATACCGCGCCCTACCACTGCAATCAAGGCAATATCTCCTTCCAGTTCAATACTGTCCGGCTGCGCCAGGCGGTGGATGGCTGACAACACCTGCTGTTCCTTCCCTTCAAATTCTTCCTGATGCACAAACACTGTCATAGTATCAATCCCAGAAGGCAGATGCTCAAAGGAAATCCCATGTTCTTCAAAGGCAGCCAGTACTTTGCGGCCGAACCCAACTTCTGAGTTCATCATATCCTTGTCAATATTGACCGCTACAAACCCTTTCTTGCCCGCAATGCCTGTAATGGTATATTCCGAAGCGCGGCAGGTGCTCTCTACAATCAGCGTGCCCTCATCTTCCGGCGCATTGGTATTGCGGATATTAATTGGAATACCCGCCTTACGCACAGGAAATACTGCATCTTCATGCAGCACTGTGGCCCCCATATAAGAAAGTTCCCGCAGCTCGCGGTAAGTAATTACCTTGATCACTTCTGATTTCTGAATAATCCTGGGATCCGCAATCAGAAAGCCGGACACATCCGTCCAGTTCTCATAAATATCTGCATGAACTGCTTTTGCCACAATAGAGCCTGTAATATCAGATCCTCCCCTGGAAAACGTTTTTACCATTCCATTTTCTCTTGACCCATAGAAACCAGGTATCACGGCACGCTCGCATGTCTTCAAGCGTTCAGACAACACTTCATTGGTCCGTTCTGCGTTAAATTCTCCGTCCTGATCAAACAGAATCACCTCTGCTGCGTCAATGAATTCATACCCCAGGTAATTTGCCATAATAATGCCATTTAAATATTCGCCTCTGGACGCAGCATAATCTTCCCCCGCTTTGTTTCTGAAATTTTCTGCGATCAGCGAAAACTCTTTATTTAAAGACAACGTCAGGTTTAAACCATTGATAATAGATTCATAACGATCCTGTATTTTTTTCAATGCGGCAGTAAAATCCTGTTCTGCCTCTGCCAGTGCATAACACTTATATAACATATCTGTCACTTTTGTATCCTTGGGATTACGCTTTCCTGGCGCACTGGGAACTACATATCTGCGGCTTTCATCCGCCCTGATAATTTTCCCGACTTTTGAAAATTGCCCTGCGTTTGCCAGAGAGCTTCCTCCAAACTTTACTACTTTTGTCATCACTTTACTCCATTCATAATCTTCTATATAATCAGATGACATTTTAACATAATTTTGAGTGGATTGGAACCGATTTTTCAAATTTTTTTGTTCTTTCCCTGCTGCTTCTCTGCTCCATATTTGAAATACAGCGCCAGTGCCGCTGCAGCAGTCAGCAGTTCCGTCAGGGGAAATGTCAGCCAAAGCCCTGTCAGCCCAAACATTCCAGACATCAGATATGCCAGGGGGACAATCAATACAATTCCCCTTAACAGCGAAATTATATTTCCAGGCTTTGCCCTGTCTATGGAAGTAAAGTAAATCGACGTCACAATATTGAAACCTGCAAATATACAGGCTGTAAAGTAGAGGCGCAGTCCCTTCACAGCAATATCCTGAAGCTGTTGATTACCTTCGCTGTTAAAAAGAGCCGCTATCTGCCCCGCCCCAAAAAACGTTCCAGCATAGATAAATGCCGACAATACGGCCACGGTCAGCACTGCATACCGGTACACGGCTGAAATCCGGTCAGATTCACCTGCACCGTAATATTTGCTTACCACTGGCTGAATCCCCTGAGCAATCCCTGTAAATACGGAAATCACCACCAAGGAAAGATTTGCTATGACTCCATAGGCTGCAACCCCGGTATTTCCTCTCAGAGACAGCATTATGCTGTTAAAAACCACAATCACTATCCCGGACGACAGTTCTGCTACCAGAGAAGGCATTCCGCCTGACATGAGCTGTAAAGCCGTCACGGCAGAAATCTGCGTTTTTACGAGATGAAACGTATTTTTCCTGCGGATAAAATGAATGGACTGGATTCCCATCCCGATCACAGGAGCAAAGCCAGTTGCGAGTACGGCTCCAAATATGCCCATTTTGCACTGAAAAATAAACACATAGTCGAGAATAATATTGGAAAAGCTTCCTCCCAGCATAGCTGCCATAGCAAGCTGCGGATTTCCATCATTTCTCACAAAGCATAAGAGCAGGTCATTCAGCAGAAACACTGGTGAAAACAGCAAAAGCACCTTTAGATATGTCTGGCACATCTCATATACTGCTTCATCTGCTCCCAGAAAGCTGGTGATCGTCCCTGTCCCCACAACCCCTGCCAGTACAAATACAAGCGCGAAAGCACCTGCCAAAACTACGGTCTGGGAGAACGCCTGGTTACCACTGTCCCTTGTTTTCTGGTTTTTTAAAATAGAAAAACGTGTAGCACCTCCCATTGCCAGCATTAATCCTGTGCCATGAATCAAACTGTACACCGGAATGGCAAGGTTTAACGCTGCAAGCCCGTTGCTTCCCAAACCTTTGGCAACAAAAAAAGTATCTGCAAGAATATAGCAGGACAGCCCCAGCATTCCCAGAACATTCAAGCTGGTATATTTGGCGTATTCTCTTAATGTCTTCATAATAATTCAATCCTCCCTGGCCGCGAACTGAACATTTGTCCTAAGGGGTACCGTGCTTGCACGGGAGATTCCTTAGGACGGTTAGATTCCGTTTTACTTTTCTATAGGAATCGGGTATCAAAAGATGGTCAAAAATGATGTTGGCAATTTGTAAACTAGCTTTTGATACCTTAATCCTATAAAAGAGCAAAGTGGGCAAGCCTACATCACCCCCCTTACCCCCAATCTTGGTGGAATTGGCTTGCACACTTTGACGCGCCGGATGCTTATTGCAAAGCAATAAAATTCCCTTTGCATCCGTGCGCATCCTGCCCGGAGGGCTTTTTATTCTATAGGAAGATACTTTCACGCTTTAGCGTGACAAGTTCTTTCCTATAGAATAAAAATACACCAGAACTTCATATCTTCAACGGCCTAACGATATGAAGTCTGGTGCAATCCCCTCTACCCGGCGGCAGAGGATTACCGATTCTGTTAATTTATTGGTTCAGTTTTTATATATTCTTGATAGCATTTTTCAAAATAATCTTTATTATACACTTCTAAATGATAAAAAATTTTTGAATACGCCCAGATATCATAGCAATAACATTCTTTCTGTGAAATATCACATTTAAAATGGCTCCAATATAATGCGTTTACAATATTTTGGCGGTATTCTTGAGAATCACAGATATTGTTATCTAAAGATGGCAGCCGCATATCAAAATTATTTCTCAAATACTTATGTATTTCATTCTTTTTTTCTACCGGAACATCATTTAAAATATCATACATCATAAAAGCTTTGATTACATTCAATCCTATATATAATGCTAATATCTCATTTGCGTTTTTAGGAATCTGCGCGCCATTAAAACCAACCAAAGGTTTTATTTCTATAATAGCTCCACAGATACAAGAAGCCAGCTTATGCCTGTCTAATCTGGTTCCTGACATATTTGCAGACGCCTTAGCTTCATACTCCTGAATTTTTTTCCAAAGAGCAGAAGGCAATTTATCCTCTCCCACATAATACTTCACACAATAATCATCGTTCTTATCGCAAATCTGAAAAAGAATATCTGCAATCACATAGTTATACAACATTTTATATGTATCTGACAGTTGCTTGTTCTTCATCGTGTAGTACCTTACTCCCCTGCATTTTAATCATTTAATAACAAATTTCTTTTTCTCCCATCAGAACACATCGTCTCATAATCAGATTGAGCAGAATCATTATAATATTCCAATACCTTGCCAAAATCATGATCATCATTACAATCTTTATATTTTTGCGTATTCTCTTTTTCAGACAAAGCCTCCAATAAATTCCCCACTGCTAACATAGCTATTCTCCCTTTTTTAATATTATATTCATATTTTTTCAAAAAGCATCTATAACTTTAAGAATAAATACGTCTGAATACCACTGGTAACATATCTTGCCCATTGCATTTGCTAATTTGTTGACGACATTACACAATCGGACATTATACTACAAAAAGCAATAAATGTCAAGAAAAACCTTTAAAGCCTTTCAAAGAAACCTGCTGCAGGTTTAAAAATAACAATATTCTGTGAAACAAACGGATAAACCTATTTAAAACCACAAAATATATTTATATTATGACGAAATTATAACATACACCACCAGAAAATTCCATACATATTTGGCAAAAACACAAACAAAAATATCCGCAGTCTGTACGTTTTACCAAAATGGTAGCACTATAAATTTTTACATTTTGCTTTTTCCATAAATTCTGCCCATGTGAGATAATTTAATTTATTTTCGTTGACTGCGTAATAATTTGCTCTCGGCGTCAAAAAAATGGATTTCACCTCATACCCATACTCATATTCACCTAGAACATATTTAACTATTTCATCAAGATTCTCTAAAACAACCCTTTCTCTGTTTTCCATTTTTCTTATTACTTCATCTTCGTCAATTTTGCTTTTATCTTTATACAGCATTTCAAAAGAAGTAATCGCAGGCTTATAATACTTTATTTCGAAAAGAAGAACTATTTTTCTTTCTGTATCCAGCGCAAGAACGTCTATATCGCCGCAAGCAGACAGTACTTGTTTTCCTCCTATTTTAATTTTGTCAATTTCAGCACGTGGTATCCATTGACTATCATACTTTTCCATCGGCAGCTTATATCCATTCAAAAACAGATAATCTGCTGCACTTATAGCTATGTATTTCGACATTTTCTTTTGCGTCTTAGTAAGTGCCTTGCTAAATTCATTACTTATCTTAAAAATGTCAATATAATCTTTGGATAATATAAATTTTTCAAACGCAGATATGTTCTGTAAGAAGTCAAAATTTCCCACAACAATAAATTCACCATTCTCATAAAAGCTAAAAAGCTCCAGTTCTTCATCCTTCCGACACTCCCCTATCGCTCTATTGATGGAAAACGCATTTAATAAAGCTTCCAGAGTTTCACAGCCGCATATATCTTCTAACGTTGTTTTCTTCAACACTGTCAAAGGCATATTTATAAATAATTTGTCACTTTCAAAGTAATTTTCATAATCATTTCTTGTAGAAAATTCATATCTTAACAATCGCCTGCATAAATCTTTATAGTCTTTGCGTTCAAATCCAAATTCTTTTTTTAATAATCCGTCCAAATCTCTTAATATATATTCTGGCGTTTTTGCTTCTCTTTCTAATTTATCCTTTAACGCTTTGTTTCGAATTATGTAGTCCTCCGCCTTTTCACTGACGCCATTTAACAAGTACTTCGGAAAAAATTTATTTGTTTCACTGGTTTCAAATGCTTCATAACAAATATCCTCTATACATACATTCTCATTTTGGGTCAGATTACAATTTTCTTCAATAAGATTATACCTCCTTGCCAAACATAATGCTGTAATAAAATTACTTGCCCCCTGCTCTAAGCTTCCCATCGGATTATTTTCATATTCAACCTCTGATATATCATCCGCAACTCTCAACAACAAATTAGAAGCAGATAAATCACTTATAACTTCCCACCCGCATTTCTCCCTATTTTTAAGCAATAGGCGTCTGACTAATTCTCTAACCATCAGAATAGCAATATGAACTTCACTGTTGCTATAATATTGCAAATGTAGATGGATCTTCTCTTTAAGTCTCTTCAGCACTTCTTGTTTCTGTTCTTGAAGGCAAAGTTCCTGTTCGATTCCTGCAAGAATTTCTTTTACGACATAATCGACTCCCTCTTCCTGTGACCTGTAATTCTCTATGGAACTTTTCCATTCTTCAAAGGCGCACTCTGCTGTTTCCCACATATCCAGCATCTGATAACAATCTTTACACAAATTGCATCCATATATGTTTGCATAGTTCTCGCTTTTTCCACAAATTAAACATTTTCCCATCATTCTTTATATTCCTTTCATTTTCTAAAAATGCAATTGGATAAATTGATTATATTCTAAAAAAATGTCAGATATTGTCGAAAATAAGAAAGTATCGGTTGTTGTTAAAACTGGGGAAACTCAAACGTATAGTATAGATTGGCTGTTAGAAGGACAAATTACCATGTTTTTATTTTGGAGGAAAATAATGTTTGAAAAAGATATCGTAACATTGCATAAACAGGTAATGGAATTTAAGCGTTTCCAAAAGAAATATTATCCGCAAATGACAGAAGAAAATGACAATGGAGAATGGGAGATTGGTCTGAGGCAATGGAATGAAATGAACAGTACATATTTAAAGATTATAGAAAATTATATACCAGAATCTATTGAGGAAAATCTAATAGATGACATGTTGTATGTAATTGCCAGAGACAGTGAGTGTTCTCATCTCTTAATCAAAACATTACAGTATCCTCAATGGTTTGAAGTATTGTGCCGACACAGCATTGCAACGGATTACTATAATGCCAGATGGCAGTTTGCTGAACAAATTGGAAATTATAAAGGAGAAAGCGATATCAAAAACTTGCTTTTCTGTTTTATAGAATCCAAAGATGAATACACAGAACGCATGGCATTGCAATCTTTATGCGAACATTTTCCTGAACAAGCAGAATCCTATGCTGTGAAATTCTGGAACAGAAATGTCTACAAGGAAGATGAATATCAAAAAATCATGGCGTTATATGTGTTACACAAAATAAATTCCCCCTTACTAGAAGAATATGCAGCAAAAGCCTATGAAATGGAATATTGTTACTTGAAAGAATGGGCGAACAAATATGTAAATGAGGTATCGTAGTGTTTTCTGAAAAAGTGGGAACGCTTTCACACTTTAGCTTGTCAAGGTCTTTCCTATAGAAGAACAAAGCGGACAAGTCCACATCAACTCCCTAAATCTCTCATTCATGAGGGACTTGGACGATTTGCCGCGCCGGATGCTTATTGCAAAGCAATAAAATTTCCCCTTGCATCCGTGCGCATCCTGCCCGGAGGGCTTTTTATTCTATAGAAAGATACTTTCACACTTTAGCTTGTCAAGGTCTTTCTTATAGAATAAAAAAATCCATAACTGAAAAATCAACTTATCAGTTACGGACTTCCAATGATGTCCTGATATTTCATTCACCGGTATGTTAGTAGCGGAAGAGGGATTTGAACCCCCGACACCACGGGTATGAACCGTGTGCTCTCGCCAACTGAGCTATTCCGCCATCTTCAAATGAAACCCGATAAAAATGGGACCTACAGGGCTCGAACCTGTGACCCTCTGCTTGTAAGGCAGATGCTCTCCCAGCTGAGCTAAGATCCCACGTTTATATCTGACAATCTTCAACAAAACTCTTTCTTGTCGACTGCTTGACCATTATACTATTATTTCATATGAAAAGTCAATACCTTTTTGAAAATTTTTCTAATTTTTTTATTTTTTAATAAATCTCTGTTGACCCCCCTTCACATCATCTTATACAGCTGATAGACCATGAGGATATCTCCCTGCCCAGACTTCTCTTGCTTCCTGCAGCAGGGAGAATATTAAAATCCCGTTCTTTCCTATAAAATAAATAACATCTTTTACAGATTCGTTCTCACCAGCTTAGGCTTATACCCTTTCATCTCCAGAGCCTCCATAATCTGCGCTTTATGCTCTGTGCCAAAGGCTTCCATGGTAATACGCAGCTCCACAGCAGCATTGCGGTTGGTGCTGACAAACTGGTTGTGCTCCAGTTTAATGACATTCCCCTGCCGTGTGGCAATGGTATCGGCAACCTTGCTCAGTTCTCCAGGTTTATCCGGCAGAAGCACAGATACGGTAAAGATACGGTCTCTAAAGATCAAGCCCTGCTGTACCACAGAAGACATCGTAATCACATCCATATTGCCGCCGCTTAAAATAGATACTACACGCTTATTTTTCACGTTCAGGTGCCGCAGAGCCGCAACTGTGAGAAGACCAGAATTTTCTACAATCATTTTATGGTTTTCTACCATATCCAGAAACGCTACAATCAATTCATCGTCTTCCACGGTGATAATCTCGTCCAGATTTTCACGGATATAAGGGAAAATAGTTTCACCCGGGGTCTTCACGGCCGTGCCGTCTGCAATGGTACTGACGCCTGGCAGGGTCACAATCTTTCCCGCCTCAAAAGACGCCTGCATACAATTTGCGCCTGCCGGTTCCACACCAATCACCTTGATCTTAGGATTCAAAAGCTTGGCAAGGGTCGATACTCCGGTGGCAAGCCCGCCCCCGCCAATGGGAACCAGTATATATTCCACCAGCGGAAGCTCCTTGAAAATCTCCATGGCAATGGTTCCCTGTCCGGTTGCAACTGCAAGATCGTCAAAGGGATGAATAAACGTATAGCCATGCTCCTTTGCAAGTTCATACGCCTTGTTGCATGCTTCATCGTAAACATCTCCATACAGTACTACTTCTGCACCGTAGCCTTTCGTGCGGTTTACCTTAATCAAGGGCGTGGTGGTCGGCATAACAATGGTCGCCTTCACTCCGAAGCATTTTGCCGCATAAGCGACTCCCTGCGCATGGTTTCCTGCGGAAGCAGTAATCAGCCCCTTTTCCCGCTCTTCCTCTGTCAGAGTGCTGATTTTATAGTATGCCCCCCGCACCTTGTATGCTCCGGTAAACTGCATATTTTCCGGTTTGAGGTACACTTTGTTTTCTGTCTGATCACTCAGGTAATCACTGTATACCAGCTTTGTTTCCAGCGTTACCTCCTTTACAATCCTGCTTGCCTCTTCAAATTTATCCAATGTCAGCATCTTTCTCACTCTCCTGTTCTTTGCTCTTTGTCCTGGCTATGCCGTCTCTTCTTCTCTGGCGAACAATGCGTTGACAAACTGTTCTGAATCAAACTTCTGCAGATCGTCGATCGTTTCACCCACGCCGATATACTTGACTGGAATGCCAAGCTCTGACTGAATGGCTACTGCAATGCCGCCTTTTGCCGTTCCATCCATTTTTGTCAAAATGATGCCTGTGATATCTGCCACTTCTGAAAACTGTTTTGCCTGTGCCAGGGCATTCTGGCCTGTGGTTCCGTCCAGAACCACCAAAGTCTCCCGAAAAGCGCCAGGGTATTCTTTTTCCAGAATACGGTGAATCTTCTTAAGCTCTTCCATAAGGTTTTTCTTATTGTGGAGCCGTCCTGCCGTATCGCAGAGCAGAACATCCGCATTTCTGGCTTTTGCAGCCGCCACTGCATCATAAACCACGGAAGCAGGATCTGCGCCCTCCTGGCCGCCGATCATCTCTACCCCGGCGCGATGCGCCCATTCACCGAGCTGTTCGCCAGCCGCTGCCCGGAAGGTATCTGCCGCCGCCAGAACCACCTTTCTTCCCTGCTCTTTCAGCTTTCCAGCAAGCTTGCCGACAGAGGTCGTCTTCCCCACGCCATTGACTCCGATAACCAGCACTACCGATTGCTCCTGTTCAAACCGGTATGCCGTTTCACCCACGTCCATCTGTTCCTTGATGCTGGCGATCAGAAGCTCTTTACATGCCTCCGGCTCCTTGATATGCTGTTCTTTCACTTTCTGCTTTAAATTCTCGATAATTTCAGTAGTGGCATGAATCCCCAGATCTCCCATAATGAGGATTTCTTCGATCTCTTCATAGAAATCTTCGTCTATTTTGGAAAAACCGCTGAAAATAGAATCAATCCCTGAGACGATATTGTCTCTTGTTTTCGTCAGTCCTTGTACCAGACGTCTGAAAAATCCTTTCTTTTCTTCTGCCATAACTTCATCTCCTTCTTATTGGTCTAAATCCTCTTCTATCAGGTTTACCGATACCAGCGTGGAAACGCCTTTCTCCTGCATGGTTATTCCATAGAGACGGTCTGCCGCCGCCATGGTTCCTCTTCTATGGGTAATCACAATAAACTGTGTATTTTTTGTCAGTTTGTGCAGATAATTTGCAAAGCGCCCCACATTAGAATCATCCAGCGCCGCCTCAATTTCATCTAACAGGCAAAATGGAGAAGGCTTTAAATTCTGAATAGCAAACAAGAGAGAAATTGCCGTCAATGATTTCTCTCCTCCGGACATCTGCATCATATTCTGCAGCTTTTTGCCAGGAGGCTGGGCAATAATACGTATTCCGCACTCCAGAATATCCTCATCCTCCACCAATTCCAGTGTTCCTTTTCCACCGCCGAACAATTCCTTGAATACTTTATTAAACTCTGTCTGTATCTGCGTAAATTTTTCCATAAACTGCTTGCGCATCCCCACGTCCAGCTCTTCAATAATATCCAGAAGCGTCTTTTCCGCTTCCACCAGATCATCATGCTGGGTTTTCATAAACACGTACCGTTCCGACAAGCTTCGGTAATCCTCAATCGCATTGACATTCACATCTCCCAGTTTGCGGATCTCGTCCTTAATCTCTGCAATCATCTTTTTCAATTCCGAAGGATTGTCATATTCCTGGTTGCGAAGTTCCATGGCATGGTGCAGCGTAAGTTCATACTCTTCCCACATATAGTTGCTCTGGTTTTCCGCCTGCTCCTGAAGTTTTTCCTTCTGGCTGTTCAGACGGTACTGCTCCTTGTCCAAATCATTGATCCGCCTGGAAAATTCCTCTTGTTTCTGGAAAAATCCCCGGTATTGCTGAGACATTTCCTCTCGGTCCTTCTCACTCTCAGCAATCTTTTTCTCCAGTTCTTCATGCGCTGCTGCGGATGCTACAATGGTCTTGCTGATTTCCTCAATATCCTGCTGTTTTTTTGCCGCGTCTGACCTGGAATCGTCTTTTTCCTGTTTTGCCGCTAAAAGGTCTGCCTCCAATTTCTTCAGCTCTCCCTGAAGACGGGAAATATTTTCTTTCAGATAATTCACCTTTTGTATCAGGTTCGCTTCCTCCAGCTGTACTTTAGACACGGTGCTCTGGCTTTCTTCTGCCAGGCGGTTCTGCCTGTCTAAGATTTCCTGCAGATTTCTGTTTTCTTCTTCAATTTCTTTCTCTCTTTGGTCTGCCGCCTGAATTTCCTGCTGTATCAGCGTACAGCTCTCACTGATTTCTTTCAATTGATATTCCATTTCCCGGCTCTCCATCTGAAGACCTGAAAACTGGCTGTCATTTTCTTCTTGCTGTTCCCTGGCACGGTCCAGATTCATTTTCTCTGTGTTCTGTGCAAGCATTGCCTGTTTCAAATCTTCCCGTATCTGCTCTGCATCCTCTTTCAGAAGTTCTCTTGCCGTACGGATTTCTTCCAGCCGGCTGCGGTGCTTCTCAATGGCAGACTTTACAGACTCTGCCGACTTCTGTAAATCTTCAATCTCGCGCTTTCTTCCCAGCAGATTGCTGGTATTTTTAAAAGCTCCTCCTGTCATGGAACCCCCAGGATTTAAAGATTCTCCTTCCAGGGTCACAATCCTTAAACTGTACTGGTATTTCCGGGCAAGTGCGATAGCATGGTCAATGGTGTCCACCACATAAGTCCTGCCCAGCAGATACGTTTTTAATCCAGCAAATTTACTGTCTGCCTGCACCAGCTCACTGCCGACGCCAATCACGCCCGTTTCTTTTAAGGCCGCCTGGTTTATCTGCGGTGTTTTCCTGCCCACGCTGGTCAATGGCAGAAAGGTGGCGCGTCCAAAACGATTCTTCTTCAGATAGGCAATCATTTTCTTTGCTGTCTCTTCATCGCTGGTGACTATATTTTGAATACTGCCTCCCAGAGCTGTCTCAATGGCAATCTCATACTGCTTGTCCACCTGAATCAAATCAGCCACAACCCCCAGAAGCCCCGGCTCTGCATCTTTCTTCTCCATAACCCGCCGAATGGAATTACCATAACCGTCATAACGTTCTGCAATGTTTATCAGTGATTCCAGCCTGGACTGCTCTCTGTGATACCGTGCGGTATCCTGTTCCAGAGCTTTGGCCGTCTCTGCCTGTTTCTCCTGCCATTCGCGATTCTTCTGCTCCAGTTTCTGTTCCTGTTCCAACAGTTCCAGATAATGTTGTTTCGCCTGTTGGTATTTCTGTTCACACGTTTCCACCATAAACTGCAGCTCTTCTTCTTCACTTTTCTGTTCCAGCAAGCGCTTGCTGAGCTCAGCCCTGCGGATATTTACCTGCTCCTGCATGGTATCGTAACGCTGCTGCCTTGCTTTCGTAGAAGCTTTGTTATTCAGAAGCTCAATCATCTCATTCTTGCCGTCTTCCATTCCACGGCTGCAGCGGGCAATTTCTTCTTGAATCTCCTGATGCCGCGCCATCACATTGCTCTTTCGTTCCTCCACCGATTTCAGCAGATCATTTGCCTGGGCAAGTTCTTTCTGAAAACCTTTCTGCTGCTCTGTCCGCTCTGACTTCTCCTGATCAATCTCCTCCTGACGTGTATGAAAATGTTCTTCACTCTGCTGCAAAGCATGAATCTGTTCCTTCAAGACATTGATCTGTCCCTCCAGTTTTCCCTTAAGAACAGTGGTATTGCCCATTTCTTCCCGGAAAGCAGCCAGCTCTTCCTCTTTTTCCTTCATGCTCTGTTCCATCTGCTCATATTCCGCTTTGATGCTGTGATATGAGCTGTTGGATTCTTTCAGGTCATGGTCCACAATGCGGATTTTCTCTTCCAGTTCCCGAGACTGTTCCTGCACCCGCTCCATATCCATCAAGAACATATTCACATCATAGGTTTTTAATTCTTCTCTCTTCTTGAGATAAATTTTTGCTTTCTCTGCCTGGCGTTCCAGCGGCCCTACCTGCTTCTCCAGCTCTGCCAGAATATCGTTGACACGCACCAGATTCTGACGCTCATCCTCCAGCTTCTTCTGTGCTGTGGCTTTTCTCCGCTTATACTTCACAATTCCTGCCGCCTCGTCAAAGAGTTCCCGCCGTTCCTCC
This sequence comes from Lachnospiraceae bacterium, assembly GCA_910575075.1. GTDB lineage: Bacteria > Bacillota > Clostridia > Lachnospirales > Lachnospiraceae > Petralouisia. The sequence continues at coordinate 27,433 of CAJTCY010000019.1, forward strand.
GGTTTTCCGCTTAAGATCCGCTCAATCTGCCCCTGCCCGATAATAGAATATCCTTCCTTGCCGATTCCTGTATCGTAAAACAGCTCATTGACGTCTTTTAAGCGGCATGCCGTGCCGTTGATAAGATATTCGCTCTCCCCGGAACGATACACCCGGCGCGCCACTGTCACCTCATTATAATCCACATTTAACTGGCGGTCACTGTTATCCAGCGTAATCGCCACATAGGCGTAGCTAAGCGGTTTGCGGCTCTCTGTACCTGAAAAAATAACATCCTGCATGCTGGCGCCACGAAGCTGCTTTGCCCTCTGCTCTCCCAGCACCCAGCGCACTGCATCCGCCACATTGCTCTTTCCGCTCCCATTCGGTCCTACAATTCCAGTGATTCCATTATGAAATTCAAAAAGAATCTTATTGGCAAAGGATTTAAAGCCATGAACCTCAATACTTTTTAAATACATGCGCTCCCTCCATGATTCTGCGGAAGCTGATGCTTTAACTTCAGCAAGGTCTGATATGCCGCCTCCTGTTCTGCACCTTTTTTGGTTCTTCCTGTCCCTTTTCCATATACAGTGTCTCCGATTCTCGCCTCTACCACAAATTTTTTGTCATGATCCGGACCTTCTTCACTGACCAGAAAATATTGAAGCGGTTCAACATAATTTCCCTGTACGACTTCCTGCAGGATAGTCTTGCTATCAAAAAAGAGCTGTTTGTGCTCAATATCATTTAACACAAAACGAAAAATAAACTCTTTTGCACTAGCAAAACCACCGTCCAGATAAACTGCTCCGATGACTGCTTCTAAAGCGTCCGATAAAATGGATTTCCGTTCTCTGCCCCCGGTCTGGTCTTCTCCTTTTCCCAGAAGAAGGTATTTTCCAAGGTTCAAATCTCTGGTACAGAATGCGAGCGTAGGCTCACAGACCATACTGGCCCGAAGCCGTGTCAATTCCCCCTCTGGATAGTCGGGATATCTGTGGTACAAAAATTCACTGGTGACAATTTCAAGCACCGCATCTCCCAGAAATTCCAGCCGTTCATTGTCTGCCTGCTTCCCCATATGGCGCTCGTTGGCATAAGAACTGTGCGTCAGCGCCTGGCTCAGCAATCTGCCGTTCTGAAACTGATACCCTATCTGTTCTTCAAATTCTCTCTGCAATTTCATATTGTTTCCCTTTCATACTGCACGTATATACTCATAAAATCCCTTGCATTTAAATAAGGGCAGCTAAAAGAGATATTTATAATTTCTTTCAGACACCCTTATCCTTTTATCACTGCCACTAAATCTATTAGTTTAATGCATTCTTAATCTGATCTACCGCATCGCCAACCGTTACAATCTTCTCTGCTTCCTCGTTGGCAATCTCAATATCAAACTCTTCTTCCAGTCCCATGATAATCTGGAAAATATCCAGAGAATCAGCACCCAGATCATCTACGAATGTGGTATCCATTGTAATCTCTTCCACATCAACGTTCAATACCTCTGCAATGATTTTTTTCAATTTTTCAAATTCCATGATTTCCTCCAATTCACACATTTCTCAGCTCTAAAAAGCCGCCGGCACAGCGTTCTCACGTCCGCCTTTGCACATTACTGCTCCCCTTCCACGGGAGAGGTTCCAATATTTGTTCTGATTTTTTCATTAATTTCCTGTTCTTTGAAAGTAACACATTGAATGACAGAGTTCGTTACTTCCTTTGCCTTGGAACTTCCATGCGTTTTCACCACAAGTCCGTTCAGTCCCAAAAGAGGCGCTCCGCCATATTCACTGGCATCAAAACCTTTCATGGTTTTCTTCAATGCAGGCTTCACCAGCAATGCTCCTATCTTGCTTCTGAAACTGTCAAGCATTCCTTTCTTCACCATGCTCAAAAATGTAGCTCCCACACCTTCATAAAGCTTGAGAATTACATTTCCTACAAATGCCTCGCAGACAATCACGTCTGCTTCTCCATGAGGAATATCTCTGGCCTCTATGCTTCCCACAAAATTGATATCCGGACAGTTCTTTAACAAAGGAAATGTCTCTTTCACCAATGCATTTCCCTTTTCTTCCTCAGCGCCGATATTGACAATCGCAACTCTGGGATTTTTCACCTGCAACACATTCTCCATATAAATGGAACCCATCTTTGCAAACTGAACCAGATGAGACGCCCTGGCGTCCACATTTGCGCCGCAGTCAACCAGCAGGGAAACTCCTTTTTCTGTCGGAATCAGCGGAGCCAGCGGAGGGCGTTCCACGCCTTTGATTCTGCCAACAATAACTTGTCCTCCCACCAGAATTGCTCCAGAGCTTCCTGCGGATACAAACGCATCTGCTTTCTTCTCTTTCACCATGTTCATTCCCACAACAATGGACGACTGTTTCTTCTTCCGGATCGCCATCACCGGCGGTTCCGCTGTCTCAATCACCTCCGGGGCATGAATCACTTCAATCTGGGAACCCTGATAAGAATATTTTGCCAGCTCTTCTTTGATCATATCCTGTTGTCCGATCAGAAATACTTTGATATCCTGACGCAGTGTAACAGCGTCAATCACTCCCTTTACCATTTCTGCCGGAGCATAATCCCCGCCCATAGCGTCTACTGCTACTTTTACCATTTCCTCCATGAAAATTTCCTCCTTACGGCACAAAACCAGAAAGATTTTCCTTTTTTTGCTAATGCCTCTCTAAGAATATACTATAACTAATACCAGAAATCAACCAAAAAATAATTTTGAGTTTCCCAATTTTTTGATTTTATAGTACCAAAAGGTTTCCAGCACAAAGTGATGGAAACACTTTGCACATAAAAGTTCTATGGAAAGCTGGCTTTCCAGACACTTTTTGTGCAAGATGTCTATGCTGCCAAAGGCAGCAAGACCTTTTGGTACTAAAATATCGGTTATTGTTATAAATGGGGAAACTCAAAAAAATAATATCTGTACTAATTTCCTCTCTCCTGTTCCCGTTCTTCTTCCCTGGCTCTTTCCTCTTCAGTCATGTATCTGCGGAAAATCCGCTCCAGAATAAAGCTTTGTATCCAGGCATAAACCGCTGGAAGAAACAGGATAAGGGGAGGTGCCATATAAAATAAGAATGCTGCAGCAACCATCAATGCCAGCATTACAATTGTCATAGGAAGATGCGCCACTACCATCAAAATTGCATTTTTCATCGACTGCCTTCTGGTATTTTCAAATCTTGCCATATAAGGAAACAAATAGGCCGTCCATGCAAGCAGCACAGACATTCCTATGATTAGTATCGCTGTCAGAATGCTGAGAAAATTTTCATTGCGGGCAAATTGGAGCATAATATTCCAGTCGGCAGCCAAAACTGCCCCTAACGCAAGTGTCAGCAGCCAAACCGGCACTGTCTGTTTAAAATTATCGCGAAACGATTCCACATAATCGCGGAAGATGTAGCCTCTGTCACTGCGCAGTACCTTATATGCCGTATGATACAACGACGACGCTGCTGTACCAATGGTAAAAACAGGGATACAGCATATCAAAAATAAAATACTTAACAACATGCAGTCTGTAAATTTGTTGATGGCTCTCATAATACCGCCGTCGTAATTAAAAATATTCATTTCTGGATTCCTTTCTTATAATATACCAATCGCATGGTATCATGATAGAACAAAGTGAGCAAGCCCACCTCAACTCTCCTGGTCCCCTCATTCATGAGGGGCTGCACATTTTGTTTTTTTATTCTATAGAAAGGCACTTTCACGCTTTAGCGTGACAATGTATCTCCTATAGAATAACAAAGCCTCCCCAACAATGGAGAGGCTCATTTGATTAATCCTGAGGAATAATCTCTTTTTTGTTGTAACTTCCGCAGTTCTTGCAGACTCTATGGGGCATCATCAGTTCCCCGCATTTGCTGCATTTTACCAAAGTCGGAGCAGTCATTTTCCAGTTTGCTCTTCTCTTATCTCTTCTACCCTTGGAAGATTTATTTTTTGGACATATAGACATGGTCACACCTCCTTAAATTTGTTAAAAATATCCTGGATTGCTGCCATTCTTGGATCAGGTTCTGTTTTCTGGCACTGACATTCTGCCGTGTTCAGATTAGCTCCGCACCGTTTACAGATGCCTCTGCAATCCTCTCTGCACAGAACCTTCATTGGCCAACTCACCAAAATTTCTCCAAAAATAAGTTGATCTACATCCAGATTGGTTCCTATCATGTAGTTTAATCCTTCCATGCTGTTTTCCTCATCACTGCCAGTAAGGTCAATCTTCTTATCAATCGTAATGGTGAATTCACTGTCTACATCTTCCAGACAACGATCGCACGGAATTGCAATTGTAACCTCCGTCTCGCCCTGAATAAGCAGCCGCTTATTATTCTCATTGACAAACTTCAGTTCAAAAGGTGCTTTCTTCACAATGGGAAACCGTCCCAATTTTGAATCAAAGGACATCAGTTCAATTTCCACCTGCTGGGACATCTCCTTATTCTCACAGGAAATTATGTCTGCTAATTCTACTCTCATGGCAGTCTCCTATCCACACTCGATATATTATACATAGCAATCTACGGTTTGTCAATACTGAAATTTACCAGAAAATTCAAAGTTCTACTTCAAAACCAAAGCTTCTGTCTCTCTTGCAATTGCAAGCTCTTCATTTGTGGGCAGACAGATGACAGTTACCTTGGAATTCGGCGTAGAGATAATGGTCTCCTCTCCATGTACCTCGTTTGCCTTATCGTCGAGCTCTACGCCTAGATATCCCAGATAATCACAGATCCCTTTTCTGGTATTGGGTCCGTTTTCTCCCACACCTGCTGTAAAGCAGATGACATCCACGCCATTCATAGCTGCTGTGTATGCGCCTACATATTTAGCTGCACGATATATATAAGTATTAAGCGCACGGATTCCTGCATGGTCATTCTTCTCAGCTGCATCTTCCAAATCTCTGAAATCACTGGAAATATGGGACAATCCCTGTACCCCGGATTTCTTATTGAGAATATCCATCACACCTTCCAGATCCAAATTTTCTTTGTTGGCAATATACTCCATGGCGCCAGGGTCAATATCCCCGGAACGTGTTCCCATAATCAGTCCTTCCAAAGGAGTCAGTCCCATGGACGTGTCAATAGACTTCCCATTTTTCACTGCGCAGATAGATGCTCCATTGCCCAGATGGCATACAATGGTCTTCAATTCCTCATAAGGCTTCCCGACAATCTCTGCTGCACGCTTGGATACATAGCTGTGAGAGGTCCCGTGGAAACCATATCTTCTAACCTTATATTTCTCATAGTAATCGTAGTCTATTCCATACAAGTAAGCTTCCTCCGGCATGGTCTGATGAAATGCCGTGTCAAATACACCGACCATAGGCACATTCGGCATCAGTTCCTGGCATGCACGGATTCCTATCAGGTTTGCCGGATTATGCAGGGGCGCTAATTCATTGCATTCCTCTATTACCTTTAACACTTCCTCGTTTAAAATTGTAGAAGATGCAAATTTCTCTCCGCCGTGCACAACTCTGTGGCCTACTGCTCCAATTTCATTCAGGCTCTTTAGAGCTCCCGTCTCAGGATTTACCAATGCATCCAATACCATCTGGATTGCCTGTTTATGTGTTGGCATGTCCGCATCTGTAATTTCCTTCTCGCCGCCTGCCTTCTGGTATACCAGTCTGCCGTCCAGACCGATTCTTTCACACAAGCCCTTTGCCAGTACTGCCTCCGTATCGGAATCAATTACCTGATATTTCAAGGATGAACTTCCGCAATTGATTACTAATATATTCATTTCTTACTCCTTTCCTGCGCTCTTCCCAGGGCATACTCAAAAAATGCTTTCCTGCGGATAACGGGAATAATTTTGAGCTACGCTCAGACAAGGCTCTGCAGTCTTTTTATCCATTATAAACCAATTTTTTTTTGTGTACAAGAGGATTTTTCCCATATTATCTTGAACTGTTCTGCAAAATACGGAAACGCTTCCGGTCTATTTCCTCATATGCTTTAACATTTAACATAAGAGACAAAATGACAGTTATTGCATCTTTGTCCGCCTTCTCTTTCTTTTCACGCCCAAGCCAAACCAAGGTTTCCTATGATAAAATAGCCAAAAGCAGACATTCTGCCTCCGGCTATTTTTATCTTCTATCATGTCTCATTTTTCTGATTAAAAACAAAACCTATCTCTATTTTTTATTTTCAAAAAAACCGTCAACTGTTTTCATTATAAAGTCGTCCGGCATTGTTTTCAAAAGATAGCCTTCCGGTTTCAATGCCTTCACGTTCTTAACGCTCTCCTTGTCCCCTCTTCCGGTCAGGAACATAACCGGAATATCCGCAATATCTTTATCGGAACGAATCATCTCCAACGCCTGCTTTCCATCGCAGATCGGCATCTCATAGTCAAGCAGCACCAAGTCTGGGCGGTTTAAGGCTATCATCTTAATCGCAGATATACTGGAATCAGACTCTAATAAATCATACTTGTCTGCCAATAACTGGCGCATCCTGCCAAGCATAAACTCTGAATCATCTACCACAAGAATCTTATACTTACGCTTTTCCTGCTCCTTGATCTCTTTTACCAGATAATCCTTGACTGCATTCATGGCATTCTGAGAGTTGATTTCTGAGACAATCTTTCCGCTGAGAGGTTCGGCGGACACCGCACTGAACGCAAAATATCCAGCCTCAGTACTAAATAGCAGGCTGCAGGAAGGATGCTCACGCTCAAATGCTTTCAAAAGCTGCTCATGGGTCAGCAGGCTTTCGTCCTCCAGCGTCATCAGGTCAAATGCCGGAATACGTTCCCTGATCTGCTCCAAAAACTGCCGCGCCAAGTAACGGGTAACATTAAGCACCATGTCGTCTACTTTCGGGTATTCCGTATTCAGTATGTTACTGATAGTCTTCAGCAGAATCCTGTCCTCAAAAACCAGCGTAATCTGCCAACATTCCTTATTCTCACCGCTGTAAATCATCCGGCAGCAAAATACTTTGCCGAAATCTTCTCCTGCATACTGCCCGCTAATCAGCTTCGCTTTCAGTTGGAACATTTCCTGTACAAGCTGGATAATCGTTGCCTCAAGCGCATCTTTCTCCTTCTCTCGCGGAATGTCTCCCCACTTACTGCCTGTCTTTCCTACAATTGCCTGATCCTCCGTCATCGTATGAGAAATTATCCATCCGATGCACACGCCCAGGAAATGCCGGATAGAATCTGGGGAATACTGGGACTCTTCCAGCTCCTCTTCCAATGCCGGCACCGTCTTATAGCGAAAATCATCATGCAGATGCTTGTGTATCTCATAATCTTCATAGTTAATAGACTGCATATACTTTTCTTCATGTTCAAAATGTTCACCTGTATGGTTTTTCAGATATTTAATTCCCTCTCGGCATACATACTCTCTCTTTTCCTCGCGTTCACTGAGACTCATCAATTTATTCATCGTTGAAAAAAGCACTTGGTGTTCCTTATCAATAAAGTCCACACCGATATTATAACTTTCATCCCATGCGATATGGCTCATACTGTATCTCCTCCATTTACAATAATATGTCACATTATAACACAATTTCCTATTTTTGCCTATCTTGATTTACATTTACTTTGCTCAATCTGCTTATTTCTTATAACAACCAATATTTATCAAAAATGGATATACAACTGCTGACCAGACATATCCATTTCCTAACATATTATATTCTTCAAAGCCCGCATTGTTCGGTCAGATCGTATAATACCAAAATTGTTTGGCGCATATATGCTATGCCGCTTTCTTCTCTTGCAATGATTATTATTCTTTCGTCCTGTACGATAACCGTACTGCTTACTGACAAAAAACAAAGAACCTTGAATAATCAAGGTTCTTCAAAGCTGCTGACGGGAATCGGACCCGTGACCTCCGCACTACCAATGCGACGCTCTACCGACTGAGCCACAGCAGCGTTCTTTCCCGGCTGTTTATCCAACCGACTTGTCTAATATACTATAGATTTTCATGATTGTCAACAATTTTTCACAATTTTTTTATTCCTTTTTCAGAAATTTTCCCCGGATACGCTGCAGCGCATTATCAATCGCTTTTGGTTCTTTCCTGAGCTCCTCTGCAATCTGCCTGTAATTCATGCCTCCAAGATACATCTGCAGTACCTGCTGTTCAAAGGAACTTAAGTTTTTTTTCAATTTTTCCTGAACAGCACGCGCATTTTCACGGTCAATGAGAAGCTGTTCTGGATTCATGTTCTCCAGAGATTCCAGCAAATCCAACAGCGTGCCTTCTCCTTCCTGTCCCATCTGTGCATTTAAAGAGACGTACGTATTCAACGGCTGGTGTTTTTTGCGCTGAGACGCTTCCACTGCATGATAGATCTGTCTGGTAATGCAAAGATCGGCAAAACGGTAAAAAGAGACATCTCTTTCCTTTCGAAAATCCCGGATAGCTTTAAACAGCCCGATCATTCCCTCCTGAATCAAGTCATCGGTGTCTCCCCCAATCAGAAACATGGTATTCGCACGTTTCCTCACCAAATTTTTGTATTTATCCATGATATAATCTGTAATCTCTTCCTGACCGCTGCGAAGCTGTTCTATCAGGATCTCATCCTTTTCCTTCTGATATTCTGACTCTTTCTGCAAATTGGTTCCCTCTATAATTGGTAATAAATTACTGTAACCGCCCTTGCATAACTGAACTGTTACAAACTACATTCTCTGGCGCACAATTTCATAGGCAAGCACACCTGCTGCCACAGAGGCATTCAGAGAATCAATCTCTCCTGCCATGGGAATGGAAGCCGTAAAATCACAAGTTTCCTTTACCAGCTTGCTGACGCCCTCTCCCTCGCTGCCGATTACCAGTCCCACCGGCCCTTTCAAATCCAGCTGATACATTGTGGTGCCATCCATATCTGCGCATACAAACCATATCCCCCGCTCTTTCAGTTCCCGGATCGTCTGGGAAAGATTCGTCACCTTTGCCACTGGCGTATAGTTCAGAGCTCCGGCCGAAGTTTTCGCCACAGTTGCAGTAAGCCCTGCCGCCCTGCGTTTGGGAATAATAACTCCATGAGCTCCGGCAAGATTTGCAGTACGGATAATCGCCCCCAGATTATGAGGGTCCTCAATATTGTCAAGCAGGATTAAAAAGGGCGCCTCGTTTTTTTCTTCAGCCGCCTTGAGCATATCTTCCACCTGGGCATATTCATAAGCTGCCGCAAATGCGATCACTCCCTGATGCTTTTTTGTCTCTGAGAGCTGGTCCAAACGTTCTCTGGTTACATAATTTATAATCGTGTCGTGCTTTTTTGCCTCCCTGGTAATGGACCTGATGGGTCCATCCTGGCAGCCATCCAGCACGAACAGCTTGTCTATCGTTTTTCCAGAGCGAAATGCCTCCAGAACTGCATTTCTTCCTTCAATGGTTAATTCTTCGTATCGCAATCCTGTACTCCTTTCTCATTTTTCCTCAATAGGCAATTGCGAAACTATCAAATTATCGAAATTTCATATACAATTCATACAATTGTACTAAAATATTTTATTCATACGAAACGCACAAAATGCAGGGCGCACCAAACATTACAACGAACCACTTAATACGAAAATCATGTTCCGCAAAGGCTTCCATGATTTTTGTGTTTCGTTTCCATGGTGCTAGAATGCATTTCTTAGCGTTTCGTATGCTAAAATATTTCCTCTTAAATTTTTTGAATTGTATATGAAATTCAAAAAATTACTGAGTTTCGCAATTACCTATTTTCCTCAAGTATCTTCTCAAGTCCGTAAAGAACCAGTTCCATCAGCCGGTCCATGTTGTCTTCCAGATATAAATATCCCATCAGCGCCTCAAAACCAGTAGCTCTGCGGTACTCTCCCATGGTGGCGTTTTTCGCCATAGTGGGTGATTTGGCATTTCTGCCCCGCTTATACACGGCAAGTTCCTCTTCCGTCAGCTTCTGCATCAGCACCCCGGCCAGCTCAGACTGCGTACGTGCGTTCACAAGCTGGCTTGCCTGCCTGTGGAGATGATTTACATGAGTGTTTCCTTTTCCCACTACCAGGGAACGGATGATAAGCTCATAAATACCATCTCCGATATAGGCAAGCACCAGAGGCGAATAGCTGCGGATATCCTGGCCATCCATGCCAAATTTCTTTAAAAAATACGCATTTATGCCCTTTTCCATTTTACCCCTTCTCTGGTATCTTCCAAAATAATTCCTTTATTCAGCAATATTTCACGGATTTCATCAGCACGCGCAAAATTTTTGTCTTTTCTCGCTGCCTGGCGCTCTGTAATGAGACGCTCAATTTCTTCATCCAGTATTTGTTCTTTTTTCTCTAAAACAATACCTAAAATATCACAAAGCTGCTCCAAACGTTTGAAAAGCCGTTCCAGAAGTTCGCCGGAGTTTTCTTCATTTACCCTGGTATTGCTGTATTTAACCAGTTCAAATACGGAAGCAATGGCATCCGCTGTGTTAAAATCATCATCCATGGCAGCTTCAAATTTCTCAACAAATGCATCGCTGCCCTTCCAGATCTCTGTTTCTTCCTCACTCATAAACGCACGCTTTGCATTTTTCAGCAAATGCCTGAGATTATCTGCTGCATTTACGATACGCTCCAGCCCGTTTTTTGCCGCTTCCATCAGCTCTGCGCTGAAATTCAGAGGGCTCCTGTAATGGGCGCTGAGCATAAAGAAACGCAGTACCTGCAAATCATACTTTTCACTGATCTCTCTCACTGTAAAGAAATTCCCCAGAGACTTTGACATTTTCCTATTATCAATATTCAGAAATCCGTTGTGAAGCCAGTATTTCGAAAAAATCTTTCCATTGCACGCCTCACTCTGTGCGATCTCATTTTCATGATGAGGAAAAATCAGATCCTCACCGCCGGCGTGGATATCAATTTCCTCACCCAAATACTTTTTCGCCATCACAGAACACTCGATATGCCAGCCTGGCCTGCCCTGGCACCAGGGAGACTCCCAATAAGGCTCTCCTTCTTTCTTTGGTTTCCATAATACAAAATCCAGTGAATCTTCCTTATCTTCTCCGGTCACCTTGATATCCCGGTGCCCTGCCTGCAGGTCATCAAGATTCTTATGGGACAGTTTGCCGTATTCCTCAAACTTTCTTGTCCGGAAATAAACGGTCCCGTTTTCTACCGGATAGGCAAAGCCCTTTTCTATCAGCGCAGAAATCATTTCCAACATGCCGTCAATTTCCTGGGTGGCAAGCGGATGGAGCGTGGCGGGTTTCACATTCATACCTGCCATATCCTTCTTACACTCTTCAATATAGCGGCTGGAAATTTCCTGGGAAGAGACCCCTTCTTCCACTGCCTTTTTTATGATTTTGTCATCCACATCCGTAAAATTCGATACATAGTTCACTTCATAGCCCTTGTATTCCATATAGCGTCGCACTGTATCAAACACAATCATAGGACGCGCGTTTCCAATATGGATAAAATTGTATACGGTAGGACCGCATACATACATTTTCACCTTTCCTTCCTCTAAAGGTGTAAACTCTTCCTTTTTTCTGCTCAATGTATTGTAAACCTTCATGTATTCCTCCTGATTCCTTATCTGTTCTTGTTCTGCGTCGATGTCTGCAGTTCTTTCAGTTCCCGCAATTCTTTTTCAAGATCAATCAGCCTGTTGCACAACGCCGAGTTCTCATGCTGCAGCACAGTGATATCTTCCATCACAGGGTCTGGCAGATGAACCTGGTCCATATCGCTTCTGGGCACTTTGATATTGTCCCGTTTCACAATTCTTCCCGGCACGCCCACCACCGTGCAGTTGGGAGGCACCTCCTCCAACACCACGCTTCCCGCACCGATTTTGCTGTTTTCGCCAATGGTAAAAGATCCGATCACCTTGGCACCGGCGCTTACCATGACATTGTCACAGAGGGTTGGATGACGTTTTCCGGTTTCCTTGCCCGTTCCCCCCAGAGTAACTCCCTGGTAGAGAGTTACGTTATCCCCGATAATCGTCGTTTCACCAATGATCACACCGCTCCCGTGGTCAATAAAAAATCCTCTGCCGATCACTGCTCCTGGATGAATCTCGATTCCTGTCTTCCGTGCTGCTTTCTGAGAAATCCTCCGTGCCCGGAAATAACGGCCTTTCAAATATTGTTTATGTGCCTTACGGTAACTGAGCATCACCCGAAAGCTCGGATATAAAAGCACCTCCAGGGGCGATTTGATGGCAGGGTCACGCTCTCTTATGATTTCATACTCTTCTCTGATCTGCTGAAACATTCCCATATCATGAACGCTTCCTTTCTCATTTACAATCCTGTCACTGATTCAAAGTTAGTTTATGCAGAAACTTTGTTTTTGTCAATAAGAAATGTAAATTGAGTTCTTCCGTTTTTCATTTTCTCCAATAATAAAAGGGTCAAAGTATTGCTGTTTCTGTCTCCATTTATTTGGCAGTTGCCATCTTGGTTTTAGACCATTTGGAAAACACTGCCTTTTTTCCGCTTCCAGAAACTTTTTTATACGCTCGTATACGGATATAATATTTTTTGCCCTTTTTCAAATTTTTTACCTGATAAGCTGTTTTACTTTTCTTCAATAATTTTGATACCGTAACTTTTTTGCTGAATTTCCTGCTGGTGGAATATTCTATTTCATAACCAGTGATGTTTTCACTCGATCTGGGCTTCTTCCAGGAAAATTTAAAACCGCCTTCCTGCTTTTCTGCCTTTTTGACGGACACTTGTCTGGGGCAGATCTGGAAACTTCTCTTATACGTTCCTTTATAACCGTTTTTCATGGTAACCTTTACCTGATATATTCCTGGCTGTTTTCTTCCTTTGGGATAAGATACGTTGTAGTAATTGGAAGAAATGGTTTTTCCAGTTTCATCTTTGACCACAATCTTAGGCTTTTTCGCCTTTCCGTCATAAACATACTTCTCTTTCGACAAACGAACCGTCTTAACTTTACTGGAAATTGGACTGGTTACCGTACTGTCTTTGACTGTCAGCGTTAGATTAATTATCTTATTTTCTGTTTTCAGTTCTTCTTCTGGCGTCATATTCAAAATTGGTGTTCCGTCCGCTGCAAAATTTACAGATTTAATTCTGGCATGGCGGCAAGGATCAATGAGACTGTTTTCTCCCGGTTCAATATACTGGCAGCGTCCCACCGTACCGTTCCAGTCCCCGCCGCTGGAACATTCCAAAACAGGTCTGGCATGATAGACAATAACCGGATTTCCGTTTTCGTCCACCGTAAAGGAATTATGTCCTGGCCCGCACTGGTTCACCAGATCATCCGTCGACAACAGGGGGATCGGATATTTCGACCAGGAATCTGCGTCGAGAAGGTCATCCCCCTCTTTCGCCGACAACATTCCCACACAGTAAGTAAAGTTTACCGCTGCTGCCGAAAAGCACAGATACACATTTCCATGATTCTTGATCACGGCCGGCCCTTCATTGATTGGATTTTCCCATGCAAAATCCGGAACCGTCACTTCTGTGCAGCGGCTGGTAAGCTGCCATGGCTTCTGCGGATCAATAGATGCAATATAAATATTCGAAAAAACGCCGTTCCCCGGCTTTTCTGCCCATGCCACATAATGAATTCCGGCGCTCTCAAAATGAGTCATGTCCAGGGAAAACTGGCTCAGTGCAAAGTCATCTCCTGCAGCCGGCTCCATCTTGCGCATATTCCAGTTTGATTTATCCATAGGGTCGTTTCCTCTGCATTCCAGCACATATGGACGGATATCATAAGGATTATTCCGTGAACGGCTTATGGTAAAAAACACATACCATTTTCCATTGATCTGATGGATTTCCGGCGCCCAGATATAACGGTAGGTAGAAGGATCATCATCTGCATGCCAGATTGTTACCTCTTCTGCGTCTTTGAGCCCTTGGAGTGTTTTTGATCTGCGCAGTACAATGCGGTCATATCCAATCCCCTGTCTTTCTTCTTCAGTTCCGCAGACTGGATAAGAGCCTGTAAAATAATAATAACCATCATCTCCCAGAAATGTCCAGGGATCTGCACGTTGTTCCACCAGGACATCACTGTATGCAGGCTGATTTAAAGTTCCGCTTATCTGATAGTTTCCTGGGCGGGAAGTGTCTATTTTCGCAAGATCCTGCTGATTCCATTGAATTCCAAACTGCTTGGTGGAACCATCGCTGTAATTTGCTGTTGCCTGCTTCGGCAGACTTTCAATTGAAAATACTCCGTTCTTTTCGATTACAATATCATCCAGCTCAGAAACATTCGTATTTACTACTCTCTGCCATTTATTGAGAATCGTTTCGTATTCTTTCTGCGTCACCTCAAATACATCTGCTTCCACTGCTCCTTCCGGAAGGGCGCCCGTCACCTCTGCTTTCTGGCAGCTGCTGTTTTCCGGCGCGTCCAGAGTCCGAAAATCTTCGGTTTTGACATCATAAAATTCTCCATCGCCTCCCTGATAGCTGATAATATAACTGCGGCTGGCGCTGTCATAGCGGCACACAGGATTCTTAACCTTGATCTGCTGACGGTTCAGAGAAATCGTTCTTGGATTGGTAAATCTAAGCAAGTCGCTGGAATCATACAGAATAACTTCTGTGCTGTTATTGTCATCGGAGGCAATCAGGCCATAAGAGCCATCTGCCTTCCGAAACAGAGACGGACTTCCCATTTTTCGTTCCAAAAGCTGGTTCCAGTATAAAATCGGACGGTTATTATTCAATGCTGTATACTGTTTTCCATCCCTGCTGAATCCATAATGAAGGGCGTCTGTCCGTTCTGTATTACCTGCCCGAACATAGGTTAAAATCTTGCCATAGGGCTGCTCTACAACCTCCACTTGAAATTCTTTCGTCTTAACGCTTCCCTGGAAAGAAGCTGTCACAGTCAGTGTTACTGGGATATTCCCCTCCCCCGACTGAGGCCGCGTGATTTTGCCCGTATCGCTGATCACTGCCGGAGCAGAGGATTTCCAGGACAGGGAAATCCCCCCCTCCAATGACGACGGCAGTGCCAGATCCTCCACGGCAATGCTCTGTCCCAGTTCAAATTCCTCTAATGCAGACTGAACATTATTTTCCGGCGTATCTGCCAGAACCTTTACCTCAAATGTCTTTGTCTCCGTCTGACTGCCCAGCGACATTTTCGCAGTCAAGGTTACTGTCACATCCCCCGTCTGGGCATCTGGACGGCTGATGGTTCCATCTGCTGACAGATATTGAGGCTTAGAAGAAGACCAGGCAATCACAGAACCATTCTCTCCCCGTTCTGGCAAAACCAGATTTGAGACAATGTCTGACTTACCAATCTGAAGTATCTCTTTATCCTTACGCAGTGCGGCTTTGGGGATTTCTGGATCTTGCACTTCATTATAATAAATATCGGTCATTTCATATTCTGTCAGGGCTTTTTCATAGATCTTCACATCTCGGATGATGCCCTTAAAAAATATGTCCGGATAAGGTGACCTCCCCAGATAAGCAGATAAATCCGAACCAAATTCACTGACAGAAATCCCTGTATCAACTGTCCCACAGTTTTTGCCATTATAATATAAGGTCATTCGCCCTGGTTCAATCACGGTGGTGTATAAAGCATATTCTTTGGATGCGGCAGGTCCCGCTGTTCCATTCGACGCATTGGTGGGCGAAAAACCATACTCGCCGCGGAAACTGTCTTTTGTAACAACGGATTTATAGGTTCCTGCCGGATTTGCCGGATTCATCAGCCAATAATGGCTGGTGGATTCTGTTCCAAAATACATAGCTGCATAATTCCCTGACCCAGTTTGGTTTTTCAGCCACAGAGAAATAGTCAGTGTATTCCTGGAATCAAACATTCCTTTTGGAAGCTCTACGTACGCTGCGCTGCTGCCGGAAGCTCCTCCTGGCAGGGCAAGCCCTCCTTCCGATATTTTCGCTCCCTCTCCTTTGAGCGTTCCATGGTATTCATTCCCGCTGACATCCAAAATCACACGATCTTCCAAAGACTGAAAATCATAATGCGCCAAAAGCGGCTGTTCTTTCATTTCCATTTCTGCCTTGACGGCTTCCCCCTGTGAGAAATTCTCAGCTGAAACCAACGGCGCCGGCATCCATTCTGTACACAAGACTGCCGCCAATATCCCTGCTATCGCCTGCCTCCATCTTCCTTTTTCTCTTCTTATTTTCATCTCTTTTCCTCCTGCCCTCTTTGTCTGCATTCTACCTGACAGCCCCAGCAAATATCTCTCATACCCACTCATTCAAATATACGGAAACGTCTTTCCACAGCTCTTGCGTCAGCCTGGCAATATCCATGTTTTCTGTAACTTCTTCCTCTGGGATCTGCCGGATACTTCCCCCGTCCCAGTCCAAAGTGATCCGGAAGCAGCCATTGTTCGCCTCTATTACCGGATCAGAAACTTTCACATGAAAAGAACGCCGTTTCTGGCTTTTGAGCAGAGGAACAACTGCTGTCAAACTGGTAATCCGCACCATCATTTTCTCAAAACTAAATTCCACCTCAAGAGATCGTTTTCCGGCCACTCCTGCCTTCTGCAAAGCATTCTGGCAGATCTTCCTGCTCTCTTCTTCTGAGACATACTCTTCTAACAGCAATTCCTTTATCTCTGCCCTGTACCTGCCCTGAGACTGGCCTTGACTGTTAACAGTCAGTGCATATGTAAGCATCCCCCGTAAATCTCCTGCATGTCTCCACAGCAAAATGCCTCCATGTTCCACGGCTGTCTCAGCCAGAAGACGCTGGTAATAATATCTGTCACGGCTGATCACCACATCATGTCTCTCCCGCAGAACCCTATTGGAAAATGCTGCCATCTCCGCAATGTCTGTTTCTCCTGCCTGCCGCCATTTTATACTGCTTCTTGCAGTCATATAAGAAATCTGTGCCTCCGCAGCCTGTATCATTCCCCGCTTAGCCTCATCCTGAATCCCTGTCAAAGCCATGTCCGGAAAAAAAATAAATCCCTGTCCTTCGTAATAGGCAGGGTCTGCCGGAAGAAGGAAGGTAAAAGGCGTCTTATTCCGTCCCAGATCCTGCAGCAGACGCCGCATAACCTGATTCATTTTCCCCTGCCTGCGGCAGACGGGGTCTGTCGCCACTGCCACAAGGTATGGAATCCTTTCCTTCCTTCCATTGATCCAGATCATATACGGATTTTGATGAATCATAACATGGAAGAAGCCGCCTCTCAGAGGCTGTTCTTCTTCCATCACAATAATTTCATTATCCCTGATTTTCCAATGGTAATAATAATCCACAAACTCTCTGGAATCCTCAGAAAAAGCAGTCTCATACAAATTTCTTGTATCCTGCTTTTCCCATTGTTCCAGATAACGTATCAAAACATTCATGTTATGCATCCTTCTGTTCTGTGCATCCACTGCAGCTCCTGCAGTTCCTGACGCTGTCAAATGCAGGCACACTTGCCTCATACAGCCCGCTAAGGGAACAGATTGCCTGTGAAGAAATCCCTTCCTGCCTGCCGCTGAATCCCAGACCCTCTTCTGTGGTCGCTTTGATGTTAATCTGATTCTCTGCAATCCCCAGAACCTGGGCAATGTTTTTTTCCATCTGCCCGATATAGGGACGCAGCCTGGGTTTCTGGGCAATCACTGTAGCGTCTATATTTTCAATTACATACCCTTCCTGCGCTAACAGTTCTCCTACCTGTGCCAGCAGTTTCATACTGGAAATCCCTTTGTACGCTGGATCTGTATCTGGAAAATGTTTTCCAATATCCCCCAGCGCTGCCGCACCAAGCAAGGCATCCATCACTGCATGTACCAGCACATCCGCATCAGAATGTCCGTCTAATCCCATGGTATGGGGAATCTCTACGCCTCCCAGAATCAGCTTCCGCTCCTGAGTAAGCCTGTGCACATCATATCCAATTCCAACTCTCATCTTCTTTATTTACCTTCATACACGATAATACTGTCTATATCGTAGCCTTTTAACTTTTCCCTTCCTTTTAATCCGGCAAGCTCCATCACAAAGCAGATTTTCACCACTTCACCGCCAAGCTGTTCAATCATCCCGATAATTGCTTCAATCGTTCCGCCAGTGGCAATCAAATCATCAATAATAACCACTTTCTGCCCTGGTTTGATGGCATCTTTATGTATCTCGATGACAGCGCTGCCATATTCGAGATCATATTCTGCGCTAAGCGTCTCACGGGGAAGTTTTCCTTTTTTGCGGATTGGGACAAACCCCTTATGTGCTTTGTACGCCACCGGAACTCCGAAAATAAATCCCCTGGATTCCGGCCCTACCACTACATCATACTCCACATCCTTGAGGCTTTCCATAAGACCGTCAATGGCAAGCTTCAGTCCGTCCGCATCCTGCAGAATGCTGGTAACATCTCTGAAAATAATCCCTGGCTCTGGAAAATCCGGAATGCTTACTACATATTCTTCTAATTTCTTCATCATTTTATCCTCCGTCTTCTATATTTACTTAATTTAAAATCTGTGACACACACTCCAGCGCCGCTTCTACGGTGTCATCCATGTCATAATACTTATACTGTCCCAGCCTTCCTCCAAAAATCACATTTCCTTCCTTTTTTGCAAGAGCCTGGTACCTTCCATAAAGTTCTGCGTTTTTGTCATCATTCATAGGATAATACGGCTCGTCTCCTTTCTTCCACTCCTTTGGATACTCACGGGTAATCACTGTCTGCGGCTGTGTTCCATACTCAAAGTGCTTATGTTCAATAATCCTGGTATAAGGAACCTCATACTCTGTATAATTCACCACTGCATTTCCCTGGTAATTTTCCTGATTAAGAAGTTCCGTCTCAAAGCGCAGGGAACGGTATTCCAGCTCTCCAAAGCAATAATCAAAATATTCATCGATCATTCCTGTATAAATAACTGTTTCTGCCAGCGCCTTGTATTCCTCCTGCTTCTCCAGGAAATTCTCATTCAGGCGCACTTCTGTTCCTTCCAGCATTTTTTCCACCATTCTGGTATATCCGCCCACAGGAATCCCCTGAAAATTATCATTAAAATAATTATTGTCATAGGTAAAACGCACAGGCAGACGCTTTATGATAAATGCCGGAAGTTCTGTGGCACGCCTGCCCCACTGTTTTTCCGTATATCCTTTTACTAATTTGGTATATACATCCGGACCTACCAGGTTGATCGCCTGCTCTTCCAGATTCTTGGGGTTTTCCACAGAATACTGCCGCTTCTGCTGCTCAATTTTTTCCTGTGCTTCCCTGGGCGTCACAACGCCCCATAATTTGTTAAAGGTATTCATGTTAAAAGGCATATTATAAATCTCACCCTTATAATTTGCCACCGGAGAATTGGTGTAACGATTAAACTCGGCAAATCTGCCTACATAGTCCCACACTTTCTTATTGGAGGTGTGAAAAATATGCGCGCCATATTCATGCACCTGAATTCCTTCCACCTCTCTGGTATAAATGTTTCCCGCAATATGCTCTCTTTTATCTATCACAAGGCATTTTTTTCCTGCTTTTCCTGCCTCCTGGGCAAATACCGCCCCAAATAATCCTGCTCCAACTATCAAATAATCATAAGACTTCATTTCCCACTCCTTATTTGCTTATTACATAACATAGGCCATATTTTCTGAGCGATACGGCCTGTATTATGTCCACGTTCCTTTACAGTATAGTATATGCTCTTTTTTTATACAAGCTATTTTTATTTTTTGAGTTTCCGTATTTTTATTTTATCAATATTTTTATTAGCAAAAGGTCTTGTTGCCAAAGGCAACAGAGATAACTTGCACAAAAAGCGTTTGGAAAGCTAGCTTTCCATAACACTTTTCTGTGCAAAGTGTTCACATCATAAAATGATGTGAACCTTTTGGTAATATAAAACTGCAATTTGCGGAAACTCAAGATTTTTATTTGAGTTTCCCCTTTTTTAACAATAACTGGTACTTTAAAACAAAAAAATTGGTAAACTCAAGATTTTTATATTTGAGTTTGCGTATTTTTAGAAATAGGATTTATCAGGTTAAAAAAACACAGGTTGACAGCAAGGCTTTCTTATCTTATTTTTTCGACGGCAGTCTCCCGCATTCACCATAATTTTCCAGCGTTCCTGCCTATTTCTTTGCGTTATCTTAACACCAATTTTTCCCATGTTCTGCTATAATATTAAAGAGGTGATGAAGATGGCAGTTAATAGTATATTAAACAGCGACGTCATTGAACTAATGGAAAAATTACAGACAGAAAATATTCTTTTAATGGAGGAAAACAAAAAACTAAGTGAAACCGTAGACTGGATGCATGACACGATCTGGCGGCTTGTGCATACACAACGTTCCGAAAACTAATTTTTACTTGCTGGACAAGAGTCCGGCAAGTCTTTTTTTATTCTATACAGCATCTGTATATTTTATCCGCAGCCTCGTCTGCCTTGGTAATATCTACAGAAGAAAAGTTCATAACATATATATTCTCTGGTTTTTCTACATCTCCATAATAATAATCAGACAGTGGAACCAGCTTTATTCCCCTCGATCTGGCGCGTTCTAAAAATACTTTCTCCGGCAGTTGTATGTGAACCTTCATCAGAAAATGAAGCCCTGCCTCCTCCCCCGACACAGAAATAACGTCTTTTCGTTTTCCTTTCAAAAGTGCTTCCAGCAAAATATCTCTTTTTCTGCGGTAATAATTCCGCAAACGATTAATATGGTTTTCAAACTTGCCCTCCTGAATAAATTTGGCAAGCGTGTACTGTTCAAAATTGGAAACGGTGCAAGAGTAAAATGACAATTTTTCGTAAAATTGCTGCAAAAGCTTCCGAGGCAAAACCATATAGCTGATTCGGACCGTAGAGCAGAGCGTCTTGGTAAACGTATTCATGTAAATGACGCATCCTGACATATCTATGCTCTGCAGAGTCGGAATCGGCCTGCCGCTTAAACGCAGTTCACTGTCATAATCATCCTCTATAATATACCGCTCCTCCGCTTTGGATGCCCAGCCCAGCATTTCATACCGTCTGCTGATTGGCATAATAATTCCCGCCGGGTATTGATGGGAAGGCGTAATATGCACAATATCTGCCTGCTGGTTTTCCAGGTCTGAAATGCATACGCCGGCCTGGTCCA
Source organism: Lachnospiraceae bacterium (assembly GCA_910575075.1). Classification (GTDB taxonomy): domain Bacteria; phylum Bacillota; class Clostridia; order Lachnospirales; family Lachnospiraceae; genus Petralouisia. The sequence goes on from CAJTCY010000019.1 coordinate 48,559, forward strand.
TGGCAATCCACCGGCAGGCGACCCCCAGGCTGTTATAAATCTTTTCCAGTTTGCGGTAGCCCGGATTCTCCACCGCATAGATCTTATCTCGCCCAAGAAGCTGTATCAGCAGTCCATACAGATATTCAGTGCCTGCGCCCACAATTATCTGCTGCGGCTTTACGTCCATATCCCGGAAATCTTTCAGATAACCTGCGATACTCTCCCGCAGCGCCTGGATTCCTCCGCAGGCAGAATTGGTCATCAGCTGAACACGGCTGTCATTTAACACTTCCCGTATCACCTTTGACCAGATTGTAAACGGAAACAGGTCAGTCTCTGTCTGGTTGCTCGTAAAATCTGCCAGCCAGCCTTTATCTTCCCCCGTCAGAGAAACCATTTCTCTGGTAAGCTCGGCTTTCCTCTCCTGCAGCGGATATTTGAAGTCTGATACATAAAATCCTCTCTTAGGAATGGAATAAATATAGCCTTCTGCCATAAGCTGGGCATATGCATTTTCCACAGTGATAACACTGACTCCCAGATTTTTTGCAAACTGCCTCTTGGACGGCAGTTTCTCACCCGCCTTTAAAATCCCCTGCAAGATATCTTTTTTTATACTTTTACTTAGAAATTCATATATGGAATCTGACCCTGCATCCATTACATTATAGGTAATCATATCTTATCTCTGTCTCAAACTGACCTTTCTGAATATATTTAAATTGAATATTTTAGCAATGCCACATTTATATTATACTCTTCACATTCCATGAAGTAAAGCAAATTCGGAGGTTAAAATATGGACGACAGATTTACATTGAACAGACAGCTTGCACAAATGCTCAAAGGCGGCGTTATCATGGATGTGACGACGCCAGAACAGGCAAAAATTGCAGAGGATGCCGGCGCATGTGCTGTTATGGCATTGGAGCGCATTCCTGCCGACATACGCGCTGCAGGAGGCGTTGCCAGAATGAGTGATCCCAAAATGATCTGCGGCATTCAAGAAGCCGTCTCTATACCGGTTATGGCAAAATGCCGGATTGGACATTTCGCAGAAGCACAGATATTAGAGGCCATTGACATTGACTATATTGATGAAAGCGAAGTACTCTCTCCCGCAGACGATGTATATCACATCAACAAAAAAGATTTTAAAGTACCTTTTGTATGCGGCGCCAAAGATTTAGGCGAAGCTCTGCGCAGAATCAATGAGGGCGCCTCTATGATCAGAACCAAAGGGGAACCTGGAACTGGAGACATTGTACAGGCAGTCCGCCACATGCGCATGATGAACAGCGCTATTTCCAGAATAGCATCCATGCGTGAAGATGAGCTGTTTGAAGAGGCAAAAAAACTGCAGGTTCCCTATGAATTGATTTTATCCGTCCACCAAAGCGGCAAACTTCCTGTGGTAAATTTTGCGGCAGGCGGTGTTGCCACTCCGGCAGATGCTGCATTGATGATGCAGTTGGGAGCAGAAGGCGTATTTGTGGGGTCTGGCATCTTTAAATCTGGAAACCCTCAAAAACGTGCCGACGCCATTGTAAAGGCGGTCGCAAATTACAGAGACGCTAAAATGATCGCCGAACTGTCCTCTGACCTGGGAGAAGCGATGGTCGGCATCAATGAACAGGAAATCCAGCTTCTGATGGCAGAAAGGGGACTCTGATGAAAATTGGTATTCTGGCAGTTCAGGGAGCCTTTCTGGAACAGGAAGCAGTCCTGGACCAGTTAAATGTTTCCTGGAAAGAGATTCGGCGCAAAAAAGATTTAGATGACCATTTTGACGGTCTGATTCTCCCTGGCGGAGAGAGCACCGTGCAGGGAAAGCTTCTGAGGGAGCTGCATTTATTTCATCCTCTTCTGGAAATGATACAACAAGATATCCCTGTACTTGCCACCTGCGCCGGCATGATTCTTCTTTCCGAAAAAATCGGCGGGCAAACTTCCCCTCACCTTAAAACGATTCCTATGAATGTCATGAGAAATGCTTATGGACGGCAGCTTGCAAGTTTTCATACTACAGCAGAATACAGAGGGCTCGGCAAGGTACCCATGACGTTTATCCGCGCTCCTTATGTATCAGGCGCCGCTGAAGGGGTTAAGATCCTCTCAACCGTCGATCATCATATTGTGGCCGTACAGTACCGTAATCAGACTGCCCTGTCCTTTCATCCGGAATTGGATCAGGATCTGCGCATACACCAGGACTTTTTAGGCAGATGCAGATAAAAAAGAAGACTGCCGCAAAATAACTGTCAGATGCAATCTATACTATTCCAAAATAATGTTTGGCTTATATATCGTATCTGATGCTGATTTTGCAGCAGCCCTCCAGGGCACTTTCCTCTTTAATCCTCTCGTCTGCGAACCAGGACAATCTTGGTGATACCATTGCTGGAATCATCCTTTCTGGTCTGCAGCTCCGGAAAAGACTCGATCAGTTTTCCAAATTTATGAAAACCATAATTCCGACAGTCAAAGTCTGAATACAGTTTCTGAATCATATTTCCCAATTCTGACAAATACATCCATCCATCCTCATCAGAATTTTCATCTAAAAGAGAAATTACTGTATCCTTGATGGCGCGCAGGTTGGTAATTGGCTGTGCATCCTTAGCCTGCTCTCTGGGAAGCGCCCTCTCTGTTGGTATACATTTTATTTCCTGCTTCCTTATCCTCTCCGGTGTATTTATTTTCTGTTCTGAATGATGGTTCTTATATAAGACATCCAGGGTCTTAAACTGTTCACACGCCCTTACAAAAGGTTTCGGCGTCTTGCTCTCTCCCATTCCAATGACCCGCTTGCCAGATTCTCTCAGCCGCATGGCAAGTTTGGTAAAATCACTGTCAGAAGATACAATAATGAAACCATCCACATCATTGGTATACAAAATATCCATAGCATCAATAATCATAGCTGAATCCGAAGAATTCTTTCCTACCGTATAACTGTACTGTTGAATCGGAGACAGGGAGTTTTCCAGCAGAGAATCCTTCCAGGAATTTTTAGCGCTTGCTGTCCAGTCACCATAAATCCTTCGTATTGTTACATTTCCCAGCGTCTGGGCTTCTTTTGTAACGATGTCAATATATTTTGAAGATACATTTTCTGCATCTATCAGCAGTGCATATTTATTTTCATCTCTCATTTTCTGTTCCTTTCCTGCTGTTTCTCTTTCTCAGAACAATTATAATACTTTTCTGCCATGAAAACAACTACCCTTCCATATTTCTGCCTATGATAATGCCTGTGTATAAAATCACCTAAATTTCCACATACTATCAATGAGGTGATTTTATGGCATCCTATGTGGCGCCTGCTTTGCAGGAAAAATTCGAATCATTATCCACAGAACTGAAAGATTGTATTCTGGAGCATAATGTACGCCTGAATACGCTTCAGGACTTAATTCAGGTTCTGGAAAAAATTGTGGCAGAAGGTGAGGAATGATTCCTCTTTCTGCCATTACATATGTGATCAGGCAATTGCGAAACATATATGATTCCCTTTTTTCCTGCCCGTCGCACTCCATCATTCAATTTGAGTTTCCCATTTTTGATACTAAAATATCGATTGTTGTTAAAAATGGGGAAACTCAAAATCATTCAAGTATTGACATATATTAAGGGAAATTCCTGGAAATATCTTGCAAAATTTCTCTTCTTCCTTTATATTATGTATATTGAAAGGAGAGATGCATTTGGACTCAAGTGAGGTCATACAATTATTATTCGTAATCATTTTATTATTGTTATCTGCCTTCTTTTCCTCTGCGGAAACGGCATTAACCACCTCCAACAAGATTCGCCTGAAAAATCTTGCTGATGAAGGAAATAAGCGGGCACAGCGGGTACTGGAGATTACCAACGACTCTGGCAAGATGCTGAGCGCCATTTTAATCGGCAACAATATTGTCAACTTGTCAGCTTCATCCATTGCTACAGCACTTGCCATTCAGGTTTTTGGCAATGCCGGCGCTGGAATTGCAACGGGAATTCTTACAGTTCTGGTTTTGATTTTCGGTGAAATTTCGCCCAAGACCTTTGCCACGATTCACGCAGATAATATTTCGCTTGCCTATGCTGGAATCATCTTAGGACTTATGAAGGTTCTGACCCCTGCTATTTTTATCATCAATAAGCTTTCCATGGGATTTTTGATGCTGCTGCGGGTGAATGTTTCCAGTGAACACGGGACGCTCACAGAGGCAGAGCTTAGGACCATTGTCAATGTAAGCCACCAGGAAGGAGTCATTGAGCCGGAAGAACACGCAATGATCAACAATGTATTTGATTTCGGCGATTCTCAGGCAAAGGAAATTATGGTTCCCCGAATTGATATGACATTTGCTGACATAAACAGTACCTACGATGAACTGATCGAACTTTTCCGGGAAGACAAATTTACCCGTCTCCCGATATATGAAGATTCCATTGACAACGTAATCGGAACAATTAACATGAAGGATCTGCTGTTATTTGAAGCCAGCAAAGACACCTTCTCTGTCCGCGACATTCTGCGCAAGCCTTACTATACCTATGAACATAAGAAAACCGTGGAACTTCTTATTGAAATGAAACAATCCTCTTTCAATATCGCCATTGTCCTGGATGAGTACGGCGTCACAGCAGGCCTGATCACGCTGGAGGATATTTTAGAAGAAATCGTAGGAGAAATCCGGGATGAATACGACATAGATGAAGAAGACCCCATTCAGAAACTGGGCGACCGAGAATACTTGGTACAGGGTTCTATGAATTTGGAAGACCTGTGCAGCAAACTGAATCTGAAACTTTTCTCAGAAGACTATGACACGGTAGGCGGCTACATGATAGAATTTCTGGACCATCTGCCCCAAAAGGGAGAATCTGTCACCACTCCGGATGACGTTTTCCTGCGGGTTGAAGATACAGATAAGAACCGTATCAATAAATTATTTTTACGTCTGCCTGCTGAAAATCCAATAGAGTAACTTTAATTTATATATTCGAACGCCCCTGTGAACTTACAAATATGGGTGCGCAATATTATATTCACTTATAACTTCTTACTGCTAAAGCGGCAAAGACAGAATAGGCGAGAACGCCGCTCAATCATCATATTAAATGATTGGGCGGCGCCTTCTTTTTTTCATAGGAAAAATTGTGTTGCGCTAAAGTATGAAAGTACCTCTTTTATTTTCGCGCGCCAAACAAAGAGCTGTTCATCCACAAAAATGCCGCTGCGCAAATAAAAACAGACAAAAGTGATCCTGCCGGCGCAGCAAGCCCCATAGGAAAGAGCGTTTCTGCAAAATATTTTGACGCCAGAAAAGCGCCCGGAATACGAACACAGACGATAGACATAACATTGTGAAAAAAAGAAATGCCCGACCTGCCATAGGCACAAAAATATCCGCTGAAGGAGAAATGAATTCCTGCAAAAATACAGTCCCAAATGTATCCTCGCAGATATTGTTCTCCCAGTAAAATCACCGCGGCATCTCCTGTAAAGATTCCCACAGTCTCTGCAGCCATAAACTGTACGGCTATAGACACTGCCAGACCGTATCCAGCGGCAATAAACACCGCATACCGCAGTGTCAGTGCAGCACGGTCATGTTTCCCTGCACCGATATTCTGTGCACAGAGCGCGGAAACCGTAGAAAGCATGGTGGAGGGCACCAGAAATACCACCCCGATCATCTTCTCAACAATCCCGACTGCCGCTGCATCATTTAAGCCTCTTCGGTTGGCTATCACCGTAATTAAAATAAATGCAATCTGAATAAATCCGTCCTGCAGCGCCACTGGAATGCCAATTTTCAGAATCTGTCCCATCGTCTCCGGCTGAGGCTTAAAATGCTGCCTGTTCAGCTTGATTCCAGTCTGTTTCCTGAATATCACAGTCAGCGCTGATATCACACTGATGGTCTGGGATACGGTAGTGCCCAGGGCCGCCCCTGCAGCTCCCAGGTGAAACACACCGATAAACAGATAATCCAGAATAATATTTGCCGCACACGCTGCCCCAATGAAATACATCGGGCTTTTAGAATCTCCCAGTCCCCGGAAAACAGAACTTATAATATTATAAGCTGTAATAAACGGAATTCCCATAAAACATATAGTAAGATATGTAATGGTATCTGCTGCTGCCTCTGTGGGTGTAGACATAAGAGATACAACCGGTTTGACCAGAACCAGAAGCAGCACTGTAAATACGGCTGACACCCCCATAAACAGAGTAACCGTATTGCCGATAGCTGACGAGGAACGTTCCGCAAGGCCTGCCCCCACCGCTTTTCCAATCGTTACCGTAGAACCCATGGCAAGCCCTACAATCATCACAGTAAGCATGTGCATTACCTGGCTTCCCACAGAAACCGCCGTGATACTGTCTACGCCGTTGAACTGCCCGATAATGAACAAGTCTGCCATCCCATACAAAGTCTGCAGAAAATAAGATAAAAGATATGGCAGCGAGAAGTATACAATATTTCTAAATACACTGCCAGAAGTCAAATTTTTTTCCATAAATTATCCCTTGCCAACTTCTAATTCTTTTTATTTCTTCTCGAAATAAATTCAATCACTGCCAGAAGAAAACATCCGGCAGCAAAAAGCACTCCGGTCGCAGTATAAAAGGCTGTGCTCCCAGGTTTCATCCAGGAAAACCACTGCGTTTCTACCCGCAGCACTGCCATCAGATTTGCTCCCATATGTGCCAGAAAAGCGCCGTAAAAATGCCCCGTCTTTTCCATAAACCAGGCAAAGAGAATTCCTAGAATTCCGGCATAGATAAACTGTACCAGATTCATATGCAGCACGCCAAACAAAAGCGCTGATATTATCATGGCAATGATCCGGCTCTGTCTTTCTCTCTTCTTTCCTCTCTCAGTCTTCTCTTCATTATCCAGAATCATCATGTCGCAGAGCCTGCCGTATACCACACTGCGGTACAAAAGTTCTTCCAGAAAAGGAGTTAAAAGACAGGCACCCAGAATTTCAAACAGAATCCCACCTGCAAAAAAGTATCTATTGACCTCCTGATATCCCTGAGAAAACTCTTCCACACTGGTAACCATCAAAATATTATTTAAGGCAAAACCCAAAACTGCTCCTGCCAAAAACATCAGAACTGCATTTATAAATTTCAAAGCTGCAGATTTCTTTCCCAGTTCAAGATCCATATGCTCCCAAAATACCGTGGGTTCCTGCTTATCCTTCTGATAATAGCGTGCGATAAACGGAATAGTCACTGCTACCGCCGCTGTCTGCAGCATCATATACTGCTCTTTGGAGTCTGCCCCCAGAAAAACGGCCAGCATGGTAAACAATGACATGGACAAATTTGTCACAACAAAATATATAAACACTGGATAAATTACATTCCACGATTTAAAAACGGGACTATTTTTTGGAAACATATTCTCTCAAACCTTTCTCTCATTCTTGTTATGTTTCTTCTTCCCCCTTGGACCCCTCTGATCCTGCAGTGGCATTACGTTTCTCTTGCGGATTCTTTAATACCTGCATACCGCTTGTCTCATCTTCAATCTGCATCTTCGTCTGCTTCAATTTCGCATCCTTTGCGATAGCACGCATGATGCGGTTTACATCTTCCGGTGAAAACATTCCGATTGCTTTGGACAATTCCCCTATATTATCCCGGTTAAATACCAGGCATCCTCCTTTTTCTAAGGGCACAGAAATACAGTTTCCAGGGTTGGAGACGTCTCCCAGGCAAATACGGTTATTCTCATAATCACATTGGAAAACCACACCCTGATAAGTAACCGCACCATTCTCATCTGCCATCAGAGAATAAGGCGCCTGCCGGCCCTTTCCCAACAGTTTCTCTATGATCTCATCAGAAATCACATCCTCTATACTGTCCTCGATATCCGGCTTGCCCAGTTCTTCCTTTTCTCCATTGCTGCCGTGCTCCATCATACTCCTGCTCTTGGCGCTGCTTCCATTCAGCAGTAACTGTTCCAGTTCTTCTGCCGCCCTGGCGCTGCTGCCCAGTATATAATCTTCGATCTGATCCTTCTTCTTATCCATCGCCTCTGCTTTACGGTGATCTAAATCGTCTCTGTCATGCGAAATAGCATGATCCACCTTATTTAACAGCTTATCCCATTCTTTCTCAGAAAATTCACCGATAGTTTTTGGCTTTTCCTGATTCTGCCCTGTTTTTGGTTTCATTCGCTCTGCATAATCTAAAACTGCCTGTGAAAAATATCCATTCCCACCCTGTATTCTGTCCAGCATTTTCTTTCCTCCATTCTCTTTTCATGCGCGTGCGCATATTGTTTTTTATTAGGAAGACACTTTCACGCTTTAGCGTGACAAGGTCTTTCCTAGTACAACGAAAATTAAGTCTTTGATATATTCACGCAGGATAATTGTTTCAGATACAAGGAAGAAAAACGACGGCGTAGCGGTGGCTACGGCTAGGTTTTCTGACATAGTAGCTGGACAATTAGGCAAGTGAAGATGTTAATTACTTAATATTCGTTGTACTAGTAAGATAAAAAAAGGCACTGATCTCTCTTCCTGAGAACAAGTGCCTTCCTTAGCTGACATAAATATCGGCAATAAATGGAAAAACTTAACCTCTGTTCTCTTTCTCCAGGAAATCCACAACCTCCGGCAGACTATCAAACATCCCCAATACTCCCGCTTTACGCATTTCATCAAAGTCCTGTTCAAACCCATATGTAATTCCAATACAATCTATTCCGGCCTCTTTGGCGCCCAAGGCATCATATTTTGTGTCTCCGATCAATACTGCCTGGCTGCGGTCTTTTAAGGCAAAACGTTCCACCACGTCCTCAAGCACCTGAATCTTCGTACTGGTTCCTGCATCTCTGGCTCCGCCAATCAAATCAAAATATGTACCCACATTCAAATAATTCAGAACCACATGACATAATTCTTCCCGCTTCGAAGAAGCGATAGCCAGTCTGCAGCCCAGCGCACGCAGACGCTGCAAGCTCTGCTCCACACCCGGATAAAGTTCACACTCATACACGCCTACCGACTCATAACGCTGTCTAAAAAAAGTTACAGCATCACTTGATTTTTCCAATGAAAACCCATATTCTCTGGGAAATGACTCCATCAAGGGCGGACCAATAAACCGTTCCAGCTTCTTCTGGTCCGTTTCTTGAATTCCAAACTGTTCCAATGCGTAACTGACACTCTTGGTCACACCTTCTCCAGTATTCACCAACGTGCCGTCCAAATCAAATAATATGATACTTTTTTTCATTCCTTACCTCCATGAGACATCCGTTTTAACAGATTCTTCCGCTTCTCATCAAACAGTAATTCTTTATTGTAATAATAGTATCTCTGACACTCATTCTCCTGCAGGAAACTGACACTGTAGGAATTCGAATTCAGCTCTGTCAGAAACATCACCATTTCCTGGCTGTTTCCAAAAGCTCCTTCGAGAAAATCAAAGATATTCTCTAATACTTGCGCCGCCTCACTCTGCTGATTTTCAAAACATTCATTTTCCTGCTCAAACAATTCCTTAATTCTCAGAAAAGCTGACTCTCTCTGGCAGATATTTTCCATTCTCAATGTCTGCCGGAAATTCCCTAAAGTTTCCAGTACTCTTCGATACTTCTTATCCATCTCTCGTCCTATAAGTTCCGCCTTTTTCTTATTTATATAATCCATATTAAACTTACGGATCACATGAGACAATAATTGCTGCCCATCTGCGCCTTCCTCAATCGTCTGAATCTGTTCTTTATACTCCAAGAGACATGACTGCAGGCTCTCCATATACTGTTCTGTCTGCATAGATGCTTTCAGCACCTCATTCACCCGGGAAATAAGAAGCCCCAGCACGCTGATCCGCTCATCAAAAGAAGCATGCGCCACTTTTTTCAGCAGGCTCTCATCCAGATTGCCCTTAAAAATCTCTTCCAGCTGATAATCGGTACGATACTTATAATAAAGTTCCAGGTAATTGGCAAAATCTCTGGCTATTTTCGGAAACTGGATATACTGCACTACCACCTGTCGGTCCACGGCTTTCCCCAGCTTTTCATAGACCTGAATCAGATTTGAAAGGTCTTCCCATCCCCTGGGTGTGGCAAAATTTCTGCCATCGACAGTCGTCTCCATCTGATAAAAATTCTGCTTTCTGGTATTCAGATAAGAAATCACCGCCCCATGAATCCCCTGACTGTAGGCATACTCTTTCCAGATCTGAAAATCTGCCTCCACCTCAATTTTCTTGACACGGTCCATAGTGACCACATCAAACTCCCGCACCGAACGATTATATTCCGGCGGATTTCCCGCAGCCACGATAATCCATCCTTCCGGAATCTTATGGTTTCCAAAAGATTTGCACTGCAAAAACTGCAGCATTGCAGGAGCCAGCGTCTCCGATACGCAATTAATCTCGTCCAGAAACAGAATGCCTTCCGATAATCCTGTCTGTTCCATTTTTTCATAAACAGAAGCTACAATTTCACTCATGGTATATTCTGTCACTGCAAACTCCTGGTCCCGATACTGCTTTTTCGAAATAAATGGCAGCCCAATGGCGCTCTGTCTTGTGTGATGGGTAATGGTATATGCCACCAGCCCGATGCCGCATTCCTTTGAAATCTGCTCCATAATCTGTGTCTTACCGATTCCTGGTGAACCCAGCAGAAATACAGGACGCTGGCGGATAGGTGGAATCTCATAATTTCCGTACGAATCCTTCATCAAATACGCTTCTATGGTGTTTTTAATTTCTTCCTTGGTTCGCTTGATATTCATAGATCTCCTCCTAATTACCGCACAATATCCACGGTTTCTCCCAAATCCCGTTCATCCAGTATCAGCTTCATTGCCCAGGACGGCACATCCACATCCAGATAGTCTTCCCGGAAAAACACAAACGCCGTGTCATAAGGAGGCTTCTTTACCGGAAATGTACCATAACCATCGGTAAAATAAATAAGACCCCGCAATTTTCGGAATGATTTTTTCGCCAGCAGCAAATTGACATACTCGAAAGCGGGACGAAAATCGGTCCCTCCCATACCCTGCACCTGAAAATCCCTCATATATTCCTGAAGCTGCTGCCTGTCTGCTATCACGGTATCAGACTGTACACGTTCGTCACACTGCAGAATATGAATACAGAATCTCCGGCTAAAAGACTCTGACTGACTTAAAATACTGTAAGTCTCCTCCAAAAATTTCTGCACCAGCCCTGTCTTACAGGACATAGAAGTGTCAATTACAATCACAAAATCCTCAACTTTCTGCACTTCTCTTGTCTCCAAATGCTCGATCAAAGGCATATTTCCATATAGCTCCATGCCATAATGATAAAAGATATAGTCAAAACTGTCCAGGTCCACCTGCATTTCCTCTTTCAGCACACAGAACTTTTTTAAAAATTCACGATAATTATACCGTTCACGATTTTCTATCTGAATCTGTTCTTTTAGCCCTTTCGAATCCTCTGAGGCTTCCTTGGAAAAAGTATCAAGTTCTGTCTCCATCCTGTCCCTGATATTTTGCCACTGGTTTTCCTGTTCCATAGGCGCCTGTGGACGTTTTCCCTGCTGTTCCCACAGAAAATGCTCATCTACGGTAAATTCCTGAATCATGCGCGCGACCGTCCGCATATCCAGTTCTGCCTGCTGCAGCAGATAAAAAATCCCCTCGCCGTTCAATACCGGCAGCTTCTTTTTCAGCCCTTGGTACACTGCCGTCCTGTAGGGTCTGTTCGTCACCCGCAGGCAACGGTAAAGCATACTGTCCAGAATAGATTCCACCGCAATATCACAAGCCAGATTCCAGAGCTGCCTGTCCTCTGTCCCCCTTAAATTCCAAATATGCCCCAGCAGACAGTGAAAAATGCTGTGCAGATAACAGCGGTTCACCCATGTATTGCCTCTTTGGTACTGCTCCATCAAATACTCAGGATTATAACGTAGTATTTTTCCATCCGTGGCAGTCCGCCAAAGCTCCATGGAAGGCTGTAACGCCAGACTGTGAAGCGCCACATCCAGAAACCGCATATTTAAATACAGTTCATTACGGCAGTCTGCGATAATTTCATTACAAATATTTACTTTTTCCAGTAATTGTTCTTCAAACATTCTGGCGCTCCTTACAAACTGAATTTCCTTTTCTTTCCTGGAAATCTTCGGTGCTTTACGTCCATCAGCATACTTACTATTCCCGGCTTATTCTGTGTTTTTGCCGCCTCAAGCAATAATTCCATCTGCTTTTCTTCTGTCACAAATTCTGCCGCCAGCCAGCGAAGATTATCCACATCTTCCTGCATAAAGCAAAGTTCTGCCCCGGAACTTAAATGTTCAGCCAGCCAAGAGGCATATTCCTGCCCGGCTCCTTCCTCTAATTCATAAGGGTAGCGAAGCCTTGCCATCGCCGTCTCTGCCAATATTGTTAAATCAATATTATATTTCCCCGTCTTAAAAATCCTGTCATACTCTTCAAAAACCACCTGCGTATTGCGGAAAGCATTACGGTACTGAATTCCCATACCATGTGTCTGCGTAGAAATAATCCTTGCCGGAGTATTTTCCACTGCCTCTTCAAAAAATTCTGGGAACACCAGGCGGAAAATAAGCGTACTTTTATTGCTATACCTCTCTGATGGTTTCTGTCCCTGATAACAGTCCACCGTTACCTTCTGTTTTAAATCCTGAAGGATCTCCCGCAGACAGGACCTGCCAGAAAGAACATGCATTTCCAGACAGGAAAGGTTTTCGCAGCCGGTAAACACTCCCGCTCCCATATAAGCAAGATCACTATAAAAAGACAGTTTCTTTAAGTTAAGGCAATTATAGAATACATACCTTCCAAGCCTCTGGATTGCTGCCGGCAGATACAGTTCTTCCAGCTTTTTTCCACAAATGCAGGGCAGGCCGCTGGTATTCTCCGGTTCGTCTTCCATTGCTTCTGCAAACGCATAAGCGGACACCTCTGTTACCGGATTCCCTTCCAGCGTCTCTGGTATCACCACTCTGGCGCTGCTTCCATAGCAGCGGAGAATACAGATTCCGTTGCTGCCCATCCGATATGCAAAACTCTGTTCTTCCATACTACACCTGCCTGTTTCTATAACTCCTGCAGCATCTGGCTGACTGTTTTTCCTGTAATTGGATGGCGATAATAAGGTGCCAGTTCTGCCAGCGGCTTTAATACAAATTCACGGTTCTGCATATCAATATGCGGGATCTGAAGCTCTTTTTCATCCACCACCCAGTTATCATAAAAAATAATATCTAAATCCAATGTTCTTGGGCCCCAGCGGATCTTTCTTTCCCGGTCCGCTCCCTGTTCTATCTGATGGAGCAGAGCTAATAATTCCATCGGGTACAAAAGTGTACGTACCTTCAGCATTCCATTGAGAAAATCAGGCTGCTCCACGCCTCCATAAGGTTTTGTGGTAATAATCTCCGATTCTTCTTCCACAATGCAATCCTGATTTTCACGCAGCGCTTCCACCCCTTTCCGTATATATTCTCCCCGATCCCCCAGATTTGATCCTACTGCGATATAGGCGAGATGCCAGCCTCTGGTGATCTCTACCGATACAGTTTCTAAAGGGAGACCTACCGGCGCCCATGGCTTTAAAATTTCCAATGTGATTTTTTCTATTGCGGGAAACCTGAAAAGCAGTGCCCTTGCCATCTGCTCTGCCGCAGCTTCAATCAATTTACAAGTATGTTCCATCATAAAGTCTGTCATGAAATGCGCCATTTCTCCATAATCAACAGACTTTGTTAAGTCATCCTTTAATCCAGCCTCCCTAATCTTGGCATAGACAACGGCATTAATCAAAAATTTCTGCCCCAGTTTATTTTCTTCTGGGAAGACACCATGCCTCCCAAAAACCTCCAGATTTTTAATTTTGATACAATCCAATTGTTGATCTGTCATTTCCCTGCCCCCCATATAGCTTCTGCCATCTGAATGGCTCGCCTGTTCTCTTTGATATCGTGTACCCGTACAAACCCGTAACCTGCTAATACAGCAAATACTGTCGTCACCAAGGTTCCTTCCACCCGTTCTGTCACTGGCAGCTCCAACGTCAGGCCAATCACCGACTTTCGCGAAGTTCCCAGCAGAAGAGGATATTCAAGTTCCTTAAACTGAGAGAGATTATTTATAATTTTCAGATTTTGTTCATAAGTTTTACCAAAACCTACTCCTGGGTCCAGTAAAATCTTGTCCTCTGAAATTCCTGCTTTCTCTGCCAGTTTGAGGCTCTCCTGCATATCTGTTTTTACTTCCTCCAGAAAGTTATCATATTCCGTATTGTCACGATTATGCATCAGACAGCATGAAACACCCGTTTCTGCTATCAGTTTTGCCATTTGAGGATCGTATTTCAATCCCCAGATATCATTGACAAGACCAGCTCCTGCTTTAATGGCTGCTTTCGCCACCTTCGCCTTATAAGTGTCCACCGAGATTGGTATATCAAATCTATCTCTGATCTGTTTAATCACAGAAGCCGTTCTGTGGATCTCCTCTTCCTCTGAAATCTGCTGATGTCCCGGCCTTGTAGATTCTCCTCCCACATCAATGATGTCCGCACCTTCGTCTATCATCTGTTCCACATGCTTCAATGCCGCATCTTCCTGGATAAATCTGCCTCCATCAGAAAAAGAATCCGGCGTCACATTCAGAATGCCCATAAGATAAGTTCTGTTTTCCAGGTCAAATGTTTTATCTCCAATCTTAAAAACTGTATTCTGCATTCTTTTCCTCTCTTCTCAACTTTGGATCGTTTTATTCTTTCTCTCACAGTTCCAATTACACGCTTCCTGCATGTCGCAGAAAAAACAATTACGCGATTTATTATCCGCTTTTTTTATCAAGTTTGTAAATTCATTATTTAATTTTTCTTCTCCTCGGTGTCCCTGTATGGCATTCAAAATTTCCTGCTGTTTGTCTAATGGCCAGTCTATTTTCTTAAGAAAGTATTTTGCCAGATCAGCCCCTGCCTGATGATGCGGAATCCCCTCTTTCCTCTCTGCCAGCCTTCCCAGATCGTGAAGAAGCGCTGTCAAATATATCTGCTCTTTCTTCCAGCCGTCCAGCATCCTGTGTTCCTTCGCCGCCTCTTCAAAACACATAATCCACGCAATCCTGGCCACATCCAGAAAATGAGACAGCCCGTGTCTGCAAAATCTTCGGTCTGCCTCTGCCTCTTCCTGCTTCTTTACCAGCGTCACATATTCTATGTCCTGTAACAATCTCTCAACATATCTCATACATCATCCTCAGCGCCCCATCAAACGCCAGAACTCTTCCTGCAGATGCTGGCTGCCGGCAAAATCCCCCCGGGTAACCACAGTAACTGTCTGTGCTCCCGGCTTTTTCACTCCCCGCATTGTCATGCACATATGTTCTGCCTCCAACATTACCATTACCCCTTTCGGTTTTAAATATTCTACCAGTGCGTCTGCAATCTGTGCAGTCAGACGCTCCTGAAGCTGAGGGCGGCGCGCATAGACCTCTACAGTTCTTGCCAGCTTGCTTAAGCCCACCACTTTACCGTCAGGAATATAGGCAATGCCTGCTTTCCCATAGAATGGCAGCAAATGGTGCTCACAAGTAGAATAAAAAACAATGTCTTTTTCCAGAACCATTCCACAGTCTGCCGTTTTAAAAGTCTTACTCAGCGCCTCTTTCGGTGACTGCTTTAGACCAGCAAAAATCTCTTCATACATACGGGCAATCCGGTCAGGAGTATCTTTAAGCCCTTCTCTCGCCGTATCCTCTCCGATTCCTTCCAGAAGCAGGGTTACTGCCTGCCTGATTTTGTCCTTATCTATCATCATCCAGTTTCTCCTTGAGAATTTCTCGCAATTCTTTCAAATAAGACAGAGAACCAAATGCGAGTATCATTGCATTTTCTTCTCTGGCACAGTCCAAAGCAGCATCTGATGCTTCCTGTATTCTGGAACAGTATCTGACCTGCCCATGATATTTTCTGGCTTCTTCCGCCAATATCTCTCCATCCATGGCCCGCGGACTGCCAGGCGTCACTGTAAACACTTTCCATGCCAGAGGAAGCATGATTTTCAGCATTTCCTCATGTTCTTTATCTGCAAGTACTCCTATTATATAGATTATTTTATAATTTGTAAAACCCCTTTTTAAAGTTTCACATAATTTTCGGGCAGCATCTGTATTATGGGCGCCGTCCAATACCAGCAGAGGTTCGCTGCACAGCACAGAAAAACGCCCGTCCCATTTCGCTTTCCAAAGCCCATGGCGTATATGCTCGTCACAGACTGCATATCCCATCTTTCTCAAAATTAATGCTGCTTCAATGGCACAGACCGCATTCTGAACCTGATAGATCCCTGTCATGGAGAGTTCTATTTCTCCCAGGCCCTGATAGGTGAAACAGAGTTTTTTTCCCCCTGCTTCATACCGGATCTGCTCTGCAAGCGTTTCATCACTGAAGGTAAGAACTGCCTGTTTCTTTTCACAAATTTCTTCCAGCACCTGTCGGACTCTCTGTTGCCTGGGTTTTGCTGCCAGCACCTGGCCTTTCGCCTTGATAATCCCTGCTTTCGCCTGCGCGATTTTCTCAAGGCTGTTTCCCAGAACTTTCATATGATCCATACTAATGGAAGTAATGATACTTAACAGAGGGTTTCTGATAATATTTGTGGCATCCATGCTGCCTCCTAACCCTGTCTCTAATATGACGACCTGACATTGTCTGCGGGCAAAATGCAGAAATGCTGCTGCAGTCTCCACTTCAAACACAGTGGGCTGTCTCTTTCCCCTTTCTTTCATCCGTTCACATGCCCTGCGCACCTCCCAAACCACTTCTGCAAATTCCTGTTCTGTAATATTCTTCCCGTTCACGCGGTACTGTTCGAGCCGCCCAAAAACAGCAGGAGACGTATATGTCCCCACCTGTATTCCTGCCTCTATGAAAATGGATGACAAAAATGCACACACAGAACCTTTGCCATTTGTTCCTGCCACATGCACATATTTAAGCCTGTCCTGTACATTTCCAAGTTCTTCCATCAGCTCCCGGATACTGTCAAGCCCCAGAACCATCCCGCTGTTTCTTCCAAGCTCTTCCAAATACGCCTGTGTGTCTTCCTCTCTCACCATATCCTTTATCCTCACTTTTTAAATCTGCACAATTTATAAAGAAAATCTTAATATTTCCTATCAGAATCGTAAATTTTGCGTTTATGCATTGACTTTTTTCTTAAATTGGTCTAATCTTTGCTTTGAAAAAAGATTCATATTTTGTTCATAATCAATTCACATATAGATGGAGGAAACTATGACTCATACTGCAAAAAACACTTTACAAAAGTTTACAGAAAAATACAAGTCTTTTCGTGAAAAAAGAAAGGAAAAGAAAAATACCAGAGTGCACAGGCATCTGCTGAAACCAGAACAGCGTGAGAAGCTTACCGGAATATTGAACAAGTATTCTCTGATCTTTCACTACATACTTGCATGTTCCATCTGCTTTTTCATCGAAGTAATTTCCAGACATTCCTTCTCAGATGCGTTTGTTTTTGTATTTAACCGGGGACCCGTCTTTTTATACAATTCCCTGATCGTATTCACCTCTCTTCATCTGGTATATTTTTTCCGCAGAAGGGCTCTGATGCGAACCATTATCAGTGTTGTATGGCTGTTCCTGGGAACCATTAACGGCTGTATCCTGTTAAAGCGGGTTACCCCCTTTACCTATACAGATGTGAAACTTATCAATGATCTGTTTACCATGAAAAGCAACTATTTCAGCAACGGAGAGGCTGTCGCTGTCATCTGTCTTGTGGTATGCATACTTGCCGGTATCATTGTTCTCTGGAAAAAAGGACCCAAATATCAGGGAAAACAAAACAGGCTGGCAAGCACTCTTGCTATTGGATTATTTGCTTTTTTAATTCCTATGGTGACAAACGCCGCTGTCAGCAATAACATTCTTGCTGATTATTTTGAAAATATCGCTCAGGGATATAAAGATTACGGATTTGTATACAGCTTCTCGGCCAGCGTAGTGGATCAGGGCATGACCGCTCCCCGGGACTATTCCCAGGAAAGTGTAGATGCTGCACTCTCCAAAATAGCTGCCAAAGATACCAGTACAGAAGAACTTCCTAATGTAATCTGTGTCCTGCTGGAATCTTTTATCGACCCGAAGGAAGTTAATTTCTTAAATTTTTCTGAAAATCCGGTGCCGAATTTTGACCACCTGTACCAGAATTTCTCTTCCGGCTATCTCACTGTTCCAGTTGTGGGCGCTGGTACTGCCAATTCCGAATTTGAAATTCTCACTGGCATGGGCATGCAGTTTTTCGGGCTTGGGGAATATCCTTACAAGACGATTCTGAAATCTAATTCCTGTGAGAGTATCGCCTCTGCTCTTGGAAACAATCTTGGTTATGGCACCCATGTAGTCCATAACAATGGAGGTAACTTCTATAGCCGCAGAAATGCTTTCACTCAGATGGGATTTGACAGCTTCACCAGCAAAGAGATGATGAACATTCAGGAATATACGCCTCTTGGCACCTGGCCCACAGACGATATTTTGATAAGTGAAGTGGAAAAGTCATTGAATTCCACAACGCAGCAGGATTTTGTCTATGCTATCACGGTTCAGGGACATGGCGCATATCCTACCGAAAAAGTCATTGCAAATCCTGAAATCACCGTAACCGGCGCCCCTGATGAGGGAAAGAATAATGAATGGGAATATTATGTAAATGAAATTCATGAGGTTGATAAGTTTATCGGAAACCTGATTGATATGCTTTCCAAGCGCGATGAAAAAACTATGGTGGTATTCTTTGGCGACCATCTGCCGACCATGGGACTTACCAATGAGGATATGAAGAGTCAGGATATCTTTAAGACAAAATATGTGACCTGGAATAATTTCGGTGCTGAAAAAGTAAATCAGGATTTGACATCTTATCAATTACTTGCAAGTATCACTGATCAGGCTGACATACATGAAGGAACCATGTTCTCTTTCCATCAGAACAGCCGCTATGCAATGACAGAAGATTTGTCCAGAGACATGGAATTGCTGCAGTATGATATTTTATATGGAAAACGCTTTGCATATCATGGGGAAAATCCTTACCCTGCTTCTGAGATGCAGATGGGCGTACAAAATATCACTGCCGATAATTTGGAAGAGAAATCAGACGGTCTCCATATCTATGGTACTAACTTTACAAAATGGAGCAAGGTTTTTGTAAACGGAGTTAAAGTCTCCACGGCCTTTCTCAGTGACACAGAGCTTCTCATCTCTCTGAAAGATCTATCAGAAGGTTTCAACACTCTTGTAGTCAACCAGATGGGTTCCTCTGATACTGTTTTCCGCAGTTCGAATGAGATTGCTTACCTGAAACCTCAGAGTAGTGCAGCCTCTGATGAAAATGCTGCTCCGGTCAGCGATACTGTGGAAGATACCCCCAGCAGCATTGACCGGGCTGTCAATAGCAATCAGGAAGAAGAACAGGCAGACACACCAGAAAGTGATGATTCAGCTCAAGCTCCGTCCGTTCTATAATCGCAGACCGGGAGTGACAAGGACTTTCTCTTTTATGGGGATAATTTAGGGAGGCATGTGACTGGAACGAGTCACATGCCTCCCTGTTTAGATCTTCCTATTCCCCGACAGCCCCTTTTTATACATCTGTATTTTTAATACATTTGCAACGGCATCGATTCAAAACTTCTACAACTGGGAATCCACCACAATTCCCTTAATTTCTTCTCCCAGCAGCTTTTGCTCCTCCAAAATCTTCTGCGTATTTCTCTCTATCTCCTGCTGTTGGCGAAGTATCTCTTCCGAGCCAGTATGATCCTGTAATAAGTTTGCTTTCTGGGATGCATTCTTTTTTGTTTCTTTTAACTTATCTTCCACTTCCTGGGCCTGTTTCTCACGCTCCGCACGAGCAGCTTCCCTCTCAGCTTCTTCCTTTAAGTTTTCTTCCTTTTTATCTTTTGCTTCTTCTACGACTTCTTCCAAATCCTCATCTATCTTGTCAACAGCTTCATCTTTGAGCATGCCTATAATCTCATCACTGGAAGCCTTTAAAGATTTTTCTGCATTCTTCGTGGCATCTATCATAGAGTGGTGTTTCAGTTCTTCCTGTTTGATCGCTTTAATTCCCGCCGTTGCCGCTCCGATAACTAAATGGGCTTCATCGTATTGCTTCTTCCATTCCCCTTCCTGTTCACCTAGCATTTTCAATTGCGCTTTATAGTCCTCATTATCCTCGTCCCCCTGATACATCTCCTTGAACTCTTCTTTTTCCTTACGAATTGCCACTAGTTCCCGGGACGCTTCCTCGGCAGAGCTTTTGCTCTGCTTTATATCATTGCGGCATTCTCCTTTGATATCATCCACCATACTGTCAGAGGCAAACTGCTTTTTAATGAAATCCATTGCCTCTTCCTTCGCTTTTTTCTTTTTCTCTTCAATAGGATCCTGGCACAGATTTAATTCAGAAGCCTTCAGGCTTCCGTTCTTTATCTGTCCCTGTTTCTCCTGCTTCACACTGCCATCATTCTGAACCTGTTCTCTATTATTCTGGTTTACAACAGTGTCTGCATTCGGCATATTACTAATCTTCATAATCATGCTCCTTTCTTCTGTCTTTTGAATATTTATCTGTTATTTTTATCGGATTTTTAAAACCTTCCCTTTAGAATATGGCGTAAAAAGACGATTTTCTGTTGTAAACCTTCTGGACAACTGCAAACTCCATTGCCGCCTTCCTCAAGCAGCTTCTTTTAGCGCCTGAACTTTGAACTCAGATAACATAATCTGCTGCATCATGCATCTCCTGCTCCCATGCTACCATATCCGCAAGCGTCACATGGTCTACCACGCTGTTTATCGCCTCAAAAAGCATTTTCCAGAGCCGAAGGGTAACACAGTCTTCCCGCCGGGAACAGACATTGCTTTCTCCTTCCAGACACGCGACAGGTGCAAGGCTTCCTTCAATCTGTCTTAAAATCATTCCCACGGTATACTCTTCCGGTTTTTTGGCAAGCAGATAACCGCCTCCAGGCCCGCGTACACTTTTGACGTAACCGCATTTTTGTAAGACAGAGATAATCTGTTCCAGATATTTTACAGATATATCCTGTCTCTTTGCCACATCCCGCAAACGTACTACCTGATCCCGTTCCAAAGCAAGATCCAGCATCAGCCGCAGCGCATAGCGCCCTTTTGTTGAAATTTTCATACAGTGCACCCCCTGTTACAATTTTGTAAAGGAAGCTGTAAATTCTGCCAGCAAATTATCTAAACTGTCAAAAAACTGTGCGAAATGAAGGCCATCCACCAACGCATGATGACACAGAAGCGTCAAAGGAACAAACATTCTTTGATTCTGCCTAAAATACTTTCCCCATGTAATTCTTGGATTACTGTCTGCAGGCGCCGGAACCGGCTGCACAAGTGAAGTATAACTGAGCCACGGAATCGAAGACACAAAAAAGAGCTGCAAAATCTGTTCGCCATCGTCAATGGAGCCCTCCTCTAAGACCTTTTTTTGCTCTGCCTGTGCACATGCCAGAAACTCCAGATAAGGCATGTCTGCGTCCACTTGACAATAACAATAGGTCTCATCTGGAAGCGCGACCGTATAAGAGCTGAGACATTTCTCAAATTCAATGATCTGGCCGTCTGCTGATATTCTCTGCCGAAATTCTTTAACACTGTTGGCAGCATTGGTGACAGCATACAGAAAACTCAGAAAAAAAGGCAGATTTTTTTCCTTAACTATCGCAAGCCATTCTGTGATATCCACGTTCACCGTAATTCCCACATATGGATAAGCCATATCTGAAAAATATGAAAAATGCTCCCGCCGTTTATATTGCTTCATATCAATCACTTTATAATTCATACTTTTTCACCTTTCGTTTTTTCCATGATAATTCATTTGGGCAATCACCATCAGCGCAATCCGAAACAGCATGGCGTCTTCAAATGTACGGATATCAAGTCCTAATGTTTTTTCAATCCGCTCCAGACGGTAAACCAGAGTATTCCGGTGCACATAAAGCTGTCTGGCCGTTTCTGATATATTCAGATTATTTTCAAAAAATTTATTAATGGTTATGGTAGTTTCCTCATCAAAAATATCTGGAACTTTTTCCCCAAAAACCTCTCTCAGAAACATCTCACACAAGCTGGAAGGGATCTGGTAAATCAGACGTCCGATTCCCAGTTTACTATAAGAAACCGTCTCATTTTCCACATAAAAAATCCGCCCAACCTCCAACGCCATTCTTGCCTCCTGATAAGAACGGGCAATATCTGGAAGCAGTTCTACACGATTCCCATAACCTGCCCTAACTTTCACCATCGCCTCTGTCTGGAGGTTGTCCACCAGTGTTTTTGCCAACTTGGCCAGTTCCTCTTCTGAATCAATATCTCGTACATCCTTTACCAGAATAACAGATTTCTCGTCCACCTCTGTCACAAAATCCCTCGCAGATGCAGCAAAAAGATTTCGCACCGTCTCAACAACCGCCCCATCTTTTTTGCCTGACACCTCAATGACAAAAACTACCCTGGGAGCCGCTTCAATATGTAACTTCTTGGCTTTGTTATAAATATCCACCACCAGCATATTGCCCAGCACTACATTCTGTATAAAACTGTTACGGTCAAACTGTTCCTGATAAGCACTTACCATATTCCGAATCTGACACACTGCAAGACGTCCGATCATATAAGCCTCATCACTGGCAGTATGCGCCAAAAGAATATATTCCAGCTCATGCTCTATCAATACCTTAAAGAAATGGCATCCTGAGAGCATCTGGCTTTCTGCCATAGAATCTGCAAATAATCGAATTGCCTCTTCCATATCATTCTCTGATTCATAAGTAGCCGCCAAAAGCTTTCCTTTATCGCTATACAACGCTAAATCCACCCTGGAAATCTCTTTGATTTCTTCCAGCATAACCTGCAGTTTATGATTTGATAACATAACTATCCCCCATTTCCTGAAAACCATTTTATATTCTTATAGTCAGAGGATAAAACTTTGACCCCCTAACTTTTTTCATCGGTAAACTTTGTTAGAACAAATTCTTCTCGTACGCGTGCGGATCTGTCCTAAGGGGTACCGTGCTTGCACGGGGGATTCCTTAGGACGGTTAGGTTCCGTTTTTTATTATATTAGGAAGAGACTTTCACGCTTTAGCGTAAAATGGGTTTTCCTATAAGGATTCAGGTGTCAAAAGGTGGTATTATAAATGCTTATTGGCAATTTGCACAAATAAATACAAACGTTGTGAAAACTGTCCCAGACAGAAGAATTTCTAAGTGTTCCAGCAAAAAATATTGAAATTTTACGCAACCAGCTTATATTCGCCATCCCTGGCTCAGATAAGCCTTTTCCAAACATCCTGTTTGGAAATTACTGGTTCTAAATCGAACACTAAGAAATTCTAACTGTCAGGACAATCCACAACTTTTTCTACCTATTTGTGCAAATTGCCAGCTTCATTTTATTTCGCTAACTTTTGACACCTGAATCCTATAAGTAAAAAACGGAAGCAACACATTTCTGCGCTACTTCCGTCTCTTTGTGCTCTACTAATATCTTACAGAATTAGTGGGTAATTGTCAATTCTGTTTCTTTGTCAAATACATGAATCTTATCAATATCCATAGCAAGTTTGATAGAATCTCCAAGACGTGCAGGAGTTCTGGAATCTACTTTTGCAGTCATGCTTGCCCCATTCACTGTATAATACAACAGTACTTCTGAACCAAGTAATTCATATCCGGTAACCTTTGTATTGAATGTGCTGTCCTTATGTGTCTCAAGTGCCAGCTTGGAATCGTCGATATCCTCTGGACGGATACCTAATACTACCGTCTTGCCGTTATATTTGCCGCTGATGAGCTTCTTTCCCTTTGCAGGGGGCAGTAAAATAGAATTCTCGCCAAATCTCAGAGATACTTTATCCCCATCCACTTCACATACCGCGTCAATGAAGTTCATCTGAGGAGAACCGATAAATCCGGCTACGAACAGATTATCTGGTTCATTATACAATTTCTGAGGAGAATCAACCTGCTGAATAATTCCATCCTTTAAAACAACGATTCTGGTTCCCAGCGTCATAGCCTCTGTCTGGTCATGCGTTACATAGATAATGGTCGCACCCAGCCTCTGATGAAGGGAAGCAATCTCTGCACGCATCTGCACACGAAGCTTTGCATCCAGATTGGATAACGGCTCATCCATAAGGAATACCTTCGGTTCACGCACGATTGCACGTCCCATGGCAACACGTTGTCTCTGTCCACCTGATAATGCTTTCGGCTTACGGTCTAATAATTTATCCAGATCCAAAATCTTGGCAGCCTCTTCCACTTTTTTCTTAATCTCTGCCTTAGGAACTTTTCTCAGCTTTAACCCAAAAGCCATATTATCAAATACCGTCATGTGAGGATACAGCGCATAATTCTGGAATACCATCGCAATATCTCTGTCCTTTGGCTCCACATCATTTACAACCTTCCCGTCAATGGAAAGCTGCCCGGAAGAAATCTCTTCCAAACCTGCTACCATTCGAAGTGTTGTAGACTTTCCACATCCTGACGGTCCTACGAAAATAATAAATTCTTTGTCTTCAATTTCAAGGTTAAAATCTTTAACAGCTTCAAATCCATTCGGATATCTTTTACAAATATTTTTTAATGATAAACTTGCCACGTTCCATTACCTCCTGTACATTCTTCTGCTTTCATTTTCTTTCTGAAATTATAGTACCAGAATTCCTTAAAAATTACCATTGCCAACTATACAAAAAGAAACCGTCTTTCTTGTCAATTCCAACAAGAAAGGCGGTTCCTACCTGACCACTTCGTCATTTTAACGAATTTCTTATCATTTTTTATACACATTGACGAATTACAATTTCGAATATCCGAATCCATTCACCATTGCCTCCAGTCTCTGCCCATTCTTGCAGTAGGGGCATTCTGCTGGCTTATATGCAGCATATCCTGGAATATCATCTTCTTCAAAAGCACTTTCAATTGGAATGCCGTCCACCTGTTTGATCGTACTGAACACAGACACCACGCCGGCTACGCTTCCTCCATAATACTGCAGAGATTCCAGGCTGCGGCGAATTGTAACCCCTGTTGTGGTTGTCGCCAAAAGCAGCAATACATGTTTTCCCGCAATCGTCGGTTTCAGATTATCCCGGAACATAACTTGGTTGTTGGCATTAATTTCAGGAGACACCACATAGACAGTCTTATGCTGGTTAATTGTAGACATGATATGCCTTTTTTCCAGTTCTTCTGACAGAAAAGCTCCAATAATCTCCGTTCCGTCCATACACACAATCGTGTCCACAGTCATATGGCTGGTAAATTTTCCCGCAAGAACCTTCGCCACCTCTTTTGCTTCGTTAATTCGTGTTTTCAAACTGGTAATATCAATATAATAATTGATATGTGAATGACTGGTAGCAAAATGTCCCGGAAGAGCATGGATTGCTGCCGCATTGCTGTCCTTGGAATAAAATTTCATTTGACGTTTTTCCATAATACTATTATCCTCCATTCTGTGGCTATTTGACTCCGGTAGTTCCAAAACCTCCCCGGTTTTTATTCTCCAGAGAAGTTGTTTCTGCAAAGACAACCTGAGGTTGATTTTCCATAATACGAAATTGACAGATTCTGTCGTTTTTCTGTATTACTGCGTCTCTAGTGGCATACACCGGCATTTTCCACATATCCTCATCTCCGCAATAGCTTCCATCTATAACTCCACAGCTATTCACCTGCAGAATTCCATAATTCTTAAATGTTGAACTTCGTGGCACCACATGCGCTTCGTAACCTTTGGGCAGCTCCATTGCCACACCCAGAGGAATCAGCTTAAAATCTCCCGCCTTCAATTCCACCGTCTCACTGGCACGCAGGTCAATCCAGTCTGACTTACCCGCAACATAAGTTAATTTATCTATATCCTGGGTAAAATACTTAATTTTAATTATCTCCATTGCTGTCTCCGTTATTTATCCCAGCAGATTCATCACCGCCGGACTGTATCTCAGTTCCTGATAGGCATAATAAGGATCCTTCTGATCCTCTTCCTGCTTCTCCTGTTCTTCCTTGAATTTCTCCGCCTCCGTCTCCTGAATCTTGGTATACATATCAATAAACTGCAGATAATCTTCATAGGAAAAGAGCTGTTCCAGAATATTCTGGTAATAACTGTCCTCTTTCTTCTGCACAGATGCCCCTCCCTGGGCCACGCCTGCCGCATTGACTGAATAAGATACGCCTGGGATCTCAACTCCCTCATTCATATAACGAGTCACTTTCACTACATAATTCTGGGTCTCCTCAAAAGGCGGAACCCCGCCATATTTGTCCACATTATTGCTCCCGGCATTGTAAGCTGCAAGAGCAAGGCTTACATTTCCATTATACTTCTGCAGCATCTGGCTGATATACTTCGTTCCCCCCATAATATTCTGATATGGGTCGTAGGAATCTGTCACCCCCAGTTCTCTTGCGGTTCCAGGCATTAGCTGCATAATTCCCTGTGCGCCGGCCCCTGACGTCGCATTGGGGTTAAAATCTGACTCAGCCTTTGCAATCGCCTTGATGAGATTCTTAGGTACATTATATGTCTGTGAAGCCTCCGTAAAAATCTGCTCCAGTGAAGCCGTTGTCTGCAGATAAGAAGAAAAATCTTCTTTCTGGCCCACTTCTGAAATTGTTGGCTGCATTACTGTTCCATCCATGCTCTGTAAGGCATTCACTCTCATGTCACTTACGTCTCCCTTCTGAAAAATTGACATTATTAGTTTCGCGTTCTCTAAAGCGTATTTGAAAAAGATCATGTACAATGATTACTGCAGCTTGATTCCAGCCAATAAATCTCCCAGACTGGTAGAAGCGCTTTCATGGGAAATGTATTCTTCCACTTCCTCTGTCTTGTCCACATCAATCATTTCTTCTTCCAGCGCTTTCATACTGAGGCTGACTTTATTGTCATTAGTATTCAATACTTTCACTTTCACCTTCTGTCCTGTGCTCAGTACTTCCGAAGGCTTTCCAATTCGTCTGTGAGAAATCTGGGAAATATGTACCAGACCGCTGATTCCATCTCCCAAATCCACGAAAGCCCCATACGGCATCAGAGATTCCACTGTTCCTTCCAGCACACTTCCAGGAACCATTCTTGCAATCTTGCGGTCATGCTCTTCCTGCTGTTTCTCTCTTAAAATAACTTTCGCTGACAACACCAGCTTCTTTTTTGATTCCTCTACTGTTATTACTCTAACCTGAATCTCCCGTCCAAGCCACTCTTCTGTAGCTTCCACATAGGACAAATCCAACTGGGATGCCGGTATAAAGCCCCGGATTCCCTCCACATAGGCAACTACGCCGCTGGGCACAATTCCTGCCACCTTCACCGAAAGCTCCGTACCCTCTTCCAGAAACTGATTCAGTTTCTCCCAGGCAAGCACATCGTTTGCTTCCTTCTTGGATAATTGTATATTACCTTCTCCATCATCCGTCTTTACAACAGTAGCTTCTATTACATCTCCTGGATGAACCTCTTCCAAAACCTTAAAATTGGGATCATTGCTGAGGTCTTCCACTTTGATAATTCCTTGTGTATAATATTTCAGATCCAGTGTCACCTCTTCTTCAGTTACGTCAATCACTGTCCCTGAAATGATATCGCCTTCCTTGATCTTGCGGAAAGACGCTTCCAGTTCTTCCTTATAATCTTCCATGGTCTCTGCCATATTCAACACTCCTTTTCCGCCATAATTATTTTTATTGTAACAGAATTTCCCCAAAAAATCCAGAAAAAAATGTTTACATTGCACTTTTCGCCTAAAAAGCATATAATCTATAAAAACTGCCAGGTAATAAAAATTGCGCCCTGCATTTTGTGCGTTTCGTATGAATAAAATATTTTAGAACAATTGTATGAATTATATATGAAATTTCGATCATTTGATAGATTCGCTATTGCCTAAAAATTTTCAGATTAAAAAGGAGCTCTTATGAACGTAGTGGGAATCATTGCGGAATATAACCCCTTTCACCGGGGACATGCCTATCAGATAAAAAGACTAAAAGAAATCTGCCATGCAGATTATACCATTATTGCTATGAGTGGCAATTTCGTTCAGCGGGGAGCGCCTGCCCTGATGGATAAATACAGCCGTGCCAGAATGGCACTGGCCATGGGAGCCGATCTGGTATTGGAACTGCCTGCACTGTTTGCCACCGCCAGCGCAGAATCTTTTGCATTCGGCGGCGTCTCTCTCCTAAACAGCACCGGAATCGTCACCCATCTTGGATTCGGCGCTGAAACAGAAAATCTTCCATTATTGTCAGAATTTGCTTCTATACTCTCAAAACAGCCGGAATCTTACCGGAAAACACTGCGCAGAGCGCTGAAAGATGGAAATTCCTTTCCGGCAGCACGGGAAAAGGCTCTGCAGACCTGTTGTTCCAGCATAAATCTTTCTGGCAATACCTTATCATCAATCCTTGCCGGCCCTAATAACATCCTTGCCCTGGAATATTTAAAAGCTCTTGCCTTTTTGTCTTCTGATATAATTCCTGTTCCAGTGCTGCGTCAGGGAAAAGGCTATCACGATACAAGCATTGGCCAGGACTTCTGCTCTGCCTCCGCAATCCGCTCCTATTTCAGAAAGAACTCTCCAAAAGGAAGGACCACAAAAAGGATGCTTCCGGAAAAGGCAATGCCCGCGTCCGTTTGCAGCATCATACATGACTATACTCATCCTTTTCTATTTGAAGAAGATTTTTCCATGCTGCTCCATTATAAGCTGCTGACAGAAGATAAAAACCGCCTCGCCAGCTATGGCGGAAGTTCCGCTTTCCTTGCAAACCGTATAATAAAAGCACGGGATTCTTTTACTGGCTGGAACAATTTCTGCCAGCATATAAAAACCAAAAATATCACCTATACACGGCTCAGCCGTCTGTTCCTTCATATGCTTTTGGATATAACCCAGGAAGATTACAAAAATTTTCCAGAACCAGTATATCTGCGGATTCTGGGTTTCCGCAGTTCTTCCGCACCACTGCTTACTGCCTTAAACAAGCACAGTCAGTTTCCTGTGATCAGTAATCCTTCCAAAGCTCCCCGCCTGCTGTCCTGCCAGGCCCGGAAACTTCTGGATATGGATCTCCGTGCCTCTGATCTGTACCGTCTGGGACTTACCTCCAAAGGAGATGAAAGCCTGAAAAACGATTATCGTCAACAGGTTCTGCGCTTATAAAATCTGCCGGTATGCTCCTTCATAGCCAGGACGACACGCTCATAATTACATTCTGCCAGCCATGCAATGGATTTGTTCTTATAATGCCGTGCCGTCTCACTGGCTCCCTCTGCCAGTTTTAAATACAGCTTTGGGTCACACAAGATCTGTTCTGCCCTCCAGGCAAATTCCTCTTCTTGCTCTTGTGTCATATAGCCATTCTGTCCATTGCGCACGACGTCGCAGACACCTGTCGCTTTCACTGCAAGCACCGGGCTTCCTCCCGCCATTGCTTCCAGCAATACGATTCCCTGAGTTTCAGATTTTGACGCAAATAGAAACAAATCACACGCAAAATGAAATGCCGCTATTTCTTCATTTTTTACAGTCCCTGTAAAAGTCACTTGATCAGCAATCCCTAATTTCTGAGTGATTTCTTCCAATTCCTTTCTCTGTGGTCCATCTCCAATAATCAGAAGCTGAAAATCATCTCCCATTCGCTCTTTCAAAATCACAAGAGATTTCAAAATAAATTTGAGATTTTTTTCCTCTGAAAGCCTTGCCACAGTACATATAATTTTCGACTTACCTTTACCGTAAACATTTCTGATATACTCCCTGCCTAAACGCTGCTCTTGCGGCTCCTTCCAATATTCTCCATAGAAACTGTCCGGCAGTCCCGTAGGCAGTACTGTCATATCGGCCTCCCACTTCCGCTCTATTAAAATATCCTGCATATGATTCGTGGGAGCAATTACCAGACTGCATCCTTCCGTAAATCTGCGGACAAAGCCGAGTACAAGCTGATTCTCAATAAAATCTGTTATCTTATGTTCCAGGTTTCCCTCTCTCTCTTTCAGCCAATGATAAGGCTTCCAGTAATGAAGATACTGCTCATACTGTGTATGGTATGTAAAAACTACTGGGATTCCATATTTTCTGCCCAAATACCAGGCACGCTGCCCTATCATCACTGGGTGATGTACATGAATAATATCAAATTCCAGCTCCCGGAATTTTCGTTCCATCTCCAGGTCTACAGGTTTCATCAGCGGAACGTAACCGCCTGCCTTCTTATGAAAAGAACGGTAACGTATGACAAACTCTTCCTCCTGCTCATCATTATCATATTCAGGCGCAAATATATAAACCTGATGTCCCCTTTCACGCAGCCCCTCTGCCAGCCGTTCTACAGCAATGGGAACTCCTCCCACCACTGGTTTATAATTATTTGTCATCATTGCAATCTTCATTCACTGCACTTCCTTTCTCAGCTTAACAGATCAAACACTTTGTCTCCCAACAGATATCCGGCGCCAACAAAGAAAAAATTCCATATAAAAATTCCCAGGGTGGAACTTACGGTATATTTGACAAAATCAATATGCAGCACGCCCGCTGGAATAGAAATCAATGTCCGTACCATAGGAATCAGTTTACTGATAAATATTCCCACACAGCCCTTTTGCCGTATCATCTCAAAATTACGGTCAATGGCCTTCTGTTGTTTGGGGAACTTCTTTACATACGCTTTTAAAAAAACGTCTCCCCCAAATCTGCCAAAAAAGTATAATGCCCAGCTCCCTGTCAATCCGGCCATCACTGTAATCAGCATCGTAAAAAAGAAACTTAATTTTCCATTTGCAGCCCAGATTCCAGCCATTGGCATAATAATCCCAGCCGGAAATCCCGGTAAATTCAAATATTCCAAAAGTACAATTACAAAAATAGCAATAGCGCCATAATTCTCAAAATATCCTGTTATCATCTCAACGCTCATGGCCGTCCTCCCTTTCTTTCGCATTTTGCCTGTTACATAATTATTTTACCAATACATCCTTTCAGTATTCTTGCAAAAAGCAAAACATTGTCTTACAGTTTTGTAATATTCTGCAACAATTGAACATTGCTTGTATCATATGTGAATCATACTTATCTTCCTGCAAATACATATGAATAAGCACATGATCTCTTAGCTTTTCACCATCCTCTATACTTATATAACGAAAAACCTCTCTGTTTTTCTTCACAATTTTGAACTTTGCATTTATGGACTTCCCCTGCTCTCTGTGATATACTACTAATACCAGAACGTGTTTGAAAATTACTCTGGCAGCCAAACAGAAGGAGGAAACCTCATGACAGACAATGACTTACTGCTTGCCGTCTCTGACAAAATAGACCAAAAAATAGAAGCTGATTTGCAGCCGATCAACACTGATATTGCACAGTTAAAGGAGACTATCAGACAATTGGACAATGACATTGTAGAATTAAAAGTCAATTCCAATGCGTTGAACAATAATATGGAACAATTGAAATCCAGTTCTGCAGAATTTAAAATTGACATGGAACAATTGAAAAATCATGTTTTGAAACTGAACACCGATGTTACAGAATTGGGAACTCATATCAGTGAACTGAATCAAACAATCGAAAAGGAACTGTCGTTCCATTAATGTCAATAAGCCAGAGATATAAAATGCCCCCAAATTACTCCAGGAAACTGGCTTCCCAGAGTAATTTGAGGGCAATATGCCTTTGCCTCTTTAGCGGCAAGGTCTTGGGAACGAATGAAACTATGAGTGCGGCAACCTCTTTTTATGGATACGCTGTCTCACCTGTCAACCCAATTATTTATAATTTTTTGTAATTTGCCTGCGTTGAAATCATCCTCTTTCAATTCATGATAAAGATATTTTACGCCTCTTATTTCCTGCTCTTTTACAAATTTAAAACCTACTTTTGTAGAAATAGAATTCATATTTTTATTATCAAATCTATTATCATTTACTACAATTTTGACATGCAAAACATCGAATGCAAACTGTAGGGAGAGAAAAATCGCCTCTGCCGCATATGGACCGCATAAAGCCATATCTTCATCTAAAACAGTACTTCCTTGCTCGCATCTTTCGGCAGTTATATCATACAGTCTTTGCGTTCCTATGATCTTCCCGTCTTTTGTGAAAATTCCCCAATAAATGTCATCATTCCTAAGCAAGTACTTTTCATACCAATTTTCCTGCATTTCAAGAGTCAGTATCTCGCTCTGATTAAAAAAATACCTGCTCTTAGCCTGATTGCGGATTCTGACAACTTCTGGTAAATCCTTTTTTTCAAGCGGGATTAAATCAATTACTTTTCCTTCGATTATTTCTTTTCTATACCGCATGACTATTTTTTCATGCCCCATTCATTTTGCACCTCCTGTTATAGGAATATTAATACCTGTAATCATTTCCGAAGCATCCGACAACAAGAACTTCAATGCCGGAATTACATCTTGTACAGAAAGATTTTTTTTAAGCGGACTTCGCTCCGCGTTTTGAGCAATCATCAAATCAGGTATGTCCGAGAGAAATTTAGTCTCAATCATATCTGGCGATATTCCGTTCACACATATCCCTTTGTCTGCATATTCAGCTGCAAGTCCCCTCATAAGTCCCAATAACGCATATTTACATGTGGTGTAGCAGGTCTGATATTTAGCAGGCATTCCGACAACATTTGACGTCAGCATAAATATAATCTTACCGTACTTCTTCTTTGCCATTACCGGAATGAACACTTTTAATATTTGAATCATTGACTGCACTGCGGCCGTGTATTCCATTTCAAACGCAGAAACTTCTTCCTTGTGAAACTTCTGAACATGAAACTTAGGCGAAGCCAGATGAACGATGTGATCTGGATATCGTTCTTGTCCTATATCCGCAATCATGTTTTCTACGCTGCTTTTGTTTGCAAAATCCGCCTGCAGGGGGACAATCTTCTCGCCGTACAACTTCACCGCTTTTTCTATTTGTCCCTTCGAATGATTATAGTGAGCAAGGATATATTCATATTCATCTGCAATGCTCCGTATTAAATGATCTCCAAGATCCGAGGATGCTCCAGTAATTAGTATTGTTCTATTACTTTTCATTTCATCACCCCAACAATCATTTTTCCTCGTAAAACTTTTTCTCCCTCCTGATTCATAATAACAACCTTCAGCGTAATCCTGTTTACGACTGTATCAGACAATTCTATGATTTTTCCCGAAACATTCAATACGTCTCCCACATAGACAGGTCTGGCAAAATTTACTTCCACAGAATGAACCAGGCTGTTTTTTCCCGGCAGATATACCCCCGCCAAAGTTGACAGAAAAGAAGACGACAACATCCCATATACAACTCTGTCCTTATATCCGCCAGCCACAGCAAATTCAGCAGAATTGTGAAGCGGATTGATGTCGCCTGTAATAGATTTAAACGAAGACATCATTTCCTCGGTTATCGCCACAGAAAAGCTCTCTGTCATCCCCTTCTCCAGTTGTTCAAACACATAGGTATTCATTACTGTTTCTCCATTATCATCTTTGCCATATCTCCGACATTTTTCATCTTTGCGATTTCTGAAATATCAAACTTCATGGAAAATTTCTTTTCGCAGGCGACAATAAGATTGATGTGTTCTAAAGAATCCCAATCCTCGATATCCGCCGCTGTAGTCTCTTCGGTAATCCTTAAATCTTCATCATCAAAAACCTGGCAAAACACTTTATTTAATTCCAATAAAACCTTATCTTTTTCCATTGTTTCCATCCTCCACTTCTATGTATTTATTCTTGCGCTCGTACTGTTCTGTCAGCAGAAAGTTCCACACAGTTCCTCCGTCATCCAGATCATCTTTTTTCACGAAGCCCATTTCTTCATAGAATCTTTCAACCATATGATTTTTTGCTGTCGGATAGTAATACCCTACGATTTCTGTAATTCCCTTCGTTTTGCATCTCGCCGCCAATGCATCCATCATGGCAAATTCCATATCGCGTTTCAGTACCCGGCAGCTCATCAGCCACAAATCAATATGACACTGCAGGCCTCTTATATTCCCAATCACAAGAGACACCACCCCGTTATCACCAAACTTATCCTCCAACTTTCCATACAGCGTTATGTATTCTGAACTTGATGCAGCTTCTTCAATTTCTGGCTGAGTGTACCGCCTTGTAGTCAGATTAAACTGATTGCTTTTATTCGTAAGCTGTGCAATTCTTGGCATATACAGCTCTTCAAAAGGTCTGATAACAGCCCTCATTTGCAAAGATTCCAAATAATCTCCGTAGTTGGAAAACGCTTCTATGCTCACAGCCCGTTTTCTATTCTCCTCATACATTTCAGCTCGTTTTTTATCTTCATCTGAAAAAGCAGTAGTTTCGAAAAATCCAGAGCGGTCCACCAGTTCAATGTAATGAGAAACATCCGTCAATTCAGGAGATTTTACTCCCGGAATCTGATTTGTGACGATATGTCTCTCAGCAGGATTGTCGTCCAAAAACACAAGGCTTTCCGGCAGCAGCGAAATCTCATCTGCTATCTCCTTAAAATTTATGTCTTTTGGATTCCAATTTGCTTTTATGCATATAAAATCTTGTTCTGAAAGTGCCCCGTCGGGATGGTTTAAGCCAAGTATTGCATTCTCTTTTTCGTTTTTTGAATTCACGGCAAGGATAACGCCTAACTGTTTATGTGCTTTTATATATTTCTGAAACGCAAGATATGCCTGCCCCTCCGCTTCTTCCTGACCTATGCGAATATTATCTGCTCCATCTTCGCCAATAATTCCTCCCCATAGCGTATGATCCAAGTCACAAACGAATCCTTTTTTGTTTCTCCCCATCAGAGATTTTACAATATTTGCCACATTAAATGACAAATACGGGATCGCTGGCACTGCGACAGCATACTTATACATGTACCAATAAAACGGATCTGACCACTTCTTTAACCCATAATCCGCTGATATGTAATTCAAGTCACATATATAGAATTTTTCATGATGCTGCGCATATTTGTAAAATTCCATATTGAGTCTCGTCACATAATTGACTGATCCATGCACATCATAAGAATCCCGATTTCCCATAAGCCTGTAATAAGGCAGTTCAAAGTTGTTTTGTATCACAGAGCAGCGGTAAACATCACACAATCTATCCCATATCCCAGTATAACGCCTGATTTCGGTCTTCACCATTTTCTCTATCTGCGCAGGCGTATCTCCTTGCGCAGGATAACTTTGAATATTGTGATTTGACGTACATATGTAGATGATGTCTGGTTTAAATATTTCTAATCTTTCATTCGGAAACATTGCCTCCTCAAAATACTGATTATATTCGGACTCATAAAAATCGGCCTTAATATGGTTATTCATCAAAAACAATTCCAATACTTGCCTGATATTACTTGTTGTGCTGCCGCCCAGTATAGCAATTCTTACTTGCACGAAATCTTCCGAATCTATGAGCAGTTCCCTTCTAAGCCGTTTCTTATTCGCAATGATATACTCCGAATCAAACGGATACTCTAACTCTTTCAAGTATCCCACCTCCAAAATTAATTTCCTGCAAGAATTATCAAAAAGTGTACTTTTTAATAATTATGATTTTCGCGTTGTTCGCAATGTCTTTGCATAAAATTAAAAGAAAAATCTCTAAAAATCTAAAAATATACTGTTAAAACGCACAAAAAACAAGAAAATTATTGCTTTGCCATCTGGTTTATAGTAAAATATTTCCCAAACAGAGAACTATCAAAAAGTACACTTTTTGATAGTAAATTAATTCTTTTTCATCAATCGATGCTCTCTCAATCGTCTGTAAAAAGTGGCTTCGCTCATATTACATTGCCGTAGGATTTCCTTTATGGGCAATTCCTTTTTCTCCCAATGCTTTACAAGCTGTTCAAAATTATCAGGAACATCCTTTACCGGGCGCCCAAACAGAACGCCTCTTGCTTTTGCCGCAGCGATCCCTTCTGCCTGACGCTTTTTGATATTTTCCCGCTCGTTTTGTGCCACGAAAGACAATATTTGAAGCACTAGGTCTGCGATAAATGTCCCCATTAAGTCTTTACCCTGTCTTGTATCCAGTAAAGGCATATCTATTATACAGATATCTGTTCCTTTTTCTTTTGTAATTATCCTCCACTGGTTCTGGATTTCCTCATAATTGCGCCCCAGACGGTCAATGCTCAAAATATAAAGCAGATCTCCCGCTTTCAGCTTCCGCACCATTTTCTCATACTGGGGACGGTCAAAATTTTTGCCTGAGAGTTTGTCAATATAAATATTTTCAGGTGGGACAGAGACTTCTGACATTGCTGTCATCTGCCTGACTTCGTTCTGGTCTGTACTTGATACACGCACGTATCCATAAATTCTTTTTTCTTCCATATCCATTCCTCTGTAAAAATATCCCGCGTTCCAGTGGCATCATCTTTATATACAGCCACATAACTACTCCTTTCCGTATTTTTGTGCGTTCATATGAGTAAAATATTTAAGTATCATTGTATGAATTGTATATGAAATTTTGATAATTTAGTCGTTTCGCAATTGCCTAATTAAAGAAGAAACTGAAAGGAATAAGATTATGAAGATATTTCCCGCAATTTCATTACCGAACTGAGGAAAATTTGAAGGGAAAGCAGGTCAGAGGACTGTTTAGAAAAAGTACATGCTCCAAATACAAAATCAAGGAGTTTTGTACCTCCAAATACTCATTATAATAAGAACAGGAACCTCCCATAGAAAACCAGATGCTGAAGAAACATTGGATTCCATGAGAGATTCCTATTTTTTAAAGAATGGGCCAAAAATTGCTATTAAACGACAGCCCCTTCAGAGTCCAGCCTAATGATGAAACAGACGGATTCCGGTAAAGCACATTGCCATATGGTATTTGTTGCAGGTTGCAATTACATGATCATCACGGATAGAACCGCCTGGTTCTGCCACATAAGTGACCCCGCTCTTATGAGCACGCTCAATATTGTCTCCAAAGGGAAAGAACGCATCCGAGCCAAGAGCAACTCCAGTCATCTGATCTAGCCAGGCACGTTTTTCCTCTCTGGAAAATACTTCCGGCTTCACCTGAAAGATTTTCTCCCATGCGCCATCTGCCAGAACATCCATATAATCCTCTCCAATATATAGATCAATGGCATTATCTCTGTCTGCACGTCCAATTCGATCTACAAACTGCAGCTGAAGTACCTTTGGCGCCTGACGCAGAAACCAGTTGTCTGCTTTCTGACCGGCAAGGCGGGTACAATGAATGCGAGACTGCTGGCCAGCGCCAATACCAATAGCCTGTCCATCTTTCGCATAACAGACAGAGTTAGACTGCGTATATTTGAGGGTAATCATAGCAATAGCAAGGTCAATTTTTGCAGATTCAGGAATGTCCTTATTCTCTGTTACCACATTTGCAAAAAATTCGTTGTCTATTTTTAATTCATTTCTCCCCTGCTCAAAGGTAATTCCAAATACTTCTTTGCGCTCTACAGGATTCGGCACATAATCCGGATCAATCTCAATAACATTATAATTGCCTTTTTTCTTTGCCTTTAAGATTTCCAGCGCCTCTGGTTCATATCCTGGCGCTATCACGCCGTCAGAAACCTCACGCTTAATGATCTTTGCTGTGGCCACATCGCAGACATCTGACAAAGAAATAAAATCTCCAAAAGAAGACATCCGGTCTGCACCTCTCGCTCTGGCATAGGCATTTGCAAGCGGTGTAAATTCCATATCCATGTCATCCACCCAGTAAATCTTTTTTTCCACCTCTGACATAGGCAGCCCCACTGCTGCTCCTGCCGGGGAAACATGTTTGAACGATGTTGCCGCCGGAAGCCCTGTCGCTTTCTTCAGTTCCTTCACAAGCTGCCAGCCATTGAAAGCATCCAGAAAATTGATATAGCCTGGTTTGCCATTTAATACTTTAATAGGAAGCTCACCATTTTCCATATAAATTCTGGAAGGCTTTTGATTCGGGTTACATCCATATTTTAACTCTAATTCCTGCATAACTTCCTCCATCTGTCTACTGATTTTTATTTACAATCCGTGTCTCATATTCACCGCTACCAATGTCTATATACCTGACAAACAGAGATACCTTATTATCTTCATTGAGGCTGTTCCATATACTATTGGTAAACGTATCAATATCACCATCAATCTCCACCAGTTTCGGCTCACCTTCAAAACTTGGAAGCGGGTCCCCGTCTCCCTGATAGGTATGAATAAAATGTCCTTCTCCGTTTACCGGGCTTTCATAAGCAAAGGTATAACGGTTACATGCGTCCGGATTTCCATTGTTGCTCTTTAAAATGGACATGGCATAACTGTAGCTTCCGTTTTCCAGATGCATAATGCCAGAAATTCGAGGGGTATAGTTGGGCGCATCTGGTTCAAATTCACGAGTCCGCAATGCCTGTTCAAAGGTTTGCTGTTTGTCCATCAGTTCATAAATAGTATCTGTCTGATCTCCATTCGTAACAATTGTCTTATTACCCAGTACACGCACCGGCGCATAAATAATCAGACTGGGATCACTTAACTTGGAAGGATCAAATGCCTGAGTACGGATTCCCTCACCTTCTTCCACAAAAATACGGTTTCTGCTATTTTCACTTCTTCCCATTATAAAATAAGCAGTCACCGCATATTTTCCATCCCCGGATTTTCCCACAACAATTCCTCTTCCAGGATATGCATTTTCTTTTAATTCTGTTTCCAATTGTAAACGCTTCACTTCATGTCCTCCTTTGAACCTTATATAACCTCTTATAAAAAAGGAATCCTGACATACAGGATTCCTCTGCCTGTCTGCAGGTATTTCAAACAGTACCCGGGCAGGTTAATTCACTCTTTTTGATTCTTTATTCCTGCTGCTTCAGCGCCAGCTTCTCTTTTCTCTCATCCAAAAGCTTATCAATAGCGCTTACCAGTTTGCCAATTTCCGGCTTTGTAAGCTGCGCATCTGCACCCAGCATCTCGCCTTTACGCCGCATTTCTTCGTTCACAAGAGATGAGAAAATAATAACAGGAATATGCTTTAATTCTTCATCTTCCTTCACCAGTTTCGTAAGACGATGCCCATCCATCAAAGGCATCTCTATATCTGTAATGACCATATGTACCTTATCATCCAAATTGCCTTCCTTACGGAATTCGCAGAGCTTATCCCACGCCTCCTGCCCATTGTTATTCACAATCAGCTTCGTATAACCGGCTTTCTTAAGACAGTCTGTAATCAGCTTGGAAAGAAGCGGAGAATCCTCTGCAACAATAATAGGTGAATCACTTCTGTTGCGTTCTTCCAGTTCATCAATATCAGATACCTGCAACCCTGTCTCCGGGCTGATATCTGTTACAATCTTCTCAAAGTCCAGAATTACAATCAACCTGTCCTCCAACTTGATAACTCCAGTTGAAACTCCATTTTCCTCAATATTGATTGTAGCATCCGGTGTGATAATGTCTGCCCAGGAAAGTCTGTGAATACCGCAAACCTCGTCTACATGAAAAGCAATGTTCAATTTATTAAAATTAGTTATAATAAAAAGACCGTCCTTCTCATTATCAGGAAGACCAAGGCATCCGCGCAAATTTATAACAGAAATCATGGTATCACGCGGCATAAATATACCTTCCACACAAGGATGTGCATTGGGAATCGGAGTAACTGGCTGATAAGTTAAAATCTCCCGAATCTTCGCTACATTAATTCCATAATGATTTCCTGCCAGGGTAAATTCCAGTACCTCCAGCTCATTTGTTCCATTCTCTAAAAGAATCTTTGTATCCATAATTGTCAATCGCTCCTCTCCGGTATATTGCCGTATCAATCTATTTATTTCATTATAGCATATACTTTCTGAAAAATATACAAAATTTTTTATTTTTCAAGATTTATTTCATCTTTATTTCCGTTGTTTTTCCATCCATCTCAAGCGTAAGCTGCATAGATGAAATATTTTCCACTGTCTTTTCCGGAACCTGAAACAGCAAAATTCCTGCCTCTGTCTGCCCGGCTTCTAAAGTTCCCGTATATGTAGCAACATCATTGGTGAGGATGGTCATTTCGTTCTTAACGCCTTTATCCCCATTAATCTTAAGCGTAAACTGAGGCTGTTTTTCCAACAAATTACATTCTGCCGCAGCATTTCCCGTATTCGTAATATTTATATTCAGCAGCATATAAACATTGCCTGCTGGAGCATCCAGAGAAAAATAATCTCCCTGACTGTAGCTGCTGACAATTGAATAATCCTTATAAGAAAATTCCACTCCAGGCACTGCAAGCGCTTCTGTAAAAGTAGACTGCCCTGCCTCCTGTGCTTTCTCTTCGTTCTTCTTATCCTCTTCCTTCGGTTTATCTTGCTCAGGCTTTTCTTCCTTGTCTTCCTTCGGTTTTTCTTCCTTCGGCTTCTTCACTTCTTCCTCTTCATCTTCCTGTTCAGGTTCTTCCTCTTCAGGATAAACTGCTGTCAGGCCTTCCTGTTGGAAACTGTTATGCTTTGCAAGCGTTCCGGCAGAATATTGTATCACTATGGCTTCTTCACTTTCTGTAAGGGGTGTAACTGCTTCTCCACAACCGGTCAGGAGCACTGCTGCCGCAGCCAATGCGATACCCTTTTTTATGATTTTTGTCATAAATTTGTCTCCTTTCCATTTGACTACTAATATTCTACCATTATTTATCCCTCAGAGCAACCATATTTTATTTATAAATTTCCAGTGAAAAGTTGTATCTTAAATTATTTTATGCTAAAATGTACAAAATAAGCAGGGCAGATAATCGCGGCTGCAAGCGTCGAAAGACCGCAGGTGAGGAAAGTCCGGGCTTCACAGGGCAGGATGCCGGTTAACGGCCGGTGGAGGCGACTCTAAGGACAGTGCAACAGAAATATACCGCTATTATGGAATCCCCCTTCTGTTCACAGATGGACGGAATCCGGGCAATCAAATTTTCTGCGAAAATTTGATTGCAAATAGTAAGGGTGGAAGGGCAGCTTAAGAGACTACCGCCTGTCTGGCAACAGGCAGGGCACATGTAAACCCCATCCGAAGCAAGACCGAACAGAAGCGTTGACGTTGCCCGCCAGCTTCAGGTAGGTCGCAGGATCTGACTGGCGACAGTCAGGCTAGATAGATGATTATCCACGACATAACCCGGCTTACCGCTCTGCTTATTATTTTATAACCATAATTTATTACAAAAATATAAACAATTCTTAAAAGAAAATAACTTCATTGACTTCCTGTTTTTTCTGCGCTACCATAAAGAAAAAACACACAGGAGAATAAATTATGAGACAAAAAATACAGCGTTTTATGATAGGAAGATACGGCGCCGACCAATTCGGACAGTTATTGATGGGAATTTCCGTTGTGCTTCTGTTCGTTTCTCTGCTTACCAGGCTGGACATTTTTTACATTCTTGCCCTGGGATGTATGGGTTATGAATATTACCGCATGATGTCCCGGCAGATTGAACGGCGGTATCAGGAAAACCAGAAATTCATGAACTGGCGCCTTCATTTTATAACCAAATGCAAGAAAAAGAAAGAACATTTCAGCCAGAGAAAAATTTACCATTTCTATAAATGCCCTTCCTGCCGGCAGAAGGTGCGCGTTCCCAGAGGAAAAGGAAAAATCTGCATTACCTGCCCTAAATGCAGAACAGAATTCATCAAAAAAAGTTAAAATATTTTCATCTTTCATGGACAAACCCCCCTCTTCGGGGGTTTTATTTATGTAAGCGTTTACAAATATACGGAAAAAGAGGTGAGACGGATGCAGAACCTGGAAGTGGAACAAATCTACCGCAAATATTTTGCGGCAATTTACAGCATCTGTTTTCTCTATATGAAAAATGAGGCAGATGCCTGTGATATGGTACAGGAAACATTTCTGAAAATGCTGCAGGGATATTTTACCTATCAAAACGAGGAAAAAACAAAGGCATGGCTGATTGTAACTGCTTCTAACTGCTGCAAAAAGCAACTCAGAAAAAGCTGGAGAAAAAAACAGATCAGCTATGATGCTGCCATCCACGACATGGGTAAGGAAGATCCTGATAATCTATTGCTGCGAATCGTAGAAGAACTAGAAGAAAAATACCGTCTTCCGGTATACCTTTATTACTTTGAAGGATATCAAAGCAAAGAGATCGCTAAAATACTTCATGTCAATGCTTCCACCATTAGAAGCCGGCTGGCAAAAGCACGGCAGATACTGCGTTTAGAACTAGCTCCAGAACAGATTGCAAAGGAAACGATCAGAAAGGCGTGGTGAATATGAGAAAAGACTATCAGAATATGCAGAAAAAATTATTACCGGATAAAAAAACCCAGGATCTGATATGGCAGAACATTGAAAAAAAGTCTTCTGAGCACAGAAAAAAACATCCGCAGATGCGCCTGGCTGGAATTGCCGCAGGCATTACCGCTGCTATGCTTGTGCTGGTACTGCTTCTGCCTCAGACAGGCATAGCTGGCGGTATGGCAAAATTTCTGCAGACATATTTCTATGAGCAGGCAGATATATCGCAATATATCGTCTATGATATCTATGAAGACCAGGATGAACATATTAAAATGCAGATACCGGAACTGTTGTCTGACGGCTCCTGCCTGTACTTTAATATACGCTATGAAGCACTGGACAAGAAGGGAGAACGCTGGCTTTCAACAATGCAGTTTGATATTGAGAATATAAGATTTGCCTGTCCCGGAAACATGAAATACGATCCGGACGGCATAAGATTTGATGACCACCCGGACGCAGAAAAGCTTGGAAACTGCGGCACAAGCCTAGACGAACAGGAAACACCCATAACTTCTAAAATACGGTGTTTTACCTACCTTTATCAAGATCTCGACGGTGATTTTGACTTAAAAGACGTCAATTTAAAACTTTTCTATCCTATGCCCAGTTTCGAGGGCGCCGGAAGACTGATGCTCACTTCTAAATTCGATACTTATACCTACCAATTAACGAGCGATAAAACGATCAGTGAATTTTACGAGCCGACGTACCTTAAAGTTTCAAAACTGTCCTTTGCCATTTTCGGACAAAACAAAAGTGTATATTTTCATGAAAAAGATACTTATAGCGGAGACTCTACCCGAATCAACGAAGCATTTCATGAAGAACTGACCAGCATCGCCTTCCTTATGAAAGACGGCTCCAGAATTAAAATCAGTGACTATGGCACTATAAAATTTTCTGCAAAGCCGGACAATGATCCAGACTATAATCTTCTGATCGCCGCTAATTATTTCAGCAGGGATACTATAAACTTTATTAAAAACGAAACCATCGATCCCGAAGAACTGGCAGGGATTGAGCTGAACGGAATCTATTATAAGCTCACTGCTCAGGATGAGGGCAGTTCATCAGTAAATTAACGTCTTAAATTGTCTGTACAGCCAAATATTTTTGTTATGAACAGCCTCCCCGATTCCGTGTTAACATTATGGAATCGGGGAGGCTGTTGTATCATAGCACTCCTGCTATCGAATTTTCTTATGGCCTTTATATTTTTCCTCACAATACTTGCAGCGGTAAGTCTGAGATACCTCGTCTGTAAGAAAGAAAATCTGATCCAGTTCCTGCTCAATAGATGTGATGCAGCGGGGATTCCTGCAGTGAATTACATTTTTTATCTCCCTGGGAAGATGAAGTTCCCGCTTTTCTACAATTTTTTCTCCCTTAATGATATTTACGGTAATATTATGGTCAATAAATCCCAGCACATCCAAATCCAGGGCATCAATATCACATTCCACCTTTAAAATATCCTTTTTCCCCATTTTATTGCTGCGGGCATTTTTGATAATGGCAACACAGCAGTCCAATTGATCCAGTTTCAGGTCATGATAGAGAGACAGGCTGTTACCTGCCTGAATATGGTCCAGTACAAATCCTTCCGTAATGGCTCCTACATTTAGCATACTTCCACCTCCAATAACGTAAGAATAAGAGCCATGCGCACA
This sequence comes from Lachnospiraceae bacterium, assembly GCA_910575075.1. Classification (GTDB taxonomy): domain Bacteria; phylum Bacillota; class Clostridia; order Lachnospirales; family Lachnospiraceae; genus Petralouisia. Next base: position 92,700 of record CAJTCY010000019.1, read on the forward strand.
TAAACACCATACTGCGCTTGTTTGAAATATGCAGCTCTCGGGTCATCGTCCACGTCCACAGATATCTCATTTACCCTTGGCAGAGGATGCATGACAATCATATCTTCCCTGGCAAGTTTCATTTTCTTTTTGTCCAGAATATAAAAATCTTTCATCCGTACATAATCATCCTCATTGAAGAATCTCTCTTTCTGCACGCGGGTCATATAGAGGATATCCAGTTCTGACATGGCATCCTCCAGACGTTCTTCCTCGCAAAAAGAGATGCGGTTCTTCCTCAGCACATCTTCACGTATGTAACTGGGGACACGCAGTTCTTCCGGTGAAATTAAGGTAAATCTAATATTGGGATAACGGATCAGGGCATGAATCAGAGAATGAACGGTACGGCCGAATTTCAAATCGCCGCAAAGACCAATGTTAAGATTGTCCAAACGTCCTTTCATAGAACGAATTGTAAGAAGATCTGTCAGAGTCTGGGTGGGATGCTGATGCCCGCCATCACCTGCATTGATAACAGGAATCCTCGACTTCTCAGACGCCACCAGCGGCGCACCCTCTTTGGGATGACGCATCGCGCAAATATCTGCATAACACGAAATTACCCGAATGGTATCAGAAACACTTTCCCCTTTTGCGGCAGAACTGCTGTCTGCACTGGAAAATCCAAGAACACTGCCTCCCAGATTCAGCATGGCGGCTTCAAAGCTTAATCTTGTTCTGGTACTTGGCTCATAAAAACAGGTAGCAAGTTTTTTTCCTTCACATGCATGGGCATATTTCTGAGGATTATTTTCAATATCATTTGCCAGCGTAAGCAGTTTGTCCAGTTCCTCCACAGACAAATCCAGCGGGCTCATTAAATGCTGCATAGAACGCCTCCTATCTCCAACTTAGTATACGTGAAACTGCCACACGAATAGAAAGACAAATTACACAAGTAGTTTTAAGTCACTTTCATGCAACAGCTCATTTTTACTATCATATAACAGACAAATGAAAATTGCAAGAAAAAAGTCCCTTCTGAGTTTTCTTATTTTTCGTATAATAAAAAACTTTCCGAAATCAAATATTAGGTTATCATTTTAGGTATTACCATATACGTTCCTACCAGCGAGGTAAAAGCTGTAATAAGTCCAGGCAAGGATTGAATTTTTGCCGGATAGAAAAACTGATAGCCAGATAGATTTTTGTGTGCTATACTTAGGCAATTGCGAAACAACTATATTATCCAAATTTCATATACAATTCATACAATTATGCTTAAATATTTTACTCATATAAACGCACAAAATGCAGGACGCACCAAGCATTTCAACGAACCACTTAATACGAAAATCATGTTCAGCAAAGGCTTCCATGATTTTTGTGTTTCGTTTCCATGGTGCTAAAATGCATTTCTTAGCGTTTATATGCTAAAATATTTCTTCTAAAATTCTTTGAATTGTATATGAAATTCATCAAATTATTGAGTTTCGCAATCACCTAGTTCTATACTCTATGCAAGGAGCAGTCGTGTTATAGGGTGTGTTAACCTCATTCCTAAAAGAATGGGGGCGATGCCTATGAAAAATCATTTTGATTTTAGGATATGCTGACTTTTGGCATATTCCTTTTGGCATTGCTTACATTTACATTTATCTTTACTTTTTGTAAGTAGCCATACATAGCAAAACCACCCTTGTACTTTGGCAGAGTAAGGGCGGTTTTGTAAACTAGTACAACGAATATTAAGTAATTAACATCTTCACTAGCCTAATTGTCCAGCTACTATGTCAGAAAACCTAGCCGTAGCCACCGCTACGCCGTCGTTTTTCTTCCTTGTATCTGAAACAATTATCTTGCGTGAATATATCAAAGACTTAATTTTCGTTGTACTAGTCTTATCGGTCAACCACTTTGTGAGCGGTTGCTCCTTTTCTGTACTATAACATTTCTAAATCTGAAAATCAACTGCCTTTCCAAAATCCGCTCCGATCAAAACATACAAAATTTGCACTTAAAACCACTGCTCACGGAACGAAAATTCTACTGAATTTTAATTTTCACGCCTGCTGATTTATTCGTACCATCTGTTGATACAGCACGAATATTGACCGTCTTTCCCTTTCCTGCTTTCTTTGCCGTCACTTTCCCTTTGGCAGTCACCGTAGCATATTTCTTGTTGGAAGTGGTCCATTTTAATGTCTTGTTTGCATTCTTGCCAGTTGTCTTAACCACTGCCTGCAAATTAATCTTCTTTCCTGCCTTGAGTGTCTTGGGCGCTTTCTTAATTGTAACCTTTGTCACTGCGTGTTTCATAATTTTGATACGGACAGACGACTTCTTCCCGCTTCCATCCTGCGCTGCTGCCGTAATGGTAACCGTCTTTCCCTTGCCCGCCTTTTTCGTGGACACAATACCTTTGCTGCTGACCGTGGCGTATTTCTTATTGCTGGTCGTCCATTTTACATTGCGGTTCTCAGCATTTTTCGGCGATACACTGACTGTAAGCTTTACCTTCCTGCCAGCCGCGATTTTCTTAGAAGGAGCTGTAACTTTCACCAGATTTACCTTTACTTTCGTGTCCGGACGCGTAACAGTTCCCGGAGCATTTCCATCTCCTGGCGGCGTACCATTCCCAGAATTATCATCTCCTGGTTTGTTACCATCACCCGGATTCTGCGTCTCTTTGGGTGTTCCGGTAAACAATTTGATCTCTGCTGCTGACGCCAGATCACCTACACCTGCCGTCACTTCGAACCGCAGGAACCTTACCGCTTTTTCTGTGCGGAACACAGTTGTCTTCTCGGCTTTATCTTCTGCCCATACGCCCGTACGCACTTCTTTAAAGTCACTTGCTTCCAGTGCGGACAATTCCTTTTCTGCATTGCTCACCAAAATCTTATACTTCGTCACAATTCCGTTGCTGTCCTTATCCTGACGGGGCAGATAGGACAACTGGAACAAATCTTCCCTGCTCTCTCCCAGATCAATGGTCAGAGAATGTGGAAGAGGCGCCGCGCTATTTCCCCATTCACAATGCCAGAAAGTATCTTCCTTCCCATCAATGGCGTTCTCTGCCTCATTACCAGAATGCTGGCTGTCAGCCAGAATCTGTTTTCCGGAAAGGTCATATTCTTTGGTAATCATTTCTACAACTTCCAACTTGGCGATAGCCGTTTTCAAACGATCTGCCGCCTGAATAATCTCAGTTTCCGAAGCATTCTCTGAAAGCAACTTTGCACTGTCATAAGCATTCTTAACATTCTGCCAGCTCTCTGGCGTATAGACTGCCTCTGCGCTGTTTTCCACCTGGGCGGTCACTTCATCTAACGGCTTCCATTTCTGCAGTTCCAGAACTGCCTGCTTGATTTCTTCTGTTACGGCCGACAACTCGTCTGTACCTGTTCCATACGGTAATTCTCTCGCTGCTGCCAAAAGCTGCTGCAATTTCGTCCACCGCTGCTGGCCGAAGTTATATTCCTGGGCAGAAAGATTCTGCGCTTTACCAATTTCCTGATTCAGTTCCACCCGCTCTGCACTGTTTAGATTCGTAAAATCACTCAGTTTCCAGGAGTCACTCCAGGAAATTGTCAGAGTTTTATTCTCACTGTCAATCTGGATTGGCAGCCACTGGTATCTGGAATCTTTCAGATTATCCGCATTCCACTTATCTCCCATATAAATGAAAGCGCTTTCTTTTCCCTGTACCGGCAGCACAAACGTACTCTGCCCGCCAAAAGACAGGTCCGCGCCGTCACCCACACAGGGATTTTTCAAGCCGTTCATCTGGAAGGGGCCATTGCCGCCCTCTGCTGACATTCCCGTACGGATATTGTCCGTGACAGAGTATCCCATGGCGTTTGGCCGCCATCCTGTACATCCGGAAGAAATCAGATAATAACTGCCCTGATGCTTAAATACAGCAGGGGCTTCTCTGGCATAGACACCTTTGCTGCCGTTCTTATCCACATAATTCCTGCTGTAATTTCCGGTAAGCCCTGTATAATCTTCATTCAGCTCTGCAAGATATAAGGTCCAGTTATCTTCCGAAGAATACAAAAGATACGCCTTATTATCGTCGTCCACAAATAAAGTCATGTCACGGCTTTCATCTCCGTTCGGATTGATCGTGTCTACAAGCTGAAAGGGACCTGCCGGACAATCGCTGACAGCAATTCCAGTCTGCGCCAGATTATAAACGCCGGCTCCTTCTCCATCCTTGTGGAACCACATCACATAATTGTCATTTTTGGCGTTGTAAATCACCTTAGGACGTTCCACCACGCTGTCCCAGTTGTATTTCTCATACAAATCTTTTTTCTCTGCCGCCGTCATTCCTTCATACAAGCGGTTAAAAGCGTCAATGGCTTCTGCCGTATTATATTTCTCCAATGTATCATAGGGGGAAACATGCTTTTGCTCTTCCTTAGCCTGCCGATACTCTTGCGAAGATTCCGGAAGATATAAAGGCGTATCCTCACTGATATCCCCTTCTTCCAGAAATGCAGGATTGTTGAACACGGGAAGTGCCATTCCCTCATTTTTCCAGTTATACAGATCGGTGGAAGAATAGCAGGAAACGCCGATGGCTGCTGTTTTTCCATTGGACAGATTGCTCTCCCCCTTATTCTCACCGTACCAGTAATATTTCTGTGTCTTTTGATCCCAGAGCACGCCGCCGCCATGTGCCTGAATCATGGTTCCATTGTTATCCTGCCACTGTCCATTGGGATGGAAACTGTCATATGTAATTTCCGGTTCTTCCGCATCCTTATCCACAGAAAGCTGCAGGGCCGGTGCCATATCAGAAGAAGCATTCGCCATATTGGAGGCTCCCTCGCGGCTTACAAATGCAAGTTCCCAGCCATTTTCTTCACAGACTGCAAGCGTAAACACTTCTGCCTCTGCATCCAGTGCACGCACCCATTCTGTCACATCAATAGTCACCCTGGCACCGTCAATCGACTGATTTTTATTATATTTTTCATCCTGCGCCATGGCCGCTTTTGCTTTGTCTACCTGGAACGCATCTGACATTTTCACCTGGGACTTATCTAACTGAGGCATATTTGTCCATTTCAATTCTGTCTCAAGAAAAGTTCCATTTACAGGCGCCGCCAGCAAATGATCCTCTCCGGCTCCACTGTTGTCTCTGCATCCTATGTAAGTCAAAACCAGTTCCGCCTTGTCCATAACGTTCACATAACTGCGGATTCTAGCCGCATCAAAAGACAAAAATGAAATTTTGGCGTCTCTGTCGTCACTGGTGCTGTTCCCCACTGCCTCTCCGAAAATTCCCACCTCAGAATTCTCAGTAAGGGCGTCCGACATACGCAGGGTACGAATATAATCAAGACTTCCATACGTCTTGTTCTTCTCATCTTTCCAGGATTTCACACTGGCATCTGCTGAAGGTAACACAGATACCGTCTTAAATCTGGAAGATTTCACCTGTATCTCAATGCTCTTTTCTGCCGTTTCATAGGCGTCGCTGGCTGTAAACACAACCACATATTTCCCTACCTGCTCCTCACTGGGCGTCCATCGAAAAACTCCCCCAGCAGTGTCAAACACCGCCCCCTGCGGCAAAGTATCTGCTTTCACGGCCAGTACCGGCGATTCTCCATCTTCATCTTTGGCGCTGACGTGAAAGCTCAGCTCTTCCTGGGTCTTAGCCGTCACAGCACTTGCAGCAGGCTGCGTAAACTCAGGAGGATTATTATCTGTCCAGTCATGCTGGTTATTGGTAATTCCTTCGGTAACCAGTTTCGCCTGGCTGCTGAAAACCACCTTTTCTTTCCCAACATAATGATTCTCTATGCTGAGTTCTTCCACATTTTTCACATAGCTGCCTGCATCTTTATTAGAAAACCAGCAGTTATCCAGCGTAACATTTTGGATTTTCTGTGTGTCAAGGCCATTGATATTAAAATTGCTGCCTACCCGTGTGGTATCAAAAGAACAATTCCGAAAAACCAAAGATTCATACTGCGGATAGGGCCTGCCGTTTCCCGTACCATTCTGCACGGTAATCCCATTGCCCCCACCGGTAAAATTAGCAGTATTCACATTGGTAAAGGTATAATTCTTCATGGCATGGCTGTAACAGTCATGTCCCAGGCGAATGCCGTTGCCGCCTCCATAGCTCCATCCCAAGGTATCATTCACAGATATGTTGTCTGAATCTTCCGTATCCCATTCCAGACAATCATCGTTATACTGGTCATATCCCGGCACTGTATTGAGAAATCCATCGCTTGGATTGTAATGCCCGCTGGCGAAATTATCGTCATTTCCCAATGTGAGAGCTCCGTTGATGGTCAGATTCTGCGCGCTCGCCATATCCAGGCCGTCGACCCAGGGCTGATTATAGGGAGTGAGTCCTTTGACATTATTCAAAGTACAGTTCTTGCTTCCATGTGATTCCCAATTCCACTGCTTGGCGTCCCGCACATACGTGTCATTGAATACAATATTAGAAGAACGCACGATCATGGCGCCGCCCTGATGGCAGCTGTCCTTGGCATCATGACGGTCTTTCCTGTAATTTGCCACGCCGTTGCCATCAAAAATTCCCCTGCCGGAAATCGTAATATTTTCCGAATCCCAGATGCCGATTGCCGGCTCCATGGCCTGCATACACTCCTGGATACGGTTTTTTATCAGGGCTCCTTCCTCCAGGTATATGGTAACATCTTTCCCCTTCCGGTCACGGATATTAAGACCAGAACACACGTAAGTCCCTGCTGGAAAATACAGCGTATCGTAAACTGAACCGGCTTTATAAATCTCATCCAGCGCCGCCTGAAGCGCCAGAGTCACATCATCCTCTGTCATAAGCCTCTTATCTGGAAAACGCACCTGCTCCGTACTGTTTGCCACCAGTTTCCCCGCTTCATAGGATGTCCCGCCGCTGGTAACGCCTGCCGGCTCTGCTGTCTGCGCCTCGCTGTTGGGATGGCTTTGAAGATAATCTTCCATAAATGTCTTGGCATTGAGCACATTGGCCCCATTGATATCTGGTTTATCTGTTTCCGGCGGATCATTGATAACAGCAAGATACGGTTTCCCTGCCTGATCTGCCGGACCGCCGTTAATCATCACAAATGCATAACGCAATTGATCAGACATTGTAAATGCCACGCTTTTCTTATCTGCGCTGACTTTGATCGTTTCCTGTGGGTAATACCGTTCTGGATAGACCGTAACCTGTTTAATTTCTTCATTCACCTGTACGGTAAACTCTGGCGTAGTGTCAGAACATGAAAAACGGGCGATGTCAAAGTTATTTCCGTTGGCGCTGTATTTCACCACCGGGACTTGTGTGCCGTTGGCAGTCAGCGTATACTTTGCCGACGCCTCGTCTCCCGGCGTACTTTCATACACATGCACTTCTCCTTCTGCTGCTTCTGCGGTCTGCACAGATCCTGTCACCGGCAGGAACAGGTTCCCCAGAATCATTGCCGCTGATACGATCAGTGAAATTACTGCCTGTCTTCTCTGCTTTCCTTTCATTTCCCTTCCTCCCAACTTTAAGCATATTTATAATAATTATATTTTAACCTAATAAAAGCTGGAAATGTCGGCAAATTCAATTCTAAAATAAGCATTTTTGAGCCAACGATCACCATCCTTTTAAAACTCTGGTACGATAACTCACAAATTCCTTATCATCTTTCGCCCTCAAGCGCCATTTCTTAGGCGATTCTCCCACAATTTTCTTAAAATTACGCTCAAAAGTGGAAACTGATGAATATCCCGTTTTCCAGGCAAGAGAGCTCATAGAAACATCTTCTTTCTGCAGCAGCTCACAGGCTTTTTGAATGCGAATGATATTGATATATTCTAATGGTGAAACCTTCATGCAGCTTCCAAACAGCCTTCGGAAATATGGTTCACTGATATTACAGATTCCTGCCAGTTCTTTTATCTTAAGATCCTCATGATAATGAAGTTCAATATGCACTAACGCCGGGCGGATTTTCTCAATATGAAGGATTTCTTTCTCATGTTCCAATGCAATATGCTCATTGAGACGAATCAGCTCCTGAATCATCACGTACAGATAACCGTTCACTGCTTCTCTGTTCAAAACCTGCTGTTCTCTATTCTCCTCCAGAATAGCTGAGATGACAGCCGCCAGCCTGGGCTGTTCTTCTATGGTAATCATGATTGGAAATCTTGTGATCTGCTGCAAAACCTGCAGTTTGCGATATTCATCATCTGCATAGCATTTCTCTATAAATCCTGCAAGATCCAGATAAAGAAATTCCCAGGAACTGATATCGTCTTCTGCATTGTGTATGCCATGCGGAAAATTACTGGGTATCAGCGAAATCGATCCCGCACCGTACTTCTCTGCATCCTCTCCCAGAAACACAACCCCTTCTCCAAAATAGCAATATCCCACCTCATAAAAATTATGAAAATGCTGCTCTCCTGTGCGGTAATTTGTAATCCATTTTTCCCCCAGAAGAGCCCGGTCATACCTGCCCATAGGCATTTCATAATAACGGAATTCTTCTACCTTTTTCTCCATGCAAGTCTCACTCCTATGTCACATTTTCCCTATTTCTCCTTTAAAATTTCGAACTTTCAAGAAACATCAATACTCCTCATGCCTTTCTCTTTTTTGGCTGTTCTTCGAGGCATCAGGGCTCCTCCCAAACTTCGTTTGGGCCCCTCCTCATGCCAAGAATTAAACATTAAAACAACTGCCGCCAATAAATTCTCGCAAAATAGAGTTTTTGGCAATATCTTCACTGGGCACTGGCAGAAAATAATCCAAAAACTTTAACAGCCTCTTTGCCTCTAAATATTCTGGGCAATCCTTGTCTATCTGAAACAATAGCGGTTCCGCATACTGCTTCAAAACTGCCAGTTCATAAATCAAGGCCGAATTAAACATGATATCTGCATCTTCCTGGAACGGAAAAATATACTGCTCTTCTCCTTTGCGCACAGAATCCCACATGCCGATCGTATCTTTTGCCGGATGATTTCTGGTACGGGCATCCCGCACAATCCGCCTTATCATCCTTCCGTCCGTAGTAGGTAGATTATTGTGCTCATCAATATTAAGCTGTGTAAGTGCGCTGATATAAATTTTCAATTTGCTGGATTCTGGCAAAGAATAGGACAATTTATCGTTCAAGCCATGAATTCCCTCCAGCACCAGAATATCATTCTTTCCCAACTGTTTAAATATTCCCTTATACTCTCTCTTCCCCGTACGGAAATTGTAAGTGGGAAGTTCTACCCGTTCTCCATTCAGCAATGCAGACATATCATGATTGAACAATTCAATATCCAGCGCCTCCAGACATTCAAAATTATAACTTCCGTCCGGGTGCCTGGGAGTATCTACTCTGTTTACATAATAGTCATCCAACGCAATCGGATGAGGTTTCAAACCTAATGCCATCATCTGAATAGAAAGGCGATGGGAAAAAGTGGTTTTCCCTGAAGACGAAGGTCCTGCAATCATAATAAATTTCTTATCTGGCTTCTCGGCAATCTCTTCCGCAAGTCTTCCTATTTTACGCTCCATCAATGCCTCTGATACCAGAATCACATCCCGAATGCGTCCCTGGGCAATTGCATCATTTAATGCGCCTATTGTGCCGATACCCATCTTCTCTCCCCATTCCACAGATTCCCTCAGAACATGGAAAAGCTTACTGGAAGGGATAAATTCTGCCGTTTCCTTGGTGTTTTCATTCGGAAACATCAAAACAAAACCGTCCCCATACGGCTTTACTTCAAAATATTTTAAAAAACTGGTATTAGGCACCATATAGCCATAAAAATAATCTTTATAATTCCCGATACTGTAAATATTAACTTTGGAACTTCTTCGATACGCAAATAACCGCTCTTTGTCATGCATTCCCAGTTCCCGGAACAAATTTACCGCCTCATCGGTCGATATGCTTGTCTTCTGAATCGGCCGCGCTTCCTCCACCAGATTCTGCATTTCCTGCCTTAATCTGGCAAGATAATTATCATCTGCCGTCCCTCCCTGAAGTTCACAGTAATACCCCTGGCTGATGGAATGTTCCACCCGCACAGTCACCTGTTTACCATCTTCTTTAGCCAAATTATTCACAGCGCGCTGCATCAGCAAGGTAACGCTGCGGCGATAGGCTTTCTTTCCTGCTTTATCCCTGGTGGTAACAAAGCTAAGAGTTCCATCTGCTTTCACTCTTTTATGCAGCTCTTTTAAACGATTATTAAACATCACCAGTACAATATCATCTTCGTATTTTGACTGATATTCTCTCGCAATTTCCAAAAAAGCTGTTCCAACCGGATACTGCTTCTCCTCCCCATCAATCCAAATTTGGTATTCTGATTTTTTCATAGCTTCCTCCACTACACTATACAAACAAAAATGGCTGCTTTACAGGCTGACCCACAATCTGTACTTCCTGAGCTGCGTCCTGCAAATACTGCACCATATAAGGAACAAACAGCTTCTCTACGCCATAATGTCCTGCATCAATTACTGCAAGCCCCTGAGAAGCTGCATCAATTCCTTCATGATGGTCAATATCCCCTGTAACCAGCACCTGAGCTCCCGCCTTAAGAGCATGTGTAATGACACTTTTTCCAGACCCCGGACTGACTGCCGCTTTTTGCACCTTCTGATTCAAATCTCCGAAAACCTTGACCGTATCAACCGCAAACACTTTCTTAACCCTGCTGATACAGGCTGCCAGAGGAACTTCTTCCGGTAAAAGTCCAACCCTTCCTATTCCTTCCGGTCCTTCTTTACTCTGGCAGGTTTCTTCCAGCACCTGACAGTCTGTCAGACTCATTTTCTCTGCCGCAATCTCTGCCATTCCTTTTACATCAAAATTGGTATGCATAGCATAATAAGAAATATTGTTCCTGATCAATTGAATCACACGTTTTCCTGTGAAATCCCTGGTATTCACTTTTTTTAACCCTTTAAAAATCATAGGATGATGTGTCAAAAGCAAATCCGCTTTCTCTGCTGCCGCCTCCAGAATAGTTTCCTCTGTGGCATCCACTGCTATGTACACCTTTTTGATTTCCTGTTCAAAATCTCCAACCAAAAGTCCCACATTATCCCAGTCACAGGCAAATTCCTCCGGGGACTGTTTCTGTAATAATGATATGATTTCTCTGCATGTCATGTTACCTGCTCCTTCCACATCTGCAATAATTGCTCAATCTCTGTAAGTTCCTTTCTAATCATCATCTTCCTCTGCGATACATCCCGCTTCGCATTTTTTTCCAGACTGGCGAGGATCTTCTCTTTCTGTTCCCGCTGATGCAGCAGATAATTCCGCAGTACAGGATGGCGCCTGCGAATCAGCAAAGGTCCGTATTTCAGCTCTGTATCTGAAAACCGTTTGTTACCTGCTGCCGTTTCAGAATACTCTGCCGCCATCATGCTATAGAACTTTCCATCCTCATATACCATATCTTCTTCCATTATGTCATATCCCTGTTCTTCCAGAAAGCAGCGGAACGCAAAAAGCTCAGACTGAGGCTGCAGCACCAGTCTTCCGGCCGCATGTGCTGTCTCTTCTTTCTGAGATAAAATCTGCATCATCAGTGCACCGCCCATGCCTGCAATTACAATCGTATCTGCTTCTGTCGGCAGCAATTCTGACAGTCCATCAGAAAGTCTGGTTTCTATTAGGTCTTCCATATCATACTGCCGGATATGTTCTAAGGCCCGCATCAGCGGTCCCTGATTGATATCCATTGCAATGGCTTTTTGTATCTTCCCACACCCTAACAGATAGACTGGTATGTACCCATGATCTGTTCCCACATCGGCAAGAATTCCGCTATTTCCTGCCAAATCAGCAACAGCCTGCAGTCTCTTTGATAACTGTAACATATTTTCTCCTGATTAATCCAAATAATCCTTGAGTTTCCGGCTTCTGCTTGGATGGCGCAGTTTACGCAGCGCTTTTGCTTCAATCTGACGGATACGCTCTCTGGTAACATTAAATTCTCTTCCAACCTCTTCCAGGGTCCTCGCACGACCGTCGTCCAGCCCAAAACGCAGGCGCAGTACCTTCTGCTCCCGTTCCGTCAATGTTCCCAGTACCTCTACAAGCTGTTCTTTCAACAGGGTAAATGCTGCCGCATCAGCTGGAACCGGCACATTATCATCCTGAATAAAATCACCCAAATGGCTGTCTTCCTCTTCGCCGATCGGCGTCTCTAAAGAAACCGGCTCCTGAGAAATCTTTAAAATTTCCCTTACACGCTCTACCGGCATCTTCATTTCTTCTGCAATTTCTTCTGGTGAAGGTTCTCTGCCCAGCTCCTGCAGTAACTGTCTGGACACCCGAATCAGCTTGTTAATCGTCTCTACCATGTGCACCGGAATACGGATAGTTCTTGCCTGATCTGCAATAGCTCTGGTAATGGCCTGGCGAATCCACCATGTAGCATAAGTAGAGAATTTATAACCCTTGCGGTAATCAAATTTTTCCACCGCCTTAATCAGACCCAGATTTCCCTCCTGAATCAAATCAAGAAACAGCATGCCGCGCCCCACATACCTTTTCGCAATAGAGACCACCAGACGCAGATTTGCTTCTGCCAAGCGTTTCTTGGACTCCTGGTCTCCCAGCTCCATACGCTTTGCCAGCTCAATTTCCTCTTCTGCGGTCAGCAAAGGCACTTTACCAATCTCCTTTAAATACATACGAACTGGATCTTCAATGGAAACTCCGTCTGGAACGGAAAGATCAATATTCTCAACTTCCACATCGTCGTCATCATCAATGAGAATATCATCGTCATCATCATCAGAAATTCGCAGCACATCAATATTATTGGATTCCAGAAAATCCAAAATCTTCTCAAACTGTTCTGCGTCCAGTTCCATGTCATGAAAGAAATCACTGATCTCCCGATATTCCAGGACATTTTTTTTCTTTTTTGCCATGGCTAACAATTCCTGCAGCTTTTCGATAAATTTCACATTTTTTTCTTCCATTTCGTTTCTTCCTTCCATTCGTTGTTTATATTTTATCCTAAACTGGTATCTTTATACGGATTTCAGCGCCCCCACTCCATCCGGTAAAACTTCTGCATATTTTTCTTATCCGCAACCAGCTTCTGCAGTCCTTCCAGATCCGTGGGTTCAAGATGCCTGGAACGATAACTGATGCTGTTTTCCTTCAGCCGTATCATAGTTTCCCGCAATGCCTTTTCCTTTTCTGCCGGCGTGGTAATTTCTTTCAGCCTGGCATGAAACAACCCTGCAATTTCCCGCTGCTGCTCTTCATCAGCAAACATGCTGATAATTCCAGCCGGATTCAGCTTTCCTGCCCGATACTGGGAAAATAACATTTCTGCCGCCTGACGATACAGCCCATCCGTAAAATCTTCCGGTCCCAGATATGATTCTATCTGTTCAAATAATGACGGTTCCTCAATCAGCCAGGTCAGCATCAGTTTCTGCGACTGTTTTATACCATCTTCTTTCTTTCTCTTCTCCTGAATTCCAGATTTAAGCGTCCTCGCCTCTCTGGCTATTCCAATCCGTGTCCCCTGATGCATCACCAGTTTACGAAGGTTCTCAAATCCTATATGGTATCTCTCTGCTACGGCTTCTATATAATTTTCCCGTTCAAGTTCTTCCTCAAATTCCAATATCTTCCGTGCAACGGCATTATGAAACGCCGTTTTGCTTTCAGGATCTTTCAGGTCATAATCTTTCTCTAAGACTTCTATTTCAAACATAAAACTGTTCTGTGCCTGGGCAATCCTTTTCTCATAAGCCTCCGCTCCTTCAGCCTTAATAAACTCATCCGGATCTTTATAAGGTGCCATTTTTACAATTTTTGCTGTAATCCCTGCTTCCTTCAGGATCGGAATTGCTCGCAGAGCTGCCTTGATTCCTGCTCCATCGCTGTCAAAAGTACAGTAAACCTCCTTTGTATAACGTTTCAGCAGATTGGCATGCCCTGGCGTAAAAGCTGTTCCCAGAGACGCCACTGCATTGTCAAATCCTGCCTGATGCAGCGCAATCACATCCATATAGCCTTCACAGAGCAGAATATAAGTTTTTCTTGAGCTTTTTGCCAGATTCAGCCCATACAGACTCCGGCTCTTATCAAAGACCATAGTTTCTGGAGAATTGAGATATTTAGGCTCTCCGTCTCCCATAACCCTGCCGCCGAAACCGATCACACGGTTATTAACATCCATAATGGGAAACATTACACGATTCCAGAACTTATCATATCCGCCTCTCTTTTCATCAAAGGCAACCACACCTGAATCTTTGAGCAAATTGTCCTCATATCCCTGCTTTCGAAGATACTGATACAGATCATCACTGTATTTGTTGGAATATCCAAGTCCAAATTTTTTCAATATATCCTGGGTTAAGCCCCGCTTCACAAAATAGTCCATTCCTTTCTTTCCCTGTTCCCTTCGAAGCTGGACGTAAAAATATTTTGCAGAAGCTTTGTTAATCTCCAGGATTTGTGCACGTTTGTCTGCTTCCTGTTTAGCCCTTGCAGAAACCTCCTGTTTGGGAAGTTCAATTCCTGCCCGCTGTGCCAGTGTCTCCAATGCCTCCTGAAACGTGTCATTATCATACTGCATCAGAAAAGTAATCACATTTCCCCCGGCACCGCAGCCAAAACAATGATAAATCTGCTTATTCCGGGATACGGAAAACGAAGGTGTCTTCTCGTTGTGAAAGGGGCACAGTCCCAAATATGTATTACCCTTTTTCTGCAGGCGCACATAATCAGAAACCACATCCACAATATCGTTTGCAGAACGCACTTCCTCTATCAGATCATCAGAATAATATGGCATCTAATCTCCTTTCAACTTACCTGCCACGCCTTAGGCATGAAATATTCTTCAAATTTTGCAATTGCGTACTGATCCGTCATGCCTGCAATATAATCACAGACGATACGTTCTTTCTTTTCTCCCTGCTCCATCATCTTAAGATACCACGCAGGCAGCAGGTCGATATGCTCCACATAATACTGGAACAGCCGGCTCAGAAGCGCCTTTGCCCGCTCTTCTTCTCCTTTTGCCCGCGGGTTCCTGTATACATTCTGAAACATAAATTTCCGCAGTCCCTGCATTGCCTCCTGCACTTCCCTGGACATGCAGATATCATTTTTATTAAGGCTGTTTGTAACAATGTTGTGAATCAGGGTGTCCAGGCGCTTCCTGGTGGTAGTTCCCAATATTTCCCGGTATTCTATCGGAATATCTTTTTCTGACAGCACTCTTGCACGAATGGCGTCATCAATATCATGATTAATATATGCAATCTTATCAGAGAGACGCACAATCTTTCCTTCCAAAGTAGACGGCATCAAACTGGTCTGGTGATTTAATATTCCGTCCCGCACTTCCCAGGTCAGGTTTAATCCCTGCCCATCTTTTTCCAGCTTCTCCACAATGCGCACACTTTGCTCATTGTGCTTAAATCCCTCATCACAGATCTCGTTCAGCATATGTTCTCCTGCATGTCCAAACGGCGTATGCCCCAAATCATGGCCCAGGGCGATCGCTTCCACCAGATCTTCATTAAGACGCAGAGCTTTGGCTATCGTACGGGCATTTTGGGAAACTTCCAGCGTATGTGTCAGGCGTGTACGGTAATGATCGCCTTTGGGTGTCAAAAATACCTGTGTCTTATGCTTTAACCGTCGAAATGCCTTGCAGTGCAGTATTCTGTCCCTGTCTCTTTGAAACACCGGACGGATGTCACACTGTACCTCTTCTCTGTCACGCCCTCTGGAATTTTGGCTCAATGTCGCAAAAGGGCTCAAATAGTTACGCTCCAGCAGCTCCATATTCTCTCTGATAAGCATTTTATCTCACCTCTGTCAATCCGGGAATCAGGGGAATCTTCCTGATGTTCCCAACTGTCTGTATATGTGCATTTATTATCTTTCTTTCCGTCTGATATATATATTCCGCATAAACTTCCGATTTCCTTTATTTTTTTCAACTAACCACAGATTTTTACATATTCTTAGCATCTGCCAATTCGTTTTGATACTAGCTTTGCAATATGATACACCGGATTTTCCATATGCTTTTTCACCTGTTCAAGTTCCTTGCGTATGGAAATATTCTGTGGACAGTGCTGCTCACATTTTCCGCATTTCAGGCACTTAGAAGCATTCGTGGGATTAGTCTTAAGTGTGGTGCACATCACATATGTTTTCATTCCCTGATACCAGCTGTCTGTGTATCTGATATTATATGCGGCAAAGCATCCAGGAATATCCACACCCGCAGGACATGGCATACAATAACTGCAGCCTGTACATGGAACTTTCATATAACGATTAATTTCTGTTTTCAGCTGTTCAATCACTTGTCTGTCATGGTCACTCATGCATCCTGCTTCTGCCTCATGCGCAATCCTTACATTTTCCTCTACCTGTGCAGCATCATTCATTCCTGAGAGGACAACTGTCACCTCCGGCTGATCCCACAGCCAGCGCAGCCCCCACTCGGCCGGACTCCGCTTCGGCTCTTCTTTCTCCAGCAGCTTCACTGCTGTTTTAGGCAGCCCCTGTACCAGACGTCCGCCCCGCAGAGGTTCCATGATGATTACAGGCATTCCTTTTTCATGGGCGCGCTTTAGGCCACGCCTTCCTGCCTGAGAATGTTCATCTAAATAATTATATTGAATCTGGCAGAAGTCCCAGTCATAAACTTCCAGAATTTTCAGGAAATTCTCTGTGCTCCCATGAAAAGAAAAACCAATATTTTCAATTTGTCCCTGTTTCTTCTTTTCTGCAATCCATTCTTTTATCCCCAGATTTTTCAAGCGTTCCCATGCATCCGTATCATTGAGCATGTGCATCAGATAATATTCGATATGGTCTGTCTGCAGCCGTTCAAGCTGTTCTGTAAAATACCGTTCCATATCGCCTCTTTCTTTGACAAAGTAATGGGGAAGTTTTGTGGCAATATTCACCTTATCCCGATACCCCTTCGCCAGAAATTTTCCCAGACAGACCTCACTGCCGCCATAAGTATATGCCGTGTCAAAATAATTTACACCATGCTCAATGGCAATCCGCATTTCTTCTTCTGCTTTCGCCTGATCAATGCCTGTACCTTTCTTACTGTAACGCAGACAACCATAACCTAAAATTGATAATTGTTTCTGATTCTTAGGATTTGTTCTATATAACATAAGATTCCTCCTCGCGTAAATAAACCTGAAAAGAATGCGTTTTACGCATTCTCCGCGCGTGAGCGGGCTGCGAAGCAGCAGCTTCTTCTCCGCGAACTGCGCATAATTGTTATTTCTCTTATAGGAAAGATACTTTCACGCTTTAGCGTGACAAGGTATTTCCTATAAGAGAACAAAAAAGCTGTTGCACCAGCAACAGCTTCCTATTCATGCAGGAGATGGGACTTGAACCCACACGATATTGCTACCACAGGCACCTGAAGCCTGCGCGTCTGCCAATTCCGCCACTCCTGCAGTTACGTGATTCTTTGAAACCTCTATTTTCCTGTCTCTCCGAACTCACAAAAGTTATTATATACAAAGAATCATATTTTGTCAATAACTTTTTTTAATTTTTTTCATTTAGGCTGATATTTTCGCTTTAGCGTAACAAGGTCTTTCCTATAGAAAAAACCCTCCAGCCACAGTACATGGCTGGAGTATTAAAATACAAATACACTTCTTAATAGTAATATGTTCTCATTATATAGCCAAACTTCTTATACCAATCTTTATCACCGCTATAAGTCTTACCCTTTACCTTCTTGTTAGCTACTACTTTATAATAATAAGTAACTCCTGTCTTTAAGGCAGAACTTCCGCACTTTTTAACAACAAAACTGTTACTCTTTGTGGTACCTGCCTTCTTCCATCCTCCAGTAGACTTGGTAGAAATATAGATTGTATAATTATTTGCTCCTGCAATCTTACTCCAGGTAATTTTTACACCTGCTGAAAGTGTTGAATTGTTAACCGGCGCCTGCTTTACATTGTTCGGGAATTTTGCAAAATAGCAGTAATCTGACCATGGTCCATATTTCTTAGCATTTCCTACCTTAGTATATGCATGCACCCTTATTTTCATGAACTGTGTATTCTTTAATTTTCCACTGTTTACCGCAATTCCTCTTGTACTGTACTGACTTGCGGTAATACTCTTTTTAAGGATCTTTTTGCCGTTGTTTCCATAAATTTCATACTCGTAGCCGTCTGCTGCTTTACTCTGTCCCCAGGAAAATACAACAATGCCTGCTTTCGGATTGCTGCTGCTGCCGCTTTCCAGCATTTTAACCTTGGTAATCTTTTTAGGAACCGTAGCTGCAATCACATAGGAACCGTTAGGACCGATTGCTTCAAAATTAGCGCTGCTCTTTCTCATTGGATAAACATATACTATGTATGCTGAATCTGCTGTTCCTGAAATAACATAGGAAGGATTGGTTGTAACAGCCTCTTTCAAACTGTTAGTATTTTTTCCATAACGAATATAATATGCATTCGCATTCTGAACAGCACTCCAAGATAATGTAATTTTCTTGTTCTCTGCCTTGGTCTGTTTCAAATTGCTGATTTTATCCACTGGAGCCGTAACTACCTCTAAAGGCTGAGAAACTGCTCCTTCGTTTCCATCCTGGTCTACAGCCGTAACTCTTACATAATAGCTTGATCCCGCTGCAAGACCGCTGATTGCTACCGGATTACGGTTAGTTTTTGCTGCTTTGACAGAAGTACCGGTAAAACTGTTATTCTCAGAATATTCTACTAAATATTCAGTGGCTCCCGTAACATTATTCCACCCAATCTGCACCGCACTGGTATCATAGTTCGTCTGTTTCAGTCCAGTCACCTGTCCTGGCGCTGCCTCTGCTTTTATTCCCACACCGAGAAACAGTACACACAACAGAGCGAGCATCCACACTTTTGAAAATTTAACTAAACTTTTCATACACTCTTCTCCTTTTCTCCTTATTTTTATAATTTGTGTATAGTATAAATATTAGCACTTGCATTTTTGCTTGTCAAGATTAGAGTTCCTTGAGTTTCCGTATTTTTATTTTATCAATAATTTTATTCCCAAAAGGTCTTGTTGCCAAAGGCAACAGAGACAACTTGCACAAAAAGGGTTTGGAAAGCTAGTGTAGTGACATGATGATATTTAGTTTTACTACTACCTTTTAAGAGGCGGTAGTAAAACTGGGGTATAAAGATTTAAGTTTTATTCTGGCGTCACCTGTCCTAAAATGCCAGTTAA
>CAJTCY010000020.1 GCA_910575075.1 Lachnospiraceae bacterium
GGGTACACATCGAGGCCATTTAGAACGGGAAGTGATGACGTTTTATTTGGAGTGCCCACAAACACTATATATCTGCCCTGTATGAGGTAAAGATCACTCCATAACCTCAGCATCATTCATTAACAGGTATCAAAAAGTATTGAATTTATTGAAAAAAACACTTGACTATATGGAGAGGAAATAACATAAAGGAAAGCTTATATGAACTCTTTCAAAATTGGAAATACAGAATTTGGAATAGGAAATGTTCAATTTTTTATTGCAGACAATTTATTAAATCTTGAAATTTCTGGAAACGATGACATTTTCGATGAATTAACTATAGATGATAATTGTGAATGGAGTTGGGCATTATATCCGCCCCAAATTTATTTTCGTGATGTTCTATATACAGGAAAAGATATAGAAGTAGACACAGATTTTCTTGAGGAGTATGATGTTGCACTTTATATGATGGAACACAATGATTTTATAGGTACATTGAAACTTTCGGACAGCAGTATTGATATTTGCGGACAAGTTGAGATAGACGGCGAACTTTTATCACTTGTCATAAGCATTGAGAGAAAAAATCTATAAAAATTTCTATAGACTATATTGAGAAAAGCCTGAGCCTGAAAATACAAGAAGCATGTGCCGATAGCGGTTATGACACAAACCGTATCAGCCAGCCAGAACTACAAATACAGTGACGAAAGAGTACCGATGCCCCAAAAAAGCATGAAACCTGAAATGGATGAAAAAGAAGCGGCTTATGTATGGGTGGTGGCCGGATGAACAGCCTTCGGATGAGATTAAGAGGTATGTGGAGAGCCAGTTGGATAGGCTGGGGTGGAAGGTTGATGTGGTGTTGAGCCATACCACGCCGTTGAAATATCAGCCGGTGGAGGTGTTCATGGCCGGGGTTGACCAGAGCAGGGTGGACAAGTCTACGGAGGAATAGCTGGATGGGATTGAGGACAGGCTGGATTATGGGAAGTGGTATTGCGGGCATTATCATACGGAGAAGAAGGTTGATAGGGTGGAGATGATGTTTGAGAATTTTGATGTGTTTGGTGGAAGATAATTGTAATGGGATATTATATGGAGGCAAAAGATGGAATGGTATGAAAAGTGGCCATATAAACAGATAGGTTTTGAAGACGTTGAACAAAAAGACATAAAGGAAAATATGTGTGAATGTTGTATAGCGTTTATTGATATTTTAGGTTTCAAAGCTATGGCAAATAAAAATATTGAGAAGGTTATCTTAGCTTTAAGATATATAAAAATGTTTAGAGATTCTTTTTATAGAATTCCATCACGTATGGGTAATCCAAAGTATACAGAGGTAGTATCAGAACCAGACGAAGAAATGGATGAATATGATAATTTACCAAAAGCAACTATGTTCTCAGATAGTATTGTCATATCAAAAGAAATAGATGAGTATTTTAGTTTTTCGAATTTTATACAGTTTATTGCACAATTGCAATTTGAACTGTTAAGAGAAGGAATATTGTTAAGAGGAGGGATTGATATAGGGCCAGTATATCATGATGACTCATTTATTTTTGGAAGTGGTATGATATCAGCTTATTTATTAGAAAGCGAAGTTTCAAAATATCCAAGAATAACGATAAGTAGGAATACAATAGAAAAAATACAATTATGGGATAAAGAAGAATTTGAAAACAAATTTAAAGATTATATTTGGTTTGATGATAAAAAGATATTTTTATTTCCGAAAGATTTAGAAAATGACCTTTATGATAATGAATTTGCATTTATAAAAAGAGATTCAGAAGACATTATATATATTGACTATATGCGTATTGGTTGTCAAATGATTCAAGCTTCTAAAGAAGATATATATGCAATGAATAAATATGTTTGTACAAATTTCATAGAAGATACATTGAGTAAAATTCAAGAATTGATTTATAATGGTATAAAAAATGAGGATATAAGAGTTCGAGAAAAATATGAGTGGCTTAGAAAATATTTTAATACGACAATAAGACAAATCATTAAAACATACGAAAATAGAATTGTAGATATTTATGAAGAAAATGAGGAAATGAAAGAGATGTTATCGACATTGTTGATTGTATAATGAGATATGAAAAAATAAAAAATCTTTTGTCCCATACTTGACATGAGCTGAAGGCAACGGCCGGAGCCAGAGGGAATTCATCCGCTGTCTGGCGTTGCATAACGGATATATGATAAATTTTGTGAATGCGGGCAAGAATGAAATGCTGGAGGCGAGCAGAGAATCTTTCCTCTGCGAGTATGGAGCAACTGTACGTAGATACATTTATGTGCAACGCTGCCGAATGGATGTATCTGTGATTTTATTACCAAGATGGTAAATTTCGTTGGTGATTGGTATTGATGGTTAAATACAGAGATAAGTAAAAGCTAATTTGATTTTATCAACAGAATTTCTTAAGGAAATACCAAGGTTATTAAATGGTTGTGTCGATGATACTGAAAAATGAATAAGAGAGTATTCTTGGTTTTTATATATGGAAAGAGAAGCGCTTTACTGGCTATGTAGTTAGACGCTTTCTATTTGCTTTACTATCGACTCCAAGTTGTAACCATGAATAAAATCAGGAAAATACCCGCATGGACAAGGCAACATCGCAACTACGATTTTTATACAATGGGAAAACGCCAAAAACGCTGAAAATAGGGCTTTCTGCGGGTTTGGCGGGTTAGGATTTTGGCATTTTTATGTGCCGCTACGGTTCATGGGTTGTTCTGCCCAGAAATTTTGCACCTCTTTTTAACGATTGCCCATTTTCGCTGTGTAATTGTTAAAATATTTAGGCGTATCGTTAAAACATTCAAAAAAGAGAAAAGGTTGATTGGTGAAAAGCGGTTGAATTTATGGAGTAATGTATTTAACAGCTTCCTAGGCGGCTATCAATAATTGATGCCATAGGAATTTTCGTACTCGCAGGCAAAAGTAAGGAGAAATGGCTTGAAATCAAGGGATTTTGAGCGTAGAGGGGTTCATCGGAAAGGTTGGTGGGCCTCTCTTTTTTGCGTTTTGGGATACCGCTGTGAATATGTGTCTACACGTTACGGATGATACGTCATAAATTCTTTGCACCATATTCTACACGATTATAAATATAACCTCATATTTTGCATCTTGATGCACCAGTAGCAGGCATGTACGCCTGCCGTTAAAATCTTCACCCATTCTACCATATAGTCTATAATCACTCGCTTATCCTTAAATATATCCATATATTGCTATTTCTACATTATATGATATAAATATGATATAATTTTTATAGATTGATACCCATAAGCGAAAGAGAGGTGCTCTCATGAAAATAGCGACCATTAATATTCAAAACTTCCGAAAGCTACTCCAGTGCCGTATAGACTTTAGCGAAAAAACGACTCTCTTTGTTGGCACCAATAATAGTGGAAAGACTTCTGCCATGGATGCACTTGGGAAGTTCCTTTCAGATCGCAAGTTTACATTTAATGATATTACAATATCAAAACGCACAGCAATTGCAGTTATTGCTTATACGGAGGATGTAGATTCCGTAAAAAATACAACAATAACGAATGGCTGGTTTTCAGAGGATGAGGTATATATACTATGATTATCTTGTAGACTATATTGCCTTGGGGTTTACCATTAACATTTATCCGCAACGATATGGTCCTTTTTGCGTTAATGGCATATAATATGTGGATTACCTCCGTTGCCTTTACCTGGTCTAAAACCTAATGGCGTAAGAGAAAGAAAAAAGAATCCGACCAAAAATAAGAAAGCGGTTGCGGCTTATAGGAGTTTTCGTTATACTGTAGATAGATAATTTAGATATATCAATGGTTTTGAGTAGATAAAGGAGTGGAACTTATGTATAGCACAGTGATAGAAATTAAGAAAAATGTTACAGGAGAAACATTGCAACGGTTATGCCAAATGGCGGAAAATGCTTTTACTAACCGTGCTGGAAGCGTAAAAAACTCCAGCAAAGACCCGCATCGTCTGATTTTTAAGGGGGGGAGAACAGGATTATGGCTGTTTAGACTTGGGGGTTGCAGAGTTGGCGGATAAAGACAGCTTTAGAAAACAGGTTGCCTCATGGGATTGGATTGATGATGAAGAATCTGAGGAAAGTTGCAATATATTAGCCGTATATGCAGAGCCAGTGTATTGATATGACTGGAACAAGAAAACAGATTACGTTTGACTTAGACGCAAAAGCATTGCAAAAGCATTATCCTGGCGAAAGTTGGAACAACGTTTACGATATTATAAAACGACACATGCTTAAAAATGGCTTCAAATGGCTGCAAGGTTCGGTTTATGTTTCCGAGTATGTGTTGACGACAGGAAAAGTGACGCGTATTTTGAGAGGCCTGGTTAAGAAGAATCCCTGGCTGAACCTTTGTGTGCGGGACTGCCGGGAGACAAACATCGGCAAAGATCACAGTAAGAATCATATATTTGATAAGGGCGCAAACATACTGGCAAGAGAAGATACTGATTTTGGCGGTATCTGATTCTAAAAGCTGGCAATGAACTAACGTATGCATTGGTTGATGCATATGGGTCGGTTGTCCATTAGTGCAAACGAATTGTGTAAAAGGGGCTGTCGGGAAATAGATCATCCCCTGAACTTTCTTCCCCAAAAAAGAAAAAAGATGGTAAGCGTCAAATAAGATAGTGGATAGAAAAAACACTACCGCCTCTTATACTAAAAGGGCAGTGGTCATCGGCAACGTTCCTGTACCATAGGCTCCCATGGCAGATAGTCATCCAGATATTCCGGATTTTCAAGAAATGTACTCCCCGGCATATCTGACAGGATATATTTGATACATTTCATTGCATTCAGTCCATTGGCTTTTGGATTTATGTCAATATCTTGGCACAAAAAGTTGAAAGTTTATGCTACTTTTTTTAATTCCTCATCTTCCTTTTGTTGGGGTGTCATATAACCGATGGCACTGTGTATTTTTTTACGGTTATACCAGCCTTCTATGTACTCAACCGGATGTTCATGCAGGGGCAGACTCCCTACGCCATCGCAAAACACCTCACGGACAAGGGCATCCCAACGCCTACAGGAAAGGAGACGTGGCGGCACAGGACGGTGGAGAACATCCTCTCCAACGAAAAGTACAAAGGCGACGCCCGCCTGCAGAAGTGCTACACGGTGGACTTCCTTTCCAAAAAGCGCAAGGCGAATGAGGGGGAAGTGCCGCAGTATTATGTGGAGGGCAGCCACGATGCCATCATCGATCCCGCGGAGTGGCAGCTCGTGCAGATGGAGATACAGCGGCGGAAGAACCTGGGGCGGAGCCATAACTGCTGCAGCCCGTTCTCGGCAAAGCTGAAATGCGGCGACTGCGGGGAACACTTCGGCTCCAAGGTCTGGCATTCCACCAGCAAATATAAGCGGACGGTCTGGCAGTGCAACGCCAAGTTCAAGGGGGAAAGCAGGTGCGCCACGCCCCATCTGTACGAGCAGCGGATCAAGGAGCTGTTCCTGGAGGCGCTCGGCATCCTGATGGAGAACCGGGAGGAGGTCATCGGGGACTGCAGGGCGGTCATGGAGGCCCTGGCCGACAGCAGCGCCATTGAAGCGGAGCTGGAAGCAGTCAGCAGGGAGAAGGAAGTGACAGCAGGGCTGATCCAAAGGCTGGTCGATGAGAACGCCACCCGGAAACTTGACCAGCACGACTACCGCAAAAAGTATGACGGGTATGCCAGCCGGTACGCCGCTTTGGAGAGCCGGGAGGACAGCCTGGAGAAAGAGCGGGAGAGGAAGGAAATCCAGTATGACATTTTCAGCGGGTTCATTGCGGGGCTTAGCGAAACGGCGGAGCTGCCGGTGGATTTCAATGAGAAGCTGTTCCACAGGCTTGTGGACTTTGCAACGGTTTATTCAGACGGCAGGGTGGTATTCACTTTCCGCAACGGAGTGGAAGTCAGCACGGAGATATAAAGCAGACAGCGGCCGGGGCATCGGGGTTATACCAGATGCCGCTAGTCGCTTTTTCTGTGCGTGGAAATAGGGTATTACTGTGTATGGAAATTTGTAGGGGATTGAGGTATAATTTTGATGTTAGATTTTGGAGATAAGAAAAAATTAAAGGAGAGATAATAAAATGTCAGAAAAAAAGATGCCAATGTTATTGATCAGCCATGCAACTGATGATAAGAAATATGTAGAATATTTAGTTACTCTTTTTGAGAATATTGGATTAAATCAGAAACATATGATTTGCTCATCAGCACCAGGATATGGAATACCTTTAAATCAGCCTGTTTATGATTGGCTCGCAAGTAAATTTATGGATTTTGATGTGGATTTGTATGTTATATTTGTTTTGTCAGATAGATATTATTCGAGTTCGCCATGTTTAAATGAAATGGGAGCTGCATGGGTAACCAAAAAAGAATATACATCAATATTACTTCCAGGTTTTAATTTTTCACAAATTAAAGGAGCGATTAACCCGAATCAAATATCAATCAAACTAGATTCTGATGAAGATGAACTAAAGCAAAGACTGAATGAGTTGAAAGATAATTTAACGGATAAATTTGATTTAACCAAGATTGTTGATATAAGATGGGAACGATTCAGAGGTGCATTTATAGATGCGATAAATGCAATCCAAAAAGAGAAAGAAGATAAAAGAATACGTGAAAACCAGCCTTCTTTTGCTGTTAAGATAGATGGTATAAATACACAGTTGCCTGGAACGGCTGAAATACTGAGTGCTGATTTCACTGGAAGAACCCGTCATAAAAATCTTCAGTTTTCTATCGAAATTATAAATGATAAAGTAGCTAGGAATCTTATCGTATTTGACAAATTGCTAACGACGGCATTGAAAGTCGGAGAAAAATGCAGAATGATTGTTGCATATGAGGATTCGGAGGATGTAAAAAAATGGCCATCTAAAGTGACAAAAATTTTACATTCAGAATATGAGGATACAGAGGGACTTCCAAATTGGTTTAATATATGCTATCAAGATATAGAAGGTCGAAATATGGTTCAGAGTCTTAAATTGCAGTCATTTGATGGTGAAATGTATTACGATTTGGATGGCTATCCTTGGGAAGCATAATTAATAAGGAAAAAATTCTCGATAAATTCTAGTTGATAGGAAAGATTGATAACTTCTGTTGTTGGGGAGTTAAATGAATTAAGGCTTTGATATATAAGTTTTTAATTGTGTTTTATATATAGGTGCAGATGATTAAGGAGGTATTTATGCAAATAGGAATTAATGAAAGAATTGATCCAGAGATAATTTATTATTATGAATCGTTTTACGATGTTTTACGCACGCCTGACTTTAATGATAAGTCTAGATTACTAAAGCCTAAACACGGAATACAAGTAATAGGAAATTCACAAAACAAACAATGTAGATTTTGCGGTAAAGGTGAAGATGAAGTGAGTTTCAAGAAAATCGCACATGTTTTTCCCGAATCTATTGGCAATAATGCTTTGGCGTCAAATTATGAGTGTGATTTATGTAATCAATATTTTGGTAATTCGATTGAAAATGAGTATGCGAATTTTTTTAGTTTATATCACAGCATAATGCAAATTTATGGTAAGAATGGAATGCCAAAGTGTAGGTTTAAAGTGCCATGTTCAAAACGCACGGAAGAATGTGCTGATTATTGCATTGAAATTTTTTTTGACAATAATAGACCTTGTATTCGTCAATGTAAAGAAGCTGGTAGAGAATACATAAACTGTACGGAGAATTCGATTACTATTTCAAAACCAGTAGGAAAATGTTGTCCGATAGCTGTATTTAAGGCTATAGTGAAAATGGCAATAACAATTATGCCTATTGAGGAGTTATCTCCTTTTTCTAGCACAATTAAATGGCTTCTTGAACGGGAACATTTTAATTTTTATAATAATAAAAAATTACTCGTTCGATATAAGATGATTCCTGGATTTAATGTAACAAAATATCCGCATTATTTATTGTTTCGACGCAAAAAAACTGTTTGGGATAAGCCTTATATGCTTTTTAATCTAACATATGGATGTTTTTCATTGTTTATAGAAATACCAAGAGACCCTAACAATTGCACTACTTTAGAGTTTGAGAGGATGCCTTTCCCTCCTATTCCCTTTCATACGTCTACAGAAGGGGTATGGGACTTATCAGAAAAGGAAGGTGTTAAGGGGATAAAACATAGCATTACATTAACTTTTGGAGCCATGAATGATTGCACAGAAAATGTTAAAATAAGTAACGAAAAAGGCAAACCCAAAATAAATTTTACTTTTGATGGGGATGAAGATAAAAAATCTAATAGCTTTGGGTGCAAAAAATAACGATAGCCACCTTAAAAAACAGGCTATCGTTATTTTTTACACTCCCAAATATCGAAAGTGCAACAATTCTAATTCAAAAAACGATAGCCGCCCAAGCACGGGTGCATCTGCCATTCCCCAAAGTGTTGATTTTAGGGCGTTTGCGGTAAATGTAAAAACGATAGCACCCATTCAAAAATTGTATCAATCTCGACACGCAATATGGCTTGCGTACCACAATTTGATACAATGCACCCAAGGCTGACTTTGGGTGCAAATTTTAACGATAGGAATTTTAGTCGTTTATAAGTTTATACTTCTTGCCTCGGCAGGGCATTTCTTTTTTTATACCATTTTATTTCTGTTTATGGTATGATAGTATAATACTGACACAATTAAATTTTGATATTTGGAATATTGTAGTAAACCATATTTGATTAATATATTAGGTAGAACGGAGTCGAAAAGTGGAACAAAAATACAGGACTAAGCCAGCAGTAGTAGCATTTATTGATGTATTAGGTTCTTCAGAGGCTATAAAAAAACAATGCAAATGAATCCTTAAATGCAATACATATAGCATATGATGAGACTATAATACAATTTAAAAAATATAATTCCGAGCATATGAATGAGCCCAAAGTAGATATATTTTCTGATAATATTATTTTATCAAATGAGATTGTAGAAGATAAGGAAGAAAGAGCATTTGTCTCAATTATATTTTTTAGCGCATTGTTGCAAATGAATATGTGGATAAATGATTTACTAGTTAGAGGCGGTATATCATACGGGGATTTTTTCTCAGATGAGAAGATGATATGGGGGAATGCTTTGATAGGAGCATATAAGTTGGAAGGTCAGATTGCAATTTATCCACGGATTATTGTCGAGCCAGAAATAGCAGAGATTGTTAAAGCTATAATGAAGCCGGAGAAAGGTAGGCTGTTATGCGAGGATTTTGATGGCATATATTTTGTAGATCCTTTTGGAATAAACCGGAAAGAAACAGGTTTATATTTGATTGACCAATTTATTAATGATAATACAATCAGATTAAGAAATAGCCAAGGAAATTTGAAAATATATCAAAAAATAAATTGGCTGCAACAGTATTTTTGTGAAAAGCGTAGGGAAATGATAGATACATAAAGAGTATGGCACATTATTGTCAAATTTTTAGTATGAAAATACCACGGTAGTAAAACTCCCCAATTCATACTATGTTTGACGGCATCAACTTGTCCCGTTTTGTTTCGATTTGCCATTTTTGTTACGTTTCTAACAATTTCTACGGAAAATGCAAACTCCGCAAAACGTGCCAAAACACGGCAAATCAGAACATTTCAGGAGGGAAAATTAACTTGATTAAGATACTTTTCGTCTGCTACAGTAGGAGTAAGGTAAAAGCCGCATAATTTGGTACTTGGGGGCAAACTTGGGCATACCGTGGCAGACAAATAATACTTGGACTACGATAAGACTACGAATGAGGGAATGAAAAATAGGAAATGTGGATAATCGTTAAATGGTAGTAGGAAATCGTTGGATTGTGTTTGTTATCGTTATAAGGTATAAAATGCTTAGCAATAAAAGTGTGCTAAAAGATATTGAAAAAAATATATATTGAATGAGTGGAACCTTATTGGTTCCTTTTTTTGTGCGATACTAAAGACGAATTTCAAAATATAACTTGAAAAAAACAAGGATGATGCTTATAATGGTATAAGGCGTGATGAGAGAAAAATGAATGGTATTATTCGCAAACAAGAATTAAGCATAGGAGGTTTTGCTTTGGATACAGTGAAATATTTATCTGCACAAGATATTTCGAATATTTGGGGAATTACAAAACGCAGAGTGCAGAACTTGTGTGCTAATAACAGAATTCCTGGAGTCATTCGTATAGGCAATATGTGGGCTATTCCCGCTGATGCTACAAAGCCAAGGGATGCAAGAGTATCTAAACATCCCAAAGTGGTCATTCCTACTGGAACAGTGATGCGCAAGGCAAGAAGAAGTGTAAAGACCATAGTAGACATATCTATTAAGGAGTTAAGAAAGAGGGGATTGTCATCGGTGGATGCATTGCAGACACTTGTTGTTTTTTTTGCTACAAAATTGCTGGAAGTTTATGTTGATGATTTCGCGACTTGTTTGAGTGCATGTGAGAATTTCTTCGGATATAAAATTTCTATTCCAGTTTCCGATAATGTAAATCAGAACATAAAGAAGTATATTACGGAAAACGGAATGTGCCTTGATGATTCTTTAGCTTGGATATATCAGTTTGGCACCAAAAAATCGGATGAATTCAAGTACAAAGATACACAGTTCTTTACTGAAAAATATATGATAAACACACTTGTGGAATCACTTCATATTGATGATAAGTCCAGACTCCTTGATCCGGCATGTGGTGGGGGAAATTTTCTACTCTATTCTTTTGAGATTCTTGCTGGTCAGGCAACAGATAAATGCAACAGTAACAGGACCAGATATGCCATTGATCATTTGTATGGATATGAAATAGATCGTTTTCTTGCATATGTTGCATCTTTCAATTTGAAGATGAAAGCACTTGCATTTATAAGCAAGAGAGATAGCGTTTCTATTGAAACATTCAACAACTATCATCCGAAAATATTTTATCCCCAGAAAGATTCAATAGCAGGCTTTTTGGATATGGAATGGGATAAGCAGCTTGTTGTCAATTGTGATACTGGAGAAGTTCATCGGCTTATTGATGCTTTTGATGGTGTTAATATTGTGGTTACGAATCCTCCCTTCCGAACTATTAAGGGAATGCCGACAAAACAGAAAGAATATCTGCAGAAATATTATCCTATGGCAAAATGCGATATGTGTAATGCTTTCATTGGGAGGGTTATAGAGATTCTTCCTTATGGCGGGAAAGCTGCAATGGTTACGCAGAATAGCTGGATGTATCTTGATAGCTTTACTTCTTTAAGAAGTAATTTATTAAAGAAATACACAATTGATAATATCTGGGAACTTGGCTCTAATGCTTTTTATGACATTTCTGGAGAAAAGACTAATGTGGTTCTTGTAACACTTACAAAAAACTTGCCAGATAAGGGACATGAAATTGGGTTGTGCCTTTTAAGAAATATGAACATTGAAAGACTCGAAAAAACATTGGAAGGGGAGAACATACATTTTTTGCCTGTAAAACAGAGTGATATTCTCAAAAATGCAGAGTCTAGATTTGATATGGTCAGCACAGAACATTTGAAGAGTATTCAGGCAAGCTGTAATCAATATAAAGATTATGCAGTACCTATGCAGGGGACATCTACTGGGGATGCCAAAAATCTGATTGATTACTATTGGAAACATATTGGTGATGAGGATTGGATACCTGTAAGCAAAGGTGGTGGCTATTCCCGTTTTGAGGGATTGAATTTATATTGTGTGAAGTGGGGGAAAGATGGAGAATATATTAAAAATACAAAAGGGTCTGCCATCCGTAATGCTAACTACTTTGATCAGACACAACTGGTGTTTAGTGATACCGGAACAGCAGGATTAAATGTCAGAATACTTATGCCTGGACAAATTTTCGTAGCATCGGGACCAGGAATTAGAATTAAAAAGGGTAAAAAGTTATCACACCTTGCGTTTTTGAATTCTCGTTTTGCTGCTTTTTATGTTCGGCTTGCGTCTCCGAAACTTACAATAGCAGCAGGGTATATTGGACAAATACCTGTAACTGAGAGAATCCTTAATTCCTCAACCTTAGAAAAAAATGCACAGCAGTGTTTGCAGTCAAAAAAGCATAGACTTGCAAAGCGCCCTAATAATACCGAGTTTTCCTATGTTAGACATACAGAGGGAATGTGCATATCAGAAATGGCTCGTACATGGTTTGAGGAGGATATCAATGACGAATGGAACCAATTGCTGAATGAACAGCAGATTGAAGATGAGATTATGAAGGAGATGTGTCTTAATTCTGAGGATCGGCGGGCAATTGATAATTATATTGGAGAAAGAATGATTTTCTCATCAGGGTATAAAGGTGATGAAGGGAATATTATGGAATCTGATGTTTCAGGGATACTTAGATGCGACTGTTTTCCAAGAAGAACAAAAGCAGATAAAAAAGCCTTAGGATCGGATGGATTGATTGAGTATATTTCACAGGTAAAGAAAATCCCATGCGAGAAAGTGTATTCTATAATTTTGGGGCAATTTGACTGGTTTGAAGATAACTATATTGACCTTTATATGCATGCGTTGGTCATGTCAGCGATGAGATACCGTGAGGTAAATAATGTGAATCAATTGGTTGATAGATTATTATCTGAAATGCGCATCTTGGATAAGCAAAATGTTGATTATGCAAAGAACTGGATAGAGAAGCGGTTTAATAGTGTACATAGCACTACTTTTGAAGGAAAGCCTCTCTTAGAATATATTCCTACAAGAAAGATTTTAGCGTGGGTAAAGGAGTAAAATGTGGATAGTAGAACATATACAATTGTGGACATACTTTTGGGAGCAGCAAGGGAGAAGTTTTCTGGAGATTATACAGATGTACCCAAAATAAGGGTATTTTGGCATAACACGATGTTTCTGTTTTTTTCTTCGATTAACCATCAGCGGTTGCTCGATGTTTCTGATTTAGAATTTGATGAAATGCAAGCTCTAGGGCTTATGCCTAAATATCTTTCTGATTTTTATGACAGTGAAAGAAAGCTCCTTGATAAATATGTTAATATGGCGATGGTTGAATATTTTTCAAATGAAAATAGTGTGAATGACTGTCGTCAAGAGTTTCTAAATGTTGAACTTGATTTTACAAATGGAGAACTTTCTTTATTAGTGGACAAAGTGAGTAGGGACAATACGGGATCATATTACACACCAAAGAAACTAGCAGAAGAAATTGTAAAGAAAGTTTTTCATGAAAGGACCTTTGAAAAGAGAAAGGATTATAAGATTGCAGATTTTTCTTGCGGTGGAGGCGAATTTTTTCTCGCGATAATGGACTACTTGAAAGTACAAAGAGGTATTGATTATAGATATTCAGTCAGATGGTTTTATGGAGTAGACATTGATCCAATTGCTCTTCAGATTTGTATTGTAAATCTTCTTCAATACGCTGACCGACATGAATGGAAAACAATAATTTCTCATTTTACATTTGGTAATCCTTTATTAATAAGTGATAGGGAATACAATGAAGAGGAAAAGAATCATTTGTTTGCCATGCGTCGGCTTTATTCTGTTGGTCTTGGTATGCCAGAGAACTTTTTTGAAACTTTTTATGATGTGGTAGTGGGAAATCCTCCATGGGAAAAGATTCGGTTCGAAGAGAGAAAGTTCTTTAAAGGGATTGTTAATGACATTTCTGATATTTCTCAAAAGAATGTTAGGGATGCTGAAGTGAAGAAGTTAAAAGATACTTGGTTTGCAGTATATGATTGGCGTAATAAGGTCTGCGAGGAATATTCTCAAATGACAGCAACAAAGTATAGGCATTGCAGAATTAAGAATGCTGTGGCGGGCGAGTTGAACACATACTCGCTTTTTACGGAGTTGGCCTATAACATGTTATCTGACAATGGATTTCTAGCGCTTATAGTTAAAAGTACCTTGGTGACGGCACCTGTTCATCAAAAGTTATGGTCAACATTTCTTTCTGATAAATCGGTAAGAGGTGTGTATTTGTTTGATAATAAGAATAAGATCTTCAGTATAGATTCTCGCGAACGGTTCATTGTTTTTGTGGCCGAAAAAGAACGTAGGGAGTTTTTTGAGTTTGCCACTGGGCTTAGAGAACCTGAGATGTTGTGTCATGTAAAGTCGATAATGCTGGCGGCAGAAGATTTGGCGGTGATAAATCCTTTTACTAGCACGATTCCGAATGTCAGCAATAATGATGAGATTTCTTTCTTGAAGGAAGCACACAGCCGTTTCATGCTGTTTTCAGATGTATACTCGAAATGTCATTTTGGAAGGCTTATTCATCTTACAGCACATGCTGCATCAATTGATAAATACGCATCAATGAATAATGTTCCGATATATGAGGGTAAATTCATAGAACAGTATGATGCTAGGTATGCTACATTTCGAGGAATGCCTGATTCGAAAAAGTATGCAAATAAAGCATCTGCTATAAAAATAGATGTGACGGAGAATAGCAGAAAGGAACTGCCAGAATGCAGATATTTTGTCCATAAAGAATTATGGGATAAGTACCTACATCAATATGGTAAGGAGTATTCTCTCTGTTGGCGAAGTCTTACATCGCCAACAAATAAGCGGACTATGTTGGCGATGATTCTTCCGACTTGCCCTACTTGCCAGTCAATTCAGATGCTCCAGACAGAGAGTGAGGAAGAACTTATATTGTTGCTTGCTTTATTTAATTCTATACCTTTCGATTATTTTGTTAGAATTAAAATGCCAGGACTTGATCTGACACAGAATGTTATAAAGCAGATTCCTGTACCAGATGAAAAAGATTATACAAAGATTATTGAGTTTAATGGAAAGAAAGATACATTGAAGAGGCATATTCTTTCATATACTATTAGTATTTTGAAGGAGGAGAGTAGACTGTCCAACTTGGTGAGTAGATTTGAAGGGTGGATTTATGAGGTGGAGAGACTTGAAATGTCCGAGAAACAAAAGATGATAGATCTTCTCTTTAAGGAAGCCTATCATCTTGATGATGTTACTTATAAAAATATATTGCTGACATTTCCTAAATATTAAGCAAGCCATACTGTTTAGAGGCATGGCTGCTGCCGTTTCTAGCTACAAAAATACTTTCGGATTTCAGGTTGTTAAGTTCTGATTCCGGGAGTACGGACATAACATAATAATCGGTTCGGATTTTTTCGAGAATGATTATCTTGTGAACAAACCATTCACCAACTTCAGCGGTTGTGAGTTTTTCGTTGAAGGCGGTTTCTCCCTTCAGTTGGATTCTCCATGAACCATTGGGGCGCTTGCCACTTTGATGCAATTTTATAGTACATCCAACATAGTCCTTTGCGTTGTAATTGATAGTTATATCTTTCTCGAAAGTGACGTTTGTTGGATCAATATCGAAGAATACGACTGAGCCAAGAACAGATGAGTTCTTATCGGTCTTGTAGCGCGTTCCGTCACCTGTCCCCTGTATAAGACTGCCAAGCATAGACAAATCAAGGATGTTCCGGGAGCCGCCTGTCATTTCTCTTGTTTCAAACCACATCTTTTCGGAGTCATCTGACGGCACAATAGGTTCAACAGAAGTGACTTGTATATTTTTGTCATTGACTATTATCTTCTTGCCTTGCCCTTCTGCCTTGACTCTTGGAATATGTACTTGGCCGAGAGTGCCAAAAGGATCAATGGCGAACTTATTCATTTGTTTTGAACTCTCACGTATAGATTTTGCGGTATCAATTTGAAGCTGTATCTCATGACGAAGAAGATCGGCATCTAACAGTTTATCTAGGTCTCTCACTTCATTTATTTTGAGAGAGAATGCACAAGTTTCTGCTTTGTAGGATGATATGAGCTTTTTTAATTCATTCAGAGTGTTGGCAGTGTCGGTGTCCGTTTTGGATTTTATATCTATAATAATTGCTGATTCATAGTTTGTCCATAAACCTCCTCCTGTAAGATTGTTTGAACCGACTGCCATCCAGTCAGAATCTTTAAGATTAGAAAGATAGTAGGCTTTAGAGTGGAAAGTTACAACCGGTTTTTTATCATGGACTATATAGAGATTGTCTACTAGAGAGAAAAGGTTAAGCACTGCTTCATAGGATGTTCCGTGTGCGTCTAATCCAATAAAAGCATCGACCGTGCCACCACAATCACGAAAATTTTGTATGGACTCTTTCATACGAAGAACACCGCTGTTTTTTGCAAAAGCAGATATAATGACGAAATATTTGTATGTATCTTTTGACAGTTTATCTTTTAAAATAGTTCCTAATTGTCCATTAAATGGCTGATTAATCAATTGTAACATAGGTTTTCCTCCTTCAAGAGTTTTGAATCTTTTTTAGTTTTCTACACTATTTTATAATATCACATGACCGTGTAAAAAGATAGGATTCAATTTGCTTTTTGTTTTTAATCGTTTATAAGATGATAGAAAACATATACGCAGAAGATTCTTCTTGTGTGTAATAATGCTTAAATATTCTACGCAGGAAAGTAGCCGAAGGAGAAAGGAATTTTATGATTATAGATATATCGTATTTTTCATTATATTGAAATATATAGTTTTGCGAACAACTCCCGATATACTATTTTACTTTTTGTGTAAACGATTTAATACAATGTATCAGAACGTGAGTTTGGATATGCTTTTTTATAGGAAAAATTTCAAAGACAGACATAAGAATATAAAATAAGGAAAATACCCACATGGGCAAGGGAACATCGAAACAACGAAATTGATACAATGGAAAACCGCAGAAAAGCGTGGAAATAAGTCTTTCCACGGATTCGGCGGTTTTATTTTTTGCTTTTTGAGCCTTTTTTCTGTTGCTGGAGTAACTCCACTTTCTGATTTTGCATCTCTTTTTAACGATATTAAGAATCGTTAAAAGGTATGAATGGGGCATGGATAAAGCTTTGTGCTGGGAGTTGCAGCCGGGAATGCCGCTTATCTTCTAGAGAGAGAGGACAGAAAAATCATTTTGGAGAAGCAGATAGCATAAAGATGAAAGCTAAGTACTTGACATTTTCGGAGTCTTTTTGTATAATTGTTTTTGACCGTAAGTCATTAACTGCTGTACAAAGGAGGATATTAGAAATTGGCACGACCAGTAAAGAAAATGCCCGAACAATGGAAGAAAGAAATTCTAGAAGCAGCACAAAAGCTGTTTATATCAAAAGGATATGAAGAGACATCAATTTCCGACATTATGGAGATGGTAGGAGGGGCCAAAGGAATGTTTTACCGCTGTTTCCAAAGCAAGGAGGAAGTTATGCACGCTTTAGGCAATCAAATGTTTTTTAGCAACAATCCATTTGAAAAAGTCAAAAAGCGTACAGATTTAAATGGGCTGCAAAAAATTAGAGAGCTGCTTATATTTAATCAATCAGATACAGAACGTAACCAAATAAATATACAAGCAATCTCTATTCTTAAAGATCCCCATATTTTAGCGGCGGCAGTTGAAGAAAATAAGCGAGTATTAACTCCTTTGTGGTTTGAGTTATTGGAGGAAGGTAAAAAAGACGGTTCTATCCAAACAGATTATGCCAAGGAACTTTCAGAGCTTCTCCCACTTATTAACTTTTGGCTTATGCCGTCAGTGTATCCTGCTACTTCTGAAGAAATTCGCCATAAATACCAATTTGTTATAAAAGTCCTTTCTTTTATGGGTTTGCCGCTTATAGACGATGAAGTATCCGCTATTGCAGAAAAGTTTCTTGCTGATATTTCAACAAAAGAGGAGTAAAAACTATGACACAAAAATTATTTACCAAAAACTTTGTGCTTCTGATTTTAGGGCAAGTAACTTCTTTGTTTGGTAACTTTATTTTAAAACTTGCATTATCTATGTATGTTTTGGAGGTAACTGGTTCTGCAGCTATATTTGCAGGGATATTATCCATAGCGACAATTCCGACTATATTGTTATCACCATTTGGAGGTATTCTCTCTGATCGGGCAAATAGAAGAAACATCATGGTTGCATTAGACATATTATCTTGCATATCAGTTTTGGGTGCGGCGTTCTTGTTATCAGAAAAGAATGACTTTACAGTAATAAGTATTTTGCTTATAATACTGTCTATTTTGGGAGCTTTTGAAACGCCCAATGTACAGGCATGTATCCCAACAATGCTAACTGGCGATAACATAATGAAAGGGAATGCTGTTGTAAATCAAGTGGCGTCTTTGTCCTATCTTATTGCACCGATAATCGGCAGTATATTATATTCTATGTTTGGTTTAAAACCAGTCATGTATGCAAGTATTGTCTGCTTCTTTATTACCGCTTTGTTTGAATGTTTTATAAAATTGAGTTATGAACGGTTACCTAACAGTCAGAATGTTTTTTCCATGATTAAGCAAGATTTTTCTTTAAGTATGCGATTCATTTTCAAGGAGCAGTCTGATATTGTAAAAATGTTGTTATTAGCTTCTCTTTCAAGATTTTTTGTAATGGGTATTACTGTAGTTGGATTGCCGTATATTGTACGTACCGTTCTTGGATTAAACGCAAGATATTATGGTGCTGCGGAAAGCGCATTAGCGGTTGCAACAATTATAGGAAGTATAGCTGCCGGAGTTCTTACCGGGAAATTGAAAACACATAAATTATCATTAGTGCTTGCATCTTTGGGACTGTTTATTATTCCTGCTGGTATAGCATTCCTTTTTCCGGTCAATACCGTCGTGATTTACATAATCAATGTAGTTTCGTTTTGCGGTATGCAGATTGCCGTAAGTATTTTTTCAATTTTTGCCGTTTCCCTTATACAGCAAAAGACGCCAAATCATTTGATTGGAAAAGTTATGGCATATACATCTACAATCACTTTATGTATTCAGCCAATAGGGCAGATAATATATGGTTTTTTGTTTGACGGACTTAGCGATATGATTTATTTTGTGCTAATTCCTACCGGCATAATTGTATGTGCTATTGGAATACTGGCAACCGGGTTCTTTAGAAACATGGAAAAAAATCAGGAGGATATAGTTGATCTGAAAGCATAAATTGGTAGTCATATTGGGAGTTTTTGGGGGCAAGAAAAAATCCCGGTTGCATACGCCAATAAGGCACAGAGGGCGTTTTGTATTAAAA
Source organism: Lachnospiraceae bacterium (assembly GCA_910575075.1). GTDB lineage: Bacteria > Bacillota > Clostridia > Lachnospirales > Lachnospiraceae > Petralouisia. The sequence continues at coordinate 19,127 of CAJTCY010000020.1, forward strand.
TGGCTGACCGCAATACATTAAAAAACATAAAAAAGCGATACATATATTTACATTTTAGCGGGCGTGCTGCGTTTCACAACAAATGTGGATTGCAGCGCGCCCGCTTTTTCTGCCTGCGGGAGACAAGATGTTTCCCTTTCAGACAGGAAAAGAAACGGCATAAGAAAAAAGGACATTAAACCACACCCGATAAAAAGCAGCCAGTACGGCTGCGCTTTGCTGGGTGTTTTCTGTTGTTCAAGGAAAGGACAGGCCATCCCGCGGGAACCCCTCCAGGGAAGCCCAGGGATGGCGCCGGTAGGCTGCCGGGGAGGCCGGAACGAAATGCTGTCCCCAGGGAAGGGGAAGCCATGGGCAACAGACGGGCAGGGAACGGACTCCCGCCATCCAGAGAAAAACACCATATCCATTCTGTACATACCGCAGTTCCTTCCAAGGGGACAGCGGTATTTTTTTATTCGACACATTTCTATCTTTTCCCCCGACAGGCTACAAAAGAATACATAATTTTCACATCAGGCATCTCTGGGCGCAGCTTGGCATGGGGTACACGATGGATGCTTTCCGCAAGGCGGTCAAGGCGGCGATGGACGGTGCGTCCTCCGGCGGCAGCGGCACAGATGGATACACGAAGATCATGGGAAATGCAGTGGCAACGGCGGAGCAGATGAAGGCTTATCTCAAAGCGAAGAATCCGGACGTGGAGCAGTCTGTCCTTGATATGGTCCCGCTGTATCTTTCCGAGGGAAAGGCAGAGGGAGTGCGGGGCGATATTGCTTTCGCGCAGTCCTGTCTTGAGACCGGGAACTTCACTTTCTCTGGCTCTGCGGTCACGCTTTCACAGAACAATTTCTGCGGCATGGGCGTGACTTCTAACGGGGTAAAGGGAAATTCCTTTGACACGCCGCAGCTCGGCATCCGGGCGCAGGTGCAGCATTTGAAAGCCTACGCTTCCGCAGATGCGCTGAAGAACGCCTGCATTGACCCGCGGTTCAAATATGTCACCAGGGGCTGTGCGGAATATGCGGAGTGGCTTGGGCAGAAAGAAAATCCGGATGGGAAAGGATGGGCGGCGGGAGCCGGCTATGGGGAGAAAATCCTCGCCATCCTGAAAGGCATCCTCGGCACGGCGGGAGGGGATTCTTCCGCTCCTGCAGGGAACGAAAGCTGGCACCACGTCCGCAAGACCTGGGCAGACGCCAAATCTCAGAAGGGGGCGTTCAAGTCGCTTTCCAATGCGAAGAAATGTGCAGATGAGAATCCCGGCCATTCCGTTTTTGATGAATCCGGGAAAGCGGTGTACACCACGGCGGCAGCGTTCCAGCCATATCTGGTGCGGGTATCCATCTCTGACCTTAATATCCGCAAAGGACCTGGCACTGACCACGCCAAGACTGGGGAATATACGGGAATCGGCACGTTCACAATCGTGGAGGAAGCAGACGGGAAAGGCGCATCCAAGTGGGGACTGCTGAAATCCTATCAGGAGAACCGCAATGGATGGATAAGTTTGGATTTTGCAGAAAGAGTGTAACCGGACACCGAAAGACAGAAACAGCAGGCCCGCGGCATTTACCTTGTGCTGCGGGCCGCTTTTTTTGTGGGCGTAGATTACACAAGAAAAGTGGGAAAAGATTGTGCATCTTATGGCGCAGAAATGAGTGGATAATACTCCGAATCCGATTTAACATGGCACTACCAAAAATAAAAGGAGGGACACGCTTATGGAGAAACAGAAGAAAATACCATGCCCGCCACGCAGGGGGCGGCGGAAGGAGGGATGCTGATGTTTACGGCAAAGGAACGCGCGCTTCTCACTTCACCTTACTTCCGGCTCATCCGCCAGGTGGATGATTTCTATGAAATCCAGTCCAGATGCACGAAGCACTGCTGGGTTGTCCAGAAACTTTCTTATGACCGGCATCCGGTCCGTATTTACCACAAGCACACGAAGGGGACGGCCTACTACCATAAACATGGCCACGCAGACACAGTGGCGTCCGCCGTCCGCCAGATCAAGAGCCACGACGTATGGCAGATGAATGGGAGGCAGGCAATGGCGTAAAAGCCGGTGCGAATAGTGGCAAGCCTGCGGCATTTTAAACGATGCTGCAGGCTTTTTTTATTTTACGGGTATCCAAAACGGCCCGCAAATCTCCGTATGTTGAGGAGGTTCATCTGCCGGCGGGATTCCAATCCGGAAAATGAACAGGGACAGCAGGATTTTTTCAAAAATACCCCGCCAGACAGCAGCCTGAATCTCCGTATAGTGAGGAGGTGCGAGACATGACGGATGGAGATATGGAAAGGATCAGCGGGCTAAAAAAGCAAGGCAAGAGCGCAGCCGCAATCGCGGAAACGCTCGGCCTGCCATTAAATACAGTGAAGTCCTACCTGCGGAGGCATCCGGGGACATCGGATTCCCACATCTGCCCGCAGTGCGGGAAAGCGGTCACGCAGAACAAAGGCAGGAAGGAAAAGCGGTTCTGCTCGGATAAATGCCGGATGGCGTGGTGGAGGGCGCACCAGCCGGAGATGGATAAAAAAGCATATTACACGCTGGTGTGCCAGCAGTGCGGGAAGGAGTTTGTGAGCTATGGGAACAAAGGGCGGAAGTTCTGCAGCCGGGAATGCTACGGGAAGCACAGGCGGAAACCTGCCGGGGCAGTATTCGGCGGATAACCTTATCACATACCGGGTGTCGCTCTCCCTGGTTGACCGGCTGGCATCGGAGGGCGCGCTCACGGCTGCGGAACGCAGGAAGGCTTACACAATCATAGCAAAAAGGCACGGGCTTTCTCTGGACAGTATTTTTGCTGAAAATGCTTGATATATCTGCGGTTCAGAGTGATTAATATGGTACGCCCAAAGTGGCAGGAATTGATACAAGGAGGGATGGAAACATGGGCAGGAAAGTGACGCAGGTGGACTTCGGGATGCCGGAGCTGCCGCGGGACAAGAACGTGGCCGCATACTGCCGTGTATCGTCAGGCAGGGATGCCATGCTGCACTCGCTGGAGGCGCAGGTCAGCTATTACAGCGGGCTGATCCAGGGACACAGCGGGTGGGGGTACGCCGGGGTATATGCGGATGAGGCGCGGACAGGGACGAAGGACACCAGGGAGAATTTCGTGCGCCTGCTTGATGACTGCAGGGCGGGGAAGATTGACATGGTGCTGACCAAATCGATCTCGCGCTTTGCCAGGAACACGGTGACGCTTCTGGAAACGGTGCGGGAGCTGAAACAGATCGGGGTGGATGTCTATTTCGAGGAACAGAACATCCATTCCCTGAGTACGGACGGGGAGCTGATGCTGACGGTGCTTGCCTCCTATGCGCAGGAGGAGAGCCGGTCGGCGAGCGAGAACCAGAAATGGCGCATCAAAAAGAATTTCGAGGAAGGGAAGCCCTGGAGCAGCACGCTTCTCGGCTACCGCAATGTAAACGGGCGGTATGAGATCGTGCCGGAGGAAGCGGAAACCGTGAGGATGATATTCGGCTGGTACCTGGAGGGGCTAGGCGCGACTGCCATCCGGAACCGCCTGAACGCCATGGGGATAAAGACACGGCTTGGGAACAGGTGGAGCAGGAGCCCTATCCTAAAACTGCTCCGCAATTACGCATACACGGGGAACCTGCTCCTGCAGAGGACCTACCGCGAGAACCACATCACGAAGAAGTGCATCATCAACAAAGGCGAAAAGCCGATGTACCATGCGGAAAACACCCATGCCGCCATCATTGACATGGACACGTTCAACCGGGTGCAGGAAGAGATGGAGCGGCGGGCGGAGCAGTTCAAGCATAAGAAAGGGGAGAAAACACCAACGAATCCTTTTTCCGGCCTGGTGCGGTGCTGCCGGTGCAGGAAGAACTATGTGCGGTCCGGCTCGCCGTCATACCGGACATGGACCTGCAGGACGCGGAGGAGGGAAGGGATGAAAAACTGCGGAGCGGACATCATCCCGGAGGATGAGCTTTTCCGGCTCACTGCCGAGGCCATCGGCGGCGAGGTCACGGAGGATGCCGTCAGGGATAAGATAACGGCTGTCAGGGCGGAGGAAAACCGCACCCTGGTATTCTGTTTAAGGAATGGGAAAGAAACCGTTAAACAGTGGAACGAGCATGAAACAGTCCATGTCTGCACGGAGGAGCAGAAGCGGCAGATCAGCCTGAAAAACTCCGGCCGGAAACAGACGGAGGAGCAGCGCAGGCAGCAGAGCGAGCGGATGAAGGAATACTGGAAAACCCACAAATTCACGGGGGAGCAGCTCCAGAAGATAAGGGAAAAGAGGAAGGCGTACTGGAATGACCGGGAGGCATCGGAGGCGCACAGGCAGAAGCTGAGCCGGATGATGAAGGAGATGCGCGCGGGGGATTCCGGAGACGGAAAGGAAGGTGACGGCAATGCCTAATGTGACAGTGATACCGGCGACCAGGAACCTGCATACGGGGGTGCGGAACGATGCCGTGGCGAAGCGGAGGACCGCCGGGTATGCCCGTGTCAGCACGGACAGCGAGGAGCAGCTCACCAGTTACGAGGCGCAGGTGGACTATTACACCAATTACATCAAATCCCGGCCGGAATGGGAGTTTGTAAATGTGTATACGGAAATGTAAATCGCTTAATTGATACAATCCGCAAGCGGAAAATATAAGAAAACAAACGGAAATCAAGGCTTTCGGCACATTTGATGTGACCGGGAGCCTTGATTTTTTTGTGGCCTGATATCATGCCGATGTAAAGGATGTTAATTTTTGAACCCACTTTGAGGGGTGGGTTCAGATTTGCACCCACCATTTGAAACCTTGCACCCACTTCACAAATGAAAGTGAACCCACCTTATTGTGCCTTTCAATCATCTAATCCCAATTCAGTCTGTAGCTGACGAAGGAATTTGTCCGATGCCCTTGAGAATACCTGATATTTTTTCCATACGATGCACAGCCCGGCTTCCATCATGGGATGGAGCGGCTTAAAACAGAGATTGCTGTCGCCGGTTGTATTGATCAGTTTGTCAAGGGCAATCGCATATCCAAAGCCTTTTTTTACAAAGCGGGATGCATTGTAAATCAAATCATAGGTAAGGACAATGTTCAGTTTGGAGATATCGGTTTTCAGCCATGCCGCCATTTCGCTGCTGTCCGCTGTCTGGTGCGACAGGATCAAAGGCTTGTCCCATAAATCTTCTGCACAGATAAATTCTTTTTCTGCTAAGGGGTTGTCCTTTCTCATCAGAACGCCCCATGTGTCTTTTATCGGGAGTTTCATGTAATCATATTTTACAATATCTACCGGCTCTACCAAAAGCCCAAAATCGATCAAGCCTTTATCCAGGCGCTCCATCACATGGGTGGCATCTCCACTATAGATGTGATAGCGGATGAGTGGATATTTCTTTTGCAGGCTTTCTGCTGCCTGTGCCATGATCTGGATGGCGTCTGTTTCGCCGCCTCCGATGTAAATTTCTCCGCTGATATTCTCATCGGAAGCGCTCATTTCCGCTTTCGTTTTCTCCATCAGGTCAACCATTTCCTCTGCACGTTTGCGCAGAAGCATACCGTCTTCTGTAAGGGTGACTTTTTTGCTTCCACGGATCAGCAGTTGTTTTCCCAATTCTTTCTCTAAATCCTTGAGCTGCCGGGACAAAGGTGGCTGTGTCATATGTAAGGCTTCCGCCGCTTTCGTGATGCTTTCCTCCCGTGCAACCGTGAGAAAATATTGCAGTACACGGATATCCATTTGAAAATCCTCCCGTCTTGATTTTGTTTATACGCCTATTGTATCAAAAATTCGCATACCTTTCAAGTATGGAATGGCATATAATATATGTATTTGATATTTTGCAAGAAAGGACGTATAATTTGGAATAGTAAGGGAGGTAATTTCATGCAGAAACCGAACGTAAAAAATATGCACTTATATGTGGAGGCAAAGGGTGCGTTAACCACGGCAGAACAATATCTGCCGGCCTTTCCTGAAATACAGTATTTTGTCCAGTGCATTGAAAAATATTTTGAGGGATGGGATATGGAGGGAAGTGAGCCTAAGATTTTTGTTATCGGTTCCAGTCTGCCGGAAGAAATTATCCATGCCTGCAAGAAAAACGCCTGCTGGGTATTAGGCGGAAGTTCCCATATGGCATCACTTGCTGATTACGCAGTGCCGAGAGACACAGACCCCGTCAGCAAATCCAGTTTAGGATATCTGCTTGGCGAAGATAGGAAAGTCCAGACCAGGGATTTTATTATTGTCCCGCTTGTGAGTGACAGCAGCAGGAAGGTGGCATACATATTGGAGTCGGCCGGAAAGCAGGTATTCACGGTTGATATTCCTCCATCCAAGGATGATGGGGCTGCGTTAGAGTATTGCCGTCAAATATATAGATGTATCCATCGGCTTGGATGGATTACAAGGCAGGCAGTGACGGAAGGAAGATTAAAAAAGGCGCACAGGGATATTTCCGGTGCATACAGGCAGCTCGTGTACTTTGATATGCTGGCAGATGAAAAGCCGGGAGTAGTCAGTGGAATCTGCCGGATGCTGATATTTTTCAGTTACTACTGTACAGACAGCGTAGAAGAATGGGCGAAGCGGCTTTCCATGTTAAATGGGCGGATTAAAAAAGAGCAGAAGGGAGAATTTATGGGGAGCAAAGGCAGCATTCTGATTGCGGGTTCCCCTGTTTATTTCCCCAATTATAAGATTCCGTTTTTGGCGCAGGAGATAGGTTTCCATATTGCCGGATGTGCTGATTACACGAATTTGAAGGCTCTGCTTAAAAGTGTGCCGCAGGAGTCTGAAAGTCTGCCATTCCGTACTCTTTTGAAGGCGCGGTATCAGGCGGACTGTTCCCCGGCATATCCGAACAATGATGTATATGTCCGTGCGGTTTGTCAGTTGCTTTCAAGGAAAAAGGTGGACGGGGTTATCTACCATGTGCTGAAGGGGCAGATTGAATATGATTTCGAGCTGAACCGGCTGGAAGAGATATTTGCTAAATGTGAAGTTCCCTTCATACGGCTGGAAACGGACTATAATCCGCAGGATATTGAACAGCTCCGGCTCCGCATGGAGGCATTTGCAGAAATCCTTCAGCAAAACCGTCATAGGAAGGAGAGGCAGATATGAAGAAAGAAAAAATATGGGCTGTCCTTGTTGCCCTGGCCTGCATTTTGCTGACCGTTTCGGCTTTTTTTGCAGACCATTTATCATTATATGATTTTGGCATGGAGGTGTCCGATTACAGCTTTGATAGGACTGACGAAGTTCCGGCTGGAGCGGCAGCCACAGTGTGGTTCGATTACGGGACGCATGGAAGGAATCTGTTCTACGGATACACGGATGAAGATGCTTTCAAAAATGCTGAATTTTTCATGAGGACATCGGAAGGAAACCGGAAATTACCAGACGGCGGACTCCAAACATTCCCTGCTGATTCACTCGGAAATTTGATTGTAATCCTACCGGAACAATTTATTGACATTGATGGTGACGGGAAAGAGGAAACGGTCAGAAACTCTGCAAGGGCGGATTTTGGTGCAAATGCTTTTAATCCTGTCCCGCAGCGGTTTGACATGGAGGAAATCCCATTTGAGCTGGTTTTTGCGGAGAGAAACCGGATTGAAGTGCGGTATCAAAACGAACAGCTTACTCACGCCGATTTAGAAATATTGACGCATGATGGGAAAAAGATGCATTACCAAACGGATGAAAACGGCTGGATTGACGGGCTTGCACAGAGGGATATCCGATATGGTTTTACTGCTGTCTATTCCCCGGACGGTGAGAACGTGTACAGGATGTATTACGCACTGGAAGATTATCCTTTTTTCTCATGGCATACGATGGAAGCGCATTTTCCATTGTTTGTGGTCATTGGTCTTTCATTCCTTTTGATTGCTTTGGTGGAGATTGTCCGCCGGAAGATTTTTAAGAACGATTATGCCCGTATCCATAAAGACAGGCATGGCGGCTTACTCAGCAGTCACCCGCTGAAAATGAAAACGGAATCAAAGTTTTTGCTGATCCGCTGGTGTTTCCTGTGGTTTGGTATGTTTGCGATGACCTATCTGGGAAAACTGATTGGACAGGGGCAGGCAGCAAACAAGGTTGCAGTTCCGGCATTTGCCTGTCCGTTTAATTTAGACCAGGCTGTGGAGGTTCCCTGCTATTACATTTCTCATATTACGCATCTGTTTGTGAGATTTGGCAGTGATTATCCGGTACATAATCTGGTTTACGGTCTTATATTTTTAGGAACTTTGCTTTTATTCATCCTTCTGTTTGGGCGAATCCTGTGCGGCTTTTTATGTCCGATGGGGCTCATTCAGGATTTGATGGATAAGCTGCGCAGGATGCTGCATATCCGGCCGGTTACGGTTACAGATAAAATGAACTTTAGTCTGCAGACGCTGAAATGGCTCTGGATTATTCTGTTTGTCGGTTTCGTTTTTACGGGCGGGGACTTCTGCAGCATATGTCCTGCGAAGGTGTTTGCTACAGCGCAGGGAGGCTTTTGGACAAATCTCGTCTTGAACGGCTTTCTGGCAATATTCCTGTTAGCGGGCAGCTTCTTCATCAAGCGTTTTTGGTGCCTGATGTGTCCGATGGGATATCTGATGGGACTTCTGAAAAAGTTTAATCTCTTTAAGCTGAAAAAAGACTGCACTTCCTGTACGGGCTGCGGGGCCTGCTATGAAGCCTGCCCGATGCGGATCAAAGGTATTTACACGGAACGGGAAAAAGAAAATGTACAGACCGTTGACTGTCTGCTGTGCGGGGAATGTATCCACAAATGTCCGGAGGATAATGCGCTCTCCCTGACATTTTGCGGAAAACCGATTTACAAATCTACAAGAAAAGCATTTATTTCCAAGTATGCTCCGAAGCAGGAGCAAAAGAAGGAGGCGGAGGAATGACGGCCGGTTACAACGAAGATACACGCAGGAAAGAATTGTTTGAAAAGAAATCCGCCAGGGTTGCGGCTTCCTATCTTCGCAGGATTAAGGAACTGCCGGATATGCCAAAGGAGATGGAGCCGTTCCTTGATGTGCTGGAGAATGTCCATGTCCATTTTTCAGATGTGGAGCATGAAACGCAGCAGAAAACGGTAGGCACTTTCTGCATCATGGTGCCGAATGAACTGATTTATGCTGCAGGCGGCGTACCGGTGCGTCTGTGTTCCGGGAGCTATACCGCTTATGCGGTCGGGGATGAAACTGTCCCCCGTGATGCGTGTCCTCTGGTGAAAGCGGTCATGGGCATGGGTGACATCCGTATGTCAAAAGCCTTTGAAAACTGTTCCCTGCTGGCTGTTCCGATTACCTGCGACTGTAAGAAAAAGATTGCCGGGATGCTGAAACGGGTGAAACCTACGGTAATGCTCCATGTCCCGCCGATGAAGGGGACAGACGCAGATATGGAACAATATCTGCAGGAATTATACCGACTTGTATCTGTTTTAGAGAAAACAACAGGGAACAGGGTTACAGAGCAGACACTGGCGGAGAGTATCAACCAGATTGGGTATGCACAGTATGAAATGTCCCGCTTTTTGAAATATAGGAGATGTGATCCCGCACTGCTTCACGGAACGCAGGTCATGGCAGTCATGAATTCCTACGCCTATATGCCGGTGTGGAAATGGGCGGCGCAAATGGGCAGACTGAATGCGGAAATGGAAAAAAGACTGTCCGAAAGGAAGTTTATCGGAAGAGATAACCAGCCACGCATTTTAATAACTGGTTCCCCTGTTACGTTTCCAAATATAAAAGTCCCCCTTCTGATTGAAGAAATGGGAGGCAGGCTGGTTGCAGATGAAACCTGTCTTGGAGAGCGCGCACTATATGATCCGGTTACCGTGGTGGATAACAGTTTTGACGGAATGATGCGTGCGCTGGCGGGAAGATATACACGTCCCTGCGACTGCCCGGTCTTTGTGGATAATAAGCAGCGGCTGTACCGTATCCGGCAGATGATCAAAGCACATAAAGTGGATGGTGTTGTTTACCATGTCCTCCGGGGATGCCTTGTCTATGATTACGAATACAAGATTATGGAGGAGGAGCTTGGGGCTATGGACATTCCGGTCATCCGGGTGGAAAGCGATTATAACGAAGAGGATGTGGAACAGCTCCGTATTCGGATTGAGGCGTTCATTGAACTGATTAAGCTGAAAAATTATGCAAAACAGAAAAAGGAAGGTGACAGACATGGATAAATACTATGCCGGTCTTGACGGCGGCTCGACTTATCTGAAAGCTGCACTTTTGAAGAATGGAAAAGTGGCGGCTGCAATGGTATCGAAGTCGGGAATTGATAATAACGGAACTGCGGAGCGTGTCCTTCAGAAACTGTGTGAAAAAGAGGGAATCGGAAGGGAAGATATCCGCTATATCATGGCGACTGGTTACAGCCGGAAAATCCTGGAGGTTGCCAATGATGACATATCGGAAATCACTGCCCATGCATACGGCGTGAGGCTGACCGCACCAGGCGGCTATAAGCCGGGGATGATTGTTGACATTGGTGGCCAGGACAGCAAGATCATTTATCTGGACAGCAATTATAATGTGAAAAACTTTTCCATGAATGACAAGTGTGCCGCAGGTACCGGCAAATTCATGGAGGTGATTGCACAGATACTGGAAACAACGATTGACCAGGTAGGCCCACTGTCGCTTCAAAGCACGGCTCCGTGTGACATTAACAGCACTTGCGTCGTGTTCGCGCAGTCAGAGGTAATCTCCCTTGTGGCGAGAAAATTTGACAGAAAGGACATTCTTGCGGGAATGCATATTTCGATGGCGAAGCGTATCATCAAAATGATGCGAAAATCAGAAAAGTCAGGGGATATCCTGATGACAGGCGGCGGGGCTTTGAACACGGGGATGCACCATGCCTTTGAAGAAGAACTGATGCGGAGCGTATATATAGCCAAATATCCGCAGTTTAATGGGGCAATCGGGGCGGCCTTGATTGCCAGCGAAAGGGGGTAGCTGGTATGGATATTGCAATGGTACTGCCTGCCTTTACTGCGGCGGTCACGGTGGGCCTGGGCTGCGGAACCTGCTGCAGCCCTGTCATCAGCGTGTTCCTTTCCACCTATGTGGTTTCCCATGCAAACAGTGTAAAAAAAGGGATTCTCTCGTTTGTCAGCTTCTTTTTTGGCAAACTGGTCAGCGTATCGTTTTTATGTGCTGCCTCTGCCGCAATTAGCAGACAGTTTATTGATTCGGATGGTTATATTGGGAGTTTCAATCTCCGTTTTGCGGCACAGGCTGGGATGAGCGTGATCGGAATTGTCCTTGCTGTAAAGTGGATGATAAAAAATGCCTATCCTGAAAAGAAGTGCGAAAGTTGCACAAGCCCCTGCAGACTGAATGGGAAGGCTGGATTCTGGCCTATGTTTACAGCGGGCATTACTTACGGTTTCACCCCATGCGCCCCACTTCTGCTTATGATTGGGTATTCCATTACACTTCCAGTCGCTTTTGCAGGTGCGATGGGAGTGGTATTCAGCCTTTCAAGCATGGCAAGCCCGGTTTTATTGCTGGCAATGATAACAGGGGCGTTGTCGAAACGGATGACCAAAGAGCTTCCACAGCAGGTCAAGTGGTTTCAGCTTGCCTCTTATCTTCTGTTGATTATTATGCCATTTGTTTTCACCACAAAGTATTAGCTTTTTAATAACAACTCAAAATAAAATACCTTTTAAGTATGGAAAACTATTCTTAATACGAATTTGATATTTTAACGCATTTATTTTATAATAAAGACAAAGGAGGCGGAAAGATGGCTGAAATAAAAGATACCTATGGAAGCATTTATCAGAATTTAGTTGATGCAGGCTGTAACGAGGAAACAATAAGCCAATGCATGGAATATGTGAAGGAAGGAAACTATGCTGCATTGCTTCCGCTGCTTTCCAAATATAGAGTTAAATTGCTTCATTCCGTTCATGACGGACAGAAACAGATTGACTGCCTCGACTTCCTGATATACAGGTTGAAAAAATTATAACGATGTAAAGGAGAAATGAACATGGAAAACAAGGACACCAGAACGTTTAAAATCTATCCGAATATTGAAATGAAAATAGTCCGTTTCAAAAACCGCTTTGGCATCACGCTGGTTTGATGAAAACGGAAAGCTGCTTGCAGCGCCGATGGAAGTTCCGGAAGAACTGCCGGAAGGTTCCGATCCTGCGTTGACTGCATTCTTCCAGTATTATGCTAAACGCGCCCGTCATCCCCGCGCCGTGAATTTTGTGTCTTCATGGACGGCGACTATGCCGGTTTCGTTCTGGAACTTCCCTCTGATGACAAATATAAAAGAGGTGTCTCCCCGCCCGATCTTGCTGATAGCGGGGGAGAATGCACATTCCCGTTATTATTCGGAGGATGTCTATAAAGAGGCGGATGAACCGAAGGAGTTGGTAATCGTGCCGAGGGCAGACCATGTTGACTTGTATGATAACATGGATAAAATCCCGTTTGGCAAGCTGGAACAGTTTTTTAAGGAAAACTTGAAATAGTGTGATAAAAACAAAACAGGAGGAACGGATTATGAGTACAAAAACACCTAAAATTGCATTGGGAGCATGGTCATGGGGCGCCGGTTCTGCAGGCGGCGACCAGGTATTTGGGAATCATTTATTCGAGAATGACTTAATGCCGGTATTTGATAAGGCTATGGAGTGCGGCTTAAATTTATGGGATACCGCCGCAGTGTATGGAGAAGGCACTTTTGAGAGTATTCTTGGCAGTTTTGTGAAGGATGTGCAGCGGGAGGGTGTTATCATTTCCACCAAGTTTACACCTCAGATTGCAAGTGATTCTCCGGAAGCCATGCAGGAAATGTTAAATGGCAGTAAAGAACGTCTGCATACGGATGTGATTGATGTTTACTGGATACACAACCCGATGGATGTTGAAAAATGGACACCAGATTTGATCCCGTTAGCAAAAAGCGGACAGATTAAGGCAATCGGCGTTTCAAACCATAACCTTGCAGAGATAAAAAAAGCAAATGAAATCCTTGCGGCGGAGGGCTTGAAGGTTTCTGCGGTACAGAACCATTACAGCCTGCTGCATCGTTCTTCGGAGCGTGCCGGTATTCTTGATTACTGTAAGGAGAATGACATTACATTCTATTCCTACATGGTGTTGGAACAGGGGGCGCTTACCGGACGGTATAGTGAGGAAAACCCATTTCCGGAGGGAACAGGAAGGGGCGAGGCTTATAATCCGCATCTGAAAGAACTGACGGCATTGATAGGGGAGCTGAAAATCATAGGGACACGTTTTGATGCCAGTCCTGCGCAGGTTGCAACGGCATGGGCGATTGCAAAGGGTACGCTTCCGATTATTGGCGTGACAAAAGTGCATCAGGTTGAGGAGGCTGCAAAGGCGGCACAGATTGAGCTGACTGCTGATGAAATCAGCCGTTTGGAGAAGTTAGGAGACGAGACGGGCGTCCATACACTCCGGGAATGGGAAAAGGAAATGGACTAAAGCAATGATATGGGAGGCGCTGATATGGCATTAACAGTAGAAGATGTAATTAAGGGGTTTGGGAAAACAGACGAAAAGAACCCGGAATGGGAGGCATATGCCAACACACTTTTCCAGGAGGCAGTCCGTATCGGGATGGAATTGAACAACAGCTACCATACGCCGGAAGAAATCCGGGAGATCATGGGGCGGTTGACTGGAAGGGAAATAGATGTTTCCTTCCGTCTGTTCCCTCCGTTCTATACTGACTTTGGAAAGAATATCAGTATCGGCAAAGATGTGTTTATCAATTCCGGATGCCATTTTCAGGACCAGGGAGGGATTTGCATTGGTGACGGCTCTTTGATTGGCCATAATGTTGTGCTTGCAACCATTAACCATGATCTTGATCCTGGGAATAACCGAAGAAACCATTATTCCCCGATCACAATAGGAGCCCATGTGTGGATTGGGGCAAATGCAACGGTTCTTCCGGGTGTCAGTATAGGAGAATGGTCCGTCATTGGGGCCGGTGCTGTTGTGACCAGGGATGTTCCGCCCTTTACTGTAGTAGGCGGGGTTCCCGCAAAAGTGCTGAAAACGATTCCGCAGCCGTCTTTGGAAGCTGCTTCGGAATTTTCGGCGTGAAAATTTTGCAAAGGAGGTTTTCTATGAAAAAAATCATCAGCTTTATGATAGCCTTATCTTTTGTTTTTTCCATGGCAGCTTGTGGAAAAACGGAGGATAAGCCATCTGTAGGCGGATTTCCTGAAACAACTGGAAGCACGTTAACAGCAGATGCGTCGAACCCGGCAGATATTGACACAGAAAATGAGTCAGCGGGAACAACAACGGAGGAAGGTAATGGGATGAAAGATATTGGTGTGTTTGACTTTGAAACAAAAACAGTGCTTTTAAGCAGCGGGTATGAAATGCCTATTTACGGAATTGGCACTTACAGCCTGACAGATGAAACCTGTGTAGCTTCTGTATCGGCGGCACTTGAGAGCGGAGTGCGGCTGATTGACACGGCATATATGTACCATAATGAAGAAAGCGTCGGTATGGCAGTCAGAGATTCCGGTATTCCGAGAGAGGAAATATTTGTCATTACAAAATTATACCCTAATCAGTTTTCGGATGCGGATGCCGCCATTGAGCAGGCACTTGAAAAACTGGATATCGGCTATATTGATGCCCGTGTTATAATAGGGCTAAGTTAGAAGAAACCCAGTAAAATCAAGGGGTTACGCCTAATTTAGTCCTATTTTTTATACCTAATTGGGGTTAAGAATGGGCAGCGCTGAACAATTCAAAACCTACATTACGGAAGTCAAATATGGTCGATACTGATATGGTCGGGCTTTGGCTTTTAGTGGAATGCGAGGTGAAAATTTAATACAAAAATTATTTAGGTAGGACTAAATTGGCTCTCAAAACGGATATTCCGTTTGCGTATTGCTAATCTGGTCCTGCCTTTTTATTTTGAGAAGGAGGATTTACAGATGGGCTTTACGAGGAGAGAGCTGATTGAGTTCATGGATGGGCTGGTGGAGTTAGCCAGTGAAGAAAACAAAGCAACAGCAGTTTTGGTAAAAGAAAGATTCATAAGTGACTTTGAAAAGAGTTACGAGTATGAGAAAGAGGTTAGAGAAGAGGTCTCCTATCTGCCGCCATACTATATAGCAGCAATGCCGGATGATGTGCAGGAAGAAATCAGAAAAAAGGTAATTGAGGCATTGACAGAGGTTGGCGAATGTACTCCTGAAAATATTGATAGTGCGATGTGTTCCAAAATCTATGACTTGGAAGATTTGATTGACATCCGTGAGTATGTCAGACGAATGGAGGAGGAACAGAGAAAGCAAGTAGAGCAGAAAAGGAGGGGCGGCAGATGATAAGAATCGGAATGGGTATCTTGGCGGTATTTGTAGGATTGATGTTTATATCACTTGCAAAAGCGGCAGGACGGGCAGACAGAAGGTTAGAGGAGATACAGAGACTCACCGCCGAAGGAGAGGCGGGTGTCGGGAATGGGAATTAACGTAAGAGTGCAGAACGCTCCGAAACTGAGTGGGATCATTGCCGCACAGGTAAAGTTAGAAAAGGATTTGAGAAGCTGTATGCGCTGCAGGTTCTTTTACGGAAACAACAGCCAGTGCCTCGCTAAGAAATGTGTCAAGGAAGAAAGCAAGCCTGAAACCGCAGAAGAGGACAAAGAAAGCCTGTGCTTTGAATGTCCGTACAGACAGTCAGAAAAGTTTTGCTTTCCCTGCATGAGAAAAATATTAAGGAGATAAGGCAATATGAAAAAGATATGGAGGAAGGACAGAATGGAAAAACATATTGAAGTAATCGGGATTGATCATGGCTGGTCGAACATGAAAACAGCCACACAGATTTTTACGACAGGGGTAAAGGAAATCACAACAGAGCCTGCATTTTATAATGATGTGGTGGAACTGGACGGAAAGTATTACAAGGTAGGCGGGAAACGTCTTGAGGTCAGGGACACAAAAGTTGAGAACGACAACTTCTATCTGCTTACCCTTGCGGCAGTCGCAAAAGAACTGAACAGGCGGGGAATGAGAAATGCAGATGTCCTTTTATCGGTAGGGCTTCCGCTGACAAGGTTCGGTGCAGAGAAGCAGGACTTTATTGATTACCTGTCAAAGAAGAAAGAAGTCAGTTTCCTCTTTGAAAAACTAAAGTATACGGCAAGGATAGCAAGGGTGTCTGTGTTCCCACAATGTTATGCGGCGGTTGCAGAGCAGTTGAAAGCCCTGCCGGAGCGTGTGGTGGTAGTGGATATAGGGAGCTGGACTATTGACATCATGCCGATACAGAACGGAAAGCCGAATGAGGAAGAGTGCATCACAAGCCAGCAGGGGCTTATCCGCTGCATGAGGACAATCAATGAAGAATGTAACAGGCAGATCGGGCAGGAACTTGAGGAAAACGTGATACAGCAGGTTATGGCAACTGGAGAAGCATCGCTGCCGGATAAGTACATGAGCATTGTAAAGGACTGCCTGCGTGATTTTGCACAGAAAGTCTACAATACCCTGAAAGAACACGGTTACAACCTCGATGTGATACCGATTGTATTCGTAGGCGGCGGGGCGGCGGTCATGAGGCTGTTCGGTTCGCACGATGGCGGAAATATCCGGTACATTGAGGACATCAAGGCAAATGCAAAAGGGTATGAACAGCTTGGCAGGATTTTCCTTGCAAAACACCGTAACCAGATAGGATAGGGGTGGGGCATATGGCAAAACCAAATATTTGTTATCACAATGTCCGGATTAATCTTGACAATGAACAGCATTGCAGGGTACACAGGGTTCTTTCAAAGCTGAATAAGAAAGTACACAAATCCGTGAACCAGTTTATAGTTGATGCAGTAGATTTCTATATCAATAGCATGAATGATGAAAACCTTGTGGAAGATGCAGTGGAACAGAAGAAAGATGCAGGGTACATTACAAGGGATGATCTGGACGGCATACGGGCGGAGCTGAAAAACGAAGTCAAGAACGAGATTATCATGCTGCTTGGGGCGGCTCTTGGAGCCGGGACGGTAAGGGTGGTGGAGGGAGCCACGGGCAGGAACAGCATGGATATTACAGCAGGGGAAGCAACTGACAATACAAAGGAAACAGATGATCCAACCATGATGGAACTGGTTGACGACTGGGGATAGGAGGAATGATTTATGGCAGGGATAGTTTTAAGAAAGACCGGAGTGGTATTGCTTACCATATTGAAATGGATATTACAGGCGGTGCTTGTGGCATTGAAGCTGGCGCTTGGGATAGCTAAACTGTTCCTGCTGTTGCTAGCCCTTGTTATGAGACTTGTACTGACTATGGTAGGCGTTCCGGCAGGCAGACGCTAAAGGAGGTGAAAAATATGTGGATGTTGAAATTCTACAAGGCATATGCCAAAGATAAGAGACTGAAAAGGATGCTTGCATACTTGGGCAAGTTTAACAAGACAGAATTATAGGAGGAAACAATGCACAGAATACGGGACAGTCCTGAACTGATATGTGTCCCGTGCAAATTATACAGAGTCTGCCCATAAGGGAGAGGACATTGGCACACGGACACAGCCTGCCTTTCCCTTATGGGGAAAGGAAAGGTGATTCATATGAAAAAAAGATTATTTCTGATTTTATCCGTAACTATCATGCTTGCTGCCGGATGCGGCAATAAGGACAATATCATGCCTGATATGGAGACGGAAGTAACTGAAACAGTAATAGACACTGAGGAACCGGATATGGCGGAGGATAAAGAAGTACCTGCTGCAGAACAGGCAGAAGAGAATACCGAAAAAGAGCAGACCGAAAAGGAAACGGCGAAAGAGACGGAGCAGGCAGAGGGGGACAAGGAGGCAGAGGAAACGCCTGAACCCAAGTCTGCAAGCCAGCCGGAGCAGAAAGAGGAAACGAAACCTGCACAGGGCAGTACAGACGTGCCAAAGCAGGAAGAAACGAAACAGGAAGAAACAAAGCCGGAAGAGACGAAACCGGAAGAGACAAAGCCGGAAGAGACGAAACCGGAGGAAACAAAGCAGCAGGAACAGACAGTGACCGCAGTATCATATAATCCCGCTTCCGTATGCAGTAAGGCAGTTGTAAAGTGCCAGGCAGGAGGGATGATAACCACTACGGACAACCTTGCAAACCTGTTGGCGGAGGGAAAGATAACACAGGAAGAATACAATTCCTATTATCCGTATGATGGATTGGGATATTACAGCGTTTTTGTGGAGACAGACTTGAATAAAGCGTCCACCACGTCCGGCAGGAAACTTGGCAGTGAGGAGGAAATAGCGGATTATATTGCGGGGATGATGCTGCTGGAAACGGACCCTGTGTTTAATATCGAGTATGCAGGAGTGTATAACCTGAACGGGACAGACTTTTATGAGTTCCGCTGTTACAGGTAAGAGGGCATACCGAAGTATGGAAGAAGATGAAAGGAATAGAACAGAGTAACAGTAAACGGAAAATGACAAGCCATTTTATATGACTTGTCATTTTTTTGCCCTATTATAAGGAGGAGATCTGAATGAAACAGAGAATGAAAAGATTTATGGCAGGGTTCTTAGCCCTGCTCACGGTTTTTACAATGCTGCCCTGCAATGGGACAACTGCATTTGCAGCAAGTTCCAGTGCAAATATCGCTTTCTGGACTGCCTCGACAAAGGCATCCGGTGAAGTGAGTGAGTTAAAGGCAGGTTATAACCACGGGAAAGTCCTGTATGCCATACTGGACGGCAATGCTGCATATTGTATGAATTTTGGGCTTTCGGCAGACGGCGGGCAGCTTATGAACAGCTACCCTAATGCAAGCACTTCCATGACGGCAGAGCAGGAGAAACTTTTAAGCTACTGTCTGTATTACGGCTTTAACAGCAACAGTGCAACGCAGCCGTCAAATGACCAGTGCGATCAGTATATAGCGACGCAGGCGATGGTATGGATAATCGTTGGGAACTTATTCGGCACAGGAAGCGGTGATTCCGCAGCAGGGAAACTGTGCGCCACAGCGCCGAACCCGACATCGTCCTATGACTATTATACAAGCCTGAAAAACAACATCAGCGCATCCTATTATGCTACAAGACCGAGTTTTTCAAGCAAGACACAGAGCGGTGCGGAAACTTATGAGCTGAAATGGAATGAGGGGAACAAGCGCTTTGAGAAAACCCTTACTGACAGCAACGGCGTACTTTCTAACTTTGACATTTCGCTGAGCGGTTACAAGGTGGAAAAGAATGGGAACAGCGTTACCATTTCCAGTAAAGAAGTGAACACGACAGCGGCAATGGCAACCATGAACTCCACGGCAGGCGAGGTAGAGACTACTTCAAGCTGTGTGTTCTGGCTTACGGAAAAAGCAAACTATCAGGAGTTTGTTTCGGAAAGACCTAGCGCCGATCCTATCCATGCCTATTTTAAGGTCAAGACGGAAAACATCGGCTATGGGGAGATTGTAAAGACTGACGAGTCCAGCGGCGTGAAGCTGAAAGGAGCCGTTTATGGGATTTACTCCGACAGCGGATGTACCAAAAAAGTAGACACAATGACCACGGATTCCAAAGGGTATGCAAAATCAAAGGCGCTTACAGCCGGAACGTACTATGTTAAGGAGATCACAGCGCCGAAAGGATATGTACTCAGCGGCAAAGTACACACACTGACCGTCAAGGCAGGACAGACAACCGGGATCAGCGCAACGGACAAGGAGCAGCTTGGGGCAATCACCATCTATAAAGAAGGGGAAGTCCTGACCGGATGGAATGGCAGCAACTTCACTTATGAGAAAAAGAAACTGCCGGGGGCTGTTTTCAAAGTGACAGCAGGAGCAGATATTTACAAGGCTGACGGCACAAAAGTCTATAACAAGGGGGATGTGATCGCTGAAAACCTCAAGACCGGAAGTGATGGGCAGGTTGTGCTTACGGACCTTCATCTTGGGACGTATGTGGTGACAGAAACAAAGAGCATTGACGGATATACCATCAATACAGAGCCGCATACAGTGAAGATTGAGTACAAGGACCAGACAGTGACCGTGCAGTATGAGGCAACAACCGTCCTGAATACCAGACAGAAGGCGGAAGTTTCCGTGATAAAGAAAGATTCCGAAACGGCAAACCCGTTAGACGGCGGAAAATATACGCTTTATGCAGGAAATGACATCAAGAACTATGCAGGACAGGTCATCGTGACAAAGGGGACTGCATTGCAGACTGTTACAACAGGCGAGGATGGCAGAGCCGCTTACACGGTAGACCTGCCGATTGCAAACAGCTATTATATTTCAGAGACACAGGCTCCTTACGCATATTACAGGAACAGCTCTGACGTATACAGCTTTACGTTCAACTATCTGCCGGAAACAACCGCAAAGGCAACATTTACTCATACCTTTGCAAATGACAGGACAACAGCAAAGATTCATATCTACAAAGTGGATAAGGAAACAGGAAAGGCAGTTCCGCAGGGAGACGCAAAACTGGAGGGCGCAGTCTATGGTCTGTATGCCCGTAATGATATTGCACACCCGGACGGCGCAACAGGCATTATCTTCCATGCGGGGGACCTTGTTGCAACACTGACAACGGATGAGGGCGGCAATGCAGAGGTAAACAACCTCTATCTCGGCAACTACTATGTAAAGGAAATCACACCGCCGGAGGGCTATCTCCTTGATGAAGAGGAACATGATGTCGTCTGCGGTTATGAGGGCGATCTGGTAGCGGAAGTGTCAAGAAGCACAACATCGCCGGAGCAGGTCATCAAGCAGCCGTTCCAGCTTATCAAAGTATCCGACAACGGGGACGACACGGAAGCGCCTGTATTGTCCGGCGCAGGATTTCGGGCATACTTGAAATCTTCCTTATCCGTACTGGAAGATGGAAGTTATGATTTTGACAATGCAAAACCTGTTGAAATTGGCAGCAATGGGGAAACGATACTCTTTACAGACGCAAAGGGGCATATCGTGACACAGCCGATCCCTTACGGCACCTATGTAGTGGTTGAGACTGTTACGCCTCACAACATGGAAACGGTAAGACCTTTTGAAGTGAGGATTGTGGAGAACCATCCGACAGAGCCGCAGGTATGGCGTGTATTCATTGACCGTGAATTTACCGCAAAGCTGCGTGTGATCAAGAAGGATGCTGACACAAAGCAGACAGTCCTTATCCCTAATACAGAGTTTAAGATTTTCAACCTTGACAAAAATGAGTATGTCAAGATGGTTACAACTTATCCGTCAAAGGTTACACACACTTCTTTCTTCACGGACAGCGACGGCGACTTAATCCTGCCTGATGTTTTGAAGATTGGTAATTACCGCATTGAAGAAGTGGCAGCGCCTTACGGATATGCGCTGAACACGGACTATGTGGAAGTGTCAGTTGATTCCGATACGTTCTATGAAACTGATCCGGACACTTATGAGGCAATCATCACCGTGGAGTATGAGGATGAACCCGTTGTAGGGGAACTGACAGTGGAGAAGAAAGGCGAAATCCTTGACGGCTACAAGGGAGGCTTGTTTGCTGATACTGAGAAAAAGGAGTTCATTTATAAGGAAGGCTCCCTTGCAGGGGCAGAGTTTGAAGTCTATGCCGCTGAAGATATTTTTACAGCGGATATGCAGAAGGATGAAAACGGAAACAGGATAAAGTATTACAGCAAGGGCGATCTTGTTGCAACGCTCACAACCGGGGAAGATGGGAAAGCAAGCATTTCAGGACTTCCGCTCGGACAGTACCGTGTAGTGGAAACAGAAGCGCCTTATGGATATGTGCTGAACGGGGAAGAGCAGCTTGTAACATTCGTCTATGTGGACGATAAAACCCCGGTGATCTATGAAA
Source organism: Lachnospiraceae bacterium (assembly GCA_910575075.1). Taxonomy (GTDB): domain Bacteria; phylum Bacillota; class Clostridia; order Lachnospirales; family Lachnospiraceae; genus Petralouisia. Next base: position 41,027 of record CAJTCY010000020.1, read on the forward strand.
GCGTAACATTTACCAATGACAGACAGAAGCTGGAGATGTCGGTCATCAAAAAAGACGCAGAGGAAGATACCCCGGTTGCAGGCGCAGTATTTGGGTTGTTTGCAGCGGAGGACATTAAAAATGCCAATGGGGATGTAATCACCACTGCAGGCACACTCCTTGAAACTGCCGTCTCTGACGAAAACGGCAGGATCGCTTTCGTAAAGGATTACCCGTTTGCAGTTTATGAGGCAAAGGAACTGGCAGCGCCGAAAGGCTATGTTTCCAGTGAGGAAGTAATCACTTTTGAGACAGAGTATCAGGGACAGGATGAAGCAGTTGAAGAGTACAGCAGTGAATTTCTGAATGAGCCTACAACCTTTGAATTTACAAAGGAGGACATCGCAAGCGGCGCAGAGCTTTCCGGAGCAATGCTTACAGTCATTGACAAAGACGGCAACGTGGTTGACAGATGGACTTCCGTGGCAGATGAGGCTCATGTGATCAAAAGACTTGTGGCAGGGGAGACTTATACGCTCCGTGAGGAATTTGCACCTTACGGCTATCTGAAAGCAGAGGAAATCCAGTTTACGGTGGAAGATACTGCTGACATTCAGAGTGTAGTCATGAAAGACGAAGTTCCGACAGGCGCAATCATCATCAACAAGGACGGCGAATTTGTAACTGACACTACCCTTATGAAAGGACACTGGTATGATTTCATTTTCAACTATTTCAAGGACAGCCTTGCAGGTGTTGAATTTGAAGTCTATGCAGCAGAGGATATTGTAAGCCCGGACGGTCTTGACACAATCTATTATGAGGCGGACGAACTTGTAGCAACTATCGTCACTGACGAGAAAGGCTATGCAGGCATTGACAATCTGCCGCTTGGAAAGTATTACCTTGTGGAGACAAAGACACTGGAAGGCTTTGTACTGGATGATACGCCAATCGAAGCAGACCTTTCCTATATCGATCAGGAAACAGCAGTGGTTTATGCAGGAATGAACATCAGCAATGAGAGACAGAAAGTGCAGATCACCGTGGTAAAGAAAGAGGCAGGTACAAATGAGGTTCTTGAAGGAGCCGTATTCGGACTGTTTGCAAAAGAGGACATCGTGAATAAGGATGGCAAAGTAGTTGTAAAAGCCGGAACTGAAATTGAGCGTGGCGTGACCGGAAAGGACGGAAAGCTGACCTTTGTATCTGACCTCCCGCTTGGAAAGTATTATGTGGAGGAAATGACAGCGCCAAAGGGATATGTGAAGTCCGACAAGGTATTCGATGTAGATGCGTCTTATCAGGGCGATGATAAGGAAGTAATCGAATTTGAGGCAGAATTTGAGAACAAGCCGATCAAAGTGCAGATTTCAAAGACTGACATCACAGGCGGCAATGAGCTTGAAGGAGCTGTCCTTTCCGTCATTGATGCAGACGGCAATTTAGTTGAGAAATGGACTTCCGGCAAAGAGCCGCACATGATTGAGAAGCTGCCTGCCGGAAAATATACCCTGCGTGAAGAAACAGCGCCATTCGGGTATGTAATCGCACAGGATATTGAGTTTGAGGTAAAAGAGACTGCCAAAATCCAGAAAGTGGCAATGAAGGATGAAGTGGCAGTTGGAAAGATCATCATCAGCAAGAAGTCAGAGGACGGAAAAGCGCTTGCAGGCGCAAAATTTGAAATCCGTGACAAGGACGGGAACGTGATCGAGACACTTATCACTGACAAGGACGGTCATGCTGAAAGCGGCGAACTTCCGATTGCAACATTTAAGGACGGCAAGTATGAGGAGGCAATCGCTTATACCGTAGTGGAAGTGGAAGCGCCGGAAGGGTATCTCCTTGATTCCACGCCAAAGGAAGTGAAGTTTGAATACAAGGACGGAAAGACAAAAGTGATCGAGTACACCCTTGAAGTGACAAACAAGCCTACGGAACCGAAGCTCCCGCAGACTGGGGATAACATGAACCCGTGGGCATTTGCAGGGTTCGGGCTTTTGTTTGTCGCTGCCGGACTCGGCATTATCTTCTGGAAGAAGAAAAAAGAAAGAGCAGAAGCATAAGTAAAGAATAACCATGCATGAACCCGGCGGGGCATGTAAGCCAGAGCAGCTTATATGTCCCGCCTTTTTTTGTGGCATGGAAAGGAGGGAACTGTTTTTATGATGGATTATGAAATGTTCAGGGATGTAGTAAAGGAGAAATTTTTATCTTATATGCCTGGGAAGTATCAGGACATGGAGGTAAGGATTGTCCCGGTAGAAAAGGTCAACCGCAGGCTGGATGGATTGAGCTTGTGGAAGGCAGGCGGGGAAAAAACGATTTCTCCCACTATATACATCAACCATATGTACGAAAATTATTTGCAATCGGGCGATCTGCAGGCGGTCCTTCAGGATGCGGCAAGGGCGGTGGATGAAGTGTTTATGCAGGCACCGCAGGCTCCGCAAATGGATATGAATACGGCAAAGGACAATATCATATTCCAGCTTGTAAATACAAAGCAGAATGAGGATATGCTGCGGGATATGCCGCACAGGGAATTTCAGGATCTGTCCATTATTTACCGATGGGTAGTAAATACAGAGGATAAGGCACTTTACAGCACGGTAATCCGTAACAGTCTGGCAAAGGAACTGGGGATGGGGGAGGAACAGTTATTCAATGCTGCAGCAGAGAATACCAGACGCATACTGCCTCCCGTGGTGAAATCCATGAATGAAGCTATCAGAGATATGTTTGTGGCGGACGGTATGCCGAAGGAGCTGGCAGACCTTATGATTGGGGAAATGCCTTCAGATCAGATCATGTGGATCATTACGAATGAGCGTGGGGTTGACGGCGCAGTTTCCATGCTTTATGAGGATAAGGTACACAAGCTGGCGGAAAGTCTGGAAAGCGACTTGTATATCCTGCCCTCTTCCGTGCATGAGGTCATTGCAGTGTCTGTAAATATGGGAGAGCCGGAAGAACTGGCACGGATGGTCGCAGAGATAAACATGGATCAGGTGAAATTGGAAGACAGGCTTTCCAATCAGGTGTACCACTATGACAAAGACCTGCGGAAGTTCACGCTTGCAACCGACACGCCAAACAAAAGACTGGACGGGGTTGTGGCAGAGCAGGGAATTGGTTATGAAGCGAAGCAGTCCAGATAAGGGATGCATTTGTGTAAATGCAAAGCGGAGGGAACGGTTTTTATGATGGATTACGAATTGTTCAAAGAAGTGGTTACGGAAACGCTTCTGAGCCATATGCCGGATGAACTTGCGGGGTATTCCTTACGGGCTGACCGGACGGGGAAGGTGAATGAAACTCTGGATGCGCTCCATCTTGTGCCGCCTTCCTGCCCGCCGGACAGCCTGTATCCTACGGTGTACCTGAACTATATGTATGAAGAGTATAAAAAATCCGGCGATTTGCAGGCAACCCTTGAACTTGCGGCGTTCTATTTAGCGGGCGCCTGCCGTGAAGCAGAGAGGAAGAACAGCAGGATTACCCCGCAGGGCGCAACGAAACGCATAGTAATGTCGCTGGTCAATACGAAACAGAACCGTGAAATGCTCGGATATATGCCGCACAGGGAATTTGAGGACTTATCAATCATATACAAATATGTCATAGATACCAGAAATCCCGTGGAATCAGTTCCGGTCACTGTGGAAATGGCAGAAAATATTGGCATGAGTGAGGAAGAACTGTTCCATGCAGCAGTGGAAAACACAAGGCGGCTTTTCCCGCCCAAAGCGGAGCTTTTAAGTGACATTATCGTGGAATTGTTTATGGATGGCGGATTTTCAGAAGAAGCCGCACAGGAGATGGGCAGGACCATACAGTTGCCGATTTATGTCATAAGCAATGAACAGAATATCAATGGCGCTGTTTCCATGCTGTATGGGGATAACATCCATGAACTGGCAGAGCGGACGGGGAGTGACCTTTATATCATGCCGCTGTCAGTCCATGAAGTCATGGCGGTTCCATCAGAAGCAGCAGCGCCGGAAGAACTGGCGAAACTGGTGGAAGAAAACAATATGTCAAGGATAGGGCTTGCTGATCGGCTTTCCAATCAGGTGTACCGCTATGACAAAGAACGGCAGAAGCTGTCGCTTGCCACGGACACGCCAAACAAACGTCTGGATGGGAACTCCCCAAAGCAGGACCGTACAGACGGGAAAAAACAGTCCAGATAGGAGGCTTGTTATATCATGGAAGAAACACCAAAAGAACTGACTGTAAGAGAGCTGCTGGAACTGGTGCAGCGGCAGGAGGGGGAATTTATTATCCGTATTGAGCCGGGAGGGGAGGAAACAAATGCAGATGCAGGAACAGGAACCCTTTAAGCTGGAAGTCGTGTCGGTAAGGCTTGTAAGGGATGCACCGCTGTTTTCTGACCGCAAGATCACAACCCCGCAAGATGCCGTAAAGGTAGTGGGGGATTTTTTATGTGAAATGGACAGGGAAGTGCTGTGTGTCATCAACCTAAGAACGGATGGAACTCCTATCAACTGCAGTATTGTAAGCATGGGGGCACTCAACCAGACTATTGCAGAGCCGAGGGAGCTTTTTAAGGCAAGCATCCTATCCAATGCGGCACAGATGATCATAGTCCATAACCATCCAAGCGGAAGCCTTGAACCTTCCAAACCGGATACCATGCTTACTGACCGTATGCTGAAACTGACGGATTTAATGGGGATTACGTTGAAAGACCATGTGATCGTGGGCGGTGACAACAGCCAGTATTTCAGCTTTCATGAAAAAGGGCTGCTGGAACATCCGAAAATTTATTTTTCAACAGACTATAAATCACTGGATTTTGGGAACACGGCAATGGTAGCGGAAAAAGGGAAAGCAAGGTGAGGCGATGGAAGAAAGAAGGAGTTTTACGGCAGAGGAACTTGCGCTTGCAAAGAGTGTTGACCTGACGGCGGTAGCGGCAAGCCTTGGCTACACCGTGAAAAAAATAGGAAGATACCATACGCTGAAAGAAATGGACTCCATACGGATTTATAACCGCACAAACTGGTTCCGGTGGTCAAGGGAACATGATAAGGGAAACAACGGCGGCTCACAGATAGACTTCCTGCGTGTCTTTGCGGGCATGGAAGTCAAGGAGGCTGTTTTCTGGCTGCTTGACTTTTCAGGATACCAGAGGAACGGGGACTGGGAGAAAAAAAGCGCCAGCGTATATGTGGAGAAGAAGGAAGAGAAGAAAAAGAAATTCGTACTGCCTGCCCCGGCACGGAACAATGAATATCTTTATTCGTACCTGACAGGAGACAGGGCGCTTAACAGGCATACAGTGGATTATTTTGTAATGTGCGGGCTGATTTATGAGGAACGCAGCCACCACAACATTGTCTTTAAGGGAAATGATGTGCAGGGAAAAACACGCTTTGCAAGCATGAGGGGAGTGTTTGACCGTGAAGGGAAGGCTTTCAAGTGCGATGTGGAGGGCAACGACAAGAATTACGGGTTCAATATCTGGTATGGGCAGAGTGATGAAGTCATGGTATTTGAAGCGGCAATAGATTTAATGAGCTATGTGGAGATCCGTGGCGATTATGAGACAAACAAGCTGGCGCTTGGGATGCTTTCCGATGCGCCGCTTGCCACTTTTTTAGAGGAACATCCAAAAGTCAGGAAGATTTCTTTCTGCCTTGACAATGACGGACCGGGCAGAAAGGCGGCAGAGGCGCTTATGGAAAAATACTACGGTCTGGATTATGAAGTGGAGGACTGCCCGCCGCCAAAGCCGTTCAAGGACTATAACCAGTGGCTCCAGACTGCAAAAAAGTGTATTTCTGCCCCTGTGCAGGCGAAAACGGCAGTGCGTTGAAAAAGTCAACTGAAACTGAAAAAGCAGCTTTAAAAAATCAGTTGAAACAGAAAAAATCAGTTGAAAAATTCAGTCCACATGGAAAATCGGAGAAGAAAGCGGAGGTGCGGCTTCAGAATGGGTAACTGAAAAATTCAGTCGAAAGCAGGAAAATGAACTCAAAAAGTCAACTGAAAGTGCAAATATGAACTGATATTTTAAGTTATATCCATATATGAAGCGGGGTTTTAGGGGCAGTCCCCTAACCAGAGGCACTTGTATTACAAAGTGCGTATCTGGCAAATTCCTATCGGAATTTGAGCGGGGGCAGAAATCATGGGCTTTATTTCATACGGATAAGGAGGTGGTTGCAGATGGAAATCGTGGACGTGCGAAAAGAGGTGCTTGAGGAAGTAGAACTACTGGGGCAGATTGGATATTTCACTGAGCTGCGTGTGGATAAGGAAACAGTGCCGGAGGGGATGCACTGCTATGAGCTGCGGTATGGCGATGACGACGGGTTCCCGGTGTCCGTGGAGGAAAATGTCAGGGTAAACTATTTTGGTGCAGTTCTTTTTACGGAGGCGCTGGAACTGGGGGAAGAAAAAGCCCTGCAATTCGGATATGAGGATTTCGGGTACACGGGCGAGCAAATGTATCTTTCACAGGTAATAGGAGGGCAGGAGCCGGATGAGTTTAAGGACGGGAAAGAGCTTGCAGAGTTCTTCAAAGAAACATTCCCAATGACGGAAGAAGAGGCGCAGAAACTGCTTGGATATATGGAAGGGCATGAATATCTGTTGGGACACATGGACGGAGAAATGTACCGTGGCGACTTGTGTTATGAGCAGGGGAAGGTACGTTGGGAGCCGTACACCATAGATGATGCAGTCGATGCTGTTACAGAGTGGAATTATGAATTGATACCGGAAGCAGAAGCGGCATTGTCAAATGCAAAGGACATGATTGACTTTGCAAATAAGAAAAGCTATCTTGATACCCTGCGTGAAGATGAAAAAATACTGGATAAGATGTTTGACCGCACAACGCATGGAAAAGCGATTGATGCGATTGCGGCGTCGATTGCGGGAGCATTGATTGAGGATATAAGCAGGGGCGGCGATATTGATACCGCCGTCAAGAATATGACAGACCAGATAAAAGAGGCTGATATTTCCCCGGCAGTAAAGCAGAGTGCGGGGAGGTCACGGTAGATGGCGGCAGAAAAAAAGGACATCATCAAGCCTTTCCGTCTGACACAGCAGGAAGCGGACAGACTGAAAAAACAGGCACAGGAAAGCGGCATGAAAGAATCAGAGTATATCCGGCTGCTGTTGTCGCAGAAGCCCAACGATTACCCTGAAATTCGTATCCTCTTGAAAGAACTTATCAATGAGGTCAACGCAATCGGGAACAACATCAACCAGATCACAAGGAACCATAATTCAAAGCTGTATCGCACGGAGGACAGGGAGCTTTTGAGCGCCTATATGAAAAAACTCAACATGACCGTAAGGGAGGCGGTGGATAAGATAGGCAGCATGTAAGGAAAGGGGGAGCCATTTGACGGAAACACTGACGGAAACACAGGAGGAACGCCTGCGTGAGAACGGCTATTTTCTCTATCAAGGGTATCATTTCAAGCCGGTCCGCCAGTTCACGGAAAAGGACGGGGACTTTTTTGAAAAGACAAGGCGGCTTAGACGTGATGACGAACTTGGCATGATGGATGCTGATTATTACGGGAAGCAGAAACATCCATATTCTTATGAGGGGTTTTATGCAGCATCCACGGATAAGAAAGCGGATATTTTCTTCTGCCTTGAGACAATGAAGGAATACACACCCTGTACGCATGAGCTTCAGGAATATGTCATGGAGCAGGAAAGGCAGCATGACAGGGGAAGGGCAGTGTAAAGGGGGCAGGGACAGTTGGCGATCAGCAAGATACTCTATATCGGGGACTGTGGTGCAGGGTATGCGGGGAAACACTTGAAACAGGCGCTCGACTATATCACTGTGTCGGAGAAAACGGGCGGCGGGCGGTTTGTGGGTTCTCTTAACTGCCAGCAGGAAAAGGTATATGAGCAGATGCGGCAGACAAAGGAACAATTCCAAAAGACAGACCAGAGGCAGGGGTATCACCTTATTATATCTTTTGTAGAGGGGGAAGTGGATGCGGACACTGCCTTTGAGGTGATCGGAAAGTTTGCAAAGGAGTATCTCGGAAAAGATTATGAGGCTTTGTATGCGGTGCATGACAATACGGACCATATCCACGGTCATATCATCTTTAACAGCGTAAGTTTCTGTGACGGCAGAAAGTACCGTTATAAGAAAGGGGACTGGGCAAAGGAGATACAGCCCATCACGAACCGCCTGTGTGAAGAGTACGGGCTTTCCACGATTGAAATATCGGAGGATCGGGCAAAGAAATCTGAAAACTACAAGGAATGGAATGATTTCAGGGACGGGAAATTTGTGTGGGCGGACATGATAAAGCGTGACATTGATGCGGCAGTCTTACGGTCGGCAACCTATGAGTCCTTTTTATCCGTGCTTTCCGATATGGGGTATGGGATAAAGAACGCATACCGGACGGAAGGGAAATATCTTGCAATCAAGCCTATGGGCATGAGCAGGTTCAGACGGTGCAAGTCGCTTGGGGAAAATTACACGGAGGAACGCATAAGGGAACGGATTGAACAGGAGAGCCTTTCTTCCTATGGGAAGATAAAAGCGGTGCAGGAAACAAAGATTGTGCGATGCCGGGTAAAACGCTATAAAAGGGCGAAAATGTCCGGCATACAGAAACGCTATTTTGCAAGGCTTTACAAAACAGGGCTTTTAAAGAAACGTCCGTACAGCAAGGCATGGCAGTACCGTGACGACATTAGGAAGATGCAGAAGTTACAGGAAGATTACCTGTTCCTTGCAAGGCACGATGTTTCTACGGTGGGGGACATAAGGCAGACGGCAGCGCAGATGGCAGACAGGAAGAAAGAGACATCAAGGGAAAAAAGCCGGATATTCAAGGAACGTGCAAGGATGAAGCCGCTCTTTGACATTGCGGCGCAGCTTATGGCGCTGCAGGAGTGTGAAAACTGTTTCCAGCGTGGGGAAACCCTGTTTGAGAAAGAGCATGGGCAGTATGCGGAGTTGTCGGAAAGGCTTGATAAGGAAGGGTACACGGCAGGGCAGCTTGCGGAATTTAAGGAACATTACCGGAGCGAGATAGCACGGATAAGGGAAAAAGAAAAGGCTGTGGCGAAAGAGGAACGGATCGCCGCCCGTATCCTTGCGGAAATCACGGCAGGGGAAAGGGCAGGAAAACCGGAGCCGGAAATGCGGCAGGAAAAGCAGAGGGGACAAAAGGAAAAAAGCAGGTAAGACATGGCAGCCGGGAATGGCTGCTTAATTTTTGCCCAAAACGGGCAGGATTGGAGGTTTTATGCAGGAACAGACGGTGCTTAGTGGCATGGATCTGAAAGCATATCTTGGCAGGATCAAACAGAACCCGAAGTATACGGAGGAAATCGTAAGGCTTATTGAGGATGACCTGCGGTTCGGGCTGACAAAAGAGGAAACGGAGGAATACAGCAGCGGCAAGTATGATTACAGGCAGATGTGCGTATATTCCAGATGCCTGCGAAACGGTTACAGCAAAGAGGAAAAGGCGGCAATCTTAAAAGAGGGGTTAAGCGGAGAGCAGATGGCGGTGGCTTTGGAGTTCTATGAAAAGGGCGTCCCAATGGATACCATAACCGAAGTGCTTTCCAGTGCAGAAAATACAGCATACACCATGAAACGCCTGTTCTCACAGGTGCTTTGCAAGATAAAGGAGGCGGAGCCGGTAAGCGGGCAGGATATGGCATATGCGAAAGAGCTTATGCAGCAGATCCATGAGGTCGCCCAGAAGATTGCCTGCCAGGAGAAACGGTATGATGCCTTAAATGAGAAGCTGAAAGAGATCGGGACTGCCGGACAGGATGCGCAGATACAGAATAACCTTCTTGCACAGCTTTCCGAAAAGGATGGCATTCTGGAAAAACAGCAGAACGAACTGAATGAGGCGAGGGTAGAGATTGCGAGGCTGCATGGAGAGATTGAGGAAATAAGGAAGGAGAGAAAAGCGTTGGAGGAACAGGTAAAAAAGGCAGGCAGGGCAGAGCCGGAACAAAAAAAGCCGGAGAAAGAAAAGGAGCCGGAAAAACAGGCTGAAAGCAGTGCGCCCGGTGCGCCTGATACAGTACTTTATCCCGGAATCGAATACCACGCTGCAGTTGTGGATAAGGACGGCAGGGTAGTCCGCTTTGTCCCGGTGGAACGCATGGAGAGGAAAGACAGGGGGAGCGTGATGAGTTCCATGTTCTCACGGCTTTTCTTTAAGAAGAAAACGGACATTGTAAAGCTGCTTACGGAAAAAGACCTTTCGCCGGAACAGCTTGTGCAGGTACGGGGCGCCATTGAGAAAGGGCTGTCGGAGAAGCAGTTGCTTGTGCTAATCAACAGCAAAATCCCGGCAGAGCAGATGGAGGAGATCATAAACATCGCTGTCTATGAAAATACGATGAAGGAGGGACAGTAATGGGACTGGCTGCAGTAACAGAAACGGCGGAACTGTTCCGGCAGAAAAATATATCCATGACAGAGCGTGACAAGGAATTTGTGGTGCAGTTTGCGTTCCGGACGAATGACCGAGAACTGACGAACAAGCTGATTGACGAGCTTGCGGACGCAGGAGCAGACAGGGATGCCGTATGCAGGAAATACCAAGCACTCACAGGTTTTACGCCGGACTGGATACAGAGGATTGAAAACCTGCTCATTTCGCTTGAAATGTACCGTGTGCAGGAAGAACAGGCAGTAAAAACCTTATCGGAACTGTTGTATGCCTGCGGCATTTCCATGAGCGAGGATGAAATCAGGCGGACGGATACCGCACAGATGCAGAAACGGGTAAAAAAAGAAGCAAGTTTGTAGGAGGTGTAGTATATGGCGGAAGAGATACAGGAGGCAGTGCAGATTATCCGAGTCGGCTATGACGGGGTAGATATTGCAATGAAAGTCTGCGGAGGAACCATTGAAGGAATAAGAAAAGCGATTGAGTTCCTGATTGCGGTCATGGACCATGAAAAAACGATGGGAAAGACGGACATGCGCAGGCTCCTTATGAAAGGCGGGGATATGCAGGTGTTCCAGTTCCCAACGGAGGACACAAAGAAAGTCGAGAAGATGGCGAAAAAATACGGATTGCTTTATTCCGTCCTGCCCGACATCAACAAAAAGGACGGCATGAGCGAGATCATCTTCCACACGGAAGCAGTCCCACGGGTAAATATGATGATACAGAAACTGAAATCCGGCAGGATTGCCACGTTTGACGATTACCTCAAAAACGGGGACGAAAAGGAAATGGATAAGGTACTGTCTTTTTTGAAGGAGCAGAAAAAGGGAAACGAAAACCTCCACACTGAGGAAGCGGCAAGGGCGGGGGAGGCGCTTGACGGTCTGATTGAAAAAGTCGGCAGCTATGCAATGGAGAAAAAGAGCATCAGTGTGGAGGAAGTAAAGGAAAACTTCAGCCTTGAAAACGAACAGGCGGAAAAAGTAGTGGGACAGCTTGAGCGGATCGGCGTCCTTTCCAAAGAGGAGGGCGGGCAGCACAGAGTCCTTATGGATAAGGAAATGTTCTTAAACCGCATGAAGGGATACCGTGAGCTTGCGCAGCGTATGCAGGCAGTAGCCGCCGCACAGAACCCGAACCTTACGGACATCACTATAACGAAGAAACTGATAGCAGAGGAAAATGACCATGCCATAAAGACAAGGATACCGGGAACATGGGGCGAAAATGCGCAGTATGTATGGATAAACAAGGACAGGGCAATGGAGATCCATGAGGGCAAGACCATACTGACTTTTCTTGACCGTGACAAGGAGTACAAGATATATTCTGTGGACAACAGGGTAGTTGGCACGATGAAAGGGAAAGACCTGTATGAAGGGCATTATGACAGGGTAAGCGCAGAGGTGCGGAAACGGTATGCGGATATGGAGCGGAAGGCAAAGGAACAGGAGCGTATGCGGAAGAAAAAGCCTGCACCGAAAAAAGCGCCTGCACCGAAAAAGAGGTAGCCGCCTATGGTGCAGAATAAGAAAAAAGTGTCTTTGTGGTTTGTCGTGATGGGGGCGGTGCTGTGCGCCTATGCGGGGTATCTCTTAAACGGCGCATGGGAGCCGGGAATGGAAATGAACGCTTTTCAGGAGTCCTTTAATGGTGTGTGCGCTAAGCCCTTTGCAAATTATTATAATGAAACAACCTTAAAAGCGGTAGTGATAGCCTTAATCGTCTATGCTACCGCCCTTTTAATGTATATCACAAGCCAGCGGAATTTCATGCCGGGGAAAGAGTTTGGAACGGCAAGGTTTGAATCGCCGCAGATGGCAAACAAAATACTGGCGGACAAGGACGAGAATTTCAACCGCATTTTGAGCCAGAACGTGAAAATGTCGCTGAATTTCCGGCGACTGAAACTCAACGGGAACATCTTGATATGCGGCGGTTCCGGCGCAGGAAAGACCTTTTATGAGGTAAAGCCGAACTTGATGCAGATGCCGCATAACTGTTCCTTTATCTGTACTGATCCAAAGGGGGAAATCTTACGGAGCTGCGGGGAGATGTTAAAAAACAACGGTTACAGCGTAAAGGTCATAAACCTTCTGGAAATGGAAAAGTCGGACTGTTACAATCCGTTTTCCTATATCCGTGAAGAAACGGACGTGGTAAAGCTGATCACGAACCTTATCAGCAATACCACGCCAAAAGGCGCAACTCCCTCCGATCCCTTTTGGGAAAAGGCGGAAGGGCTGTTCTTACAGGCAATCTTTTATTATGTGTGGCTGGAAGAGCCGCCTGCAAGGAGGAACTTTGAGACAGTCCTGCAGCTTTTGGGGGAAGCGGAAGTGACGGAACAGAACAAGCCTTCAAGACTGGACGTGCGCATGAAATTCCTTGAGGAAACCTCAAAGCTCGGCTCTGCACATCCTGCGGTGAAACAGTACAACAAGTGTATGCGTGGTGCGGGCGATACCGTCCGTTCCATTATCATAAGCGCCAACTCCCGGCTTGCCTTTCTGGAAAACAAGCAGGTGCTAAGGCTCCTGTCAAGGGATGATTTAGACCTTGCGGAACTTGGGATCGGCGTGAATGGGGACGGGGAAACAAAAACGGCGTTGTTCTGTGTAATTCCGGATTCTGACAAGTCCTACAATTTCATCATTGGAATGCTTTATACACAGATTTTTCAGGAGCTTTACTATCAGGCGGATTTCAACTGCGGCGGGCGGCTCCCGATCCATGTAACCTTCATGCTTGACGAATTTGCAGTGCGCTCGTAAGCGGAACCCATTTGTTCCGCGCGGGCTTGTTTGTAATCTATCTTTAGCAAGATAGTAGGTTCAATGTGAGGGCTTCATTTGAAGCCTGATTCCTATCATCAACCGACTTATCCGAAAGGGAAACCCGACGGGGAGTATAGCATGTCGGCAACGGTGCTATTCAGCCAGTTATCAGGCTGTGAACGGGCATCAAGATGAAATGTCATGTATGAGGTTAAACAGCTACACTGCTTAAATGACAGCCAGAGGGGCTTTATCGTCAGCACTGACGGAAGATAGCTATTATACGTCAGGCAGTGCAGGGTGTACGCAGAGTTTGCGAACTGCGTCTACACATCACATTCCGCACTGACCAGCCGCAATAAGCGGAAAACGGCGAACGTCATAGCCGACAACATGACACGCTTGTACAGACAAGCCTAAACGAGGATAGCCTAAACAGGAACGCTTACCATTTTAAGCTATGGCATACAGTGCCTGAATATCCTGCATGGCTACGGAGTCTCCATAGTAGTCCGAGGCGGTAATACCGTTCACATGGCGAAGGGAGACAGCTATACGACTGAAATAATTTAGGAAAGGTGTGTGAGACACTATGAGAAGTCCAAAGATTATTTTGGAGAATCTACAGAAACACTCGAAAGAGGAAAACTACAAGTACGAGAGACTGTACAGGAATCTTTATAATGGGGATTTTTATTTGCAGGCTCTCCAAAACATCTACGCCAACAAAGGTGCAATGACACCCGGCATAGATGGGCTGACACTCGACGGTTACGGTAAAGAAAGAGTGGAGCGAATCATCCATGCGGTGAAAGACCACAGTTATAAGCCGAACCCTGTCCGCAGACAGTATATCAAAAAGAAAAACGGGAAAATGAGACCGCTTGGGATATCATCGTCAGACGACAAACTGGTGGAGGAAGTCATTAAGATGATTCTTGAAAGTATTTATGAACCGACATTCTCCAACTATTCCCACGGCTTTAGACCCGGCAGAAGCTGCCATACGGCACTCTTACAGTTACAGCAGAACTTTACAGGTGTGAAATGGTTTGTGGAGGGAGATATAAAGTCGTATTTTGATACGATAGACCACCACAGCCTTATAAATATCCTGCGCAGGCGGATTAAAGATGAAGCCTTTATTGAGCTGATTTGGAAATTCCTCAAAGCAGGGTATATGGAGAACTGGGAATATAATGCTACGTTCAGCGGCATAGCCCAGGGTTCTGGCATCAGCCCAATCTTTGCAAACATCTACCTTAATGAGTTTGACCGATTTATGGAGGGCTACAAAAAGGGATTTGATAAAGGTACGGGCAGAAAAAGGAACAATGAGTATTCCAGAAAACAGTCATACCGCCAAAGGTGCAAAGCCAAAATCCGAAAAGAATGGGACGGCTACTCTGATACAGAAAAGCAGGAAGCGGTACGCCGACTGGCAGAGTTAAAGAGAGGGTTCCAGAAAATCCCTATGGGAGACCCAATGGACACAGGTTATAAGCGGATTCAATATGTACGGTATGCCGATGATTTTCTTATTGGCGTAATCGGAAGCAAAGAGGACGCTGAAAAGATAAAGTCCGATATTGGGAGGTTCTTTGAGGAAACGCTGAAACTGGAATTGTCTGTGGAAAAGACGCTCATCACGAACAGTGACGACAAAGCGAGGTTTCTCGGCTATGACGTTACGGTATGCAACGACAGTGCGCTGAAAAAAGCCAAAGGAAAAGGGACTGTTAAAGCCTACACCGGCAAAATCAAGCTGTACCTGCCAAAAGAGAAATGGGTGGGGAAACTGTTAGGATACGGTGTGCTGAAAATCGTGTCAAGGGCAGGGGAAAAAGAAGTCTGGAAGCCGTTACAGCGGAACGACTATATTTTTCTGCCAGTGCATGAAATGGTACGGAAGTACAATGCGCAGATTCGGGGGATTTACAATTACTACCGACTTGCGAGTAATGTCTCCGTATTAAATAAGTTCCATTATGTCATGGAATACAGCCTATACAAGACCGTTGCGGCAAAATACCGTATCACGATGACAAAAGCAAAGCTCAAATATACCAAAAACAAAGAATTTAAAGTGCCGTACAAAACACAGAAAGGTACAAAGTATGCAGTCCTCTACAATGAGGGATTCCGCAGGGTGAAATATGCCCTTGGAAGTTATGCAGACATCATACCCGAATATGAGCAGATGAACAAGCCCAAAGAACTGTTTTTCAGATATAAGGCGAATGTCTGCGAAATGTGCGGCGCATATGTGCCAGCGGTTAAGGTATATCAGGTAAAAAGTATGAGCGACCTTGATGTTAATACGGAATGGGGAGCGATTATGAACAAGAAGAAAAGAAAAACGCTTGTAGTGTGTGGAGACTGCTATGACAGAATCCATAAATAAATGTAGAGGATGTATAGTGGGGAGCCGTATACATCGAGAGGTGTACGTGCGGTTCCGGGGCGAGGGTTCGGAAACCTGCTGTCGTGAGACAGTAAGGCGCCGGATTCTTAGCCTACAACGTCGCACTGCCGGATGATTACTGTTCCCTCTTATCAACCATGAGGTCCAGGGAGATTTCCAGTATCATCATTATCCAGAATTTTGCCCAGTTAAAGGCGCTTTTCAAAGATACTTGGGAAACGATACCCGGCAACTGCGACACGTTCATCTATCTCGGCGGCAATGAGCAGAGTACGCACAAATATGTCTCGGAACTGCTTGGTAAAGGCACGATTGACAAGAAATCAAGTGGTGAGACAAAGGGCAGGCAGGGAAGTTCCTCACGCAATTACGACGTGCTTGGCAGGGAGCTTTTCACACCGGATGAAGTGCGGAAACTTGACAACAAGAAATGCATTATCTTTATCCGTGGCTTTGATCCGATTATGGACAGCAAGTTTATACCATTCGGGCATCCGGCATTTGACCAGACCGCCGATGGGAAAGGGAAGCCATATGTCCATGTTCCGGGAGGAAGCGGGGACGTACAGGGGCAGCTTTACCAACTGCTGACACCGAAGGCGCTTTCCTATTATGAAGGGCTGAAAGAGAAAGGCGAAAATGTCTACATTGACAAGATAGACTATAAGGATTTTGAACTTCTCACGGATGCAGGAATGAAGAAGCGTTTCATCAGCATGGAGGAACAGGAAGAGAAAGAGCGGTTAGGCAGGGAACAGGACAATGAACTCATGTATGCACAGGAGGATGAACCGGAACAGGAGAGTGGACCGACACGGGAGGAAGTACAGCCGGAGCAGAAACAGGAAACAAAAGAGACTGTACCCAAACAGGAAGCCGGAGGGCGCAGGCTGGAGGGCGAAGATACCATTATGAACCGTATGGCGCAATGGAAGTATTCCAAAGAGCAGAAAGACGAGCTGCACAAGATGATTGCACTCGGTATGCCCACAAAGACCATACTGGCGGTATTCTACCCGGAAACGGATGTCATAAAGATGCGTGAGATCAGAAAGACGTTCCAGACAGTGCGCCGCTCAGCAAATTAGGGGGCAGTTCCTGACGGAAAGGTGGTGGTTAAAGCAGCAACGCATCGGGGAAAGCCCGATGAAACAGTATTCCGGGCAAAAGCCCGTCTTGATAGAGCAGTTAAAAACCAAAATGGAAAAGGAGATTATTTTTATGCGTAGAACAGAGATTATTTCAGAGACAACGGCAGCAGAGACAAAGGCAGGAAAGGGCAGGTTATCAAAGGCAAAGAAGGCAGTGACTGTGTTTTGCGGTGCGGCATACCTTGCAGTGGGTGCAATGCCTATGACAGCGCTTGCGGCAGGCACAGGAACAAGTGCGATCACACAGCCGCTTGACAACTTAAAGACACTCGTGATTGCAATCATCGGTGCGGTGGGCGTCATTATCCTTGCAAAGAATGTAATGGAGTTTGCACAGGCTTACCAGCAGCAGGATTCCTCAACCATGAACTCTGCACTCAAGGGAATTGTAGCCGGGGTTATGATGGCGGGCATTTCCACGGTCCTTACCTTTCTCGGCTTCTAAGAAAAAAAGGCAGCAGGGGAGGGCAGGACACTGCCCTTTCCCAGAAAGGAGAGAGGTGAGAAATAAGTGGATATTTTCAAGTTAGGGGACAAGATACTGGACCTTTTGCAGATGGTGTTCGGGTTTTGGAACAATCAGGTAAGCCTTGTATTTGCCCTGTTGGGGCAGTCCCCGGTAAATTTTAAGGGCGGAGGTCCGTGGGCAATGGTGGAAAGCGTGGAACCGATCTTCGTGGCAGTGGGTTCCTCACTTGTGGTGCTGTTCTTCGTGATAGGGTTCTGTGCGGAGAGCGTGGACGTGCGTGAGGAAATGCGCTTTGAGGTAATCCTGCGTATGCTGATAAGGCTCGGAATTTCGGAATGGCTCGTGGCAAACAATGTCACTATCATGAAGGCATTTTTCAGCACAATCGGGAACCTTGTGAACGCACTGTCGGCGGGCGGCTACACCACGCTTACCATTGACAGCACACAGGCACAGGTCATAAAGGATTTAGGGTTTGGTGAGGGGCTTATCATGCTGATACTGGCAGCACTGTTAAGTGTCATTGTCATTATCTGTGGCTTTTTTATGATATACACAGTGTATTTCCGGTTTTTGAAAATCATGATTATCGTTCCAATCGGCTCCATTGCCTTTTCCACACTGGCAGGCAACCGGAACGTAGCGAATACGGCAAGCACTTATGCCAAATATTTCTTATCCGTGGTGTTTGAAGCGGTCACAATGGCACTGGCAATCATGCTGTGCAATGCCTTCATCAGTGCGGGGCTTCCGTCCTTTACGGGCAGTTACTCGGACTGGGCAAAAACGCTCATTTACCTGTGTGAGATGACCTTTACGATTGCCCTTACCGTGGGGAGCGTGAAAGGGGCGCAGTCGCTTACCAGCAAGGCATTAGGATTATAGGAGGGCTGTATGGAAATAAGACCATTGACAAAGGCAGAACAGAAATACGCTTACAAGCAGAGTATGCAGATCCGGGGGCAGACAGGAAGCATCGGAATTTTGCAGGGCGGATATGGGGCAGGCAATGAATTTCATTCCGATTTCCATGAATTAAACAGTCAGTGGAAAACGGATGAATTTGAGGCGGAGTTACAGGAAGTCCTGTGTTCTGGCGAAAACAGTGTTTTAAAAAATCTGGATACCATGCGGGAATTTACGCTGCTGCATCCCCAAAATGGATTTCCGGGGACGGAGTACGGTTTCCGTGTGGAAACGGAAAAGTACGCATACCTTGTACGCTGTAATCCTGAAAAAGACAGTGGCAATGTTGAAATCCACTGTTATGTGAAAGAATGGCTGGATCACCATATCAGTAAAGCAGAAAAGGGTATCCGGTTTATCAACAGCAGGTATGATGAGCTGTTCCGTATCGAAGATGGAGAGAAGATCAAAATCAAGTATTCAGACGGTGAGGAACAGGAGCGCATCTGCCGCTATATTGACGAATGTCATACGGAAGTCGATAACCATCTGTATCATATCTGCCAGTTTGCAGAAATCATGGAACGGAACGGCTCGGAATATGCACCAGCAGAACCGGAAACAGGACAGACGGAGGAAAAAGAACAGGAGCAGGAAGAGAAAACGGAGGGGGCGCTGGAACTGAAAACCCAGTTTGGGACTACGGAGAATGTAACGCTGACAGTCAACACCTATGTGGATAGCAACAGCCTTTATGTGGGAATGACAACAGCGGATGACGGGTTCCCGGAACCTTACGGCGATGTGACGGTCAACCTGCTTGTTCCCGTCCCTTCCTACTGTGCCTTTGTGGATACCAATAACATGCCGGAACTTGAGGGGTTCCTTGTGAAAAACAAGATTGCGGAGTTTACGGGAATAGAACAGAGGAGCGGCTATTGCAGTTATCCTCTTTATCTGTTTGATGCGGAAAAGATGCGTGGACTCTGCCCTGATGGAATGGCAGCATATGAGCAGGCAAACGGACTGGATAAGAAACAGGTCAAGAAGGAAATGAGCAGATAAGGACAGACAGGAGGTGTTCAGGATTGGTAATTGAAATCAACAAGGATATTGACCGTTACAAGGAATCCGTTGTCATGGGGCTGACGGCAAAGCAGCTTATCTTCTCCGTGGCGTCGGTTGCAGCGGGCGGCGGGATTGTCCTGCTGTTATACCGCTATATCGGTCTTACTCCCAGTGTGTATGTGGCAATTCCTGTTGCCGCACCGATAGCGCTTGGAGGGTTCTATTCATTCAACGGGATGGGGTTCTATGAGTATATGGGAAGAAAGATGCGTATGCTCTTTGCCAACCGCCCGCTTGCTTATGTCTCCACTGAAGGGGAGGAAGCAATCCGTGAGATACGCATGGAAGAGGAAGCGGGGAAAAAGACGGATAAAAAGAAAGACAGCGGGAAAAAGAAAACCAGCAAAACAAAGCATTAAGGAACGCATAAAAAGGAAAGGAGGACAGGCACATGAAAAAGAGAACAGGGAAAATCGTGGCTGTTGTTGCAGCCATCACAGCGGCAGTCGGCGTGATCGTGTATAAAGTAAGACACTAGGAAAAATCAGGGAGCAACAATAATGGAATAACTGACCTTTATCGGTCGGAAAGTTCTGGTATCATGCAGCCGGGACTTCTCCGGCTGCAATGCCTTTTATGGCATAGAAAGGGAGGTCAGATTTGGGCTTATTTGCAGACGGATTTAAGGAGCTGAAAAAAGCAAGTGAACCGCTTTATAAGGCGCCGAAATCCATACAACAGACGATTGAGATCATGAAGGTGGCAGAGAACGGCATTTTTGAAGTGGCAAGGAACCGCTTCTCAAAGTGTTACCGTTTTCAGGACATCAATTACACCACTACAAATGAAACAGAGCAGATTGACATTTTTGAGCGGTACTGCAAGTTTTTAAATTCGCTGGACGTGAGTTTCAAGATCACAATCAACAATAAGAACAAGGATATGGAACAGGTCAGGGACTATGTGTTCTTACAGCGGCAGGACGACGGCTATGACGGTTTCCGCAGGATTTACAACGACATCATGGAACAGAAGATCCATGAGGGCAGGCAGGGGATAGAGCAGGAACGCTATCTTACCATTACCATTGAGCGCAAGAATTTTGAAGAGGCAAAGGCGCAGTTTGCAACCATTGAGGCATCCGTGCATAAGGCGTTTGGGGAGCTTGGCGCAGAAATCGTACCGCTTTCCGGCAATGAGCGCATCAAGGTACTGTATGACTATTACCATTTGGGGGATGAAAACAGCTTTGACTTTGACATAAGGGAAGCGAAAAAGGTAGGTGCGGACTTCCGCAATGACCTGTGCAACGGCATGATACAGTTTTACCCGGATTATTTCAAGGACGAAAAGAAATTCTGCCGTGCATTGTTCATCAAGAAATACCCGTCCAGCCTTTCAGACCGCTTCTTAAATGAGATCACAAGCCTTCCGGTACATTCCATTACAAGCATTGATGTAGTGCCTATCCCAAAGGATATGACAACGAAGGTTTTACAGAAGAAATACCTCGGCATTGAATCGGACATCATCAGGCAGCAGCGTGTGAGGAACAAGAATAACGATTTTTCCTCGGAAATCTCATATAACAAGCGGATTGAGAAAAAAGAGATTGAGGAAATCATGGACGATGTAAGGGAAAATGACCAGTGCCTTTATTATGTGTCCGTAACGATTATCCTTATGGCAGACACGAAAGAGGAACTTGACAGCATGACGGAGACGGTGGAAACCATAGGCAAGCGGAACTCTGTCACAATAGAGGAACACTATCTGAAGCAGAGGGAGTCCTTAAATACCGCACTGCCGATTGGGGTAAGACAGGTGGAAACCATGCGTACCATGCTGACACAGAGCCTTGCGGTGCTTATGCCTTTTAACGTGCAGGAACTGAACGACAAACAGGGCTGTTATTACGGTATCAATCAGGTGTCAAAGAACATCAATATCGGGAACCGCAAAAAGCTGATTAACGGCAACGGTTTTGTGTTCGGTGTTCCCGGTTCGGGCAAGTCGTTCTTCTGTAAAATGGAAATGGGCAATGTGTTCTTATCCGGCAATGATGAGATTATCGTCATTGATCCGATGAATGAATACTTTGACATTGCAGAGACTTACGGCGGAACAGTGGTAAATATGTCAACCTATACGGATAACTATGTCAATCCGCTTGATATGGACGTATGGAGTCTTGACCTTAATGACAGCAAGGGCATGATAAGGGAAAAAGGGGAGTTTATGCTCGGTCTGTGTGAACAGTGTATGGGCGAAAACCTTAATTCAAGGCAGAAGTCCATTATTGACCGATGTGTGCGCAAGCTCTATATTGAGATTGCACGGAACAGGGAAAAATATGTGCCGATCATGTCCGATTTCTATGAAATACTGATGAACCAGCCGGAGGAGGAAGCGAAGGATATAGCATTGTCACTGGAACTGTTTGTCAACGGCTCATTGAATATCTTCAATCACCAGACGAATGTAGACGTGGATAACCGCTTTACGGTGTACGGAATCCGTGACCTGGGTACGGAGCTTTCGCCTATCACAATGCTTGTAATGATGGAGAGCATACAGAACCGCATCATTGCAAACGGCAAGAGGGGAATTGCAACATGGCTCTACATTGACGAGTTCCATGTGCTGTTAAATTCAGAGTATTCCGCAAAGTATTTACAGCAGCTTTGGAAGAAAGTGAGAAAACAGGGCGGCTTGTGTACCGGAATCACGCAGAATATCGTGGATCTGCTGCAAAATTACACGGCGACAACCATGCTTGCCAACTCGGAGTTTGTGGCGCTCTTAAAACAGGCGAACACGGACAGTTCACGCATGGCAGAGGTAATCGGAGTGTCGGAGGCGCAGCTACGTTTTGTTACCAACACGTCAAGCGGTATGGGGCTTATGAAGTGCGGAAACGTGGTAATCCCTTTTGACAATACCATTGAGAAGGGGACAGACCTCTATAACCTGTATAATACGAATATCCATGAGAAAATCGCAATGGAGAAGAAAAAGGAACAGAACTGAAAAAGTATGATAAACAGCGCCCTGACCGGAAAGGTCTGGGCGTTGTCCGGTTATGGGAGGTGAGGCAGGTTGAACATTAAAAAAGTGGATGACAAGCCTATGGTAATCCACACAAAGGAAAAGCCCAAACTTCATGTAAAGGGAACGCCGGAAACAAAAATTAAGGGCAGGAATGTCCTTACCGTCCAACATGGTCCGAAGATTGCCGGAACTGCGGCAGGAAAAAGCGAGGCATGGAGCGGAAAGATAAAGCTAAAAAAGAGTTCCGTCCACGTTACGGATAAAAGAAAGACAGGGCGGATGGGAACGTCTTCTGACGGCATGGAGCATAAGGGCAGAAATGCAGACACAAACACACAGGGCAGACAGGGGAAAGAGCAGGAAGTCCGGCAGTCCGTGAACCGTGAAAACCGTATGTATGCCCAGTACCGTAAGACAAAAGCGGAAAAAGAGGCAGCAATCAAAAAGAAACCCGCCGTGCCTGCTGCTGTTGTTTCAGTTGCGGCAAGGAACGCACTGGATGAAATGGAAGGCGGCAGTGAAGTCCATGACGCATATATGGCGGCTGGCACACTTGCAAAGCCTGCCACAAGCGCCGCTGATGCAGGCAGGAATCTTTACCGTTCAAAAGCTGCCAGGGAGAAACAGCAGAAGATCAAGAAAAAACAGTCCGGAAGCCGTATCAGGGAAAAGGCGGTAAAGGAAAGTGCGGTAAAAGCAGCAAGGAAAACTGCACAGACGGCGGCAAAGGCAACTGCAAAAGAGACAGGGAAGAAAGCAGCAAAAGAAACTTCAAAAGCTGCGGCAAAGACGGCGGCGGTTACGGCAGGCACAGGGGCAGGCGGCGTACTTGCCGGAATTGCTGCGGGTGAAGCTGTCGGAATCGCTATGGATAAACGTGATGTGAAAAACTCCACAAGGAACCGTATGATAAAGCTGTTTGTAGCAAAGCTGCGGCAGGAGGAAAAACAGGACAATATTGGGAAAGCCTTAAAGGACATCGTGATGATGCGCTTTTCCATGATGTCAAAGTATATCGTGCGGTATGTGGGGCTGTTCCTGCTTGCGCTGTTTGCAGTCGTGGCGCTCATTGCGCTTCCGATCATAGCGGTTATAGCAGTCATTTATAATTCGCCGCTTGCGATATTCTTCCCGTCCATATCATCGGGGGAGACGACGCAGGAAGTCCTGTCGGCGTATGTGTCGGAATTTAATGATGAGGTCAATGCGGAGCTTACAAACCATGCCGGATATGACGCAAGCGAAAAAATCCATGTCAATTTTGAAGGTTCCGGCACACCAGACAATTTCTGCGACATACTTGTGGTCTACATGGTAAAGTATGGGGACGGCGACACTGCAACGGATATGACGGACAAGGCAAAACAGAACCTGAAAGCCGTCTTTGACGATATGTGTAGCTATACGATTACCAGCAGGACCGATACGGACACTGATGATGAGGGCAACACGGCAACCACGACGGTCAAAGAGGTCAATGTAAGGCTGAAAACGTGCTATGAAATGATTTCCGTCTATGGGTTCGATGCGGAAGAACAGGAGATGCTTGCCGAACTGATGAAGCCGGAATATCTTGCAATGCTCGGCTACACTGGCGGGGGCGGCGATCCGGGGGAAGCGATTTCGCCGGAACAGTATCAGGCAATCGTGGATGCCGTTTCTGATGAAAACGGAAGGAAAGTCGTGGCATTTGCACTGTCAAAGGTAGGATACCCGTACAGTCAGGAATACCGTGACAGCGGGAACTATTACGATTGCAGCTCCCTAGCCTATTATGCATGGCGCAGTGCAGGGGTAAGCATCATGTATGAGGGGTCCAATACGGCGGCAAGTGAGGGAAAGCTCTGCTATGACAACAACCTGCTTGTGAACTATGACGAGATGCAGCCGGGGGACCTGATATTTTACAGTTACAGCAGTAATGGGCGCTTTATGAATATCACGCATGTAGCAATTTATGTAGGCGACGGAAAAGTAGTTGAGGCGGCAAATGCACGGCTTGGGGTAGTATACAGACCAGTGCAGGGGCGTTCTTCCATTGTGTTCATAGGCAGACCGAGATAGGCGGTGCGTATGGGAAAAAAGAAAGAAAACGAAAACCTTGCGGAAGAACTTGCAAAGTGTTTTGAGCGTTGGGAATACCTGAAAGAGCATGGAGGCAGTGATCCGTTTTGGGCGGACGGCACGAACATGAACCTTGTGAGGAACCACATCATGTATTATAAAAACAAGATGGTGGAAGAGTACGGCACGGATTATGAAAAATACCCGGAAATTTTCTACCGTGAGGCGCCGCCGGAGGTGAACCAGAATTATGTGGCAAGGGCGGGGGAGATAAAGGACGGTGCGGCACAGGCATTGGAATATTATATTTCCGATCCCAACTTTCTTTATCTTCTTTCAAACAAGGATATGCTGACAGAGAAAGAGGCAAAGCAGATAAGCCTGCATAACGTGCTTGGGTATGCTTCGGGGCTTGCATCCGCCATAAAAAACGGGGATCTGATTTCAATGCGCCGTCATGCGGGCAGACCGGAGGGGTATCTGGAGTCCTTTGCCCAGTGCGCCACACGGATGATGAAGATAATAGATGAAAAGAAAAAAGAGCCGGATCAGGTGCAGGGAAACGGGCAGCTTTCTTTGTTCCAGTTTGGCATGGAGACAGGGCAGCGCCGGTAAGCGCTGCCTTTTATGCGGATAAAAGGAGGAAAGCATGAAGTTAGAAGATATGATTATGGTGGTGGAAAACCGGAAGGGGACAGAAACCAATTTTTTGACGGATCTGTGGAGATATATGGAAATGGTGGTAAAAGTCTGTGATGATTCCGCAGTGGACATGGCAGATGCCATAGGGCAGTTATATGGCACAAAGGAAAATAACCGTGAATGGAGTGAGCTGTATTTTGCGGAGAATAAAAGCATCCATGCGGCATTCTGTACCGGGGAGGCGCAGCTTCGGGGATTCCTTATGGGAAATTTTAACGATGGCGAATGGTCTTTTGACGAGGGGCGGTGTCCCAAGAACTGTCTTGAAGTCCTGCGGATAAACAACATGAAAACAGACGGATGTTCGCTGTTTACATGCCTGCACTATGAGCCTGTGGAGCATACGTTCCATGCCGGAGAGGTGCTGCGCAACATGAACGGGAACGACTACCGTGTGCTTGCGGCGTTAAGCCCCAAAAACCTGCTGTTAATGAGCATGGCGGACAGCCAGATCATAGTGGGGAGGGGCGTACAGCTTTACGAGAGATACCCGAAAGGGGAACGTCCTGACAGTGGCAGCTTGGTGACAGGCATAGAATGGGATCACGGCGTTTATCTTGGGAGGGACATTACAAGGATTGACTTTGACATTCTGGGACAGGAGTACGGGGAGCCTGACAGGGTGGAGAATGTTTCAGACCTGCGTGATAAGATCCGGAGGGATTTCTGGATGCAGAAGAACGTGGAGCAGAAAGAGGGACTGCCGGAGAGGGTAAAAAACGCAGCAAGAGACTGTCTGGAACATATCTTTGGGACAAGTGAGCCGGATGTGTTCGCTAAGATGCTTGACAAAGGAATGTATGACGGAATGTACCATACAAAAGAAGAACAGAAACAAATATCAGGATCGTCACGGTAAAAAAGGGGGAAACCATATGGAAAGAATAACAGGAAAAGAAACGGTTAAAAACATGGAATATCTGGTAAAGCTGCTGCATAAGGAGTGGGAGCGCTCCGGCAGGACAAAGGCAGAGGTATCCATAGACATTGCAGATAAAAAAGCAGCAGAAACAAGGCTTGCAGAGGAAATACAGGAAAGGCAGGGACAGCTTGAAGCAGAGGGAATGGACTTTAAGGAGTGCATGGAGCTTTCCAAAGAGAATTTTGTACTCCTGCGCCTTGCAAGAAAGATAAAGAAAGCAGCGGAATGGGCGGGACGCCGGGAAGATGCGGTTTCCTTTACCGTGGAAATGGATAAGGAAGAATATAAGCTGTTTTCCACGCTGATTAAGGTACAGGAGGCATAGGCATATTGGGGAAGAAATATAACATCATTTATGCCGATCCCCCGTGGCAGTATAAAGTGTATTCCAAAAAGGGGGAAGGGAGAAGCGCAGAAAACCATTACCATACCATGAACATTGAGGATATACGGTCACTGCCTGTTGAAAGAATAGCCGGTGACGACTGTATCCTTTTTTTGTGGATCACGTTCCCCTGCCTGTTGGAAGGAATTTCTGTCATGCAGGAATGGGGTTTTACCTATAAGACCTGCGGGTTCAACTGGGTAAAACGGAATAAAAAAGCTGACACGTTCTTTACGGGGCTTGGCTTCTGGACACGCTCCAATTCAGAAATCTGTATTCTTGGGACAAAAGGCAGACCAAAGAGGGTATCGAAAGCCGTCCCGCAGGTGTGCGATGCACGGATCATGGAACACAGCAGAAAGCCGGACGAGATACGGGAGCGGATAGTGGAGCTGTGCGGGGATCTGCCACGGATAGAACTGTTTGCAAGGCAGAGATTTGAAGGATGGGACTGCCTTGGGGATGAGATAGACGGCAGGGACATCCGTGAAGCAATATTGGAGGTATGACAAATGAGCGCAGATACAAAGACATCAAAGCTGTATGACGCTGCCATAGATGAAGTGACCGGAAGCGGGCGGGCATGGAAAAGCATATGCAGGCTTACGGGGCAGCTCTACCGTTATGAGTTTGACAATATCCTCATGGTCTATATGCAGAGACCGGGGGCAAGGCTGATTGCAGACTTCGACACATGGAAAATGGTAGGGCGGTATGTAAGGCGTGGCAGCAAGGGCATCGCAATCTTTCCGTCAAGAGCCTTAAAACCGGAAATACGGTATGTTTTTGACATATCCGATACCGGAGGCAGGGAAAGCAGTCTGACATGGGAGTTTGACAGAGACACGGTAAAAGCCTATGCTGCATGGATAAGGGAAAAAGAAGGCGCTGCCCTGCCCGAAGGAAAAGAATCTGATAAATCTTTCCTAAAAGGCTTTACAGAAAAGCGAATCGGAGTCATAATGGACTCAGAATTTGGTGAACGCATCACCGAGTTTGTGAATCTGGCTGGAAACAAGCAGATAACGGAAAATGGCAGAGTGCAAGAGATTACGGCAGTGGAAGCGTTAAAAAGAAGCGTCATGTATGCGGTATTTACAAGATGTGGCTTTGACCTTCCCACTGAAAAACAGAATTTCTCCTTTATTACCGCATTTACAACAGAGGAGGAAGTCTACCGTTTAGGATCTCTGCTCAGCGATATATCCTGTGAAGTGCTGAGAGGCATTGCAAATGATTTAGAGCAGATGGAAGAAAGGAGTATTGCAAATGGCAGAGATAACAATGACGTATCACGAGGGAGCGGACGGGATGCTGTACCCGGATCTCACGGCACCGGAGGAAACGGTGAGCATGACGAACTTAGGGAAGTTCGCAGTGAGGGCAATGGAGTACCTGAAAGAGAACCACAACAGCAGATACCGGACACTGTTAAGGTTCGGGAAACTGGCGGAGAAGATGCAGGAAGTGGAGAACGAAGCGAACCGGATGATGGACGAACTGGAGAGCAGTTATTTAAAGAACAACCCGCCGAAGGACAAAAACTCGACAATGGAGATGTGGCAGCTGCGCCAGCAGGCAAGGATGCAGGCAGAGGAAATCGTGATGAACGAAGTAGTGATGCAGTTCCACTAGAGGGAAGCGGACAGCAGACAGAGATCAGTGAACAGCAGAATATAAGG
Organism: Lachnospiraceae bacterium; assembly: GCA_910575075.1. Lineage (GTDB taxonomy): Bacteria > Bacillota > Clostridia > Lachnospirales > Lachnospiraceae > Petralouisia. The sequence continues at coordinate 69,062 of CAJTCY010000020.1, forward strand.
CAGGCAGAACTTGACCGGGAAATTGAGCAGGAACTGAATGAGATCAATTCTTTAGGGAGTTCTGACACGCAGAAAGGAAGCTATGAACAGGCTTCCTTTTTGATTGCCCAAAACGGGGATATGGAGATTCCAAAAGAGTATTCCTACCAGAAGCCGGAACAGGTACTTACCGTGCCGCATGAATATGTGAAGCAGGTGCTTATGCGGGGCAGCGGATTCGCACATGGGAAACGGCGTATCTATGCAATGTTTCAGGATATTTATGATCCGGGGGAGCGTGTAAAGGCAATCCTAAAGGAATACGGACAGGGCGGTGCAGGCTGGCCCATTGAAGGGGACGGGCTGCACGGATATGACACATTTTCAACAAAGGGGCTTCGTTTCCAGTGGCGTGAGGGCGGGACTGAAAAAGAAGGCTATGTGAACTGGAAAGCCATAGAGCGTGAACTGGGTGCGCTGATCATGACAGGGGAATATTATACGCCGCCAAAAGCGTTTGATCCTGACAAAGTATCGGCAGCAATATGGCAGGAGGCTATGGATGAGTTTTTCCAGAAAAGTTTCTGGAGTCCGGTCCCGAACATGCTGTTATATGAGGTGTTTACAAAAGATCTGCCAATGAGCGACAAGGTGCAGTTCATTGAAATGCTGCTCTGCAGGAATCCTTATGCTGCAAGCATATCAAACAACTTTGAAAACCGTTACGGCAGGTGCAACATTGAACAGACAGACGAAGGCATATTCATTGAATATTATGATGGGGAAGGCACGAAGTGGAAAACGGAGCTTGACTGGTGGGACTGTGCGGCTTATGTGGACAGCATGATAGCAGACGGCGCATACCAGACATCTGCGCCTTATTCGGAAATTGACCGCATACTGAAAGAACACTCTGCTGCATCGTGGATAGGGATTTATAAAAAAGATGCGGACAGGTATCTTTCGGAGGATGCAGGACAGCACCAGCAGAAGCGCATAGACACCTTACAGGCAGTCCTTGAAAAAACCGGAATACAGGAGCAGATGGAAGTGGCATGGGACGATGCCTATGATGAGGTCATTGCAAGCGATGGGGAAACCGTGTGGCACGGCAGGCAGTTTTACGACTATCTGTTTGAGGAAGTGCTTGTATTTGACGGACCGCACAGGGATAACAGGATTCCATATGATGTGATGGATCAGCTTGAGCATGACAGGTTTTCAAGCCATAACCCGGACAAGGCTGGATTTATCCATCGGAAAACATTTGATACGGTGGAGCTTACAGAAGAAGAGACGGAAAAATGGGAACAGGATATGTGGCTGGAACCGTTAAAGGGATATTTCAATGAGGAAATCCAGTATATCTCGGTAAAGACTTTAATCTATGATATTTTTACCACGAATTTAAGCATGGAGAGCAAAGCGGGATTCCTTGCAAACGTATACGGGGAACAGCGGGAAGGCTTCTTCATGTCAGAGTACACGGACAATTCCTACGGCAAGTGCAAGATCAGCAGGGATAAAGACGGCATTACAATCTCTTATCCACGGGCAGACGGCACAAGAGGGGAACAGCGTGTGGATTACCGTTACTGCGCTGACCTGATCCTGCACATGATAGAAGAAAACGATTATCTGACAGAAGGAATTTTTGAGCGTTTCAAGGAAGCGCCGGAGGCATTTACCGCTATGCCGTGGTTCATGGAAATCTACCACGAATACAAGGAACGTATGCTGCAGGAGCCGGACTTTGCGGCGGTCAGCATTGGCGGGCAGGAGGAAGAAAGGCAGGAAGGGCAGGAAGAAGAACGGCAGGATGGACAGGAGCCGGAGGAAACTGCGGAAGAAATACCGGGAACATGGCAGACGGTGGAAAACGGACAGGAAGAAATACCGGAAGCATGGCGGACAGCAGAAAGCAAACAGGAAGAAACAGCAGAAAAACAGCAGGAGCAGGAAGAAACGCAGGAAGTGGCGGAACGTGTGGAGGGGGAAGTATTAAACTCTGACGGGAGTGTGGCAAAGCCCTCTGCGGGCAGTCTGTTCCCGGAAGCTCTGCGGCAGGTGGAGAGAATGGACGAGGACCTGCGTGATGCGCTGGAAATCTATCTGACAAAATGCTCCGCAATCGTGCCATACCAGCCGTTCTTGCAGATGGTAGCGGAAAGCAGTCTGTCAAAAGAGGATAAGCTGCATTTCTTAAACCGCACCATAAACAATATGGAAGATAAGGATCAGACAAAGGCATACCACAACAACGCTTACGGTCTTGTGGAGTATATCCAGAATAAGGATACCTTTATGGTGGACTTAAAGAGCCGGGACGGGGAGCGGAAGAGATTTTCCGCAACCTATGAACAGCTTTATTCCATTATGGAATACCTGATCCGGGCGAAAACTTTTGTCATACAGCGGAGAATAAATGAATATGCAGCGGATTATGCCAGAACACCTTATGAAAAGAAATCTGCCTTAGAAAAGCAGTTTGATGATAAACTGACTAATCTGCAAAGCAGGCAGCGGAAAGGGAACTTTCACTTTGAGGAGGCTGAACTGCCAAAAGGCGGGCAGAAAACAAGATACCAGTGGAACGTGGAGGCAATCCGGCTGTTAAAGCAGATAGAGCATGAGGGCAGGACTGCCACACCGGAAGAACAGAAGGTGCTTGCCCGCTATGTAGGATGGGGCGGCATAACGCAGGCTTTTGACGAAAGGAATGAGGGCTGGCAGAAAGAGTATGTAGAACTGAAAGATCTTCTTTCCACGTCGGAGTATGAGGACGCAAGGGATACCGTCAACACGGCATTTTACACTTCCCCCGTCATCACGCAGGCAGTCTACGGCGCACTGGAAAAGTTCGGCTTCCAGAAAGGAACTATTTTAGAGCCGGCGCTTGGCGTCGGTCATTTTTTCGGGACGCTGCCTGAAACCATGCAGGAAAGCAAGCTCTACGGCGTGGAAAAGGACGACATCAGCGGGCGGATCGCAAAGCTGCTGTACCCAAAAGCACAGATAAAGGTAAGGGGGTTTGAGGAAACACAATACCCTGACAACTTTTTCGATGTTGCCGTGGGCAACGTGCCTTTCGGGGATTACAAGCTGTATGATGCGAAGTATGCAAAGCACAATTTCCGTATCCATGATTACTTTTTCGCAAAGGCGCTGGATAAGGTCAGACCGGGCGGCATTGTGGCATTCATCACAAGCAAGGGAACGCTTGACAAGGCGAACCCTGCGGTAAGGAAGTACCTTGCGGAACGGGCGGAGCTGCTCGGCGCAATCCGCCTTCCCAATACCGCTTTCAGGGACAGTGCGGGAACCGATGTCACAAGCGACATCATATTCCTGCAAAAGAGGGAGCGCAAGATCGTGACGGAGCCGGACTGGGTGCATCTTGGCAGGACGGAGAACGGCATTGCGGTCAACTCCTATTTTGTGGAACACCCGGAAATGATGCTCGGAACAATGGAGTACGATACACGCATGTTCGGCAATGGCAGCAAATACACAAGCTGCATCAACCATGACGAGAACTTTGACCTTAAATCCGCACTGGAAACAGCGGTAGGGCAGCTTTCCGGCAGGATAACCGACGTGGCGGAACTTGCGGCGGAAGAGGAAAACACGGAGGACATCATTGAGGCAGATCCCGACGTGAAGAATTACACTTATACCTTTGTGGACGGAAAGCTCTATTACCGTGAAAATTCAGTCATGTACCGCAAGGAAGTGTCGGCTATGGCAGAGGAACGCATCCGGCATATGGATGAAATCAGGACAATCACAAGACAGCTTATCTTTATCCAGACGGAAGGGTGCAGCAGCGAGGAACTGGCTGCACAGCAGAAACTTTTGGGTGAAAAGTACGATGCTTATGTGAAACAATACGGACCGCTGACCGGGCGGGGCAATGGGCAGGCTTTCCGTGACGATGCGGATTACCCTCTGTTATGCTCTCTTGAAGTTGTGGACGAAGATGGGAGGGTGGAAAAAGCGGATATGTTCTACAAGCAGACGATCCGTGCGAAGAATCAGGTGGAGCGTGTGGAAACGGCGGTGGAGGCGCTGAATGTGTCCGTCAATGAGTTCGGGACAGTCAATATCCCGTTCATGTTGAGCATTTATGAGCCTGACATCGGCAAAGAAATGGAAAGCCTGCCGGAAGGCAGCACACTCTCCCCGGATGCGGAGGCGGAAGTAAAGAGGGCGGTACTCTTAAAAGACCTTGAGGGACTTGTATATCTGGAACCAACGGAATACAACCCGGACAATTTGAACATGGGATGGAAAACGGCGGATGAATACCTGTCCGGAAACGTGCGTGACAAGTTAAGGATTGCGGAAGTGTACCAGAAAGAGAACCCGGAGTTATTCGGCGCCAATGTACAGGCATTGAAAACTGTGCAGCCGGAGCGCCTTGATGCGTCTGAAATTGACGTGCGTATCGGAACCACATGGATTGAGCCGGAGGATTATGAGCAGTTCATCTATGAGCTGTTAAAAACGCCTCCCAGGGCAAGGGCAATACGGTCACAATTTGTAAATACAGGCATACAGGTAAAACTCAACAGCTATAACATGAACTGGTTCATTGAAAGAAAAAGCATGGACAACAGATCCATTGCGGCAACGGAGACTTACGGCACAAAACGGATTGACGCCTATTCTATCTTTGAGGAAACCTTAAACCTGCGGACCGTTACTGTACGTGACAGGATAGACGACGGGGAGGGTAAACACCATTACGAGGTAAATAAAAAAGAAACAATGCTTGCAAGGGAAAAGCAGAACCAGATGAAGGAGATGTTCAAAAGCTGGATATTCAAGGATCAGGAGAGGCGGCAGAAATATGTGGATTATTACAATGAGACATTCAACAATATCCGCCTGCGGGAATATGACGGCTCACACCTGACATTCCCCGGCATGAACCCGGAAATCAAGCTGCGTGACCACCAGAAAAACGCAATCGCAAGAGTCCTTCTCGGAGGCAACACCCTGTTGGCGCACTGTGTAGGAGCAGGGAAAACATTTACCATGATGGCGGCATGTATGGAACAGCGGCGGCTCGGTCTTGCCAACAAGAACGTCATTGTAGTGCCAAAGTCCATCGTGGGGCAGACGGCAGGAGAGTTCATGAGGCTGTACCCGTCTGCAAATATCCTTGTGGCAACGGAGCGTGACTTTGAGAAAAGCAGGAGGAAACAGTTCGTATCCCGCATTGCAACCGGGGATTATGACTGCATTATCATGTCCCACTCGCAGTTTGAGAAGATACCGATCTCAAAGGAGCGGAAAGAGCGTATGCTGCAGGCGCAGATACAGGAAATCTCTTATGCGATTGATGAAATCAAGGCGGAAAAAGGGGAGCAGTGGACCATCAAGCAGATGGAGGCACAGAAGAAAAAACTGGACGAACAGCTAAAGGCACTGACAGAAGAAAGCCGCAAGGATGACCTGATCACGTTTGAGGAACTGGGCATTGACTCCGTCATGGTGGACGAAGCGCATCATTTTAAAAATTTGTCGATTTTTTCCAAAATCAACAATGTGTCGGGCATATCCAGCACTGGCTCCAAAAAGGCAATGGATATGTATCTGAAATGCCAGTACCTCGATGAGATCAATGACGGCAGGGGCATTGTGTTTGCAACCGGAACCCCGGTAAGCAATACCATGTGCGAACTGTATGTCATGCAGCTTTATCTGCAGAAGAGGACGCTGGAACGGATGGGGATTTATCATTTCGATTCATGGGCGTCGAATTTCGGTGAGGTGACAACCGCACTGGAACTGACCGTGGAAGGTAGCGGCTTTAAGTTCAAGAGCCGCTTCAACAAGTTCACAAATGTGCCGGAGCTTATGACCTCGTTCCGTGAGGTGGCGGATGTGCAGACTTCCGATATGCTGAACCTTCCCGTGCCTGCATTAAGGGAAGGGAAGCCGATCATCGTGGAAAGCGAGCCGGACTGGTATGTGAAGCAGGTCATGGAAGAATTTGCGAAACGTGCGGAGAAGATCCATGGAGGCGGCGTCGATCCAAGCGTGGACAATTTCTTAAAAATCACAGGGGAGGCAAGGCTTTTAGGTACTGACGCTAGACTTCTGGAACTGGATGCGCCGAACAACCCGGACGGGAAACTGAATAAGGTAGCAGCGAATGTGGCAGCCGAATATTTTGCCGGAAACAAAGACGGTAAAATCGGCTGCCAGCTTATTTTCTCGGACATCGGCACACCGAAAACGGCATGGACTCCGGACTGGGCGGAGCGTATAAAGAACGGCGGGCAGTTTGACATTTACAATTACCTGAAAACCGAACTGGTGAAACAGGGCATCCCGGCAGAGGAAATCGCTTTCATACACGACGCAAAGACCGACGCACAGCGGGAGGCGCTTTTCAAGGATATGAGGAGCGGTAAAAAGAAGATACTGATCGGCTCCACGGACCAGTGCGGGACGGGCGTAAACGTGCAGACACACATTACGGCAATGCACCATGTAGACTGCCCGTGGAAGCCTTCCTGCATAGAACAGCGGGAAGGGCGCGGCGTAAGGCAGGGCAATGAGAACGATGAAGTGGCAATCTACCGCTATGTCACAAAAGGAACCTTCGACGCATATTCCTGGTCGCTGGTGGAAAATAAGCAGCGTTTCATCTCACAGGTCATGACGAGCAAGGCAGTGTCAAGAACCTGTGAGGACATTGATGAGGCAACCCTTTCCTATGCGGAGATAAAAGCCGTGGCAACCGGAAATCCACTGATAAAGGAAAAAATGCAGCTTGAAAACGACGTGCAGAGGCTGAAAATGCTGAAAAGCAGTTATGACAGCCAGAGGTATTCCTTACAGGACAACTTTATGATCCGTTATCCCAAATATATTAAGGCGGCGACAGAGAAATTAGAGTGTGTGCGTGAGGATACAAAGACCGCAGAGGCGGCGCTCCTTGCAGAGCCGGATTTTGCCATTATCGTAGACGCTGCCGGAAAAAGCACAAAATTCACGGAGCGCACGGACGGCGGGACATTCATGCTGCAGGCGGTCAGCCAATGCAAGAACGGGGAAACTACCCATATCGGAAGGTTCAAGGGATTTGAGCTTCTGGTGGAAAAGAACTTTATCGGCGTAAATCATATGGTGCTGCGGGGAAAGACTGATTACAAAGCGGAACTTTCCACAAGCCCAGTGGGGAACATGGTTAAGCTGGAAAACCTCTGCCACGCCATATCTGCCGGGATACCGGAACTGGAGAAGCGCATTGAGCAGTACCAGCGTGATATGGAACAGTCAAGGCAGGAATATGAAAAGCCTTTTACGCAGGAAGAGGAACTGAATGAGAAAGTGGCACGATTAAATGAACTGAACGTGCAGTTAGACTTGGAGAACGGAAAGACCGAAGATGTGGACCTTTGCGAAACACAGGATAATGCAAAGGTAGCGGAGCCGGGAACTTACCACTGCTTTCCGTCCGGAAAGGAGGGGAGATGATGCGTAAAATCTTGGCAGCAATATTCATTGTGGCGGGACTGGCGGCTATGTCAGTCCCCCTTTTTTATCATTTCTACGGGAATCATAAGACAAATGAACTGATAGAGCAGTTTGAACAAAACATGGAACAGGAGCATAAGGAGGATGGAGAAAAAGAAGAAGAAAAAGAAACGGAGGATACCAAAGCCTCCATTAGTGAAGAGGATGCAGCCTTGCTTTCGTCCGGGGATGTGATCGGTCTGATCGAGATAGAAGCCTTGGAACTGAAATATCCCATTGTGGAAGGTGCGGACAGTAAACAGCTTGCCTATGGGATTGGGCATATCCCCGGCACGGCGGCAATCGGAAGCATTGGAAACTGTGTGCTTGCCGGACACAGAGGCAGCAGGTATGGCACTTATTTCAAGTACCTGGGCAGGCTTTCAGCGGGAGACACGGTAAAGGTCATGGATAAAGAAGGAAACGTGTATCTGTATGAAGTCGTTTCATGGGAAGTCGTGGGACCGTATGACAATTCCGTGAAAGCACAGGGGATAGAAACAGAGCTTACCCTGCTGACCTGTGAGAACAGCGGGACAATGCGGCTTATTTACCACTGTATCTACAAGGAGGGCGAATAGCATGGAAGAAAGCAGCAGGAAGTTCCAGTTTGGCATGGTGGAGGATATTCTGCGGGAATGTGAAGCCGAGCCAACGGAACCGGACAGAAAGACGGAAATGGACGGCGGCATATTGCTGACCAGCGGTATCCATGTTTACCTGCCACGCTATGAAATCAATGTGCATGAGGGATTCTTCTGTCATATGGAAGAGGGGCGGCTTGTACCGCAGAGTATGCTGACTGTCATTTATGACAGGGCGGATAAGGAATGTCTGTATGATGCAGAGGAAAACTTCGTGGATACGGTGCATGAATGGCTGGACGGGCAATGCACACTGGAACAGTTGGAACAAGAGACTTGTGAGGTAAAAGGAACCAGGGAGGAGGTACTGCATGGAAAAGGCATACAGACTGGGGGAAGTGGAAGAAATCCTTGCGGAGATGGAACAGCTTGCAGAAGTGCCGGACGACATCATGGAAAGCGATGAGGATTACCAGATCGTCATAAGCGGATGGTGGGTGCATATCCCCGAACTGGGACTGAACCTGCATGAAGGAGTTTTTTGCAATTTTGAAGAGGAAGAAGGCGGCTATTTGCCGGACTTTGCAGTTACCGTCGTGAAAGAGGAAGGGCAGGAGCGGGAAGAATGGATTTACTATGAACAGGACGGTTTTCTGATAACCCTTGCGAATTACCTGCATGGGAAAACAGATTTGGGGCATTTGGAACAATTATTCTGTTTTATCCGTATGCCGGATGGAAGCCTGCCAACGGAAGAATGAAATTGCCTGACACTTTTATAGTGGAGCGCAGTTCAGATAACAAAAAATATTTTATTGTCCAAAAGGACAGAAAGGGAGGAACTTATGGAGTATTCAATTCAATTAAACGCAGTAAACAAACCGGAGAAGAGTGTGAGGGCATTTGCAACCGTCGTGTTCGGTGACAGCTTTAAGGTTACGAATGTTGCAGTGCTTGAGGGCAGCAAGGGTACTTTTGTATCCATGCCCAGTTTCCGTACAAAGGAGAGGGACGAATACAACAACCCGGTCTATAAGGACGTGTGCAACCCGATCACAAAGGAGTTCCGTGAGGAACTGTACGGAGACATCTTAAAGCTCTATGACGAAATGGAGCAGACAGGAAAGGCAGAGGTCAAAAAGGAGGTCACTGATCCGGATGAGCCGGACTTTACGGTAAGGGTAACGCCTTTTGAGCGTGAGGGCAGCAACATGGTAGGTCTTGCGAATATCGTGCTGAATGAAAGTTTTGCAATAGGCAATGTGAGCGTGGTGCAGGGCAAGAACGGAATGTTTGTGGCAATGCCGTCCTATAAGGCAGGCAATAAGTACAGGGATGTATGTTTCCCGATCACAAAGGAGTTCCGGGAGAAGGTCAACAATGCGGTGCTTGAAACTTACCAGCAGGCAAAGGAGCAGGCGTTGCAGGAGGGACAGGAACGTGCCACACAGCAGATGCAGACCGATGACAGGGGTTTTATGAAGTGCAGTGGGGAGCCGCTGCCATTCCGCTAGGCAATACCAATAAATTAGAAAGGGCAGGGCGGGCAACCGCCCTGTGGAAAGGGATAAGAATATGGAAATGGCAGAAACCGTACAGCTTACAAAGGAACAGAACCTTATGGAATTGGTTGAACTGCTCCGTAAACACAATATGAAAGAGGCTGCAAACAGTATATTTGAAATGGCAGCGTATGTAGATGTCATGGAAAAAAAGATGGATTCGGTCTTAGAGGAACTGGGGACGGTAAAAAAACAGCTTCATAAGATGGAAGAGCGGGAGGCAGAGAAAGGGCTGAAACAGACACTCAAAAGGGCGGTAAGTAAGCTGGAGCAGGACTGCCACGCTATGAAAGAAAGGCTGTTTGAGGTCAAAGCAGAGATCAGGTCAAAAGCGGGGGAGATTGTAACAGCGGCAAAACAGAATGGGAAAGCTGCCTTAAACAAGGTGTCGGAGTTTCTTGGGATCAAGAAGAAACTGCAAAATATCCGCCAGAATGTGCAAGAGTCCATAGAAGATGTGGATAAGAGTATTGGGAAGATTGACGCTTTTGGCAAGGGCATGAGGGAAGCCGGACAGAAGATTGCTAACACATTCCGTACCTTTGCGGATAAACCGGAAAAGGAATATGGGGAAAAGAAGTTCTCAAAGACAGAATTGATAAAGAAGCCTTTTCAGGCAAAGAGAAAGCTGCTGTCCGGAATATTAAATTGTGTAAATGCCGCCATAGAAAAGACCGAACAGCTTGCCACAGATGTGAGACAGTATCAGACGGATAATGCAGAAAGGGAAACAGGCAGCGTTGTCAATATGGAGGCTGTAAATCCGATGGAGCTTGCAAGGGTGGCAGAGCCGGAGTTCCGGTATGGGGCAGAGGCTTTTGAGGCATACGAAAGAGAAAATAAAAAGAAAGCGACGGATACTAAGGCAAAAGAAGCCAGCAAGCCAGCAGTTGCAAAAAGCCGATAAAGCAGAAAAGGATGTGGGAGTAAAATCTCATGTCCTTTTTGAGTTCACTTAAATTTAACATATTTAGACTGTGATTTATGGTATAATCAATATGTATTTTGTTTGTTGAAGGAGAAAAGATTATGAATATACTTATTATTGGAAATGGATTTGATTTGGCGCATGGATTGCCTACGAGATATGACAATTTTCTTGATTTTTGCGAAATAGTAAGAAGAATTTATACTTATAGTGGGGATGCATCTCGGAAGGACTATATATATCATATTATTGATGATTTGGAAACAAATGATGATATAAAAAATCTACTAAAGCTACTATTAGAAGCTTTTGGTAAAAGGGATTGCAAAAAAAATTTTAATGATGATGGTACATATAATTTGAAGGTTACAATATCATACAAATTATTGGAGGAACTTTATACTCATATTGATAAAAACATATGGTTGGAATATTTTTTAAAATGCCGATCTTCTATTGGGGAAAATTGGATTGATTTTGAAACAGAAATATCAAAGGTAATTCAGATTTTGGATGAAGCAATAAGTGTAAAGAAAAGCGGTAAAGAAATTAATGAGCTGCTGAAGGAGAAGCAAAAAATATTGCTTGATGTTCAGAAAGCATCAGAAAGAAGTATGAAAAAGGCATTTAAAGATGATACAACATTAAATGATTTTGCTACATTTTTGAATACAGAATTAGGAAGATTGATTCGTGCATTAGAAATATATATTGTTGAATTTGTTGGCAAAATGCCAGTTACTCAAAAGAATATAGATATAGAAAAATTGAATTTGGATCATGTATTGTCATTTAATTATTCTGATACATATGAAAGAATATACTGTAAGGAAAAGGAAGTTGAATGTGATTATATTCATGGAAAAGCGGATATTAGTAAAAATGTAAATACCAGTAATTTGGTTTTGGGAATTGATGAATATCTGGATGATGATAAAAAAGATAAGGAATTGGAATTATTGCCATTTAAGAAATTTTATCAAAGAATATATAAATCTACGGGAAATAGGTATTTGGAGTGGGTGGATGAGATTAAAGACGGTTATGCTAATTATTTAAGACCACATTCAATTTCGGGTGAGGTAGAATATCCTGGGCATAATCTATATATATTTGGACATTCTTTAGACATTACTGATCGGGATGTTTTGAAAATGTTTATTTGCAATGAAAATGTGCAAACCAAAATATTCTATTATCGAAAAAGTCAAGAAGATAAGACAGAACTTGGAAAGTTGATAAGGAATTTAATATTGATAATGGGACAAGAGGAATTGATAAGGAGAACAGGAGGAGTCCATAAGACCATTGAATTTGTTCCGCAAACTGTGATGTAAAGGAAATAAATTGAGGATAGTGCAAATAGATATTTAGAGTTTTATATTTTGGAAAGAATAATATATCATGAAAAGGGAAAATACAAAGCGACTAAAAAAGCAATGAAATTTGCAGAACGCATGAAAACTATTGCTTAATTGCGGTTATTATACATATCTTTGACGAAAAAGCAAATTTATAGAGAAAAAGAAGCGGTAAAAAGCATATCAGGAATTGCAGAAGGATAAGCTGGTATTTTATGAAGAGCAGGATGATACTTTCCATTACATTGAGGATTATACCTTTGGTGCTACGATTTATGGAGTTACTTGGGAAGAAATAGGGTTAAAACTTGGTATGAAGCAATTTGGTGGTGAGTGATAAAGATATAGTTTCACGTTGCCAACAATGTAAGGTTATGGCAATTATAAAAGGAACTAATGTCTACCACAAGTTGGAAATTTTGCTGAAATGTATATCTATGTCGAAAAGATTGAAAATTTGCCCAATTGTAAAAATTAACATACAATTACTACCATTTGTTCTGAATTTGTGGTACAATAAAAAATAGAGATTATTAATTATAGGATGTTATGAATTTCAATACAGAATATATTTCCTAAAGACATTATGGGATTGCATGAAAGGACATATTTTGTTTTTGGCTTAAAATTGAAATAGAGAAAATTTCTTGAGCTTTATTGAATTATTAATTTTTATGTTGATAGGGGTGATTATCATGAAAATATTATTTATATGGCCTAATTATGATTGTCCTATTGGTTTAAGCATTGGGGTTTCATATTTATCTGCCATACTGAAAGAACATGGATATCACACTAATATTTTACATATTTCTGAGAGTTTAGGGGTGCCATTTTTAATAGACGAGTTGTTAGTTAAGATTGAAAAAAATGCTCCAGATATTATTGCTATTTCTACAGGAGAGAATCATTATAATGATATGGAGGAATTATGTAAAAGAATAAGGAGTACTAATACCAATATTAAAATTATTATTGGGGGAATTCATGTTACTTTGAATGCGGAAAGTGTGTTCACAAAAGAAAGTGTATTTGATTATGCAATACGAGGTGAAGGAGAAGAGGCAATAGTTGAACTTGTAGACAGTATTGCAAAGGGAAATCTGATAACGGATATTAAAAATGTATGGTTTAAGGGCGATAATAAAATAATAAAAAATCCAATGCGTCCATTAAAGCAGAATTTTAAGTTACCTTTCATGGATTTAGAAAATTGGGACTTTCAAAAAATAACTAATTTAAGACGTGGCTGGGTAAATATTTCAATGAATAGAGGATGTCCGTACCGATGTACATTTTGTCATAACCTGTCAGAAGTACAAATTTTAAAACAGGACCTAGGGACAAAAGGAACGTCAAATGCTGAACTACATTATTTGCGCTTGAGAGACATCAATAATATGATTGAAGAGTTATGCTGGATAAAAGATAATTATCCATTTGTTAAAGCATTTTCATTCGTTGATGATACTTTTACCTTTGATAAAGAATATATGAGAAAATTTTTCATGAAATATAAAGAAGAAGTACATTTGCCATTTGTTTGTTTAACTACGATTAATGATGTTGACGATGATTTATTACAACTTATGAAAGAGGCAAAATGTGATTTAATTAGATTTGGTATAGAGTCTACTTCAGAAAGGATATGCAAGGATATCATTCGAAGAAAGTTTTCACAAAATAAAATGATTGCTGTATTTCAAAAATGTCATGATATTGGTTTAAGAACATTCTCATATAATATTGTTGCACATCCAAGTGAAACTAGAGAAGAAATGAAAAGTACTATGGAGTGGAATGCAAAATTAAGACCATCAGGTATTCGTGTTTCTTTAGGTTATCCTTATAAAGGAACAGATTATTATGAAGTAGCAAAACAAATGGATTTAATTGATGAAACTTTATCTTTTCATAACTATTCAACGTATTCGAAATTTAAATTTTCAGTAGAAGATAAATGTTGGATTGATAAATTTAAAACTTTCTTTTGGTGGTGGCTAAATAGTTACTTAAATAATAGATGTTCTAAAGAATATAGTCAATTGATCAATGAGTTGGAAAGTATTCCCATGAATCAATGGTATGATGAGAGAGAAAAAATTTGTAGAAATTTATTAGATGTAGATAAAATGGTTTCCAGGAAATATAAAGATAAAAAAATTTCGCATTATATTGTACCTTATGAAGATAGACCTGATATAGCCTTGCTTTATGATAATGGGGAAGTTATAAAAAAGGAGATGCTAGATGAGCATTAGAATAGTTATTATAGGAAACGGTATTAGTGCTCAATTATTTATGAGTTATTTGAAATATCATTTTAATGTTGATTATTCCTGTCTGGTGTTAGAAAAAAATGAAAAAGTAAATATGGATAATATGGATGATGTTCCCTTTTACTTTAATAGAGTAATTGATGATTTTGCCAATTACTTTATTCCCATCACAGTTGAAATGGGGATATATGACAAAGGAGATATTATATATCAAGGTAATGATAAGTTGGCTGAAAAATATGCTATGAAAGTGTTAGGAGTATATAGTAATAATACAATTAGATTTATTGAGAAAGAGAAACGAGCTTATGTCATAAAAAATAGTGATGGAAATATCGGGAGAAAAATGTTTTTTTATTCTGAATTACAGAAATTGAATTCAGACAATAATTATCTTTTTGGCACAGAAGTTGTTGGAGTTAATGTATCTAGTCAAATGCTATATTTATCAAATGGAGATAAAATAGAATATGATTTTTTAATATCCACGATACCATTAAGAAATTTGAATAATATTGCAAAACAATGGCATCGTGTAGACTCTGCATTAAATTTGTATCCCTTTTTCATTAATAGATTTCAAGTTGATTCAGATAATAAATATCGAGTATTGTATTGTACAGATGATAAAATTCGTTTTTCAAGAATGGCTAAATTAAATGATTCGATTTTTCTTGAAACTCGAGATAAATTTGATCTTGAATATATGACATTGGAAGAACAAAAATTCTTGAATCTTTTTTTTGATCCTGCGTGTGTACCAAAAAAATCTTATTTTAGCTATCCGGGAAGATTCAAACAAATTGATGATGATGTTTTTATGCAGATAAAAGAGAAATATAGAAAAGTTAATATTTTTTTATTAGGAAGAATGGCAACATGGAGATTTAAGTTAGTTGAAGATATATATGAGGATTGCAAGGAGATATGTGAATGGATATTTTAGACAACATGCCTATCATTGTTGGAGCTGAAACTATAAATAATGCGTATTTGAAATTGTTATCGGAATTTACATCGGAAGATAGTATATACGAGTCAAGAAGTGCTATTATAAGTATCAAAGATATATATAATTCACAATTGCCTAATCAAGTTATAGAACCTTTCAATAGATATTATAGAATATTTATCCAAAATTCTCTTTTGGAACAAAAATGGAATTTACAAGATAATGAGTGGTGCTTGTCATATGCACGTCGCATAATGTCTGAAAGAAATGGTATTAATCTTTGGACTAAAGCAAAACAGGAACTTCTGAAAAATACTAATTCTAGGAGATGTGTTATACTTACTTATAGGGAGGATGATGACTACTTAAATTATTTGCCTTCATTACTCTCTATTCAATTTACGGTCGAAAATGATAGAATGAATATGTTGACAATTTGGAGAAGTAAAGAATTATATACAGCACTTCCTATTAATATATTATGCATGCATTCACTAATGAGGATAATGTTTAATGAAATGAGAACTCAATACGATACATTAAAAATGGGGGTATATACAGAAATAATTGGATCTCTGCATAAATTACCTGATAGTAAAAAGCCATTACAATTTGGAGATAGTTTGAATAGTATAGATTTAGAAAAAGCTAAATTTTATTGGTCTGTGTTGGAGAGGGGAAAGGAGAATGAATATGACAGAAACTATTAATTCAATTAGGTGGGAATGTAATATCTGTGGATCATCATCTATGGATAGTGATGAAAGCCAAAGATCATTAGAGCAACATTTGCAAGTTCAACATAATTTGACCTTAAAGGAATATAATAGGTTGGTTGATGAAATGAAAATAGGGAGTAGTCATTTAAAAGTGAAAATTTTAAACTATTCTAATGATATTACATTACCTATTGTTTCTTTTTTAAGCCAAACATGGGGACCAACTTTTTCTTTGAATGATTATTCAGAAGACGAAATTCAAGGAATGGTTAATGTTGCTTTGGAAGGTAAGTCTTTATCAACAGTTCTGGAATGTATTCAATTTACTTTTCAAATAGACGGTTTGTCAAGAGCTTCATCGCATCAATTGGTTCGGGTTAGGATAGGAAGTGGTTTTTCACAAAAGGGAATGAGTGATGCATTTTATGGTGATGCAGATTATGTTATACCAGCATCAGTTGTAGTAGCAGGTAAAGTAAAAGAATATAGAGAGGTTGTAGAGAAGTCAATAGAATTATATAATGACTTATTTAAACTGGGTGTTACATATCAAGATGCGAGATTTATTTTACCTCATGCAATGACGACTTCTTTGGTATGGACGGTTAATTTTTTAGCACTTCGTAATTTCTGTGGAAAACGTATGCAAAGAAGTCAGTCTTGGGAAATGAATATGTTATGTCAATTAATCAAAAAGGAAGTTGAAAATATATATCCAGAGTTAGCTGCTGTATTAGTTCCATTTTGTGAACACTCTAAAAAGTGTCAATCTTTTGGAAATTTGTTTGAGGGATGTGGAAAGTATCCATTAGATAAAAAGCACGATAGATATGTTTTTTCCATGAATCAAATTGCACATAATATAAAATTTACGAGGGACTATGTTGTTTGTAGTAGTAAACATAATGAGACAGTAAAACCAGTTAATAATCATTTCCTTTTCTTGGCTAGGGAAAGACAAGCATTTGAGCATGAACCTGATTATGGCAAATATGCGTCTGAGATAAAAATAGTACTTTATAATTGCAAACATGATCAAGAGATGTGTTCAAAAGAAAAATTATTTTTTGATATTTTTAATTGGTTTGATGCTACATATTCTGAATTTCAAAGATACGAAAATGGAACTAAGCAATTCGAAAAAAATGTTGAAACATTGAAGAGATTTAATAATAATGTTCTAACACTTTCTGTTCTAATATTATATAAAAATGAAGAGAATATAAAAGACGAAATTTGGAAAATACATCAGAAAAAGAATAGAGAATATAAGGATGGATGGTATTTCGATGGCGTTCGAGGTGTATTAAAAGATTTGCATCGTAAAGTTGCAAGATTGAAAACTATAAATGAAGTTATGTCAAATGATTATTGCAACATTGAAAATACGCTATATGATACATTGTTATATGGAGTTTTTTTGGAGGTTGCATATGAAAAAGAGTTACCATTAAAAGTAGAATTGATCTAGAAGAGGGAGGTACATTTATGTGGGAAATAGACATAGCGGCGACGCAGGATAGAAAAGTAAAATTAACGGAATTATATAACAAAGAGGGCTTGAATGCAGAAAAGTTCAATTGTAAATTTTATTCAGAATGTGAGTCTTCTCAGAAAGGGAAATGTGTGGGAAAACAATATGCGGGAGGGACAGCAGCAGTATCACCTTTTTACGATGTTTCATATAATGGTATACCTATGAGGACCTTAATTGTGGGAAAAGAAACAGGGTATATGAAAAATGAAAAGTATGGAACATCACCAAATTTTTATGAGAATTGTAATAATGTATTAAATTGTATCAATTGGAAACATAAAAATAACCATATTAAAGGCACATTGATGATTTTACAGTACCTTTTCCAAGTGGATACAGAATACATATATTCAAGCTATGCGTTAAGTAATTCACTAAGATGTGCATTTCAAGATTTAGCAAAAATAGAGAATTTATCATCCGTAAGTGACACAAAAATAATGCGAGATAACTGTATTAAATATTTGTTTGAAGAAATTGATATTTTAGAGCCTAATTTAATTATATGTCAAGGAGAATGGTCAATAAGAGGAAAGGATAATTTTATTGAAAAAATGTCAAAAAGGTATGAAGAAAAACCAGTTTGCCTAAGAAAAAATACTAATGGAAAATATGGATTGTTTAAGTTTAATAAATGTTATGTTTTGACATGTCACCATCCGGCAATTTTAGGAAATTGGATAAAGAACTTAGCTCCTGACTCTGTATGGCCGGCAATTGACTATTTAAGAGAAGAAGGTGTATTGCCACAAATTGATAGAGCAACGTCAACGAAAGAATATGAGATATTGGTTAGGGATAAAGTAAATGAAATGTTGAGTTCAATGCAGTCAAATGATAGACTGCGAGGATAGCTAATGAGTATTAAAAGATATTTTAAAATTGCTAAAAATGAAGCTGAGCATAGTGACTGTTTGAGACGCCATATAGGAGCGATTATTGTAAAAGATGGAATTGTAGTTGGAAGAGGAGCAAATAGAGTTTCAGAAAAAGTAATATCATGTAGTAAAAAGGGATGGTGTATCCGAAATGTGATGAATATTCCAAGAGGAAAGGGATATGATATCTGCAACAGTGTACATGCTGAAATAAATGCAATCATATCAGTATCTAATAGTTTGCTGAAAGATAGTACTATGTATTTAGTTGGATATGATGCAGTGACTGGAAAATCAGTTGAAAATCTTGATTGTTGCGAAAACTGTAAAGCTAGTATTGTAAAGGCTGGAATAAAAATTGTTTACATAAGGCAAAGTGATGATCAGTACTTAAAAGTATTTGTAAAAGATTGGAATTGTACAAATTAATTATTTGTATTGAAAATTATTTGGCTATATCTTGTATAATTTTGGAAAAATATATTTAGTTAAATATTTGGCTTTGGTTGATAGATATATAGAAAATGGATAAAAGAAAAGAGCTGAATGGTAAGATGAGTGCTGGAGATTGAAGGAAAAAGGTGAATATACTTAGACAGAAAAGATGGTGGGAACATATCCCACCGTTTCTGTATTTAAAGAACTTGTATAATTTACTTGACTTACAAATCTTACGGGTGTAATATTTATACAGGTAAAAAATAAATTTTTTTATATAAAAATCTTACAATAGTAATATTTTAAAATTGAATATATATATTATTAGCTTAGTTGGAGGACAGGTCATGGAGAAAAGGAATCGCAAACACAGAAGAAAGAGAAGCAGAAAGGTTTTGTGGATCATTGTAGGCATTACGGCGGCAGTTATATTTGGCATGGCAGCATATATGCTGATTTTGGTTAAGCAGGGAAGCACTTTGACTAAACCGGATGAATTGCTCCTTGCATATATGGATTGCATTTCAGAACGAAATTATAAGGAAATGTATCAAATGCTTGATGTGGAAGCTTCCGGACAGATCAGTGAGGAGGATTTTATAAAGCGTAATTCTGCTATCTATGAAGGGATAGAAATACAGAATATGACAACCGCAATTATCTCATACAACGAAGAAAGAAACGTGGTGAAGTACCAGACAACGTTTGATACCGTTGCAGGGAATATCAGCTTTGAAAATGAAGCATATTTCCTGAAAAGAGAAGATGGCTATAAGCTGGTATGGACAGATTCTCTGATTTATCCGGGATTATCTTCTACGGATAAAGTAAGGGTATCCACTACACAGGCAAAAAGGGGAGAAATACTTGACAGAAACGGGCGTGTCCTTGCAGGACCGGGCGTTGCATCTTCCGTGGGAATTGTGCCGGGAAAACTGGAAAACAGGGATAGTGCAATAGAGCAGATTGCGAATCTGTTGGGAATGAAGCCGGAGGAAATAGAAAAGAAATTATCGGCAAAGTGGGTAAAGGAGGATTCTTTTGTCCCGGTCAAAACACTGCGAAAAGTGGAAGAAATAGAATTGATGTCAATGGAACCGGATGAAGAAGTGATAAAAGAGCATGAAAGACAACAGCAGTTGCTTGAAATACCGGGGGTTATGATTTCAGACACGGAAGTAAGGGCATATCCGTTAGGCGATGCGGCAGCGCATTTGGTTGGATATGTGCAGAGTGTCACGGCGGAGGATTTGGAGGAACATGCCGGGGAAGGATATACTGCAAGCAGCGTCATCGGAAGAAGCGGGGCAGAGGGGTTGTTTGAAAGCGAATTAAAGGGACAGAATGGATGCCGGATCTATATTGTAGATGCTGAAGGCAATACAAAGGAAGAACTGGCAGACAGGCTGGTAGAGCATGGAAAAACCATAAAACTGACAATTGACTCGAAACTTCAAAATGCCTTATATGAACAGTTCCGGGAGGATAAAAGCTGCTCGGTGGCGATGAATCCATATACAGGGGAAGTATTGGCATTAGTCAGTACGCCGTCTTATGATAACAATGACTTTATTATGGGATTGTCCAGTGAAAAATGGACGGCGCTGAATGAAGATGAAAACAAACCGTTGTATAACCGATTCCGGCAGGTATGGTGTCCGGGTTCTACTTTTAAGCCGATCACTGCGGCAATCGGTCTGGAGTCTGGAGCCATTGATCCGAATGAGGATTATGGAAATGTAGGACTAAGCTGGCAGAAAGACGCTTCATGGGGTTCGTATCATGTAACGACGCTTCATGCGTATAATCCGGTTGTGCTGGAAAATGCCCTGATTTATTCGGATAACATTTACTTTGCAAAAGCAGCATTAAAAATCGGAGCAGAGGAAATGAAAGACTCCCTATTAAGTCTGGGGTTTCAGGAAGAAATGCCCTTTGAAGTTGTAATGTCAAAATCCCAGTATTCCAACACGGAGAATATTGAAACGGAAATACAACTGGCAGACAGCGGATACGGGCAGGGGCAGATCTTAGTAAATCCGCTTCATATGGCATGTATCTACACAGCCTTTTGTAATAAAGGAAATGTGATTAAGCCGTATTTTGTTTATCGCCCGGATGCAGAGGCGGAATACTGGATTCCAAACGCTTTTTCTGAAAATACAACAAACCTTGTATTGGAGGGAATCAAAAAGGTTATCAATGACTCTCATGGAACGGGTTATGCAGCACACCGGGATGACATTCTGCTGGCAGGGAAAACAGGAACAGCAGAGATCAAAGTCTCGAAAGAGGATACTTCCGGTACAGAACTTGGATGGTTTGCTATTTTTACAGCAGAAAGTACAGAAGAACATCCAATTTTGATTGTCAGCATGGTAGAAGATGTAAAAGGAAGAGGAGGAAGCAGCTATGTTGTTGGAAAAGACAAGGAAGTTCTGGAAAGCTGGTTTGGTGGAAATAAATAAAACTCTGTTTTTATTCGTATTGACTGGCATTGCTTCTTTTATGATAGCAGGATGCGGTGATGAATTGCCGGAAGTATCGGAGGTTAGGGAAATCGTGGTGGATCATGAAGTGTCTCCGACCAATGAAGATGATTTTGAGGATGCGATAAGCATAGCGGCGGTTTACCGTGACATTTACGATGAAGCAGTGGAAGCAAATGCTTTGGGTAGTCTGGAAACGCTGCGGAGCATTGTTGCAAGGCTTAGTGAGAATGGTTATGTGGCGGTTGACAGTGAAAATCAGGTTGACATGGCTGGGGCAGAACAGGTAATGGAGTTTTGTAAAGCGGTAAATGAAAAGAAGAGAGCGATGCTGACGATCATAGTGATTAAAGATTTGGGATTTCGGAAATTTGATCTGAAAACAGAGGACGGCAGTGTAAATATTGTCAGGGGGTATTACCAATATGACCAAAACGGATGCCTTCAAAATAGAGATACGGTAAGCTACCCGGCTGATATATGGAGGTACACAGAGGAAGGGTATTTAATCTTTGAAGGAAGTTATTTCTCTGATGAAAATTTCGTGCTTACTCTAAGTGATGCATCGGAGCATACTGCATTACGGGTGTTGCCATTAGACGAAACGTGCAGGGAATTGAACAGGAAGTATATTCTGCCAGTCGGTTATGAGCAGAACAATATTTTTCTCACTGATTGGAACGAAGAAGATTTTGGAGAACTGGATTTTTATGATATATTTGATAATTTCTATCCGTTCTTGTATGGGAAGGCTGTTCCCTATGTTGCGGATGATAATTTAGGAGTTGGAGCAACCTATCAGATACCGGAAGATGTATTTGAAAATGTCATTACGGCACATTTCAAGATAGACAGAGAAACGCTTCGGCGGAAAACAACATATTTTTTGGATGACGCAACTTATGGATATAGACCACGAGGCTTTTATGAAGTTGAATATCCCGATATTCCGTATCCGGAAGTGGTAAGTTATACAGAAAATGAGGACGGAACAATCACGCTTATTGTTAATGCAGTATATCCAAATGGTAATACTTCTGTGGCGTATTCGCATAGAACAGTGATTCGCCCGTTGGATGGGGATTGCTTTCAGTATGTATCAAATCAGATGTTATCTTCGGAAGATGAAAGGGTTACTTGGTGGCATTCCGATCGTCTGACAAAAGAAGAATGGCTTGAGATATACGTGTCGGAGGAACTTAAATAATGGAAGATGTGAAATGGCTTATAAAAAAGTATGGTTTTTTCATTGTGCTGATGGTGATTCTTGTTATAATAGGCAGTATTGTTTTGGGGAAAAGAGGTTCTGAAAAGAACGCAGAGGAAGTGTGGGAACCTCCGGTAGAAATAAATATTGATCATAACCCTGTGTCATCTGGCAGTGAAGAAGAAATATTGAGTAATAATATTTCGGAAGAAAGTGTAGAAGAAAACGAAACAGAATCAGAAACGCCTTTATGGTTTCTTCCGCAAGCGGAGAATTGCCTGATAACCGAAACGGAAAAAGAAGAATTAAAAGATGTTGCACTGATAGCGGCAGAGCAGGTCAAAGAAGCGTATAAAGATATAAAGCTGATAGGAGAATCGCCTTATGGCTCTAATATAAAAGAGTTCACAAGGGAGCAGTGTCGGGAAGTTGTTACGCTTCTTGGAAGGGCAGGTTATGTCAGCGTTACAGAAGATGCCAATATGGAAAATTACGAAAAGGTTGAGGATTTCTATAACGCATATATGGAAAAACATGATGCAATGGTGACTATATTTAATGTAAACCGTGATGGACTGATCGGTGCTGTCACTTTTATTTATCGAAACAATGAGTTACAGACATATTATGTGGGAATTGGCTGGCAGGAGGGCGGCATACCGGAGATTAGGAGTACCTTAGTCAGCGATATAGCAGAAATTAAGCTGACAGAGAAAGGTTATTTTATCTATGCATATGAAGAAGTGATAGCCCATTCCAGCCTGCGTCAATATTGGAGAATAAAACCGCTTTCCGATAAATGCAGGGAATTAACAGCTAAATATGTATATGGGTTAAGCTATGTAAATTACAATGTCCTTGTGACAAATTGGGATAGTAATAATGTAGAAGATATTCTGATGCCGTGTATGTTTGAAGATATATACCGGATATACACTGGGGAAATTTTAAGGACGGAAAACTGGAGAATACCTGCGGACACATATGAAAAGATAATGACTACATATTTTCCAGTGTCAATAGAGCTGTTGCGGGAAAGGTGCGGATATGACAAGGACAGCAACAGCTATGAGCATGAAATGATATTTGCAAGTCCGTATCCGCCTTTTGGAGAAGTAGTTGATTATACAGAAAATCCAGATGGAACAATTACGCTTGTTGTAGACGGGGTATGGGCTGATTACAATTCTGACCTTGCTTTTACCAATATAATTGTGGTACAGCCATTTGATGATGGCACATTCAGGTATTTATCCAATGCGATAGAGCAAAAGGAGCTGGAAGTGCCAAAGGGAGGAAGATGAAAGAGGGATGATTGTGAAAATAAAGAAAAAGGTTATCTTAATGGTTAAGGTGATGCTATGTGCAGCCCTGTTCTGTGCCTGCGGAAAGGAAGAATCAAATCAAAGGGATTCTAATGAAAAATGGGAGGATGCCTATAAAGAGATTGTACGCAATATGGAAAGCTATTTAGCAGATCCGTATATTTTCCGGCAGGAGTCTGACCGGGTAAACAGCGATTCTTGCATCGGATATATCGGGATACATGATTTTGATGATGACAGTGTTCCTGAACTGATCACAGGGGATGAAGTGTCGGTAGGAATATTTACCTATGACAACGGTATCGTAAAAAAGATTGCCGATTTATATGAACCGGAAGATTGGGGCTGTATTAACGGAGTGCATTACAAGGACAACACGGTTATTCTTATAAATAGCGGTTCGGATGGAAGCTGTTATGTCTGTCTTTCGTACCGTGATGGAGAATATATAACAGGGGCTTTTGACGAATATAATCCGGAGACAGCAACTGTCAATGGAAAAGAGGTTACGGAAGAAGATTTTAAAAAGTGCTTCAATTTAACTGAATTACTGGAGGACAGTTCGATTCCCCGGATCAGGATAAAAAAGGAAAATGGAACCGCTGCAGCTTTGGTAATAAATGTTTTTCAGAAAGATGATGAATATATCCCGATAGAAGATTTGGATTTTAATGCGGTAGAATGGTGATGTACCGGACAGACATATGGCAAGGCGGAGATTTGAGGTGTGTTTATGAAGAAAAGAGAGATTCTGTTAATCATTATTTTGTTATGCTGTGTTTCATTTTGTGCCTGTAAAAACGGTGGGGAAAGAACGGAAATTATATCTGACAGTGGAGACAGAAAAGATATAGCGGAAGAAAGTACAGAAACAGACAGATTAGAAAAAGGCTATGATCTTCCGGTAAGTGACAGTGAACGGCAGGAGGCAGAGGATGATTGCAAAGAAATGATGGGACTTATATCAGAACTATATAAGAATGCAGATAAAGGCTGTGCATCTAATGTTGTCATTGCGGATGAGGTTATAGATCAGATGGTGGAAAAGCTGAAAAGTGCTGGATGCTCGGTTACAGTAACGGCAGCATATTCTAATATGGAAAACTACAAAGCATTGGAAGATTTCTTAAATGCAGCCATAAAAGGCAGCAGCGGTTCATCAGTTGTTTATGAAATACATTCGGATGGCGGCATTGGGAGATATAAATATTCTTATGATGGGAAGGATATGTATGTTTTATCCGCAAAAGCAACATGGAGTGATGATGATAAGCCTGTGATAACATATATTTCATATACCCGGATTAAAGAGTGGAGATATACGGAGAAAGGATGGTTCTGTTATGAGTTATGCGTACCGGAGTATCCGGAAGTTACTGAAATAGTGGATGGGAGCTGTATGGTCAGGGTAAAGCCAATCACAGAAGAAAACAGAGAAATGTCCGAAAAATGTGTGCTTGGATTAGCTTATCAGGGAAACAATCTTTTATGCTCCGACTGGGATGCGGACCATATGGAAAGTCTGGATTATAACGGGATGTATGAATACTTATATGCAATGAAATATCAGGAAAAGTTTCCTTCAGAGGATTATCCGGACGGGATACCCAAAGATGAGTTTGAGAGCCTGATTATGGAATATCTTCTTATAACAGCGGAGGAGATACAAGACTATGTAGCATTTGACGAAGAAAAACAGACTTATTTATGGGTAAGGTTAGGCTGTTTAAATTATGCCCCTACCTATTTTGGAACTTCTTTTCCAGAGGTTACGGACATCAGGGAAAACGATGATGGGACGATCACTTTAACTGTGGATGCAGTGTGTAGTATGATTTTATGTGATGATGCAGTGATAACGCATGAACTTACAGTACAGTTTGCAGAAGATGGCAGCTTCCAGTATTTGGGGAACAAAATTTTGGATGATGGGATTTCAAATATACCGGAATACCAATACCGGATTATCAGAGAGTAATTATGGGTATCGCCTAGCGTTGAAAGAAGAAAGGATATGGAACAATGAAAAAGATAATGAAGTTTATATTGGGCTTTGTGGCTATTGTTTTTATCATAATTATGGTGCTTTGGGGGAGTTTCGTCTATGTGTCGGATTACAAAATAACAAGGATAGACACGTCTGCTTCACCGGATGGAGCCTATGAACTGGTTTTACAGGCTGTCGGAGAGGCAGATTGGCCGTTCGGAGCTGCTTCAGGGAGGCTGATTCTTTATGAGGGCAAAAGCAAAATATCCAAAACAGACTTTGAACTGTGGGATGATGGTGGGTGCATACGTAGCAGTATATGGGAGGTCACATGGCATGAGGATTGTGTGGAAGTTATCCTATCCGGGGATGAACAGTTCGATGAGCAGATTATCTTATACTTTGACGGTAAGAAAGAGACAAAACAATTAACAGATAAGGAAGAACGTACAGAGGTAGAGGATAATGACAGATGTTACACAGCATATATGGGGAAAAGACATGGCTATCGAAACTATTTGTAATTATCTAAAAAACAATAACTGAATTATGGGAGAAATAATGATATGCTCCTTTTTAAGTAACTATATTTTACATGGGTTGCTTAAAAGGGAGCATTATTTTGTTCAATGAGATTTTCGCAAATCAGATTTTACTTTTTCCATATACCCATATCGGATAAGACAGAGAAGGAGATTTCTGATGCCTTGCTGCCTGTGGCGTTTTCTGTGGATTGAATGTTAGTGGCAAAGAAGTATGTGCTGTCAGCGGTTTCTATATAGCCGATAAACCAACCGTTTATGTCATTGTCATTTATCCGTCCGGTTCCGGTCTTTCCGTAAAAGCTCTCATTTTCAGAGGAAAAAAGGCAGATGGAATCCTTTACTGCATTTACATTTTCCGGGGAAAAGCCAAAATCATTATTGTATAAATCTGTCAAAAGTTCAACCTGCTCCACTGGGGAAATTTTTAGTTCGGACTGCATCCAATAAGAGGAAAGGTCTGAATTTATAATTTCATTTCCATATCCTATTTCCTTAATGTAACTTCGGAGGGCAGATGTGCCGAGCTGTCTGTCTATTTCCTGAAAGTACCAGTTGACAGAGGATTGCATTGCAGAATACAGATTCTGATCAGCGTTCCATGCTTCAAATGGGTAATCGGCTCCATTCCATGCCATGAAGGAATCCTTCGGTGTGATAATGCCTTCTTCCAATCCAAACAGTGCGTCATATATTTTATATGTAGAATTGGGCGCTGTCCGTAAAGTGGCATGATCCATGTCATAAATGCTCCATGTATCGTTTTTCAGGTCATATAAGACAAAACTTCCCTCATATCCATTAAAATATGCAGACAAGTTAATCAGGTTAATTTTTTCGGGGGATGTGTTCCACTTATAATAACTTTGTTCTGCCGCATAAGTGGAAAGCATCGGGGTAAGCCCCAAAAGCATAACTGCAATGATCGCAAAAATTCCGGTTCCCTTTATTCTTTTCCAGACGGAAGGATTTTGATAAGAGGAAATATTGATAATCCTTTTCTGCATCTGTTTCATGGTTCCGCTGATTCCGGCGGCAAAGGGGAAAGGCGTTAGTGAAACTTTTTCTGCAAAATTTATCAATGTCCTGCCATAATCTTCGTAGTCATTTTCGTTAAGAATCTTCAGGACAGAAGTATCACAGGCAACTTCCCTGTCATTACGCATTTCTTTCAGTGCATACCATACCAAAGGATTAAACCAGTACAGTATGCCGAAAAAGTTCATAAGATAGCCTGCAATGGCATCCCTATGTCTATAATGCTGTAATTCATGCAGCAGCATATACCGCATATCCGCAGCATTGAAGTCCGAGATCAGGTGGATTGGTAGATAAATACAAGGTCTGAACAATCCTACAATAATAGGCGATTTCAAAAAAGCGGTGCTGTAAATGGGTATGTCCCGTCTTATCTTCAACTCGCTCAGACATTTGCCGTATAATATGCGGACTTCCCTGTTCTGCAAAGGGAGCGCAGATTTTTTCAAATTGTTCAGGCGGGCTTTCGATTTTCTTACTAACAGAAGCATTGCAAAGACGCCGATCAGCCATATTCCGAACAGTATGAGTCCGATAACAGACGGCGCTTTACCGCTTACGGACAGTGCAAAGTCATTCATCTGCCTTGTAGTGTCAAACGCATTCACATTCACTGCTGTTTCCGTAACAGCTTCTATGTTGGGGGATGTGACGTTTTTCCACTTGTCAAATAATGAGAAAATCCGTAAAAGTGGGGCTGGATGAACAGGGATAAACGGAACTGCCAACAGCCCAAGCAGCAGGAACCATAAATGGAACTGCATCCGGCTGGTCAGATGGTTTCTCAATACCTGTTTTATCATAAGAAGTATGCCTATTATGGTGCAAATTAAAATATTGCAAAGGAAAAAACGTATTCCGAAATCTGCCATGTTAATCCCTCCTGTTTTTTGTTCTTTTGAGAAGAAGTGAGTGCAGGGTGTTTATTTCTGATTCAGAGAGCTTGTCATCTTCAATATAGGCGGAAAGCATTGCGGTAATATCCCCGTCATAGTAACGCTCAAGAAAAGAGTAGCTTTCCTGTCCGATATATTCTTTTTCTTCTATCAGAGGCGTATAAACGAATACCCTGCTTTGCTTTTCATAAGAGAGCGCTCCTTTTGTCACAAGACGCTTGATCAGAGTCTGTATTGTTTTGGGACTCCATTTGGTAGTCTGCGTTAATTGGTCCGTTATCTCGTTTGTACTAATCGGTGCGTGTTTCCATATGACTTTCATCACTTCAAATTCTGCTTCTGAAATCTGTGGCAATTCCTTCATGATTGAACCTCCCTTTTAAATCTTACGGCTGTAATATACATTATAAAGAAAAATATAGGAGATGTCAATTTCTTAATAAAATACTCTTGACATCAAATCTCACAAGTGTAATAATTAAAATATTACAACAGTAAGAATTGGAAGCGAGGGAATAATTTTGGCAAAAGTGTTAATTTTATCAATACCGGAAGAGGAAGAGCCATTGATTGATAAGATTATGGCGATTGTAAACAATTCAGAAGAAGAGCAGAAAACAGAACTGAGGAAAAGCGTGAGTGTAATCAATATTGGAAAACTTCAAATAAACATGACTCAGCACAGTGTTTATAAGGAGGGAAAGGAAATACTGCTGACTAATACGGAATTTAAAATGCTTTATTATCTGGCATCGAATAAGGGGATGGCATTATCGAAAGACCAGATATATAACTACATTTGGAATGGCGAGTACGCTTTGGATGACAGCAACATTACTTCCCATATCAGACGTTTACGGGTAAAGATAGAGGATGATCCGGCACAGCCACATTATATTCAGACAGTTCGGGGGATCGGTTATCGGATGGGAAAATAGGCAGCGTATGTGTATGCTTGTACGCTGCCTGTTTTTATGTCAATATAGGTATGCCAGTAAAAGTTTTGTGGCAATGATGGGCATAATAGTCAAATATGGAGGTTGATTAGAATGGAAAATGAAGTATGGGAAAAGATAGCGCAATTCTTAAATCAGTTGCGGGGAGAGCAGTTATCAAGGGCATCATCGGTCTGGATGCCGGAGCTGATAGAAAAACAGAAACAGGCAGAAAAACTTATGGAAGAGTGCAGGGTAGTATTGAGAAGTATTCCAGAAGCTGACAGGCAGCTTTTGATTATGTGGCAGGAACAGGCGGAAGAAGCAAATTATCTGCAGGAACAGAAATCATATCTGCAAGGTTATGTGGATTGTTTTTATTGTAAGGTCTGGGACTGTTAAAAAATTTTGTATTATTTTATCAGATTTTATGATAAAATATAAGTAATAATTTTCCTTAGTAATTTTCAAGAAGTACATGGAGAACACCATATGCAAACAATAACACATAAATATTATTCAAGTATTAAAAACAAGCTGTCATCGTATGTTACAGCCATTAAAATAGATAACAAAGTAGGCTATCAGGATGCAAATCGTGATGCGGAAGATGTCTTTTGTTTTATTTTGAATGTCATTTTCGATTATGAATTGATAAATTTAAATAAAATAGAAAATAATTTTCCGGGAATAGATCTTGGGGATGTTAAAAAACGCATCTCTGTACAAGTCACTTCAGATAATAGTAGATCCAAAATTAGTGATACATTAGAAATATTTTTGCGCAAAGATTATATAAATTCATTTGATAGATTAATAATCTTAATAATTGGTGAAAAATTGAATTATTCTTCCCCATTTAAAAGTGGTGCTTTATCTTTTGATCCTAAAAGAGATATCATTGGCCTAACAGAACTTATGATTGAAATAAATAAATTATCAGAAGAAAAACTTCAAAAAATATTAGAGTATATTGATCATAGTATTTTTTTTGAAACATCAGAAAAGGACATTGGCAGTGCATTTCTCACTAATCAATACAAAACCGTATATTCTTTATGTCTTACAAAATTAGAAGCACTTGGTATAAAGGAAGCAACGGCTAATACTATAATACAAAACGGTATAATTAATTTTTCTTATGATTTTCCTGACAAGGTAAATTATCTTATTGGGGAATTTGGATGTGGTAAATCTCATACTCTTTATTTATATTACTTACATTTATATAATTTACTCAAACTTCCCACACCACTTGGTGTGTTGAACCTTGAAAAATCAATACTTTAACCCATAAAAAAAGCATAAACCGCTTGCTAGTGGTATAATTGGGTTGTCAAAAACAA
>CAJTCY010000021.1 GCA_910575075.1 Lachnospiraceae bacterium
GATTTGAGTTCCTTGAATTCATCTTCTGTAAGGCTGATTATATATTTTCTGGGTCTTGCCATTGGAATCACCGCCGTTTTTTTCTTAAGTATACATCAAAACGGCTGTTTCTACCAGTATAATTTGGATATATATCAACATGTCAGTACACTAGGTACACAATTGATAATGTAAATGAAGACGCTTTTGCAGAGTATCTTAGGAAAGCAAAAGAAGCTGGACGAATTGATTTTGAAGATACAGATATAAAAACTGTTCTGGATAAATTGGAACTGATAGAGGGAAATTATCTATTAAATGCAGGTGCTGCTCTTTTCTGTGATTGTGGTATTATCAATGAACTGCAGATTGCAAAATTTGCATCTGAGGAACGTCTGACATTTACTGATATGCGTAGATATAGCGGTTCTGTTATGGAATTAAAGAAAAAAGCGGAGCAATATATTATTGATGCGATGGACTGGCGTGTTGAATTTGGAAATCTGACGAGAAAAGAAATACCGGAAATTCCTTTGGATGCAATCAGGGAGGCAATTACAAATTCTTTTGGACATAGAATGTTTGACAGTGGGCAGAGCAATGAAATTACTATTTTTAAAAATAGAATTGAGATATATAATCCGGGTGCTTTTCCGGCAAATAAGACGCCGGAAAGTTATGTAATGGGAAATCAAAGACCAATTTGCCGGAACCCTTTGATTACCCGTACATTATACTATTCCAAAGATATGGAAAGTTTTGCAACAGGATTAAAACGTATTAAGGATGCCTGTGATAAAGCGGGATGCAGGGTGGAATTTGAAACACCGGATGATGGTTTTGTTGTTGTATTTTATCGGTATGGTGCTCAAAAATTGAGCGGAGCCGCTCAAAAAATCGCTCAAAAAAAAGAAAAGACCGCTCAAAAAATCATTCAAAAGGAAGAAAAAATTAATGCGTTGATTGAATATTGCAAAGAACCAAGAGACAGAGATGAGATGATGAAATTTCTTGGTATAAAGCATAGAACCACTTTTAGAAGCGATTATCTAAATCCTTTATTGGATGAAGGTAAGATTGTAATGACAATACCTGATAAACCGCGAAGTAAGAATCAGAAATTTTATTCTGTTTAACTTGCGCCAACTTTTACTAATTACAGAACATATGTTTTGAAACAATACAAGCAATGTCAAAACCTTTATTTTATGCGTTTTTTGAGATTGCTTTTTGTGATTTGAATAAAGTCTTAATTTACAAATTCCTATAAAACAAAAATATTATGTGCATTTTGCGGAGAATGTGAAAAATGTATTCTTTTATTATAGAGATAAATGTATCATGGAAAAAATTGCATCAGGCGGAAAATCCCGTGAGATAAGACAATTATTATGAATAATAAAACACAATATATGAATATTTATACAAAAATGTGAAAAAGGTCTTTACGAATAGGGAAAGTTGTATTATGATACCTTATGAATGCCAGAGGGCATAAGGGAAGGCCTTTTTGCGGATGAGAAAGAAAACATGGAAGAGGAAAGCGAGGAAACGGTTATGATAAAGGCAGGAATTATCGGAGCAACTGGATATGCAGGTGCGGAGCTGGTAAGGCTTCTGCTTGGACATAGAGAAGTGGAAATAAAATGGTATGGTTCCAGAAGTTATATTGATGAGAAATATGCAAAGGTGTATGGAAATATGTTTCAGCTTGTGGAGGATACCTGTCTGGATGATAATATAGAAGAACTGGCAAAGCAGGTGGATGTCGTGTTTACGGCAACGCCTCAAGGATTTCTTGCAGGAGTTCTGACAGAAGAGATTCTGCAAAATACCAGGGTGATTGACTTAAGTGCAGATTATCGGTTAAAAGACGTAAATATTTATGAAAAATGGTATCAGCTGAAACACAAAAGCCCTCAGTTTCTGGATGAGGCTGTTTATGGTTTGTGTGAAGTTAACCGTGAGAGAGTGAAGCAGGCAAGGCTGGTTGCCAATCCGGGTTGTTACACTACCTGTTCTATTTTGACAGCATATCCTCTGGTAAAAGAAGGGCTGATTGATCCCAATACACTGATTATAGATGCGAAATCGGGCACTTCCGGCGCCGGACGGGGAGCAAAGGTACCGAACCTGTTCTGTGAAGTCAATGAAAATATGAAAGCTTACGGGGTGGCAAGCCACAGGCACACGCCGGAAATTGAAGAACAGCTGGGATATGCAGCAGGCGGTGATGTGACTGTCAGTTTTACGCCGCATCTGGTGCCGATGAACCGGGGAATACTTGCCACAGAGTATGCTTCACTCAAAAAAACAGCACAGCCGGATGGCAGCTTTGCTTTTCCTTCTTATGAACAGGTGAAGGCTGTTTACGACAAATATTATCAGAAAGAATATTTTGTCCGTGTGCTGGAAAGAGGCGTATGCCCTGAGACAAAATGGGTGGAGGGCAGTAATTTTGTGGATATTGGATTCCAGATCGATGAACGCACAGGAAGAATTATTATGATGGGAGCTATTGATAATCTGGTGAAAGGCGCGGCAGGACAGGCAGTGCAGAATATGAATCTCATGTTTGGCTGCGAGGAGACAGAGGGGTTAAAACTTGTGCCTGTGTTCCCCTGAGATTTTTAGCATAGAGAGAGCAGAGGGAAAGATACCATGAAAACAGAAAAAGGGAAAACGAAATTTCCGGTAGAAGTACGGGTGATGGCAGAAGAAGATTATGACCAACTCTACCGTTTGTGGAAGACAATTAAAGGTTTTGGCATTCGAAGCATGGATGATTCAAGAGAAGGGGTCAGCAGATTTCTGCACAGAAACCCTGCCACGAGCATAGTGGCGGAGGCAGGAGGAGAAATTGTGGGAGCCATTCTCTGCGGGCACGACGGCAGACGCGGATGCTTTTACCATGTATGTGTCCGTGAAGATTACAGGAAGCAGGGAATCGGAAAGGAAATGGCAGTTTCAGCTATGCGGGCCCTGCAGAAAGAACAGATCAATAAGGTATGCCTGATTGCGTTTAAGAAAAATGAGGTGGGCAATTCTTTCTGGAAAAGTGTGGGCTGGACCTTTCGAGAGGATTTGAATTATTATGATTTTGTGCTGAACGATGATAACATTACAACATTTCAATAGTGGAGAAGAATAGGATGAAAATAATTACAGGCGGTGTTACCGCAGCAAAAGGTTTTCAGGCGGCTGCCGCGGCGGCAGGCATTAAATATAAAGACAGGACAGATATGGCGATGATCGTCAGCAAAGTCCCGGCGGTTTCGGCAGGAACTTTTACCAGAAATGTGGTAAAGGCAGCTCCGGTAATTTGGGACCAGCAGATAGTGGCGCAGAAAGAATGCGCTCAGGCAGTGGTAATCAATGCAGGAATTGCCAATGCCTGTACGGGGGCAGAAGGAATGGAATACTGCCGCAAGACGGCAGAAACGGTGGAACAAATAATGAATATTCCGGCTGATCAAGTACTGGTGGCGTCCACGGGAGTGATCGGTATGCAGCTTCCAATGGAGAAATTAGAGTCAGGCATTAAAACCATGGTTCCAGAATTGGGGGAAACCATAGAGAACGGGCGCCAGGCAGCGTGTGCCATCATGACGACTGATACCAAATCCAAGGAAGCAGCCGTGACCTTTGAGGTAGAGGGAAAAACAGTAACTGTAGGAGGAATGTGCAAAGGTTCTGGCATGATTCATCCCAATATGTGCACGATGCTGGGATTTGTTACCACAGATCTTGCTATCTCAAAAGAACTTCTGACAGAGGCGCTTAAAGAAGATGTAATTGATACCTACAATATGATTTCTGTAGATGGAGACACTTCCACAAACGACACGGTACTGCTGCTGGCAAACGGCATGGCAGGCAATGCAAAGATTACCGAAAAAGATGAAAATTACCGGAAATTTGCGGAAGCTTTGCATCTGGTAAATACCGCGCTGGCTAAGCAAATGGCTGGGGATGGTGAAGGAGCTACGGCATTGTTTGAGACCAAAGTAATTCATGCCAGTACGAAAGAAGACGCCAGGATTCTGGCGAAATCTGTAATCTGCTCTTCCCTGACCAAAGCGGCCATTTTCGGACATGACGCTAACTGGGGGAGGATTTTATGTGCGCTGGGCTATTCAGGTGCAGAATTTGACCCGGAGAAGATTGAGCTGTTTTTCCAAAGCAAATCCGGTCAGATTCAGATATACAAGGATGGAACGGCGGCAGATTACAGCGAAGAGGAGGCCACTAAGATCTTGTCAGAAGAAGAAGTGACTGTTTTGGTTGATATGAAGATGGGTGAGGAAGAAGCCACGGCATGGGGCTGTGACCTGACTTATGATTATGTGAAAATCAATGCGGACTACCGGTCTTGAGAAATTTCGATAGAAGAGAACAGGGAAAGAGGAAAAGTGATGGAAGAGAGAGAAATGCAGAAAATTTTACAGAAAGCAGAGGTCTTGATCGAGGCGCTGCCTTATATCCAGCGTTTTAACCGGAAAATTATTGTGGTAAAATATGGCGGAAGCGCCATGGTTGACGAAGAATTGAAAAAAAATGTGATTGAGGATGTGACGCTGTTAAAGCTGGTAGGGTTTAAACCTATTATTGTGCACGGAGGAGGCAAAGAGATCAGCAAATGGGTTGGTAAAGTGGGCATGGAGCCAGAATTTATCAATGGGCTGCGGAAAACAGACGCGCCTACCATGGAGGTGGCGGAGATGGTGCTGGGCAAGGTGAACAAATCTCTGGTGCAGTTAGTGCAGGAACTGGGGGTCAATGCCATCGGCATCAGCGGAAAAGACGGCGGACTGTTGAAAGTAGAGAAGAAATATTCACAGGGGCAGGATATCGGTTATGTGGGGGAAATCAAAGAAGTGAACGCCAAAGTACTCTATGACCTGCTGGAAAAGGATTTTCTTCCCATCGTTTGTCCTGTGGGCCTTGACGATTCGTTTGAAACCTATAATATCAATGCAGATGACGCGGCATGTGCGATTGCCAGGGCAGTCAATGCAGAGAAGCTTGCGTTTCTGACAGACGTAAAGGGAGTCTATAAAGATCCAGAAGACAAAAGTTCCCTGATTTCAGAACTATCGGTTTCAGAAGCTCAGGGGCTGATTGGAAATGGAAATATCGGCGGCGGTATGCTGCCGAAACTGAATAACTGTATAGAAGCAATAGAAGACGGCGTGTCACGGGTACATATCCTGGATGGACGCATTCCCCATTGCCTGCTTCTGGAAATTTTCACCAATAAAGGTATTGGAACGGCAATTTTGGGAGATGGTGAAGAGCGGTTTTTTACAGCCGCAGAAAGGGAGTCATAATGGTGGAAACAAAGAGTTTGATGGAACAGGCAGAAAATAATCTCTTACATACATATAATCGTTTTCCATTGGTACTGGATCATGGAGAAGGTGTATACCTCTATGATAGTGAAGGAAAAAAATACCTCGATTTTGCGGCAGGAATTGCCGTACAGGCGCTGGGCTATGCAGATGAGGAATATAATCAGGCATTGAAAAACCAGATTGATAAACTGCTGCATACTTCTAACTTATATTACAACCAGCCTGTCATTGAGGCGGCAGAGAAACTCTGCGCCGTTTCTGGATTAGACCGTGTTTTTTTTACGAACAGCGGAACAGAAGCAATTGAAGGCGCCATTAAAGCAGCGAAGAAATACGCATACGAAAAGGACGGCTGCACAGATCATGAGCTGATAGCAATGAACCATTCCTTTCACGGCAGAAGCCTGGGGGCACTTGCAGTGACGGGAAATGCTCATTACCGGGAACCGTTTGAGCCGCTGCCAGGGATTGTAAAATTTGCAGACTATAATGATTTGGACAGTGTAATAAAGCTGGTGAATGACAAGACGTGCGCGATTCTGTTAGAGACTGTTCAGGGAGAGGGTGGAATCTATCCGGCAGAGGAAGAATTTTTAAACGGAATCCGCCAGATTTGTGACGAAAAAGATATTCTGCTGATTCTTGATGAAATACAGTGCGGTATGGGACGGTGCGGTACTATGTTTGCATGGCAGAGCTATGGAGTAAAGCCAGACATTATGACTTGTGCAAAAGCTTTAGGCTGCGGAGTTCCAGTGGGAGCTTTTGTAATGACCAAGGCAGTGGCAGATGCGTCTTTAAAACCTGGAGACCATGGCACTACTTACGGCGGGAACCCTTTTGTGGGAGCGGCAGTCAGCAAGGTTCTTGATATTTTTCAGGACAGGCAGCTTACAAAGCATGTGAGGGAAACAGGTATTTATCTGGAGCAGGAACTGGATCGCTTGAAATCTCAATATGAGTGTATCACAGACAGAAGAGGCAGGGGTCTGATGCAGGGGCTGGAACTTACGGTTTCTGCGGGAGCAGTGAGCAGCAAAGCTCTGGAACAAGGTCTTCTCGTGATTACAGCAGGAAATAACGTGCTTCGGTTTGTGCCGCCGCTGGTGATTGGAAAAGAGCATGTGGATGAAATGATTCAGAAACTGAAAAAGGTATTGGACAACTTATAATCAGTACATAAAAATTCCAACATTGGATATCCTACTTAAAAAGAACGTGTTTAGGAGGAATCTGATGATTGGAATTTTTATTGCGCTTTTATCGGGAGCGCTGATGAGTGTTCAGGGAGTATTTAATACGGAGGTAACGAAAGGAAGCAGTATGTGGGTCAGTACAAGCTGGGTGCAGTTTTCAGCGCTGATCGTCTGCCTTGGAGCA
Source organism: Lachnospiraceae bacterium (assembly GCA_910575075.1). Classification (GTDB taxonomy): domain Bacteria; phylum Bacillota; class Clostridia; order Lachnospirales; family Lachnospiraceae; genus Petralouisia. Next base: position 6,714 of record CAJTCY010000021.1, read on the forward strand.
TGGCTGTTTGCTGACCGAAGCAGTTTTCTGGCGCTCTGGCAGGTACAGCCGAAGTATATGCTGCTTGGCGGCGTGATTGGGGCGTTTATTACTTATACAGTCATTAAGGCTATGGCATCACTGGGACCGGCCCAGGCAGTGATGCTGATTGTGGTAGCACAATTGGCAGTAGCCTATGTCATTGAGCTTTTTGGCATGTTCGGCGTGGACAAACAGCCTTTTGAGTGGCGCAGAGTGCTGGGAATGGCAATCTGTATCGGAGGTATTATTCTGTTTAAATGGGAGTAAAAACAGTCTGCAGCAGCTCAGAATGCAGTATGGACAGAACAGTTCTAAAATTTCTGAGAACTTTTAGAAATACTCTTGTAATAAATTAGGAATTTCGTTACAATAGAATGGATTCGTGAATAGAGTTTTCTCATCTGAAAGTTTATAGAAAGGTGGGAAAGCTATGAAGAAAATAAGAAATATCATATTCATTCTGATGCTTATAGTTCTGATGTCAGCCTGCGGGGGACAATCTAAAGATTCCGAAGAGTTCCTTCTGTCCGATCAAGAGGAAGATACAGAAAATGACAGGGAAAATGAGGATGCAGAGCAGGAGCAAGCTAAGACAGGGACAGAGACAGAAAATCTGGTCTATGTTCAGGTGTCTGGAGCAGTGAAATGTCCAGGTGTATACAGGCTGGCAGAGGGCAGCCGGGTATTTCATGCCCTGGAACTTGCCGGTGGTATGACAAAGGAAGCAGATCCAGCGAGTTTGAATCAGGCAGAGCATGTGGAGGACGGACAGATGATCCGGGTACTGACTTTCGAGGAAGCAGCAGCCCGGACAGAAGACCCAGGCACAGCGCAGCCAGAAGATGACGGAAAGGTGAATCTGAATACCGCTGCCAAAGAGGAACTGATGACACTTGCAGGAATCGGAGAAGCCAAGGCAGAGAGTATTCTTGCCTGGCGCAAAGAGCATGGAGACTTTGCACAGATTGAAGATTTGATGAAAATAGAAGGAATCAAGGAAGGCGTATTCTCCAAAATAAGAGACAGCGTCAAGGTTCAATGAGGTGAAATGATGGCAAAAAAGGTTCTTGTAGTCGATGATGAGAAGTTAATAGTGAAGGGAATCCGTTTCAGTCTGGAACAGGACGGCATGGAAGTAGACTGTGCCTATGATGGCGAAGAAGCATTGAGGCTTGCGACAGAAAATACGTATGACATGATTCTGCTTGATATTATGCTGCCCAAAATGGACGGTTTTGAGGTGTGCCAGCAGATTCGTGAATTTTCTATGGTGCCTGTTGTTATGCTGACTGCGAAAGGTGACGATATGGATAAGATTTTAGGGCTGGAATATGGGGCAGATGACTATATAACGAAGCCTTTCAATATCCTGGAGGTCAAGGCACGGATTAAGGCAATTATGCGCAGAACTTCACCAATTCAGCGAAAAGGGGAAGAGACGAGAGTTGTGGAGAATGGAGACTTAAGTCTGGACTGCGAGAGCCGCCGTCTGTTTATTCTTGGAAAAGAAATCAATGTTACGGCAAGAGAATTTGATCTGCTGGCGCTTCTGGTGCTGAATCCTAATAAGGTATACAGCAGAGAAAAGCTTCTGAATCTGGTTTGGGGCAGCGATTATCCGGGAGATGTACGTACGGTGGATGTGCATGTACGTCGTCTTCGTGAGAAAATTGAGGCAAATCCCAGTGAGCCGAAGTATGTGCAGACGAAATGGGGCGTAGGTTATTATTATCAGGGTTAGGCAGCGGAGACAAAGATGAAGAAATTAAAAATAATACATAGCCTGAAATTTCGTTTGTTTCTGCTGATTCTGCTGATTGGAATTATTCCTGGCATTGTGCTGCGTTTTGGAATTCTTACCAGTTATGAGAACCGGGCAGTTGCGAACCGCAGCATTGATATTTTAAGCCAGGCAAAAATGCTTGGAAATCAGGTTGTCACTTACAATTATATGACGGATACTTCGGTCGAAATTGTCAATGCCCAGTTAGAGCAATTGTCTAATATATACGACGGCAGAGTGCTGATTGTCAACAATCGTTTTCAGATCGTGAAAGATACCTATGGGCTGGATAACGGCAAGACAATCATCTCAGAGGAAGTAGTTAAGTGTTTTCAGGGAGAAGAAATTAATAAATATGATGCGCATAACCGCTATATTGAGCTTGCTTTTCCTCTGAAAAATAAAGAATCCCAGGAGGCGCTGGGAGTAATGCTGGTGAGCGTTTCCACAGACAGCATCATGATGAATTATGATTATCTGAAGAAAAATGCACAGGTGATTGAGATGGCAAGTGCGGTGATCATCCTGGCGCTGGCGCTGTTCTGGTCCAGGCATCTGGTTCAGCCTTTCCGCAAACTTACCAAATCTCTGGAAGAGGTTCAGACTGAGGACGAAGAGGGTGAACTGATGATTTCTGATTATACGGAGACGGAAGCTATTTCAGATGCATATAATGAGATGTTGGGAAGGATGCGGGTGATTGACGAATCCAGACAGGAATTTGTGTCAAATGTATCCCATGAGCTTAAGACGCCGCTGACTTCCATGAAGGTGCTTGCAGACTCGCTTTTGGGGCAGGAAGATGTGCCGGCAGAGCTGTATAAGGAATTTATGAGCGACATTGCAGAAGAAATTGAAAGAGAAAATAAGATTATCAATGATCTGCTCTCTCTGGTAAAAATGGATAAATCGGCGGGGAGCCTGAATATTTCTGTAGTGAATGTAAATGAAATGCTGGAATTGATCATGAAACGTGTTAAGCCCATCGCAGAAAAACAGAATATTGAATTGGTTCTTGAAAGTTTTCGTCCTGTCAGCGCAGAGATTGATGAGGTGAAGCTGTCTCTTGCGCTGACCAATCTGGTAGAAAATGCGATTAAGTACAACAAAGAGGAGGGGTGGGTGCATGTGTCTTTAAATGCAGACCACAAATTCTTCTTTGTGCGGGTGGAGGATTCTGGCATTGGTATACCAGAAGATGCTTTGGAACATATCTATGAGAGGTTTTTCCGTGCGGACAAATCGCATTCCAGAGAGATAGGAGGAACTGGATTGGGACTTGCAATTACGAGAAATGCGGTGCTGATGCACCGGGGAGCAATCAAAGCGCACAGCAAGGAAGGGGAAGGAACTATTTTTACTGTCCGGATTCCTCTTACTTATATTGCTTGAAGCGTCAAAAGAGCGGCGCGTCCTTTTGACACCCTGATATTAGGAAGGAATTTTCATGAAAATATGGAGAAAGGCATTACTTTTTGCGATGGTATTTCTTACGGCTGCAAACGCTGGCTGTGGGAACTCTCAGGAAGAAGAGCCGGAATATAATATTTATTATATAAATAAAGAAAATACGAAAACGGTTGCTGTGGGTTATGAACCAGAAAAAGTAGGAACGAAGGAGCTGATTCAGGAATTTCTGGAGAAACTGTTTCAGGATACAGAAGTGGTGGATTACCGCAGGCCAGCCCCCAAAGAAGTGAAACTGGAGTCATGGGAACTCAAGGAAGACCAGTTATCACTCTATTTTAACAGTGCGTATGTGGAAATGAGGAACGTTGAGGAGGTGCTCTGCCGGGCAGCCATTGTAAGGACCTTGATCCAGGTAAAAGGGGTAGAATGCATTTCTTTTTATGTAGGAGATGCCCCTTTGGTGGATTCAGAGGGAACTCCGGTGGGGCTTATGACGGCAGAGAGTTTTATTGAAAATCCAGGGGAACAGATTAATACCATTCAAAATGCCAGCATTACCCTGTATTTTTCCAATGAGGCGGGAAATGGTCTTGTGAAAGAAGTGCAGGAGGTTCATTACAGCAGTAATATTTCATTGGAAAAGCTGGTGATGGAACAGCTTCTGAAAGGGCCTCAGGGAAAAAAAGGACGGGCAGCCATTCCGGACGGTACGAAACTGGTAGGGGTATCAGTGCTGGACGGTGTGTGTTTTGTGAATCTCAGTGAAGGATTTTTAAATCAAAATTATGAGATTGCAGAGCCAGTGGTCATCTATTCCATTACCAATTCACTGGCAGAGCTGCCTGATATCAATAAAGTACAGATTGCAGTCAATGGGGACAGTAATATGGTCTACCGGGAAAAAATGGATCTGAGCGATATGTACGAGCGGAATCTGGATTATCTGGACAGCAGCGCGCAGACAAAAGATAATCTGCAAGAGAATAAGAAAAATAAGAAGTAGGAGGAGAGAATTGATTCGGAGAACAGCATGCTGTCTGTGTCTGTCTCTGATATTGGGGCTTTTGTATGGCAGAGCCGGGCAATTATGGTATGTTCTATTGTTTGTGCTGTTTCTGTGCTGTCTTGCAATGGGAATCATAAAGCTTTGGAATAAAAGGCGAAGCATATTTTTGCTGCGGGTACTTTGCTGTCTGTGTCTGTTTGCAGCCGGTGCATTGCATATGCAGGCGCAGCAGTCGGTGCGTAAGACGCTGGAAGCAGAACTTACACAGGGGCAGGAGCTCACGGTGCAGGGACAGATTTGCAGAAAAGAAGAAAAAAACCAACAGTTTATCTATTATCTTACCGACACCCGAATTGTCGCAGAGGGTGAAGTTTATCCCAGCTATGGGGTTCTGATTTACAGTTCTGACGGGCAGTATCAGCCAGGCAACGTGCTAAAAGTTCAGGGCAGGTACGAGCCTTTTCAAATATCCCGCAATGAGGGAAATTTCAATGAAAAGCAATACCAGCAGAGCAGGAAATGGGAGTTTCGTGTTTTTGCAGAGGCTATATCGTTCAAATCAGCAAAAGAAAATAAATATATGACAGCTCTTAAGAAGATACAGTGCAGAATCCGCAGTGTATTCGAGAATTCCATGGAGTCAGAAGATGCGGGAGTGATGGCAAATCTTACACTGGGAGACAAGTCGCTGATGGATCAGGAAATCAGAGAATTGTACCAAAGAGGAGGGATTTCACATATACTTGCCATTTCCGGGCTGCATGTCTCTCTTCTCGGTATGGGATTGTTCCGGCTTTTGAAGATTATGGGCTGTTCTCAGAAGCTGGGTGCGCTTTTTTCCGTAACAGCAGTGATTAGCTTCGGGTTTCTTTCAGGAATGGAGGTGTCTACAGTACGTGCCCTGGGCATGTTTGGGCTGTTGATGGCAGCGAAGATTTTGGGTTATAGCTATGATTCCCTGACAGCGCTTTCTCTGACAGCGATGGTTCAGCTCTGGGATAATCCGTTTCTGCTGGAGTATGCAGGTTTTTTATTTTCCTATGGCGCAGTGCTGGGAGTAAGCCTGGTATACCGGGTATTTCAAAACAGCAGGAAGGCGGAAGAGGAGAAGCAGAAAAAGAACTTGGGTGTTCTGCAAAAAACATTGTCCAAAATCCGGGACACCATAGCTGTAAGTCTTTGCATCCAGCTTGCGATTCTGCCCCTGTCATTATATTTTTATTATGAAATGTCTGTATACAGTATTGTTATAAATGCCTGCATTCTGCCATTTCTTGGCATTCTTCTGTTTCTTGGCGTTGTGGGAGGAATTGTTGGCAGTATTCTTCCGCCCTTGGGCAGAGTGATATTGACACCGGCAGGCTGGATTCTGGGGATGAATCAGGGGATCTGCCAGGCATTTCTACAGCTTCCGGCTGCAGAACATATCACTGGAAGGCCGGATTGGCGGCTGTTGATTACCTATTATGGAATACTGAGTATCTGCCTGTATCTGGTATGGCGGCGAAAAGAGAAGCGTTGGTCTGTCGGAATTGGGGCGGCACTGATATGCCTGATCTTTATCAGGCCAAAGCCACAGTTTGAAATTAATGTGCTGGATGTAGGGCAGGGAGATGGAAGCCTGATACAGACAGAATACGGTGAAAGCTTTTTTGTGGACGGGGGCAGCAGTGACGTCAAAAAGCTGGGCCAGTACCGGATTCTGCCTTTCTTAAAATACCATGGGATTCGTTCTGTCAAGGGATGGATTGTGAGTCATGCTGACTCTGACCATATCAGCGGTTTGAAAGAGGTGCTGCAGCGTGGGTATTCTGTGGAATATCTCATATTGGCGGCGGGTATGGCAAGAGATGAGGCTGTGGAAGATTTACTGGAACTTGCCGAAGAAGCAGGATGCCGGGTTGTATATGTGGAGCCGGGCATGAAATTTGGAACGGGAGACACCGTGTTTACAGTATTAGCCCCGGAATGCAGGCCGAAGGATTCAGAAAACGGCGAAGCAGACAGAAATGATTTATCTCTGGTGGCTGCTGTCAGGCACCAGGATTTTACGGCAATTTTTACAGGAGATATCGGGAGCAGACAAGAACAGAATCTGCTGGAAACTGATTTTATGAACAAGTATGGAATTTCCAGTGTGGATTTTTATAAGGCGGCGCATCATGGTTCCGATGGCTCCAACAGCCAGGAGTTTCTGCAGGCAATTTCACCTCGGATGACAGTCATTTCCTGCGCAAAAAAGAACTCTTATGGGCATCCGGGAACAGAGGCTCTGGAACGGATAGAGGAATCCGGAAGCAAAATATTCTGCACGATGGACCAGGGGCAGATACGGGTAGTTTCAGAGGCAGGAACGGCACGGGTATGGACATATTTGCCATAGATAGTGTATGATAGAGAAAATGCGGTTTGACCAGAGGAGGAAAAATAGGAAATGAAGAGCATTCAGGAAGATATTGAAACAGGAAATTTTCGTCCCGTATATCTGCTGTATGGCGAGGAAGCGTATCTGAAACGTCAGTACAGGCAGAAGCTGCGCAATGCTCTGGCGGCAGAGGACGATACTATGAATGTAGCCATTTTTCAGGGAAAAAATATTAATCCAGGCCAGATTATCGATCTGGCGGAGACGCTTCCCTTTTTTGCAGACCGCAGACTGATTCTTATTGAGGACAGCGGAATCTTCAAGACCTCCTGTGAAGAACTGGCGGACTATATGAAGCAGATTGCAGAGACTGCCTGCTTTGTGTTTGTGGAGGAGGAAGTGGATAAGCGCAGCAAGATGTACAAAGCGGTGAAGAAGGCAGGACGGGCAGTAGAATTTGTCCGTCAGAACGAGCAGGTATTGACACGCTGGATTTTGTCCAAAATGAAACGGGAAAATAAGAAGATTACCCAGGCGGATATGCGCCTGTTTCTGGAAAAAACCGGCGACGATATGGAAAATATTGATAAGGAGCTGGAAAAGCTGTTCTGTTACACATTGGGGAGGGAAGTGATTACGGCCGAGGATGTGGAGGCAGTCTGTACCGTGCAGACAAGCGGAAGAATTTTTGATATGGTAAATAAAATTGCCGAGAAACAGCAGAAACAGGCATTGGATTTGTATTATGACCTGCTTGCCATGAAGGAACCGCCTATGCGGATTTTGTTTTTGATTGCGCGCCAGTTTAAGATTTTACGGTTAGTAAAAGGATTGAGAAAGCAGGGATATGATCATAAATTCATCGCCGCAAAGGCTGGAATACCAGAATTTGCAGTTCGGAAAAATCTTGCTCAGGCGGAAGGCTTTTCCACGGATCAGCTTCGGGAAGCGCTGGAGGACTGCGTGCAGGCCGAGGAAGATGTCAAGACGGGGAATCTCAATGACCGGATGGCAGTGGAACTGTTGATTGTCAAATACAGCAGTTAGATATTTGGCTGCGGAGAAATATATTTTTCAAAAAGTAATAGACCGCCGGCATTAATAAGGTCGTCATAGACAATCGGAAAGCATTTATGCTAAAATAGAACAAAGTGGGCAAGCCCACGTCAACTCCCCTAACCCCTCATTCTTGAGGGGCTGCACACTTTGACGCGCTGGATGCTTATTGCAAAGCAATAAATTCCCCTTGCATCCGTGCGCATCCTGCCCGGAGGGCTTTTTCTTCTATAGGAAGATACTTTCACGCTTTAACGTAACAATGTCTTTCCTAATAGAAGAAAAAAGAATGCGTTTTACGCATTCTCCGCGAACGGCGCATAATTGTTATTTCTCTTATAGGAAACATACTTTCACGCTTTAGAGTGACAAGGTATTTCCTAATAAGAGAACAAATATCAGGAATCTGGAGGAACAGTATGGCAGCAATTGACCAAAATAAAATCAGGAATTTTTGCATTATCGCACATATAGATCACGGGAAATCCACATTGGCGGACCGCATTATTGAGAAAACGGGGCTTTTGACCAGCCGGGAGATGCAGGCGCAGGTATTGGATAATATGGAACTGGAGCGGGAGCGGGGCATTACCATTAAGGCCCAGACCGTCCGCATCGTTTACAAAGCAAAAGACAATGAAGAATATATTTTTAACCTTATTGACACGCCAGGGCATGTAGATTTTAATTATGAAGTGTCAAGAAGCCTTGCGGCATGCGACGGGGCAATTCTTGTGGTGGATGCGGCCCAGGGAATTGAAGCACAGACTCTGGCAAATGTGTATCTTGCCCTGGATCATGATTTGGACGTGCTTCCCGTCATCAACAAAATTGATCTGCCCAGCGCAGAACCAGAGCGGGTAATTGAGGAAATCGAAGATGTGATCGGGCTGGAGGCGCAGGACGCTCCGCAGATTTCCGCTAAGACGGGATTGAATATTGAAGAAGTGCTGGAACAGATTGTGGCGAAGATCCCTGCACCTCAGGGGAGCCCGGACAATCCTTTGAAAGCGCTGATATTTGATTCCTTGTACGATTCTTATAAGGGAGTGATTGTGTTCTGCCGCATCAAAGAAGGAAGCGTAAAGGTGGGAACGACCATTCAAATGATGGCGACGGGGGCAGTGGCAGACGTGGTGGAAGTAGGCTATTTTGGCGCCGGGCAGTTTATCCCCTGTGAGGAACTGTCGGCCGGAATGGTGGGGTATATCACGGCAAGCCTGAAAAATGTCAGAGATACCCAGGTGGGCGACACGGTGACGGATGCAGACCGCCCCTGCAGCGAGCCGCTGCCGGGCTATAAGAAAGTAAATCCTATGGTATACTGCGGCATGTATCCGGCAGACGGGGCAAAATACCCGGATTTGCGGGATGCCCTGGAAAAACTGCAGCTCAATGATGCGGCGCTGCAGTTTGAGCCGGAGACTTCGATTGCTTTGGGATTTGGTTTCCGCTGCGGTTTTTTGGGGCTGCTGCATTTGGAGATTGTACAGGAACGTCTGGAACGAGAATACAATCTGGATCTGGTGACTACTGCCCCAGGCGTGATCTATAAAGTTCACAAGACCAATGGAGAAGTGATTGAACTGACCAATCCCTCCAATCTGCCGGACCCGGCAGAGATTGAATATATGGAGGAGCCAGTGGTCAGCGCAGAGATCATGGTGACCAGTGAGTTTATCGGAGCGATTATGGATTTGTGCCAGGAACGGCGGGGCACTTACATCAGCATGGAATATATGGAAGAAACCCGTGCGCTGATAAAATATGAGCTGCCGTTAAATGAGATTATTTATGATTTCTTTGATGCGCTGAAATCACGTTCCAGAGGGTATGCGTCCTTTGATTATGAGATGAAGGGATATGCCCGCTCGGAGCTGGTAAAACTGGACATCCTTATCAATAAGGAGGAAGTAGATGCCTTATCCTTTATTGTACACAGCGGCACTGCTTATGAGCGGGGACGGAAAATGTGTGAGAAGCTTAAGGAAGAAATTCCCAGACATCTCTTTGAGATACCGATTCAGGCAGCAGTGGGAAGCAAGGTAATTGCAAGAGAAACGGTCAAAGCCATGCGAAAAGACGTGCTGGCAAAATGTTACGGCGGCGATATTTCCAGAAAACGAAAGCTGTTAGAGAAGCAGAAGGAAGGCAAGAAGCGTATGCGTCAGATTGGAAATGTGGAGATTCCGCAGAAAGCTTTCATGAGCGTGCTCAAACTGGACGATAAATAAGAAACTGAAACAGAACAGTGAGAGAAGGAAATGAGTGAAGAATGAAAGAATTGGAATTATATGTCCATATCCCCTTCTGTGTGAGAAAATGCTGTTATTGTGATTTTTTGTCAATGCCTGCGGACAACAGCCTCCGCAGGCATTATGTAGATAAGCTGATTGAGGAAATCAGGCAGAATGCGCCTGCCTGCAGTCAGTATCAGGTCAGCTCCATATTTTTGGGGGGAGGTACGCCTTCGATTCTTCCAGGGGTGCAGATTGCAGAAATAATGGAAGCTCTGCGGCAGAATTTCACAATCGGGCAGGAGGCAGAGATTACACTGGAATGTAATCCGGGAACAATTACCAGACAGAAGCTTGTTTTTTACAAGATGGCTGGCGTCAACCGCCTGAGCCTGGGACTGCAGTCTGCCCGGAATCAGGAATTGCAGAGAATTGGAAGAATCCATACGTTTGAAGAATTTTTGGAGAGTTTTGATTTGGCCCGTAAAGAGGGGTTTTCCAATATCAATGTGGATATTATGTCTGCGCTGCCGGGACAGGCCTTAGAAGATTGGATGTTTACCTTGAAGAAAGTGTTAGAGATGCGTCCAGAGCATATTTCAGCATACAGCCTGATTGTAGAAGAGGGCACGCCTTTCTATGAGCAATATGGGGAAGACGAACTGCGCCGGCAGCAGGGAGAGACACCTTTTTATCTTCCTACGGAGGAAACAGAGCGTCAAATGTATGAGCTGACGAGGGAGACTTTGGCTGACAAAGGATATCTGCGCTATGAGATATCTAATTATGCCCAGCCAGGCAGGGAATGCCGTCATAATATCGGCTACTGGCAGCTGACGCCTTATCTGGGCCTTGGCCTGGGAAGTTCCTCTTATCTGGAGCAGGTAAGATTTTTCAATACCAGCAGCCTGGAAGAATATTTGGATGGAAAATTCCATAATTTGACGGAAATTCTGGAAATGGCGAAGAAGCAGGGGAAGGATTTACGCTCTGCCAGGAGTCAGGCGAAGACAGATATTTGTCTCCTGAATCAGAGACAGCAGATGGAAGAATTTATGTTTCTGGGACTGCGTATGACGGCTGGCATCAGCAGGAAGAGATTTGAAGAAATTTTTGGCAGGGAACTGGAGAGCGTCTATGGGAATACGGTAAGAAAACTTCAGCAGCAGGGGCTGCTGAAACAGAACGAGGGCAGAGTATTTCTGACAGAAGAGGGCATTTCTGTCAGCAACTACGCACTCAGTGAATTTTTATTGGAGGTGGAAGAGATTGAAGATTGCAGTTTGTGATGATGAGACGGTGGTATGCAGGCAGATTTCAGACCAGATCCGGCGGGTCTACCCCTCCTTTTATGTACAGGAATTTTATAGTGGGGAGGAACTGCTGAAAGATGCTGCACAGTTTCAGATAATTTTTCTTGATATACGTCTGGGAGGAATGAATGGAATTGAGACGGCAAGACAGATAAGGAAGGAGAGTTCTAAGACGGTGCTGGTGTTTCTCACTGCTGTAGAAGAATATGTGTTTCAGGCCTTTGACGTGGAAGCACTTCATTATCTCTTGAAACCTCTCAAAAAAGAGAAGTTTTTTCAGGTTATGGAACTGGCGGTAAAAAAGGCAGAAGAAGGGCTGGCAGACAAGAAAAAGCAGAGAAGCATTATAATTAAAGCGGGGGCAGTGACCCGTAAAATAGAGATAGATGAGATTATTTATGCAGAGATTCAGAACCGGAAAGTAACTGTGCACACTGCGGAAGGGAAGCTGGAGTATTATGGGAAGCTTTCGGAGCTTCTCAAGGAACTGGGAGAGAATTTTATCTGTCCTCACAGAAGCTATCTGGTAAATTTTGCCTATGTGTCCAGCTATTGCGCCACAAGTATTACTCTGGATAACGGGGCGGAGGTTTTTCTGGCAAAACAGAGGTATAAAGATTTTGTAAAACAGTATCTGCAGTATTTGAAACGGCAGAAAAACCGCAGGCTGTCGGAAGGAAAGGAAAAAGAGAAATCATGACAGCGTCCACAGCAGATATGATTTATGAGATGATTAGGTCCACAGATATGATTTTGAATCATTGTCTGGCAGCTTTTTTTCTGGGATATCTCTGCAGCAGGCTGCTGGGAAGAAAAAACGGCAGGCATGATTCGCAGATACGATGGTATCTTCCGGCGGCAGTTTATTTTGCCGTCATGTCGGGACTGTATTTTATGCCATTCGTGTTGTCTTCCTTTCTGGCTTATCTGCTGGGGGCGGCAGCCGCTTATCTGGTGATGGCATTTGTATGCAGAGGCGATAAATTTTGGAGCCTGTTTCTTGCCGTTACTTTCTTTTCCCTTCGCTGGCAGGGAATGTCTGTCACCAGCAGTGTTTCCATTGAATTATTTGATTTTGCGGCGAAGTTTCTGAACTGGCTGACAGAGGGCAGATTTGCGCTGGCCTGGCAGTGGAATATGGTGCATATCGGTGCCAACAGTTTGCTGAATGTGTTTCTGGATGCCCTGATATTAACCTTGTTTGCAAAATGGCTTTCTGCAAAATTTTTAAGTTTTGACAGAAAACTTTGCGGAAAGGAGAAGTTGTTTTTGATTACGCCAGGCGTGTCTGGTTCGGTCGGTTACTTTGTAATTCACTGGATCATTGAAAAGTATGATCTGGCAGACGATAAAGGGATCTTCCGGGAATACCCGTATTTCAGCGGCATCGTGACCTGCATGAACCTTTTGCTAATGCTGTCTACGCTGGTAGTTTTAAGTCTTTTTACAGAGTTGGAGAAGAAGAGAGAGGAAGAGAAAACGCAGGCAGTGCAGCAGAGCCAGATTCAGGAACTGCGGGGCCACGTGCAGCAGATGGAGCAGGTGTACAGCAGTATTCAGGGAATGAAGCATGATGTGAAAAACCACATCGCAGTGATGGAAGAGTTGATCGCCCAGAAACGCTTTCAGGAGGCGAAGGCGTATTTAGAACCTATGAGCCGTGCGGTGGAAATACTGGATTATGTTTATAAAACTGGAAATCCTGTGACAGATGTGATTATACAGGAGAAATATAAACGTGCCGATGCGGAAAATCTTATATTTCATTCGGAGTTTCAATTTCCCATGCAGAGCAATATTGATGTGTTTGATATCAGTGTGATACTGAACAATGCCCTGGAAAATGCCCTGGAAGCAGCGTCAAAGGCAGAACAGGGCTGCATACTGGTGTCTTCTGAATGGCAGAAACAGACATTCTTGATGGAAGTAGTGAATTCTTTTGACGGAGAACTGGAATTTGACAAGGAGAGCGGACTTTTGCTTACCACCAAACCAGAGCGCGCGAATCATGGCATGGGTTTGAAGAATATCCAGCGGGTTGCTGAGAAGTATTGCGGCACGCTGGATATCGAGGTGAGGGAGAAAGAATTTGTTCTGACGGTGCTGTTGTCTGCTGCCTGTGATTTGCAGCCGAAATCTTAAAAAAATACACCTTATATTAAAATATTATACAAATTTTGGAGAATAATTGACGAATCATAAAAAAACTAACTAAGAGAAGAATTTATTATATTGATTTTTTATCGTAAAATGAGATAATAGAACTACAGTAGCGGCGTATGCTTTTGTGCAGATGGTATAAAAATATGATCTGTAGTTTGTCAGGGGAAAGGAGAGAGGATATTACCTGAGTAAGAGGCCAGGGCTGTCAGAAAGAGCGGAATTTTGTACGGTATGGCCTCAGAAAAAGGAAGCTTACACTGTAATAAAGGTGTATAACACCAAAGAAAGGGATGCAAGCATATGAAGAAGAAAATTCTGTCTGGTATATTGGCGTTTTCAATGATATTAGGGATCGCTGCGCCAATGCCTGAGACAGTATCTGCAGCCAATGCAGAACCAAAAGAAATTGTACTTGAGAAAAGTACGCAGGGTAATCCAATTGCAGGTTTTAATGAGAAGGGAGAAATCACTTATGCAGGTGACCCGGCCATTCTTGTAGATGGAGATACCGTATACCTCTATGTGGGCCACGATGACACCAGCAGCGGGGGCGGATATACGATGCCCAATTACCTCTGCTATTCCACGCAGGATCTGAAAGAGTGGAAATATGAAGGCGTAACCATGGAGATGACAGATGTAACCTGGGCTGATAATGTATCCGCCTGGGCAAGCCAGGTAATCAAATATCAGGATATGTATTATCTTTTGTACTGCGCAGAGAAGTCGGGCGGTAAAGGAAAGGCGACCGGCGCAGCAGTATCCAACAGTCCGACGGGGCCGTTCAAGGATGTGGGAATTCTGATTAATCCGGAAGATACAGATGCTTCCAAATATACCAGCGTTTCCGGAAAAACAAGAAGAGGAAGTTTTGGCTGGGAAGACATTGACCCGACGGCATGGGTTGATACAGATGCAGAAGGCAAGGATCATGTCTATATGGCATGGGGCAATACCAATTGCTGGATGTGTGAGCTGGAGATTGACGGAGATTCTGTAAAGGTGAAGGATCAGAACGGCGACGGCAGCATTAAGCAGGAAGATGATATCTGGTGGCAGGATGCAGGAGGTATAGAACTGATTGCGTCTGATACTACGAATAAAAATGATATGGTGGACTTTACAGAGGCGCCTTATCTGTACCGCAGACAGGACGAAAATGGCAATTATTACGGACCATATTATCTGTTTTACGCGATGCACTGGCGGGAAGAAATGGGGTATTCCACCATTGACAAACTGGGACCGCCGGAAGATCCTGAGCAGCCATACCATGTCTGGACTTATGGCGGGAAGGTGATGGAGCCGACAGGCACTTCCAATACTAATCATCCGGCAGTTTTTGATTTCCAGGGACATACATATTTTATATATCATAATGGTTCTCTTCCGGGAGGAAGCGGATACCGCAGGGTAATCTGCATCGAGGAATTGAAATTTGATGAGGACGGCAAGGTGCAGTATGTTCAGGAGACTTCCACAGGATTGACGGGAGTGACGAGCCTGATATACGACAGCAGCAATAAACCGCTGGCGCATGATGCGTTTAACAATTCTATCAACAGTGCGCAGTATCCTTATAAGAACGTATCGGTGAAACCGAATAGTTCTGCTGCGAAGGCAGATATGCTTTGGGAGATTGAAGAGGGTAAGGCGGATAAGAGCAAAGCTTCTTATGTAACAATTGAATCTTATAATAAGCCGGGCATGTATCTGACAGTAGACCAGTCCCGCAATGTGGTGCTGGCGCATGACCACAATGATGATAAGCAGTGTACCGCACAGGGAATTACCAAAGATTCCAAGAACATGACATTCCGCACACTGGCAGGATTTGCAGGCGGCGGAGTTACGTTTGAGAGCGTGGCATTTCCAGGCTATTATCTGGTTTCCAAGGACGGCAAACTGTCAGTAAGCAAGGAACCGGACGCTCAGTCATGTACGTTTGGAGTATCTCCCGACGCCAAGGAGACAAAGGTAACTGCGCAGAAGACGAGAAGAACCTATATGGCAGGCGATAAAGTCAGCGACAGTGATATCCGTATCAAGATTGAATATGAGAATGGAACTTCTTATACCAGAGCATGGGATTATACAACGAATGCAGCTTCCATCAATACGGATACACCGGGCACCAAAGAGCTGGTGGTAACTCATGAGCTGAACGGCCAAAAGATGGAATCGAAGATCAATATCGATATTCTGCCCAAACAAACACCTGCTCAGAACGATATTGACCCGGAGGGTGATCTTCCGAAAGTAAACAGTACCCATACGATTAAGAAGCTGAAATATAAGATTACCAAGACGGATGAGTACAATACGGACGGAAGCAACGGTACAGTTACCCTCATGGGATATGATGGCAATAAAATGACGAAGCTGGTGGTTCCGGATACAGTAACAATTGAAGGCTATACGTTTAAAGTTAATGTGATTGGAGCTAAGGCATTTAATAAGAAATCCAAACTGAAGACCATTACCATTGGCGATAATGTGACCAGCATTGGCAAGAATGCCATTACCGGAATCAATAAGAAAGCTACCATTAAGGTGTCTTCTGACAGATATAAGAAAGTGAAAAAGATGCTGAACAAAAAGGCCGGCTTTAAAAAGCCAATGAAGATCAAGCAGATTTAATGATTGATACAGTTGCCTGATAAAACAGGCAGGAATAAAATTTCTACATGGAAGGGAGAAATTAACATGAGATTTAAAAAGATAGTAAGCGGACTGCTTGCTTGTGCGATGGTAGTTACCTCTGTATTTGCCGGAAATGTGACTACGGCAAAAGCAGAAGGAGAAAGTGCAGCAGCACCAGTACCGGTTTCAACTTATGACTTCAATGTATCAGGAGATAACGGAAGCGTGTCCTTGGGAGATGGCGTAGAGTTAAAATCAAGCCCAAATAATGCGGCAGGATCACCAGAGTTAAATGATTACACTGAAAATCCCAAATTTGTGGAAGGTAGAAGCGGAAAAGCCGGTGATTATGCAGTTGACACAGAAGGAAAACATGGAATTATTCTGCCGGATAAGCGGCTGGGCGAGAACTACACAGTTTCTTTCTGGGTAAAACCTACGGATCTTTCAAAAGGAAAGTGGGCAACTTCCGTGTTATTTGTGGGAAGATCTGAGGCTACTGCAGCAGCGCAGTGGGTATCCATATGTACTTCAGATAATAAAGGAGCTTTAACCTGCTGGAGTCTTGGCAATGATCAAACTGGAAGAGGAATAAGCATAGAGCAGGACAAATGGCAGATGCTTACGATTGTTCAGTCAGGTACAAACGCAAAGTTTTATCTTAATGGAGAGAAGAAAGTCGAGCAGAACAATTACCATAAAGGAATGACAGAAGATAATCAGTACATTGCACTCGGAACCAACCATTGGGATGGAAACTTCTATGGCTGCTATGACGACGTCAATGTTTACAATCAGGCTCTGACAGATGAACAGGTATATAAATTGTTTGATCCCAGAACAGATGCAGAGATTTTTGAGGCGTCAGAACTTACCGTGTCTGAGGAATTTAAGATGATAAAGGGAGGAAGCGTTGAGACGATCGACGTTAAGCTTCCCAGCGGCATTGCAAAAGATAAGATGGAAGTAAGCTTTGAATCAGAGGATCCGACAGTTGCAGAGGTTGATGCTGAAGGTAAGGTTACGGCAAAAGAAATAGGAAATACGAAGATTACAACGACAGTCAAATTGAAAGACAGCGCGGTAGCTCCCAAGACGGCAGAGACTACGGTGACTGTTACTGCCGGAAACGGAAAAACACTTGCGGTAGATTACGATTTTGCAAATTCAGAAGGCAAGGTTCTGAAAGATAAGTCTGGTAACGGCCATGACGGAAAAGTAGATGGCAATGTTACATTTGCTGAGGGAGGCATGACTCTTAAAGATGATGGTTATGCAGCCTTTCCAACCAGTATTATGGACGACTTAGACAACAAGGAACAGTTCACGATTGAAGTCGAATTTTCAAAGAGCTCCAGCGCTAACAATGCATGGTTATTCTGTTTTGGTTCTAAACCACAAGGTACAGGAACAAATTATATGTTCCTTTCTCCGAACTTTGGCGGAAATACTTTGAGAGCAGGAATTAAGAATTCAAGTGTTGAGAAATTATTCGGAACTTCCATTCAGACAGAGGTTAACAAGTCTTATACCGTAAACATGGTATTTGATCAGGGTAAGATCAAGCTCTACTGGAATGGTATTCTGATTCAGGGAGATGACGGAGATGTCCTGAATTCTGGCTATAGCATTATGAATGATGTTGTTACACCGGGATGTGAAGATGATATGTTAGGATTTATCGGAAAATCCTGCTGGTCTGCCGACAAGAATTTTGAAGGTACGATTTCTAAATTTAAGATTTATAACAAAGCCATGACAGACCAGGAGATTCAGGTTGCTTTTTCAGAGACATTCAGCAAGATTTTCCAGGCAGATTTGGAGTCTAAAATTCTTGGAAATAATGCCTCCGAGAATGAAATAAGATACAATCTGTCTCTGCCGTCAACCTATGAAGAGACTCCGATTACATGGACTTCCAGCAATGAAGATGTCATTTCTAAGAGAGGTGTTGTAAAGAATCCAGCAGCAGCCACAGACGTGAAATTGACAGCGGTTGTTAAATCTGGATATCTGGAGGGAAGAGCAGAGTTTGATCTGAAGGTTCTTCCGGCAGATAAAACAAAATTGACACAGGCAGTAGAAAAGGCTAAGACAGAAAAAGAAAATCCCTATCGTTCAGAGGCTTCAAAAGCAGAACTTCAGAAATTGATAGACCGGGCGGATAAGGCGACCAGCCAGACAGAAATTGATAATTTAGTAAAAATGATTGAAAAAGCTGCTGCTAAGACAGATTACAGTGATCTGTATAAAGATCCGTTTACAGAGATTCAGGGAGAGAAACTGGTAAAAGCAAGCTTAGATCTGGTTCCCAATGCATCTGCAAGCGTACTGAATGATTACAATGCAGCGATCCCAAGTACAGTAAAGGATGCTGTTGCCGTTTCTTACAGAACGGAAAACCCCGCGATTGCCACTGTGGATGCGGCAGGTAATGTTACAGGAAAAGGTGTAGGCTATGCACTGATCGTTACAACGGTTACTGCAAAATATGATTCCTTTGCCTTGGAATACTATACACAGGTTAAGGTTGACCTGAACCTGAGCGGTGTGCAGGTAAGTGCGAAAGATACTACCTTGTCAAAAGGCAAGACTACCAATATCATTGTTCCTGCAAATATAAACGGCATAGCGACCAGTGCGACATATCGTGCAAAAGGCGCGGTAGCCGTGGATAAAAACGGTAAAGTGACTGCAAAGCAGGGCGGAACAGGTACTGTGACAGTGAAAGTAAGCGCTGGCGGAAAGAGCATCACCAAAAAAGTGACGATCAATGTCGCAGATATTACAGGTCCGACAAGTGTTAAAATTAAGAAATCTGTCAAATTGAAAGTAGTTGGAGTTAAGGGCAAGGTAAAATGGTCCTTAGATAAGAAAGGTAAGAAACTGGCAACTCTTAAGAATGGTAAGCTGACTGCTAAGAAGAAAGCAGGCAAGGTGAAAGTAACTGCCAAAGTTGGCAAAATTACTATGACAAAGACAGTTACCATTAAGAAGAAATAGTAGTTGACAGACAGGAGGAAGTCAATATGAAACGTAGAATCGTGAATGTATTACTTGCTGTTTGTCTTACTGCAGGAATGGCGGTTGGTTCTGTGCCGGCCGCCAGCCTGAGCGTACAGGCGGCAGGGGATAATTCAGCGGCAGTGGAGGAGGGGCTGACGATTCGTGAGTCTGAGATCAATCAATTACTCACGAAGGATTTGAAGCTTCCCACGACGGTGGATGGATTAGAAGGAGCGACCGTTGCGTACAGTGTGCCAGCCAATAATTATGCTTCCATTGAAGGAGATACATTGAAGGTGACAAGGCCTGCTGCTGGAGAAGATGATTATAAATTTACTCTGACGGCGACTGTGACGGTAGGCGGGGAGCAGGTTAAGAAAGAATTTCCAATGACCATCCGTGCAGGACTGACAGAAGATTCTTATGCAGGTTATGTATATGTTTGTTTTTCAGTGCCGAAGGGAAAAGATTATGATGTGCAGCAGATTCATTTCTTCTTAAGTGAAGACGGTATGAACTGGACAGCGCTCAACGGCTGTAATCCTATTTTTGAAACAGGGACAGATTACAGTGAGAATATTCAAAGATGCGGTTCGGAAAGCGTCAATTATGAAGTGGCAGAAGGAACGAACATCGAAGCGACAACCGTCGGTGACGCATCCGTGTTATTCCCCTTTGAGGGAAGGGACCAGGGCGTCCGCGACCCGTATCTGATTCGCGGCTGCAGGGCAGATGGAAGCGATTCCAATAAAGTATGGCTTCTTGCTACAGACCTGAATACGCATTCAGATCAATATGGCGGCAAGAAAGCCAGCAATACATGTGGAAACTGGGGCCTGACTTCTACGGTCGGAGTTGGAAGCCAGAAACTTTTCGTATGGGAGACAGAAGACTGGGTAAATTGGGAGAGACGTTATATTGATGTCGGCGCAGAAGTTAATTCCGCAATGGCATGGGCGCCAGAAGCAATTTATAACCCAGAGAAGGATAATTATCTGGTATACTGGTCTGCGCGTGTAGATGAAGACGGAGCTTCCAGGGACCGTCTGTACTGCAATGAGACCAAAGATTTTAAGGAGTTTGGGCCGACGAAATTGTATGAGGCAGAGCCCTATTTTGAGAACTATAAACCCAACGGCGTAGCCAACAACAGCGGTTATGGAAATATTGATACCTCACAGCTCTGGGTAGCAGGGAAGGATGCACAAGGAAAGGAAACTCCTTATGGAAAACTGTATCGCGTGGTAAAGGATGAAACCAATAACCACATTGAACTGATGAGTGCGGACAGTGTGCTTGATCCCAAATTTGAAGGAACTGCAAACCAGGATAAATATGATGCGACCAATGCAATTGGAATTACGCCCTTTGAGTTAGAGGGAAAAACCTACAGTGCGAAAGCTGATTTGTCTGATATTCCTGGCGACAGCAATTTAATCAAGCGGGCTGAAATTGTGCACAATTGGTTTATTGATCAGTCAGTCGGCAACCATTTTGAGAAAATCAGCCAGAAGAACATAGAGAAATTAACAGGAGCTTATGAAGGAGCTACTATGTTTAAGTTCATCGACCGCGATGAATGGTGTGTCATGATTGATTTCTATGGAAGCATGCAGGTTCGTTATGAGCCGTATGTGACTACAGATTTGTCTGATCCGGACAGTGTTACCAAAATGCCGACTGGAACTTATGGCCGTACTGGCGGCGATATTGGAACACATGGCGGTATGATTCCAATTACGGTAAAGGAATATAATACTTTGATTGATACATACAATTCAGATCCAAGTGTCAATAATTATCATAGAATTAATTATATTCCTGTAGATACCAGAGAATATGACGCTAAAGTTGACGCTTTGAAGGCTGCTGTTAAGAGTGATGAGTATACGGACAGCATGAAAGCACAGATGAATAAAGTGATTGCCGGTGGTCTGAAAGGGAATGAGACGATTGCAGAGGTTAAGACGGCAGCGGCACGTATTGACAGGCTGATTGCCAATAAGCAGCAGATTAAGCTGCCGGAAATGCAGGCAGACGCTGTGTATCTGGATGAAGAAGAACTGACACTCTGTACCAAGAATACAGAAGGACTTAAGAATACGGCCGCACTGCAGGCAGAGGCAAGCATTGACAGCCAGACTGGCAAGATTACTTTTGCCAGCAGCAATCCGGCAGTTGCAGAGGTAAATCCTGCAACAGGCCAGGTGACAGCTAAGAAACAGGGAAAGGCTGATATTACAGCATCCTTGCCAGGCGGAGCGAAAGCCATCTGTAAGGTAACGGTCAAAGGTGTTCCTAACAAGATCAGCCTGGCTAAGACGCCTAAGAGCCTGAAAAAGGGAAAAACCTTCCAGTTAAAAGTGAAGATTCCGAGCGGAACTGTTTGTTCTAAATTTACTTATAAGTCAAGTAAGCCCAAGATTGCATCGGTGACGAAGACGGGCGGAAAGATTACTGCTAAGAAAAAAGGAACAACCGATATCACTGTCACAGCAGGAAACAGCAAGGCAAAATTGAAATTTAAACTGAAAGTAAAATAACAAGTGTAAGAAAGAATACCGCAATCCTTGAGAAATTGAGGATTGCGGTTTTTTTATTCTATAGGAAAGACCTTGTCACGCTAAAGCGTGAAAGTGTCTTTCTATAGAATAAAAAGCCCTGCGGGCAGGATGCGCACGGATGCAAGGGGAATTTTATTGCTTTGCAATAAGCATCCGGCGCATCAAAGTGTGCAGCCTCTCAAGAACGAGGGGTTAGAGGAGTTGAAGTGGGCTTGCCCACTTTGTTCACCAGGCTCTTAATTATAAATAAATTATTAAATTGTAAAAATACTATTGACAAGAAAAAATGATAGTGCTATCTTAAATACATGGATGTTAGCACTCTTTTATGTTGAGTGCTAATAATAAGGAGATGGAGGATAGTGATGCAGGAACTGGATGAACGAAAAAGAAAAATTTTAAATGCCATTATCCGTAATTATCTGGACACAGGGGAACCGGTAGGTTCCAGAACCATTTCCAAATATTCAGATTTGAATCTGAGTTCTGCAACCATTCGCAACGAAATGTCGGATTTGGAGGAGCTGGGCTATATATTACAGCCGCATACCTCTGCCGGACGGATTCCTTCTGATAAAGGTTATCGTTTCTATGTAGATAATCTGATGAAGGAAAAGACGCAGGAAGTTACAGAGATGAAAGAGTTTATGATTGAACATACGGAGCGGATGGAACAGGTGCTGCAGCAAATGGCAAAGGTGCTGGCAGAGAATACCAATTATACGGCAATGATCACAGCGCCGTCCTATCACCGCAATAAGGTGAAATTCCTGCAGCTTTCCCAGGTGGATAAAGAACAGCTTCTTGCTGTTATTGTGACAGAAGGCAATCTGGTTAAGAATAAGATGATTTCCACACGGGAAGCCTTAGATAATGAAACCTTGCTGAAATTAAACATTCTTCTTAATACCAGCCTCAACGGGCTGTCGGCAGAGCAGATCAATCTGGGAACCATCGCCAGGCTGAAAGAGCAGGCAGGAATCCACAGCAATATTGTAAGCGATGTACTGGACGCGTTGGCAGGCGTTTTTCAGGAAGATGAAGATCTGGAGGTTTACACCAGCGGCACTACAAATATTTTGAAATATCCGGAGCTGAGTGATTCCAGGAAAGCGAGCGAACTTCTGAACGCTTTTGAAGAGAAAAAACAGTTGGTTTCTCTGGTTAATGAAACTCTGGCGTCGGAAGAACAGACCGGGATTCAGGTATATATTGGTGATGAATCTCCAATACAGAACATGAAGGACTGCAGTGTGGTGACGGCTACTTACCAGTTGGGAGCCGGAATGACAGGAACCATTGGAATCATTGGGCCCAAACGAATGGATTATGAAAATGTCATGGATAATCTGAAGACATTGAAAAGTCAATTAGATGCCGTGTTTCAAAATAAAAAAGAAAATTAGGAAGAGCAGAAAGGTGAGTTGATATGGGAGATACACAGAATAAAGATCATGATTTGGAACAGGAAATGCCAGAAGTTCAGGAAGATGATTGCAAGGATGAGGTTCAGGAAGATACAGCAGAAGAGATGAATTCTGAGGGAGAAGAGGATGCAGAGGATTCCCAGGCTGAAGAAGCTGCTGAAAATTCTGAGGAAGATGAGAGTACAGTCCCAGAAGAAAAAAAGGGATTTTTCAAGAAAAAAGATAAGAAGAATAAACAGGAAGAAAAAATTGCAGAGCTCACGGACCGGGTGCAGCGGCAGATGGCGGAATTTGATAATTTCCGTAAGCGGACAGAAAAAGAAAAGACTCAGATGTTTGAAGTAGGAGCTAAGAGTGTTATTGAGAAGATTCTTCCGGTCGTAGATAATTTTGAAAGAGGTTTATCCGCTGTTCCTGAGGACGGAAAGGAAGATCCTTTCGTCCAGGGAATGGATAAAATATATAAACAGCTTATGACAGAATTGGAAGGCTTAGAAGTAAAACCAATTGAGGCGGTGGGTGCAGAGTTTAATCCTGATTTCCACAATGCAGTGATGCAGGTGGAAAGTGAAGAATTTGCATCCGGCGTGGTAGCGCAGGAACTACAGAAAGGTTATATGTACCGTGACAGTGTGGTAAGGCACAGTATGGTGGCAGTAGTACAGTAGGAAACAATTTAGATTTTCATTTATATGAGGAGGTCTCGATTATGAGCAAGATTATTGGTATTGATTTAGGAACAACAAATAGCTGTGTGGCAGTTATGGAAGGTGGTAAACCTGTGGTTATCGCCAATACAGAAGGAGCAAGGACCACACCCTCTGTGGTTGCATTTACCAAAACCGGCGAGCGTCTGGTAGGAGAGCCTGCAAAACGTCAGGCGGTTACCAATGCAGAGAAGACAATTTCTTCCATTAAAAGAGATATGGGTACAGAGCATAAGAGAAGCATTGATGATAAGAATTATTCTCCGCAGGAAATTTCAGCTATGATTCTGCAGAAATTAAAGGCGGATGCAGAGAACTACCTGGGAGAAAAGGTGACAGACGCAGTAATTACCGTTCCGGCATATTTCAATGACGCACAGCGTCAGGCAACGAAAGATGCAGGCAAGATCGCCGGCCTGGAGGTGAAACGTATTATCAACGAGCCTACGGCGGCGGCTTTGGCTTATGGTCTTGACAATGAAAAGGAACAGAAGATTATGGTATACGACTTAGGCGGAGGTACCTTCGACGTTTCCATTATTGAGATTGGGGAAGGTGTCATTGAGGTATTGTCTACCTCAGGAGACAACCGCCTGGGCGGAGATGATTTCGACCAGAAGGTGACCGATTATATGCTGGCTGAATTTAAAAAGACAGAGGGCATTGACCTTTCCAATGATAAAATGGCATTACAGAGACTGAAGGAAGCGGCAGAGAAGGCGAAGAAAGAATTGTCTTCTGCAACGACAACCAATATCAACCTGCCGTTTATCACTGCAACAGCAGAAGGTCCGAAACACTTTGATATGAACCTTACCAGAGCTAAATTTGATGAATTGACGCATGACCTGGTAGAGCGCACGGCAGTTCCTGTGCAGAATGCATTGAAGGATGCGGGAATTACAGCTTCTGAGCTGGGTCAGGTGCTTCTGGTCGGCGGTTCTACAAGAGTTCCCGCTGTGCAGGATAAGGTAAAACAGTTGACAGGCAAGGAGCCCAGCAAATCCCTCAATCCGGATGAGTGTGTGGCTTTGGGAGCTTCCATCCAGGGAGGAAAGCTGGCAGGAGATGCAGGCGCAGGCGAGATTCTGCTCTTGGATGTCACACCATTGTCTCTTTCCATTGAGACCATGGGAGGTGTTGCTACCAGACTGATCGAGCGTAACACCACGATTCCTACCAAGAAGAGCCAGATTTTCTCAACGGCAGCAGACAATCAGACAGCCGTAGATATCAATGTCGTACAGGGTGAGCGCCAGTTTGTAAGAGATAACAAATCTCTGGGCCAGTTCCGCCTGGATGGAATTCCGCCAGCAAGACGCGGCGTGCCTCAGATTGAGGTTACTTTCGATATTGATGCTAATGGTATCGTTAATGTATCTGCAAAGGATCTGGGAACTGGAAAAGAACAGCATATTACGATCACTGCCGGTTCCAATATGTCAGATGCAGATATTGAAAAAGCAGTCAAAGAGGCGGCAGAGTTCGAAGCGCAGGACAAGAAGCGCAAAGAGGCAATTGATACCAGAAATGATGCAGACTCTTTTGTATTCCAGACAGAGAAAGCATTGGAAGAAGTCGGAAACAACATTGACGCAGCAGATAAGTCTGCCGTAGAAGCAGATCTGAGTGCCTTAAAAGCATTAGTTGAGGCTCATCCAAATGCGGAAGAAATGACGGATGACCAGGTAGGAGAAATGAAGGCTGCCAAAGAAAAACTTATGGAGAGTGCGCAGAAGGTCTTTGCCAAGATGTATGAAAACGCACAGGCAGCTCAGGGCGCACAGGGTGCAGGACCAGATATGGGAAATGCTTCCGCATCCTACAGCAGCGCAGATGATGATGTGGTGGACGCAGATTATAAGGAAGTATAATCATGGCAGAACAGAAGAGAGATTATTATGAAGTCCTGGGAGTTGACAGGAATGCGGATGACACAACGATCAAGAAGGCGTACCGTCAGCTTGCGAAAAAGTATCATCCAGATATGAATCCAGGAGACGCGGAAGCGGAGAAAAAATTTAAAGAAGCGTCGGAAGCATACGCTGTTTTAAGTGATCCGGATAAAAAACGCCAGTATGACCAGTTTGGCCACGCCGCCTTTGAAGGCGGCATGGGCGGCGGCGGTTTTGATTTCTCTGGTATGGATATGGGAGATATTTTCGGCGACATTTTTGGAGATCTGTTTGGAGGGGGAAGAAGGCGTTCTTCCTCCAGCAACGGTCCAATGAAAGGAGCGAACCTGCGGGCGGCGGTGCGCATTTCCTTTGAGGAAGCGGCGTTCGGCTGTGAGAAGGAGATTGAGATCACCTTAAAAGATGAGTGTCAGACCTGTCATACCACAGGAGCGAAGCCGGGAACCAGTCCGGAAACCTGTACAAAGTGCGGCGGCAAGGGCAAAGTGGTTTATACCCAGCAGTCTTTCCTCGGCATGGTGCAGAATGTTCAGACTTGTCCAGAATGCCGGGGTACGGGTAAAATTATCAAGGATAAATGTCCGGACTGCCACGGAAGCGGTTATATTGCAAAGCGCAGAAAGATTAAAGTCTCAATCCCTGCAGGAATTGATAATGGGCAAAGCGTCCGTATCCGCGAAAAAGGGGAACCAGGCACTAATGGAGGGCCAAGAGGCGATCTGCTGGTGGAGGTAAATGTCAGCAGACATCCGATTTTCCAGAGACAGGATATGAATGTCTATTCGACTGCTCCGATATCTTTTGCGCAGGCAGCATTAGGAGGAGAGGTTCGTATCAGCACCATTGACGGAGATATCCTCTATGATGTGAAGCCTGGAACACAGACAGATACCAGAATCCGTTTGAAAGGCAAAGGCATCCCCTCGCTGCGCAATTCTTCTGTGAGAGGGGACCATTATGTTACTCTGGTGGTGCAGGTGCCTACCAGCTTAAATGAGGAGGCGAAGGAAGCTTTGCGCAGGTTTGACGAGGCAAGCGGCCAGTCCTTAAAGAAGCAGAACGGCGCGGCAGGCACAGAGAAGCATGTGAAGAAGAAAGGCTTTATGGGCAAAGTAAAAGAAGCTTTTGAAGATATGACAGATACTTGAGTTTCCGTATTTTTATTTTATCAATAATTTTATTACCAAAAGGTCTTGTTGCCAAAGGCAACAGAGACAACTTGCACAAAAAGCGTATGGAAAGCTAGCTTTCCATAACACTTTTCTGTGCAAAGTGCTCACATCATAAAATGATGTGAACCTTTTGGTAATATAAAACTGCAATTTGCGGAAACTCAAGATGACAGATACAAATTAAGAACAGGCTGGAAACTGATGAAAAAGAGATGCAGTTTCCAGCTTTTTTGAGTTTAGCTATTTTTAACAACAACCGATATTTTAGTACCAAAAGGTCTTGCTGCCTTTGGCAGCATAGACATCTTGCACAAAAAGTGTCTGGAAAGCTAGCTTTCCATAGCACTTTTCTGTGCAAAGTGGGGCTGTCGCACTAAGTAATCTATAAAGTTTTCATCCGTAAAAAGTTTCCATAGCAAAGCAATGGAAACAACATGTACAAAATAATATATTCGTGCGACAGCCCCCTTTTGGTACTATAAAATCCCAAAATGGAGAAACTCAAAAAAGCTTTTTCTTGTCAATCTGAATTTCATATTATATAATAATGGCAGTAAATAAGGAAATCAGGAGGTAGATTATGAAACGAAGATATACGGTAACGATTTTGATGATGCTGTTTTTTGTTCTGGGTACGGTGAAGATTCAGGCAGAGACAAAGGATATCCGGACGGAATATGTAACTTTAACGGATGAGAATCGTTTTAAGGAAGAATATTATCAGAAGCCGCAGGTGCGCTATCCGGCTGCAGAAGGTGAGATGTACCGTGCATCCAGAGCGGCGCTGGATCTGGAACAGTATATCGTGGAAGCTCTGGAGAATTATCAGCAGAGCATAGATGTCTCAGCTTATCAGATTCCCACGAAAGAGGCGTTTGCTGTCTTACTTCAGATCTTAAATGATAATCCTGGAATGTTTTATGTAGACAATAAGTTCGCATATTCTTATTATTCTTATAATGAACAATCATTAGTACAGTCATATAGTGTGAGCTATTTGGGCACGCCGGAGGAAATAGATCAGCAGCGGCAAGAGCTGGAAGCAGCGGCTGACCAGGCAGCGGCACAGGTCGAGGATTCTATGACAGATCTGGAAAAGGCTTTGGTGGTGCATGATTACCTGGTGCAGAACTGTGAGTATGATTATGACAGGCTTAATAACGGACAGCTTCCAGATATTTCTCATACGGCATATGGCGCCCTGGTGAACCGAATGGCTGTGTGTGATGGATATGGGGACGCCTATATCTATATTATGAAGGATAAGCTGGGGATACCATGTGAACTGGTGGCAAGCGATGCTATGGCACATGCCTGGAATATGATAGAGATTGACGGCAAATGGTACCATGTGGATGCCACCTGGGATGATCCAGTGAGAGACAGTATTGGAAGAGTGGGACATAAGTATTTTCTGCTCAGTGATACGGCCATCAGTGATGCCAGTCATGAGCATGAGGGATGGAGTACGTCGCGGACAGCAGATTCTACGCTCTATGATGATGCGTTTTGGACAGAGATAACTTCTTCCATCTGCTGGTATCAGGGAGAATGGTATTTTTCCAGATATCAGGGTGGTGATTATAACACGATGGGAGTGAAACTTCTGAAAAAAGGTGCGCTTTTCGAAGATGCAGAATCCGAGGTATATAAGGAAAACGTATGGACGGGAGAAGGAAATTCTTACTTTCCGGCCAGCTATATGTATCTTGCAAAAGCAAATGATATGATGTATTTCAATACAAAGACAGCCATTTGCCATTTAGATGCAGAAGGAAAGACGGAAGAAGTATATAAACCTCAGATTCCGTCAGGACAGTGGATTTTTGGATTTACGGTGAGAGGAAAAGAGGTATGGTACGCACTTCAGAATACACCGCAGATCAGCAGTAAACAGGTGATTCTTACATATGCGCTTCCAGAGCTTGATTTACGGGAGATAACAGGCGTTACTGCCGAAGACGTGACTGCCGTATATAATGGAACTGCACAAACAATTACCGTTTCGGGAATTCAGGAAGGTGATGAAGTGCAGTATGCTGGGGACAATGGAAGCTATCAGAGTACACAGCCGGAAATGATTCGCGCAGGGATTTATCAGGTGCGGTACCGTGTAAAGCGTCAGGGATACCAGCCGTTTGAGGGGACAGCTCAGGTGAAAATCGAAAAAGCCATACCCGTTTACACGGTGCCGGAAGGATTGAAAGGGACTAGCGGAAAGACTCTCGTAAGTGTAATTTTGCCAGAAGGTTTTAGCTGGCAGACTGATACAGATACCAAGCTGTACCAGGAAGGAAGCCTGGTTTTTCTGGTAAAATATACACCGAAAGACAGTGAAAACTATGTGACAGTTACGGATATTGAGGCCGAAGTTACAGTGAGCTGTCCGGGACATAACTATACGTCAGAAATTACAAAGCAGCCGACTGAGACAGAGGACGGTGAGGAAACTTTCACCTGTGTACTCTGCGGGGATAGCTATACCGAGGTGATTCAGGCAGGTCTGCCGCAGATAGAAGGAATTGAGTCAGAAGACGTGACTGCTGCGTATGACGGGACGCCTCAGAGGATCATGCTCAAGGGAATCCAGGCAGGAGACATAGTAAAATATGCAGGTGAAGATGGTATTTATCAAGAAGAACAGCCAGAAATGATAAAGGCAGGAGTCTATCAGGTGCGGTATCAGGTGAAGCGTCAGGGATACCAGCCGTTTGAGGGAACAGCGCAGGTTGAAATTACCAAAGCTGTTCCTGCGTATACGGCGCCTGTTGGACTGCAGGGGCAGAGCGGAAAGACATTGGCAAGCGTAATTCTGCCGAAAGGTTTTGTCTGGCAGACCGCTGAAGCAACCAGATTATCAACAGAGGGAACGTATACATGGTATGTAAATTACGTGCCGGAAGACACAGGTAATTATCAGACTGTTCAGAGTATTGAGGTAAAGGTTCAGGTGAAATGTCCTGGTCATCAATATCAATTAAAAGTAAACAGACCTGCGACAGAGACTCAGAAGGGATTGAGAACTTATATCTGCAGTCTCTGCGGAAACAGCCGAACAGAGGAAATTCCTGTACAGAATCCTGCAAAGCCGGGAAATGTATCCGGTCTTAAAGTGAAAAAAAATACGTCAGATTCTTTGACGTTTACCTGGAATCTCATAGAAAACGCAGGCTATTATCTGAAACTTTACAAAGGTAATACCTTAATATCTGCTCAGTATGTGACAGGAAATGTTCATTCTTTTGGCGGTTTGAAAGCAGCATCAGACTATACCTTACAGGTCACTCCTTATTATATTGTAAATGGGAGCAGGGTATTTGCAGCGCAAGCTGGAGAAATCAGGACAGCTACAGCTCCGTCAGCCGTTAAGTTTAATTCTGTAAAAAAGAGTGGTAAAAATAAGGTGAAATTGGCATGGAAGAAAACTTCAGGCGCCAGCGGGTATGAGATTTTTATGAAGACAGGCAAAGGAGGTTACAAGAAAATCAAAACGATTGCCAAAGGGAAGACCGTTTCTTTTACCAAAACAGGGATGAAAAAGGGAAAAACGTATAGTTTCCGGATACGTGCCTATAGAACAGTGAACAGAGCGAAGGTTTACGGGACTTACAGCAAGGTAAAGAAAATAAAAATTCGTTAAGTTTCATTGATATTTTCCGGGGAATATTGTAAAATAGAACAAGTTGGTGCGGATTTGTCTGTTTCAGTGCAGATACGAAGGAGGAAAGGAAATGGACCAGCCCAGATGTCAGATGGAAACAATGATTCAGGAACCGCAGGAAGAGACGGTGCAGCAAAAATCAGAAGAAATTCAGCAGAGGACGGAAGAAGAAGAAATTCACCCAAATCTGGAAACAGATGCAGTGCAGCAGAAGCAGCGTTGGGAGGAACAGCAGAAAATTCATCAGAAGCATTGGGAAGAACAGCAGAAAATTGCTGAGAAAAGGCGGGAGTTTCAGCGTGAACTTGCCGAAGAGAGAATTAGATTTCGGGAAGAACTTACGGCAGACAGACGAAGGTTTATGCAGGAACTGACAGCGGACAGACGAAGGTTTGAACAGGAACAGCAGGAATTTTATTTGAAAAAGGAGCGGGAAGAAAGGCGTCTGGCTGAGAAAGAGCGCCTCATTAAAGCAAAATGGGAACTTCTGGAAATGGAATTACAGAAGCTTGCCGGAGAAAGAGAAGCATTTGAGAAGAAAAAAGAGGCTGAGGCAGTCAAAAGTAATGGACGTCAG
This sequence comes from Lachnospiraceae bacterium, assembly GCA_910575075.1. Classification (GTDB taxonomy): domain Bacteria; phylum Bacillota; class Clostridia; order Lachnospirales; family Lachnospiraceae; genus Petralouisia. The sequence goes on from CAJTCY010000021.1 coordinate 37,741, forward strand.
GCAAGAATGACAGTTAAGTACCCTTCAGAAATGGAACTGTTTTTTTCCGGTGTGGAGAATGCACTGGACATGAAGAAGCGGTATCGGGAATTAATTAAAATATTTCACCCGGATAATTCCACAGGAGACACACAGACTCTTCAGATGATCAACAGAACTTACGAGAGCTTAAAGAAGCAGTTTAGTGCATAAAAACCAGGGGCTGTTGCAAAAACACTGGATATTATATAAGTTACGCTCCATTTCCGGAGTATGATTATTGTATCTGGCTGCTGTTTTGCGGCAGCCCCTGCTTTGTATCTGGCAGGTTGTATGAAAGTCCGTGATCAGCAAGGCGCAGATTGGAGAAGACTATGAAATGGAAAAAGTATACGATAGAGACGACTACCCAGGCAGAAGATTTTATCAGCAGCATGCTTGCGGATCTTGGGATTGAAGGAGTTCAGATAGAAGATAATATTCCTTTGTCTGCAGCAGATAAAGAGAAAATGTATATTGATATTCTGCCGGAGCTTCCGCCGGATGAGGGACTGGCATATATCAGTTTTTTTCTGCCGGCAGAGCAAGGGCAGGAAGAGCTTCTGGCGCAGGTGCGCAGGGAACTGAATGAGCTGCGGGCATTTGTGGAGGTTGGAACAGCAGAGATTACAGAAGGGGAGACAGAGGATAAGGATTGGATCAACAACTGGAAACAGTATTTTAAGGCATTTACCATTGAAAATATCTTGATTAAACCAACCTGGGAAGAACTGCCTGCAGAAGGAGAGTACCGTCATGTGATTGAGATTGACCCTGGTACTTCCTTTGGAACGGGAAAGCATGAGACTACACAGCTTTGCATCCGCCAGTTGTGCAAATATTTGAAGCCTCAGGACCAGGTGCTGGATGTGGGATGCGGGAGCGGGATTTTGTCCCTGGTAAGTCTGAAACTGGGAGCAGCCAGCGTAACAGGGACGGATATTGATCCATTGTGTATAGAAGCTTCTGCGGAGAATATGAAGGCAAATGGATTGTCTATGGGGCGGGCACATTTTTACCATGGAAACCTCATTGACGATGCCGGCATTCAGAGACAGGTGGGCGGGGAGTATGACATTGTGACGGCAAATATTCTTGCGGATATTATCATTCCCCTGACCCCAGTGATTCCAGCTTGTCTGAAAAAGGGCGGGATCTATATTACCAGCGGCATCATTGACTTTAAAGAGGAAGCAGTAAAACAGGCAGTTTTGGATGCCGGACTTGAAATTCTTGAAATCAGCCGTCAGGGAGAATGGGTTGGCATTACCGCCAGAAAATAGAACAGGAGCAGAAAAATGTTTCAATTTTTTGTAGAACCAGAGCAGATTCATGGAGAAGAGATTGTGATCACAGGCAGCGATGTAAATCATATCAAAAATGTTCTCCGCATGCGGACAGGAGAACAGCTTCGCATCAGTGATAACGAAGGAGGAGACTTTTACTGTAAGATTCAAAATATGGAAGAACAGCGGATTATACTGCAGATAACTGGTCCGGCCGAGGACACGGAACCAGGTATCCGGATTACGTTATTTCAGGGGCTTCCTAAAGGAGATAAGATGGAACTGGTGATTCAGAAGGCAGTAGAGCTGGGAGTCTTTCAGATTATACCTGTTGCCATGAAAAACTGTGTGGTAAAGCTGGACGAGAAAAAGGCGAAAGCGAAGCAGTTAAGATGGCAGGCCATTGCGGAAAGCGCCGCAAAACAGTCAAAGCGCAGTATTATTCCCCAAATTGGTAAGGTTATGAGTTTTAAGGAGGCGGCAGAATATGCCAGCAAGCTGGACGTGCGCCTTCTGCCTTATGAGAACCAGCGGGGAATGGCGCATACCAGAGAAGTGATGGGGGGCATTCAAAAGGGCAGTTCCGTAGGGATCTTTATTGGACCGGAAGGCGGCTATGATTCCCAGGAAATTGCACTGGTCCAGGAACAAATGGAGATGATTTCTCTGGGAAACCGTGTTCTGCGCACAGAAACGGCAGGGCTTTGCGCACTTTCGATGCTGCTTTATGCGCTGGAGGATTAGGAGGAGAAGATGGAAGCATATTTTGATAATTCAGCTACCACCCGCTGCTGTGAAGGAGCTGTGGAGATCATGGTGCGGGCTTTGTCTGAGGATTATGGAAATCCGTCTTCTTTGCATGGAAAAGGCTTGGAAGGGGAAAACTATATCAAAGAAGCAAGGCATAAAATTGCAAAGACTATGAAAATTAAAGAAGCGGAGTTGATTTTTACTTCCGGCGGAACAGAATCCAATAATCTTGCCATTCTGGGAGCAGCTATGGCAAACAGGCGCAGCGGAATGCATCTGGTTACTACCTGTGTGGAACATCCGGCTGTGTCAGCGCCTCTGAAATTCCTGGAGGAACAGGGATTTTCTGTGACCCGTCTCAGCGTGGATCAAGATGGCATCATTTCTCTGGATAAGTTAAAGGAAGCGATTACACCGGAAACCATTCTGGTATCCATCATGTATGTGAACAACGAAATCGGCGCAGTGGAGCCTGTTGCTGAAGCAGCCAGGATCATAAAGGAGAAAAATCCTCAGACTTTATTTCATGTGGATGCCATTCAGGCATATGGAAAATATATCATTTATCCCGGTAAACTGGGAATTGACATGATGTCTGTCAGCGGCCACAAAATTCATGGGCCCAAAGGCAGCGGGTTTTTGTATGTGAGGGAAAAGACAAAGTTAAAACCTATTATTTATGGTGGGGGGCAGCAGAAAAATATGCGTTCTGGTACAGAAAATGTGCCGGCAATTGCAGGGCTGGGACAGGCGGCAGGGGAAGCGTATGAAAATTTTGAAAAAAAGCAGGAGCATTTACGCCAGCTGAAGAATGCTTTTATCAAAGGAATTGCGGATGAGGAATGGGCGCATTTCAATGGCAGAACGGGTGCAGACAGCGCACCGCATATTGTCAGCCTCAGTGTGGATGGAGTCCGCAGCGAAGTACTGCTTCATGCTCTGGAAGAACAGCACATTTACGTATCGGCAGGCAGCGCCTGTTCCTCGAATAAACCTGCAGTCAGCGCTACGCTGCAGGCAATTGGAGTTAAGAGGCAGTATCTGGATGCTACGGTGCGGATCAGTTTTTGCAAAGACAATACCCTGGAAGAAGTAGAATACTGTGTGAAAAAGCTAAAGGAGCTGGTGCCAATGCTTCAAAAATACATAAGGCATTAGAAAGGAAACCATATGTTTAAAGCATTTTTGATAAAATACGGAGAAATCGGAATTAAAGGCAAGAACCGCCATCTGTTTGAAGATGCGCTGGTGCAGCAGATAAAATATGCCTTAAAGTCTGTGGAGGGAGAGTTTGTCACCAGCAAAGAACAGGGGCGTATTTATGTAGAAGCTCTGACAGAATTTGATTATGACGAGGTCATGGAACATCTGCAGTGCGTATTTGGCATTGTGGGAATCTGTCCAGTGGTAATTACAGAAGATGAAGGATTTGATAAACTTGCAGAAGATGTCATTTCCTATCTTGACAAGCGTTATCCAGACAAGCATAAGACATTTAAGGTTAATGCCCGCAGAGCAAGAAAGAATTATCCTATGAGTTCCATGGAGATCAATGCGGCGCTCGGAGAAAAAATTCTGCAGGCATTTTCCGAGATGAAGGTGGATGTGCATGAACCGCAGATTCTGGTTAATGTCGAGATCCGCGGGAGGATTAATATTTATTCAGAAGTGATTCCAGGACCAGGCGGAATGCCGGTGGGAACCAATGGAAAAGGCATGCTGTTGTTGTCCGGCGGAATTGACAGCCCGGTAGCCGGCTATATGATTGCAAAACGAGGCGTGAAAATTGACGCTGTGTATTTTCATGCGCCGCCCTATACCAGTGAACGTGCGAAGCAAAAAGTCATAGATTTGGCGAAACTGGTGGCAAAATATGCAGGTCCGGTTTACCTGAAGGTAGTAAATTTTACAGATATCCAGATGTATATCTATGAGCAGTGTCCGCATGAAGAACTAACGATTATCATGCGCCGTTATATGATGCGGATTGCAGAACATTTTGCGGCAGAGACAGGATCTCTGGGACTGATTACGGGCGAGAGCATCGGACAGGTGGCAAGCCAGACCATGCAGTCCCTTGCAGCTACCAACGAGGTGTGCACGATGCCGGTGTATCGCCCTCTGATTGGCTTTGACAAGCAGGAGATCATTGCTGTTTCAGAGAGAATCGGGACCTATGAGACTTCGATTCTGCCTTATGAGGACTGCTGTACCATATTTGTGGCCAAGCATCCGGTGACAAAGCCAAGCCTCAAGATCATCCGCCGTTCAGAAATGCGTCTTAAGGAGAAGATTGATGAGATGGTGAAGACTGCGGTTGAAACAGCAGAAACGATCATAGTGGAATCAGAATAATAGTCAGAATAATATTCAGGATAATAGAGAAAATGATAATGAAATAAATAAGGAAGAAAAAACCCCCATGAAATTGTTATCATGGGGGGAATCTACAAAATAATATGGAAAGAATTATACCAGATATGGTTTTAACACTTCCATAACTTCGTCTTTGTCAGCCTCAGCGTGGATCGCAAGATCAATGGGTTTGGATAAATCAAGACTGAAAATACCCATAATAGATTTTGCGTCAATGACATATCTTCCGGAAATCAGATCAAAATCAAAATCAAACTGAGTGATGGCGTTTACGAAAGATTTTACCTTATCAATAGAGTTTAAAGAAATTTGTACGTTTATCATGAGAAACCTCCTTCATTGTTAAAATAAAAATATTATCCTTATAGTAACTTCTTTTATACCAAAAGTCAATGGCACCATAACCAATTTAAGGAAAAAATGCAGGATGATTTTCAGCAAAATGTATGGAGAGGATGGAAAGCAGGATGAGAAAGGCGGCATTGCACAATTTAGGCTGCAAGGTAAATGCATACGAGACCGAGAGCATGCAGCAGCTTTTAGAGCAGGCAGGATATGAGATTGTACCTTTTGAGGAGATGGCAGACGTGTATGTGGTAAATACCTGTTCTGTTACGAATATTGCTGATCGGAAATCCAGACAGATGCTTCACCGTGCCAGAAAGAGAAATCCGCACAGCGTGGTAGTGGCTGCAGGCTGTTACGTACAGACGGCAGAGGAACAGGCAAGAGGTGAGTCTGTTGATATTCTGATTGGAAATAATAAAAAGCATGAGCTGCCGCAGCTGCTGGAGCAGTTTTTTGCAGAAAAAGAGAGAGGTCAGCAGAAACAAGCCCAGAATCAGGAGCAGGAGGAATCTGTGAAGCTTGTGGCAGTTGATGATATTGCAGAGGATTTGGCGTATGAATCAATGTTTCTTTGCCGCACGGCAGAGCATACCAGAGCTTTTATCAAAGTACAGGACGGCTGCAATCAGTTCTGCAGTTACTGCATTATTCCTTATGCAAGAGGAAGGGTCAGGAGCAGAAAAGTGGAGGATGTGCTGGAAGAAGTGGAACGTCTTGGGAATAACGGCTATCAGGAAGTGGTTCTTACTGGAATTCATTTAAGCTCTTATGGCGTCGATCTGGGAACAGATTTGATAACCCTGATTGAGAAGGTACATGATTTGCCTGGAATTACAAGAATTCGCCTCGGTTCTCTGGAGCCTAAAATTGTAACGGAAGAATTTGCCGGACGGCTGGCAAAACTGCCCAAAATCTGTCCGCATTTTCATTTGTCCCTGCAGAGCGGCTGTGATACGGTATTACGTCGAATGAACCGTAAATATACCTGCCAGGAGTATGAAGCTTCCTGCGGAATTTTGCGGAAGAGCTTTGCGCATCCGGCGCTTACCACAGATGTGATTGTGGGATTTCCAGGAGAGACAGATGAGGAATTTCAGGAAACCCGCAGGTTTTTAAAGAAAATTGGATTTTTTGAAATACATATTTTCAAGTATTCTTTGCGGAAGGGAACCAGGGCAGCTGAGATGAAAAACCAGGTGCCCGAAACAGTAAAAAATGCCAGAAGCGAGACTTTATTTTCAGATCTGGAACCTATGAACAAAGCATTTTTGGACTGGTATTTTGGCAGAGAGGCAGAAGTACTGCTGGAAGAGAGAGTATCCCTTGAGGGCGCGGAATATTTTCTTGGACATACGAAAGAATATGTAAAGATAGCAGTGCCGGTTTCAGGAAAAGCAGATGAAAACCTTGTAAACAAAGTGATTCGGGGAAAAGTAACTGACCGCATCAAGGAACATGTCCTGCGGATAGAGAATGTTTTAGAAGAAACATCTTGAGTTTTCCGAACATTTGTATTAAAATAGACAGAAGAAGATTTTATTAAGAACGAAAGAGCAGAAAATAAGGGCGTGAGAATATGCAGGATAAAAATAATACTCAATTTTTTAAAGTAGAAAAAGAGCAGCAGATACGAGTGGATGATGTGCTGGAAATTGTATATAGTGCGTTGCGTGAGAAGGGATACAATCCGGTGAATCAGATTGTAGGGTACATCATGTCTGGAGATCCTACTTATATTACCAGCCATAAGAATGCCAGAAGCCTTATTATGAAGGTGGAGCGTGATGAACTGGTGGAAGAGATTCTGCGTCATTATATTAAGAATAATTCCTGGGAATAGGGAGGCATCAGATGCGGATCATGGGTTTGGACTTTGGTTCCAAGACAGTAGGTGTTGCAATGAGTGATGCGCTTCTTGTAACGGCACAGGGGATAGAGACTATTCAGAGAAAGTCTCAGGGAAAGTTAAGGCAGACCCTTGCCAGGATTGAGACGCTGATTGAAGAGTATCAGGTAGAGAAGATTGTGCTGGGGTTTCCCAGGAATATGAATCATACACAAGGAGAGCGCTGCCAGCGTACATTGGAGTTTCAGGAAATGTTAGAGAAGCGCAGCGGTCTTGAAGTTATTTTATGGGACGAGCGTCTCACGACAGTGGCAGCGGAGCGTGTACTGATAGAAAGCGGCGTGCGCAGAGAGAATCGAAAGAGCTATGTGGATCAAATTGCGGCTGTATTTATATTACAGGGGTATCTTGATTCGCTTGCGTATGGAAAAGAGCAGGGCGTGAACAGGGAACAGTAAAGGAATTGCATATGGAGAAAGTGAATTTTCAGTCTTCCCAGGATGGAGAGGCTTTAGAGTTTTATGTAATAGAACAGACCCGGATCAATGGGGTGAATTATCTTTTAGTGACAGAGGAAGAAGAGGGAGATTGCGATGCTTTTATTTTAAAGGATCTTTCCCGTGAAAATGAGGAGGAAGCCATGTATGAAATGGTGGAATCTGAGGAAGAATTGGAATATATATCCAGAATCTTTTCTGAGATTTTGGAGGATGTGGATTTTACAATGTGAATAAGGTGAGAAAATGAAGGGTGCGGCAATCTGCTATATATCAGTTTTTGCGGTGCTGTAATACGAAAGGCAGCAAAATCTGATATGAGCACAGTGCAGAGGAACCTTTCATTTTTAAATCAGAAAACAGTGAAAATAAAAATACAAGATAGAAAGAGGTGCAACTTGAAAAAACAGAATAACTCAAAATTGAAAATCATTCCATTGGGAGGATTAGAACAGATTGGAATGAACATTACTGCCTTCGAATATGAGGACAGTATTATTGTAGTGGATTGCGGATTGTCATTTCCAGAGGATGATATGCTGGGAATTGATCTGGTAATCCCAGATGTCACTTATCTTAAAAACAATATAGATAAAGTGAAAGGATTCTTTATTACTCATGGCCATGAGGATCATATTGGGGCGATTCCTTATGTGCTCAGAGATATTAACGTACCGATTTATGCGACAAAGCTGACGATCGGCATAATTGAGAATAAGCTGCGGGAACATAATCTGCTTACCAAGGTAAAACGTAAGGTGGTAAAGTACGGCCAGCATATTAATTTAGGATGTTTTCGGGTGGAATTTATCAAGACGAATCACAGCATTCAGGATGCGGCGGCTCTCGCTATTTATTCGCCGGCAGGAGTGGTGGTGCATACAGGCGACTTTAAGGTGGATTACACACCGGTGTTTGGGGATGCCATTGACTTGCAGAGATTCGGGGAAATTGGTAAAAAAGGCGTACTCGCGCTGATGTGTGACAGTACCAACGCAGAACGTCCAGGGTTTACCAATTCGGAACGCACGGTAGGAAAGACATTTGACAATATATTTTCAGAACATACCAATACCCGTATTATTATTGCTACTTTTGCTTCGAACGTGGACCGTGTGCAGCAGATTATCAATTCTGCCTATAAATTTGGGAGAAAAGTGGTGGTGGAAGGACGCAGTATGGTGAATATTATTTCCACGGCCACAGAACTTGGGTATCTTCAGATACCGGAAAATACGTTGATCGATATTGAAGAACTGAAGAATTATCCGGATGAGCAGACGGTGCTGATTACCACGGGAAGCCAGGGAGAGTCTATGGCGGCATTGTCCCGTATGGCGGCTAATCTGCACAAGAAGGTCACGATCAAGCCGGGAGACACGATTATATTTAGTTCCAACCCAATTCCGGGAAATGAAAAAGCGGTTTCAAATGTGATTAATGAACTGTTTATGAAAGGGGCGGAAGTGATTTTTCAGGACGCCCATGTTTCTGGCCATGCCTGCCGGGAAGAAATCAAACTGATTTATTCTCTTGTTAAGCCAAAGTACGCCATTCCGGTCCATGGAGAATATAAGCATTTGAAAGCCCAGGCTTCGATCGCCCAGGAACTGGGAATCAATAAGGATGATATTTTTATTCTTTCTTCGGGAAATGTACTTGAGCTGGACGAAAATGAAGCGAAGATAACCGATAAAGTTCCGGTGGGAGCCATTCTGGTGGATGGTCTTGGCGTAGGCGATGTAGGAAATATTGTGCTGCGCGACCGCCAGCATCTTGCGGAGGACGGCATTATCATTGTGGTAATGACGTTGGAAACCGGCAGCGGCAGAGTGTTGGCAGGACCGGATATCGTCAGCCGGGGGTTTGTCTATGTGAGAGGCGCCGAGAGTCTTATGGATGAGGCAAAACAGGTGCTGGATGAGGCCATGGATTACTGTATGGACAGGAATATTACAGATTGGGGCAGAATCAAGACGGAGATCAAGGAAGAGCTGGGCGAATTTGTCTGGAAGAAAACGAAACGCAGGCCTATGATTATGCCTATTATTATGGAGGTTTAAGTTAGATAGCCGTTGAGGGGGCAGACCGAAAGCAAGAGGTTGTTATGCAACAGAGAATGGAAGAGATTTTAAACAATTTAGTGGAAGCCTTTAAGGACAGCCAGGAATATAAGGAATATCAGAGAATGAGAGAGGTTCTGGCTCAGGAGCCCGAGAAAGAAAAGGCAGTGAATGAATTCCGCAGGAGGAATTTTGAACTGCATAAATACCGGAATACAGATTTGTATAATGAAATGGACCGGGTGGAACATGAATTTGCGCCGTTGCGGGAGCAGGCATTTGTCAATGAATTTCTGGCAGCAGAGCTTGCAGTGTGCCGAATGGTACAGCGTATCAATTACCGTCTGATGGAGGAGATTGAGTTCGAGCTGGGATTTGAGAATTTGTAGGTACAAGGAACTATAGGGGAAGCTTATGGGTAACAGCAAGGTAGTATTAAGTGTTTTAACCAGTATTTTGAGCCTTTTAATGATAGTGCTTATTATATTTATATTTCTAAGAATGGGAAATGCCGCATATGATCTTGGCTACAGGGTTTTCACAGAACCTGCCCTGGAGGAAGCGCCGGGGCAGGATGTGACAGTGGAGTTTCAGGAGAAGACGACAGCGTTGGAACTGGGCAGCCTTTTGGAGGAAAAACGCCTTGTGGAAAACGGTCTGCTGTTTACCATTCAGCTTCAGATTTCAGATTACAGAGACAAAATAAAAGCAGGAACCTACACATTGAATACTTCCCAGACGGCGAAAGAAATGATGCAGGTTATGGCAGAAGAGGAAAATGAGGAAACAGAAGAATGATAGTGGAAGAACGTTTGAACACATATATTAATTCTCTGGACGGCGGGAATCCTGCTTTTTTAATGGAATTGGAAGAAGAAGCGCATAGAAATTATGTACCTGTGATCCGCACAGAGACACAGAATTTTTTAAAACTCCTGCTTGCCATGAACCGCCCCCGACGAATTTTGGAGGTGGGGACGGCAGTAGGATTTTCCGCGTTATTGATGGAGTATTTTAATCCGGAAGAATGTACGATTACTACCATTGAGAACTACGCAAAGAGAATTCCGATTGCCCGGGAAAATTTTTTGCGCACTGGGAAACAGAATGTGATAGAATTGTTAGAAGGAGATGCAGCAGAAGTCATGAAGACACTGGCGGAGCCTTATGATTTTATTTTTATGGATGCTGCCAAAGGGCAGTATATCCATTTTCTTCCGGAGGTGGTGCGGCTTCTTAAGCCGGGAGGAGTGCTTGTTTCTGATAATGTGCTGCAGGACGGGGATATTATAGAATCGCGTTTTGCGGTAACCAGAAGAAACCGTACCATTCACAAAAGAATGCGGGAGTATCTGTATGAGCTGACACATATGGAAGCATTGACCACTTCAGTACTGCCTGTAGGAGATGGAATTACGGTCAGTGTAAGGAGGTAGTGTATGAAAAAGCCGGAACTGCTTGTGCCTGCAAGCAGCCTTGAAGTATTAAAAATTGCAGTCGTTTTTGGGGCAGATGCAGTTTATATTGGCGGTGAAGCTTTCGGGCTGCGAGCCAAGGCCAGAAATTTTTCCATGGAGGATATGCGGGAAGGAATTCTGTTCGCACATGCCCGCGGCGTAAAAGTTTATGTGACAGCAAATATTCTTGCGCATAATGATGACCTGAAAGGAGTGCGGGAATATTTTGGGGAACTAAAGGAACTGGGGCCGGACGCACTGATTATTTCTGATCCGGGGATTTTTGCCATTGGGCAGGAAATCTGTCCGGAATTGGAGATTCATATTTCCACTCAGGCGAATAATACGAATTATGGCACGTATCAGTTCTGGTACCGCCAGGGAGCAAAGAGGGTGGTTTCTGCAAGAGAGCTTTCCCTGCAGGAGATCGGAGAGATACGAAGGAATATTCCGGAGGATATGGAGATTGAGACCTTTATTCATGGCGCCATGTGTATTTCTTATTCTGGCAGGTGCCTGCTCAGTAATTATTTTACTGGCAGAGACGCCAATCAGGGGGCATGTACCCACCCCTGCCGCTGGAAATATGCAGTGGTGGAGGAAACCAGGCCGGGAGAGTATATGCCGGTTTATGAGAATGAGCGTGGAACCTATATTTTTAATTCCAAAGATTTGTGTATGATTGAGTATATCCCGGAGCTGGTGGAAGCAGGAATTGACAGCTTTAAGATTGAAGGAAGGATGAAGACGGCCCTCTATGTGGCAACGGTGGCAAGAACTTACCGGAAAGCCATAGATGATTATTTTATTTCCAGGGAAACGTACAAACAGAATATGCCATGGTATTTGGAGCAGATTTCTAATTGTACTTATCGGCAGTTTACGACAGGATTCTTCTTCGGAAAACCGGATGAACATACACAGATTTATGACAGTAATACTTATGTAAAAGAGTATACTTATCTGGGCATTGTGGGAGAAGAGGATGACAGAGGATACCGTATAGAACAGAAGAATAAGTTTTCTGTGGGAGAGACCATAGAAGTTATGAAGCCTGATGGCAGTAATATAACGGTAACCGTTCAGTCGATCCGGGATGATGAGGGCAGGCAGATGGAATCAGCGCCGCATCCCAGGCAGGTGTTATATATTGATTTAGGGCAGCCGTTGGAGAAGTATGATATTTTGCGCAGACAAGAGAAGGAGGAGCAGGCAGATGAGTGAAGACAGATATGTAGCATATGTAGGAACCTATACACATGGAACAAGTGTAGGAATCCATATTTATGATATGGATGTGGAGGAAGGTAAAATTACGGAACGCAAAGTGATTCCTATCAATAACCCTTCGGATCTGACAGTGTCTTATGATGGAAAATTTCTCTACTCTATAGCAGATGAGGGTGTGGCTGCTTTCCGTATCAAAGAAGACGGGGATTTGGAGCCTATGAATGAAAAGTGGATTGGCGGTATGCGGGGGTGTTATGTTGCGGTGGATCAGCACAACCGTTACCTCTTTGTAGGCGGTTACCATGATGGGCGTGTTACCATGATGAAATTAAATGAGGATGGCAGTATCGGCGAGATTTCTGACGGTATTTTCCATACGGGAATCGGAAGAAGTATTGCAGAGCATAATTACCGCCCTCATGTAAACTGTGTGGAACTGACGCCTTGGCAGAATTATCTCTGCGCGGTGGACGGCGGCCTCGATCATGTAAAAATTTATCAGATTGATTACGAAAAGGGGAAACTGAAGATTGCAGATATTCTCAGAGAGCCAATTGACTCTTCTCCCCGTATGATTCGTTTCAGTAAAGACGGTGCCCATGCTTATGTCCTGTGTGAGGAGACAAATGAGGTTATTGCCTATAATTACGAGTGTGCGCCAGAGGGGCCTGTGTTTGAAAAGATCCAGACGATTGCGACGGTGAACGCTAAGGAGAAAAAGAACAGTGCAGCCTCAGGGATCGATATCAGTCAGGATGGAAAATATCTGTTCTGTTCCAATGCAGGGGCTAACTCAGTGATTATTTATGAGATCAATCAGGAAAATGGAGAACTTACCGTAATCTGTGAATCCAAGATCAGCGGTGATTATCCTAAAACGCTGGCAATTTTTCCTGATGGCAGGCATTTTGTCAGTCTCAATCATGATACTAACCAGATTACAACCTTCAAGGTTGATTATGATAAGAAATATTTTCTTATGATGGACAAGCCTATTTCCATCGACCAGCCGAACTGTATCCATATTCATAAGTTGGTGCGCTGACCGCTATTAGGCAAGGACCACGGACAGAGGCCTGATACAGCTTTTGCTGCCAATAAGAACAATTTCTACAGAAAAGCTGCATCAGACCGCTGGTATAGTGAATAGCAGGTAACGAACCATATAATATGTGATTTTATGATTGATATAATTTTTTCAGGAAAACTGTCTGGGCGCCCATATTTTCCAGCATCAGATCTAAGAGGGTCAGGGCTGCCATGGATTCCACAACCACGACGGCCCGTGGTACGATAACAGGATCATGGCGTCCGTGGATGGAAATGGAAATTTCATCGCCGCTTTGAGTTACAGTCTGCTGCGGGGAAGCGATGGAGGGCGTAGGTTTTACAGCGGCACGGAAAATGATGGGGGCGCCGCTGCTGATACCTCCTAAGATACCTCCTGCATGATTTGTAGCTGCAGTGACTTGTCCATGATGCATTTGAAAACTGTCATTATTGGAAGAACCGGAAGCTGAAGCAGCCTGGAAGCCGTCTCCGATTTCGAAGCCTTTGACAGCCCCTATGGAAAACACTGCTTTTGCCAGGCAGGCGTCCAGTTTATCAAAGACTGGTTCTCCCACGCCGGCAGGGACGCCTGTTATAATTCCCTCAATGATGCCTCCGGCAGAATCTGTCTGTCTCATGCAGGCTTCCAGATATTCCTGTGCTTTTTCAGAGGAAACGGTGTCTGGCATGTAAAGAGGGTCTGCCAGAATTTGATTTTTAAGTTCCTGAAAAGAGCTGCCGCAGCGCGTGAGAAGGTCTGCAGCAGTCTGGGAAATGGAAACTGGGCCAATGGAGCGGGCATAGGTCAGGAAGGAAATACCGAGCTGCTCTAAAATTTTTGCGGCAATTGCGCCTCCGGCAACTCTGCCGATGGTTTCCCGGCCGGAAGAGCGTCCGCCCCCCCGATAATCACGAAAACCATATTTTTTATCAAAAGTGTAATCAGCGTGTCCAGGACGATAGTAGGAGGCGATGTCTCCATAATCCCTGGAACGCTGATTTTCGTTGAAGACTACCAGGCTGATGGGAGTTCCGGTTGTGTGCCCTTCAAAGACGCCAGAGAGAATTTCCACCTTGTCGTCTTCCTTGCGGGGGGTGGAATATCTGGTTTGTCCCGGTTTTCTTCTATTTAAAAATTGCTGTATGTCAGATTCGCACAGAGAAAGTCCCGCCGGGCATCCGTCTACAACGACGCCGATGCCCTTCCCGTGGGATTCTCCCCAGGTAGTGATCTGAAAATGATTGCCAAATGTTGAGCCTGCCATATAGACCTCCTAAAATATAAACGATATGATTGGTAACAGTTCCGTCCCAGACATTTGCAAAGACGCCTAAGGCAGAATGATTACCAGAATTACGTATCTATTATAAGCAATATTATAAAAAAAGAAAAGCATTTTTAAATTTGAGTTTCGCAATTGCCAAAAACAGTGCGTTAGAAAGGAGACAGATATGTATAAATTGTTAAAGCAGGAAGGGAGAGCAAAGCGGGGAGAGTTTCATACAGTGCATGGCGTGATCCAGACGCCGGTGTTTATGAATGTGGGGACAGCGGCAGCCATCAAGGGTGCAGTGTCCACGGTAGATTTATATGAAATCGGCACGCAGGTTCAGCTCTCCAATACCTATCATCTGCACGTTCGTCCAGGAGATGAGATTGTGAAAAAAATGGGAGGCCTGCATAAATTTATGGCATGGGACAGACCGATACTTACAGATTCTGGCGGATTTCAGGTGTTTTCCCTGGCAAAACTCAGGAAAATCAAGGAGGAAGGGGTATATTTCAACTCTCATGTAGATGGGAGGAAGATTTTTATGGGGCCAGAAGAGAGCATGCAGATTCAGTCAAATCTTGCATCAACGATAGCCATGGCGTTTGACGAGTGTCCTTCCAGCGTGGCGGAGCGTTCTTATGTGGAACATTCTGTGGCACGGACGACCCGCTGGCTGAAACGGTGCAAACAGGAAATGCAAAGGCTAAATGGTTTGGAAAGTACCATTAACCAGAAGCAGATGCTATTTGGAATCAATCAGGGGGCAATTTTTGAAGATATCCGCGTAGACCATGCCAGAGAAATTTCTGAGCTGGAACTGGATGGTTATGCCGTAGGAGGCCTGGCAGTGGGAGAAAGCCATGAAGAGATGTATCATATTCTGGATGTGACAGTGCCCAATCTGCCAGTGGATAAGCCAACGTATCTCATGGGGGTTGGGACTCCGGCAAATATTTTGGAAGCAGTGGAGCGGGGAGTAGACTTCTTCGACTGTGTATATCCCAGCCGGAATGGACGGCATGGCCATGTATATACTAATCAGGGAAAAATGAATCTTTTCAATCAGAAATACCAGTTGGATGCAAAACCTATTGAGGAAGGATGCCAGTGTCCGGCATGCAGGCATTACAGCCGGGCCTATATCCGCCATCTTCTGAAAGCCAAAGAAATGCTGGGAATGCGGCTTTGTGTTCTCCACAATCTCTATTTTTATAATACCATGATGGAAGAAATCAGAGATGCTCTGGATGTGGATAAATTTCATTCTTATAAAGAAGAAAAACTGTATAGGATGAAACAGAGAAGAATATAAAAATCTTATAAAATATCGGAAAAGGCTTGCTCTTAGGCGCTATTTTGTGTAGAATAGTATAAGCGCGTAAAATGGCGTAAGAGAAAATGAGGTCCTGAATAGGAAAGTATGAGAACCAGGAGGAAAGAAAATGTCTATTTTAGCTCAGGAAGCAGCAGGCGGTATGACCGGATTTTCCTTAATTTGGATTGTGGTTATGCTGGTAGCCCTTTATTTTATGATGATTCGTCCCCAGCAAAAGGAAACGAAACGTAAAAACGCAATGATGGCAGAACTTGCTGTGGGAGACACAATTCTCACTACAAGTGGATTTTATGGCACTGTGATTGACATTACAGAAGACACTGTGATTGTAGAATTTGGCAATAACAAGAACTGTCGTATTCCAATGCAGAAATCAGCCATTGCATTGGTGGAAAAGCCCGAGGATGCAGTGGAAAAAGAGAATAAATAATAAAGTAAAAACACTCTCGGCTTTTGGCGGGAGTGTTTTAATCGTATATTTGACTTGAGTTTCCCCATTTTTACAATAACCGATATTTTAGTACCAAAAGGTCTTGCTGCCTTTGGCAGCATAGACATCTTGCACAAAAAGTGTCTGGAAAGCTAGCTTTCCATAGCACTTTTCTGTGCAAAGTGTTTCCATCACTTTGTGCTGGAAACCTTTTGGTACTATAAAATCAAAAATGGGGAAACTCAAATATATTTGACAGTTGAAATCTAAAGATAAATATAATATAATTACTGATAAAATTCAGAAACACAAGTCAGGAAGGAAGAGAGAAGATGAATTATCAGGTTGGAGTAATTTCCGGGGATGGAATAGGACCGGAGATTGTGAAAGAAGCAAAGAAGGTTTTAAATAAAGTGGGAGAGGTGTTTGGACACACCTTTTCTTATGATGAGATTTTAATGGGCGGCGTTTCCATTGATGCCACAGGAGTTCCTCTGACTGAGGAAGCCATTGAACAGGCGCAGAAAGCAGACGCAGTGCTGATGGGATCAATCGGCGGAAATACGAGTACTTCTCCGTGGTATCAGCTTCCACCGGAGTTAAGGCCGGAGGCAGGTCTCTTAAAACTTCGGAAATCTTTGAATTTGTTTGCGAATTTAAGGCCGGCGTATCTGTATGAAGAATTAAAGGAGGCATGTCCTCTCCGGGATGATATTATTGGCGACGGATTTGACATGATGATTATGCGTGAACTGACAGGAGGATTGTACTTTGGCGACCGGGTGACAGAAGAACGGGACGGAGTGATGACGGCAGAGGATACTCTTACATACAATGAGACAGAGATCCGAAGAATTGCAAAGCGTGGCTTTGATATTGCAATGAAGCGCAGAAAGAAAGTAACCAGCGTGGATAAGGCAAATGTGCTTGATTCTTCCCGGCTGTGGAGAAAAATTGTGGAAGAAGTGGCGAAGGATTATCCGGAAGTGGAACTTGAGCATATGCTGGTAGATAACTGTGCCATGCAGCTTGTGAAAGATCCAGGTCAGTTTGATGTGATTTTGACAGAGAATATGTTTGGTGATATATTATCGGATGAGGCCAGTATGGTGACAGGTTCCATCGGAATGCTCTCATCAGCCAGCCTGAATGACACAAAATTCGGTCTGTATGAGCCAAGCGGCGGTTCTGCGCCGGATATTGCCGGCAAGGGGATTGCCAATCCGATTGCGACAATTTTAAGCGTGGCAATGATGCTGCGGTATTCTTTTGATTTGGACAGAGAGGCAGATGCAGTGGAACATGCAGTGCGGCAGGTTCTGAAAGAGAACTTCCGAACCATTGATATTATGCCTCAGGATGAGAATAAAAAAGTTTCTGTAACCCAGGTGGGGACAGCCAGGATGGGAGATTTGATTGCAGAGAGGATAAAATAGAAAGCGAGGAACGATGATATGCAGATGACAGGAGCACAGATTGTTATTGAGTGTCTGAAAGAGCAAGGTGTGGATACTGTCTTTGGTTATCCGGGAGGAGCCATTTTAAATGTGTATGATGAATTATATAAACACCGTCATGAAATAAAGCATGTACTGACTTCCCACGAACAGGGCGCCAGTCATGCGGCAGATGGCTATGCACGTGCCACTGGCAAAGCGGGCGTCTGCCTTGCCACTTCAGGGCCGGGAGCTACGAATCTGGTTACAGGCATTGCCACAGCGTATATGGATTCAGTGCCTGTGGTAGCCCTGACCTGTAACGTGGGGGTATCCCTGCTTGGGAAAGACAGTTTTCAGGAGATTGATATCGCAGGAATTACCACGCCGATTACAAAACATAATTTTATTGTGAAAGATGTGGAAAAGCTTGCCGAGACTATCCGGCGTGCGTTTCGTATTGCTCAAAAAGGCAGACCAGGTCCGGTACTGGTGGATATTCCCAAAGATATCACAGAGAAGAAGACAGAATTTCAGCCAATTGTTGTAGAACCAGAAGAGCGTTATGCAGAAAATATTACGGAAGAAGCGCTGGAGCATGCTGTGAAGCTCATTCAAAAATCACATAAACCATATCTGTTTGTGGGTGGAGGAGCTGTCATATCTGGGGCAAGCCGGGAACTTCTGGAATTTGTGGAAAAAGTGCAGGTTCCGGTTTCGGATTCTCTGATGGGGAAAGGCGCCTTTGACGGAAATCATAAATTATATACAGGAATGCTGGGCATGCATGGAACGAAGACTTCTAATTATGGCGTCAGTGAGTGCGATCTTTTGATTGCAGTTGGCGTCCGTTTCAGCGACCGCGTAACTGGGAATGCGAAAAAGTTTGCGAAGAATGCCAAAATCCTTCAGTTTGACATTGACCCGGCAGAGATCAATAAGAATATAGTAACAGATGCCCATATTGTAGGTGATATCAAAGAGATTCTCACACGTTTGAATCAGAGGATTGACCAGCAGGATCATGCAGAGTGGATTGCGCAGATCATGGAATATAAGGAAAAATATCCTTTGAAATATGTGGATCATGGATTAACTGGACCATATATTATAGAAGAAATCTATCGTCAGACAAAAGGTGACGCTGTTATGGTGACAGAAGTAGGGCAGCATCAAATGTGGGCGGCACAGTATTATAAATACAGGAATCCCAGAACCCTGATTACATCGGGGGGACTTGGAACTATGGGTTATGGGCTGGGCGCTGCCATTGGAGCCCAGATAGCAAATCCGGATAAACAGGTGGTAAACATTGCAGGAGACGGCTGTTTCCGTATGAATATGAATGAAATCGCGACGGCGGTGCGGCAGAAACTTCCTTTGATACAGGTGGTTGTCAATAATCATGTTCTGGGAATGGTACGTCAGTGGCAGACATTATTCTATCAGAAGCATTATTCTGCTACTGTTTTGGATGACAGCGTGGATTTTGTGAAAGTGGCGGAGGCTATGGGAGCAGTGGGAATCCGGGCTGCTTCCAGAGAGGAATTCCAGCAGGCTTTTGCTAAGGCGCTTACAAGTGAGATGCCGGTATTGATAGATTGCATGATTGACAGTGATGACAAGGTGTGGCCGATGGTTGCGCCGGGAAGAGCAATCAGCGAGGCGTTTGACGGAGATGATATTAAAGAGTAAAAATTGAGGAATGCCGTTTGTCCTTATCAAGAAGCGTGACAAATACTTTTGTGCGCTGATGCAGTACATTGGAGGTGTCTATCTTAGTCGGAGACAGGACTTTTGCTGAGGCATATTTGCTTAATTCATTACTAAAATGATAAGAGCGGGAGTTTTCTCCGACAGGATAATTTTCTATAGAACTAACAGCACAAGCAGTAAGAGGAGGAAAAAGATGAGCAGAGTTTATAATTTTTCCGCAGGACCAGCAGTTCTGCCAGAAGAGGTTTTGCGTGAAGCAGCAGAGGAAATGATGGATTACAGAGGAAGCGGAATGTCCGTAATGGAAATGAGCCATCGCTCTAAGGTTTATGATACAATTATCAAGGAAGCAGAGGCAGATTTGAGAGAGCTTATGAATATTCCTGATAATTATAAGGTATTGTTCCTGCAGGGAGGGGCTTCTCAGCAGTTTGCAATGATACCTATGAATCTGATGAAGAATAAGAAGGCAGCTTATATTGTAACTGGCCAATGGGCAAAGAAAGCATACCAGGAAGGGCAGCTCTATGGAGAAGCCGTAAAGGTTGCTTCCTCAGAAGATGAGACGTTCTCTTATATTCCAGATTGCTCAGATCTGGATATTCCGGAAGATGCAGATTATGTCTATATTTGTGAAAACAATACCATTTATGGAACAAAATATAAGACACTGCCTAATACCAAGGGACATACGCTGGTGGCAGACGTGTCTTCCTGTTTCTTATCTGAGCCGGTGGACGTATCAAAATACGGTATCATTTATGGCGGTGTGCAGAAAAATATTGGTCCTGCCGGTGTAGTAATCGTAATTATCCGTGAAGACCTGATTACCGAAGATACGTTACCGGGAACTCCTACCATGCTCAAATATAAAACGCATGCAGATGCGGATTCTCTTTATAATACGCCGCCTGCTTATGGAATCTATATTTGCGGAAAAGTGTTTCAGTGGATTAAGAAAATGGGCGGGCTTTCGGTAATAAAGCAGCGCAATGAGGACAAAGCAAAGCTTTTATATGATTTCCTGGATCAAAGCAAGATGTTTAAAGGAACTGTGAGAAAGGAAGACCGTTCCCTGATGAATGTTCCTTTTGTCACAGGAGACAAGGAGCTGGATGCAAAGTTTGTCAAGGAAGCAGAGGCAGCAGGATTTGTGAATCTTAAGGGTCACAGAACCGTAGGCGGTATGCGTGCCAGCATATACAATGCGATGCCCAAGGAAGGCGTAGAGAAATTAGTGGAATTTATGAAAAAGTTTGAAGAGGAGAATTAAGATGTTTCAATATTATTGCTTAAATCCAATTGCCAGCGTAGGATTAGATCTGTTTGGCGGGGATTATACAAAGACAGAAGAGATTTCAGAGGCACAGGCAATTCTTGTAAGAAGCGCTGCCATGCATGATATGGAGCTGCCGGAGGGGCTTGAGGCCGTTGCAAGGGCAGGAGCTGGAGTGAATAACATTCCTCTGGTTAAATGTGCGGATCAGGGAGTCGTGGTATTTAATACTCCTGGAGCAAATGCCAATGGCGTAAAAGAGTTGGTATTTGCAGGCATGCTTCTTGCTTCTCGTGATATTACTGGAGGAATCAACTGGGTACTGGAGAACAAAGACAGTGAGACCGTTGGAAAGGATGCTGAGAAGGCGAAGAAGGCGTTTGCAGGCTGCGAGATTTCTGGTAAGAAGCTGGGCGTTATTGGGTTGGGAGCCATTGGAGTAAAGGTTGCAAATGCAGCCACACACCTTGGCATGGAGGTATATGGTTATGATCCCTATATTTCTGTAAATGCAGCCTGGAATTTGTCCAGAAGCGTGAAACATATCAGCAATGTGGAGGACATCTATCAGGAATGCGACTATATTACCATTCATGTGCCGCTGCTGGATGCCACCAGAAAGATGTTGAATCAGGAAGCATTTGCAATGATGAAGAAAGGCGTTGTAATTTTGAATTTTGCAAGGGACCTTCTGGTAGATGAGGAAGCAGTTCTTCAGGCAATAGGTGAGGGAAAAGTGAAGAAATATGTCTCTGATTTCCCTAACAGCACTACAGCGGGAAAAGAAGGATGCATCGTGATTCCTCATTTAGGAGCTTCCACAGCGGAATCCGAGGACAATTGTGCCGTGATGGCGGTTCAGGAGCTTAAGGAATACCTGGAAAATGGAAATATCCATAATTCTGTGAATTTTCCCAATTGTGACATGGGTGTCTGTACTGCGGCAGGCCGTGTGGCAATCCTGCATAAAAATGTCAAAGGATTAATCGGCAAATATACTGCTGTAATGGGAAATAATAATATCAACATTTCTGATATGACCAATAAGAGCCGTGGAGACTATGCATATTCATTGCTGGATATTGATTCTTCAGTAACGGAGGCAGCCGTGGAGCAGCTTAAGAAGATTGAAGGCGTGCTGAAAGTCAGAGTAATTAAATAATAAATGCAATAAGCAATAAACCAGACGGCTGTGTCTGGCGGATAGTTGATATATGCTGTAAAAGCCGATGACTTTAATATGGCGGTTGATTAGAAAGAAGGGGCTGGCACCTGTGATTGAAATCATGGATGTAACAGTCCCTTTTGTAAGTCAATATTTATTGTTATAATGAAGCAGAATCATATTAAGAGAATGATCTTCATCCATCATACGGTGATAGGTGTTGTAAATGCTGGCACATGCATTCTGGGTCTTTTCAATAATCTGGTCGAACGATTTCTCCAGTACCCGCAGAATTACATCATTCATTTGGCAAACCTGATATTTCATCCGCAGAAATTTAAGGAGTTTGGGATGATGGTACAGCGAAACATTCCGCTCCGAAGTCAGCGAATTACTCATCAGGTAAGAAAGTGCCACAATCTCTGCCGCCGGGACCGGAATAAAATCTAACGGACGATTAGTTGCCCAGCATTCCAGAAGAAGGAAAGACTCGTTGATCGTATTAAGAATCTGTGATTCCACGCTTCCAGAAAGGATATCTCTTGTGATGTCCTGAGTGGAGGTTCGGTATAACTGTGTCAGATACTGGTCATAGTCTGCCGTATTGTTCAATTTGGAAGGCAGTGAGATTTTGCCGATATTATGAAGCAATGTGGCAAGTTGGATTGTTTTCCTGGAATTTGGCGTCATTTTCAAATTGTGTGAAAGATTTTCACTCAATTGTACAGCATAGTTAGTGTGCAGAGCTGTATAGTCGTTCCGGAAATCCACGGAGAAAATAAAGGTCATAAGATAGTTATGTATCTGTGCCTCCGTGAGAGTGAAGTAATCCCGGGTATAGCAGCTTAATTCATTCTGATATTCCATGGAATGCATATGTTCCAATATATGATGCTTCTGTTCAGCCTGTTGAAACCAGCGTATATCAGAGGGAAGAAAAACAGTCCCTGAACACTTCTCCAAGAAAGAATTCAAGCCTTCTTTACCGTTCAAAACACAGAAAATGTCAATCCGGTCTGCAAGATAGATCAGTTTGGCAATATCTCTGTGGTAATTGCTGATAGGAACCGGATAATATTGTGCGTTACAGTGATGATGATATAATACAATATCTGCGTATTCTGGCAGAGGGGAAAAGGTTTTAAAGAGAAGATAGCCAAACACAGAATGTTCCATAGAATCATTAAGGTCAAAACTGAGCATGGAATCAATTTCTTTCTCTTTGTAAGCCCCAATATCATGAAGCAGTCCCAGCATAAATATGTCATGTTTTTCCTGCTGGGTGTAACGATGCGTCTCTTCCAGCATTTTCATAAGAATATAGGCAACACGTTCTCCATGGTTGATAAGTCTTGAGTCCAGATGGTGAAAGGATTGACAGATGACATCAACGATATTGATTAACGGTGGTCCATTCATAGCACATACCTCCATTCAAAAATAATCTGTTAAAATATCATTTGCTTTACGTGCATAATCTATACTATAATTATAGTAAATTTGCTATACAGTGTCAACAAGACAATCTTGTAAAATGGAAGAAAAATGTACAAATTATACTAGTACAACGAATATTAAGTAATTAACATCTTCACTTGCCTAATTGTCCAGCTACTATGTCAGAAAACCTAGCCGTAGCCACCGCTACGCCGTCGTTTTTCTTCCTTGTATCTGAAACAATTATCCTGCGTGAATATATCAAAGACTTAATTTTCGTTGTACTAGTACTCCATACGGTCAGAAATCAGACTTGTGAATTGCATGGAGCACTACAGGAGGAAGAAATGGAGAGAATAACAATCGTTTGTCTGCTGGGGAAAAAAATTTTGGCGAAAGGAAACACAGATACAGTGACAGACAATCTGGCAGAACTGGAAGAACTTCAGAAGATGGCAGAGCCAGGAGTATTAAAAGAGTATCTGGAAAAAACAGTTCCTTTTTTGGTGGATTTTGCGGTGCGGGCGCTGATGGCGCTTTTGATCTATGTGATTGGAAAGCGCATCATTAAGTGGCTGAGGAAGATATTGAAAAGAGCTTTACAGAAGTCTGGATTTGATGAAGGTGTGTGTCAGTTCCTGGATTCTTTTGCAAAGATTACGTTAAATGTAATTCTGATTATGGCGGTGATCAACCAGCTTGGGGTGGCGACAACCTCAGTAGTGGCGGTTGTGGGTTCCGCAGGTCTTGCCGCAGGTCTTGCCCTGCAGGGAAGTCTTGCAAATTTTGCCGGAGGAGTGCTGATTTTATGGTTTAAACCTTTCAAAGTTGGGGATTATATTATTGAAGATACTCATAAGAATGAAGGGACTGTATCTGAGATTATGATTTTCTATACCAAACTTGTGACCACAGATAACCGGACAGTAGTGATACCAAACGGGACACTTGCAAACTCCAGCCTTACCAACGTTACCCAGCAGAATAAGCGGCGCGTGGATTTGTATGTGGGAATTTCCTATGAGTCTGATATGAAGAAGGCAAAAGAGCTTCTTACGAAGATGGTTTCAGAAGAGAAAGCACGTCTGGAAGAGGAAGAAATTGCGGTGTTTGTAGATGCGTTGGAGGACAGCAGCGTCCGCCTGGGCGGCAGGCTGTGGGTGGCGGCAGAAGATTACTGGAAAGTAAAGTGGAGGCTGACAGAACAGATCAAGGAGATTTTTGAGGAAAATCAAATTGAAATTCCTTATAATCAGATTACAGTTTCCATAAAGCAGGAGTCGCAGAAATACTGATTTCATTGACAATATTGGTAAAATATGCTAATCTTTTGTTCGTGGCGGAAACGCTGCAAAGTTTGTTTTTTTAGGAAAGACCTTGTCATGCTAAAGCATGAAAGTGCCTTTCACATGAAAGAACAAATAGCAATTATGAGCAGTTCGCGGAGAAGAAGTTGTTGCTTCGCAGCCCGCTCACGCGCAGAGAATACGTAAAACGCATTCTCTTTCATAAAGAGATAAAGGGTTTGAAAAGGGGCTGCCGCACGGACCTAAATTGCAAAGCATAGATTCGTTCAAAAGGTTTACATTGCAAAGCAGTGCAAACAATATGCACAAAAATTATCTTGAGAAACTAGTACAACGAAAATTAAGTCTTTGATATATTCACGCAGGATAATTGTTTCAGATACAAGGAAGAAAAACGACGGCGTAGCGGTGGTTACGACTAGGTTTTCTGACATAGTAGCTGGACAATTAGGCAAGTGAAGATGTTAATTATTTAATATTCGTTGTACTAGCTTCTCAGAGTGATTTTTGTGCATTTTATCTTTACCGCTTCAGCGGAAAGATAATTTGAACGAATCAATATATGAGTGCAGCAGCCCCTATGAAGTTAAATAGTTTGAAAGGACGCAAAAATATGAATTTTGATCAATTGACAGCATATGAGGTGCTGGAGGAAAAGAAACTGGACGATATAAAATCGGAAGGTTTTCTGCTCCGGCATAAGAAGAGCGGTGCAAGGCTTAGCCTGATTTCTAATGAAGATGAAAATAAGGTGTTTTATATAGGGTTCCGCACCCCGTCTCTGGACAGCACCGGAGCGGCGCATATTCTGGAACATTCCGTGTTGTGCGGTTCCAGAAAATTCCCGGTAAAAGATCCTTTTGTGGAACTGGTTAAGAGTTCTCTCAATACGTTTTTAAATGCAATGACGTATTCAGATAAAACGATTTATCCAGTGGCGAGCTGCAATGACAAAGATTTCCAGAATTTGATGGAAGTGTATATGGATGCAGTGTTATACCCAAATATCTATCAGTATAGGGAAATTTTCTGTCAGGAAGGCTGGCATTATGAGATGGAGGATCTGGATGCTCCCCTTACAATTAATGGAGTAGTATACAATGAAATGAAGGGAGTTTTTTCTTCACCGGACGAGGTGCTGAGCAGGGAGATCATGAGCGCACTTTATCCAGATACTTCATATTTCTTTGAATCTGGCGGAGATCCGGAAGTAATACCGGAATTGTCTTATGAGAAGTTTCTTGCTTTTCACCAGAAATATTATCATCCGGCTAATTCCTATATTTATCTCTATGGCGACATGAATATGGAAGAGAAATTAAGGTGGCTGGATCAGGAATATCTTAATAAGTTTGATAAGATTGAGTTAGATTCTCAGGTCAAGGTACAAAAACCTTTTGAGAAAATGCGTCAGGTGGAATTTTCCTACAATATATCCAGCGGGGAATCGCTGGAGGACAATACCTATCTTTCTTACAATGTGAGTACCGGAAATATTCTGGATAAAACATTGTATGTGGCGTTTGACATTCTGGATTATGCCCTGCTGTCCGCACCGGGAGCACCCTTAAAGCAGGCCCTGCTGGATGCTAAGATCGGCAAGGACATTATGGCATCTTTTGACAATTCTACTCTGCAGCCATTGTTTTCTATTGTGGCAAAGAACAGTAATTTAGAGAAAAAGGAAGAATTTCTGGGGATTATCAGAAAGATACTGAAAGAACAAGTGGAGCAAGGCATCAACAAGAAATCTCTCCTTGCAGGAATCAACAGTTATGAATTCCAGTATCGAGAAGGAGATTTCGGCGCATACCCGAAAGGGTTGATGTTTGGTATCCGCTGTCTGGACAGCTGGCTGTATGATGACAGCAAGCCGTTCCTGCATCTGGAGGAGCTTGAAATTATTGAATATCTGAAAGAGCAGGTTCATACTGGCTATTTTGAAGGGTTGGTGCAGAAATATCTGCTGGATAATCCGCATGCGGCAATGGTAGTGGCAAAACCGGAATACGGTTTGAATGCTAAAAAAGAAGAAGCGCTGAATGAAAAACTGCAGGCGTATAAAACATCCCTCAGCGAAAAAGAACGGCAGGAAGTGATAGATTTTACCCGTCATTTACGTAATTATCAGGAGGAACCCTCTTCGCCTGCGGATATGGAGAAACTGCCGGTGCTTACCAGAGAGGATATCAAGAAAGAGGGAGAGAAGCTTTATAACCGTGAGAAGTATGTGGATGACACCCTCATGCTCTGCCACGATATTGATACCAATGGCATCGCCTATTTCAGCCTGATGTTTGATGTGTCAGCAATTTCAGCAGAGAAGATACCATATCTTGGAATCTTAAAGTCTGTTTTAGGGTATGTGGATACAAACAAGCATACGTTTCCGGAACTTGCCAACGAGATTAATCTGCACACAGGGGGCATTTTCAGCAATATTGGAATTTATCCCTGCACGGAGGGAGATAGTATTTCCCTCAAATATGAAGTAAAGGCAAAAACATTGTACCGTGAGATTCCAAAGACGATAGAGATCATTCAGGAGATCATATCAGGAAGCAATTTTAGAAAACAGGAGCGTCTGTATGAAATCCTTGCGCAGTTGAAATCCAGACTGCAGATGAGTTTAAGCTCTGCGGGGCATTCCATTTCTTCTATGCGTGCCATGTCCTATTTCTCAGAGAGCGCCAAGTACACAGATATGACCCAGGGAATTGAATTTTATCAGCTTGTAAAGGAGTTAGAAGAGAACTTTGAGCAAAAGAAGGAAGGGCTTAGCCAGACACTGGAAGAACTAGTGAGAGAGATATTCTGTAAAGAGAATCTGATGCTCAGTGTTGGGGCGGAGCCTGAGGGAATGGAACAGGTGGAACATCAAATTCCGGGGATGAAAGCGGTCTTATTTACACGGGAGTCAGAGAAACAGAGAGTTTTGCCGTTCTTGAAAAAGAAGAATGAAGGCTTTTTGGATGCCTCTCAGGTACAGTATGTGTCCCGTGCCGGAAATTTCCGGAAAGAAGGCTATGAGTATACAGGAGCGCTTAAGATTTTAAGAGTATTGCTTAATTATGATTATCTGTGGATGAATATCCGGGTTATGGGAGGCGCTTACGGCTGCATGAGCGGATTTACCAGAAAAGGTGACGCATACTTTACCTCTTACCGTGATCCCAATTTGAGCAGAACCAATGAGGTATATGAGGGAATTCCGGAGTACCTTGAACAGTTTGCAGTGGATGAAAAGGAGATGACAAAATATATCATCGGAACTTTCAGCAGCTTAGATGCGCCGCTGACTCCGGCCGGCAAGACAGGGCGCAGCGCCACAGCGTATCTCACAGGGGTTACAGATGAAATGATCCAGAAGGAGCGGCAGCAGATTTTAAATGCCAGCCAGGAGGATATCCGCAACTTGTCTGGTATTGTCCGTGCGATATTAAAAGAAGAAGCAATCTGTGTCATTGGAAATGAAGAAAAACTCAAAGAAGAGAAAGCGTTGTTTACGGAACTGAAAAACCTGTATTAAATTTCCAAAGGAGAAAGTATGGAAACAAATTTTAAATCTGGATTTGTGACCCTGGTAGGAAGGCCCAATGTGGGCAAGTCTACTTTAATGAATCGGCTGATCGGGCAGAAGATTGCCATTACCTCCAAAAAACCTCAAACTACCCGCAACCGGATTCAGACGGTATACACGGATGAAGAACGTGGGCAGATCGTCTTTCTGGATACTCCAGGAATCCACAAGGCGAAAAATAAGCTGGGGGAATATATGGTAAATGTTGCGGAGAGGACATTAAAAGAGGTAGACTTGATTCTCTGGCTGGTAGAGCCCAGCAATTTTATTGGGGCGGGAGAACGCCATATTTTGGAAAAACTGCAGAAGGTAAACACTCCGGTGATCCTTATTATCAATAAGACAGATACTGTGAAAAGGGAAGAAATCCTTGGATTCATTGATACTTACCGCAGGGAGTATGAGTTTGCGGAAATAGTTCCCCTCTCTGCCCTGCGGGGAGAGAATACAGAGATTCTGCCTGATTTGATTTTTAAATATCTTCCCTATGGACCGATGTTCTATGATGAAGATACGATTACAGATCAGCCGGAGCGGCAGATTGTGGCAGAGATCATCCGGGAAAAATCCCTCCATGCTTTGGAGGAAGAGATTCCGCATGGGATTGCAGTGACCATTGAACGGATGAAGGAGCGGGCGAAAGGCGGAATCATAGATATTGACGCAGAAATTATCTGTGAGAGGGATTCCCATAAGGGAATTATTATTGGAAAAGGCGGCAGCATGCTGAAAAAAATTGGGTCCAACGCCAGGTTTGAAATTGAGCGTTTTCTGGACAGCAAAGTGAACTTAAAGCTTTGGGTGAAGGTGAAAAAAGACTGGAGGGACAGTGATTTTCTGATTAAGAACTTCGGTTACCGGGAAGATGAGGATTATTAATAATTGTTCTGGCCAGTGCGGTGAGATGGAAGTGTAAGACAGTTCTGCCAGATTTTTGATAGTATAACAGTATGCGGAAAGGAAACCCTATTTTTAGAGATAACGCTGCAGAAGTTTTTCAAAGAGAAAGCAGCAGATAGACAGAAGAACAGGGGGCCGCCGTAATGATAGAGCAGGAATGGATGAAATTTGCAAGTACAGGGAGTGTTCAGGATTATTTAAGTTACAGGAGCCATCAGGAGGCAGAGAGTGTTTATGGAGATGCCACTGCCTCCATGCTGGCTGGCAGAAACAGTACAGGCAGGAGTGTGAAGGGATATGGGTCAGACCATAGTGCTGACGGGTATGGTGCTGTCAGCAGTCCCAGTGGGAGAATGTGATAAAAGAATCGTTCTTTTAACTAAGGAAAGAGGAAAGATTTCAGCCTTTGCCAGAGGAGCAAGACGTCCAGGCAGTCAGGTGATGGCAGCCAGCAGCCCTTTTGCATTCGGGCAGTTTGAGGCATATGAGGGAAGAAGTTCTTATACTGTGGTAAAGGCGGATATCTCCAACTATTTTCGAGAGCTTACGCAGGATTTGGAAGGAACCTACTACGGATTTTATTTTATGGAAGTGGCAGATTATTATTCCAGAGAAAATGCAGATGAGGTTCCTATGCTTAAGCTGCTATACCAGTCTTTGCGGGCATTGGAGAGCAGAAAGCTTGCAAACCGGCTCGTACGCCGGATTTTTGAGCTGCGTGCCATGGTGATAAATGGAGAATATCCCAATGTATTTTCATGTTTAAAGTGCAAAAAGGAAGGGAAACTTACGTATTTTCACGTAAAAAGCGGCGGAACGCTCTGTGAGGACTGCGGCAGGAGAGAACATGCTCTGGAACTGGATGAGTCTACCTTGTATACCCTGCAGTATATTATAACAGCGCGTATTGAAAAACTCTATACTTTTACGGTTTCTCAGGAGGTTCTTAAGAAACTGGAACAGATTATGAACGAGTACATGGCATTTTACATAGACCGGAAATTTCATGCATTGCAGGTACTGGAAGAGAATGAGGGATTTGCTTATTTAATCGGAAATTCTATTTAGATTTCATGATAAGCGTTCTCTGCATTTATTCTGAATAGTTTTCTAATTTTCGTCTGTCCCGCTTAAAATAAAGCTTAAAAATCAGCAGTTGCAATAAACCGCCGAAAAGGTTATAATATTTTAGATTCACGTTAAGACTTTCAGGAGGTTGATTATGAAAAGAATAATTTGCATCAGTCTGGTCTGTATGGTAATGACCGGATTATTCAGCGCATGCGGAAAATCTTTGGAAGCAGACCGTGATACTGTGTACGTACAGAAGAGAGGTGCCATAATCAGTGCGGCTATTGCGGATTTTGACAAAGATTACTACGATGAAGAAGAGCTGAAATCATTTGTAGAAGAGAGAGTGGAGGAGTACCAGCAGGAAGAGGGGAAGGACAGTGTAAAGATTGATAAATTCTCAGTAGAGGAAGGTGTAGCCAAATTATATATGAAATATGATGACTATGAGGTTTATCAGGACTTTAATGAAGTGAAATTATTTGCCGGGACAGTTCCCCAAGCTTTGGCGGCAGGATATGACTTTGATGCGGAGTTTACCAAAGTTGAGGACGGGAAAGCTGCCGGAAGCATAGAGAATACAGAAGTGGTGGATACAGATTATAAGGTAGTTATTTTAAGTGAGAAAGTGGATGTAAAGGTGGACGGTACGATTCAGTACATGTCTTCCGAATATACTTCTGTGAAGGAAAAAGATACTGTATCCATTCAGGTTCCTGAGGAAGCTGGAGATGGTGAAGAACTGTCTTTGGTTTATATTGTATATAAATAATAAGAAGATATTCCATACCTGGCACAACAAATATTAAGTATCTGGTATGTTTGCGCAGAATATGTATTTCCGATCAATATGCCAGTTGATTACTGTTTGTTATACTGGAAGGAAAAGAAAGAGGTAGCGTTATGGAAAAAACAATGGAAAAAATCACAGCATTGGCAAAAGCAAGAGGATTTGTATATCCTGGTTCTGAAATATACGGTGGGCTTGCCAATACCTGGGATTATGGTAATCTGGGTGTAGAGCTGAAAAACAATGTAAAAAAAGCATGGTGGCAGAAGTTTGTCATGGAGAATCCCTATAATGTGGGCGTTGATTGCGCTATTTTAATGAATCCTCAGACATGGGTGGCGTCCGGACATCTTGGAGGATTTTCCGATCCTCTGATGGACTGTAAGGAATGCCATGAGCGTTTTCGTGCAGATAAGATTATTGAAGATTTTGCAGAAGAGAAAGGCATTACGCTGGATTCTTCCGTAGATGGCTGGAGCCAGGAGGAAATGGTAAAGTTTATTGAGGAACATCAGATTCCATGCCCTACCTGCGGAAAGCATAATTTTACAGATATTCGTCAATTTAACCTGATGTTCAAGACATTTCAGGGAGTGACCGAGGACGCTAAAAATACAGTTTATTTAAGGCCTGAGACGGCACAGGGTATTTTTGTGAATTTTAAGAATGTCCAGAGAACTTCCCGTAAAAAGATTCCTTTTGGCATTTGCCAGATTGGGAAGTCTTTCCGAAATGAGATTACCCCGGGCAATTTTACCTTCCGTACCAGAGAGTTTGAACAGATGGAGCTGGAGTTTTTCTGCGAGCCAGGCACAGACCTTGAGTGGTTCCAGTATTGGAGAGGTTTCTGCCGTGACTGGCTGTTATCGCTTGGCATGAAGGAAGAAGAGCTTCGCCTCAGAGACCATGATCCGGCAGAGCTTGCGTTCTACAGCAAGGCAACTACAGATTTTGAATTTCTGTTCCCATTTGGATGGGGTGAATTGTGGGGAATTGCGGACCGTACTGATTATGACCTGACCCAGCATCAGAATACGTCTGGACAGGATATGAGTTATTTTGATGATGAAAAGAAGGAGAAATACATTCCTTATGTTATTGAACCTTCTCTGGGAGCAGACCGTGTAGTACTTGCTTTTCTGTGCGCTGCTTATGATGAAGAAAATATCGGCACAGATGAGAAGCCGGATATGCGGACCGTGCTTCATTTCCATCCAGCCCTTGCCCCAGTGAAAATTGGAATCCTGCCTCTTTCTAAGAAACTGAATGAAGGTGCGGAAAAGATATATACGCAGTTGTCAAAGAAATATAATTGTGAATTTGACGACAGGGGAAATATTGGAAAACGTTACAGACGCCAGGATGAGATCGGTACGCCTTTCTGTGTTACATACGATTTTGAGTCTGAAAATGATGGTGCAGTGACGGTGCGTGACCGTGATTCTATGGAGCAGGAGCGAATTAAGATTGATGAGCTTGACGCATATTTTGCAGATAAGTTTGATTTTTAATTAATGTATTTTTTGTAATTGTAAGAAACTTTTGGAGCACTCATTGCTAACTGAAGGAAAAGTTAACAACGAGTGCTTTTATTCATGCTATAAACAGGATTAAGGCGTCAATTTGTCCGGCTATGTGGTTTGAAGCGTCTTGCAGCGCCACAGGCTGGTACGGACAGCGGATGATAATGCTGCCTGTTTCAAATGTACAAACCTGGATTTAGAGGCTCTGTTTTATTTTTATACCTGTTTTTGGAAAAAAGTATCCAGAATCTTGAAAAAAATGTTGCTAATCGAAAAAAGTATGTTACAATAATTGTGTGTCCTTTAAAAGAGGTGCATACAAATTGTAAACTTGTGAGGGTCCAAGGCTGAAAAATCAATCACTTATCCATGGACAGGCTCTTTCCTGTGAATGGATAAGTGATTGTCAGAACACGGATGAATCACATAATAATTACTATAAGTATTTAGGAGGAATTTTCAAATGGCAAACAAATGGGTTTACCTCTTTAAAGAGGGAAATGCAAACATGCGTGAGCTTCTTGGTGGAAAAGGTGCAAATCTTGCTGAAATGACCAGCTTGGGTCTTCCGGTGCCACAGGGTTTCACTATCACAACAGAGGCTTGTACTCAGTATTATGAGGATGGACGCCAGATCAATGAAGAGATTCAGGGCCAGATTAACGAGTACATTGTAAAAATGGAAGAGATCACAGGCAAGAAATTTGGAGATACCGAGAATCCGCTTCTGGTGTCAGTTCGTTCTGGTGCAAGAGCTTCTATGCCTGGTATGATGGATACCATTTTAAATCTGGGCTTGAATGAGACTGTTGTAAACGTAATTGCTGAGAAGTCCAATAATCCTCGTTGGGCTTGGGACTGCTACAGAAGATTTATCCAGATGTATTCTGACGTAGTTATGGAAGTTGGCAAGAAGTATTTCGAAGAACTGATTGATAAGATGAAAGCGGACAGAGGCGTTACTCAGGACGTTGAGCTTACTGCAGAAGATCTGAAAGAGCTTGCTTCTCAGTTTAAAGCTGAGTACAAAGAAAAAATTGGCGAGGATTTCCCAGATGATCCAAAGGAGCAGTTAATGGGAGCAGTAAAGGCTGTATTCCGTTCTTGGGACAACCCGCGTGCTAATGTTTACCGCCGTGACAATGATATTCCATATTCCTGGGGTACTGCTGTAAATGTACAGAGTATGGCATTTGGTAATATGGGTGATGACTGCGGTACAGGTGTTGCATTTACCCGTGACCCGGCTACTGGAGAGAGAAAACTGATGGGTGAGTTCCTTACCAATGCACAGGGTGAAGACGTAGTTGCAGGTGTTCGTACTCCTATGCCTATCGCTCAGATGGAAGAGAAATTCCCAGAAGCATTTAAACAGTTTACAGAAGTTTGTGCAACACTTGAGAATCATTATAGAGATATGCAGGACATGGAGTTTACGGTTGAAAATGAAAAACTTTATATGCTGCAGACACGTAATGGTAAAAGAACAGCACAGGCTGCTCTTAAGATTGCCTGTGATTTAGTAGATGAAGGCATGAGAACTGAAGAAGAAGCAGTTGCAATGATTGATCCTCGTAATCTGGATACCTTACTGCATCCTCAGTTTGACGCAGCAGCATTGAAGGCTGCAACTCCTGCTGGAAAAGGACTTGGAGCATCTCCGGGAGCAGCTTGCGGTAAGGTTGTATTTACAGCAGATGACGCTGTTGCCTGG
This sequence comes from Lachnospiraceae bacterium, assembly GCA_910575075.1. Classification (GTDB taxonomy): domain Bacteria; phylum Bacillota; class Clostridia; order Lachnospirales; family Lachnospiraceae; genus Petralouisia. The sequence continues at coordinate 71,617 of CAJTCY010000021.1, forward strand.
GCTGAAAAAGGTGAGAAGGTTGTTCTTGTTCGTCTTGAGACCTCTCCAGAGGATATTACAGGTATGAAGGCTGCTCAGGGTATCCTGACTGTCCGTGGCGGTATGACCAGCCATGCTGCCGTAGTTGCACGTGGTATGGGAACCTGCTGTGTATCTGGATGCGGCGATATTGCAATGGATGAAGAGAATAAAAAATTCACTTTAGCAGGCAAAGAATATCATGAAGGAGATCCGATCTCTATTGATGGTACTACAGGTAATATTTATGACGGTCTGATTCCTACCGTAGATGCAACAATTGCCGGCGAGTTTGGAAGAATTATGGCATGGGCTGACAAATACAGAACATTGAAGGTTCGTACCAATGCAGATACTCCTGCTGATGCAAAGAAAGCTCGTGAGCTGGGAGCAGAAGGTATTGGACTTTGCCGTACAGAGCATATGTTCTTTGAGGAAGACAGAATTGCTGCATTCCGTGAGATGATCTGTGCTGACACAGTAGAAGAGAGAGAAGCCGCACTGGATAAGATTCTTCCTTATCAGCAGGGTGACTTTGAGAAATTATATGAGGCTCTGGAAGGCAATCCAGTTACCATCCGTTTCCTGGATCCGCCACTGCATGAGTTCGTTCCTACAGAGGAAGATGACATTAAGAAACTTGCAGATGCACAGGGCAAATCCGTAGAAGATATCAAAGCATTGATTGATTCTTTACATGAGTTTAACCCAATGATGGGACATCGTGGATGCCGTCTTGCAGTTACTTATCCTGAAATTGCAAAGATGCAGACCAGTGCAGTGATCCGTGCTGCAATCAATGTAAAGAAGGCTCATGCTGACTGGGCAATCAAGCCGGAAATCATGATCCCATTGGTTGGCGATATCAAAGAGCTGAAATATGTGAAGAAGGTTGTAGTTGAAACTGCTGACGCAGAGATTGCAGCAGCAGGTGTTGAATTAGAATATGAAGTAGGTACTATGATCGAGATTCCAAGAGCTGCTCTTACTGCAGATGAGATCGCAAAAGAAGCTGACTTCTTCTGCTTTGGTACCAACGACTTGACACAGATGACCTTCGGCTTCTCACGTGATGATGCCGGCAAGTTCTTAGAGGCATATTATGATGCCAAGATCTTTGAGAACGATCCATTTGCAAAGCTTGACCAGACTGGTGTGGGTAAATTGATGGATACAGCTATTAAATTAGGAAAGCCTGTTAATCCGAATCTCCATATCGGTATCTGCGGCGAACACGGCGGAGATCCTTCTTCCGTAGAATTCTGCCATAAGATCGGTTTGGATTATGTTTCCTGTTCTCCATTCCGTGTGCCGATTGCCAGATTGGCAGCAGCACAAGCGGCTATATCACAAAGATAGGCGAAAACCATTTTGGACTTTTACCATAAGTTTTGAGGAGGCACAGGCTTTCCGCAGAGCGAATGGCGGCTATCTTAGAAAAAATCAATGGGAAAATTTGACTGTTGATGTTTATATCTAAATAATCATAAGCGTCTCATTAGAAATAGTGGTACGCTTATTTTTTTGTTAGGCTTTAGCCTGTTTTTCATTCTATAGGAAAGACCTTGCCACGCTAAAGCGTGAAAGTATCTTGCTATTAGAGAACAGTTTACCGAACATACGTTAGATAAACTCTTGTAAGGGGACAATGCTAAGACGACACGGTTAGAAAATATAAAAACCTTCTGCACCAGCCTCGTCATTAAACAGGTCATCTTCATTTAAGAAATAGTCCATATCCAGAAGTTCATCTTCGCTCCTGTGGCGAATGTCCTTAGATGTGAGTCCTTCTGGCGGATGATCGATATATTTTTTGCGTAATTCCCTGATATTAGGTTTCATGGTTGCATCTCCTCCTTTTAGAGGATGATAACATAGAATGCGAAAAAAGGAATCATGCAGAAGAACGCTTTCCACGGGATTTGGACATTGCTTTCTCGTATAGTTCTTGGAGGGATACGCGTTTGTGGTTGCAATAGACCTCTAAAACAGTCATTGTGTGCTTGCAGTCAGGGCATTCTAAAGGATCGTAACCAAAGGAAGTCAAAATAGCAGTTCTCCATTGATGAAAACTGCGATAGAACCGGTGTTTGCTTTTCGAAATGGCACGGTAAAGTTTGGAATCGATTTTTCGGTGCCTTGCGTATAAGCCGCCATACCGGATCATTTTAAAATGTTTTTCAGGGATGTGGCGAATCAGCCGCTTGATGAAATCAATTGCAGGAATGGTTTCCTGTATGTATTTGTCATCTTCATGGCGGTTGTAGTGGAACGTAACATGATCACCATCATATTTATCGATTCTTGAGGTGGCGATCGCAGGGCGTGCAAGATAGCGCCCGATATATTTAATAACTGTTTTGGGGTCACAGAGACGGGGTCTGGCATAAACGTAAAAGCCATGTTTATGGTCAGTGTAACATTTAGATTTTATATTTTTAAAGGATGGTCCAAGGATAGATTCCATTTCGTTCAGGAGAGTTGTGCGGAAAGCATTGCGGAGAAAATCGTAAGGAAAGTTGTTTGACATGGCGCCAGAATCCGTCATCACTAAAACCGCCTTCGGAGATCAGGCAGTGGATATGAGGGTTCCATTTGAGGTCCCTGCCAAAAGTGTGTAAAACCATAAGGAAACCGGGGGTGAAGTTTTTTGATTTGTTAATCTGCTGAAACATGCGTGAAACAACACTGTTAACGGAGTGGAACAGACAGTTAAGCAGGGACCGGTCCCTGAGGAAGAAGTCACGTAGATTTTCATCAATGGTAAAAACACAATGGCGGTGATTTTATGTTAGTGCAGCAGCAAAAAATGATTTTAAGCTCATATATGGAAATATACGAATTAGTTGTTCCTAAAGACAATCTTCTTAGAAAAATCAAAGAATTAGTAGATTTTGAATTTATATACAATGAATTAATAGATAAATATTGCCTGGACAATGGGCGTAATGCCATACCGCCAATCCGGATGTTCAAATATCTGTTATTAAAGGTAATTTTTGACTTATCAGATGTCGATGTCGTTGAACGCTCTAAATATGATATGTCATTTAAATACTTCCTGGATATGGCGCCAGAAGAAGGGGTTATCAATGCCAGTTCCCTGACAAAGTTCCGTAAAATGCATTTAAAAGACATGGAACTTTTGGATATGCTGATATCAAAGACCGTAACGATTGCTATTGAAAAAGGAATCCTGAAATCAAAATCCATCATAGTAGATGCAACACATACAAAATCCAGATACAACAGCAAAACTCCACAAGCCGCATTACAGGAACAGTCTAAAAAACTCCGTAAGGCAGTCTATGAAATAGATGAATCAGTGAAAGAAAAATTCCCGGAAAAGAATACCGAAGACTCATTGGAAAAGGAATTAGATTACTGCCAGAAACTGATTGAAGTAATTGAAACAGATAAAATCCTGATGGGTTACCCTAAAGTTTCAGAGAAAGCAAACCTGCTGAAAGAAGCAGTTCAGGATGATTTCGCACATCTTCAGACTCAGTGGATACAGATGCTAAAACAGGGCATAAAACAGCAGATACTTCTTTCTTTGGTTATAAGACACATATAGCTATGGCAGAAGAAAGGATTATCACAGCGGCGGTTATAACCAGTGGAGAAAAAACAGATGGAAAAGAACTGGATGGGCTGGTTAAGAAAACCCGCCAGGCAGGGATGGAAGCAGAAAACGTCATTGGTGATAAAGCATGAATGATGCTCGGCCAAAGTGACCGGTAATTAGTAAAGCACTGAAAATCTGAAATACTATATGCAGTGCCAGTGGAGCCTTGTGTGAGGAATGGCTGGCACGTTCGGAGAGATGAAGTGACATACTATCAGGCAAAAGTGGCAGAGTTTGCCTGATAGCACCGGTTTTCCCGTGAATGTACAAGGTGATAAAATGAGTAAATACAGACAACTATTCTGCATTGCTCCACGGTATGATAATAGTAAATCTACAGCCGCCGCCAGGTGTATCGTTAAGACATATTTTCCCGTCAAGGAGTGAAACCAGTTCCCCGGCAATGCTTAGGCCTAATCCGTAGTGGTCTTTTTTGGCGCGGGATTTATCGCACCGGTAAAAACGGTCGAAGATATGCTTCTTATCTTCCGCACTGATTCCGATACCATGATCCGTGATGCTGATGACCAAATGATTCTTTTTGATGGAAGCATCCAGCAAAATAGAAGATTGTTCCGGAGAGTAAGTAATTGCGTTGTCAAGAAAAATGCTGATGATCTGGTTCAGCCGGTCTTTATCCGTGTAAAGAGGGGGAAAGCATTCTTCTGGCATCCTTATCTGCAGGTCAATTGACTTCTGGTTACAGATTATCTCAAACTTTTCATACAGGTTGATGAGTAAAGTATCTACGTTTGTTTTTGATTTATGGAATATCCAGTTCCCGGTATCAATGGAGGAAAGCAGCAGTAGGTCATGGATCAGCCTTGTCATGCGGGATATTTCAGTTTCCATGAGGGTGACATGGTTTTTTATGTCTGCCGTACATCCGGGGGAAGTTTCAATGACATCAGTTGTAGATAGTAAGACAGCCAGAGGTGCCTTTAATTCGTGGGATACGGCGGCAATAAAATCTTTCTGTCCCTGCATGGCTTTTTCGGTAGGTTTCATTGCCTGCCTGATGATCAGGATTGATATAAACAGGACAGCAATGAGGATCATGAGCCATATCAGAAAATAATGCGTGATTGTGGAGGAAAAAGCAGCTATTCCGCTTTTTTCCTTCACAATTGCGAGATTCAGGTATCCGGTATCTGTATAAATGGAACAGAGTATACCATAATATGTTCTTCCATTTTCAGAGCGGAATGTATGGATCCCGGTCTGGGTGCTGCAGCCGGATTCATTGCTGTCAGTAGCGCTGTCAGTGGCCTCTAAGGATTTCAATGTCTCCAAAAAGGAATCTATCGTTTCTGCCGTACCTTTTGCATCAGTGCTTTCATAGAGAAGTTCATTTGGTTCTGTGAATAAGCGGAAAGAATAACCGTATTTCTTTTCACATATCATTAAATTTTCCGCATAGTTTGTAGAACTTTCAAAGAGCAGAACGAGGTTGGTGGCCTGCCTGTTCACAAAGTCCAGCTCCGCATTCTGCATGGTTTCTATATTCTTGGAAGCCAGCAGGAAAAATACGATTGTAAAGACCAGCATAATGCTGCTGGCCAAAAGGAAATACAGTTTCCGCTTAAGGTTTCTTATCATGGCAGACCTCCAGTAAATACCCTGAACCATAGGACGTTGTAATGTTACAGCCGCTGCCCAGGGCCCGCAGGCGCTTGCGGAGGAAATATACATAGTTATCGACGTTGCTCAGTTCTATCGGTGCATCTGTTTCCCATGCTTTCTGCATGAGCTGTTCACGGGTAAGGATAGTATCCGGCTTTTCCAAAAACGCGCACAGCAAGAGGAATTCCTTGGGGGTGAGCGCCACCTCATTTTCCCTGCAGGATAATTCCTTTCTGCCGAGGTTCAGGGACAGGTCGTGGTACTGCAGGGTACTCTTTTCCGATATGACTGTCGGCCTGCGTGTCAGGGCCCGGATGCGGGCAGACAGTTCAGGGACATGGAATGGCTTCACCAGATAATCATCCGCTCCGTTGTCCAGTCCGTCTATCTTATCATTCAGCTCTGACATTCCGGTAATGATGATTACAGGAATGGATATTTGTTTTTTCCGCATGGCCTTAATGATGGTCATTCCGTCGATGACTGGAAGCATACGGTCTATAATGGCAAGAGCATAACTGTTATCTGGATTGAGCGCATAAATCATTCCATCTTCACCACTCGTGTAGGCATCAACGACATAATTTTCTTTTGTAAGCTGCAACTTGATTAAGTTGCAGAGATTTTGGTCATCTTCAATTAACAGTATCTTCAATTTTCCATCTCCCATCCATATGTTTTATACAATAGTATAGCAATCAATTATCGAAAAATCTCCTAAAAAATTCTTGAAATTTAAGTTTTTCTTTGAAGATTTTTAGAGAAGTTTTTTGCTATTCTTATGACATGACAAGTAAGTCAAATAAATCAAAGTGAGGTAAAAACATGAAAACAATGTGGAAAAAAGCAATCGGGATCATCTGTGCAGGTGGATTGCTGGATATGTGTCTGGCAGGGTGCGGCAAAGACGCAGCAGGCAGTCCGGAGATACCAACGCAGGAAATACAGCAGAACAATGTGGTGGACGGTGCACAGGCAAATAATAATGCGGCAGATGACGAGGCATCCGCCAATAGGGGTGACGGGGCCTTTTTGTATGGAGCAAACCTGCAAGGGACAGTTGTGGAGTTTTCCGAAACAGGATTTACTTTATCTCCGGCAAGTACGGAAGCAGATGGTAAGGTATTAGCAGAGGCAGCTCCTGGATCAGAAAGTGATGAAGATAATATCCAGATTACCTATACGGACGATACAGTCTTCCAGATTGTATATTTCAGCACGAGTTCACAGTCAGAGGTATCAAGGGAGGACACGGATAAGGAAAGTGTTAAAAAAAGAACCAGTGTCGCTATATTTGGTTCTTGCCAGGATACTCATCATTGGACGGCAGATAAAATTCTGATTATCAGGTGGCAGTGACAGGAGGGCTTATGAATTATTTACAAAGAGCTTTCTGTTATATCAGTAGAAAAAGACTCAAGTCTTTATTATTGTTCATGATTTTTATGGTGGTTAATTGCATGGTGCTGGGCATATTGGGGATACAAAGTGCATCAGAAGAAGCGATGAAAGACTTACGTAGTAATACAGAAAGCAAGGTAATATTGGAGAGCCGGCAGGGAGAAGGACAGCAAGCTGTCCGGCAGTTTACTGAAGATGATGTACAGGAGATTTTGGAAACACCCAATATAAATTGGATAAACCGTATGTGGTCAGAGCAGACAGGAATCCCGGAGCTGACACCAGTTATAGTGGATGAACAATCAGACCAGACATTTACAATCCATTTACAGAATCGGGTTGATAAGGACAGTGCCTTTGAAGAACAAATATACCGTCTCGTTGAAGGAGACTTTCCTTCAGCTGGTAATGAGATTGTTATAAACAAGCTATTGGCTGACCAAAACGGGTTACAAGTTGGGGATGATATTCAGGGAATTTACAGGATAACGGGGATATTTTTGTCTGGAACAGAGAGACAGCAGACAGAAAAGGTTGCCACGGTAAACAGAATTGAAAATCAGATTTATATAATGGCAGACGAAAACCTGTCTGAAAGCTGCAAAGGTTATACAAAGGTTATCTGTTATGTGAAAGAACCGGAGAAACTGGATGAACTGGTCGGGGCATTCGATGAGAGGTATAGTGAGAAGGCTTATGTTAAAGCAAATGACCATACCTATCAAAAAATGAGGATTTCCATTGAGCAAACAGGCAGAATTACCATGTTTGTTCTGGTCATCACCCTTATAACGGGCTGTTCGGTAACAGGACTGCTTTTGTCCATGTGGATGCGGGGGCGCAAGACAGAAATTGCTGTATATGTAAGTCTTGGATTAGAAAAGAGCGATCTGTTCAAGCAGGCTGTGGCGGAAGGACTGGCACTGTATATTATTTCGTTTGTCTTTTCAGGAATCCTGACATACAGCCTGCTGCCAAAGCTCAACAGCAGCTTAGGGATATCAGAAGGCACTGGCGGAAGCTGGAAGGCAGATTATGCAGGAAGTCTGCTAATTTTAGGATATGGCGTGTGCGTGATTATGTTATTGATAGTAATTGCCATGTTCCCATATCTGAAAAAGCATCCGAAAGAAATTTTGTCGGAAATGGAGGGATAACATGAATATATTTGGACTGAGCATACGGTCTGTCCTGCGCAAGCGGGCAAAAACAATACTGCTTATGTTGATAATATTTATAACTTCGGTATTCATATTTGCCGGATGGGCTTGCAAATCTGCCAGTGTACAGACACAGAATGAAAGCAAACAGGCAATCGGGGCATCATTCCGATTAGAGGAAAATGAGGCGAACCGCCATGTACGGATGGATAAACTTGTCAAACAGATTGGAGAGGGAGTAGGCGGTAGCGCAGGGGGATACCATACGGAGCAGAATGAATCAGGAGAATGGTTTACATGGACAGATAATGATTTCGATACACTTTTGATGGAGGACATTTTAAGGATCGCGGAAGTAGACGGGATAAAAGAATATAACATCACAACCGCAAACACAGTCGTCAATCCGGTGAACTTTGAACGTATCGAGGATAAGGATGTAGATCAAAATTCTGATCAAAAAGGTGTGTCGCTGCGTGGAAACCTTCGTATGGAGCTGGATTTTGATGTTCAGAAGGGGAATATTGAAGTCAAGGAAGGCAGGATGATCACACCAGAAGATACAGATGTATGTATAATTTCCAGAGAAATTGCAGATTTAAATGGACTGCAGGTAGGGGATTTTCTCGAATTTAACAACTGGAAGGAAAGGGAAACTTCCACGGTGTATAAGGCAGAGGTGGTAGGCATCTATGATTCTATCAGTGGTATTACACCGATCATGTATGGTGACAGCTACCGGAGTGAGAACATTATTTTCACGGATTTGTCTTTTCCGGAAAAACCGGAAGGAAATGAGGGCAATCCTCTGTATCAGTATGCAACCTTCGTAGTAGAAAATGTGGATGAATACGAAACCGTCAGGAAAAGGATACAGGCAGTGGATATCGGATGGGAAAGATATGATTTCCTTGACAATACAGGAATGAGTGACACGATGACGGAGAACTTCGGAGAATTAGAGAAAATGAGTTCACTGATTCTGATACTGGTCTGTATATCTGGTATCATTATCATATGTCTGGTGTTCCTGTTCTGGTTAAAAGGCAGGGTACACGAAATCGGTATCTATCTTTCGCTTGGCAGGACAAAATGCGGTATTATCATGCAGATGCTTCTGGAGGGCATTCTGGTTGGTTGCGTTGCGTTTCTCATTGCTGCCGCAGCATCCCCGGTAGTTTCTAAAGGGGTTGTCGAATATCTGGTGGATTATCAGACGAAGCTGCAGGCAGAGGCAGAACAATTAAATGCGGGTATGGTATCAAACGGTGTGATAGAAGATGACAGGGAGGCGGAGATTGTAGGCGTCACGGTAGAAATCAGCGGCGATGTCATCTGCCTGTCAGGAATATCGGTTCTTGGAATCATCATGGCTGCAATTACACTGTCCTGCATTTCCGTCATGGTCCAGAAGCCGAAAGAAATATTGAGCAGGATGAGTTAGGAGGGGTTTATGATAGAAATAAAGGACGTAATGTATTATTACAAATCACAAAGAGACAAAGTGATATTGAAGCATATATCTTACTGCTTTGAGCAAGGGAAAATGTATGCCGTTTTAGGCACAAGCGGATCTGGGAAGACCACACTGCTTTCTCTGCTGGCGGGACTTGATGTGCCGGTAGAGGGGGAAATCCGTGTGAACGGTGTAAATATCATGCAGAAAGGTTTAAACGGGCATAGGAAAGAAAACATCTCACTTGTATTTCAAAACTACAACCTGATTGATTACCTTACGCCAGTTGAAAATGTCAGGCTTGGAGGAAAAGAAGATGCAATGGGTTTATTAAGGTCAATGGGGCTGGATGAAACCCAGAGCAGGCGTAACGTAATGCAGCTATCCGGCGGGCAGCAGCAGAGGGTTGCCATAGCAAGGGCATTGGCAAGTAATGCACCAGTCCTGCTGGCAGACGAGCCTACAGGAAATCTGGATGAAGATACTGCGAATGAGATCATTGCTATTTTTTCAGAACTGGCGCATGAAAAGAACAAATGCGTGATCATGGTTACGCACAGTAAGGAACTGGCTCAGAAAGCGGATGTCATTTTGACTTTGAAGAAAGGGACAGTTGCAGCAACGGAGGATACTGCACTGGATGAGCGGATCAGAAAGGGACTTAGGGAGCAGGCTGAAAAGTTTTCAGCTCCAGATGATTTAAAAGATAGAATAATGAGTGAGATTGAACGGAAAAGCTGTTAATGCCATTAGTCTGTAAGGGTGTTCAGGCAATGGTGGGCAAAGCTAATAAAAAGTGCGGAGAGAATATAAGGAACCATGACAAAACCCAGCCGCCGCTATGGGGAGATTCACCTCATAAGCGGCGGTCTGCCGTTTCCGCCGGATTATCCGTATGGAGGTAATATAGGGTGCTGTCGGATGAAAAGCGAAAAACTTTAGGGGTGATTTGGGATTTTTTTGAAAGGAAAAAAGATTTCGTTCCCTGTGGGCGGAAAACGAAAAATATCTGCCGATATAAAAAGTAAAAAGAACTGTCTATGGGAAAGCTACGCCCATCCCCAGACTTGGGTAGAGTGGAAAATATGGCTTATTATCATATGTGGAATTGAAAAGAGAAGTTGGAGGCTATTTTCATGCAAGTGTATTCAATGCAGGAATTGTTAAAACAATATTTAGAATTTGGATTTGATATTGCATCTGTCAGTATGGCAACACAAATATCAGAGGAAGAATTGCGGCAGTTATACAGCAACGGGAATTACAAATTAGCGGATAAGGCTGAAGAGAAATATCTTATGGTGTTTTTGATGCAGCTCTGTTGTGAAAAGCCTGAAAACGATGGATATTACCGTGCGATACTTGAAAGCCTTATACAATACTTCAAACTTTCGCCAGAAGCGATAGCAAATTACATCGACATAGAAACGGATGTGTTGCTGTCTTTTGAAAGTAGCCTGGATAAAGACAGGATTGAGAAATGCATAGCGCATCTTTTCACTACGTTTATCCGTGACCCGCGCTATTCGGAGTAGGGAAAGTAATGCTTCTTGAAAATTGCAGAGCAAGCCACAGAGCATGGCGGGTATCCCCGGTTTCCGGCGGATAGGCAAATCGGGGAGCATGGGCGGCTTCCGCAGAAAGGACATTTTATTATGGAAATAACGGGAATCAAGAATAAACATACATCAATATTAAAGGCATCATCCAGAAAAGGGTGGAAGCTGACGGATTCCCTCTGGGAGAAGGTCACGGCGCTTGCGAGGGAGGATGCGGCGCAGAACGTCTATATGGGGAATCAGTTCCTTGCCCTGCGGAAAAGCGAGGTGGCGACAGTCGCGCCGGACAGGGCGGCTCTGATGGGGAAGGCCAGCCAGAGGATGGCGGACATGAAAGAGATCAGGGAAGCTGGTGAGCGGTTGCTGTGCCTCCTGTTCGGAGAGCCGTATGAGGCGAGGTTCCAGTCCGGGGGAGCTGCCCATGTGTATGATGAAAACGGCGATGAGGTGCTGACGTATACCGCAGGCGTGGGCTGGCATGAGAAGGAGTCAAAGGCGGAGACGGAAGTGCATGGCGCGCTGAAAGCCACCTACTATGACGCATTCAAGGTTTTAATGAATGAGGATATGGGGCGCTTTGTGTCGAAAATAGTCTGCCGAGGTAGAATAGAGTAAATTTTTGGAGTAATAAGCACTTTATTTTTCATATTTGGTGTCAAATAAAGTGCTTATTATGTGATTAACTTGGATTTGGGTACAGTTATTCCTTTAAAAACTGGATTCAAAGAAGGGTATTAACTGTATTTGCAATATCATTGAACAATTTGAAGAATTAAAAGTAAGGGGCTTTAAAAAGAATATAAATTGATTTTAGAATGCAGTTGTGTATATACCAGTAAAATGATAAGATATAAATAAGAAATACGGAGGATTGTATATGGGGAATATATATGAGGGGGTATTTAGGACAATCTTGAATGACTGCCGGCAAATGATCATCCCGGTGATCAATGAGATTTTCGGGGAAGATTATACAGGGAATGAAAAAATAGAGTTTCATCCCAATGAGCATTTTATTGATCGGCAAGATGCAGCAGACCAGGAAAGGATAACCGATACTAATTTCACAATATTTGGAAAGATAAAGAAAAAATATCATCTTGAATGTGAAAGTAGCTTGCCGGACGGGCGTATGACAATCCGGCTGTTTGAGTACGATGCGCAGATAGCATTGGATGAGGGTGAGGTCACTAATGAAACACTGACTGTAACATTTCCGAATACAGCGGTACTATATCTTAGAGCATATAAGAAGATGCCTGATAAAATGCGATACGTGATAAAAACGCCAGGTGGAAGCGTGGAGTATGATGTTCCAATTATGAAAGTACAAGAATATCCTCTGGAAGATATCTTTTTTAAAGGGTTATTGCTACTAATTCCGTTTTATATTTTTTTACATGAAAAGAACTTTAAAGTGTATAATAGTAATGAACAGGAGTTGGAAAAACTGAAAGCAGTGTATCAGGATATTCTGGAGAGGCTTAACCAATTGGAGCGGGAAGGGAAAATAGGTGCTTTTGATAAGCGGACAATCATAGAACTTTCCAGAGATGTGGTTAAGGAAATCGCACAGAAGTATGAGAATGTGCAGAAAGGCGTAGGTGGAATGATGAGCGGAGCGTTAATTGAGACAGAAGCAAGGATGATTTTGAATAGAGGAAAGGCAGAAGGCAGAAATGAAACTAAAAAGGAAACTGCCCTTAGAATGTTGCAGGATGGAGAATTATCAATAGATAAGATTGCAAAATATTCAGGCCTTGATATTGAGGAAGTAGAGTTGCTCGCAGGGCTTCAGACGGTATAAAAAGGAGTATAATAAGTTTTACTATGGTTATGGATCAGGGAAAAGCTTATTTTAAAAGCATTTTCCTGGTGAATGAGTTTGTCTTGTTGTTATAGAAGGAATTTACTCAATGAACGCAGATGTCATAATATAAAAATTTGATTTTGCACATACAAGTAAACTGTTTATTGTTATTTATAGATGTTGTATTTTATTGATACAGTGATTAATAAACTATTACCTGAACCGGAAGAAATAGCAAGGCGATTAGATAAAATAGATGGATGGTTTTTGCATGATTTCTAATGAAAAAGGAGTATGAGAGATATATAATGAAATATGAGATTGCAGTATGTACTAAAGAAGGTGATTCAACAACATTTAAAGGCAATTTATTGGAAAAACTTGTCAGAGAAATTCTAGAAGTGCAACAATACAAAGTAACAGAGACTGTTCGGATTACCGGGATGGAAATAGATTTGCTAGCCAGACATAAAATTAGTAATACCACAATTTTTGTTGAGTGCAAGGCATGGGATGGCACTTTGCCAGCAGATGTAATTACAAAATTATTATGGAATGTTGTTATGAAAAATGCCGATGGAGGATGGCTTATTACAACAGGTGCATTATCAAAAGATGCAAAGGGAGCACAAGAAGAATGGGAACGGGAGGATAATGCAAGAAGGCAGATGCTTTCATTCTATACTGCTGAAAGAATAATTGAATTATTATTGGACACTAAACTGATCAGAAAACATATTCCTTTAAACATAGATTTACAGGGCGAATATGAACAGGGGGAAACAGAATTATTATTTATAACGGATATTGGAAGATATTGGATAGTTCCAGTAGCTATTAAAAATTCGGGATTAATTACATCTGTGATTGCATTTGATGCAAATACAGGGGAACGCATTGTAGATACAAAAGTTATAGAAGAACTTAAGTGTAGAAAAAATAAGTATAGTGAATACGAATGGATTTTAGATAAGCAAAAAAATGATAAGGTAGTTAAAGAACTGTTAAATGAGTATAAAAGTGTCGTGCCTGTCATTACAGGAGATGCATGGAATGATTATAGACCGGCAAGACCAGAAGATTTTGTAGGTAGAAAACAAAGCATTCAGGAGATATTTAGTTTTTTTGAAGCTGTTATAGTTGGAAAAACGGATACTCGATTATTTGCAATTAAGGCACCATCTGGAATGGGGAAGAGTTCCCTGATCTCTAAAGTATCAGCAATGGCCAATAGAGCAAAAAAGAATAGAAAATATTTTATATATTCTGTTGATGTAAGAACTGCAATGTCACATAGATATGCAGAATTTGCTTTGCGAGCATGTCTTAATGCAGCGCAAAAAGAAGATTTTATAAAATTAAATGATGAAAGCAAAGATATAGAATTAAGTTCTATTGAGCAGATTTTTGAAGAAGGTTATATTTCGAAAATGTTGGATAATTTGAAAATAGAAGAAAAATGTATAGTTCTAATATTTGATCAGTTTGAAGAATTATTTTCGAAAAAAGAGTTGTGGGGACTTTTTGATTCCATTCGAAATTTGAGTAATATGATTGATGCAGAGAAGCAGAATTTTATTTTAGGGTTTGCGTGGAAAACTGATTCATTCGTTCCGCTTGATCATCCTGCATACGCTATGTGGTCTGATTTGAGGGATAGGAGAAAGGAAATTGGTATTTTACCATTTAGTGTAAGTGAAATTAGAAGCGCAATTAATGTTTTCGGTAAGCAGTTAGGAAATCCAATTAATCCGGTTTTGAGAAATTATTTGGTAAATCAATGTCAGGGATATCCATGGCTTTTGAAGAAATTGTGTATTCATGTATTTGAATTAATTAAAGAGGGAAGTTCACAAGAAAATGTAATTGGAAGAAAATTAGAAATAACAGAATTATTTGATAAAGATATATCTGAATTAACAGGTGAGGAACATGCATGTTTGAAAGATATTGCAAAAGATACTCCGGCAGATTATAATCGTATACTTGATTTATATGGAAATAATGTTTTACAATTATTAATTAATAAGAGGATTGTGATTCATCGTGGTTCTAAACTTACGCTTTATTGGGATATATTTAGAGATTATATTGTAAATGGAACGACTCCGACTATTACATTAGATTATATTCCACAATATATGTTTTCAACTATATGTAAAGTTATCATGGTGTTATTAGAAAAAGAAAATGTTTTGTCTTATGATGAGCTATGCAATAGAGTTGGGCTTACAAGTTCCACAATTGATAATGTTATGATTGATATGGTTATGTTTGGACTGGCAAAACGGGAAAGCGAGAAAATTTATTTGTTGGTCAATAGCCTTGATAGAAGTATAGAATTATTATGGGATTTTTTTAAACGCCATATTTTATATATCGAAAGCCAAAAAGAACTCAAAAATGGTTTTACATATTTAGATTTTAGAGTGTTATTTGTTAGAACATATAATGAAAAATTACTAAATGATAAAACAAGGAATACGTATTCTAGTGTGGTGACATGATGATATTTAGTTTTACTACCACCTTTTAAGAGGCGGTAGTAAAACTGGGGTATAAAGATTTAAGTTTTATTCTGGCGTCACCTGTCCTAAAATGCCAGTTAACTTTTGCG
>CAJTCY010000022.1 GCA_910575075.1 Lachnospiraceae bacterium
ATTAATATGGACAACATCTGATGAAGGAAGAACGCCTTCTTCTGTTATCTAATTTAGAAATTTATTAACCGAGTAGTCTTGATTGACTACACCATTATTATACTAGGAGGAGTTCTCATGGGAACATTTGTAGTTTTTGTGATTGTGGCTGTCACTGCCGGTCTGGCAGGTTTCAGCTTGTACAAAGATAAGAAGAAGGGAAAATGCTGCGGAGGCTGCAGCGGCTGCAGCACAAGCTGTGCCTGTAATGAGAAGCAGACGTAAAGATTATAATAATTTAAGGAAAAAATAAGATATACCTCCGGAAATTATGTTATGATATGTCATATGTCTATGTAAAATTGTCATAACATTTTTCAGGAGGTGTTTGATTATATGAGAAAAAAGAAAAGACATATCAGGCTTCTGGCAGCGACAGGGGTGCTGCTGGTAAGTGCAGGTGTTTTATTTGCGGGGCGCCATATGATTGTGGAACAGGTAAAAACAAAAGCAGCAGTGGAAATAGGAAAAAAAATTCTCACAGAGCAGTTTGGCAGCCGTATTAACATTGGCGGACAGCAGGTGGATGTGTCTGAAATCATGAATCATATGGAAAAAGAGGATGTGGAAACGATTACAGGCATTGCCGAAAAATATATTTCCCCGGAAAATATAAAGCAGGCGGCGGAAATGGCTGCGAATGGTGATACAGAAGGGTTGAAAGCTCTTGCAGGACAGCAGGTGTCTCAGGAGGACAAAGAACAGCTTCAGGGGCTTTATGAGAAGTATAAAGATCAGATTCCAGCGAACGTTCCGTAAAGGTTTCTCAAAGTTTTCCAGAAAAGAAGGTTGACAGGAATATGGTAATATTTTATAATTTTCTTGAAAGATTTTTGGAAAATACATGATAAATGCACAAACGAACAGGACCGAAAACGGTTGGGGAAGGTGGAGTTACAGATGAGTATTATCAATGTGAATGAAGAAAAATGTGTGGGTTGTAATGCCTGTGTCAGAGCATGCCCCACAAGTGAAGCAAATGTGGCGCGGTTGGATGAGACAGGGCAGCTTCGGATTTTGATTAATGATGATAAGTGCATCAAATGCGGTGCCTGCATCAAAGCATGTTCTCATGGTGCAAGATCATTTCAGGATGACACAGATGCTTTTCTGGATGATTTAAAGTCAGGAAGAGAAGTTGCAGTGATTGTAGCGCCCTCCATTAAAGTTTCTTTTGACGGGCAGTGGCGCCATGTACTTTATTGGATTCGGGATCATGGTAATGCGAAAATTTATGATGTTGGCTACGGCGCAGATATCTGCACATGGGCACATCTGCGGTATCTGGAGCAACATCCGGACAAAAAGGTGATTTCTCAGCCGTGTGCAGCCGTGGTCAATTATGTGCTCTATCATAAGCCGGAATTGATTCCACATCTTTCACCGATACAAAGCCCTATGATGTGTATTGCCATATATGTACGCAAAATTTTGGGATTTCGGGGAAAAATTGCGGCATTGTCTCCCTGTATTGCTAAGCTTGACGAGTTTCGGGATACCGGGGTGATTAACTATAACGTGACAATGGAACATCTAAAGGATTATTTTCGGGAGAACGGAATCACATTTCCTACAGAGAAGATATACAGTGAATTTGAATTTGATGCATGTCAGGGATGGGAGGGCAATATTTTCCCAAGACCGGGCGGATTGATGAAAAATCTGCTGGTTCATGCGCCAGAGATGGAGATCACTACTTCGGAAGGAACCCAGCGTTTGTATGAAGAACTGGACAGCTATCTGGATCAGAACCCACAATCGTTGCCTACGGTGTTTGACGTGCTGAACTGCGAATATGGATGCAACGGCGGACCTGCTATTGGTAAGGACTGCCAGCGTTTTGTAATGAATGATATTATGCATCAGGTGGAACGTTACAGCAGGAAGCAGCGGAGAGCGAATACTACCAGAAAAGGTGTGGATAAGCAGTATGAGGAATTTGATAAAACTTTGAAATTAGAGGATTTTCTGCGGACTTATGAAGGAAAGAAAACAGAGAGCAAGGTTATTACTGAGGCCGATATCGAAAAGGCTTACAAAGATTTAGGAAAATATACGGATATTGAACGTCATTTTGACTGCCATGCCTGCGGGTATAGGTCTTGCCGTGAGATGGCGATTGCGCTTGCCAGAGGAATCAACGAGAAAGAAAACTGCTATGAATATATGATGAAAATGGTACGTGAAGAGAGGCAGAAGGTTTCCGAGGTAAATCAGGAGGTTCTCGCCATGAATCATGAATTGATGGAAATTTTTGGTGAACTCTCACAAAATATTGAAAGTGTCCGGGAAGAAGCGGAGTCTATCCGCAATGTAGGCCTCAAAAGCTCGGAAGGCATGCAGAATGTTTCGGAACATATGAATGATCTTAAACAGCTAAACCAGAAAATTTTAGATTCCATGGGAAATATCAATGAGAGTGTGGATAAATATAATGTGATGACCCACGATGTGGAAAAAATTGCAGGAAAGATTAATTTGCTCTCCCTGAATGCGGCGATTGAAGCGGCCAGGGCAGGAGAAGCCGGCAGAGGATTTGCAGTGGTTGCTACGAATATCCGTGATTTGTCAGACAGTTCCAAGGAGTCTGTGGGAAGCGCTAAGGAAAATGATGAAGAGATACATAATGCGATTGAAGACATTAATGTGGTGGTTGAGAGATTTGACACAACCATCGGTGAACTTCTGACAGCGGTAGAAGAAGCAATCGGCGGCGCCAGACAGACTTCTGAGAATAGTGAACATATCAAGCTGTCCATGGAGAAGGTAAGCCATATTGCCGAAAAGGTACAGAAGGTTATCCGTGATACCAATAATATTTTAAATTAAACATACTGCTGTGCCAGTGAGGGAAGATCACGGCACAGCAGTAATTTCGTTATAGAATGTCTCCCAGATACAGCTGACGGTAATAATCCAGTTCATCTGCGATGATTTCATCCAGTACACGCATTCCAAGTACTTCCACAGGAGCTTTGTCATCTGTAAGAATTAGATTGCCCGTTTCCCGGCGGGTAAGATTTTCAGAGACATTTTCCATCATTTCCTGCAGGGCTGTGTCAGTAATGTCGTTGTATCCATCCTGAAAGGTTTTCAGGACATCATCATTCTGAAAGGCAAAGACTTCACAGTTTGTTCCGCCTTGCACCGGAATGGTATAGACATTGTGAAATACAGAGCCGATCGTATCACAGAGATAGTCGTTGATGGAGTTTTTAGACTGGGACTTCATATTCATGTTTACCACCATGACTCCGTTATCTGTTAGATGATTTTCCACTTCCTTGAAAAATTCTACAGAGGACATCTGAAATGGAATGGTGATGTCCTGATAGGCATCCACCATGATAACGTCATATTTTTTGTCGGAAGCAGTTAGATAAGAACGTCCGTCATAGACAGATACCGCTACCGTTTCCGGCAGCTGAAAATATTCAGTGGCAAGGTTGGAAATTTTTTCGTCTATTTCCACTCCCTCAATGGAAGTGCCAGGAAAATATTCATCGCAGTATTTGGCAAAGGTTCCGGTTCCTAGCCCTAAAATCAGAATATTGCCATCTCTGTCCATTTGAGGAATACCTGCCATAAAGGGTGCTGCAAGTGCGTAGTCGTAATACATGCCGGTAAGTTTTTCGTTTTTCATAAGAATAGATTGAACACCGAAAAGAACATTTGTGGAAAGAATGACAGAACTGTCTGTCTCTTTTACCTGCAGGTAGTTATAAATAGATTCGTCTTCCAGGGTAATATCGTTTTCCCAGAAGGCGAAACTAAAGGTAGAAGAGGAAAGGCCCAGACTTAGAATCAAGGCAAGCGTCAGTATGCATTTGAACAGTTTTTTCTTCATCGCTATAAAATATAAGATGCTGATGGCAGCAAGGACGCCGGAAAAAATTAAAAAAGTTATGGCAGTGCCTACAGCCGGAATCGTCACAAAAGTCGGAAGAAAGGTCCCGATGATACTGCCGATAGTGTTCAAAGCTCCAAGTTCCCCTACGGTTTTTCCATTGTCATCCAGGCTGTTCACAGAATATTTGACCAGAGAAGGAGTGACCGTGCCAAGAAGCACACAGGGAAAAGCGAATACCGCAAGACAGGTGAAAAGAGCTGCCCATACCAGGAAGTTTTTGGTGACAAATATTGCCAGCAGCAGAGAAATTCCGGCAATCAGGTATCTTCCTGCAAATGGAATCAGTGCGATCCATACAGAAGCCAGAAGAAGCCTGCCGTAAAGCTTGTCTGGAGAAGGGTTTTTATCTGCAATCCGGCCGCCCCATACATTTCCCAGCGCCATGGCAATCATAATCACTCCGATAATGACTGTCCAGACAATCTGGGAGGAACTGAAATAGGGAGCCATCAGACGGCTTGCGCCTAATTCTACTGCCATTACAGACATACCGGCGAAAAATTCCGTAATGTACAAAAAATATTTGTTGTGTAAAATGTCTTTTTTCATATTAAATCTGATAACCTTTCTGTTGATTTGAATTTTATTCTAACATAGGAAGAACAGAAAAAACAGAAAAATTTTTATTTTGTATGAATAAAAGAAGAAAAACAGCCAATAATAGTATTATCCGAAAGAACAAAGCCCCCACTTGTTACTTTCGGGGAAGTGATACACTTTGAACCAAAGATAAGGTTAAATACTTATCCTCCCCTTTTTGAAATCCCCACAGGCAGTGATACCGCTGTTTGTGGGGATTTTTTTATCTTATAGGAAAAAACTTGTCACGTTAAAGCGTGAAAGTGTCTTCCTATAAAATAGAAATACGAAAACTCAAGTAAAAATCCTTTGAAAAATTGCAATAAATGAGTTATACTATATAGTATGTGTAAAAACACAGTAAGTTGTAGTGATGAGAATAGTAACAAAGGATGGGAATTAATATGGCATTATTAGAACAATGGAGAAGTGTTGCATACAATCAAGAAGCGAATAAGGGGGAGATTCAGCGGTTCTGGCAGAGATATTTTCTGTTGGAGAAAGGGGTTTATGAACAATTACTCGAGAATCCGGATGAAGCAGTAGAGGGAACTGTCAGGGAATTGGCGGAAAAGTATGAGCTGTCTGTGATGGAGATGGCAGGATTTTTGGATGGAATCAATGAAAGCCTGATTGAGCCGAATCCAATTGAGGAGATGGAAGAGGATACCAGGGTCAGCCTTGCGTTTGACAAAGAAAAACTATATAAGAATATGGTAGATGCCAAGGCAGACTGGCTCTATGAACTTCCCCAGTGGGAGAAGATTTTTGATGAAGATACCCGTCACAGGCTGTATCTGGAGCAGAAGAAGTCAGGCACGATTATCAAAGAGCAGAAAATATATCCCAACGATCCATGTCCTTGCGGAAGCGGTAAGAAATACAAGAAATGCTGCGGAAGGAACTAAAAACTTCTTTGAGTTCTTTCTTTTTGACGCAAAGTAACTGCAAGCGAGGGAAACTTAAAAAATTTCCTCTTTACAGAATAGGAGAAAGAGATTACAATATAAGTCAGACAAAGCGTTGACAAGAAGAGTAAGTTGTGGAATGCTGAATGTTCAGCAGGAATTATTTTGCAGGCATAAGCAGAGAGAACCGCCGAAGGGCAATCGTTGTCCTGGTGCTGGAAGCGGTTTGGCAGGAAACATCCGAAGACCACCTTGGAGCGGCTTTTATAGAGCACGGTGACTCCGTTATCGTCAAATGAGAGGTTTTGTTTTCTGAAATGAGGAAACAGGACAAGCAGGGTGGAACCGCGTATGTAACGTCCCATGCATTGCCAGTGGCAGTGTATGGGATTTTTTGTTTCATAGGAAAGAACAAACCATGATACAATAAAGCGTGAAGCATATATCCTGCCGGAACAAGAACTGAAATGAAACGCTGCAGGATGAGAGTTCAGATGAGCTGGAATTATCTATAATTGTCTGGTTGAGAAAGGAGAAATACGATGAAAATTACATTGAAAGATGGCTCCGCTAAGGAGTATGGAGAAGCAAAAAGTGTCTATGATATTGCCTTGGACATCAGTGAAGGGCTGGCAAGGGCAGCCTGCGCAGGGGAGGTTGACGGCCAGGTTGTGGATCTGCGCACAGTTTTGGATACTGATTGTGAATTAAATATACTAACCCAGAGAGACACAGAAGGAATCCGCACTGTCCGTCATACCTGTTCCCATGTACTGGCGGAGGCGGTGAAACGATTGTTTCCTAATGCCAAGCTTGCCATTGGCCCATCTATAGACGAAGGATTTTATTATGATTTTGAGGCGGAACCATTTTCAAGAGAAGATTTGGATAAACTGGAAAAGGAAATGAAAAAGATTATCAAGGAAGGAAATCGTCTGGAGAAATTTACGCTTCCCAGAGCAGAAGCTATTTCGTTTATGCAGGAACGAAACGAGCCCTATAAAGTGGAGCTGATTCAGGATTTGCCAGAGGATGCAGAAATATCCTTTTATAAACAGGGGGAAGGATTTACGGATTTGTGTGCAGGACCTCATTTGATGAATACCAAACCGATAAAAGCATTTAAGCTGATCTCATCTTCTATGGCATATTGGCGTGGAGACTCTGACCGGGCACAGCTTCAGAGAATTTATGGTACAGCTTTTGCCACAAAAGATGAATTAAATGCGTATTTAGAACATCTGGAGGATATTAAGAAGCGGGATCATAATAAGCTGGGCAGAGAGATGAAATTGTTTACAACAGTAGATGTGATTGGACAGGGACTGCCTCTTTTGATGCCGCGGGGAGCTAAAATGATTCAGACCATGCAGCGGTGGATTGAGGATCTGGAAGACAATGAATGGGGATATATCCGCACCAAAACACCTTTGATGGCAAAATCTGATTTGTATAAAATTTCCGGCCATTGGGATCATTATACAGATGGAATGTTTGTGTTGGGAGATGAAGAAAAAGATAAAGAGGTGCTTGCCCTGCGGCCTATGACCTGTCCTTTCCAGTATTATGTATATAAGGCAGAGCAGCATTCGTATCGGGATCTGCCCCTGCGCTACAGTGAGACATCTACACTGTTCCGCAATGAAGACTCAGGAGAAATGCATGGCCTTACCAGGGTGCGGCAGTTTACAATTTCCGAAGGACATTTGATTGTACGTCCGGACCAGATGGTAGATGAATTTAAAAAGTGCATTGCCCTGGCCAAACATTGTCTGTCGACCCTGGGCGTGGAGGAAGATGTGACCTACCATCTTTCCAAATGGGACCCGGATAATCGGGAAAAGTATATCGGAGAGCCAGAAGTCTGGGAAGAAACTCAGCAGCATATGAGAGAAATTATGGACGAGCTGAATATCCGCTATACAGAAGATGTGGGAGAAGCTGCTTTTTATGGTCCTAAGATAGATATCAATACCAAAAATGTTTATGGCAAGGAAGATACTATGATTACTATCCAATGGGACGCATTGCTGGCAGAGCAGTTTGACATGTATTATATTGACCAGAATGGTGACAAGGTCCGCCCTTATATTATCCACAGGACTTCTATGGGATGCTATGAGCGTACGCTTGCCTGGCTGATTGAAAAATATGCAGGCAAATTTCCTACCTGGCTGTGTCCGGAGCAGGTGCGTGTCCTTCCTATTTCGGATAAATATGAACAGTATGCAGCAGCGGTAGAGAAAGAATTAAAGGCAAATGGAATTCTCTGTACGGTGGATAACCGTTCTGAGAAGATTGGATATAAGATTCGTGAGGCACGTTTGGATAAGCTGCCTTATATGCTGGTTGTCGGACAGCAGGAGGAGGAAGACCATACAGTGTCTGTGAGAAGCCGTTTTGCAGGAGATGAAGGAGCAAAACCTCTCGGAGAGTTTTTGGAGCAGATATGCAGGGAGATCCGTACCAAAGAAATCCGCAGAGAGGAAGTGCAGGACACACAGAAAAAGTAAATTCACTCAAAATAATGTATATAGATAATTTTTGAAAAAAATGGATAGCCTGTCAATGAATAAATTATTTCAGATTCTCTGATACTAACAGAGCGGACAGAGTATGACGGTTTTGTCTGCTTTATCAATATGCCTGCTCAAAGAGGCGGGGAAAGGAGAATTTGAGATGACACGTTTAAAATGTTCTGTAAAAAATTGTATGTATAATGAAGATAAGCTCTGTGCCAAGAGCGATATCATGGTGGGAGGGCAGGATGCGTCTAAGCCCAATGAGACACGATGCGACAGTTTTCGGGAGAGAACAGACAGTATGACCAATTCTGTCGGTCAGGCAAGAGAAGAGACCAGCGTAGGCTGTCATGCCCAAAATTGCCGTTTCAATCAGGACTGCAAATGCCATGCTGATGAAATCGGCATTGCAGGAAGCAATGCCTGCTGCTGTTCTGAAACAGAGTGTGCAAGCTTTGATTGCCAGTGTAAATAAATATAGCAGAATATGCAGTTTATTCAGTTATATTTACTAAGAATCACTGAACGGTAAAAAAACACTTGTATTTTTGAAAGGCAGGAAGTAGAATAGTACTGGAACGATAAAATCAGTGCTCTGCTTTCTGCCTTTTAGCAGAAGCAGAACAGAAAATAGACGCAGCAGATGCGTTTTTCTGGAGGTAATCATGCGGAAAAAATCTCATATATCCTTAGCAAAGTATCTTGTGACAACTCTCGACGAACAGGAATTAGTGAAACATAAGAAAGCGTTTTATCTGGGAAGTATTCTTCCTGATTGTAAACCATCATTCCTTACGGTGAGACATGAGATGGAAGGCACCTTTCCTAAGCTTCAGGAGGATTTAAAGAGATTGCTGCAGCGTCAGCAGGCAGCTCAGATTAATATGAGGGTGTTTTACCGTAATTTAGGAGAAGTGCTTCATTATATTGCGGATTATTTTACGTTTCCGCATAATTCCCATTATATGGGAAATCTCAAAGACCATTGTATCTATGAGAAGCATTTAAAAAATAGTTTAAAAGATTATATTCAAAGCGGTGAGGCGGAGAGGAACCGGACAGTTTTTCGAGAGTCTGTAAAAAACCTGAACAGTGTGGAAGCAATCTGTGCTTTTGTACAGAACGCGCATGATGCATATGTCAAAATAAAGAATACTGTGGAAGGGGATTGCCGTCAAATTGTGTCGCTTTGTCACCAGGTGGCGGAAGCTGTTATTTCGCTGATTCAAAGGGAAAATGCGCTGAGTCCGGCTGTTGCTGTGAATTAGGGATAAAGTGAAACTGTCGAGAAAAAGCATTTCCTGTCGAAATGTCGTGTAATAAAATGACGAATTTCGTTTGCCTTTTTTCCTGAAAAGGACTACAATAAAGCTACGGGGAGAAGGAGCGGGAACAAATGAAATACTTGCAGGAGCTGCAGAGTGAGATTGAGAAAGTTCGAAACGAACTGGATGTAGCTGCTGAACAGAATGTCAGTGCCAGGGAATGTTATAAGACCAGTATCCGGCTGGACAAACTGATTGAGGACTACATGCAGTATACAAAGGATAAGGTTCATTTTCGCAATTGTAAACGAAAATAGAGGCAGAAGAGAAGTTTCAGCCTGAAATTGTGGATGAAAAGAGAAAAACAGCATATAGGGAATAAGAAAAAGAGCTTTGAGTGCAAAGCTCTTTTTTTGTTCTATAGGAAAGACCTTGTCATGCGAAAGCATGAAAGTGTCTTCCTATAGAACAAAAATAATATGCGCAGGGTCTGCCTCAGCGAAGCGAGGGTACTCGCACAAGAGGAATTTTTCTTGTATATATATGGGGGTCAGAAGGGTACAATTTATTTATATATACTATATATTGTTGTTAGAGATTACCTGATTTGTTCTAAATATAAGACAAATTTGCTATTGCTTTTTTGAGGTCAATAAGCTAAAATGGAATGAAAGTGGAGGAAAGTGGTAAAAAAGGGGTTTAAGTGGTGGATAAGTGGATAAAATGTGGAAAACATACACAAATCCATTGCAGCCGAAGCGTTAGAAGGTGATTTTATGTTCATGGGAGAATACAATCATACCGTTGATACAAAGGGCAGGCTGATAGTTCCTTCTAAATTCAGAGAATTGCTGGGTGAAGAGTTTGTAGTTACAAAGGGATTGGATGGATGCTTGTTTGTGTATTCTTCAGAAGAATGGAAGATCATAGAGACAAAGTTTCGGGAAGTGTCACAATTTTCCAAAGAAGCCCGCAAGTTTGCAAGATTTTTCTTTGCAGGAGCAGCGTCCTGCGAAGTGGACAAGCAGGGGCGTGTACTCTTGCCAGCGGTTTTACGGGAATTTGCCGGAATTGAGAAAGAGGTGGTTCTGGCAGGTGTGGTAAACCACATTGAAATCTGGAGCAAGGACAGATGGCAGGAGACCAGTGAGTATGATGATGTGGAAGAGATCGCGGAGCATATGGCAAGTCTGGGGCTTATGATTTAGCAGAATAAGTATCCCGTACAATGTCTATGCAAAAGGTTCTCAGAAACAGGAAAGGAACGGCCATGGAATTCAAACATAAATCAGTGCTTTTAAGGGAGACAATTGAATACTTGAATATCAAGCCAGAAGGGATTTATGTGGATGGCACGCTGGGCGGCGGAGGGCATGCCTATGAAGTATGTAAACGTTTGTCGGCAAAGGGTAAATTTATTGGAATTGATCAGGACGAAGATGCAATCAAAGCTGCATCCAGAAGGCTGTCTGAGTTTGAAGACAGAATAAGAATCATAAGGAGTAATTACTGTGAAATGCGGGAAGCATTGGCAGGAGTTGGAATATACATGGTAGATGGAATCGTATTGGATCTGGGAGTTTCATCTTATCAGCTGGATGACCCGGAACGAGGATTCACTTATCGGGCAGAAGAAGCGCCATTAGATATGCGGATGGATCGAAGACAGCGCTTTACAGCAAGAGATTTGCTTAATACATACAGTGAAATGGAGCTGTACAGGATTATCCGTGATTATGGAGAAGAAAAATTTGCAAAAAATATTGCCAAGCACATTGTGGCAGCCAGAGAAGAGAGGGAAATAGAGACTACGGGACAACTGACAGAGATTATCAAAAGAGCAATCCCTGCAAAGATACGGATGAATGGAGGGCATCCTGCCAAGCGCACATTTCAGGCGATTAGAATTGAACTGAACCGGGAGCTGGAAGTATTGCAGGATTCTCTGGAAGATATGATAGATCTCCTGAATCCAGGAGGAAGGATATGTATTATTACGTTCCATTCTCTGGAGGATCGGATCGTGAAAAGCATTTATAAAAAGAGTGAACAGCCGTGTACATGTCCCAAAGAATTTCCGGTATGTGTATGTGGAAAAAAATCATTGGGGAGCGTGATAACCAGAAAACCCGTGGTTCCGTCGGAGGAAGAGGTTATATATAATTCACGTTCAAAAAGCGCGAAACTCAGGGTATTTGAGCGAACTAAACAGGAAGACTGAATAGGATAGGAGCTGAATGTATGAGACAACAGGAAAATCGAACGTACCAGGAGAGAAGGGCCAGCTATATTGATGGAAATACAGTGAGGAGAGTTCAGGAAGAACCAAGAAGACGAAGTGAAGAAATTCATGAGGAATATATTCAAAAGCAAAGAGAGGACAGAGAGCGGAAGCAGCGGCAGAAAAGTGCAAGAGCAGCAGCACGCAGGAATCGGGAGCAGGCACTTGTGATGGGTCCGGGATATGTCATGTTTCTTGCCGTTTCCATGATGCTGCTGATGACAGTTTTTGGCTGTTATCTGCATCTTCAGTCAGAATTAAACACTCATATGAGAAGTGTGACGGCGCTGGAAGCAGATGTAATGAATTTAAGAAATGATAATGACGCTGCCCAGAAGAAGATTAATTCTGCCGTGGATTTGGAGGTGATCCGCCAGAGGGCGATGGGAGAGCTTGGCATGGTATATCCCAGTAAGAATCAGGTTCAATATTTTGAAGTGGACGACAGTGACTATATGAATCAGTATGAGGATATTCCAGAAAGGTGAGAGAACGTTGGGCAGCAGAAATAACAGACGCCGAAGGAAGAGAGGACCTGCAAGGTTTTCGAGAATTATGAAGAAGAAGCTGTTGCTGGTATTTACCATGATACTCCTTCTTTCAGGTGGGCTTGTGGTAAGACTGGTCTATATCGACCAGGTGAAAGGCGAAGAATATGAAAAGCAGGTGTTAAGCCAGCAGAGTTATGGTAATCAGAGCATTCCCTATCAGCGGGGAGAAATTTTGGACACAAAAGGAAGCATTTTGGCTACCAATGTGGATGTATATAATCTTATTTTAGACTGTAAACTGATTAATGATGAAGAAGACTATGTGGAACCTACGATTGCGGCATTGCTGGAGTGTTTCCCGGATGTTACAGAAGAAGAAGTGAGAACGGCACTGACTAAGCAGCCAGACAGCCGTTATTATATTTTACGGAAAAAGCTGAAGTATGAACAAATTGAAGGATTTCAAAAACTGCAGGCAAAGACAAATAAATATAAAAAGAAAGTCAATCCTAATGTACAGGGGGTATGGTTTGAAAAAGAATATAAAAGAGTATATCCTTATAACAGCCTTGCCAGTAAGGTGCTTGGATTTACTACTTCTGGAAATGAAGGAATCGGCGGATTGGAAGATTATTATAACGATACCTTAAATGGAGTTGACGGCAGGCAGTATGGATATCTGAATACGGATAATAATGTAGAAAAAACGATTAAGGAGCCTGTTAATGGCAACAGTCTGGTTACTACCATTGACCTGAATATCCAGAAGGTTATTGAAGCTAAAATCGCAGAGTTTCAGGAGCAATATAGAGATAAGGAAAAAGAAGGGGCCGGAAGCCAACACACAGGTGTGCTGGTAATGAATCCTCAAAATGGTGAGATTCTGGGAATGTCTGATAATTTTACTTATGATCTCAACAATCCATGGGATCTGACCAATTATTGTACCCCGGAAGAAATAGCCGGCTTTGATGATGAAGGCAGGCTGAACAAGCTCAACTATATCTGGCAGAATTTCTGCATCACATATACTTATGAGCCGGGTTCCACGGCAAAACCATTTACTGTGGCAGCAGGTTTGGAAACGGGCAAGATCAAAGACTCTTATTATTGTGATGGCGTAGAGAAGATTGGAGGTTATGATATCAAATGCAACAATCGATCCGGTCATGGAATGGAGAGCACAGAAAAAGCAGTGATGGATTCTTGCAATGATGCGCTGATGCAGATGGCAGCAGATATCGGCAAAGAAGATTTCTATAAGTATCAGAATATTTTTAATTTTGGGCTGCGTACCAATATTGATCTTCCGGGAGAAGCCAGAACGGACGGTCTGATCTATTATGCAGAAAATACAAACGCCACGTCCCTTGCGACCAATGCTTTTGGGCAGAATTTTAATGTCACTATGGTGCAGCTTGCTACAGCTTTTTCTTCTTTAATCAATGGGGGCTATTATTATCAGCCGCATCTGGTTAAAAAAATTATTGATGATAAAGGCAATACGGTGCAGAACATTGAGACAACGCCTTTAAAACAGACTATTTCCGGACAGACCAGTGATAAGATTAAGTCATACTTGTATAAGACAGTGTCGGAGGGAACCGGAAAAAGCGCTAAGGTGGAAGGGTATTCTATGGGCGGAAAAACCGGAACTGCGGAGAAGGGAAACCGTGAAGACGATAAATATGTAGTTTCCTTTATTGGGTTTGCTCCGGTGGAAGAGCCACAGGTACTGGTTTACGTGGTGATTGATGAGGCAAACGTCTCTGAGGAAGATCAGAGCAGCGCCCTGGCAACAGCTTTGGCGAAGAAGATATTTACAGAGATTCTTCCTTATATTAATGTTTTTCAGGATGAGGGTGTGGTTACGCCGGAAGATGGCACTGCGCAGGGGCAGAGTGATCCGCAGCAGGAAGGGCTTCCGGAAGGAACGCCAAATGCGATGCCTGACGGTGGAGACGGAACTTCTCAGGAACCGGAGCCCCTGGCAGACAGAATAGATCCTGAGGCAGAATAGCGCTGACAAAGTTTGTAGATATGAAAAGCAGCAAAAGGTACATAACCTCATAAAAACCGTAATAGATTGTAGTAACAGCTTTTATGAGGTTTTTGGATGATTCGAAATAAGACATTTAATCGAAAAAAAATATTGATTATTTTTTCCGTGGTTACACTGGTTCTTGCCATGCTGGCGGGAAGACTGGTCTATCTCATGGTTTTCTGCTCTGAATATTATGGAAAGAAAGCGGAAGATCTGCATGAGAGGGAGCGTGATATTAAGGCCGCACGAGGGAAGATTATTGATGCTTCCGGGACTGTGCTCGCCACAAACCGGACAGTCTGCACAATTTCTGTAATCCACAGCCAGGTGAAAGACCCCGAGAGAGTCATTGAAGTATTGACAAAAGAATTGAATATGGAAGAACAGGCGGTAAGGAAACGAGTGGAAAAAGTAAGTTCCATTGAGAGAGTTAAGTCAAATGTAGCGAAGGAAACAGGAGACAAGATCCGCAATTACAGACTTGAGGGCGTAAAAGTGGACGAAGATTACAAACGGTATTATCCTTACGACACGCTGGCTTCCAAAGTACTGGGGTTTACAGGCGGAGATAACCAGGGAATTATTGGATTGGAAGTGATTTATGAGGATTATTTAAAAGGGACCAATGGAAAAATACTGACCCTGACAGACGCCAGAGGCGTAGAAATTGAGAATGCCGGTGAGCGGCGGCAGGAACCTGTAGATGGAAATAACCTGCATATCAGCCTGGATTACAACATTCAGATGTATTGTGAACAGGCAGCAAAAAAAGCTCTGGAGGCGAAATCGGCAGACAGTGTATCTGTGATTGTTATGAATCCTCAGAATGGGGAAATTATGGCTATGGTAAATGTGCCGGAATTCAACCTGAACGATCCCTTTACGCTTATAACTGAGCCGGAGAAAAAAGCAGAAGAGAGTGAAGAGAGTGAGGAGACAGCGGCGTCAGACAATGAGCATAAGCAGGAACTCCTAAATCAGATGTGGAGGAATCAATGTATCAATGATACGTATGAGCCGGGTTCCGTCTTTAAAATTATTACCACGGCTTCGGCGTTTGAAGAAGGTGTGGTGTCTCTGAAAGATAACTTTTTCTGTCCAGGTTATAAGATGGTGGAAGACAGAAGAATTCATTGCCATAAACGTACAGGACATGGAGCAGAAGATTTTACACAGGGAATCATGAATTCCTGCAATCCAGTGTTTATCGAACTGGGAATGCGTTTGGGAACAGATAACTTTTATAAATATTTTAAACAGTTTGGGCTTTTGGACCGCACAGGCATAGATCTTCCGGGAGAAGCGATGACGATCATGCATAATAAGAAAAATGTAGGGCCGGTGGAACTGGCCACAGTTTCTTTTGGACAGTCCTTTCAGATTACGCCCATTCAGCTCGCAACTACTGTATCTTCCCTTGTAAATGGTGGGAATCGGATCACGCCTCATTTTGGGGTTTCTGTGAAAAATGAGGAAGGAGAACTGGTGGAGACACTGCAGTATCCTGTGCGGGAAGGAATTGTCAGCAGTGATACCTCCCAGATATTGCGCGATGTGTTGGAGAAAGTGGTGTCTGAGGGAAGCGGGAAGCGTGCAAAAATAGAAGGCTTTTCCATTGGAGGCAAAACAGCGACTTCTCAGACACTGCCACGAAGTGCCAATAAGTATATTTCTTCTTTTTTGGGATTTGCTCCTGCAGAAAATCCTCAGGTTCTTGCCCTGACCATCATCAATAACCCTCAGGGAATTTATTATGGCGGAACAATCGCAGCTCCGGTGGTGCAGGAAATATTTTCCAATATTCTGCCATATCTTGGAATTGAAAGAGATGAATCAGCGCTGAAACAGGAAGAATCTGAAGATGCAGAGCAAAATCATGCAGCGACAGCAGAATAGCAAAGTTCCTGGCGCTCAAAGTAGTAGTTGACGTGGAATGCAGGGAATGGCATACTATAGTATGGAAAAACAAAGATACAAAGCATAAAACAATGTAGAAACAAAGAGGTGTAAAAATGTCACAGCAAATAATAATTCCGGTATTAATCGCGTTTGTAATAACAGCAGTGTTAGGCCCGGTGGTGATTCCGGTCTTAAAAAAGTTAAAAGTAGGTCAGACAGAACGGGAAGAATTGAAATCTCATTTAAAAAAGGCAGGAACTCCCACAATGGGAGGTTTAATGATATTAGCGGGAATCGTTGTCACTTCCGTTATTTATATCAGGGATTATCCGGCAATTATGCCTATTTTGTTTGTGACGGTGGGCTTTGGAATTATTGGTTTCCTGGATGATTATCTGAAAGTAGTGCTGCGAAGGTCAGATGGACTGCTGCCTTGGCAGAAGATGCTGGGACAGATTCTGGTTACCGGGATTTTTATCTTTTATATGACCAGGTATACAGACATTTCCACCAAAATGCTGATCCCGTTTACCGGAGGATTTGAGCATGGGATTTACCTGGATTTAGGCTGGCTTGCAATTCCGGTAATGTTTCTGGCAATTGTCGGAACGGTAAACGGTGCAAATTTTACGGATGGACTTGATGGCCTGGCATCCAGTGTTACAGTGCTGATCGCCACATTTTTCTCAGTGGTTGCCATTGGGACGGGAAGCGGTATTGAGCCTATTACCTGTGCGGTGGCAGGGGCTTTACTGGGATTTTTGTTGTTTAATGTCTATCCGGCAAGTGTTTTTATGGGTGATACCGGTTCTCTTGCGCTGGGAGGATTTGTGGCGTCTACGGCGTATATGCTGCAAATGCCTATGTTTATTTTAATTGTGGCATTGATTTATTGGGTGGAACTTTTGTCTGTCATGATACAGGTCACATATTTTAAAAAGACCGGAGGAAAACGGATTTTTAGAATGGCGCCAATTCATCATCATTTTGAGCTGGGAGGCTGGTCAGAAACAAGAGTGGTAGCGGTATTTTCCATAGTTACTGCAGTATTATGCCTTGTGGGACTGATGGCATTGTAGAGAGGTTTCCGGCGGGTTATTTTGAAAACAGGAGGAAGAAAATTGAATCTGGAAGGGAAAAAATTCTTGGTGTTTGGAACCGGAATCAGTGGAATTTCCGCTGCTGAACTGTTAATAAAGCATGGATTTTCAGTAGTTATATACGATGGAAATGAAAAAATGACAGTATCAGAAATCCGGCAGAAGTCAGATGTATTGAAAGAGACAGAGATCATTTTAGGTGTATTGCCAGAGCGTGTGATTCATGCTTGTGATATTGCCGTGCTAAGCCCTGGTGTTCCCACAGATCTTCCAGTGGTAGAAACCATGCGCCGTCAGGGAATAGAAATCTGGGGGGAAATTGAACTTGCCTATGCGTTTGAACGAGGCAGAGTGCTCGCTGTTACAGGTACGAATGGGAAGACGACCACTACCTCATTGTTGGGAGCTATTATGGAACATGCAGTTCCCAAAGTGAAAATTGTGGGTAATATTGGGATTCCTTATACCAGTGTGGTATCAGACACAGATAAGAATTCGGTGACAGTGGCTGAGATCAGCAGTTTCCAACTGGAAACTGTACATAAATTCTGTCCGTATATATCAGCTATTTTAAATATTACGCCAGACCACCTGAACCGTCATCATACCATGGAGAATTATCAGCAGGCGAAGATGCAGATAACCGCTAATCAGGGGGAGGAGCAGATTTGCGTGTTGAATTATGAAGACCCTGTTCTTCGGGCGTTTTCTCAGCAGATCAAGGCACAGACAGTGTTTTTCAGCAGTCAGCGGAAACTTGAGAGAGGGATTTACCTGGAGGAAGAAAACATTATCTGGGCATGGGATGGAGCCTGCCAGGCAGTCTGCAGTGTAAAGGAACTGAATCTGATTGGACAGCATAATTATGAAAATGTAATGGCCGCTGCGGCGATGGCATTATTGTTTGGTGTTTCCATGAAAAAAATCCGTGAGGTTTTGGTTCGCTTTCAGGCAGTTGCGCATAGAATAGAATATGTGGTGACGAAAGGAGGCGTCCGTTTTTATAACGATTCCAAAGGGACGAATCCAGATGCGGCAATTCAGGCGATCCGTGCCATGGAGTGGCCTACACTCCTTATTGGCGGAGGATATGATAAGGATTCAGAATATGAAGACTGGATCAAAGCCTTTGACGGAAAGGTTAAAAAACTGGTTCTTCTGGGAGCTACCAGAGAAAAAATACGGGATGCGGCGCTGAAACAGGGATATCCAGCAGAAAATATCATCTTGGTGGAAAACCTTAAGCAAGCGGTAGATATTTGTTATAAAAACGCAGCGGCAGGAGACGCTGTATTGCTGTCGCCGGCATGTGCAAGCTGGGGGATGTTTGAAAATTATGAGCAGAGAGGAGACATATTCAAAGAATTGGCAAGGGAATTGAAAGAATAAGGTTGGAAAAGGATTTAAAAGAATAAATAGTTCAGCCTGCACCTGTCTTATGAGTTCGCTTAGACAGTTATGATTACCTATAAGACAGGTGTTGGCTGAACTGTTATAAAAAATATAGAGGTGCTGATATGAGCAGAGAGGAAAGGACTGACAAAAGACAAAGAAATTTCCGCTATTTTGACTATAGTCTGCTGATTATCGTACTGTTTATGGTATGCTTTGGACTTGTGATCTTATACAGCACAAGCTCTTACAATGGACAGGTCAAATTTCAGGATAGCGCCTACTATTTGAAAAAGCAGCTTTTTGCAGATATACTTGGAATTGCCGTAATGGCGTTTGTTGCGCAGATTGATTACCGTGTGTGGAAAAGTTTCTGGTTTCTTGCCTATGCGGGGGCTTTTGGAATGTGTACACTGGTATTGTTTGTGGGACAGGAATTGAACGGAGCAAAACGATGGCTGAAACTGGGACCGGTAAGTTTTCAGCCGTCAGAGATGGCAAAGGTAGCGATTATTATTTTCCTTGCCACGATTATTAGCAGGATGCCCAAACAGATGGGCAAATTTACCGCATTGATTAAAGTCATGCTGCTGGTGATGCCTATGGTAGTGATTGTGGCGTCAGAAAATTTAAGTACAGCAATTATTATTCTGGGTATCGCTATCTGTCTGGTGTTTGTTTCCAGCCCTAAATATATGCAGTTTATTGTGATGGGAGGCGTGGTTATCGCCTTTGGGACCGCATTTATTATGCTGGAATCTTATCGTGCAGAGCGTCTTAAGATTTGGCTGGAACCAGAAAAATATGAAAAGGGATATCAGACTCTGCAGGGATTATATGCCATTGGTTCAGGAGGGCTGTTTGGAAAAGGCCTGGGAGCAAGTATGCAGAAACTGGGATTTGTACCAGAGGCACAGAATGATATGATTTATTCTATTATCTGTGAGGAACTGGGATTATTTGGAGCCGTTTGTGTAATTCTGCTGTTTTTGATTTTAATCTGGCGGTTTATGGTGGTTGCCAGCAATGCACAGGATTTGTATGGCGCTTTGATCGTGACCGGTGTGCTTGCGCACATTGCCATTCAAGTCATTCTAAATATAGCAGTAGTGACGAATACCATACCGAATACAGGCATTTCCCTGCCGTTTATCAGCTACGGCGGTACTTCTGTGGCATTTCTGCTGGCAGAAATAGGGCTGGTATTAAGTGTGTCCAGGGGGATACGGCTGGAGGAATAAATATGAGAAGAGAAAGAAGAAGGCGTAAGAAGAAATGGAAGATGATTGGGTTGACGTTTCTTTTCTTCCTGCTGTTTCTTGCAGTGGCAGCTCTTATTGCGTTTAAAATGTTTACGGTGGAAAAAGTAGTGGTTACAGGAAGCGAGCGTTACTCCGATGAGGCTGTCGAGGATTGGCTGCTGAATGATGAATACTCCTGGAACAGCCTGTATGTATATTTTAAGTATAAATTTGAAGAGCCGGGAGAACTTCCGTTTGTGGAATCCATGAATCTTACGCTCAAATCCCCTCATATTCTTGAAGTAGAGGTGCAGGAGAAGATATTGCTGGGCAGGGTTTACATAGAAACACTGGGACAAAACGCTTATTTTGATAAAGAAGGAATTGTGGTGGAAATGTCTTCAGAGGTTGTTGAGAATGTTCCAAAAATCAATGGCCTGGATGTGGAACAGATTGTATTAAATGAAAAACTGCCCATCAAGGGTAAGAGCGTTCTGAAAAATCTGCTGTCTTTGACACAGATTCTGAAAAAATATGAATTGGCGCCAAACAGTATCAAGTATGGAGAAGAAGGGAACTATACGTTGAAATTTGGGAAAATTTCGGTAGCGCTGGGACAGGCACAGAATTTTAACGCAAAGATTTTAAGGCTTTCATATATTATGCCGAAGCTGGAAGGTGAAAAAGGCGTTCTTCATCTGGAAAGCTGGACGGAAAATACCACAGATATTACTTTTGAGAAAACAAAATAAGATTCTCATGAAATTATCTTGAAAAAAAACTGCGAAAATGAAAAATTGTTATTGATTAATTTGCCAAAAAACTATACTATAGTATACAGGAGTTTAATCTGACATTTTAAGAATAAGAGAATGAAAAGTTCAGATAGAGAATAAAAGGAGGAAGAACCTTGCTTGAGATTATGACAAACGAAGCAGAGTCCAGTGCCAAAATTATTGTAATAGGCGTAGGAGGTGCCGGCAATAATGCAGTAAATAGAATGATAGATGAGAATATCGGTGGTGTTGAGTTCATTGGGATTAATACGGATAAACAGGCATTGGCGCTGTGTAAAGCTCCCACGCTGGTTCAGATTGGTGAGAAGCTGACGAAGGGCTTAGGCGCCGGGGCACAGCCGGAGATTGGTCAGAAGGCAGCAGAAGA
This sequence comes from Lachnospiraceae bacterium, assembly GCA_910575075.1. Lineage (GTDB taxonomy): Bacteria > Bacillota > Clostridia > Lachnospirales > Lachnospiraceae > Petralouisia. Next base: position 20,836 of record CAJTCY010000022.1, read on the forward strand.
GAATATTGAAGAGCTGACTTCCGAGATCAAAGGTGCAGATATGGTGTTTGTTACCTGCGGTATGGGAGGCGGAACAGGGACCGGGGCAGCGCCGGTAATTGCGCGTATTGCTAAGGAAATGGGGATTCTGACAGTAGGTGTAGTGACGAAACCTTTTAAATTTGAAGCGAAAGCACGTATGACAAATGCTTTGGGAGGCATTGAGCGGCTGAAAGAAAGCGTGGATACTCTCATTGTAATACCGAACGACAAGCTTCTGGAAATCGTGGATAGAAGAACCACTATGCCTGATGCTTTGAAGAAAGCAGACGAAGTGCTGCAGCAGGCCGTACAGGGAATTACGGATCTTATCAATGTGCCTGCATTGATTAATCTGGATTTTGCAGATGTTCAGACTGTTATGAAGGATAAGGGACTGGCGCATATCGGAATTGGTTCTGCAAAGGGCGACGATAAGGCGATTGAAGCTGTAAAGATGGCAGTGGCAAGCCCTCTTCTGGAGACAACCATTACAGGTGCTTCTCATGTTATCATCAATATTTCCGGGGATATCTCTCTGATGGATGCCAATGATGCAGCAAGTTATGTGCAGGATCTTGCAGGGGATAATGCAAATATCATTTTTGGAGCCAAGTTTGATGAGAAGATGGCAGATGAGGCAATTATTACAGTGATAGCAACAGGATTGTCAGGCGGTGCGTCTGCATCTTCTCCTAAAGTTATGCCGAATATGAAGTATGCTTCTCAGGGTCCGGCAGGGAGAACAGGAACAACCATGAGGCCATCCAGTAATATCGGTATGGGTACAGGGACACGTCCTGCCACCGGAGCATTTGCAAATGTTTCCAGACCTGCAGCAGGAACCAATATGGGCACAACAGCGGGCAGTATGGGTATACAGCGTCCGAGGAAACCGGAGAGCAATGTTCAGGAACGGGATATTAAGATTCCTGAGTTCCTCAAAAATACAAGAAAATAATGTTTACATAGAGGGAGAATCTCAGTTTACGAGGTTCTTTTTCTGCAAAGGATTGGATTTTTGCGGAGAATGAAACGGAGGAGAGCTATGAAAACGATACGAATGAAAATTATTTCAGGAATTTTGCTGTGTTCATTACTTACGGCAGCGATTATCGGTGTACTGGCGCTTAGCGATTCGACTCAGATGGAGGGGGATAATTCCAAAGAGAAAATGCGGCTTGAGTCTCAGCAGGAGGCGTTGAAGCTGAATAACATGATTTCGCAGATAGAACAGTCTGTGGATACTCTGAGTGAAACGCTTATGCATCAGTTTGACTATGCAGCATTTGAAAAAGATAAGAATTATGCAGATACATATACAGAGAAGATCGCACAGATTATAGATGTTTTTGGCAACAGAACAGAGGGAGCGATTACTGCTTATATCCGTTATAATCCTGAGTATTCCAATCCAACTTCCGGTTATTTTATTACAAGAGACTCTGTGGATGCAGAGTTTCAGGGTGTGGTTCCCACAGATTTTTCTATGTATGAAGAAGATGACGCAGAGCATGTGGGCTGGTATTATATACCGGTGAAAGCTGGCGAGGCTATTTGGATGGAACCATATCTCAACGCCAATATCAATGTCTATATGATTTCTTATGTTGTGCCGTTGTTTGCAGAAGATGGAACTTCTATCGGCATTGTGGGAATGGATATTGATTTTTCACAGATTACAGATTTGGTGGATTCTATATCGTTTTCTGATTCCGGCTATGCATTTCTTGCCAGTGCTTCCGGCACAGTAGTACATAATAAAAATCTGGAGAGCGGAACAGAACTCTCGTCTCTGGATGATTCTCTGTCAGGCATTGCGGAGGTACTTGGTGACCAGCAGCAAGAAGGAAGCCAGCATTTATATTCTTATCAAAATGAGAGGAAGCAGTTCGTGTACTACAGCCTGGACAATGGGATGAAGCTTGTGCTGGCGGTATCTAATACGGAGATTTATGCAAAAGCGAATCATCTGGTGCTGGTTATACTGGTAGCAATTTTGATTGCGCTTGTATTTTCCGGAGCCGTGGGAATTTTTGTGGGAAGCGGCATATCAAAGCCTATCAAGCAGTTGACAGCGGTAATCGGCCAGACTTCAAGGCTGGATTTCCGGGCGACAGAGTTCGGGTCGAGGCTCCGCAGGCAGAAGGATGAGATTGGCGTCATGGCAAATGAGATACATTCTATGCGTAAAAATCTGCGGGAGATGATGGGGAGTCTGGACCAGGCGGAGCAGTCTATTTCTGAAAATGTAACGAATCTGAATGAGATTATGGAGAAAAACAGGGTTCATGCTCAGGACAACTCTGCGGCAACACAGGAACTTGCTGCAAGTATGCAGGAGACAAGCGCCAATACAGCAAATATTATTCATAGCATTGAAGAGGTGAAGCATAGTTCGGAGAGCATTCACCAAATGGCAGCGGAAGGCGAGAAGAATTCTCAGCAGGTACATCAGCGGGCAGATAAAATGGAAACCATCAGCCGTGAATCCAGAGATAAGACAGATGAAATGTTTGTGGTGATGAAACAGAAAACAGACATTGCCATTGAGAAATCTAAGGCGGTTGAGAAAATTAATGAATTGACGGAGGCTATTAAGGATATTTCTTCTCAGACAAATCTGCTTGCTTTGAACGCCAATATCGAGGCAGCCAGAGCTGGCGAGGCAGGAAGAGGCTTTGCGGTGGTGGCGTCAGAGATTGGTTCTCTGGCAGAGCAGACGCTGCACACAGTGGATAATATCAATGGAATTGTAAGTGAAGTAAATGAAGCAGTGTCGAATATGACGGAATGTATCATGACGATTATGGGATTTCTGGAAAATACGGTTTTGGGCGACTATGAGAATTTCAGTAAGTCAGGGGTACAATACCTTGCAGATGCAGACGATTTTCAGGGAATCATGGGAGAGACGAAAGAGGCAGTGGGCATACTGGAAGGATATGTTTCACAGATTGTGGGTGCAGTGGAGGATATCAATGACATGGTAGCCCAGTCAGCTGGCGGAATCAACATTATTGCTGAGAAATCAAATGAGACGGAAGGTACAACGACAGAAGGTTACGAAAGGCTTAAAGACTGCATGAAGTCAATCGATGCATTAAAAGAGATTGTCAGTCAGTTCCAATTATAGGCAGAGGATGTTTGGACTGGGAAAAGGGTCTGTGACACGAACATAAGGAGGATGCCGCACGAATATAAATTACCAAGCAGAGCAGTTCAAAAGGTTTACATTGCAGAGCGGACAGTAAAAGCAAAAAGCACAAAAACCACTTTGGAAACTAGATTTCCAGAGTGGTTTTTGTGCTTTTGTCGTATACTGTAGAAAGATTTTTGGTAAACTGGACAGCAATTTGACAAAATAATCTGCACATTTCTTTTATACTGAATTTCGTGGTGTTCACTTGAAGTAAGGAGGGCGCAGATGGAATATGAAATATATGCAGACATCTGGTTTCTGACGAACTTTGCTATGGACAGCATTGCCCTTGGGATTGCAGGAAAAATTATGAAGCAGCGCATCCGTATAAAGTGGCTGCTGTTGGCATCATCTGCAGGAACAGCGGCAGCTCTGGGTCTTTTTTTTCTGATGCATGATTATGTATGGTATCAATTACTGGTTCATCTGTTGGTAAACCCTCTGATGGTCTGGATTTGTTACCGCAGCAGGGAGTGGAAACAGTTTTTCTGTCAGTGGGTGAGTACATATTTGTCAATGATTCTGCTGGGAGGGATACTGGAATGGGGGATGTCAAATGTGACAGGGGGAAAATATTTCGTGCCCTGTCTTCTGGCAGCCTGCATATTTTTATGGATTGCAGAACGTATATTGGGTTATTTCCGAAGGCAGAAAACGGTCAGATATGACCTGCTTCTGATAACCAAAGAAGGAAATATTTCAGTAAAAGGATTTTTTGATACAGGAAATCTTCTCATAGACCCTTTGGCATGCAAACCAGTACATATTATCAAGAAAAAGATTTTAAAGGAACAGATAGAGAAAGGGAAGCTTCTGCCACGGATGATTCCCTTTCATTCTTTGGGAATGGAAAATGGCCTTTTGGAAGCTGTAACGATTGAGGGCATGTATATTTTAAGGGAAAAGCAGCCCTTGTATCTGGAAAAACCCGTATTGGGGCTTGCAGAAGAGAATTTGTTTCAGGATGACAAATGTGATGTGATTCTGAATGGAAAGAGCCTGGATATAGGAATGACGCACTAATATTAAAATTGCTTACAGATTGCAATTTATATCAGTGAGACAGTCCATGAGGGAGCACGAGGCGGGATGAAGCCGTAAGACTCTGATACCAGGCAAAAAGTGAAAGCTGGAGGAAAAACTTATATTTGGACACCATAGATAATTGTGAAACGCTATCATTTGTGAATTTCATACCAGTGGTTTTGCAATTGTCTATTGGACGCCAGCAGGAAAGGAGAGCAGACATGTATATAAAAATCACAATCCCGCAGCACTTTCAATTAAAAGTGATACCAAAGCTGCACAACCTTCTGTTAATGAAGAAGGGAGATATTCATTATATCGGAGGTGCGGAAATTCTACCGCCGCCTTTGGAGGCAAGAGAAGAAAACAGGTATATTCAGATGCTGGACGGAGCGGAGTCTGAAAAAGCCCGCAGCGTACTGATTGAACATAATCTTCGGTTGGTCGTGTACATAGCGAAGAAGTTCGACAATACAGGGATTGGTGTGGAGGATTTGATTTCTATCGGGACAATAGGATTGATAAAAGCGATTAATACGTTTAATCCTACTAAAAATATTAAGCTTGCCACTTACGCCTCTCGTTGTATTGAAAATGAAATTTTGATGTATCTTCGGCGAAATAATAAAACCAGAATGGAGGTATCTATTGACGAGCCGCTGAATGTGGATTGGGATGGAAATGAGCTTTTGCTGTCTGATATTCTGGGTACAGATGAAGACATTATTTACCGGGATATTGAAACAGAGGTAGAAAAGAATCTGCTGAGGCATGCCGTGGATAAGCTGTCAGAAAGAGAGAAAACAATTGTGGAACTGCGTTTTGGATTGAAAGATCCTCGCGGTGAGGAAATGACACAGAAGGAGGTAGCAGATTTATTGGGAATTTCCCAGTCATATATTTCCCGTTTGGAAAAAAAGATTATGAAACGTCTGAAAAAAGAAATTGTAAGGTTTGAATAAAAATATAATCTGTGATATGATGTTCTTATACAAAAAGTACAAAGGAGATGGTGCGATGAGACTTGAGTTTTTGGGAGCGGCACATGAGGTTACCGGAAGCTGTCACTACTTGCAGATAGGTGAAGTGAATCTTCTGGTAGACTGTGGTATGGAACAGGGTGCGGATTTGTACGTAAATCAGGAGATACCGGTAAATGCGGCGGAAATTGATTATGTGTTGATTACGCATGCCCATATCGACCATTCCGGACTTCTGCCTTTATTGTACAGCCATGGATTCCGTGGAAAAGTTTATGCCACCAGGGCAACGTCGGAGCTTTGTAATATTATGCTGAAAGATTCAGCACATATCCAGATGTTTGAGGCGGAATGGAAGAATCGAAAAGCTCGCCGTGCCGGCAGGCCGTTGGTGGAGCCGATGTATGATATGGAGGATGCCTGCGGGGTATTGGAGCATTTTATACCATGTATGTATGGTGAGAAAATCAGCATTTGTCCAGAATTTACGATCCGCTTTATTGACGCGGGGCATCTGCTTGGTTCTTCCAGTATTGAAGTCTGGTGTACGGAAGGGGAGAAGACGGTAAAACTTGTGTTTTCCGGTGATATTGGTCCAGGAGACCGTCCTTTGATCCGTGATCCACAGTATATAGAAGAGGCAGATTACGTAATTATGGAGTCTACCTATGGGGACAGGATGCGTAAACATCCGCCAGATTATGCAGTAGAGCTTGCAGAAGTGTGCAGGGAAACATTTACCAGGGGCGGCAATTTGGTAATCCCCGCGTTTTCTGTAGGAAGAACCCAGGAAATGCTGTTTTTCATGAGAAAGATTAAGACAGAGAACCTGCTGCCAGAGTTTCCGGACTTTGAGGTTTATATTGACAGCCCTCTGGCTGTGGAGGCGACCAGTATTTTTCATAAAAATGTCCAGGAATGTTTCCGTGACAGAGCGTTGGATTTAATTAAGAAAGGTATTAATCCGATTAGTTTTCCAGGGCTTAAAGTGGCGGTATCGAGTGATGAATCAAAGATGATTAACTTTATTCAGAAACCCATTGTAATTATCTCTGCTTCCGGCATGTGTGAAGCAGGAAGAATCCGGCATCATCTAAAGCATAATCTCTGGAGAGAGGATTCTACAGTTCTTTTTGTGGGATATCAGGTTCCAGGCACCCTGGGAAATCATTTGCTGGGCGGCGCCAAAGAAGTAAAGCTCTTCGGTGAACAGATAGAGGTAAAAGCGAGGATTGCGAATCTTGCAGGAATCAGCGGCCATGCCGATCAGGAACATTTACTGCAATGGGTGAAAGCTTTTGGGAAAACTCCCAAAAGGGTATTTGTCGTGCATGGACAGGACAGTGTCTGTGATGTATTTGCGGATCTGGTAACAAAGGAAACCGGAGTTCAGGCAACAGCGCCTTACAGCGGTGATATTTATGATCTGGATGCCAATACCTGTATTGCCAAAGGCAGCAGGGAACGTGCGGTGAAGAAGAAAGTCAAAGATTCACGTGTGGTTTCCAATGTATTTGCAAGGCTTGTGGCGGCTGGAGAGCGTCTGCTTGCAGTGATCCGTAAATCGGAGGGCCGTCCCAACAAGGAACTGGGGAAATTTGCAGATCAGATTAATTCCCTTTGTGATAAGTGGGACCAATAGAGAGATAGTTTTTCATGTTTTTTAAAGCAGATTTTTCCAGTCTGCTGACTTGGGCCTGGGAGATGTGAATTTCTTCTGCGACCTCCATCTGGGTTTTGCCCTCGAAGAAACGGAGTTTGATAATGTAGTTTTCCCGTTCATTCAACCGTTTCATGGCGTCGCTTAGAGAGAGTTCCTCTACCCAGGTCTCTTCTTTGTTCTTTTTGTCACTGATCTGATCCATTACATACAGAGTGTCGCCTCCGTCTGTATAGACCGGGTCATACAGGCTCACTGGGCACTGTATGGCGTCTAAGGCAAAGACAATGTCTTCTTTGGGAATTTCAATTTTTTCTGCAATATCTTCAATGGTAGGTTCTCTGGATAATTCTTTTGACAGCAGTTCCCTGGCATGAATTGCTTTGTATGCGGTGTCCCTCAGGGAACGGCTGACACGAATAGAATTGTTATCTCTCAGATATCGGCGGATTTCGCCGATGATCATCGGAACAGCGTAAGTTGAAAACTTTACGCCGATTTCAGGATTGAAATTGTCTATGGATTTGATAAGGCCGATACAGCCGATCTGGAATAAATCGTCTACATTTTCATTGCTGTTGGAAAAACGTTTGATAACGCTTAAGACCAGGCGGAGATTGCCCTTGATATAAGTCTCTCGTGCTGCCGTATCCCCTGCTTTGATTCGGGTAAAGAGATCGCTTTTTTCATCCTCTTTTAATACAGGGAGCTTGGATGTGTTGACTCCGCAGATTTCTACTTTGTATGCAGCCATGATGTTACCTCCGGAAAGTTTGATGTATTAAAAGAATGCACGAAATTTACTACTTTTATTCATGTAAATTTCGTGATATAATAATTGATATGAAGATTCGGTATAAGGGTCTTAGGAGTGAATCCTGATGCCTGTATCGTAACCAGTAAAGGAGAAATTAGGAGAAACAGTTATGAAAGACGCCATTGACAAAAGAAATGACCGTGAAAGGATTGCCAGAACGATTGTAAAGCGCAGGAATATTATATATACAAGCAGGGAAGAGTTAGAACGCAGGGAGCAGGAAGAACGTAATCAGAAGATGCAGAAAGAACGGCAGGCAGCCGAAGAAGTTGTACAGAGACTGAAAGAAGACGAAAATAAGAAAATGGCTATGGAAATACAGAGGCTGATTGCAGAACGTGAAATGTTGGAGAAACAGCTCCAGACAGGCATGGATGCTACTGGAAAGAAGCCGATGAGCGGAGTGACCCAGGAGAGAGTAGAGGCGATTTTAAGTGAGAAAAGCAAGCAGTTACAGGATCTTATCGCTGCTCACAGTGTGGAAAACAGGGAAAAAGTTAAAACGGTGGAGCCGGCAGTACAAAAAAATGATGAGGAAAATAAAACCCTGGCAGAGAAAGCAGATTCAGAGGAAGCTATGCCGATTGCAGAGGCAGATGCAGAAGAAGCTTTGCCGGATGTGGCAGAAGAAGTTCAGGCAGGCCCTAAAGTAATGGAAGAATTTCATCCTGAAATGTTGGAATCTCTGGAAGAACAGTATGAAATGGAAGAAATTGAGGAAGAAGATGGAGATGAGGATGAATACTGATGTGCAGATTAAATGAAAAACAGGGAAATTTGAAAGAAGAAGAACAGAGGGAAGAAGTTTCTTTAAGTGACACCTGGTCTCAGGATGCTCAGGATGAACTGGAGGACTTTATTGAACAGCAGGGAATTTATATCCGTCAGTGAAAATTGTAGAAGAATAGAATATTAGATTAGATCAAAGAGGCGTCTGAGTATAGAGGTCTCTTTTTTCTCTTGTAGGATTCGGGTGTCAAAAGGTAGTTTTACAAATGCTTATCGGCAATTTGCACAAATAAATACAAACGTTGTTCCAACTGTCCCAGACAGAAGAATTTCTAAGTGTTCCAGCAAAAAATATAGAAACTTTACGCAACCGGCTTATATTCGCCATCCCTGGCTCAGATAAGCCTTTTCCAAACATCCTGTTTGGAAATTGCTGGTTACTAAGATCGAACACTAAGAAATTCTAACAGTCAGGACAAGTCACAACTTTTTGCACCTATTTGTGCAAATTGCCAACCCATTTTATTTCACCACCTTTTGACACCTGAACCCTTATAGGAAAGACCTTGTCACGCTAACGAGTGATTTAAATGAGCAGAGGGAACAGTTTCTGACATACCATAAGAACATTGTGCATAGGATGAAAAAAGCCTGGAATAAAAAGGAAATGGAAAAATGCGTGAGATTATTTTAAATAAGTATCAGGGATTGGGCAATGATTATCTGATCCTGGACCCTGAGAAGAATCAACTGGCACTTACGGCAAGAAATATTGAGCGGCTGTGCCGGAGGAATTTTGGAGCAGGAGCAGACGGCGTATTGTATGGTCCTCTCTGGGAACAGGGAAGGGTCAGGGTCCGTATATTTAATCCAGATGGCTCTGAGGCGGAAAAGAGTGGAAATGGAGTATGTATTTTTGCAAAATACCTGTTGGATGAAGAGTATGTAAAAGAGAGAAAACTCATCATTGACATGTTGTCTGGAGAAACAGAGGTTGAGTTTCTGGAAAAAGACGGCGGGGTAATGCGTGTCAACATGGGCAGGCCAGTGTACGCAGGGCCAGAACTGCCTCTGAATGGACTCAAGGGAGAGATTGTAAATGCGCACCTGAGGTTCTGCGATAATGATTATAACAGTACTTGCCTGTCAGTGGGAAATCCCAATTGTGTGATTATGCTGGAAGAAGTGACACCTCAAAAAGCAAGAGAGCTGGGGCCTTATGTAGAACAGGCATCTTATTTTCCCAAACGCATGAATATGCAGCTCTTAAAAGTGGTGGACCCAAACTGTATTGCAATTGAAATATATGAGAGGGGAACAGGCTATACATTATCGTCTGGGACAGGAGCGTGTGCGGCAGCGGCGGCGGCAAAGCGGATGGGGCTGGTAAATGACAAAGTCACAGTTCGGATGCCGGGAGGTGAATTGCTGGTGGAAATAGATAAGAGCAATACTATTTTTATGACCGGAAGGGTGGAGAAGGTAGGAAGTTTTGCAGTTGCGGAGAATTTTTTTGCATAGCATCTACCATGCTGCCTCATGTCTTGATCAAGCAAACGAATAGAACAAAGTGGGTAAGCCCACTTCAACTCCTCTAACCCCTCATTCTTGAAGGGCTGCCCACTTTGACGCGCCGAGTGCAGTCGCTTTAGCGACATATTTCTTCTTGCACGAGTACCCTCGCTTCGCTGGGGCAGACCCTGCGCATATTGTTTTTTTATTCTATAGGAAGGCACTTTCACGCTTTAGCGTGACAAGTTCTTTCTATAGAATAAAAAATAAGTGACATCTGCCATACTTTTTGTTATGATAAAAAGAACAGTGTAACGAAGGAAGGAATGAGAAAGATATGGAAAAGATATTAGATCTTATCAGCAGTGAAATAGTGAAAGCTTTTCAGGCAAATGGATATGATGAAAAGTATGGCAGGGTGACTTTTTCTAACCGGCCGGATTTGTGCGAATATCAGTGCAACGGCGCTATGGCGGCCGCAAAAGAATATAAATGCGCACCTTTTATGATATCTGACAAGATTGCAGAGAGCTTAAAAGAGAATACGATGTTCGAGGCTGTGGATTCTGTGAAACCAGGATTTTTAAATTTAAAATTAAATCCGGAGTATTTAGCAGAGTATCTGAGAAATATGGCGAAGGACGAGGAACGCCTGGGCTGTGATAAATGTGAGCATCCCAAGACTATCATGATCGATTACGGCGGCCCTAATGTGGCAAAGCCTCTTCATGTGGGGCATCTGCGCTCTGCGATTATCGGCGAGAGCGTCAAACGGATTGGAAAATTTATGGGGCATACCATGATTGGGGACGTACATCTGGGAGACTGGGGCCTGCAGATGGGATTGATTATTACCGAATTGCAGGAACGTAAACCGCACCTGGTCTATTTTGACGAATCTTATTCGGGGGACTATCCGGCAGATCCGCCTTTTACCATTGGAGAGCTGGAAGAGATTTACCCTGCGGCAAGTGCAAAATCGAAAGAAGATGAAACTTATAAAGAGGCGGCGATGCAGGCGACTTATGAATTGCAGCATGGAAGAAAAGGATATCAGGCATTGCTCAGCCATATTTTAAATGTGTCGGTCAGTGATCTGAAACGCAATTATGAGAATTTAAATGTTTCTTTTGAGCTGTGGAAAGGTGAATCAGATGCTCAGCCCTATATTCCGGATATGGTGGAGAAGATGAAAAAAGACGGACATGCGTATATCAGCGAGGGAGCTCTGGTGGTGGATGTAAAGGAAGATACAGATACCAAGGAGGTTCCGCCCTGCATGATTTTAAAATCAGACGGAGCTTCTCTTTACAACACAACGGATCTGGCAACCATAGTCTGGCGCATGAGAGATTATCATCCAGATGAGATGATCTATGTGGTGGACAAGCGGCAGGAACTGTATTTTACCCAGGTATTCCGCTGTGCCAGGAAGACGGGGTTGGTGGAACCAAAGACGCAGCTGAAATTCCTGGGATTCGGTACAATGAACGGCAAAGACGGGAAACCTTTTAAAACCAGGGAAGGCGGTGTGATGCGTCTGGAATATCTGGTGTCAAATATCAATGATGAGATGTATAAGAAAATCGCGGACAACCATACGGTGGAAGAAGAAGAGGGCAGAAAGACGGCCAAAGTTGTGGCGCTTTCGGCTATCAAATATGGAGATTTGTCCAATCAGGCATCCAAAGATTATGTCTTTGATGTCGAACGGTTTACGTCTTTTGAGGGAAATACCGGACCGTATATACTCTATACGATTGTAAGAATTAAGTCTATTCTGAAGAAATATCAGGCAGAAAAAAATCTTCCGCCGCAGGCAAAGATTCTGGCCGCACATTCTGACAGCGAAAAGGCGTTGATGCTGGAACTGTGCAAGTTTAATGGCGTTATGGAAAATGCGTTTGAAGAGACGGCGCCTCATAAGATCTGCGCCTACATTTATGACCTTGCTAATGCATTTAATCATTTCTATCATGAGACAAGGATTATGGCAGAAGAAGATGAGACTGTGCAGGCAGGGTATATCTGCCTGCTGGAGCTGACCAGGCAGGCATTAGAACTCTGCATTGATGTATTAGGGTTTGAAGCGCCGGAGCGGATGTAACAACCCCCAAATTATAAATGATGTGATTCCATAGATTCAATCAGATCGCAGATTTTTTGAGCGGCATCTCTGGAGATATGTGCTTTTTGATTTTGTTTTAAGCGCTGAACCTTCTGGGGATGCCGTATAAGCTTCTGTCCAAGTCTGGCCTGGCGCCAAGTGCTTTTTGCGAAAAGAGACATTCCATGTTTGCGGAAAAATAACCGGTTTCTCGTCTCGCATCCTGGAATGGGCGTAGTGTGTATCAGGGGAATTCCGGTTACAGCAGCTTCTGTGGAGGAAAGACCGCCGGGTTTGGAAAACAGGAGATCACAGGCTTGCATGTAGAGCGCCATTTCATTGGTAATTCCCAAAACACTGATTCCTGTGTCTTTTCGGAAGCGCCGTTTTAGTTTTTGCCTGAGCGCATCGTTTTTACCGCAGATTACAATGATATGCTCTTGTTTTTTGCGGCAGAGGGCCAGATATTTTACCAGTTTTTTTACTTTGCCTGCTCCCATGCTCCCGCCTACTACCAGGTAATATACCACATTGGGGGAAAGCCCCAGTTTTTTTCTTGCCTGTTCTTTGGTGAGGGCAGAGGTAAAAGCGCTGCGCACAGGAATTCCCAGAGGTTTTATTTTATCTGGTGAGATTCCGCGGCGGACAAATTCTTTTGTCAGGGATTTATGGGGAATGACATAATAATCGCAGTCAGTTTCTTCGGTAAACGGGATACAGGCGTAGTCAGTGGCGATAAAAATTGATTTGGGGCAGGGAATGCCTTTTTGTTTCATAGAAGTAAAAATTTCTGCCGGAAACAAGTGGGGAGCCACCATTACATCGGCGGGATGTTCTTCCAGATAGGAGGACATAAGGTTTGTCATATGCCCATTGGCATGGAAGACAGGAGATTTAAAGGGCAGTTTTGTAACCATCATGCCAAGCCGGTAGGCAAAACCGAACAGCTTTGGCTGTCTCTGTACCAGTTTTACATAAAAAGAGCCAACGTGCCTGGCAGCCAGGTTTTGTGATAAGTGAAAAGGATCTTTCATTTCAGCGTGGTGTCCTCTGCGCTTTAACTCTTCTAAGACGGCAAATCCGGCAGTGTTGTGTCCGCCGCCGGTATCACAGGATAAAATCAGAATATTCATAATAACTTCACCTTACATTGTTCTTTTTTTTCGTCGCAGGTCATCAGTTTGGAAACAATGGTACCTGAAATCAACAGCATCCCCCAGCGCACAGCTGCAATTTTTACAGTCAGAAAGGTAAGAACCGCCGCACTGACATATGAGGCAAGTGTTCGGTAATAGTGTGGGGAGATGACTAAAACCGTAGAAAATAATATAAAACAGGCGGCCAGTATTACTGCCGGGACAATGAAAGGGCAGAGTCCCAGCAGACATCCAAAGGAGACCGCAATCCCTTTTCCGCCCTGGAAATGATAGAACAGGGGAAAAACATGACCCAGTACCGGGGCTGCCAGAATCAGGGCAAGTGATAAATCCCCATGGTCTGTCTGCAGCAGGAACAGCCATACCGGGAAAAAGCCTTTGGCGATATCACAAAAGAGTGTGAGTATCCCGCACAGAAATCCGCCTTTTGTAAATGCATTTGCGGTACCGGGATTCCCGTCGCGTGTTCCGGCAGTGACATCCCTGTGACTGATGAAGCGTCCCCAGACATGTGCATATAATACACTGCCGGAGAGATATCCCGCCAGCATAAAAAAAAGAGTTCTCATGGTTGTCTGACCTCCTGTGGTATGTAATTTTTCTGGACAGCAGGAAGAACTAAAGATTACTTCCGTTCCAGCCCCAGTGTGAGACGGCCTCATATTTTATATAAATATGATCTGCCGGGATATTCAATACTTCATGAAAAATGGTACAGATTTCAGAGGTCAGGGCAGAAAAAGCATCTTTGTTCTCACTGCCGAATACTTTTACTTCCACAAATGCGGTGGGAGTACTGTTATCTCCGCGGAAATACAGGTGATATTCCGGTTCAAATCCAGTCATCAGCCAGCTTTCACTCTTGCCGGGAATCAAAGAAATTGCCTGCCCAAGCCTTGAGACCAGCGTCTGTTCCTGTTCCTTAGATAATGTAACACTTATTTTTGAATTGATAAATGGCATGATAATTACCTCCTGATAATTTTTTCTCGCTTTCATGCGATGCATGGCGCACGCTTCGCGGTAAGAATCTTAAGGGGATTCTGGAATTATTATAGTGATTCTGGACAGTTCTGTCAATTCTTTCAGAACAGAGTTTCGTGTTTGACGCGGCGTATGGCTGTTAGTTTAAGGGGCAACGGATTGTTGCTTGCCATTTCAAGCGGAAAATGATAGCCTGAGGATAACGCGAAGGAAGATAAATGCAGAGCGAATAACATTGGGAAGGGAATGTGGTTTATGGAAAAGAGCGTAGGAGAGAAATTAAAAGAATGCCGCACAGGGCGGCAATGGAGCCAGCAGGAGCTTGCAGAACAGCTTCATGTGACCAGACAGGCAGTTTCCAACTGGGAGAGGGATAAAACGCTGCCGGATGTGTATATGATAAAAGAGATTGCAGCCGTATTTGATATGACGTTAGATGAATACATGGAAAATACCAGACAGGCAGAAGTGAAAATGCCAAAGCTGCCAGGCAGATTGACGGCAGCGACAGCGGCAGTGATTTTCCTGTATCTGATCATTGGCGCAATTACAGGGAAAATCATGGTTGACCTTGTGGTGGGGATGGCTGTTATCAGTATTTTCTGCCAGATGTTCGTACATCTGTACTTATCTGGTGCTGTAAAAAGCGGTAATTTTTCCATGCTGGCTGGTTATGACAGCAAGGTAGAGTATCGGGTGGAAGAGGTTAAAAAGGTATTGATACAGATGGATGTGCATAATTCCTGTTCTGCTTTTGGCGCTGTGCTCCTGCTTGGACTTTGTGGATTTCTGGAGCAGGAGATGGGAGAAACTGTCTGTGTCTGCGTGATCCTGTCTTATTGCATTGATTTGACCCTGGCAATCTGTTTTACCAATTATCGGAACATTGAGCGCACTATGGTACGGGAAAAAGACCAGAAGACGGCAAAGGCGGGATATCTCTCGCTCTGCTGGTACCTGGGCTGGATATTTGCCTGGATCGGAGCCACGATTGCAAAATTTGAACTAAAATCCATAGAGAATAATTCTCAGGAAGCAGTCGGTTATCTGGGCTGGACATTTTTGTTCCTGCTGGCTGCCACGGCAGAATTGTTTTATGAACAGCATCGGGCAAAAAAAGAAGTGGAGGCAGAGCGGGAATACAAAGCTGGGAAAGCTCTTGGGATCAGCAGTCTGCTGGCGGCAGGGCTTATGCTGGGGATGCTGTTTTATTAAAATTTCATACATATTTTCCGTAAAGCAGAGAATACTATCAGGGACAAATATTATATGGAAAGGAGATTCCTATGAACCCAATATCAGAAAAGGAATTATCTGCATTAAATGATCTGCTTACCGGAGAAGAACTTCTGATTAAGAAATTCCAGGTGCTGGCAGATAACTGCAGCGACACGGAAATCAAGGCAAAGTTTACCGAGATTTCCAATGAACACAAGGAACATTTCCGTTCCCTGTATTCACAGTTGAGTTAATAATCGGAAAAATCAGGAGGTAAAATATGCAGCAGTCATTTTATTCAGAAAAAGAGATGTTTGCGGACGCGCTGACCGCAGAAAAAACAGCGACTACCCTTTACAACACTTTTTCCAATGAGTGTGTCCACAGCAATGTGAGGAATGCAATTTTGGACTGCCTGGAAAAAGAGCATAATATTCAGAATGAAGTGTTCAATATGATGCACGACAGAGGATATTATCCTACGCCTTCAGCAGAAACTCAGAAAATAGATGAAGCAAAGCAGAAGTTTGGGCAGTGTATGCAGAACTTTTCATAGGTTTAAAAAGGAATCTTGCTCGCAGGATTCCTTTTTGGTATGCAGATATTTTGTTTGAGTTTCCCCATTTTATGATTTTATAGTACCAAAACATTTTGATATTGAATAATCAGTAAATCTTGCTATAATATCAATGGAAGTATTTTTCTCTTATCAATTGTAGAAAATACCTTTACCGCACTGCGCGGAGGGAAACATATTGCTGAGGCAGTCCGCGGCAGGCGGAAAATCTCACAAACTGAGATTTGATTAAGTGGAGGCTGATATGCAAAAGATACTGGTAGTAGACGATGTGGAAGTCAATCGTGAATTACTACGTTATATATTGGAAGATGACTACATAATTGAAATGGCAGCAGATGGAGAGGAGGCCATGCAGAAGCTGCAGGGATCTCTGAACGAGACATCGGCCATTCTTCTGGATCTGCAGATGCCTAAGGTGGATGGTTTTGCCATGATTGAGGCTTTGCGAGAACGGGGATGGATGCAAAGGTTTCCTGTGCTCGTTATCAGTGGTGAATATTCTATTGATGTGGAGACCAGATGCCTGGAATTAGGGGTTTCTGATTTTATCCACAAACCTTTCGGGAGCTCTGTAGTCAAAAACAGGATAAAAAATGCCATGGATCTGTTTTTTACCAGGAACAGGCTGGAACGGAAAGTAGAAGAGCAGGCAGAAGCGCTCAAAGAGCAGTATGAAATTATACAGATTCAGTCAGAAAAGCTGCGTCAGGAGAAATCATTTAACAGGCTGATGATGGAGTACCGATCAGCGATCATGGAGGTGGAAACCAGGCTTAAGGTGCTGAATGAGGAGTTTTCTCAGGAGTTTAACCGTAATCCTTTTGAAGCCATCAAGAGCCGATTAAAATCTCCGGCAAGTATTTTTGAAAAATTGGAACGGAAGGGTTATCCGGTGACTTTAGAGAGTATTCGGGAAAATCTGACAGATGTGGCGGGGCTGCGGGTTATCTGTTCCTTTCCAGATGATATTTACCGTCTGGCAGATCTTCTGACCAAGCAGGATGATATTGTTATCGTGCGGGAAAAGGATTATATCAGAAATCCCAAATCCAATGGCTACCGAAGCCTGCATTTTATTTTAAGCGTGCCGATTTTTCTCTCTAATGAGAAGAAATATATGAATGCAGAAGTGCAGTTCCGTACCATTGCCATGGATTTCTGGGCAAGCCTGGAACATAAATTAAAGTATAAAAAAGACGTAGACAGTGCAGATGAGATTGTAGGGATGCTCAAAGATTGTGCAGATTCCATAGAAGCGCTGGACTATCAGATGCAGGAGATACGTAATAAGATTGACCGCTCCAGGCAATAATAGAACAGCTTATTTTTGCTGTACCAGGCGGTCAGTGTTCCCGGCTTGACAGGAAAGTAGGCTTATATTATAGTGTAAGGAACAGAAAACTTGAGAAAAACAGGTGAGGACAGATTATGAGTAAAATTATTTTAACAGGTGACAGGCCTACGGGGAAACTCCATGTGGGACATTATGTGGGTTCCTTGAGACGGAGAGTAGAGCTGCAAAATTCTGGGGAATATGACAAAATATTTATTATGATTGCAGATGCGCAGGCATTGACAGATAATGCGGATAATCCGGAAAAGGTACGTCAGAATGTGGTGGAAGTTGCGCTGGATTATATGGCATGCGGGCTCGACCCTGACAAATCAACGTTGTTTATTCAGTCTCAGATTCCCCAATTGTGCGAGCTGTCTTTTTATTATATGAATCTGGTGACCGTGTCCCGTCTTCAGCGGAATCCTACGGTAAAAGCAGAGATTCAAATGCGCAATTTTGAGGCCAGCATTCCAGTGGGATTTTTTACATATCCTATCAGCCAGGCGGCGGATATCACTGCGTTTCAGGCGACTACAGTTCCAGTGGGAGAGGACCAGATGCCTATGATAGAGCAGACCAGAGAGATTGTCCATAAATTTAATTCTGTATATGGAGAGACTTTGACAGAACCGCAGATTCTGCTTCCGGATAACCAGGCATGTATGCGTCTGCCCGGAATCGACGGTAAGGCGAAGATGAGCAAATCCCTTGGCAACTGTATTTATCTGTCAGAGGAAGCGGATGAGATTAAAAAGAAAGTCATGAGTATGTTTACCGATCCCAACCATCTTCGTGTAGAAGATCCTGGTTCTCTGGAAGGAAACACGGTATTTACGTATCTGGATGCCTTCTGCCGGGAGGAACATTTTGAGAGGTATCTGCCGGATTATGCAAATCTGGATGAGTTAAAGGCCCATTACCAACGCGGAGGACTGGGAGATGTAAAGGTAAAGAAATTCCTGAACAATGTGCTGCAGGAAGAACTGGAGCCTATTCGTAACCGCAGAAAAGAATTGCAGAAGGATATTCCGTACATTTATGAAGTATTGAAAAAGGGAAGCGAAGAGGCAGAACGTGCAGCGGCAGAGACTTTGGAGGGAGTGCGCAATGCAATGAAAATTAATTATTTTGCAGATGAAACATTGATTCAGGAACAGTCGGAGAAATTCAAAGGATAAGATCTTGTGCGGGTGCGCATATTATTTTGCCTTATTCGTCCCCAACGTCATCTTATAAGAGAACGAAAGCCCGGGAGAGAGCACAAGCTCATCCGGGCTTTTTGAGACAATACTTTTTGACAGGGGATGGTCAGACTAATATCCCAGCTGCTCTCCAATTAAAATCACTTTTATTCTTCCTGCCTGATTGCTGCGGCGGGTGATAACAGTCTGGGCGCAGATACAGTCTGGGCTTTGGCAGTCTGAACAGACTCCGGATATGGAACAGGGAGTATTTCGGTTCAGACGTATGGCATTGATGGGGGAGGCCGTGTTTTTCACACGTGCGAGCGCCGCCTCTACTGTAGGTTCTACTTTGTTCATACCGGCAAGAATAATCACATGGCTGGGACCATAGACCAGTGCGGCAAGACGGTTCCCAGTGCCGTCAATGTTTACCAGTTCTCCTGTCACAGAGATGGCGTTGCTGCTCATAAAGTAATAGTCAGCGCTTAAAGCCTTGTGATAGATTTCTGTGACCTCATCCTGTGACCGGGCTTTGCTGCGGTCTAAAAGCGTGATGTCTTCACGGTCTGACAGAGCTTTCATCATGCCGGATTCAGATAAGGTCATGGAGCCGCCGAAAGATACCGTGCTGCCGGGAGCTACCATATGTAAGGCAAGAGCAACCGCATCCTGGGAAGTGGGGCAGTAATGAGCCTCGATCTGGCGTGTTTTCATGTTTTTTATGATTGTGCTGGCAAGCTGTTCGTAATAAGTTTTAGCTGGAGTCATAGTTGATTCCCCTTTCATTTTCTAAACTAATAGGATTCGGGTGCCAAAAGGTAGTTTTACCAATGCTTATTGGCAATTTGCACCTATTTGTGCAAATTGCCAACATCATTTTTGTCCATCTTTTGGCACATTAATCCTGTCTGAATTAAAGGTAACATAAATGAGAGAAAGAATCCAGAAGTTTTTCTGAAATTGAATTACTTTTTAGAATGTGCTATAATTCTTAAGAAAAGTGGATAGATGGAGGAAGTTATGGGAAAGAAATTAAAGAAACTGGCATCGTACTATAAACCGTACATGCCATTATTTCTTGCAGATATGTTTTTTGCGATCCTGGGGGCGGGCGTTACGCTGGTAATTCCGCTGATTGTGCGTTATATTACAGATAAAGTAATTACGCTTGAGGCACAGGCGGCCCTTGATAAAATTACGGTTCTGGCAATTATAATGCTGGCGCTGGTTGCCGTGGAGTGTTTTTGCAATTATTTTATTTCCAATTACGGGCATGTCATGGGAGCCAAAATTGAGTATGATATGCGGGCTGAGATATTCGGACATTATCAGAAGCTGTCGTTTTCCTTTTTCAATAATCAGAAGGTAGGGCAGCTCATGTCCAGAATTACCAGTGATTTGTTTGATATCAGTGAACTTCTGCACCATGGGCCGGAAGATTTGGTGATATCACTGATTAAGATTATCGGATCCTTTATTATTTTAATCAATATTGATGTCAAACTGACCATAGCAGCGTTTTCATTTGTCCCGGTCATGCTGGTGTACGCCGCTTATTTTAATACCAGGATGAAGCGTGCCTTTAAGCGTAACAGAGTAAAAATAGCGGATATCAACAGCCAGATTGAAGATAACCTCTCAGGGATCCGTGTGGTAAAATCTTTTGCGAATGAGGATGTGGAGCTGGATAAATTTGAAGAAGGAAATCAGGGATTTCTGGCGGCAAAGAAAAACAGCTATATTTATATGGCAGGATATCATTCAGGGCTGGGAGCTTTGACTACCTTAATTACCATTGCAGTGCTGGCAGCAGGAGCAGTGCTGATCACGTATGAGCAGGTAAGTGTGACAGACCTTATCACTTTCCTCCTGTACATCAATACGTTTACAGAGCCAGTGAAAAAACTGATTAACTTTACAGAACAGTTTCAGAATGGCTATACTGGTTATGAACGTTTTATGGAAATGATGGCAATTGAACCAGATATTCAGGACCGTCCCAATGCTTTGGAACTTAACAATGTCAGAGGTGATATTTGTTTTGAAGACGTGTCCTTCCATTATGAAGAAAATACGGAGACCGTCCTGCATCACATCAATCTTGATGTCAAGGCAGGTTCTTATATGGCGCTTGTTGGTTCCTCCGGCGCAGGGAAAAGCACGCTGTGCAGTCTGATCCCCCGTTTTTATGATGTGACTCAGGGAGCGGTGAAGATTGATGGAATAGACGTGAGAGATATTAAGTTAAAGAGTCTGCGGAGCCAGATTGGAATTGTACAGCAGGATGTATATCTGTTTGTGGGAACGGTGATGGACAATATCCGTTATGGCAGGCCGGGCGCTTCCAGGGAAGAGGTGATAGAAGCAGCCAGGAATGCCAATGCTCATGAGTTTATTATGGCGCTGCCGGATGGCTATGATACAGATATTGGGCAGCGGGGAGTGAAACTTTCTGGCGGACAGAAGCAGAGATTATCTATTGCCCGTGTATTTTTGAAAAATCCGCCAATACTTATTTTTGACGAGGCAACTTCCGCATTGGACAATGAGAGTGAAAAAGTAGTGCAGGAATCTTTAGAGAAGCTTGCCAAGAACCGTACCACGTTTGTAATTGCACACAGGTTGTCAACCATACGCAATGCCCAGAAGATACTGGTGCTTACAGATACTGGAATTGAAGAAGAAGGAACACATAGAGAATTGCTGGAAAGAAACGGTATCTATGCAAAATTGTACTCTGACGGGAAGTAAACGGGATTTGTATACATACCATATTTTCAGAATTTAAGCAGTTTGACAGATAAGGAGATAAAATATATATGGATATATCATTTCAAAAGATTGAATTAGAGGACAAAGAGCTGATCAGCAGTTATCTGCAGAAGAAAACATACAGAAGCTGTGATCTGGTGTTTCCTAATATCTATCTGTGGAGCCGGAAATATCCGACAAAGTACGCAGTGGTAGAAGATACCCTGATTTTTCAGGGAATATCAGAGGAGGGGGCGCCCAGTATCACCTTTCCGGCAGGAGAACAGGAACAGGTACAGAAAGCCTTAGAGCGGATGTTTGCGTGGTTTCAGGAGCAGCAGGCGGAATTTCGGATGCATCTGGTGCAGGAAAAAGAGTTTGAACTGTTAGAAGCCTGGTATCCTGATACATTTCAGATTGCCTATAACAGAGATATTGCGGATTATGTGTATGAGACAGAGAAGCTTTCCAGTCTTGCCGGGAAGAAGCTTCACGGCAAACGGAACCATGTCAACCGTTTTTTAGAGAACTATCCTGAATGGGTGTATGAACCAATTACGCAGGAAAACGTGGAGGATTGTTTTCAGATGGCGTTGAAATGGAGAGAAGAAATGCAGTGCGAAATTGACGTGGAAAAACGGGACGAGATGTGTGTTACATTAAATGCTCTGCGCCTTATGGAAGAACTGCAGTTAGAAGGCGGGCTTCTGAGAATGGCGCCTCAGGGAGAAGTGATTGCTTTTACGATAGGGGAACCATTGGACAAAGATACTTTTGTCGTGCATATTGAGAAAGCATTTGCACAGATACAGGGCGCGTACCCAATGATTAACCAGCAGTTTGTGCTTCATGAAGCACAGGATTATAAATATGTGAACCGGGAAGAGGACACTGGCTCAGAAGGGCTAAGAAAAGCAAAACTGTCTTACCGGCCGGTATTTCTGGTGGAAAAAGGCGTAGTAACCAAGTTGGAACATTAAGATTATTTAGGATATTAGGAGGGAAAAGAAATGACAAAAATTGATATTATCTCTGGTTTTTTGGGTGCAGGAAAAACGACGTTTATTAAGAAAATGCTGGAAGATGTCTTTCAGGGAGAAAAGATTGTGCTGATTGAGAATGAATTTGGGGAGATCGGCATTGACGGAGGTTTCCTAAAGGATTCCGGCATTGAAATCAGCGAGCTGAATTCCGGCTGTATCTGCTGTTCTCTGGTCGGAGATTTTGGCAAGAATCTCAGAGAGGTTATGGAACGGTTCCATCCAGACCGTATCTTGATTGAACCTTCCGGCGTGGGAAAATTGTCTGATGTTATGAAATCTGTACAGGAAGTGGAAACAGAAAATGAAGTAAAAATGAATGGACGGATTACCGTTGTAAACACTGCGAAAGCCATAAAACAAATGAAGGCGTTTGGAGAATTTTTTAATAACCAGATAGAATATGCCACTGTCGTAGTGCTGAGCCGTACTCAGAATGTGAAGCCGGAGCAGACGGAAGCAGTGGTGAAAGCAATCCAGGAGAAAAACGCGAAGGCTGCTGTTATCACTACTCCCTGGGATGAGATAGATGGAAAACAGATTTACAAGGTGATAGAACAGCAGAAGTCATTAAAAGAAGAGCTTGTGGAAGAACATCACCACCATCACCATGATCACGAGCATGATCACCATCATGATCACGAGCATGACCACCATCATGAGCATGACCACGATCACCATCACGAGCATGACCATCATCATGATCACGATTACCATCATGAGCATGACCATCATCATCATCATGATCATGACCACGGCGAGGGCTGCAGCTGCGGTTGTCATGACCATGGACATGATCACCATGCAGATGAGATATTTACAAGCTGGGGCAGAGAGACGCCGCATGTTTTTGCCAGGGAGACAATTGAACATGCCATGAAAGCTTTCTGTGAAACAGAAGATTACGGAACGATTCTGCGTGCAAAAGGGATGGTTCCCGGTGAGGATGGAACATGGATCTATTTTGATATGGTGGACGGTGAATATGAACTCAGAGATGGAGAAGCAGATTATACTGGAAGGCTTTGTGTCATCGGTACGGATATCCAGGAGGAAAAACTGGAGGAACTGTTTGGACTTTAAAGGAAGATAGAAAGGGCGTGAAAGAATGGAAATTCCGGTATATTTATTTTCTGGATTTATGGACAGCGGAAAAAGCTCTCTGATAAGAGAAACCCTGATAGAAGGAGATTTCAGCCAGCAGGGTAAGACCTTATTGATTCTCTGCGAAGATGGAGAGGTAGAATTTGAAGAGAAAGAACTTGCAAAAGTAAATACCGTGATGGCGATGGTGGAGGAAGAAGAAGAATTTACCTCTGCAAAGCTGCAGGAACTGCAGCTTGCCCATCAGCCAGACCAGGTGTTTATTGAGTATAACGGAACCTGGCAGATGTCGGATTTCCTGGAAATAGACCTGCCCAGGGACTGGGTGCTGGTACAGTCTCTTGCAACGGTAGATGCCACCACCTTTGAAATGTATCTGAACAATATGAGGCCTATGATTATGGAACAGCTTTTTGCAGCAGATGTGGTGATTGTGAACCGCTGCGAGGATGATACGCCCAAAGGAAAATTCCGGCGTGCCATTAAGGTTATCAATCGTAAGGCGCAGATCGCTTATGAGCGTTCTGACGGGACCATTGATGAGAATGATATGGAGGAGCTGCCCTATGATCTGAATCAGGAGATCATTGAAATTTCAGATATGGATT
This sequence comes from Lachnospiraceae bacterium, assembly GCA_910575075.1. Lineage (GTDB taxonomy): Bacteria > Bacillota > Clostridia > Lachnospirales > Lachnospiraceae > Petralouisia. The sequence goes on from CAJTCY010000022.1 coordinate 44,849, forward strand.
ATGGAATCTGGTATATGGACGCGTTGGATGACCCACGAAAATATGAGGGGAAGAAAGTCCGTTTCTTAGCGCTGGTTTATCATCCTGAAAAAATGAAAAAAGGTGTGTTTGTGCCAGGACGTTTTGCCATGACCTGTTGTGTGGATGACATAACATTTGTAGGGTTTAAATGTAAATGTGACAAGACCGCGGAGATTATTCATAAGTCATGGATTACCATTACGGCTGAAATGCACACGGAGTTTGCAATGGAATATAAGGGAAAGGGACCTGTTCTGTATGCAGTGGATATTCAGCCGGCAGAAAAACCAGAAGACGAATTGATTTATTTCAGTTGAAAAATAGTAATTGCGAAAATTAATAATTTTATATATTTCATATACAATTTATACAATTGTACTAAAATATTTTATTCATACGAAACGCACAAAATGCAGGGCGCACCAAGCATTACAACGAACCACTTAATACGAAAATCATGTTCCGCAAAGGCTTCCATGATTTTTGTGTTTCGTTTCCATGGTGCTAGAATGCATTTCTTAGCGTTTCGTATGATAAAATATTTCTTCTTAAATTTTTTGAATTGTATATGAAATTCAAAAAATTACTGAGTTTCGCAAAAGCCTAATTTATAAAATTGAGAAAGGAAACGGCGTGGAGCGGCAGCTTTCCCGCCTGGCAGAGAGTATGATCTACAATAAATTTCAGGATTTACAGTTATCGGCGCTTGGAATGGGGGCGATGCGCCTTCCTGTAATCGAGGGGGACGACAGCAGGATTGATGAGGAAAAAGCAGCAGAGATGGTTGCTTATGCCATGGAACAGGGCATTAATTACTATGACACTGCATGGGGCTATCATGCTGGCAATTCAGAACTGGTGATGGGGAAAATTCTTGCAGAATATAAAAGAGAGAATTTTTATCTCGCCACCAAATTTCCGGGATATGATCTCTCTAATATGGATAAGGCTGAAGAAATTTTTGAGCGTCAGCTTGAAAAGTGCAGAGTGGAGTATTTTGATTTTTATCTGTTCCACAATGTCTGCGAGATGAATATTGAGGCCTATCTGGATGAAAAATATGGAATATTTACATATTTGACGGAACAGAAGAAAAAGGGAAGAATTCGCCATCTGGGATTTTCAGCCCATGGAAGCTGCGAGGTGATGAAACGCTTTTTGGAAGCTTATGGGGAGCATATGGAGTTCTGTCAGATTCAGCTGAACTGGCTGGACTGGACGTTTCAGGATGCAAAAGCAAAAGTGGAGCTTCTGTCGGAATATGAGATTCCTGTGTGGGTGATGGAGCCTCTCCGGGGAGGAAAGCTCTGCCAACTGTCACAGGAGGATTCGGATAAGCTAAGAAAACTGCGTCCCCAGGAGACGGCGGCAGCCATGGCCTTTCGGTTTCTGCAGGCGTTGCCGCAGGTAACCATGGTGCTTTCTGGAATGTCCAATTTTGAACAGCTTAAAGAGAACATTGAGACCTTTGAAACAGATAATCCCTTGAACCAGACGGAATTTGAAGGTATTTTGCAGATTGGGCAAGAAATGCTGAATAAAAAAATCCTGCCCTGTACGGCTTGTCATTATTGCGTCAGCCATTGTCCCCAGGGGTTGGATATTCCATCTCTTTTGGAACTATACAATGAACACAGTTTTACCGAGGGAGGATTTATCGCGCCTATGGCGCTGATGGCTGTGCCCAAAGAAAAGCATCCCAGCGCCTGTGTGGGATGCAGAAGCTGTGAAGCAGTTTGTCCTCAGCAGATTAAAATATCAGAGGCATTAGCGGATTTTAACAGCAGAATGCAGTGATCTGGAGGGAAGATGTGATGGAAGCAGACAGCAGGCTGTCAGACCGGATTGCAGACAGTATTTTATCCATGATTACAGTGGAAAAACGCTTTTTGCCAGGGAGCAAACTGCCAAATGAAAATGTATTGTCCCAGGAGCTTAAGGTGAGCCGTACCACACTTCGGGAAGCAATCCGTATTCTTGCAACAGGCGGGATTCTGGAAATCCGGCGTGGAAAAGGGACCTTTGTCAGAGAGGATTTTAAGGCCGGCAAGACGGAGGAATTATCTGTTCTTGCCACGGCAAAGCTGAAAGCAAGAGACTTATATGAGATGCGCCTGATTTTCGAACCGGAGGCGGCATATTATGCGGCGCTGCGTGCTACGGAGGAAGAAATTCAGAGGATTCTTGCGCTGGGGACGGAAATTGAGGAACGCATACAGCAGAAAAAAGACAGAACGGAAGTAGAACAGGCGTTTCATAAATCCATTGCCAGGGCCACCCACAATGAATTCATGAATCAGCTTATGCCGGTGATTTACGAGGGAATCAATAAAGGAGTAAGGCTTTCCCAGGTTCATAAAGAGGCAGTGCAGGCAACCCTGGTAGATCATAAAATACTGATGGATTTTTTGAAGGCGCGCAATGGTGAAGGGGCAAGAAATGCCATGCGCATTCATATTTTACATGCTATGGAACAACTTCCAATGGAGTAAATCAGTATAAATAAAGTATAAATAATAGGAAGGAGAAGAGGCAGATGGAGCAACATAACCGTGAGGCAGGAAGATATGAGGCAGAACAGGAAGAGACAGAGCGGCAGGAGAGGAAACAGACAGATAAGAAACAAAAAATTCTCAAAGAAATCCTTAACAATGGGGTAATGATAATCATTGCCCTGGGAATTGGTTTATTTCTGAACAAATATGTGGTTGCCAATGCCCAGGTTCCTACGGGCTCAATGGAAACAACAGTGATGGCAGGAGACAGAATACTGGTGAACCGTCTGTCTTATGTATTTGGAGAACCTGAGAGGGGAGACATTGTGACTTTTATTTATCCTGATGATGGTGAGACACTTTATCTGAAACGGATCATGGGGCTGCCAGGAGAGACTATTTCCGGGAAAGATGGTGTGATTTATATTGACGGAGAACCGTTGGAGAAGGATTTTACACAGGAAATAAGTTATGAAGATTTTGGACCTTATGTGGTGCCGGAGGGAACTTATTTCATGATGGGAGATAACCGTAATGATTCCTGGGATTCCAGATATTGGGAGCACAAGTTTGTGGAGATGGAGGATATTATTGGCAAAGCAGAGGTAAGTTATTTTCCGCATCCGCGCCTGCTGAAATAACTGACAGGGGAAGCATAGCAAAGGGAGACAACACATTGTCATCAGAGACAATGGTTATCTCCCTTTTGAAGTTCTGATTTTCAGTGGGAAGAATTTTTTCCGACATTGCGGATTGTTTCCAGTAGCAGAGGGATATCGATGGGCTTTGTAAGGTGCGCATTCATACCGCTCTCTATGGAAAGCCGTCTGTCACTTTCAAAAGCATTGGCAGACAGGGCAATGATAGGAATCTTTGATAAAGCAGGATCATTCAGGCTGCGTATTTTTCTGGCTGCCTGCCGTCCGTCCATGACAGGCATTTGGATATCCATTAAAACCAGGTCAAAATCACCGGGTTTGGAGTTCATTATTTTTTCCACAGCAATATCTCCGTTAGCTGCGGTATCAATGGAAAAACCAAGTCCCTGGAGTATTTCAGTCTCAATTTCCATATTGATCATATTATCTTCTACCAGCAAAATTCTATGATTCATAGGTTGGAAATCCGTATGTTCCGGGTCATCTGCCTGCGGGTGCTCCTGTATGCGCAGGCGCAGAGTTACCTTGAAAGTGCTGCCTTTGCCCACAATACTGTCTACCTTAATGTCTCCGCCCATCATGGAGGCAATATTTTTGGCAATGGTAAGACTGAGCCCTGTGCCGTGTATGCCGCTGAAAGTAGTGTTCTTCTCACGTTCAAATGGATCAAAGATATGTTTCAGAAAATCTTTTCCGATACCGATGCCGGTATCCTTGACCGTGAACTGGTAGACGGCATAATCGTTGGGAAGCTTCTTTTGTTCTTTGACTATTAGTTCCACCCTGCCGTTGGTTTTCGTGTAGGTGATGGCATTGGTGGTCAGATAGACAAGAAGCTGCCGAAGCTTTTCCGGATCTCCACAGATATCGCAGTGCTTCACCTTGGAGTCGTCCAGACAAAACAGGATGTTTTTCTCGGATGCCTGGGGCAGCAGGGCTTGATGTACATCTTCCAGAATATCATGGAGGTTGCAATCGCATTCCAGCAACTCCATATCGTTAGACTCTGTCCATGAGAGATCCAGTACCTTTTCAATCAAGTCCAGAAGCTGCCGGCTGGAACGTTCGATTTTGTCAAGATCTGCCAGTACAGCCTCACGGTCTTGGATATGTTTTTTTGCCAGTGCTGTAAAGCCAAAAATAGCGTTCAGGGGTGTGCGCATATCATGCGACATATTTGAGAGAAACGTATTCTTGGCGACGATGGCAAGATTTGCGTTGTCCAATGCATTTTCCAGAATTCGGTTCTGTTCCAGCTCACGTTGGATTTCCACATCTACTCTCCGGTAGCCCATAACAATTTGGGATATATGCTTTTTATGGCCTACGTTGACAATGCGCAGCTGAAGCAGTTGCGTTTTGCCGTCTTTGAGAACGCGGTAATTGACATAATATGTCTTGGTGTCAGATAATTTCTCACGGATATAGTGCGGATTCGTAACCTTGCTTACCAGTTCGCGGTCTTCCGGATGTACCCAGGTATTTACATAATTGGATATATACCATTGAAATTCCACTACCTTGTATTTTTCATCGAACTGCCGCTTGGTACGGCTGCTCAGCCTGTAAGGAAATATTTTATTTGTATCCAGGTCTGCATAGAGGATGGACTCATAATTGATACTGAGGCCCTCAATTACTTCTAAACGTCTTAAGTGTTCTCCGTCATATTTATCAAGGAGGTTCTGTATTTTCTGCTCCTGCTCAAATAAAAGTGAATTTTCCCATTCTAACTGCCGATTTTTCTTTTCTGTGGCGTCACTCATGAATACATAGAAAATATCTCCCACAGATTCTGTGCGGACAAAGTGCCCATAATCTTCAATCCAGCGGATATTTCCGTCCTTTCGCACAATTCGGTATTCTACATAATCCAGATTATACTGGTTACTGGCAATTTGCTCCCGGATACTCTGTTCCACAGACTTCAAATCTTCAGAATATACAATGCCTTTGAAAGAATTACCAGTAAATTCTTGGAATTCTTTCAAGGTGCTGCACTGGAAAATTCTTAACAAAGCCTTGTTTGCATAGATGATTTCCTCATTACCGTCTGCATGATAGATTAAAAAACCTCCTGGCATTTCATCCATAAATTTTATGATTTCATATGCAGGCTGGAAATGCTCTGTGTTCAGAGAATATGGAAACTCTATTTGGCTTTGGGAGGATGATGGATCATTTATATCCAAAGCCTCATATTCTGGACTGTTTAATAAAGACAATACATATTCAATTAAGTTGTGTTTTGGTGTTTGCGTTTTCATAATTCTATATTAACATAAAATGGAACTTTTGGCAAAATATAATTAAATTGTTATACAACACTATTGACAGCAGACAACATGTAGGATATAATTTGTTTATGATTAACTGAGATATCAAAAACAGAGACATGTAAATGTTAGGAAGAGAGGCAGAGAGATGAGAAGTGATAATGTGAAAAAGGGGATGCAGCAGGCGCCCCATCGTTCCCTGTTTAATGCACTGGGATTTACCAGAGAAGAAATGGATAAACCTCTGGTTGGGATTGTAAGTTCTTACAATGAGATTGTGCCAGGGCATATGAATTTGGATAAGATTGTGAATGCTGTAAAAATGGGTGTTGCGGAAGCCGGAGGAGTTCCAGTGGTGTTTCCGGCAATTGCAGTTTGTGACGGCATTGCCATGGGGCATACCGGAATGAAATATTCTCTGGTAACTCGCGACCTGATTGCAGATTCTACGGAATGCATGGCTTTGGCGCATCAGTTTGACGCATTGGTGATGGTGCCGAATTGCGATAAAAATGTCCCAGGACTTCTGATGGCGGCAGCAAGAGTAAATGTGCCCACCGTATTTGTTTCTGGAGGTCCTATGCTTGCCGGGCATGTGAAGGGGCGTAAGACCAGCCTATCTTCCATGTTTGAGGCAGTCGGCTCCTATGCGGCCGGCACCATGACAGAGGAAGATGTGTGTGAATTTGAAGAAAAGGCATGCCCTACCTGCGGTTCCTGTTCCGGCATGTATACGGCAAATTCCATGAACTGCCTGACAGAGGCTCTTGGCATGGGGCTGAAAGGAAACGGAACGATTCCGGCAGTATATTCTGACCGCCTGCGTCTTGCCAAACATGCAGGAATGGCAGTGATGGAAATGTACCGCCAGAATATCTGTCCCCGTGATATTATGACAAAAGAGGCTGTGCTCAACGCATTGACGGTGGATATGGCACTGGGATGCTCCACCAACAGTATGCTGCATCTTCCTGCGATTGCCCATGAGATCGGCTTCGATTTTGATATTGGCTTTGCGAATGAAATCAGCGAAAAGACGCCGAATCTCTGTCATCTGGCTCCGGCAGGCCCCACCTATATGGAAGATTTAAACGAGGCAGGCGGTGTGTATGCGGTGATGAATGAGCTGGCAGAATTAGGGCTGCTGAATCTTGACTGTATGACAGTGACCGGAAAAACCGTAGGGGAAAATATAAAAGGCTGCGCCAACAGAAACCCGGAAGTTATCCGTCCTCTTGATAATCCTTACAGCACTACAGGAGGGCTTGCAGTACTGAAAGGAAATCTGGCGCCTGAGGGAAGTGTGGTAAAACGTTCGGCAGTGGCACCGGAAATGATGGTACATGAAGGACCTGCAAGAGTATTTGACTGTGAAGAGGATGCAATTGCAGCAATCAAGGGAGGAAAGATTGTGGCAGGCGACGTGGTGGTGATCCGTTATGAAGGGCCGAAAGGAGGCCCTGGCATGAGAGAAATGCTCAATCCCACATCGGCAATTGCAGGAATGGGACTGGGCTCAACGGTTGCACTGATTACAGACGGACGCTTTTCAGGCGCCAGCCGCGGGGCTTCCATCGGGCATGTTTCTCCAGAGGCAGCCGTGGGAGGCACAATTGCACTGGTAGAAGAAGGAGACACTATTAAAATCAACATTCCGGAAATGAAACTGGAACTGGATGTAGCGGAAGATGTGCTTGCCAAGAGAAAAGCAAAATGGCAGCCAAGAGAACCTAAGGTGACAGAAGGATATTTGGCTCGTTATGCCCAGATGGTTACTTCTGGAGCCAAAGGGGCCGTAATGAAAAGAGAATTGAACAGTTAGCAAAATTTTTATCTGTTGTCTTGACGTAAGCTTTTCCTTCGTGTTATTCTTTTCTTTAAAGGTAACAGATGTCAATGAGAGCAGCAAATGAGTGCCGCGGCAGTAATGCCTGCGGCATTCTTGATTTGCGCGGAAGGCATAAGCCAAGCTGGAATGCTTGCATTCCAATTTGGCGCCGCCCGCGAACGTGAGAAACTCGCAGAGCGTGTTTCTCATCGTTTAGACGAAAGGAAGACGTAATGTTGAGAATTGGATGTCATCTCTCTTCCTCCAAAGGCTATCTTGCCATGGGGAAGGAAGCAGTAAAAATCGGGGCAAATACATTTCAGTTTTTTACCAGAAATCCCAGAGGCGGGAAAGCTAAGGAACTGAATCTCTCTGATGTGGAAGCATATTTGGAATTTGCAGAAGAACATGGAATTGGGCAGATTCTTGCGCATGCGCCTTATACGCTGAATGCCTGTGCCAAAGACGCAGGTTTGCGCCAGTTTGCCTATGATACCATGTGCGATGACCTGAACCGTCTTAAATATATACCAGAGGCTATGTATAATTTTCATCCTGGAAGCCATGTGGGACAGGGGACAGAAGCAGGGATTTCCTTTATCGCAGATATTTTGAACCGTATTCATGAGCAGAGAACGACAATCTTGCTGGAAACTATGGCGGGAAAAGGCACGGAAATGGGAAGAAGTTTTGAGGAATTGGCGATGATTATAGACAGAGTGGAAGACAGCAGCCATTTGGGAGTATGTCTTGACACCTGCCATGTATTTGACGGAGGGTATGATATCGTCCATAAGCTGGACAAGACTTTGGAAGAATTTGATCAGGTCATCGGGCTGAACCGTCTGAAAGCAGTTCACTTAAACGACAGCAAAAATGAACTTGGCAGCCATAAAGACCGTCATGAGAAAATTGGAGAAGGACGGATAGGTATAGAAACTTTTGCCGCTATTGTCAAGCATCCGAAATTAAAAGAGCTGCCGTTTTATCTGGAGACTCCCAATGATCTGGAAGGTTACCAGAGAGAAATCGCATTGTTGAGGGAGAAGGCCCAGTGTTAAAAGAGCATAAAAGGAACAGACGCCGTCAGGAGCATTTTCACGGAGCGGCGGCAATGGACTTCTATGCCTGTCAGTCAGAAATCCGTCATTGGAATGGCTGCTATAAGGTAGTTTCAGCAGTGCTGGTCCTGCTTTTATGTATAATTTTGGATACGTATCTGGTTTCTGTCTTTATCATCATAAGCGTAGGAGCCCTGAATATAATCGGGAACGGTATAGGGTTCAGAAACTATCTGGCTCTTCTAAGGGTGCCGATTGGTTTTCTGTTTCTTGCAAGTATGGCAGTTGCTCTTGGAATCTCTGCGGAAACGGCAGGAGACTGGAGCATTTCACTGCACTGGTTTTGGCTGTATGTGACAAAGGCAGGGCTGGCACGTGCCCTGGAATTATTTTTAAAAGCATTGGCGGCCGTCAGCGCCATGTATTATATGGCATTATCCACCCCGGCGGGAGAGTTGGCGTCCGTGCTGCAAAGAATGCATATGCCCAGGCTTCTGGCAGAACTTATGCATATGATTTATCGCTTTATTTTTATACTTTCAGAGAATCACAGAGCTATGAAGACAGCGGCAGTTTCCAGGTTGGGAGATGCAGATTTTAAAACTTCCTGTACTGCCTTCGGGCAGATCGGGGGCAATCTTCTGGTTTTGTCTTTAAAGAAGGCAAATGCATATTATGACGCTATGGTGTCCAGAGGGTATGAGGGGGAATTCACCTTCTGGGAAGAAGAAAAACCCCTTAAAAAATGGCAGATTCTGGCTTTGGTATGTTACCTGGCAGTGTTGATTCTGCTGTGGATGGCGGAGAAATTATGAGAGAAGAGATTTTGCGTGTACAGCATTTAACTTATGAATATGAGCCAGGACATCCGGCAATCGAAGATATCAGCCTGTCCATTGGGAAAGGGGAGAAAGTTGCAGTGATGGGTGCCAATGGCGCAGGCAAGTCCACATTTTTTCTGAATCTGAACGGTGTACTGCAGGCTGAAAAAGGCGAGATTTTTTATCAGGGCAGGCAGATCGGCAGAAAAGATTTGAGAAATCTGCGCCGTCATGTGGGGTTTGTGTTTCAGGATGCAGATAATCAGATGATTGCCTCGACAGTGGAGGCAGAAGTGGCGTTTGGGCCTGTGAACCTAAAACTCTCCAGGCAGGAGGTAAAGGAACGGATTGACCAGGCGCTGGATTATATGAATCTGCAGTCTTATCGAAAACGGCCGCCACACGATCTGAGCGGCGGAGAGAAGAAGAGAGTCAGTATTGCTGATATTCTTGCTATGAAAACTGATATTATCCTTTTTGATGAACCTGCGGCAGCGTTGGACCCTTTCAGCGCAGAGATGTTAGAACAAGTGCTTTCAGATTTATCCAAAGAAGGAAAGACATTGTTGATTTCCACACATGATGTGGATTTTGCCTATCGCTGGGCTGAGCGGGTTCTGGTATTTGACCAGGGAAAACTTGCGGCAGACGGTAAGACGCTGGAGATATTTCTGCAGGAGCAGGTGCTGCAGCAGGCACACTTAAAGAAACCAGAAATGCTGAAAATATATGAGATTCTTCTGGAGCGCGGGATGGTTTATGAGCAAAGCTACCCAAGATATGCCGGGGAACTTGCAAATTGTTTGGGAGGTACCGTATATGGTGAATGAAACATATAAGAAATATTTGACTTATGTAAAGGAATATCTGATTCAGCATCAGGGATTGGAATCACCGAATCCGCTGCATCCCTTCCGTTCCAGATTTCAGCATACAATACGTGTGCTGCACTGGTGTGTCCGGCTGTCAGAAGGGTTGGAAGGAGTTGACCGTGAACTGCTGTGCACAGCGGCAATTTTTCATGATATCGGTTACGGCAGCAGAGATAATGAGCATCATGCAGGGCGCAGTGTCCAGGCATTTCGTGAATATGCCGTGGCACAGGGAATGGAAGAGAAATTTGCCCGTAAGGTGGAACGGCTCATTGCCTGCCATTCGGATAAGAGCCTGATGAAGGAGCCAGAGGCAGAGATGGAAATGATTTTGCTGATGGAAGCCGATCTTCTGGATGAAGAGGGAGCTATGGGCATTGTCTGGGACTGTATGACCATGGGGAACTTGCATGCTTCCAGCTATGCCAGGGCATATTACCACATTATGGAGAGTTCTAATAAGGAAGAACCAAATCCAATGGTTACAGATCGGGCCAAAAAAATCTGGGAGGAAAAAAAGGGGATTGTGGCAAAGTTCGTAAAGCTGCTGGAAGATGATTTGATGATTGGCAGTGAATATTTCGAGATTTAGTATCGCTGGCTCAAAAAACTTTATTGCCGATGGCGCTGCTGATATGCGAAACTTACGAAAGAATTTGGGCAGAAGAGGAAGGAGAAAATCATGTCATTGATATTACTGCTGTTTTTGATTAGTTTTTTGATCGGAGCAAAACCTGCGAAAAGAGGAGAATTTTTTCCAGATTATGCGTCTCTGGAAAAATCTAATTCTATAAAGGGGATATTTGTGATTTTTGTCTTTTTCCGGCACTATGCACAGTATGTCACACTCGATAGTGTTTGGGATAAGGGTTTTTCTCTAATTAATTATATGCTGGGACAGATGATTGTAGTGGCATTTCTCTTCTATTCTGGTTATGGTGTAATGTGTTCCATTGAGAAAAAGGGAATTTCTTATGTGAAATCGCTGCCCCTGCAGCGTGCATTGAGGGTATGGGTCCATTATGCCATAGCAGTAGGGCTGTTCTGGCTCGCTAATCTTTTGCTGGGAAGAACAATTTCTGCACGGAAGCTGATCGGAACCCTGCTTTGCTGGGATGCGATAGGAAACAGTACCTGGTATATTATGGCGATTATTATTTCGTATCTGCTGGCGTATCTCAGTTTTCGGTTTTGTATCAATCACAAGAAACTGGGGGCTGCATGGCTGACATTTCTGACAGTATGTGCTGTTTTTGCACTGATTCCAGTGCGGCCAGGCAGATATTATAATACATTACTGTGTTTTCCCTTAGGGGTATGGTGGGCAATATATAAAGATAAGATAGATGCTTTTTTGAAAAAAGGAATGAATTATGGAATTGCCCTGTCGGGATGCATGATTCTTACAGTGGTTACTAATGGCCTGCGCAACCATAACGTGTGGATTTATGAATTGGCATCTGTAAGTTTCGTTTGCGTGGGTGTTCTGATTACCATGAAACTGAGTTTAAAGAATCGTCTGATACAGTATGCTGGCAGCCATGTTTTCAGTCTTTTTATTTTACAGAGACTGCCGATGCTGTATTTATCGAAAGCAACAGAACTGGAGAAGAGCCCGTATCTGTTTTTTGCGGTGACTTTTGTCATTACATTTATAATATCTTTTCTGTTTGATTTTTGCATCGACAGGCTGGATAAACTGACATTTGGCAGAATGAGGATTCCTGCGGGAGAAAAGCCTGCAGAGTAAGTTTGAGTTTTCTCATTTTTTGGTACTAAAATATCGGTTGTTGATAAAAATGGGGAAACTCAGAAAAGTAAGCTGTGGACATTTTTGCCATATTGTGTTATTCTTACGAAGGTGCGGCAAGCGCATCCGAACAATTTAATTACAGAAGGTGCCTGTATGCTTTACAGGATAATAGGGAAATGAGTGAGATTCTCATACGGTCCCGCCGCTGTAAGAGTGGAGTTCTCTTCGAAAGGACATATGGTCTGTGCCACTGGGAAACTGGGAAGGCAGAAGAGAATGAGGAAGCTTGAGTCAGAAGACCTGCCTTTTGTAACGGCATGCAGTAAGTTACGAGAGATAACTGGCTGCATAGAGACCTGCCTGGTAATACCAAACTATTTATTATCGCTGCAGGTCTGTTATGAGTGCCGTTTTACTGTCTGGGAAGCAGTGGATGCGGCATTTTTTCATCTATAGGATTCGGTTGTCAAAAGGTGGTGAAATAAAATGAAGCTGGCAATTTGCACAAATAGGTACAAAAAGTTGTGGATTGTCCTGACAGTTTCCACAACGTTTGTATTTATTTGTGCAAATTGCCAATAAGCATTTATAATACCACCTTTTGGCACCTGAATCTCTATAGGAAAGAATATGCGCATGTGAATGAGAGGAAGTGTGTGTTAGCAGATCAAAAGGAGGAGAAGCATTATGACAAAAAGACAAAAGAAACTATTTATAGCAAGCATTATGTTTGCGGCGGCGTTTGGCTTTACGCCCAGAGCCAGTGCCATGCACATTATGGAGGGGTATCTTCCAGTAGGCTTCTGCATAGCCTGGGGGATTATCAGCCTGCCTTTTCTGATAAAAGGTTTTTTTTCCATTCAGAAAAAACTGCAGGAAAATAGAAAGAATATCACAATTCTTGCCATGTCCGGGGCGTTTATCTTTGTAATTTCTTCCTTGAAGATCCCCTCCGTGACCGGAAGCTGTTCTCACATGACTGGAACGGGCCTGGGAGCGATCTTGTTTGGTCCTGGCGCGGTCAGTATCCTGGGGCTTCTTGTGTTGATTTTCCAGGCGGTATTGCTGGCGCACGGTGGTTTGACTACTCTGGGTGCCAACACATTTTCCATGGCCATTGCAGGTCCCTTTTTGTCTTATGGGATATATAGGTTCTGCAGAAAGTGCAAGGTGAACCGGAGAGCGGGAGTGTTCCTGTCAGCAGCTCTGGGGGATTTATTTACTTATTGCATTACCAGTTTTCAGCTCGCCATTGCTTATCCGGCAGAAGAAGGGATTATGGCGTCTGCTGTCAAATTTTTAGGTGTATTTGCGCCTACGCAGCTTCCGCTTGCCATTGTGGAGGGATGCCTGACTGTGGTTATCATGATTACTCTGGAAAACTATGCACAGCCAGAACTGAAAAATGCAGGGTATCTGGAAAATGAAAAAATGTAAGGGAGGAAAGTTGAATGAAACATGCAGATAAAAAATGGATAACAGTAATTCTGGCGGCAGTGGCGCTGCTGATCGTTGTTCCGCTGATTGCTCTGAAAGGAGCGGAGTTTGGCGGATCTGATGATGCCGGAAGCCAGGTCGTAAAAGAGATTGAGGAGGGATATGAGCCATGGTTTGATCCTGTATTGGAAACCATAATTGGCGGAGAGATTCCAGGAGAGGTGGAAAGCCTGATGTTTTGTGTTCAGACCGGGATTGGTGTAGGTGTTATTGCCTTTTTCATGGGCAGGTTTGTAGAGCGGAAAAAATGGGAAGGCAATGAGAGAAAGAAAAATGGGCAGTAGCTATCCCCCAAAAAGAGTGTCAGTACAAAAACAGCTTTCCAAGTGCGGTATATAGCGGCTCTGCATTTTCAACAGCCTATGTTGATTTACCTACGTAGGAAAATCCAACGCAATTAAATAAAGATATATAGAGTAAAGGCTTGTTGGGAAGAATCCCAAACCCTTTGAAAATTATCTTGATACCCACTGAAATTTCTTTCTTGCCATTTGTAAAAATGGTATGAACTTTTCATCCCCCCGCTTGACAACTGAAAATCAGAGTAGTAACATAGATACACTTGCTTAGAATTCTAATTAGTAAAGGGGCAATATCTTAATGGATAAAAAAAAGTTAATGGAAAAATACGACAAACTGAATCGGAGGATCCGGAGATACTTTGCAGGTTTTTTTACTGATACGCAAATTACAAGTATCCAAGCCCTTATCCTGCATTACATTATTGTTGAATCGGAAGCAAGGGATATTTTCCCCAAAGATTTAGAGGAATTTTTGGAGGTCAAAGGTTCTTCTGTCACAAGCCTTATCAGCAATCTGGAACGTAACGGCTACTTGCGCCGTGAGAGTTTAGCCAGTGACGGGCGGTATAAAAGACTTGTACTGACCAGGCAGACGCTTGAGATAAAGGACGATATAACCCGGCGCATCAGCGAGTATATGCAGAGTATTTTTGCCGGAATCTCTGAATCAGATTTAAAAGTCTTTGAAAAAGTCATTTTTCAAATGACGGAGAATACAAAATAGGTATTCTTTTTGCCTATATACTTAGAATTCTAATCATATGGAAAGGAGGGCTTCACATGAGATTTTCAACCGCAGGGAATGTACCATTATTTGCCAGAAAATAATTTTTTTATTTTTATACTTAGAATTCTAATTAAAGGAGGACACCATAATGAATAGCACACAGACAACAGCCAATCCACTTGGTTATGAGAAAATCGGGAAGCTGCTTACAAGCTATGCCATTCCCAGTATCATAGCACTGATTATCAATTCCCTTTACAATATGGTAGACCAGATTTTTATCGGGCAGGGCGTGGGCTTTTTAGGGAACGGGGCTACAAATATCATCGCCCCAGTCGCAACAATCACCATCGCCATTGCTGCGCTTTTTGGCGACGGTCTTGCTGCCTTTTTCAGCCTTAGTCTTGGGAAAGGTGAGGGAGATAAAGCAGCAAAAGGTTTAGGGACCTCTATTGTGTTCGGGAGCTTTTTTGGCATCATCTGGACGGTTCTTGCCTTTTTACAGCCTCTGTGTCTGATATTTGGAGCAACGGAAAATATATTGCCCTATGCCCTTGATTATGGACGAATTATTGTACTTGGGTTTACCTTTCAAATTGTGGGAAATACCATTAACAGTGCAATCAGAACAGGAATATCTTTGTTTTAATGATTGAATAAAGCGTCAACGACTCTTAACTATTAACGATAATTGACCGATATATAAAGTGACAAAATGAAGGAAAAGGAAGGAAAAATATGGCAAAGGAAGAGATTACGCCGAGTGAATGGCAGATTATGGAAGTTTTATGGGCGAGCGATACACCATTGACATCTTCTGAGGTCTATAAAAGGATGCAGGGAAATGTGGATATGTCGCAGAGGATGGTGAGGGTGCTGATGAACCGCCTGAATCAGAAGGAAGTTCTCGGCTATACCGTGGACGAGCGTGATTCAAGGGTTTATCACTACTATGCGTTGAAGCAGAAGGAGGAATGCGTGAAGGAGAAAAGCAGGAAGTTTGTGGACAGCTATTTCTCTGGCAGCGGAACAAATGCAATGGCGGCTCTGCTGCAGAGCTTTGATCTGACAGATGAGCAGATAAAGGAACTGGAGGAGATTTTGGAGAAAAGCAAAGGACGGGGGACAGAATCCCCAGACAAAGAACGGTGACTGCCATGCTGGACTGGACATGGATTAGCGGCCTTCTGGATTTCTGTGCTGTGTATTACACTACTCAGCTTGTGCGCTGTGCCGCCTTTTCTTTCATGCTGGCTGGGTTTGTGCTGCTGCTTCGGAAAATGTTTTTTTCAGAACAGACATTTTTAAGGGGGATGCTGTGGTCATTGTTTCTGATCATTCCGTTTCTTGGGCGATTGAAGATGTTTTATGAAAACGAAGCTGTACTGGGGGCAACATGGCGGATTACGGCAGCAACGACTTCATGGCTTTGGGCTGACCGTATTTATATGGCGGGCATTCTTGCTGCGGGAATCTGTATCTTCGGAAAGCGGTTGTGTCTTCGGAGGGCAGTTGCCGGGATGGAAAAAGTGATGTTTAAAAGCGTCCGTATTTATGTCACGGAAATGAATATCACGCCGTTCACGGTTGGATTGGTAAAGCCAAAAATTGTCTTGCCCAGAGTAATGGTAGAAAATTACAGCGGGGATGAACTAGAGGCTGTGGTACGGCATGAGCAGACGCATATCCGGTTAGGGCATTTATGGTGTGGCTTTGCATGGGATATATTGCGATGTCTTTTGTGGGTAAATCCGTTCCTGACAGTTATCCAGAAATATTTCCGGGCAGATATGGAAGATATTTGTGACAGGGTGTGTATACAGAACAGCGGAAAGGCAGCACATGAATATGGCGCTGTACTGCTGAAAAGTTTGAATCTGCTGCGTTCAGGAATGGGTGATGTACCACCTGCCTCTACTTACGTTGGAGAAAAGGAATTTACGGATATGAAAAGGCGGATGGAGAAAATTGCAGGTTTCTGTCCATATCGGAAGAGGCTCTGCGTTGGTATGGCAGCCGGAATGGTTCTGGAAATTGTGGTTTTGTTGATGGCTGTACATATCCATTCCTATGCTCGATGCAATGAAAGCCGGGATATTCTGGTGGGCAGGTATGGTGCGGAAAATGAAATTGTTTCAGGAGATACGGAAGAATTAAGCAGAATGATTTCGTATGATGACCATTATGTTTATGTTGACAGGGAGGCATTTGAGGATTTCCTGAGCCGGAACAATGCAGAAGGGGATATATGCATTGTTTTTGGCGGGTTTTATAAGCTCCCCGGTTTGGGCGGCGCAGGGGAAATCTGTTTTTATGAAGTCGGTTCAAAAGATGCGGTAGTCCGGATTCCATATGAAAGCATAAACAGTTATTGGTATTATGAATTGCTTAAAATGTTATAAAGACAGCGCACAGACAAAAAGGATTTCAAATTTTGAGATAGGAGGACAAAATTATGGCCATGGAGATTACAGGCAATTACAGTAGCTATGCGGCACAGGGCATGGCAGGAAACAGTGTGGCAGGCAATGCGAAAAAGAAGGAAGCAGAAAACACATCAGAAGCGGCAGCCAAAACCGGTAATACAGAAAGCACAACAGATTATGCGAGTGAACTTGCAAAACTTGTTCCCAGTGTGGAGTTTAAAGTTGGTAATGCCTTCTCAGAGGCTAAAAGTGGTAAGTCGCTGACAATCAACCCTAAACTTTTGGAAAAAATGCAGAATAATCCGGAGCAGGAAAAAGAAACAAAGGAGCTAATCAGGGGCGTTGAATCGGCAATGAATTTGATAGAAAGCATTAACAAAGCCAGTGGATGGACGGTTGTATTCAAACATAGTTATATTGATGAAAATGGAAAATACCATTCTGTCGGGTATTATAGAAATGATTATATGCTGAACATGAGTGACAAACTCCGGGAAGAAAGACGGGAAAATGCTGAAAAACTGCTGGAGAAGCATAAAGAAAAGGCAGCAGAAAAGAAAGAAACACTGGAGCAAATGCTGGAAGAAAAGAAAACTATAACGGAAGAAGAAACCGAAGAAAAAATGGAGGAAAAATCGTCTTATGATAAAGTGGAGAAGCTCATAAATGAAAAGATGGCTGCATCTAAAGACGGCACAATCTATCTGAACGATACAGATATTCGGACGATTATTGAAGCTGCTACGGAAAATGATGTAGAAAAAAATACTGCAAAGATGCAGGCACAGGTTGGTGCCAATTTGGATTTGAAGATATAGGAATACAGATGTATTGATGAAGGAGGTCACAATATGAATATCAGCAGTCACAATAGGAAGTGGTTTTCGGGGTATTTCCTAATGAATAAGCTGTTTGCGCAGAAGAACGGGAATAAAGCAGGTATACCTAACCGGACAGGAACTAATATTAGTGGAGGAGTAAAATATAAGCACAGTAATTTGTATTATGATGAGAATGGTGTGCCTTGGCATTCAAAGGAGGAAGCTGACAGATGTATTAAGGGAACAAATGGAAGTTGGAAAAAAATAGTGTCCGTATCTGATGAAGTGAAAGCAGAGTTAGCAGAGGTGGTGAAACAGGACTTTCTTAGGACATATGGCTGGGGAAAACCGGAAGGGAGTAAACAGCCTGATGTAATAAACAAATATTTAAAGACTATCCCATCCGGGCAGCGTAACTCTGCCGCATGGACGTTACAGCGCATGGCGGGGGATTATGCCACAAGGATGGAGAAACTGGTGAGGGAAAACAATCCGGGATGGGAACCGGGGGATGCTTTTGACACCAGTATTTTAAACCAGCTTGACGGAACGCTGGGTGGGATAGATTTCAGAGCATAGGAATAAGCAGCAGTTTAGGAATGGAGGATTTTGATATGCCAGTAAATGTTGAAGGAACTATAAGCCAAATCAATGCAGGAAATAACTTGTTTCAGAATGTGAAGGCTACCAGTCAGCAGGAAAAGGAAAAAGCTGCGCCACAGCCGCAGGCGGAACCAGTAAAGGTTTCCATTTCACAGGAGGGTATTGAAAATTACCGGAAGCAGCTTCGTGAAAGGGGCATGGACGGAGCAAACGGAAAAGTCATTGTAAAAGGGGAGAAAGATGCCGTCATAAGACAGGCAAAGCGGGCGACAAGCACCCTCTCTGCAAATGATTATGGAAATGCATTAGCCAGAGAAACCGAAAAACTGAAAGGGAAGAGGACGGACAGCAGTTCATACAGCATTTCAGACAGGGCGGAGGATTCCGTCAGGGCTTACGGGAATCTTTATGACGAAATCGCGCAGGGCTACCAGAACGGTACGAGGGAACGCTATGTGGAGGATGAAACTTCTGAAACGGGTTATCGGAGGCTGACTATGGAGGAAGAATTAGACGGACTGGATAAGGCGTTCCAAAAGGCGGCAGACGGCACAGATGTGAAAGAAATGATTGCGGATGAGTTTCAGAGGCTGTCCTCAAAAGCGGGGAGCAGGCAGACATCTTTTTCGGATTCCGGTAAAAAAACGCAGGCAGAAGAAACAGACGGGCAGAAAATGAAGAAACTGGCGCAGGCGTGGAAGGATACCTATAAAACTTCCGGCTCTAAGGAAAGTGGTATGGAGAAAGTCTTATCCATGTTAAATGGTATGTATGGCATTAGTAAAGAGGTGTAGCTGGCAGGACGCAATTATGAGCCTTTGTCTGGTTTTTGGATATTTATACCCTTAGCATTGTTTATAAATTCAAATGTTCTTATATTTACTATATTCATCGTTTATGCTATAATTTCCCTAATAATATTTAAGGGGTGATATTAATGAATAAAAAATTACAAGTTTTTGTTTCGTCTACATATACCGATCTCATCGAAGAACGCCAAGCTGCTGTTGAAGCCATTCTTGAAGCTGGTCATATTCCTGCCGGTATGGAATTGTTTAAAGCTGGAAATGAATCACAGCTAAAAACAATTTATAAATGGATTGATGAATCTGATGTATATATGCTTATTCTTGGTGGTCGTTATGGCTCCGTTGAAGAAACATCCGGGAAAAGTTATACTCAGCTTGAATATGAATACGCTTTAAACAAAAATATTCCCGTCTTTGCTGTTGTGCTCAGCCAAACGTTCTTGGCTTCAAAAATAAACTCTCTCGGTTTAGAAAAAACAATGGAACAAGATTATCCCGATAAACATAAATTGTTTAAATCTTTAGTTATGTCAAAAATCATCAGAGAGGTTGACGATAGCAAAGATATTAAGATTGCAGTTCATTCGACCCTTAATGAATTTATAAATGAGTATGATTTAATTGGTTGGATTCGTACTGATACTATTATTTCTAAATCACAAACAGCTTCTTGTAATCTAACTTATGAGCAATTATATTCTATACTAAAACAAAAAACATTTACTATTGATCCTTCTTTAATTCCCAATTGCAAAAATGATACCACTATAAAAATTAACGGTGTTTTATGCTTTATGCAAATATGTATAAATTTTAATAACGGGAAAAAAATTAATGTAGAACCAGAGCTATTCGATTCTGTATTTTCCTTTTATATTGGATTAGGACTACTGAATGCAAATCACGAGCTTAATAAACCACACGCCGTATCTATTACTTCGGATGGCTTAAAGTTGTTTGTTCATATATATGAAAAGTTATTAATTAAAATTTAAACTTTGTTCTCCTATATCTTATTCTCTTTATAATGACAAATCCAGTGCCTTTGACACCCACACAGCCAAAGGCACTATTTTATCATTATTCCTTCCTATTCCTCTCCATCCACTCTTCCATATCAACAATCTCAGTGGTTTTCTAGGCTTATCTGAGCTGAATAACAGAGGGCATGAATTGTTTCAATGTGGATAAGGTTCAGAAAATGAAAAATCAGGGATTTGATGAAGAAACAAATAAATTCATTCCTCACCGCTGCCAGAAAAAGAAAATCATTGAAATTTCATGTGAAGTATATTAAAATAGAAACGATATAGTAATATACAAAAAGAGAACTTAAGCGGAGGTTTGAGTATGTACCCAATCGTTAAGAAGAAAAAGTTGGCAGATAAGATTTTTCTCATGGATGTCAAAGCGCCACGTGTGGCAAAATCCTGTCTGCCCGGACAATTTGTCATTGTGAAGATGGATGAAGAGGGTGAGCGTATTCCGCTTACTATCTGTGATTATGACAGGGAAGAAGGAACTATTACCATTGTATTTCAGACGGTGGGAGCTTCCACGCAGAGAATGGAGAGCCTGGAAGAAGGAGACGCATTTCAGGATTTTGTAGGACCGCTCGGATGCGCTTCGGAACTGACCGAGACGCCTGTAGAAGAATTGAAGAAGAAAAAGATCGTTTTTATAGCAGGAGGCGTGGGAACAGCGCCCGTATATCCGCAGGTAAAATGGCTGCACGAGAACGGCGTGGACTGTGATGTGATCATGGGTTCTAAGACAAAGGACCTGCTGATTCTGGTGGACGAGATGGAGAAGGCTGCAGGAAATCTCTATGTTACTACAGATGACGGCAGTTATGGCTTCCATGGCATGGGCACCAATCAGTTGGAAGAGCTGGTAAAAGGCGGAAATACATATGATCTCTGTATTGCGATTGGTCCAATGATTATGATGAAATTTGTTTGTCTTTTGACAAAGAAACTGGGGATTCCCACTGTTGTATCCCTGAATCCCATTATGGTAGACGGCACAGGCATGTGCGGAGCCTGCCGTATTACTGTAGGTGATGAGGTGAAATTTGCCTGCGTGGACGGACCAGAGTTTGACGGTCATTTGGTAGATTTTGACCAGGCCATGAAGCGCCAGCAGATGTATAAGACAGAAGAAGGCAGAAGTATGTTAAAGCTTCAGGAAGGCGATACTCATCATGGCGGATGCGGACAGTGCGGAGGTGACAAATAATGGATGTATTGAAGAAAGTACCAGTAAGAGAACAGGAACCAAAGGTACGCGCGGCGAATTTTGATGAAGTGTGCCTTGGGTATAATAAAGAAGAAGCTATGGAAGAGGCAGAGAGATGCTTAAACTGTAAAAATGCACAGTGTGTCAAAGGATGTCCGGTTGCCATTGATATTCCAGGATTTGTTTCCCAGATCAAAGAAGGCAATTTTGAAGAGGCTTATCAGGTAATCAGCAACTCCAGCGCCCTTCCGGCAGTCTGCGGGCGTGTGTGTCCTCAGGAGAGCCAGTGCGAAGGGAAGTGTATCCGTGGAATCAAAGGAGAACCGGTTTCTATCGGTAAATTGGAGCGTTTTGCGGCAGACTGGGCAAGAGAAAATAATATCAAGCCAGAGCCTGCCTCTGAGAAAAAGGACCATAAGGTGGCGGTGATTGGCTCTGGGCCGGCAGGATTGACCTGTGCCGGAGATCTTGCCAAAATGGGTTATGATGTGACAATTTTTGAAGCGCTTCATGAGCCGGGCGGCGTGTTGATTTATGGGATTCCTGAATTCCGTCTTCCTAAGAGCGAGGTTGTGGCCAAAGAAATAGAGAATGTCAAATCATTGGGCGTTAAGATTGAGACGAACGTAGTGATCGGCAAAGCGGGGACCATTGACGAGCTGATGGAAGAAGAAGGATTTGAGGCTGTCTTTATCGGTTCCGGCGCTGGACTTCCCAGGTTTATGGGAATTCCTGGAGAACAGGCAAACGGCGTGTTTTCGGCAAATGAATTCCTCACTAGAAATAATCTGATGAAGGCGTTTAGGGAAGATTACGATACACCTATCATGAAGGGTAAGAAAGTGGCTGTGGTAGGCGGCGGGAATGTTGCAATGGACGCTGCGAGAACAGCTTTGCGCCTGGGTGCCGAGGTGCATATTGTATACCGCAGAAGTGAGTCAGAACTTCCGGCACGAGTGGAGGAAGTTCATCATGCGAAGGAAGAAGGCATTATTTTTGACCTTCTCACAAATCCCACCGAGATTCTGGTGGATGAGAATGGATGGGTGAAGGGCATGACCTGTATCCGTATGGAGCTGGGCGAGCCAGACGAATCTGGAAGAAGAAGCCCGATTGAAATTCCGGGATCTGAATTTGACCTGGAATTGGATACGGTAATTATGTCTCTGGGGACTTCTCCCAATCCGCTGATATCTTCTACCACGAAAGGACTGGATGTTAACCGCAGAAAATGCATTGTGGCTGAAGAAGAGAACGGGGCCACCAGCAAGCCGGGCGTGTTTGCAGGAGGGGATGCAGTAACCGGAGCCGCGACGGTAATTCTTGCCATGGGTGCAGGTAAGGCAGCGGCAAAGGGGATAGATGAGTACCTTACCAGTAAATAATCAGTGGAAGAGACAGTAAGTAATTTTTAGGAGGAAAGCATAATGAAAGACATAACCATTACAGATACGATTAAATATATCGGGGCAGATGATAAAGATATTGACCTGTTTGAGAGCCAGTATGTAGTTCCAAACGGCGTATCTTATAATTCATATGTGATTTTGGACGAGAAAGTAGCAGTGATGGACACGGTAGATTCCAGAAGAGGCGAGGAATGGCTGAATAATCTGGAAGAGGCGCTGGGAGGAAGAACGGTAGATTATCTGGTGGTTTCCCATATGGAACCGGATCATGCGGCCAATGTGCAGGCGCTTGCAGAGAAATATCCGCAGATGAAGGTGGTTGGAAACGCTAAGACTTTTCCAATGATTGCGCAGTTTTTTGACATTGATTTATCACAGCGTTCTCATGTGGTGGCTGAGGGAGATACACTCAATCTGGGAAGCCATGAGCTGACGTTTGTTATGGCGCCTATGGTACATTGGCCAGAGGTTATGGTGTCTTACGAAAGTTCTGAAAAAATTCTCTTTTCTGCAGACGGATTTGGTAAATTTGGTGCGCTGGATACAGAAGAGGACTGGGCGTGCGAGGCGAGACGTTATTACTTTAATATTGTGGGCAAATACGGCGCGCAAGTGCAGGCGCTGCTGAAAAAGGCGGCAGGTCTTGATATTCAGATGATTTGTCCTCTGCACGGACCGATTTTGAAAGAGAATCTTGCGTATTATATTGGAAAATATCAGGTGTGGAGCAGCTATGAGCCGGAAGATGAAGGAATTCTGGTAGCGTACGCTTCTATTCATGGAAATACCAAAAAAGCAGCCATGAAATTAAAAGAAATCTTAGAGGCAAAGGGAGCTAAAAAGGTGGCGATTACTGATTTGTCCAGAGACGATATGGCAGAGGCGATTGAGGATGCTTTCCGCTATGACAAAATGGTACTTGCCTGCGCAACCTATGACGGTGGATTATTCCCCTGTATGGAAGATTTTCTGCATCATTTAAAGAGCAAAACATACCGCAAACGTACGGTTGCCCTTATGGAAAATGGCTCTTGGGCTCCTACGGCAGCAAAGGCTATGAGAACCATATTGGAACAGATGAAGGATATTACAATCTGTGATAAGACAGTTACCATGAAGTCTGCCATGAAAGAAAATACGGTGGCAGATATGGAAACGCTTGCAGATGAGCTCCTTGCAAAATAAAATTAATTTAGGCAATTGCGAAACTATGAATTTCTCAAAACTATTGAGTTTCGCAATTACCTATAAAATTAATTGAAAGTAAGCCAGAAGAAAAACGTTAAAAGAATTTCTATAGAAGACTGTTTTCGTAACAATTTACGAAGATAGTCTTTTTTTATCTTATAGGATTCGGTTGTCAAAAGGTAGTGAAATAAAATGAAGCTGGCAATTTGTACCTATTTGTGCAAATTGCCAATAAGCATTTATAATACTACCTTTTGACACCTGAATCCTTATAGGAAAGACCTTGTCACGCTTTGTTAGAGAACATTTGTTTTTAAAGATACGTTAAAGATAGCAGCCATTCTATTGTATTCTGATTTTTCCATAGATATAATTGGGTTGATATCATAGATGGAGGTTGATGTTGCATATGAAGAGATTGGCAGCGTTGGCAGTTTTGAAATTATCTCTGTATTTGAATCAGGAAGAAAATCCACAGTTATTTGAACAATATCGGGGACTTCTCATGACGGGAGTGACAAAGGAGGATCTCGCCAGATGCCAGGAGCTTCCTCAATGCCTGTTCCATGACATGCCTGCAACAGCACGGCGTTATGAGCGGCTTTACGGGCTTTTGGAGGCAAACCCGGCAGCAGTGACAGCCGTTCAGGTTTATCTTCTGACGTGCATGGAGCCCAGAATACTGCAATTGTTAGGGCAGTGTTTCGGTATTCCTTCAGAGGGAGCCAATATTCAGGAAGCATGGGCGCTTACTTACAGGGAAGATGAGTGCATCGACCATATTCGGGAGATTTATGAGGCATATCTTCTTGTGAAATATCTGCTTCTTGCAGATATGGAAGAAGAGAATTTTCTTCATGCGGCATTTGTTCCGGACCCTTATTTGGCCGCCTGGCTTTTGGGAGAAGAAGAGATTGATTATATTCTGAGAGGTTTTTGCGAGATATGGCATAAGGATGAAACCTATGGAAGACAGGTGATTATGTCCAGAGAAAAGGAACATGCGGCGGAGTTTTTGCAGAGGCAAGGTGGACAGGCAGTGCTGTATGTCAGCGGCAGACCCGGAAGCGGCAGGAAATTTTTTGTACATCAGGCGGCCCGCAAGGCAGGGGTTTCTGTACTGTTTGTGCCTTATGGAAAGCTTGTGGAAGGAGAATGTATCCAGAATCAGATATGGATGCGTGTGCTGCGGGAATGTCTCTTGAGTGAAACAGCCCTCTGCATTACAGATATATTTGCCAGTGGTGGAAATATTATGTTTCCCAGGGAGGTTTTTCAGAGAGTGGAACAGGAGTATATGTGGAATTTTCCGCTTTTTTTGACAGGAAGCCTGGAAATAAAACCAGTTTCTGTATTTTCACGGCCTGTATATTTGGTTTCTATTGGCGAATACAGCATGGAGGAGCGGGTAGGTTTCTGGAATTATTTCGCAGATATTTATCTGGAAGATTCTGCCGGCTTTCCCGTGGAAACGCTGGCATCCCGGATGAATCTGAATGCCAGGCAGATCGAGAATGTAATGGAGCGGTTGGCAGGGACGGGGCATGGCAGAGACTGGGATATGCAGGAAATTTTCCGCACTTGCTATGAGGTCATGGATGAGGTGCACAGTCAGAATATGCATATTTTATCAGGAAAATATACCTGGGAAGATTTGAAACTGCCGCCATATCCTAAAAAACTGTTAAAAGATCTGTGCTGCCAGGTACAATGTCAGACGACTGTATGGAATAAGTGGGGAATGCGCAGGAAAATTTCATATGGCAGAAGCATTTCGGCGTTATTTTCAGGACCGCCTGGGACAGGAAAAACCATGGCGGCACAAGTGGTTGCTTCCTGCCTGGGATTGGATATTTACAGGGTAGATTTGTCCCAGATTACAGATAAATATGTGGGAGAGACAGAGAAACACTTAAAAGAGGTGTTTGACTTGGCAGAGAAGAGAAATATGATTTTGCTGTTTGATGAGGCAGATGCTCTTTTTGGCAGGCGGACAGGTGCAGGAGATGTCATGGAGAAATACGCAAACACACAGATTTCTTATCTGCTGCAGAGAATAGAAGAATATTCGGGAATCGTATTGATGACTACGAATCTTGTTTCTAATATTGACCGTGCGTTTTTAAGAAGGTTTCGTTACCATGTCACGTTCCATATGCCAGGAGCAAAGCTGCGGCAGGAATTGTGGGAGTATATGCTGGATGAGTCTGTTCCCAGGGAAGAGATTGATTTTGAGTATCTTGCGTCTCAATTCGAACTTTCCGGGGCACAGATTAAGAATATTGCTTTAAATGCCTGCTGTCAGGCTGCGGCAGCAGGAGTTCAGCTTCAGATGAAGCATCTGGTAGAGGGAATTTTTCAGGAGGGGCAGAAGGAGGGGAAGCTGATGCTTTCAGAAGATTTCGGGATGTATGGAAAATTATTGAATGATTTATTCCGGTTGTTTAGTCAGAATTAGCAGGCGCCGGAAGAATTGGTGTACAGATGAAAATTGCAGTTTGCGAGGACAATGTTTTTGAAGTAAAACTGATATACAGAAATCTGAAATTTGTACTGAAAGATTTGGCGGTTGCGGCAGAGGTTATGTGTTTTTCCAATGGTGAGGATTTACTGGACAGTGTGCGAAAGGGAGAAATCTATCAATTGTATGTGTTGGATATTATGCTGGGCGAGGGGAAAAATGGAATATCAATTGCAAGAGAAATCTGCGCATGGGATGAAAGAGCCCAGATTGCGTTTCTCACAGGCAGCCGGGAATACGCAGTGGAGGCATTTGAGATCGGGGCGTTTCATTATCTAGTAAAACCAGTGACAGAACATGCGGTAAGAGCGATTATCGAGCGGTGGCATATGCGCGAATACGTGAAAGAGCAATGCCTTGAGTTAAATTATGGAAGAGAAAAACGAAAATTTCCCCAATCGCAGATTTTATATATGAGAAGCAGAGACCGGGGAGTGGAGGTTCATATGAAACATCATAAATGGGATTCCTGGGTGAAAGTTCCTTTTCATACTGTTGAGGAAAAAATATGTCAATCTGTTTCCTTTGCTAAGATCGCAAGAGGATGCATTGTAAACATGGAACATGTCAGACGGATGGACGGCGGAGAGTGTTTTTTAAGCAATGGGGAGATATTGTCGATCAGCCGCCGGGAATATAGCAGTGTCAGGAATTGCTATAATGATTTTTTGTTCTGGAAAATGAAACAAGACGGTGGATAAGAGGAAGCAGCGGGAAAAATTGTGCGCCAACGGCAGAAAGTGAACATGAGCGGTATTGTTGAGAAAAGTCGAAAAAGCTATAATTTTAAGGAATGGTAGATTTTACCATTCTTTTTATTTCATAGGAAAGACCTTGTCATGTTAAAGTATGAAAGTACCTTTCCTATGAAATAAAAAAATAGCAATTATGCGCAGTTAGCGGAGAGGAAGTTGCTGCTTCGCAGCCCACTCACGCGCGGAGAATGCGTAAAACGCATTCTTTTTATTATTTTACGGCAAGGGAGGAAAATAGTATGAACAAGGGAAAGATTTTGGTGGTGGAAGATGATGAAAAGTTAAGCTTTGCCATGAAGGCAAAGCTTGAAAAAAATGCGTACCAGGTCATTTCCGCATATACTGTCCGAGAAGCAGAAGCTTTGGTGAGAAAAGAACAGATAGATTTAATTCTGTTGGAGGCAGAGCTTCCAGACGAGAGTGGGCTGGATTTCTGTAAAAGGCTTCGGAAAACAATTTTCACTCCAGTTGTCTTTGTGGGGAGTACCAGTGACGGGGATCTGATTGTGGAGGCTTTGAATAACGGAGGTGACGATTATATGGCAAAACCCTTGGACTTAAAAGTGCTTCTTGCCAGAGTGGAATCGAATATCCGGCGTCAGCGTGCATACAGAAAAGATGTGTTAAATGGAGAGATTATAGTTTTCCGTCAGTTTAAGGTGGATTTATCCAGGCATATGGTCTGGAAGATGGATGAGGACGGCAGGAAACAGAAAAAACTGCACTTATCCCCGATCGAATATAAATTATTGGAACTGTTTATTTCCAATATGGGAAGACTGCTGACATATGAAGAAATTTATCAGTATGTCTGGAAAACAGATGATTTGGGCGATGTCAGAACAGTAATGGTGCATGTCTCTAACTTGAGGAAAAAGATTAATTATCTGGAAAGTAATATGATTCAGACCGTGCGCGGCACGGGTTATGTATTTTATGACAGGTGAGAAGTTCATGAGAATGCAGAATCTTTAACAAATCTTTAAGCAGCGCTTTGTCGATTCATGTAAAATATTAATAGAATGTGAAAGGAAAGGCGAGGTAGGAGAATGTGAAAAACAATCAGTTATTTCCTTTTGAGCGCAACCGCTATTATTCTGGAAAAATGCTGACTTCCTCTGATTTTCAGGCAGAACAGGAGTACTTTAATAATAAGAGGCGGTTTATGAATTCTTTTATGTACGGTTCTGGGATCATATGCGGCTGTAACGTATTGAGCCTGGATGATCTGTCTTTGATGCTGGAGAGCGGAGCAGCGATTGATGAGTTTGGGAGGGAAATTATTGTAGAGACTTCCGCTGTCAAAAAACTCTCGGCGATGGAAGGTTTTTCTGAGATTAAGGGGAATGAAGCGTTGCTGTGCATGCGTTATCAGGAAACCGGCATACATTCTGTTTTCGCGGCAAACTTTGAGAAGCAGGAGGATTCATACGAATATAACCGCATATGTGAAGGCTATGAATTATTTTTGAAGGATGGCGCAGAAGTGGAAGAAGGCTTTCATCTGGAGAGTGATTTTTTTCTGCAGCGAACCTTGTATGAAGACGGAGATTTCTGTGTGGAATTTACGATGCCTGCTACGGTGTGCAAAGGGGTATCTGCCAGAGTAAACATAAAATTAAGAAAATTGTCAGAAAACGAAAATCCTCTTTCCTGGAGTGGGACGATTCAGATGCCTTTTTTTGTGGATGAGAATGGAAACCATGAGCTGAAGATAAACTTTGATAATATTCTTCTGAACAGAGGGCAGTGGGAGGAAAATAATTACTGGATTTGGACAGATAAGACAGAAGGGGATGAAACCCATATGGTATTCCGCGATGAAATGGGCAGCCAGACGTTTCGAATCTGTCTGCGGGAGACTGAACCACATGATCTTGTGACAGGGCAGATTGCAGGGATAAGCCTGGAAATGCGCAGCCTGGAAGAGAAAAAAGATTATTTGCCTTTGGCAAGGCTGAAACTGGTCCGCACAGACAGTGCCTATATCATAGATGAGGTCATAGAAGAAGGCGTTAAGAAATATATCAGCGCACCAGGATGGGAAGAAAAGAGAAGAGAGTATAATTCTTATTTTCGAAAAGGGCGTCGCAGCGGACAGAAGGAACAGGGGAAAACAACAGGCGGGGAGAAGGATTCGGACCAAATGCCAGAAGATTCTCATATGCCCATGGCGTCAACAGGAAAGTTGGAAATTCCCCTTGGAGCAGATGCCAGAAAGGGAGGTATCTATTATTCCGGAGAGATTATGCATGGGCTTGGCAGGGGAGAGGTTTATGTGGCGCTGGGATATGAGAGTGATGACAATGATTCTGAATCTGGAGCCGATATGGCAAGTACCATATATGGCAGCGTGGATTTGTTTGATAAGAGCACAGGAATGAGGCAGATAGAGACTGCGGTTAAAGTGATGAAAGATCGGGGCAGTTTTATTGCAGCGGCAAAGCTGCACAGACATGTGAACAGTCTTGTATTGACATTCCGGTGGACAGCAGTGCTGTTTTCCTCATCCGCAAGGGAAACTGAGACATATCAGGAGGATGAAAACGCAAGCATTGCCCCGGAAACACCTACGGTAATTTTAGAGCCAAAAGAAAGCTGGTATTTTCAAGTGAAGTTCAGCCATATGAAGCCATGCAGCCTGATCTATGAGCTGACAGAAGAGGGAAGCGGGAACATTACCCCAGATGGTGTTTACACAGCGCCAGGCAGGGAAGGGGTTTATGAGATTCAGATCTGCTGTGCGGATGTGCCAGCTCTCTGTACGTATGCTTATGCTATCGTGCGTGGCAAAAAAGAACGGGAGTAGAATATGATATACAGCGCAGGCAGAAAGAAACTGGAGAAAATCAGCAAAGTTTTGGAAAATGGGCCATATGAAGTGTGGATTGTCTGTGACACTGCTGAGAAAGAGTACAGAGCATATTTTACCCTCCTGTTGATAAAAAAACATAACAGGGCAAAGCTGTTTCTGGAAATTCTGGAAGAGGGAAGAAAAAACGGCAGATTTTCCCAGGCTCAGGTGTTTTATGTTCGGGATAATTTTTGTGTGCTTTATCCCTGGCAGAAAGAGAGGCTGCTGGATCAGTTTTATAGCGGCAGAAGATATTCCAAAGATGAATGCCGGCAGATCTGTGTAAATCTGGCGGCAGAGTGTCTGGCGCTGGGCGAGCCCTGGGAGATTTTGTATCTCCTGTTGGATCAACGGCAGATTTATCTGAGAAATGACGGCAGTATATCTTTTGGCTATCAAATGGATATCAGCAGGCTGAAAGCAGTTGTCAGTGAACAAGAGTGTGCAGTGAAATGTGCAGGAATCATTCTCTGGATGATGGAGCAGAACCAGGATTTGGAGAAGACAATGGGAGTGAAGCTGATGCAGAAGAAGCTTCGGAAGCAGGGATATTGTAGCTTTGCGCAGCTGATCCAGGATATTCAGATAGATTCTGAACTGTGGGAAAAGAAACAGACGGCAGAAATTGTCAGAGATTTTTTTCGCAGAAGACAGAAGGCGGTGCTGCGGGCTCTGCAGATATTTTGTGTACTATTGGGCATATTGGCGCTGACACTGCTGTTTTCCCAGATTATAGCTGGAGAATTCCCATTGCAGCGGATATTTACCAGTTCTTTTGAGAAAATTGGTACGGAGTCACTGATTAATTAGAGAAGGGGAAGAAGAGATGAAGTTTGCAGGGAGAAAAAAATTAAAAAAGCTGCCAGAATATGTATCAGGAGCATTGGACATAAACCCCAGAAATGTGCAGGATTATGTTCCTGTTTTGTGGTGGATGGTCAGCAGGCGGTTTCTGAGGACGGCAATATTAGTAATTGGTGTTCTCAGCGGGCTCTATCTTCTGTGGCTTCATCCGCTCGCCGCATTTGGAGGTGATACCCGCACATATTCTTATGATTCTCTGGCACTGAAATTTGCCAGAGGCAGAGTGAGAATTCAAAGAGCGTCCGGCGAGACTGCTTATGAAGGAGAGGTAGACAAAGGATCTGCTTCAGGAAAAGGAGTATTGTATAGAAAATCTGGAGATATCGCCTATACAGGCATGTTTGAGAACAATAAGTTTGAAGGGGAGGGAACCTGTTATTATCCGGGAGAAAAGGTGCAGTATGAAGGAAATTTTGAAAATAATCTGTACAGCGGGGAGGGCGTTCTGTACCGCAAAAATGGAAATAAGGAGTATGAAGGAGGATTTGTAAGGGGAAAGAAGCACGGAGAGGGCAAGCTGTTTGATTCTGGGGGAAATGAGGTCTTTGCCGGAACTTTTCAGGAGGATGAGTTGTTGTATACCAGCCTTTTGGGAAAAAGCACGGAGAAACTCAAAGAAATCTATCATGGCAGGCGGAAAATCTATACAGACGGTACAGATGAATTTTCTGCAGCGCTTATGGACATTGATGCAGTGTACCGGGGCAGTCAGGATCAAGAGGCGCTCACCGACGGTATGAAAGTGGAGGGAATCTATGTGCTGAAAACGGGGATTTCTATCAGGGATAGTTATTGCCAGTCTATTCCAGAGCTGAGAAAATTGCTGGGGGAACCAGAGTATGAAGGGAATTCAGCGGTGACCTTTGCGGAAGCAGTTGCTATTTCTTATCTGAATGAGAAAAAAGACTGCCTTTTTGGTCCGGTTTATATGGAACTTGAAGAGCAATTTTCAGATGTGGCGGCAGTCAGAAGTTATCAGTCGGATTATTTGATTTATCTGTATGCGTATACCTTGGAGCAGATCCGCTATACATTTTACAGCGACAAGAAAAACGGGAATATTTCCATGTATTTGATAGAGAAGGAGCCGTGATGGAATGAGGAAAAAGTACGGTATTTTCTGTCTCATCTTCTGTCTGGCGTCTGTCTTAGGGATGAGTCATGTATTTGCCTTAAAAGTTTCCGGAGCCGGAAAAACGTTGAACGTACTCCAGGCAAAGACTATGGCAATGTCACACAGCAGCGCTTACCGGAAATTAAAGAATAAGAAGATACTTGCAGAAGTGAAATATCAGGAGGCAGTGAAATCTATCAAACTGAAGAAAAAGAATATGTCCACCTTCCGCTGGACACCTCTGCTCTCTTTTAAATTTCCAGAAAAACCAGATTTAGCAGAAGAGTTTGAATTTACATACAAACCAATTCAGATTCAGTCAGAGATTAACTCCATCCGCCATGAAATGTCCGTAGTAAAATATAAAGTCTATGAGGAGACGGGCAATAAATTTACGGAAGTTTATACGCTTCAAGAAACCGTAGCGTTTTGCCAGGAGCAGCTTTCGCACAGAGAAGAAACGCTCAAACGCAACCGCGCAAGGCTTTTGGTGGGAGAAGCAGCCGCCAGTGATATTGACGCTATGGAGAAATCAGTTCGTGCACTGGAGAATAAAACAGCAGAAAAGATGCGTTCCTTTGAAAAAGCGAAAAAGAAGCTGAGCGAATTCATTGGGTTTGATGTGTCCAGCGGCTATCAGTTTCTAACTCCCTATGTTGAGACAAGTATGCAGAGAGAAGATCTTGGAAGTATACAGGAACATGCCTTGAAGCAGGATCAGACTTATTATGAAGCAAAAGCAGAGCTCCAGTTAAAAAGGATTGCGCTGGATACCAATTATTCTCTGATGCGTAACCAATATGGCAAAAAGATGGACCGCCTGACCCCTTTTATACAGACAGTAAAAACTGGCGGAACCTTAGACAGTGATGTTTTGAAGGCACAGTATGACAGTCTGCTGGAAGAGGTGGACGCTCCATGGACAGGGACGAAGAAAATATTGTTTATTAAGATTCCCAAAGAATGGTTTAAAGGACAGATTTCAGGTGTGAGATATGTAGAAGATGATCCTTATACGTTATATACGAATATTCTGGAATATCAGGAGGCGGCCGCGGAGGAAAAAAATGCCCGAAAAGAGCTGCTTGACTCTGTGGAAGACAGTTATGATGCTGTGATCACTGCCAGAAATGCATACCAGGTTTTAAAACAGGAAACAGATCTTCTCAGGGGTGATGTGGATGCGGCAATGCTTTTAAATAAAGCTGGAGATTTGTCTTTTGATGAATTGTCTTCCCAGCAGGAAATGTATGAAGACAGTCAGATGGTGCTGTTGGAGGCGCTGTCGACTTATACCCAGGCATTGTCTGTCCTGGATGGATTAAGCTGCGGGGCGGCAGAATCCATGATGTATGCTTCTGGAAGCAATATGCAGGCAGTGTCAGGAGGAGAAAGTTTTGTGACAGAGGAATTGGCAGAGGGAGCGATGTATCAGATCAGAACCAGTGTGGAAGATAACATGTTTGAGGTGGGAATTTTCATACCAGAGCAATATGAACTTGAGGTGACGTCCTTTGAATTGTGGATTGACAATGTTCAGATTGGGGAACGGACAGATAAGCAGCAGAGGATTTCTCATCTTGCACTGGACAAAGAAAATGCAGAAAAAGTTGTCATACGGCTGTATAACAAAGATCAATTTATAGATGACTGCGAGATTGATCCCACCGAATATGAAGGTCCTCTTAAGGTGGTAAAAACATATAAAATGGCAGACAGGGAAAATCTGACGGTTGCCGGATATCAGACCAGCATGAGGGCAGATGGCTTGATAAAACTGGTTATTTCTCCAACAGCAGAGAAACCGGAAATTGCTTTTTACACAGTGGAGACGCAGGCAGGAAAGCGTCTGTTTGAAGAGCAGCTGATACCGATTGGCGAGCCATTTTCGTATTTATCTTTGTTAAAAGGAGATCTGAAGAAATTGAGAGTCAGATTTTACGATGCTTCCAAAGCGGAATTGTATCTTACGGAATTTGATGTAGATTCATTGAGCCTAAAGATAATATTTAGGTGATTGCGGAACTCAGTAAATTTTTGAATTTCATATACAATTCAAAAAATTTAAGAAGAAATATTTTATCATACAAAACGCTAAGAAATGCATTCTAGCACCATGGAAACGAAACACAAAAATCATGGAAGCCTTTGCGGAACATGATTTTCGTATTAAGTGGTTCGTTGTAATGCTTGGTGCGCCCTGCATTTTGTGCGTTTCGTATGAATAAAATATTTTAGTACAATTGTATAAATTGTATATGAAATTTCGATAATTTGATAGTTTCGCAATTACCTAAAAGATAATATTCAAGGAAAGGAGCAGCGTATCATGATGAGAAAAAAGAAGAAACAAGTCCTCCTGGCGCTGATAATATGCAGTGGAATTATTGTTTTGCTGACAGCATCAAAAAAGGTATGGGTGCAGGCGCTGTTTGATGAGACAACATCCGTTCACATTAATGCAGCAGAGATTGAAAATGCTACGCTCCTGATTGGAACCCACTTGATTCATATCAGCGCGATGCAGGATGAGATTTATGAAATTGCAGCAAATTCAGAATCTGAGAGCAATCAGATGGAAAGATATTATAAGTCGGAACTTGCGGATGGCAGGTGGTTTCGCATTACCAGTGCAGATTCCCTCAAAGATATTACCGCGGAAGGGACTGCCGTGGAAAATCAGGTAATTGAGGATTTATTTCTCACCCATCATACCAGGGCGGACGGCATTACATATGATTTGAGAACCGGACAGGCTGTGTGCATCTTTGATATTAAAAATCCCTACGATCTTGAGCAGCTCAGCGAGCTGGAGCCGTTAAAACTGCAGTATGATATTCTGACTGACAAGAAAGATAAGAGCAAAACGGATCAATTGTCTGTCAGGAGAATCAAAGATTTTTTCCAAATGGAGGTTCAGGATGAAGAGACAGAAAAGATAGATGCACAGATTCAGGGGCTGCAAAGCTATTACAGCAGTACAGAGAAAGAAAAACGCAAATCTGTATTGGAGACGATGGAGGCGCTTGACGCATCAAGAAGAGTGATAGTACTGGAAAAAATCAGAGATCCTTTGGATAAATTACTGCAGTTTCTGCAGGGAAAAGGTGTGGAGGTTAAGGATGACAAAAATCAGAGTCACTATTTTGAGATCAATTCGGATTTAAACGCAGGCGTCAGCGACAGCATTCAGAAGGTAGAAGAGAGCTTGCTCTTATATGGCGCAAAAAGGCTTTCCGAGGGCAGCGGCGCAATGAGCAGAGAAGAATATATGGTTAAACAGTCCTTAGCTTCCGCCGCTGCGGCCGGAGATACGGCAGGATGTAATACGGCAGCAGAGCGTGCAGTTCTTTTAAAGAGCATCATGGAGAATGATACAAAAGATGCGGCCAGCGAACTGGAATATCTGAACGGCACGTTGCTTGCAGCCGCGAAGAGCGCGTATTTTCAGCTGCTCACAGCTGGAGCGGGTGAGGAATATAAGCAGGCAGCTTTTGGAAGTGATACTTCTCAGGGACTGCGGAATCAGGCGTTAAAACGTCAACAGGACGAGGCAGACCGGGCAGGAAGTGAATTACAGTATCTGGAACGTACCATTTATGGCAAAGTAACAGCAGAAGAGGGGGAAAAATTCACAGAGGAATTGCTCGCAGAAGCAAAGCGTGTGAGGGAACAAATCAAGGAGGATGCGTTTGCTCCCTATGCCGGCAGCAGCCTGGATCAGTATATGAGTTTTCTGCAAAGTCTGGATGTCAGGGAAAATTCTGACGGACAAGTGAAAGCGCTGACAGAACTTTTGGAACAGAAAAATGATAAGCAGCAGGAGAAACTGTCAGCTCTTGATAAAAATGATTTGGCGGGTGCGAAGAAAGCAGACGCAGAGCTGGAAGAGCTGAATCTGCGCATTGATGTTCTGGAAAAACAGATCAGCCAGTCTGGGGAAGTCTTGGCAGGGAATTCAGATGCAATGCCCCAGACGGCAGTGCAGTCAGCGCAGCAGCTTACTAAGGAAGCGGTCCAGTACATTCAGGACGGGGATGCCGATGGGATCAGAGAAAAACTGGCGGGGCTTAAGGCATTAATTCCTGTAAACTCAGACGCAGCGCTAGCTGGTATACAGAAAGTTTATCAGGCGCTTGCCGGCGCAGCGTATCTTGATCTGGAGAATACGTCTGCTTCCAGTGAATTTCAGGACTGCATGACACAGGCAGAGACTATCATCGCAGAGCAGGCAGATGTGCTGCAGACCGCATCTTTTTCCAAACAGGAGGCAGAAAGGCTTCTAAAAGAGGTGTCAGGAAGCAAAGGAAGCCAACAGAAGCAGTCAGCGCTTCTGAAAGCGTTTCTGAGCGCCGCGGACCAGGAGGAACAGGGGGAGATGGCAAAGATGGCGCAGGTTCTTGCCGCCAAGATGGAGGAAGAGGAAAATCCGTATGTTTTCAGGCAGTATCCAGAAGCGGTAAATGAGTATATTCCGCTCAAGGCGATTTCAGAATGTCTGGGTTTTCGGTATGTGTTTGATAATTACCAGAAACGGGTGACTCTCTCGGAAAAAGGGAAATATTATACTTTTTATGTGTTTGAAAAAAAGTATGAGAACGGAAACCAGGCAGGCGAGCTTAAGATGAGTGCTGGATATATGTCAGATATTTATCTATGGGAGCAGGATACAGAGGAACTTTTTGGATGCAGCGCCTGGTATGTACCAGAAAGTGACTTGGCTTTGCTGGTTACGCAAGACTGTGAAAATCAGGCTTCTGAATATTTAAATATACTGCTGGCAGGTTATGGAGGTTAAAAAATGGCAGATTATTCTATTCTCTCAGATATCAGCAAATATCTGGCGGGGCTTTTGAGAGAGCATATGTGTCCGGATCTGATACCGCTTCCATCACAGATTGAAGTTTCAGGACCAGGAGATAAGAACCAGGATTATATCTTGGGGATTTTCCTGTATCGCATAGAAGAGGAGACAGAAGCTGTTCTGCCCAGATTCCAGCCGGCTGGCCGGATGTCTCAGCAGCAGATGCCCAAACCATACAGAATTTATTTCATGTTTTATATCAATAACGCTTCTCAGGCAAATTATAAGGCTGCCGATGCGCAGAAAATTATAGGACGTACCCTGCAGATTTTGTCTGACAATGACCACATAATGCCCAACATGCTGCAGCCATGGCTGCAATCAGCCGAACCTTCGGTAATACTGTCCCAGGATAAGATCAGTTTAGAGGCGAAGTTTCAAATTTGGCAGGCGGTGAACCAGCCGTATCAGTTAAGTCTGTTTTACCAGGCTGCGCCAGTGCTTTTATCCAGTGAAACTGTCAGAGACATTGTCAGGGTAAGTGAAGCCAGATTTTCATTGGACAGCATTGGCGAAAGGAGGCAGGAATCATAATGCCAGAGAATTTCGGCAGCAGGCTTGATCTGGCAGTCAGATTTGTAAACGCAGTGGATGGAAGTGTGATCAGAGAAGATCAAGCTGTATTTTTTCACAACAAAAAGGCACTGAAACCCCGGCAGTCTGAACATGCTTACTGGCTTTTTGCAGACACAGGGAGGGCGGATTTTATATTAGGCGTCAATGTGCATGGTTTTGAGAAAACTCAGATTACAGTGAGTTATAAA
The DNA here is from genome assembly GCA_910575075.1 of Lachnospiraceae bacterium. Classification (GTDB taxonomy): domain Bacteria; phylum Bacillota; class Clostridia; order Lachnospirales; family Lachnospiraceae; genus Petralouisia. Next base: position 82,391 of record CAJTCY010000022.1, read on the forward strand.
ATGTTGTGCGAGAATTTACCAACAATGGAAATACCGTTGGTTCCCAGACAAAGTGCATGGAATAATCCGCCTCTTTTGACCGTGGAGGGAAAAATGGAAGGTTTGGAGGAAGTGCAGGCAGTGGCAAAAAGGGAGTCAGATGTATATGCTGTCTCTTATGAGGAAAGAGATTGTAAATTATCTCTCTGTCATACCCGCAGGATGAATTTTGCTGACAGCTATTATGCTTTGGCATCCAGTGACTGGCAGGAGTTTGAGATCGTCCGGATTTTGAAAAAGCTGCCGGGGGATATGGTTCAAATAGACCATACCCTAAAGAAAAGATGGCAAGGCAGCTGTTTTTTGGTGCATCCTGTCTATGGGACGGTATCAGAGGAAGGGAGATATTTGCTGAGGGTTCCCGTATATGGGAAGGATGCTGGCTGGCTGGCGCGTTTTGTGGTCAGGGGAAAGGAATATTTTCAGGACTTTGATGTCCGTAACCCGATCATTTCTATGGAAGAAGATAACGTAAAGGGGTGAAGAAAAATGGGTTTATTGACGGTAACCAGGGCACAGCTTATTTGTTCTTTTGGAACTGCTCCAGGAAATTTTAATGCACTGACAAAACCTACGGTTCAGGCAGGAGGAAAACCTGCGGGAACGATCAAAGATATGGCAGCATTGACAAATTTAACGCCTTTTGGAATGTGTACGTCTCCTGCTAACCCGCAGGTAGCGGCGGCAACGGCAGCCGCATTGGGAGTGCTTACCCCTCAGCCCTGCATGCCTTCGGCAGCAGGCATGTGGACACCAGTGAATCCCAAGGTATTTATTGGAGGCGCTCCGTGTCTTTGTACAGGAGCAGTTCTGACCTGCGCAAATGGAATGGGGGTGATACAGATTACAAATCCAGGGCAGACAAAAGTAATCATATAATAGGACTAAAGTGTTAAAAGGTAGTTTTACAAATTGCCAACCCCTTTTATTTCACCACCTTCTGACACCTGAATCCTATTCACATAATTGATCAAGAAAGGAGTTAATACGTATGGCAGAATATTTATCACCAGGGGTATATGTGGAAGAGATTGACAATTCTCCCCGTCCGCTGGAAGGTGTGGGGACAAGTGTCGCAGGCCTGATAGGGCTGGCAGAGAAAGGACCAGCAGAGGGGGCTCCTGTGCCTGTCACCAGCTTTGCAGACTATCAAAAGAAGTTTGGAGGATATTTAAGTGAGTTTACACATGAGGAATACCGTTATCTTCCGGGTTCTGTAGAACAGTTTTTTGCTAACGGCGGAACCCGCTGTTATGTGTCACGTGTCATTCCCGGGGATGCAAGGAAAGCAAAAGTTAAGTCAGGGCTGCTTTCTTTTGAGGCTGCAAACCAGGGAAAATGGGGGAATAAAATACGTGTGGAAATTGAAGGGCTTGAGAGGCGCAGGATGCAGCTTACCGCAGAAGATAACGGTGTGTATACAGCAAAGACCACAGAGGGATTCCGAGAGGGGGATATTGTAAGAGCAGGGGAAGAGTATAACCGTATTGAAAGCATCGTGGAGAACAAAATAACATTTGAGAAAGCGTTCGTCAGTGAGGTTGTAGATGCATCACTGCTTCCAGCGGTGGTGCTGTATCTTCAGGAACTGCAGGTGGTTGTCTCCTGTATGGATCAGATGGAGAAATATACAGGTGTTACGTTTAATATTGCTTCCCCCTCTTTTATTGGCACAAGAATGGAACAGTCTGCAATTGTGAAGGTTGCAGCGCTGCCATTGGAAGAACCCAAAGATTTGTTGGAGGCAGTTTTTGAAGAAAAAAGAGGTACGCTCTGCCTGGATGATGGATTTGACGGCACAATTGGAAAAGTCAGCGCAGGAACATTTATCGGACAGGACCGTGGGCCGGGAAAGCGTACCGGCATTCAGTCTTTTAGGGAAAATACTAATGTAAGCATTCTGGCAGTTCCGGGAATTACTATTCCTGAGGTTATGGTTTCTCTGGCAGCTCACTGTGAGAATATGAAAAGCCGTTTTGCAGTTCTGGATATGCCGAAAGATGCAGTGAGGCCAGAAGAGCTGGAGGAATACAGAAGTATGATTGACAGTACCTATGCAGCAATGTACCATCCATGGATTCAGGTGTTTGACCCGTCTACAAACCGTCCAGGATTTTTCCCGCCTTCTGGGGCAGTGATGGGTGTATATTCCCGGACAGACATGGAACGAGGCGTACATAAGGCTCCGGCAAATGAGACGGTGGCATGCACAGGGCTGAAAGTAAATTATACCAAGGCCGAACAGGATCTGCTCAATCCAGAGGGAATTAACCTGATCCGTGCGCTTCCAGGCCAGGGAATCCGCATCTGGGGCGCCAGAACAGCCAGCAGCAACAGCTCTTTCCGTTATGTAAACGTACGCCGCCTGTTTATATTTGTGGAAGAGAGTATCAAGGCAAATACCAATTGGGTGGTATTTGAGCCCAATGACGCCACACTCTGGTCGAGAGTTTTTATTTCTATCAATTCTTTTCTGGAGGGATTGTGGCGGGCTGGCATGCTTGTGGGAGGAAGTGCGGAAGAAGCTTACTTTGTAGATATTGGACCAGATACCATGACAGTGGATGATATTCAGAATGGGAAATTAATCTGCAATGTGGGTATCGCACCCTCCAGGCCGGCGGAATTTGTGATCTTCCGTGTCAGCCAGAATACCGCTTCATCAGGCGGAGGCGAATGATAAATGTGCAAAAAGTAGAAAAGAGAGGTAAGGATTATGCCAGCTATAAAAAATTCAAATTCACTGCCCTATCCAATGACGAGTATGAATTTTGTTGTCACTGCGGGAGAGGGAGTTGCATCTTTTAGCGAGGTATCGGGAATTGAGGCAAGTGTTGATGTAGTGGAATTTCGTCAGGGAAATTCACCGAGCCTTGCGCCTGTCAAGGTTCCGGGCCTTGTTCATCATGGAAACATTACATTGAAGTATGGTTATATTGTAGATGACAGTTTCCGAAAATGGGTGGCGAAATGTGTCAGTTCCCAGAGAGGGATTGTCAGCACAGAAAAAGGGTTCCGCCAGGATGTGCGTATTGAGCTGTTAGATACGGGAGCCGTTACAGCAATGCCCAACGAGGTGAAACAGAGTGCGGCAGCAGCAGGGGCGACAGCCAATGTCTGGGTGTTCAAGGACGCATGGGTAACCAAATATAACGGGCCGGATATGAACGCGATGAACAGTGAGATTGCAGTGGAATCCATTGAACTCGCATATGAATCTATGATTATCGCAGGCAATACGGCTGTTGCGCCCGCCAGCTAAAATTCCCTGTTATGTTTTTAGAAAGCTTCCTGTATAATTCAAAGTGTAGAGTTCAGTAAGGATTTAAAAAAATAGATACCTACGCTATACTGTCATTGCTGACCAGGCAGTTAGCAAATGAACAGAAAAGGAAGGTATCTACAAGATGAATTCTACACAAAACAAGAAGATTTCGCAAGTAAAAGAAACAAC
>CAJTCY010000023.1 GCA_910575075.1 Lachnospiraceae bacterium
GATTTGAGTTCCTTGAATTCATCTTCTGTAAGGCTGATTATATATTTTCTGGGTCTTGCCATTGGAATCACCGCCGTTTTTTTCTTAAGTATACATCAAAACGGCTGTTTCTACCAGTATAATTTGGATATATATCAACATGTCAGTACACTAGTATTCGCCTGGTGTTTTAAATCAGATTTTTTTAACACTTATTAATGTTTTAACACGACTTTACAACTTTATAAATGATACCTCTGCTTCTGGACCAATTATTTTAAGGCATTCATTATTGCATTTGATTTTATATGGGTTTCGATATTTTTTACGAAAATGGCATAAATGGCATCCATTCACTGCCGACCTGGTTCGAGGGCACTGAAAAAGTCCAAATCATATAAGATTGAACAGAATATATTAAAAACAAAACTGCAATTATAATCAAATACTGGTATTTGTTCATTTATTGCATCTGACAACTTTGTTTCAACTTGCTTTAGATGATTAATATGATTACTCTATATTAAATTAATGTTTTTTCTGCCACATAAAATAAATATTCTCTAATGGTTTTCTCACTTTTTGCACTTTTTTTCGCAGATTTCCCATCAATAAATGCAAGAATTCCAACAATCAAACTAATGACACCTACAATATTAAAAATATTTTCTTTTAATAATTCATAATATTGCCTCAATATCGCCCCATTTTTATCCACAAATTTTAACTCTATTTACACACTCTATTTGCAAAACTATATAGAACAAATCAAAAATTTATGCATATTCTATACTTAATAATCATACCACAGTTTTCCAAATACTTCCATGATAATATATTTGTTTTCACGGAATAAGGCAGGAACTCTCCCGAATCCCCGCCCCAATTTATCAATTGCCTCAAAATATATGCAAAATGCATGTCACCTTGCCATAAGTTTACAGTTCCCCGACAAAGTTATATACAATCTGTACTTCCTGTGTCCTTACCCGTCAATCTTTTCTGGCTTAAACGCCCATAAAACGCCTCTCTGTCCTTTAGAGGCATAGCCGCAACTTTCTGTGATCAACAATTTTAAAACATTACCATTCTGCGATAAGTTATGATACTTTCCCAAAAATCAAAAGTGGCTTAAAGCCTTGTAAAACCGATATTCTTCAAAGTTTTAAGCCATTTTTCTTTCTCTATTTAACATTTGTTTTACAACTGTTAAATAACCAATTTCAACGACGCAACGATGCGGAACAGATACTTCACGAGTCTCTGTTCCTCTTATCCGCTATATTCCCCATAAACTCCTTTTGTCCGCCGTTTTACCTCATAAAGCGCCTCGTCTGCATGGTTTAAAAGTTCCTCAATGCTTTCCTCTGCATCCTCTGTACAAGCAAAACCACCTGAAGCGCTTACACATCTGGATTCCTCCAGTGATAAATCTATGCGCCTGTTTCCCAGCACTTCATAAAAACGGTCTAACAGCCTTGTCACCTCTGCTTTGTCACTGCATCCAAAAATCATCATGCAGAACTCATCTCCGGAACGCCTTGCTGTAAGAAAGTGGTCCAAAGGCATGGACTGCATGACTGAGGCAAAACACTGGAGATATTTATCCCCCGCATCATGGCCGAACGTGTCATTGATAGATTTAAAAAAGTCCAGGTCAAGCATCACAACAGCACAGACACTTCCAGCAGGCATTTCCATAAGTATTTCCCCTGCAATTTGTTTAAAATAAGAAAATTTATACAAGCCTGTAAGTGCATCATGCGTATTTTCATACTGCATCTGCTTTTTTTCCAATACATCCGTGCTCACATCTGTAATAACTCCAAGGTTCTTCCCCTGAGATTTAGACATATGAATGCGTACATATTTAGCATCATTAATCCTGTAAATATCTGTTTCTCCTTCTATGGGAACGGCCGTTATCTCCTGCATATACTGATCAAACTTCCCAAAGTCATGATAAAGCGCTTCCGCCTTCTGATCTGAAATATCCAGCAGATTTCTTAAACCAGAAGTAGCAAACACATGATTCACTTCCGGCTCATATTCATAAGCTGCCAGCGAAACACCGCTGATCTCAATAATAGCAGAAATCCGGTCAGAAATGTTTACAATGCTCTTTACCATGGCGTTGATTCCCTTGCTTAAAGCTTCAAATTCCCGATTTCCTCCCACAGTTACCTTAATATCCAAATTCCCATTCGTTATAGAAGAAAGGTTTTCCATAATCCGATGAATTCCATTAACCACTTTCCGCTTCACCAGATAATTGAGCAGCAAAATTACAATCGCTTCCACAAACAGCAGATAAATGAGTGTACTAAATACCTGCTCCTTAAGTCTTTCCAGTAAAATACTCTGCGGAAGCGCCGCACAGATCAGGATATCTCCATATTTCCTGGCAAAGACATACATACTCTTTCCATCGTCTCCATTTTTATACGCACCTTTGGTACATTCCACAAGCTGATCCAACTGACAGTATTCTGCCGTAAACTCTCGTATTCCCGCTGAATGGCCTAATACCTCTCCTGTGCTGCTGTCCACTGCAAAAAACTCCTCTCCCACATCGGTAGGAAACTTAGAAAAAATATATTCGTACGTATTCCTGGACTGGGCTTCCATCTGCCTTGTAGGTTCAAATCCCACTTGGACAATGCCTTTTCTGCTCTTCCTGGCTACGCCTACATACTGCATGATCTTATTCTCAGCAGCATTCGGCTGCGACTCCTGAATCAGATACGCATCCTCATCCTCACTTTCCAAAATTGCGAGAAATGCCCGTGTCTGCGGATGATCATTCATATCAATGCCCACATATTGAGGGACGGACGCAGACACAATGATCCCATTTTCATCTATCATATGAAGTTCATCCACATTCAGAAGATTTGCCAGATACTGCATTTCTTTCACATTCATAGCTACTTCCTTCTGGCGGTCCAGCACATAAGCAGCCGCCCTGGCGCGCGTAAGATAATCTTCGTCCAGATTTTTCTTCATGATGGACAGTTCCATCTGATTATTTTCCAATGTATGTATCATCTGTTCCGACTTGGTATAAAATGTCATATACTGCTGAGATTCCAGTGAGTGCATGGTAAGCAGACAATTAATTACAAAAATCATAAAAACAGCAGCCGTCATTATAACAAAAACATAACGAATAAAGATTTTTTGCATGGAATTCTTCCTCCAGATTATTCACAAATTACCTTTTTTAATTATATCATTTTTTAATGAGCGCCCACTGTTCGTTTTTACACAAAAAAGTGTCAATTCTGCAATCAGGTTTAAAATTTTGCAAACAGCGTAATGTAAAAAATCCCCTCCTGGCAAAAACAGTCAAAATCACCTTTTATTTTATCAGAAAATGTCTGTACGCTCTGCATGCCAAGACCATGTCCCTCGCCCTTCTGGCTTTTGGGGAGCCCCGTTACAACATCAAGAGAAAGCTCTCTATCATATTCATTCTTCATCTGGATTAACAGCCGTTCCATACTGCAATGAATTTTGACATCAATATATCTTCTCTCCTTTTTCAATTCCTTCACACAAATCATGGCGTTCTCAAACAAATTCGCAATGACTGCCGTGAACTCATATTCATTCACCGGGATTTCTTTGGGAACGGAAAGATCCAGACGCAGATCAATATCTAAGTTCTCTGCTTTTTCCGCCATTTTGGTTATGATTGCGTTGACAATCAGGTTATTGCAGTACCTTACCACCTTATTTTCCTCTGTCACATCATTAATATGGGCAATAATTTTCTTAGCTTCCTCGTACTCTCCCTGCTCCAGCAGAAGGCTTATCATACTGGAATAATGCCTTATGTCATGACGAAGGACCTTCAGGTTTTTTTCTGCCTGCCCCACTAAATAATATTGGCTTTCCAGCCCTTTAATATACGACTCAAAAATCATATTTTTCCAATAAATATCTTTCCGTTTGGATTCACTTTCTATGTAGCGCAGCACCGCCGTATATGATACAAACATGGTTGCCATAAAACAAACAATGCCTGGAATATTTTCCGGTATTTCATAGAGCGTATTGGGAAAAAAGCAATGGCCGAAAAACTGCAGTAAAAAAAGACCGGTACCAGACACAGCGCCCACCACCCCTGCGTATATTCTGTCTCATACTGTTTAATCCACAGTTCTCCGATCACCTTATACACAATATATAAAACAGCCAAATGTACCACAAAACTTCCTGTCAGCGCAATAAACCGACTTCCTGTATAAATATACAAAATGCAGGAGGCAACGCTTCCCACAATTACATAATTCGAGGCGCTTAGCCCCATAAACAGCACCTTACGGTTTCTTTTACTGGAAATAAAAATCCCTGTAGACTGTGTTATAATAATCTGAGTTATGGTTACAGCAGCATAGCACAAGTCACTGCCTGGAAAAATATTTAATTTCAGGCAATCTAAAATGTTCAATAACATAAAAGAAGTAAAGCAAACTCCGGCTGTGGCTTTCCTGGAATAACGATGGGTGATAAACAGATACATAAACAGCATTAAAAACGCATGGCTGAGCATGTATGATATATTGCTAAAATAATCCATCTCTTCTCCCTACCTGTACTGTTCTGTCACAAACAAAAGATATTCTCTCTTCACATTTGCTGCATTTTTCCTGCTTATCGGAATACTCACGCCGCTGTCCATAATCACGCTGCTTCCATCCAGCCTTCTGACGCATCCCATATTAATCATAAATGATTTATGCACCTGCATAAACGCTCTGTCTTCTGCCAAAGTCCTAATCTCTTCCTCAAAGGCTTTTCTCATAAAAATACTTTTCACCTGTCTTCCATCTGTCAGGTGTACCTCCAGCATTCTGGAAGAATTCTCAATATACTCTATCTTTGAATGCGAAACAGGTACCAGCCCGTCTTTCGTTTTGACCAGATACACAGGACTTTCCTTTACTTCTGTACAGGAAAAAGCATATGTCAGAGCCTCAAAAAATTTATTTTTGTCAACTGGTTTCAGCAGATACCTTACCGCATGCACCTCATAGGCCTCCAGAGCATAATCGTCTGATGAAGTTATGTAAATAATTACACTTTTTCCCTGAACTTTCCTGATCTGGCCGCCAAGGTCAATGCCTGTGGTATCTGACATAAGAATGTCCAATATATAGATATCTGCAAACTCCTTCTGCTGAACTTTTTTCATTAAGCCGCCGGGCGCTGAAAATTTCTCCACTTCAAACTCTGTTCCTTTATGTAATTCTTTGTATTCCTCAAGAAGTGCCGCTATATTTTTCACATCTTTCATGTTGTCATCACAGATCGCTATTCTCATTGGTCTTTTCCTTTGCATTTTATTATATTTGAGTTTCCGCAAATTGCAGTTTTATATTACCAAAAGGTTCACATCATTTTATGATGTGAATACTTTGCACAGAAAAGTGTTATGGAAAGCTGGCTTTCCAAACGCTTTTTGTGCAAGTTGTCTCTGTTGCCTTTGGCAACAAGACCTTTTGGTAATAAAATTATTGATAAAATAAAAATATGGACTCAAGTTTATTATGTTCTTGCAGTGCTCTTGTCCACGCCAAATTATATCATACTCTTAGGAAAAATTCCAGCTTGCCATTTTTCAGTGATTATTGTATATTATACATCAGGGAACAAGCATACGATACTCTGTCTCTGAGCAGACAGAACATCAATTTTCAATAAACGGAGGAAAAAGTAATGAAAGAAAAAGTAATTTTAGCTTATTCCGGCGGTCTGGATACTACAGCCATTATTCCATGGCTTAAGGAAAATTATGATTACGAAGTAATCTGCTGCTGTATTGACTGCGGTCAGGAAGAAGAACTGGATGGACTGGAGGAACGTGCAAAGTTATCTGGGGCATCCAAACTCTACATTGAAGATATCACTGATGAATTTGCTGAAGAATATATTCTTCCCTGCGTACAGGCAGGCGCAGTATATGAAAACAAATACCTTCTGGGCACTTCCATGGCGCGTCCGGGAATTGCAAAACGTCTGGTAGAAATCGCAAGAAAAGAAGGCGCTTCTGCCATCTGCCATGGCGCAACCGGCAAAGGCAACGACCAGATCCGTTTTGAGCTGGGCATCAAGGCTCTGGCTCCGGACCTGAAAATTATCGCAGCGTGGAGAAGCGATAAATGGAACATGCAGTCCCGTGAAGAAGAAATTGAATATTGCAAATCTCATGGCATTGACCTTCCCTTCTCTGCCGACAGCAGCTACAGCCGCGACCGAAACCTGTGGCATATCAGCCATGAAGGGCTGGAATTGGAAGATCCGGCATGTGAGCCAAATTATGATCATCTTCTGGTATTGGGAGTATCTCCTGAAAAAGCTCCTGATCAAGGAGAATATGTGACAATGACCTTCGAGTCCGGCATCCCTAAAACTGTAAACGGCAAAGAAATGAAGCCTGCCGACATCATCCGTGAGCTGAACCATCTGGGCGGAAAACATGGCATCGGAATCATTGATATTGTGGAAAACCGTGTGGTAGGCATGAAATCCCGCGGTGTCTATGAAACTCCGGGAGGAACTATTTTGATGGAGGCTCAGCAGCAGTTGGAAGAACTGGTGCTTGACCGCGCTACTATGGAAATAAAGAAAGATCTGGGCAACCGGATGGCACAGATTGTATACGAAGGAAAATGGTTTACCCCCTTGCGTGAAGCTGTCCAGGCATTTGTGACTTCTACGCAGAAATACGTCACAGGAGAAGTAAAATTCAAGCTGTATAAAGGAAATATCATCAAAGCTGGAACTACTTCTCCCTACTCTCTCTACAGTGAATCCCTGGCAAGCTTTACCACTGGCGATCTGTACGACCATCATGATGCAGAAGGCTTTATCACTTTGTTTGGCCTTCCTTTAAAAGTACGTGCTATGAAGATGGCTGAAATAGAAAAAAATAATAAATAAGAAGGAAAAAGCAGGCTGGTCATAATCGATCAGCCTGCTTTTTCAGAATTCTGCTATTGATCCTGTGAATAAAAATGCTTCACCCCTTTTGTGGCATCTTCTGCATATACCATCTTACAGCTCTTTAGATCCCCTGCCTCATTATACAAAAACGCAATGGCAAGATGAGGCTCGCCTGGCACTTCAAAATTATTTGCAGTCAGCTCTTCATCAGAAATTGTAACATATTTTCCCTTTTTCAGCCTGTATTTACCAGTTACAACTGTACCGTCTTCCAGCGTATCTTTAATCTTATATTTCCCATAAAACAGTCCGTTTTTTACCTTAAATTTCTGATCCGTATCCACCGTATCGCCCAATGCAATCAATTGATGCCCTTTTCCATTAGGAACATCCTGGCTCCACTGTCCATCGTACACTTCTTTGTAAAGACTTCCATCCTGGGTATGGCTGCTGACATAATACCAGATTCCGCTGCCTTCCCGTTTTCCTTCCATATAATCACCATAATACCACTGCCTGCAGTCACAGTTATCAAAAACATAGATGCCTATTCCTTTTCCGGTGGCTCCGCCATCCGGAAGATATACATAGTTTCCTGTCTCCTCTGCCATTTTTGCAAGTTCCTTGCCTTCCCGGCTCATCTGAAGTTCATCCAGGGCTTTGGCGTCATCCTTCTCTATTGCCTCCATGGCGGCGGCCATGGTCTCATTATATTGTCTCATCTTAGCGGCTTCCTGATTGATTTTTTCTGCTGCTTCCTGTAATTCTTTATCTTTTGGAGTCTGTTCCAGCGCCTGATTCATAGCTTTCTGCGCTTCAAAATAGCTGTTTCCCTCTGTATAGTATTCTGCCTGCTGCTGATATTGATCTGCTGCTTCTCTCTGCTCTTCTTTGGTACAGCCGGTAAGGAACATCATTGCAAATACTGCAAGGATACCTGCGGCAATTCTGCTCGGTTTCTCCATGCTTCTGCCTCCAATCATTACCTCTGTTCCGAATATTCAGTTACATTTATCAATCATTTATCAATCATTTACAGCCAAAAATGCCGTTTTACCCTGGACGGTTATCCCTCCCACCTATGTCTTTTACTTTCTCAATTCGGCAATAATCTCATTCTTCAATTCCAGCCCCATATCCTTCATACGCCTGCTTGCAGAAGGTGAGGCCATTACGCTTGCCAAAAGCTTTGATGCCACCTCATACTTCTTAAAATGAAATGCCATGTAAGCCAATAGATAATCTACCGTACTCTGTTCCATTCCGCACATTGGGAACATCTCTTTGGATACTGCTTTTAAAAATCCTTCATACGCCTGCTGATAGAAGACTTCTTCTTCCTTCCGGCACTCTTCCTTCGCCGCCTTTTCTTCCGGCTTGCCCTCCGGCATAGTCTCTGCTTTTCCCCGCAGCAGCCATGCAATCTTTAAACAGGTATATGCTTTCTCACTATCTTTACCTTTTTTCACCACCGTATTCATCAATGACAATTTATAACGGTCAATGGCTTCATCATATGTATAAGAAGACTTCTGCTGTTCATTTTTCCCTTGAAAATTACTGGCAATCTGCTCTCTTATCAGCTTTTCCTGGGCCGGCATAATCTGGTCAAAATAACGGTTCATCGCCGTATAACCGCAATGCGGACAAGATGTTATATCATATTTCAAAGTATCAATATACTGAAATCTGGGTCTTAAATCCTTATCCGGTTCTAACCTCTTCACTCTTCCGTTTTTAACCACTTTGGTCTTAAATGCCTGATCACATACCTTACAGCGCACGCTTTTCTCCAAAAGAAATTCTTCCTCTGAGGGAGCCTTTTCTTCTGCTGCTTTTCCTTCTTCTTTTTTGCCTTCTCCTTTGTGGTCATCATCAAACAGGTTCACGGATTCTGTGGATTTCAAACCGAATTTTTCTAATCCTGAAAATATATTCATGGCACTATTCCTCCTCTTGGTGCTACTTATTCTGTGTTGGCAGTTTATAAGAACTCTTTAAAGATACGATTCTGTTAAAAACCAGAGCATCCGGCTTAGAATCTTTGGCGTCTGTACAGAAAAATCCCTGTCTTACAAACTGATAGCTGTCATAAGGTTTTGCCTCCGCCAGCGCAGGTTCAATATAACAATTCTTCAAAACAGTAAGTGAATTCGGATTCAGGTTGAGACTTCCGTCCTCCTTGTTGTAGACCCCTTTTTCCTCATCTACTAGATTTTCATACAAACGTACCTCACATTTTTGGGCATACGGGGCTGGAACCCAATGGATGGTTCCCTTGACCTTCCGTCCGGTAAAACCGCTTCCCGCCTTAGTTTCCGGATCATACGTGCAATGTACCTCTATTACATTTCCGTCCTCATCTTTAACAAAACTCTCACATTTGACAAAATATGCATGCATAAGGCGTACTTCATTTCCCGGAAACAGACGGAAATATTTTCTTGGAGGTTCTTCCATAAAATCTTCTCTCTCAATATACAATTCCCTGCAGAATGGTATCTTCCTGCTGCCCAGTTCTTCATTCTCCAGATTATTTGCCGCGTCCAGATATTCCACCTGGCCTTCTGGATAGTTGTCAATGATCAGCTTAATTGGATTCAGCACTGCCATCATCCTGGAACGGCTCAATTTTAAGTCTTCACGTATACAATATTCCAGCATGGCATAATCTACCGAACTGTTTGCCTTTGACACACCGCAGAGTTCCACAAATTTCTGGATAGATTCTGGGGTAAATCCGCGCCTGCGCAGAGCTGCGATAGAAACCAGCCGCGGATCATCCCAGCCGTCTACGATTCCATCCTCCACCAGTTTCTTGATATAACGCTTACCTGTCACCACATTGGTCAGATACAGCTTTGCAAACTCAATCTGTTTGGGCGGATTTTCATACTCCAGTTCCCGTACCACCCAGTCATACAAAGGTCTGTGATCCTCAAATTCCAACGTACAGATAGAATGGCTGATTCCTTCTATGGCATCTTCTATAGGATGTGCAAAATCGTACATAGGATAGATACACCATTGGTCTTTGGTATTGTGATGTGTCATATGCGCCACACGGTATAAAATCGGGTCTCTCATATTGATATTAGGTGACGACATATCTATTCTTGCCCGAAGCACCATGGCGCCATCCTCATACTTCCCCTCTTTCATTTCTTCAAACAGCCTCAAATTTTCTTCTACGCTTCTTCCTGCCGCCGGATCTTCTTTGCCGGGTTCCGTCAGTGTTCCCCTGTACTCCCGGATCTGCTCTGCATTCAGTTCAGATACGTATGCCTTGCCTTTTTTTATCAGCTTCACGGCAGCCTCATACATCTGCTGAAAATAATCAGACGCAAAAAACAGGCGGTCTTCCCAGTCTGCTCCCAGCCACTCAATATCCTCTTTGATAGAATCCACAAATTCCGTCTTCTCTTTGGTTGGATTCGTATCATCAAAACGCATATGAAACTTGCCGTGATATTTCTTCGCCAGTCCATAATTTAAAAGTATGGACTTTGCATGTCCAATATGAAGATAACCATTCGGTTCCGGTGGAAAACGTGTTCTAACCGTTTTACAATGTCCTTCCTTAAGATCTTCTTCAATAATCTGCTCAATAAAATTCCTGGAAACTATCTCGTTTTCCATCTGTACTCCTCCTGGTTTACAAATATTCTCAAAAACTTCTATAAAAAAGAATGCGTTTTACGCATTCTCCGCGCGTGAGCGGGCTGCTTAGCAGCAACTTCTTCTCCGCGAACTGCGCATATTATTTTTCTCTTATAGGAAAGATACTTTCACGCTTTAGAGTGACAAGGTCTTTCCTACTAAGAGAAAAAGGCGTTTGGAAAGCGAGTCTTTCAAACGCCCTTATGGATTATTATAAATTGTAATTTCTTATTTGTCAATGAGGCTTAGTTTTCTTGAGTTACCGCACTTTATACGTTATTTCCCGTTCGTCAGTCGACTACGAAGTTAATCGCTTGCCCTCAGCTCCGTTTGATATGCTGATGGGTAAACAGATGATCCTGGCAATATTCATAATTTCCTTCACATTTCGAACAAAACCGAAACTCCAGTTCGGCGCCGTCATTTTCTGTTCTTCCGCAGATTGCGCATTTATGTTTAGTAACTCCCTGGGACTGGCGCATCTGCTGTCTGTAAACCTGTTTCCGGTGAATCTCTCTGGGCGATATTCTTTGATAATTTCTGGTGCTGAAAAAGAAAACCAGAAAATTCAAAAGTGAAGCGAGAATCGCCACTCTGCCGGCCCAGTTGCTGACAAAAAAGGAAAATGCCATCCAAACTGCATCCACAATTCCCAGCCATTTTGCCTTAAAAGGAATAATGAAATACAATCTGAATTCCACATTCGGAAAGATTGCCGCAAACGCCAGAAACAGCGACATAGTTACATATTCCGTTCCAAAATAAGAGCCAATCCCCACTACCGGTATGCCTGTAGATAATCCGTAAACCACATATAAAAGAAAGGCTCCAAGGATTGTGCACAACAGTCCTCCAAACAGGTAAACATTATATCGGAATGTCCCGATCGCCTGTTCAATAGATGTCCCGATAAAATAGTAGCAGGACAGAAAAAAAATCAGAAATAAAATATTGACTGCCGGAGGAATCAATATCCAGGATACAAGCCGCCAGACCTGTCCCTGAAGAATCAAATACGGTTCCATGGTCAGCAAACTCTGGGCTTTGGGCATGGTATACTGTATGATAAATCCCAGTACCCATGCACCAATCAGCCAAAACGTCAGATTAGGAATTGCAAATCTGCCGAATTTCCGTTCCATTTTATTCAGAAAATTCATAATGCACCTCTCTTGATATTATTGTTTTCATTATAAATTCTCTCTCCAGCTTTGTCAACGAATGGAACCCACTTCATAAAAACTTTATACTTTTTCAGTTATCCCAGTCATTCTGATCGTTCCAGTCATTCTGACCGTCCCAGTCATTCTGGCCGTCCCAGTCATTCTGGCCGTCCCAGTCTTCCTGGCCGTCCCAGTTGTTCTGGTCATCCCAATCTCCTTCATTCTCCCGGGTGTCCCACGCTTCCATTTCTCTGTATTCCTGACGCTCTTCTGCTCCTACCACCCTGGGCTGTATGGTAGCCGGAATGCAGAGTTCATCACCGATCTGCAGATTATATACATCCACAAATGGATTGGCAAACATTAATTGTCCCACACTCACATGATATCTTTTCCCCAACTGATAGAGTGTATCTCCCTTCTGTATGACATGTATAATTCCTCTGCATGGACCTCCGGGATAGATCGGTCCAATGGGAATTGGTATAATTCTAGCCATAATTATTCTCCTCCATATTCTGTTAAATCATTTTCCTTTGCTGTTATTATATTCTGGTTTGGAAAAACGGTTCTCTCAGGCTTTCTCACTGCTGTTCTATTTTCTCTCCTCCTGCATATATTGAATCAGTGATTTCCAAACTTCTATCGTCACAATTTCACAAAGAAACCTGAAAAAATATCCTACAGATTCTAAACATTCTATAAAATCTGCAAAATGAATTGTTTTTTGTAATTTCCTGTCGTATAATAAACGTTGCTTGATTTCAGAGTTACATTTTAATAGGAAGAAATTGTAAAAAAAATGATTTATTTTGACGAGCGATGAGCCAGGCGGCCATGAGTTTTGTGCAAAAGGCGCACAGAATGGAGGAAATAATATGAATAAACAAAATTTACACCGGCTGGGCATTGACATTGGTTCAACCACTGTAAAAATTGCAATATTAAACCAGGAGAATGAAATGGTCTTTGCTGACTATGAGAGACATTTCGCAAATATCCGGGAAACTCTTTCCGATCTGCTCTCAAAGGCACATGATGCTCTTGGAAATATATTTTTATCGCCAGTAATTACTGGCTCAGGAGGACTGACTCTTGCAAAGCACCTGGAAATTCCTTTTGTCCAGGAAGTGATTGCTGTCTCCAGTGCTCTGCAGGATTATGCCCCCCAGACGGACGTTGCCATTGAACTGGGCGGCGAGGATGCGAAAATTATTTATTTTGAAGGAGGAAATGTAGAGCAGCGCATGAACGGAATCTGTGCCGGCGGCACTGGCTCCTTTATTGACCAGATGGCGTCTCTGCTCCAGACAGACGCCACCGGATTAAATACTTACGCCAAAAATTATAAGGCAATTTACCCCATTGCGGCACGCTGCGGAGTATTTGCCAAATCTGATATCCAACCCCTGATTAATGAGGGAGCTTCCAAAGAAGACCTGTCCGCCTCTATTTTCCAGGCAGTAGTAAACCAGACAATTTCCGGTCTCGCCTGCGGGAAACCGATCCGGGGACATGTTGCCTTCTTGGGAGGTCCTCTTCATTTTCTGTCAGAGTTAAAAGAAACCTTTATCCGCACCTTAAAGCTGGACCAGGAGCATATTATAAGCCCTGAACATTCCCATCTGTTTGCAGCCATCGGTTCTGCTTTAAATTTTAAGCAGGAAGTTTCCATGGATTTAAATAATATTTTAGAAAAGCTCTCTGGCAGCATCCAAATTGAGTTTGAAGTAGAACGGATGGAACCATTATTTTCAAATCAGGAGGAATATCTCAGATTCCAGAGGCGCCACGGCAGGCACCATGTCATGACCAGTGAACTGTCTACCTATCAGGGCAGATGCTTTCTTGGCATTGACGCCGGTTCTACCACCACCAAGGTGGCTCTGGTAGGGGAAGACGGCTCTCTGCTGTACTCCTTTTACAGCAGCAACAACGGCAATCCACTTGCAACTGCAACGCTCGCCCTGCGGGAAATCTATGATTTACTGCCAGAAGGGGCGAAAATTGTCCATTCCTGCTCTACCGGATATGGAGAAGCGCTGCTGAAATCTGCCTTTATGCTGGATGAGGGAGAAGTGGAAACCGTTGCCCATTATTATGCCGCAGCATTTTTCAATCCGGAAGTGGACTGCATTCTGGACATCGGCGGCCAGGATATGAAATGTATCAAAATCAAGAATCAGACTGTTGACAGCGTACAGTTAAATGAGGCTTGTTCCTCTGGATGCGGCTCCTTTATTGAAACTTTTGCCAAGTCTTTAAATTATTCTGTAGAGGACTTTGCGCAGGCTGCTTTATTTGCCGAACATCCCATTGATTTAGGGACACGCTGCACTGTTTTTATGAATTCCAAAGTAAAGCAGGCGCAAAAAGAAGGAGCTGAAGTAGCTGATATCTCAGCGGGACTTGCCTACTCCGTCATTAAAAATGCACTCTTTAAAGTAATCAAGGTCAGCGACGCCCGCGATTTGGGACAACATATTGTCGTACAGGGCGGCACCTTCTATAACGATGCCGTACTTAGAAGCTTTGAAAAAATATCTGGCTGCGATGCCGTACGCCCGGATATCGCAGGTATCATGGGGGCGTTTGGAGCCGCGCTCATCGCCAGAGAACGGTATGAGGACCATCCTGAAACCACCATGCTGTCCATTCAGGAAATTGAAGCTCTTGAGGTGGAAACAAAATTATCCCGGTGCCAGGGCTGTACAAACCACTGCCTGCTGACCATCAACCGCTTTTCCGGAAACCGCAGCTTTATCACTGGAAACCGCTGTGAAAAAGGGCTGGGCAAAGAACAAAATAAAGAAAAAATCCCCAACCTTTTTGCTTATAAGAACCACCGTATTTTTGATTACGCTCCTCTTCCAGAAGACACTGCAGTCCGTGGAACTGTAGGCATTCCACGCGTGCTGAATATGTACGAAAATTATCCTTTCTGGGCAATCTTTTTCCGTACTCTTAAATTCCGCACGCTGCTGTCTCCTCAATCCACGCGGAAAATTTACGAGCTGGGCATAGAATCCATTCCCAGCGAATCAGAATGTTATCCTGCTAAACTGGCACATGGGCATGTGTCCTGGCTGATAAAGAATCAGGCCGATTTCATTTTTTATCCCTGTATTCCCTATGAGAGAAATGAATTTCCAGATTCCAATAACCATTACAACTGTCCCATTGTCACTTCCTATGCTGAAAATATTAAAAATAATGTGGATGAAATTACCTCCGGCAAAGTACGCTTCTTGAATCCTTTTATGTCTTTTGCTTCCAAAGAAGTGCTTACCAGACAGCTTGTGCAGGTATTTTCACAAGAATTTTCCATCCCCAGAGACGAAATAACTGCCGCTGTCGACGCTGGCTGGCAGGAGCTGGCAGACATGCGCCAGGATATACGCCGCAAAGGAGAAGAAACTCTGAAATATATGGAGGAAACCGGGCATCGGGGCATTGTGCTTGCCGGACGCCCTTATCATACAGACCCGGAAATCAACCATGGCATTCCGGAACTGATTAACTCCTACGGAATTGCCGTGCTCACAGAAGATTCTGTCTCTCATCTGCAAAAAGTAGAACGGCCTCTGATGGTAATGGACCAGTGGATGTACCATTCCAGATTATATGCCGCCGCAAATTTTGTAAAAACAAGAGATGATCTGGACCTGATCCAGCTCAATTCCTTCGGCTGCGGACTGGACGCTGTCACTACTGACCAGGTGAACGACATTCTGTCTAAATCAGGTAAAATCTACACCTGCCTGAAAATTGACGAGGTCAATAATCTCGGTGCGGCGCGCATCCGTATCCGCTCTCTGCTGTCAGCTCTGCGGGTCAAGGAAAAACAGAAGAAAAGCCGTACGATTATGCCTTCCAGTTACAAGCGAGTGATATTTACAGAGGAAATGCGCAAAAATTACACTATTCTCTGCCCTCAGATGTCTCCGATCCATTTTGAACTGCTTCAGCCTGCATTTCAGGTTTCTGGTTACAATATAGTGGTACTTGGCAACGACGGTAAATCAGCCGTTGATATGGGGCTTCGCTATGTAAATAATGACGCCTGCTACCCCTCCCTGATGGTCGTGGGACAGATAATGGAAGCCGTACTTTCCGGCAACTATGACCTGACGAAAACAGCCGTCATTGTCAGCCAGACCGGAGGCGGCTGCCGCGCCTCCAACTATATCGGCTTTATCCGGCGGGCTTTGGAAAAAGCAGGCTGCCCCGATATCCCGGTTATCTCCATCAACCTCAGCGGTCTGGAAGAAAATCCTGGCTTTAAGCTCACGCTTCCCCTGCTGCAAAGAGGTTTATATGCCTTGATCTTCGGAGATATTTTCATGCGCTGCCTGTACCGTACTAGGCCCTACGAGACAGTACCCGGCGCCGCCAATGCACTCCACCAGAAATGGAAACAGAAATGCATTGATTTTGTCTCCAGAGATAAAATGATTTCCCATCGGAAGTTCAAACAGTACTGCCGCCAGATTATACAAGATTTTGACAGACTGCCAATGACTGACGAAGCAAAACCCAGAGTCGGCATCGTAGGAGAAATTCTGGTAAAATTTCTGCCTGCCGCCAACAATTACCTCGTAGAACTGCTGGAAGCAGAAGGTGCAGAAGCTGTAGTTCCAGATTTGACTGATTTCCTGCTCTACTGTTTCTACAATAATAATTTCAAAGCTGAATACCTGGGAACCAGAAAATCTAGCGCCAGAAACGCAAATTTGGGAATCAAAGCATTAGAATGGCTGAGGAAAAGCGCACGCAGAGAATTCGAGAAAAGCCGGCATTTTGAGGCTCCGGCACGCATTGAAACCCTTGCCAGATATGCCGATCCCATTGTCTCTCAGGGAAATCAGACCGGAGAAGGCTGGTTCCTCACCGGAGAAATGCTGGAACTGATTCACTCTGGCACGGACAACATTGTATGCGCCCAGCCTTTCGGGTGCCTGCCCAATCACGTGGTCGGAAAAGGCGTCATTAAGGAAATACGCCATCAGTACCCGCTTGCCAATATTGTGGCGATTGATTATGATCCGGGAGCTTCCGAGGTGAACCAATTGAACCGTATCAAACTGATGTTATCCACTGCACAGAAAAATCTGGCAAAAGTTCAGCCTAAAACGGATGTCTGATTTGAAGTCAATTGCTGCGCTGACTCGTTCTAAATTAATAGAACAGGTTATCCGCACATTTTGAACACTCAAAGGAGGACATTCAAATGAAACGAAATAAAATTTTAACTGCTATTCTTGGCATTGCCATACTTTCTGGAGCCGTTTGCTCCGGTATGGTAATTGCCCAGGGAATCCGGACAGGGGCTGCATTATCCCATAATGTTTCAGCCAGAAAAGAAAAATTTCCCAAACCCTGGGATTTGCAAAAGACGAAGCTGGAAGAATTCTCTGAGATTTCCATAACGCTGAGCTACAGCAATCTCTCCATTCTGCCGGGAGATGATTATTATCTGGAATATCATATGGACGGCTCCTGTGAAGAGCCTCAATATGAGGTGTCCGACGGCAGATTTCATTTTCAGGAGGGGGACACTCAGGCAAAGTACCGCAGCGGCTTTCACATATTTTTCATTCCTCAGAATTTAACCGCCAGACAGGAACCTTATTACGTTACGCTCTATGTACCTGAACAAACATATTTTGACATGCTGAATGTCTCAGATGACAGCGGAAATATGGAAATCGGTGAAATTCAGGCAAAAAACGCCGATATCAAGCTTGCGTACGGCAATCTTACTGTGGATTCTCTTTCTGGGGAAACTCTGTCCATAGCCGCTGACTCTGGAAATCTGGAACTGAACACGATTATTTGTGATACACTGGAACTTGACAACGAATATGGAAATATAACCGGAGATAAGTTTCAGGTTTCCAGCAAAGCGGCAATCACGCTGGACAGCGGAAATCTCTCGCTCTCCAAACTGGAAACGGAAACTCTGGCCCTAGCCAATGA
Organism: Lachnospiraceae bacterium; assembly: GCA_910575075.1. Classification (GTDB taxonomy): domain Bacteria; phylum Bacillota; class Clostridia; order Lachnospirales; family Lachnospiraceae; genus Petralouisia. Next base: position 17,733 of record CAJTCY010000023.1, read on the forward strand.
ATATGGAAACTGCTCCGTCGATGAAATCCATGTGAAAAACAGCAGCATTTCCATGGATTCTGGAAATCTTGATCTCGGCCAGGCGGTACTGGGCACAACTAAAATAAAAAGCTCTTACGGTGATGTGTCACTGGCGCTGTCTGACTCCGCCTCAAACTACAACTACAACCTGAATACAGAATACGGCACTGTAAAACTGGACGGCCATAAAATCAAAGAAGATGAAGACGGCGAGGTGCATTATCACAAAGACAATGGAAAAGGCAGCAGTATCTCCATCGAATGTGAAAGCGGAAATGTAAATATTCTCTAAATCCCCTATAAGACAAAAAAGAAGCGTCTTCTGGATATCACACCCCAGTAACGCTTCTTTTTCTTATCTTGTAGTTATCGGTCAGAACCAGATTTTAAACCCTGATATCCATTCCCTGATAGAGATACTTCTTCTCTTCCGGCTGATATGCTCCCAGTTTCTGTGCCTGCCTTGCCGCAAGCTTTTCTTCTTCCATTTCCTGCTGTTTCTGCTCCTGGATCTCCTGCATCTGCTGCGTAATCTCTGACAAAGCCCCTTCGCTTTGCTGAAGATTTTCTGCTTCCTTGGCATTGTCTTCCAGTTCTTCTGCCGTTTCTTTGAGATTCTGCAATTCTTCTGCCATCTCTTCGGTTTCTTCTGCCATATCTGAAACGTCGTCCAGCATTTCCTCCATTGCACTCTTGTCTTCTTCTGTACCCAGAGCTTCCTCGGCAGCCTCTTCCCGTCTCTCTTCCGGCGTCTTGGGTTCCATCTTCTCGGCAGCTTCTGCAATCTTCTCTCCGCGCTCCTGCGCTTCGTCCATCACATGCCACATCTGCTCATTATTGAAGGATTCTTTTACTGCCGCAATCTCATCCTCATAACTGTGCAGCGCTTTGAGTTTCTCAGCAATTTCCTCTACTGTGTCACATTCCTTATCTTTCAGATTTTCCTTCTGTTTCTCCCAGAATGCTACCTCGTTCTGCGCCTTCTGCTGTCGCTCTGCCTTCTCCTGGGTACTCTTGAGCCCATTATTCTGCATCATTGGAAGACCTCCAGCAAAAACAGAACCTTTCCGATATGTGTCTGTCCCTATATTTGTCAGCGAAACATTCATAGCAGTCCTCCTTTCTCTATATTTTTTCGGCATAATTTCTGGAATTCTTTACCTCTTCCTCCATCCTGATATGGCATAAAACCTGCCATACAGGACAAAGCGGACAGGCCGCTTCAGCTTCCCCAGCCCCTCATTCATAAAGGGCTGGCTCACTGTGCTGCGCCTGCCGCGGACGCTTTCGCAGCACAGATCTTTCCTAATAGAAGAACACAGAAAACAGAGTTCTTCATCTGTTCCTGTGTTCTCATTATGTCATTCCATTTCTATTCATGCATATAATTCACATGCAGAAGTTCATGCTCCCGGTTTTTCAAAAGATCGTTGTATAACGTATCTACCAGAGGATTTTCTTCACTGCGCTTAATCTGCAGCGCTTTGTCATTCTTGTAAAGACCTTCCGCACGCATCCGCTTTTCGGTAGAGCGTGCAAATGGCTGGCCGGCTCCGGCAACGCAGCCGCCAGGACATGCCATCACTTCTACAAAATCAAAATGCTCTTCTCCGCTCTCAATTTTCTGCAGCAGACTGTCTGCATTGCCAAGCCCGCTGACAATGCCAATCCGCACTTTACGCTCTCCCAAATCAAGCTCACATTCTTTCACGCCTTCCATACCCCGGACACCGATAAACTCAATTTCTTTTAATGCTTTGGGACTCTTATCCGCCACTACCCGGCGAACGGCTGCCTCTGTCACGCCTCCGGTGGCCCCGAAAATCACTCCGGCTCCGGAATAAATGGAGAACGGCATATCGTAAGCTTCCGGCTCCAAACGGTCAAAACGAATGCCGATTTCTTTCAACATGCCAATCACTTCTTCTGAGGTAAGCACATAGTCCACATCGGGTATGCCGTTTCTGATAAATTCCTCTCTGGACGCCTCAAATTTCTTAGCGGTACAAGGCATAATGGCAACTGACACCGTCTCTTTCTTTTCCTTCTTATCCTGCTTCTTGTAATATTCCTTAATCACTGCCCCAAACATCTGCATGGGGGATTTTGCGGTGGACACATAGGGCATAATATGAGGATACTGCGTCTCCACATAACGTACCCAGCCTGGACAGCAGGAAGTAAACAACGGATACTTGCGGTCCTGTTCTTCCAAACTCTCCACCAGTTCTTCCGATTCCTCCATAATCGTGAGATCTGCTCCCACAGAAGTGTCAAAAATCGCATCCACGCCCAGCATACGCAGGGAAGCAATCAGTTTTCCAATTGTATTTTCTCCAGGGTCATATCCATAACCCTCACCGATTGCCACACGGACTGCCGGTGCAATCTGTACCACCACCCGCTTATTGGGGTTGTGAATTGCCTCCCATACGTCATGTGTATCATTTTTAATGGTAATGGCTCCTGTAGGGCATACAGCCGCACATTGCCCGCAGTTGACACAGTTCGTATCCGCAATATCCCTGCCAAACGCGGTGGAAATCTCCATATCCGCTCCCCGATGTGCAAAATCAATAGCTCCTACATGCTGAATTTCACTGCACACCCTCACACAGTCGCCGCAGAGAATACATTTATTGGGATTACGCACAATTGCCTTGGAAGAAGTATCAATCGGGCGAATAGGATTGGTGTTCTCAAACCGTACGCCTGGAATAGAAAAGCGGTTTGCCAGTTCCTGCAGCTTACATTTTCCATTTTTCTCACATGTGGTGCAGTCTCTGCAGTGCGCCGCCAAAAGCAGCTCTAAGATACGTTTTCTGTGATAGTAAAGCTGCGGTGTATTCGTACGGATTTCCATGCCGTTTTTCGGCGGAGTGGAACAGGACGCCACGATCCCTCCCCGGTTATCTTCCACCACGCACATACGGCAGGCGCCATAAATAGACAGATCCGAATAATAGCAAAAAGTTGGTAAAATAATCCCTGCCTTGCGGATCACTGCAAGAATATTTTTCTCATCGGTGAACGGTACACGCTCTCCGTCAATTATCATATATTTTTCCATGTCCGTTCCCTCCTAGACTTCTTTTACCGCGTGGAAATTGCAGCCTTCTCTGCAGGCTCCACACTTAATACATTTACTTGTATCAATGGTAAACGGGTTCTTGATTTCACCAGAAATCGCGCCCACTGGGCAAAGCCTTGCACACTTGCTGCAGCCCTTGCACAATTCCGGATCAATCTGGAGAGTTACCAATGCTTTGCATTGCTTTGCAGGACATTTTTTCTCCACCACATGAGCAATATATTCTTCTCTGAAATACTTCATCGTACTTACCACCGGAGAAGCCGCGGTCTTGCCCAAACCGCACAGCGCCGTGGCAGAAATCGTAGAGGCAAGCTCCTCCAAAAGCTGGATATGCTGCATGGTTCCCCTGCCCTCACAAATATCATTTAAAAGCTCCAGCATCCGTTTGGTTCCTTCCCGGCAGGGAATACACTTGCCGCAGGATTCATTCTGCGTAAAATTCATAAAGAACCTTGCCACTTCCACCATGCAGCTCTTATCATTCATAACTACCAGACCGCCGCTGCCAATCATAGCTCCGACTTTTTTCAGAGAGTCAAAATCCAGATGCAGATCCAGGTGGTCTTCTGTAGGATTGATACAGAGACAGCCGCCGGAAGGGCCGCCAATCTGCACCGCCTTAAATCCGCCGCCTTTGACACCGCCGCCGATATCAAAAATAACTTTGCGCAGAGGCGTTCCCATAGGCACTTCGATCAGTCCTGTATTCATAACATTTCCCGTAAGAGCAAACGCCTTGGTTCCATGATTATTATCCGGGCCAATGGTCTTATACCACGCAGCGCCTTTGCTGATAATAGGGGGAACATTACAGTAAGTCTCCACATTGTTCAATACCGTAGGCTTTTCAAACAATCCTTTTTCTACAGTTCGGGGAGGCTTCACTCTTGGCATTCCACGGTTTCCTTCAATGGAAGCCGTTAATGCAGATCCTTCTCCGCAGACAAACGCACCTGCGCCCTGGCTGATCTGCAAATCAAAATCAAAACCGGAACCTAAAATATTATCGCCCAGAAGCCCTTTTTCTTCTGCCTTATCAATAGCATTCTGCAGACGCTCTACCGCAAGAGGATATTCTGCCCGCACATAAATATATCCATAATGCGCCCCCGTTGCAATTCCGGCAATCAGCATCCCTTCTATCACGCGGTGAGGATCGCCTTCCATCATGCTACGGTCCATAAATGCGCCAGGATCACCCTCATCACCATTGCAGACCACATATTTAATCTCTTCATCCTGCGCCAGCACCTGCGCCCATTTCCGTCCAGTGGGAAATCCGCCGCCGCCGCGCCCGCGCAGAGACGCATTAGATACCTCGTCTACAATCTGCTGGGGCGTCATATCAAACAAAGCCTTTGCCACAGCTCCATATCCACCTACCGCTATGTATTCCTTGATGGATTCGGCATTGATTCTTCCACAGTCTTCTAAAGCCACACGGGTCTGCTGTTTATAGAAAGGAATATCATCCTGTCTCTCATATGCCTTGCCCTCCTGGTCATGATATACCAGACGGTCAATAATCTCATCTCCCACAATACTCTTTTCAATAATTTCCTCACAATCTTCTTCCTTGACCTTCACATAAAGGATTCCTTCCGGCTCAATACGCAAAAGCGGCCCCATCTCACAAAATCCGTGGCATCCGGATTTTTTCAGTCCAATACTCTCGCCGTGCGGCTCTTTCTCCAGCACCAGTGAACATTTGATACCGCGCTCCATAAGAATTTCCTGCATTCTCGCGTAGATATTCAAAGATCCTCCGGCAACACATCCCGTTCCTGCACAAATCAAAATCTGCTTTCTCTGGGTTTTTAAAGACGCCGCATATTCTTTTCTCCTTGCCTCTAACTCTTCTCTTGTATTAATTCTCATCTGCAGCCTCCTCTCCGGCAGCGCTGCCTTCCTTCAGTTCCTGAATCAATATCCTTGCTTTCTCCGGCGTCATGGCTGGATGCACCACATCATTGACCGTACAGACCGGAGCCAGGCCGCAGGCGCCCAGGCAGGACACCGTCTCTACGGTAAACATCATGTCGTCTGTGGTAGGTTTCGCTGCCGTCACCCCTAAAATACTGCGAATCTCCTCCAAAATAGCAGTGGACTGCCGCACATGGCATGCCGTTCCATCACAGATTTTAATCACATATTTTCCTTTTGGCTCCAGTGAAAAATTCTCATAAAATGTCGCCACCCCGTACACTTTCGCCTCGCTCATGTGCAGTTTTTTTGCAATATAGCAGAGCATTTCTTCCGGCAGATAACGGTACACTTTCTGGATGTCCTGCATGATGGCAATGACTTTGGTCTGGCTGTAATCATGAGTTTTCAAAATCTCATCTAATACTTTCACTTCCTTTGCGTCCAAATCGTCTCCTCCTTGTTAGTTTCTTTTGTATCATTAGGTACTTTCAGTATAACATTTGTAACCTATTTACTCAAGGAATTTGACGTTATATAATTTCCTTGCTTTTCCATCCCCCCTGAAAATACCGAAACACCGCTATCAAAAGACCAACCGCCCAGCCTGCAGGATTTGCCCACATAATAATCATACCTTTTGTCACATCCGCAAATGCATAAGTCAGCGACACTCTGACGGCAAGATTGCAGAGGCTGCAGCTTAAAAACCACCCCATATCTGCTGCTCCCCGCAGTACGCCGTTGCTGACATTCATAATCCCCATCACAAAATAGAATGTTGACACTGTACTCAGATAGCTGGCGCCGACAGAAACAGCCTCTGAGCTGGAATCCGCATTCAAAAACAAACCAATAAAAGCATCCCCTGTAACATGTAATAGTACGGCAATTGCAACCCCGATCATGGCTGCCATCGAAAGGCAGATCCGGTATCCCTGTCCAATCCGTTCCGGCTTCTTCGCCCCCATATTCTGCGCCACATAGGTGGACGCCGCATTTCCCACCGCCACCATCGGCACAATGGCAATACTGTCAATCTTTGTCGCTGCTGTGTACCCTGCAAGAAAACTGGAGCCAAAGCGATTAACCGCCGATTGGATCAGCAGCATCCCCACAGACACAATGGACTGCTGAATAACAGTGGGAACCGCCACTTTTATCATCTGAAACAAGATTTCCCCATCAAATCTGGAAAATTCTGCTGTCTCAATTGCCTGCAGCTTACGCATCAAAAAGAAAAAAGACAAAACTGCCGATATCCCCTGGGAAATCAAGGTCGCCCAGGCTACGCCTGCCACCCCCATACCCAGCTCTGCCACAAAATATAAATCCAATACAATATTAAGCAGGGAAGAAAACATCAAAAACAGCAGAGGCTTCTTAGAATCCCCCAGCGCATTGAAGATAGCAGAAAATGCATTATATAAAAAGAGAAATGCAAATCCAAAAAAGTAAATCTGCATATACTCTGCCGCATCTTCAAACACGTTGTCCGGAGTTCCCATTAAATGCATCAGTCCCCGGTTAATCAGGCTTCCCAAAACACTAAGGAAAATGCTGAATCCTAAAATAGAGAGTAAGGCTGTAGAAATAGCCGTCTTCATTTTCTCTAACTGCCTTGCTCCGAATAACTGAGAAATTACTACAGAACAGCCAATTCCAGTTCCGATTGCCACCATCACAAACAGCATGGTAATCGCTGTGGAAGCTCCTACTGCTGCCAGCGCTTCCTCTCCTACCACATTTCCAACAATAATGGAATCCATAATATTATAAAACTGCTGAAAAAGATTTCCCGCCACCATCGGCAGGGTAAAACCTATCAGCGCCTTTGCGGGATTTCCGCTTACCATATTTCCTTTGATTTGTTCCGCCATTGTTTCACTCCTGACCCTTACATGTTTCAGGCGCTTTCCTTTGTGTCTGCATTAATTGCTTCCATCTCTTTTCTGGATATGCGGAAACACTCCATAATCTTAGGAGAGAAAACTCCGCATTCTCCGCCAAGGATTTTATAGTATGCTTCTTCTCTGGAATACGCCCGTTTGTAAATCCGTTCACTGATTAATGCGTGGTAGGCGTCCACTACCGATACAATCTGTGCTGAAATTGGTATCTCGTCTCCTTTCAATCCTTCTGGATATCCTCTGCCGTCGTAACGCTCATGATGATAACGGCAGATTTCCATGCTTTTCTTATGATAATCCGGCGTCTGTAAATCTTTCATCATTTTCATAATCTCACAGCCTTTTGTAGTATGAGATTTCATATACTCTGTCTCTTCTTTTGTGAGCTTTGCCGGTTTATACAACACATGGTCAGAAATTAACAATTTCCCAATATCCCGCAGAGATGATAATTCGGCGATAGCCTCCACATCCTGATCTGTCAGTTTGTATTCCGGATAATTTTTCTGTACATTCCTGCCAATGATCCTGCTGATTTCTCTGGCAATCTGTGTATTCTCTGAAAATTCTGGATAGTGGTGTTCTAAGATATTGCACACAATATCAATCATTTTCTCATTTGCTTTTTTCAATTTCTGTGCCTGCAGCCTCATCACCGAATACTGTTTGCGCAGCATCTGATTCTGCTCCCGCACTTTTTCCTCCATTCGGTTCTTATGCTGATACAGAGAAATATTATTGTTGACACGGTTTTTTACTACCTCTGCATCAAAAGGCTTTCTGATTAAGTCAGAAGCTCCCATCTGAATACATTTTTTCTCTACTTCCGTAGAATGTTCTGCTGTGACAATTAATACTGGAATCTCATTCATCCAGCCTTTTTCCTTCATGACCTTCAATATTTTGCTCCCGTCTTCCGCGGACAGGTGCCAGTCCAGCAGTACGGCCGCCGTCTCTTTGGCATTTTTTTCCAATAACTGTAGTGTTGTCACAGTATCTTCTGCCTCCAGAATCTGATAACTTGCGCGGAATATCTCTTCCAGAATCATACGGTTGCTCTCCAAATCGTCTACAATCAATATTTTATGCCGATTCATACGCGTTCCTCCTTAATTTCGAAATACGCCTATCTCTTTGAATGACAGACGCACGGTAACATTTTTCACGGAGCTTGCTGCATTCCAGTGCATCCCGTTCATCTGTACCACAGTCCCCACATTCAGCACGCCATGCACAATCATCTTCGCCTCATTTGCTTTGCTGCGCTTTTCCTCCAGCTCTTTTGTCCGCTCCATCTGCAGTTCCATCTGCTTGCGCTTGATATAGGTCGCCTGCTCCACCTTAAGATACAATTCCATTTCATTACGTACTTCTGGCGGATACTGTTTCTGCAGCTTTCGATAGGCTTCCTCAAAAATTGCCAGTTCCGACTGGAATTTTTTGAGCTTGATCTCTGCTTCTTCTTCCTTCTCTATCATTGCCTGGCTGACACCAAGAGAAATATTCGTAAGAAGCCCGGCACGATTGCCGATATGATGAGCCTCAATCCCATTGACTGCCGCTGAATTGCCTCCGATAATCGCGCCTCTGGTACCGGAAATAATAATCTGTTTTCCCGCTATCATATTGCAATTCATCACATAGTTAGCATAAATCCCCTCATTTGCAGTCAGCGAAGCACCTTCAAAAAATTTCCCATGAATGTCTCCTGCCGACTCTATTATGGCAAGTCCGCCGCCCGAAACTCCATTTTTAATAACAATTTTCTTACCGCTCTGCAGCCGCGCAGCCTCTACATTTCCCTCTACAATTAATTCATCCTTCGCCTGTATCACAACGCCGCTTCCTACGTTTCCCCGCACCCAGATACTTCCATTAAACCGCAGATTTCCTGTAGAAATGGTTACCTCGTTCACCACCAGCAGCGGCTGAATGGTAATTCGGTTGTCTTTCAGTTCAATTTTTCCTGATTCTCTGGCAATATAAGTTTTCTTGTCCTGGGATAACAGAAAACCTCTTCCTTTCAGAATACTTTTTTCCTGTCCTCCGTGAGCCGGAAGCTCTGTGCCGTCCACGGTCCTTCCTCCCATGCCTGGCTGTGCTTCATGATATACAGCGATGACCTGTCCCGCTTTGACCTGTTCAAAATACACGGTATTTTGATAATCAATCGAGCCGTCCTCCCGCACTGCAGGAATCTGCGGAATTCCAGTTCGGAAAAAGAATTCATAATGGCCGTCCCTGCCCCGTTCTGGCCTGACGCCTTCTGCTGCCAGAAAGCGCTGCGTCGCTTTCTCCGATTGTTTTATATGTTTCTCTATCTCATCCTGCTTAATCCCAAAGACAACATTTTCCTTCGCCAGAAGCCGCATAATCTCATTTTTGGTTTTGCAAGAACCCTTTTCTAAAGTTACATACGCCTCCATCTTATCCTGGCTGACAGTCACCAGACATTCTGCCGCCAGTTTCGCCTGTTCTTCCAGCATCTCAAACTGAAAATCTTCATGCGTAACTGATTTCTTCTGCATATTCTTACGGATCTGCTCCATCTCTTTTGCCGAATACATCATGCTCTTATACGCTGACACATCCAGGCCTTCTTCCAGTCCCAGACGGATTTCACGCATCTGCTGCCAGCGGTATAATTCTTTGGCATACACCGACACATCTACCCGCCGTTCCAGTCCCAGGCGGATTTCACGCATCTGCTGCCAGCCATAATTAATCTTGGCATACACAGATACATCTAGCCCCTCTTCCACTCCCAGACGGATCTCGCGAATAGATTCTCCTAAAAATTCCTTGATCAAATACAGATTAACATCTGCTTTGTGTTCCAGCGCCAGACGAATTTCCTCCAACTGATCTGGTTCATATCCCTCCTTAATATAAGGAAAAATATTGACATTTCCCTGTTTCGCCTTGCGAATCTGACGCAGATACCCTGCTGGCAGGTCCTGATTTTCCGCCAGATTTACCCCTTCTTGCAAGCCCTTGCGGATCTGGCGCATCCGGTCGTAAGAAATCTCCGGTTTGGCATAGACAGATACCTCTAATCCACGTTCCAGCCCTTTCTTGATCTCTTCCATTTGAAACCAATCATAATTTACAGAAGTATACCAAGACACATCCAGCCCCTTCTCCAGTCCTTGACGGATTTCCTCCATCTGCCCCTTATCAAACCCCATAGATTCATACTTTTTCATCAACTGATTCTTCATTGTTCACCTCTGTTTTACGAAATATCCTGCTATTTCATTCTATGATAAAAGTACCAGGCTGTCAATAAACTTTCCCTGTTTATAAACTTTTAATATTTATAAAAACCCTTGATTTTCCAGGCTTTCCAGCTTTTTGTTAGCACTCATGTTTAAAGAGTGCTAATTTTCTATTGACTTTTTGGTAACTGGGTATTACAATCTTTTTTAGGTTAAGTAAAAAAAAACGAACTGTAATAGCAGAAAACAAAGGAGTGTACTTTTATGAGCAACAAACACGGAAATCTTTCCATCAACAGTGATAATATTTTTCCCATTATAAAGAAATGGCTGTATTCTGACCACGATATTTTCTATCGTGAATTAATTTCCAACGGCTGCGACGCCATCACCAAATTGAAGAAGCTGGACCTGATCGGGGAATATGAACTGCCGGCAGACTATGAGCCTAAGATTCAGATTTTGGTAAATCCGGAAGAGAAAACGCTGAAATTTATTGACAACGGTCTGGGAATGACTGCGGATGAAGTAGAAGAATATATTAATCAGATTGCTTTTTCCGGCGCAACTGATTTCCTGGAAAAATACAAAGATAAAGCAAGTGAAGAACAGATTATCGGGCATTTCGGCCTGGGCTTCTACTCTGCGTTTATGGTGGCCGATGAGGTGCACATCGACTCCCTGTCCTATCAAAAAGACGCCGTTCCTGTCCACTGGGAATGCGACGGCGGAACCGAATTTGACATGAAAGACGGTTCTAAAACCACTGTTGGTACGGAGATCACTTTATTCCTCAATGAGGACTGTCTGGAGTTCGCCAATGAATACCGGGCAAAAGAAGTGATTGAAAAATACTGCTCTTTTATGCCTACCGCTATCTATCTGGCAAAGGAACATGCAGAAGAAGAATATGAGACCATTCCGGCAGACGAAGTAACTGAGAAAGACAAAGTTATTGAAACTATCGTAGAAGAAGCAAAATTTGAAGAAAAAGAAAATGAGGACGGCACCAAAGAACAGGTGGAAGTTTCTCCCCGCACGGAGAAAGCAAAGATTGTAAAACGCCCCGTTGCCCTCAACGATACCCACCCTCTGTGGACGAAGCACCCCAACGACTGCAGCGACGAGGAATACAAGACCTTTTACCGCAAAGTATTCCAGGATTATAAAGAGCCCCTGTTCTGGATTCACCTGAATATGGACTATCCGTTCAACCTCAAAGGAATCCTGTACTTCCCTAAAATCAATACCGAATACGATTCCATTGAGGGGACAATCAAGCTGTACAACAACCAGGTATTTATTGCAGACAATATCAAAGAAGTAATTCCGGAATTTCTGATGCTGTTAAAAGGCGTCATCGACTGTCCGGACCTTCCGCTGAATGTATCCAGAAGCGCCTTGCAGAACGACGGCTTTGTAAAGAAAATCTCTGATTACATCACCAAGAAGGTTGCCGACAAATTAAGCGGTATGTGTAAAACAGACAAAGAATCTTATGAGAAATATTGGGACGACATCAGCCCCTTTATCAAATTCGGATGCCTGAAGGATGAAAAATTCTGCGACAAAATGAACGATTATATTCTGTTCAAGAATCTGGATGACAAATACCTGACTCTGCCAGAATGTCTGAAGGTGGAAGATGAAAAAGCGGAAACAGACGACAGCTCTTCTGAAAATGCAGAAAATAAAGAAAATGCAGAAAATACTTCTGAAAACACAGATGCTTCTGAATCTGCTGAAGATGAAAAAGACAGCCGCAAACCTGTTTATTATGTAACAGACAGGCAGCAGCAGGGACAGTATATCAATATGTTCAAGGAACAGGGCATGGACGCCGTGATTCTCGACCATAACATTGATACCTCCTTTATCACTCAGTTAGAGCGCAGAAATGAGAAAATCCGTTTTGTCCGCATCGACGCAGATCTCACAGAATCCATGAAGGAAGAAACATCTGCTGACGAATTAAAGGAAGCTGCTGACACTCTGACGGAAACCTTCCGCAAGTCTCTGAACAACGAAAACCTGAAAGTATCTGTAGAAAAACTTAAAAATCCAGATATTTCTTCCGTTATTACCCTCTCCGAGGAAGGGCGGCGGATGCAGGACATGATGAAAATGTATGGCATGGCCGGTATGGACTCCTCCATGTTCGGCGGTGACCAGACATTGATCTTAAATGCCAATAATAAGCTTGTCACATATATTCTGGAAAACAAAGACTCTGAGCATGTTCCTATGTTCTGTGAACAGCTCTATGATCTGGCGCTTTTAAGCAACCACCCACTGTCTCCAGATGCCATGAGCAAATTCGTTGCCAGAAGCAACCAGATTATGCTTCTGCTGGCAAAATAAGAACTTTGACTCCTGGCATATAAAGAGCGCAGATAAAACCGCCGCCAGAGAGCATATGCAAAAGAATTTACCGCACAGACGGCAAAGACAGAATGCCCCCAAATTACTCTGGAAAGCAACTTTCCGAGATAATTTGGGGGCATTTTATTGCCCGTATACTGCTTTCTTTTCCTTAAATTCTTGTTCTGACTTCTTCTCCATACGCTCTACTCATTTTCTCTTTTACCAGTTACAGTATTTTTCATACACCTGAAAGAAATTATCTGTCTTAACTTCCTCATTGATTTCCACTCTCACTTTATCCCAGATCTTTTCATTAAATTCTGAAGGCAGATTTGTGATAAATTCCTGGTATACATCATCAAATGCTTCCTTCCTGCGGTTTTCCAGTATTACGGATTTGTTGGCGTCTGTCTTCTCCTGATTGTAGTGGTTGATACATTTAATGAAGTAAAATCCATTTTCTGTCTTTATTTTCCCGCTGACCTGATCATTTTCCAGAGAAAAAGCTTCTCTGGCCACTTCCTGTACCACATCATATTTGCCAAATGAAACTTCTGTCTCGGAAGCTTCATTATAGAGATTTGCCACTGACAGAAAATCTCCTCCTTCTTTCAGCTGCTGCTGCACCTCTTTTGCTTTATTCTTGTCTGACACAAAAATCTGCTGCGCTTCCATAACCCGTGCCTCTTCATCACTTACCTCATCATTTACGCCCTGGGTTAAAAAAGTGTACAGCTTATTTGCAAGTCCGTAGCGGGTATACAGTTTCTCAATATCTCCCTGCTTCACCTGCATATATTCTTTTTCCGTATCATTCAGAGAACTAAAATAATCCTCTGCTGCTTTCTTTATTTTAGCCTTTTCCTCTCTTGTCAGAGAAATCTCCCTGTCCTGTGCCAGGTAATCCATTGCCATAATCTGTGCCAGCCGGGAAATTGTCAGTTCTTTCACATATGTTTCCAAATCGTTCCCCTGGAATTCCCGTTCCCACAAGTCAATGCCATACATTGTCGCATACATATTCTGGTAATTTGTCAATATCACCCTTGCCTGAGGCAGCGTGCAGATTTCTTCCCGAATACGGAACACTTCATTGTTCATAATATCAGTATTTACTACTACCTTCCCCATTTTGCATCCTCCCAGACCTACCAGGAGAAGTACGCAGATTCCTATTATTTTGCTTTTCGTACCTGTTTTCATTTGTAACCTCACTCCGTTTTATCGCCGCTGCAAATACTGCAGATACCTGTTCTGCCAACGCTCTATAATACCTTTAAAATACTGCGTGCCACGCTAAGTCCATTTGCTGATGCCTGCTGCAGTCCACGAGTTACAGACGCCCCGTCTCCAATGGCACGAAGCCCTCTGATATTCGTCTCGAACTCCCGATTCACCACCACTTTATTCGAATAAAATTTCACCTCCACACCATAGAGCAGAGTCTCATCACTGGCTATTCCAGGTGTTACCTTATCCAAGGCAAAAATCATTTCCTCAATATCCACCATGATCCGGTGAGGAAATACCAAAGATAAGTCTCCTGGCACTGCATCCTTCAGCGTGGGAATCAGATTATTTCTGCAGAGCCGTTCTTCTGTCGTCCGCCTGCCCCTTCGAAAATCTCCGAAAGTCTGTACCAGAATCCTGCCGTCACACAGCATATTGGACAACTGTGCAATATGTTTGCCATACTCAATAGGCGTCTTGAAGGGTTTGGTAAAATTCTTAGATACTAACAGTGCAAAATTGGTATTATTTGTTTTCAAATCACTGGATTTATAAGCATGTCCATTTACCACTGCCAAACCGTTTTCATAATATTCTGTTGCCACCTCTCCTGAGGGATTGGTACAGAAAGTCCGCACCTTATCGTCAAAGGTAGGTGTGTGGTAGATCAGCTTTGCCTCATACAGATTCTGGTTCAGAAAATCCATAACCTCATCCCGCACCTCCACACGCACGCCGATATCCACAGTTCCCACTTTTGTCTCAATCGCATGTTTCTTACAAATACGGCTGAACCAGTCTGCCCCTTCTCTTCCGATGGCAAAGACAATCTCTTTCCCCAAAAACTGCTGCCCCTCTTTCGTCACTACCCCTGCTGCCTTCGCATCTTCCACCAGCACATCTTCCACCATAACGCCAAATTTCATTTCAATTCCCTGTGCCAGAAGATATTCCTGAAGACGGCTGTAAATTTTATATCCTTCCTCCGTACCCAAATGCCGGATCGGGCACTCCACCAGCTTCAAATTGGCATTAATCGCCTTTCTTCTGATTTCCCGAATCTCCTTTTCTTTCCCTATACCATAAACGCTGCTGTCTGCGCCGAATTTCAAATAAATTTCATCTGACTCCTGAATCAGTTCCATCGCTGTCTCATATCCCAGTATTTCCGGCAGATTGCCGCCCACATCCGGGGACAAAGATAATTTTCCATCAGAAAAAGCTCCTGCTCCCGCAAAACCTGTGGTAATAGAACAAGGCCTGCAGCCCACACAAACTTTGGTTTTGCGCTTTGGACACTGGCGCTCTTCAATCCTTCTCCCCTTTTCCAGCATCAGGACAGAAAGACCTGGGCGCTTTTGAATCAGCTCATAGGCACAGAATATGCCCGAAGGCCCTGCACCTACAATTATTACATCATACGGTTTCATATCCATCTCCATTTCTTACTTTTATGCTTCTACCACTAACAATCTGCCATCCGGCAGGGTAAATACTTCAGATGCATCTGCCAGCTCTTCATCACTCATATGACTGACATCCGCCCCTTCATCTTCAAAATATGCCCGTACTTCCTGGATATTTCTGCAGACAACTGCCATACAGTCTTCCAAAAACACCTCTGCTTCTTCCAGATTTTCTGCCACATTTTCATCCAAAAGCTGCGACTGATGCGCCAGAAAATATTCCAGGCAAACTTCATCATATTCATTCATAAACCTTTCCTCCTAATGATTCTATGATAGTATGAATTACATCAAATTTCAATGCCTGATTGCTCCATCTCGTGAAAAATCCTTCCCAGAGGAAGCCCTACCACATTATAGTAGTCTCCCTGAATTCCTTGGATATAGCGGGCACATTTGCCCTGAATGGCATAGGCTCCTGCTTTATCCAGAGGTTCTCCTGTACGGATATAAGACAGAATCTGCTGTTCTTTCATCGGATACATAGTTACCCTTGTCTCTTCAACAAAGGAACAGGTTTCCTTTCTGTCTTTATGGATGATGATCATGGTAACTCCGGTAAATACACTGTGCGTATTGCCGGAAAGCAACTCTAACATTCTCTTGGCATCTCTCTCATCGCGGGGCTTTCCCAGTATCTGGCCTTCATATGCCACCACCGTATCGGCTCCCAGTATCACAATCTGTTTATCCTCTATTTTTTCTGCTATTTCATCTGCTTTCTGACTTGACAATTCCATCACAATCTGCCGTGGATTTCTGCCGGCAATTATTTCTTTTCCCTGTGCCGGCAGTATCTCAAACTCTGCCCCTACCTGCTCTAACAATTCCCTCCTGCGGGGTGAAGCTGAAGCTAATATTAATCTGTATTTCATAATTTATCCTTTCTTTCATCACAATACTTGACGGTACACATCCATTAATTTCACGATACGAAAACCATCTCCTGCAGGCAGAAGGAATACAATATTTTTTCCTTCACGGGTTTTTGCAGCGCCCGTTCAACGGCCTCCTGATACAATTCCATCTGCCCGCGGTAGCGCTCTGCCAGTTGTCCGCCTGTCTGCACCCGGTCTGTCTTATAATCCAGCAGCACAATTCCGTCTGCCTCTTCAAAAAACACATCGACAATTCCCTGAACCAGCAGCATTTCCTGACTGCTGCTCTCTTTTAACACCTCATTTGCAGGTTTTCCCATAACAAAGGGCTTTTCTTTGTACAGCTTTCCCTCCCGCGCAGCTTTTTGCATTCTCTGTCCCAAAGAAGTGGCAAGGAATTTTCTCAGTGAATGGACAGGAACCAGTTCCAAAAGCTCTCTTTCAATTTTTTGGTTCTCCACCATAAGCTTAAGCTGCTCTTTGCATGTATCGTAAGGCTGGGTAAAATCATAACATTCCAGTACGCGGTGCATGGCTGTTCCCCGCTTTGCGCCTGCATTTTCCTCTCGTACTCCCTCCATAAATGCCGGAATGTAATGATCCTCTTCTTCCTTACATACTTTACCCTCTTTCGTCTCTGCATCCTGCTGTTTTTCTTTCTCCCAGACCAATTGCTGCATCTGTTCTTCTGCCGCACTACTGTCCATGGCACGACCTTTCAATTCTGACACTGACACCTTCGTACGCATCACCGTCTCCTCCTCATATGGGTACTGGTAGGACAAACGCTTTGCCACTTTCTGTTCCCACTGTGGATCCGCATGTTTCAGCCTTACAAACAGCTCTATTTTCGTCAGCTCTTCTTTTGCAAGACGCCGTTCTGAGGCAGTCTGAAGCTGAGACTGGGTAACGAGCTGTACCGGATATTTCCCAGGATAGGAGGCGGCTGCCATCAGAAGAAACTGCAGAAAAGTGCCGGCATTCAATCGTTTGAGGAAAGAAAGAAATTTCCGGTCTTTGGGCACCGCATCCCCAGAAGTTTGCTCCTGTTGTGATTCTCCCAAAATATCTGCTCCCAGCTCTTCTAATTTCTGCGCTGCCTTTTTCAATACTCCAGTGATAATCAATTTCTCCCTGGCACGGGTCAGCGCCACATACAAAACCCGCAGTTCCTCTCCGGTATTTTCCATAGCAATTTTTCTTGCCAGAAACTGCCTGGTAAGACCCGGCGTTCTCAGTCTGCGTTTTAAGTCTGTCACATCCATGCCAATCCCCAGTCCCGGGTGGAGTACCACCCGTTCCCGGATATCCTGGCTGTTAAACATCTTACCCATACCAGACACAAATACCACTGGAAATTCCAGGCCCTTGCTCTTATGAATGCTCATAATCCGCACAGCATCCTCCGCTTCCTCTCCTTCCGCCAGAGGAAAATCCACCTCATATTTCTGAAGCTGTTCCATATAACGGATGAAATGGAATAACCCCCGATAACTGGTGCCCTCATAGGCAATCGCCTTCTCAACCAGCATTTGAAGATTTGCCTGTTTCACTTCTCCGTCTGGCAGCGCATAGACATAGGCCTGATAACCAGTCTCTTCCAGAAGTTCATACAGAAGCTGATGAATTGGCGTATAGCTGACTTTTTTTCTGAACCTCTGTATAAGCTGCAGAAATTTCTGCAGCTTCTCCCTTGATTTCTGAGATAATACAGGGACTTTCTCTGATCTGCACAGCTCTTCTTCGTTCTGGTAATGGAGCACGGCCTGATAGAATTTTTCTTCCGGAAACTGAACTCTAAGAATGGCAAGCTCCTCACCTGTCAGTCCTACAACAGGAGAAGCCAGCACTGCTGCCAAAGGAATATCCTGCCTGGGATTATCCAAAATTTTCAGAAGGTTCAAAGCAGTCTGCACCTCAAAGGCGGAAAAATATCCTGTCCCTGCCGCTGCCCGGGCTGGGATTCCCATCTCTCCCAAAACCTTCACAAACGTATCTGCCCAGCCGTTCAGGGAGCGCAGTAAAATCACAATATCGGAATAATGCACCTGCCGAAGGCTCCCCTCGCTCTCATCAGAAGGCATCTGGCCTGTCACTTGCTGGTTTTTCATCAGAACATGGATTTCATTTCCCACTGCCTTTGCCTCCAGCTCCTGAACCCTGGTCTCCGGATCATCCTCTTCTGGCTCCACCACCACAAATCTGGTGTCAAACATGCCTGTTTCTCCCTGGGGAAATACGGCGCCAGGATAAAGGGCTGCCTGCTCGTCATACGTAATATTTCCAATGTCCTGGTTCATAATCTTATAGAAAATATCATTAACCGTCTCTAAAACCTCCCGGCGGCTGCGGAAATTCTTATGGAGATCCACCCGCTGGTTCTCGCTGTCCTCCTGACTGTAGGTATGATACTTTTCCATGAAAAGCTCCGGCCGTGCCATACGGAAACGGTATATGCTCTGCTTGACGTCGCCCACCATAAAAATATTGTGCCCCTGTTCCGCCTCCCTGGAAACTGCACGCAAGATGGTTTCCTGAACATAGTTAGAATCCTGATATTCATCAATCATAATTTCCTGATAATTTTTCCGCAGCTCTTCCGCCGTCTGGCTCGGCTCATGTGTCTTCTCATCCACCAGGATCTTCAAGGCAAAATGCTCCAGATCATTGAAATCAAGCATATTTTTTTCCCGCTTTTTCTCTGAAAAAGCCTGGATAAATGCAAGCGTCACTTCAATCAGCATATCCGCCGCGGGACGGCACTTTTCCATATCTCTTCTCATATCATCCGGGCTTTGGAAAAAAAACTGCTCCGTGATTTTTTTGACAGAAGCCTTTACCTCATTGCGCAGTTTCTGCACCTGCTCCTTCTTCGCCGGATCTCCTGCAAATTTCCGCAATGATGGCAGGCGCGCAAAAGAAAATCCGCGGATATGTTCGTAGTATTCCTGATACGACCGGCTCTCTGCGATTGCTTCCATAGCTGCTGCTTCCTGTTCCATCCGTTCCGAATAGGCGGCCGGACCATCTTCTGCAAGACAGATACCGTGACACTGTTTCATCTGTTCTTTCCATTGAAATGTAAGGTTCCCCAGATACTCCAGCAGTTCCCCTGTCATCGGCAGACGTTCAAATTCCTCCTGGCTTGCCGCATGAAACGGCTGTTTACACCCCAAAAGCCATTCCTCCACCCAGGGATAACTCATGGCAAAACGAAACAGTTTTAATATCGTATCCTTAAACGGCTGGTCCGTCTTACCAGTTGCAAGCGTCTCTGAAAGAGCCAAAAACTCTGGTTTCGCCTCCTTGTAATACTGTTCCAGCACCTGATCGAGCACATCGCTCTGCAATAGCTTTAATTCTCCTTCTTCTGCCACCCTGAAATCCGGGTCCAGATCAATCCGGTGGAAATAATTCCGTATCACATACAGACAAAAGCTGTGTATGGTGGTAATCTGCGCCGTATGCAGCAAGGTCTGCTGCCGCTGCAGATGAATGCTCTCCGGCTGCTTCTCCAGCGCTTCGGCCAAAGCGATGCCTATCCGTTCCCGCATTTCTGCCGCCGCCGCATTGGTAAAGGTTACAATCAGCAGATGGTCAATGTCCACCGGATGTTTTGTATCTGTGATTTTCTGGATAATACGTTCTACCAAAACGGCTGTCTTGCCGCTTCCTGCCGCCGCTGACACCAGCAGGTTCCGGTTCTTAAGCACAATCACCTGCTGCTGCTGTGTGGTCCATTTCTTCTCCATGCGCCTACATCTCCTCCTGCATCTTTCTCAGAATTTCTCCGTCATCCTTGATATTTTCCAACTTCCGGTAATCTTGTCCGGGCCTACCGGCATCAAATCCGCAGATCCCGTGATAGGGGCAATAATCACATCCGGTATTTTCCCCCAGCTGATAGGGATTGGCTGAAATCTCTCCCTGAAAAATCTTCTTGCCGATCTCCTGTATTTTGTGATTCACATAACCCGACAGAATCCGAAATTCTTCATTCCCGGCTTTTTTTGCTTTCGCGCTGACGCTCTCATCCTCTATCTGAGAGGCCACGCCCTTTAATTTCAGTTCCTTTAAGATTTCCTCCTGAATTTGGACGTCCGTTTTCTTTGCATCTCCTTTTATCATGGGATCGTCAAGGTGATAATAGTACATGCCGCCAGGCAGAACCTGCTTCTGCGGATATTTTTTCTTGAGCAGCTCCACCGCGGAATTCAAATATACCACAAGCTGAAGCTGCAATCCATGATAGAGTGACAAAAGCTGAAAATCCTGATTGCCAGATTTGTAATCCACTACCTTCACATAGACCGCGTCCTCCGTTTTACGCGTATCAATGCGGTCAATCCTGCCCCGGAGCCTCATTTTCTCCTGATCATTTAAAATAAAATTTACAGATTCCAAATCTTCCACAAAAGAAAAGGAAATCTCGTAGCCCTCTGGGGAAAAATGACTGGTTCTGATCTGCTCTGCAATCGTCTCTACCGTTCGTTTCAAAATACGCTTCATCCGCTCCACCAGATACGCCGTTCTTGCTTCCTCTAAAAGCAGACTGTCAAAGCCAGCTCCCAACGCTTCCTCCACTGCCTGTTCGATCAGCCGTTCCTGCTCTTCCTCTGGCACGTCAAACCAATGATATCCTGCCCTTTCCATGGCATTGGCGTACCGTTCTAAGACTTGATGAAACATGGTCCCCATATCCACCGGAGCAAATTCTCCCAGGCTGCGCTCCTGCAGTTTCAGGCCGTACTGCAGAAAATGGCTGCAGGCACAGGCGCTGAACTGCTCTAAACGGGTAACGCTGTTCTCCAGCACACTGCCATACAGTTCTCTGGTCACCTGTTTTCCCATATTCTGCTTCTGATACTGGTAAAATGCCGCTTCCAGAAATGGAAGCAGCTGATCACGCCACTGCGGCTGTTTCTCATACCAGTGATACAACCCCATCCATTCCTGAGACACTTCTCCCCTTTTTGCTTTTTTCAGCCCTTCTACCAGAAATTTTTTGCTGCTTTTCGGTGTAATAACCTGCTCAAATCCAGGCAATTCCTCAATTTTTACTGGAGTAAAACCTGGAAACATTTTCTGAATGGCTCCCACAAGATAAGATTTGCGGCTCTCTTTCCCCTCCTGATTTACCCGAAACCAGGTGATATACAACCGTTCTGACGGCTTGGTAAGATTCAGATAGAGATAGAATTTCTGGATAAAACTCCGTTCCCGGTCTGTGGGGGAAAGTTCCATCTCATTAGCTGCAAACAATTCCCGGTCTGCCTGAGAGATAATCCCTCCGTGCTCCACCGCCTTGGGAATCAGCCCGTCATTGACACCCGCAAAAAATAATACTTTAATATGGGACAGACGGCTTCTCTCGATATCCCCGAACACCACTCTGTCATATCCTGGAGGAATGATCCCAATTGCTGCTGCTTCCAGGCCCGCCTCCAGAATCTCACGGTATTCCCTGACACGCATCTGCTCTTCTCCTAAAAGCTCCACCATCTTATCCAGCAGATCCATCACCGTCTTGTAAATCTGTGCATATTCCCTGGCAAGCGCTCCTTCTCCCTGCTGTTGAAACGTTTCTTCATACTCTCTGAGCATCCCCTCCACGTTCAGGGAAAAAATCAGCTCATACAAGACTGTGGATTCCTCCCTCACAGTATGGCCTTTCCCCTGAAAAATCTCACGCAGCGGTGTAAACTCCTCCACAAACTGTTCCCGCAGCCGGTTGATCTCATCCAGCTCTTCCTGATTATTCACACTGCCGCGGCGCACCCATTTCTTCTGCCATTTCCAAAAGCCCCGGATATTTTCCGCAAGCATATAATTTTCCAGTAAATCAACAGCTTCCATAGAAAAGCCAGATAATCCGCAGCGCAGGTATCCCAGCACCGCTTCATAAGAAAAATCCTGCTCCACAATCAGCAGAACTCCCCTTAAAAATTCTGTCATAGGATGAAACAAAATATCCTTCCTGGTATCCAGAAATAAAGGGATCTCAAAAGTATCAAAAATTTCCTCCGCGTAATTTCCGTACAATTCCACGTCTCCGCAGACAATGGCAATATCTTGATAGCGATACCCTTCGTCCCTTACCAGCTCCTTAATCTTTGCTGCCACAAACTCCAGTTCCTGCCTGGGGTTTGCCAGAGAATACAGAAAAATATCCTCGCCCTTTTCCTTCTCTGATTCAGTCTGAGTATACACTTGCGGTTTCATTCTGAACAAGTTCTGTTCCAGCCACAACAACGCCGGAGAATCTGTAAAACGGCTTTTCTCGCTATGGGGAATCCAGACAGGCTCTTTTATATCCACATGCTGGTCTGCTGCAATTTTTGTCAGAGCCGCCGCCGTTTTCTTACTCATGTAGAATAGATCCTGTATGCCCCTGTCATGATAGGGGTCTTCTCTCTGATCCAGGGTCACGGTCACCAGGATTTCTCTGGCAAGCTTCAGCAATCGCTGCAGAAGATAATACTGCACTGGGGTAAATCCGGTAAATCCGTCGAGGACAATCACTGAATCCCGAAGGATTTCCGACCGTTCTGCTTCCTGGGCAAATACTTCCAGCAATTCTTCTGCTGTAATAAATTTCCCTTCCAGATAATCTAAAAAACCCTGATACATAGTCTGGATATCCTGCATTTTATAGCGGAAAGACGGCAGATGTTTCTTCTCTCCAATCAGTACATCCAGATGCTTAGGTGCAATGCGGTACTGGGTCAGTTCAGATATAATCGACTTCATCTCCGTGATATATCCCGTCTTCTTCATGCTTGCCTTCAGCAGTTTTAGATTCTCCTGCTGTTCTTCCGCCACCCGCCGCAGTACCAGATTTTTGCCCGTCTCTTCCAGAATATTCAGATTTCCCATGCCCAGCTCGCCAAAAATCCGGTAGGCAAGACGGTTGAAGCTTACCACATCCACATTCATAATGCTGTGCTTTTCCTGTCTCGCCACCAACTCCCGCTGTGTCTGCATGGTGAATTGTTCTGGCACCAGAACAAAAAAGGTGCGGTCCGGCTCCTGCCTCGACTGTTCTAAAATTCTCCGATACGCATAGTCTGACTTTCCGCTGCCGGAACCCCCGAAAATTAACTGTAATGACATGGTTCTTCTCCTTTTCATTCAGTAAACAGCAAAACTGCTAACATATGCTATCTCCATATGTTAGCAGCTTTTAAAATTAACAATTCATTTTCATCCCAAATAGACATATAGCAGTTATTCAATCAATTACTATTCCACCGGAAGAAAACGGCCAGCAAATTTATCTGCCCCACAGACGTGGCGTTCCTGTCCTGGCTCTGTAATGATATAATCGCCTTCTCTCAGAAATATCAGTCCTCTGCGGTTCTGAATAAAGGGACAAACTACCGTTCCATCTTCCCTGGTTACTTTCAGCAGTTTATCTGTGGGTACCCATCCAGTAGTCAAAATGGAAGTCCATGCCATAAATCCGTCTTCCATTCCCTTGCCAACTTCATATACTTCTGCTTCTACATCAAAGGAGTTTCTCTTATACTTCATATTTTCACCTGCTTTCTTGTGTATATCAGCAATCTGCAGCTTTGAAAAAGCTGTAGGATAGTCTTTTATTTCTTACTAATAATATACTGCAAACCAGGTAAAAAAACAACCCATCTGCCAGAATTTTCTTACAGTTTCTATTAAAACTGTTTCACCAGCCATTTTCCCCATGGAGTAAGGTCTCTGTTTTTCCAACCAGTGACCTTCTTGCTGGAAGACCTCAAAAGCGCAGAACTTTCATCTTTATTCGATAAGCTCCAGCCCATATAACTGATTTTATTCTTTTTTAAAAATTTCATCCATCTGCTGCCCTCTTCTTTATTCAAATTGCCGTTGCCGGAAGCGTCTGAAATTCCAAACTCAGAGACAAATAAGGGCAGCCCTTTATCCAGAGCAGTCTGAGCCTTCTGCCGCAGATACTCTCCATGTGTCCCCGCATAGAAATGAAGGCTGTACATAAGATTTTTATATCCTGTCAGGGGGCTGTCCGCTGCAAGATCCACATCCTGAGACCAGGTAGGCGTTCCAATAAGAATCACTGCCTTCTTATCCTTAGAACGGATGGCTTTCACTACTTTCCCCGCATAGCTTCTGATATCACTCCAGGAGGTTCCTCCGTTCGGCTCATTGCAGATTTCGTAGATCACATTGGTATGCTTCTTATACTTTGAAGCCATTTTCTTAAAAAATGAAATTGCCTGTTTCTCATAAGTCTTAGGGTTGGCATCACTTAAAACATGCCAGTCTATAATGACATAAAGTCCCGCTTTTGTCGCATACTTTACGCCTTTATCAATAGTCTTCTCCAGCGCCCTTTTGTTCTTTGCATCCGCCGTACAATATCCGTTGTACTCTGCCGTATACATGGCAAGACGAACGGCATTGATCCCCCATTTCTTCTTCATATAGGTAAAACCTTTCTGGTTCACATATTGCGGAAACCAGGACAATCCATGGGTACTGACCCCTTTTAGCTGAACTGTTTTCCCTTTGGCATTCACCAACTGGGTTCCCTTCACTTTCAGCGCTGGGAGTTTTGCTGCCTGAACTGGCATACATTCCAAAGATGCCAGTAATACAAGAACAAGAAAAAAACTTATAATTCTGCATTTTGCACCTTTTTTCATATACTTCCTCCAATTCCTGCATCTTGCAAAATACAATTAAGCATTGACTGCCGTTTCCAAGGCAATTTCAATCATCTTCCCAAATCCTTCCTGCCGTTGCTTGGAAGAAAGTTCCTCGGAACGGTATATATGATCTGAAATTGTCAAAATACAAAGTGCCTTTTTCCCTGCTCTCGCTGCATTCAAGTAAAGTGCGCCGCTCTCCATCTCCACGGCCAACACGCCCATTTTCTTAAAACAATCCTTAGACCGTTCCGAATAGAAAGCGTCTTCTGACAGAATATTTCCCACTTTGGCTTCTGTTCCAAGCTTCCTTGCACATTCGACTGCCGTACTCAGCAGATGGTAATCTGCAAGAGGCGCCAAATGCCCTGGACAGCCAAATTGGTCTGGAAAACTGGAAACCACAGAAGCCCCCATTCCCATCACGATATCCATCACATTCACATCATCTTGAATCGCACCTGCTGACCCTACCCTTATAATCTGTTCCACATCATAAAAATGAAATAATTCATAAGAATAAATCCCAATCGAGGGCATTCCCATGCCAGAACCCATAACAGAGACTTCTTTTCCTTTATAAGTTCCTGTATAAGCAAGCATTCCCCGTACCTGATTGATACAGCGAGCCTGCTCCAAATAAGTCTCAGCAATGAATTTTGCACGCAGCGGATCCCCTGGCATCAAAACTGTTTCTGCAAAGTCCCCTGCTTTTGCCTCAATATGAGGCGTCGGTATATTCGCCATATAATTTCCTCCTTTTCATTTCTCCGGCTTTTCCTTTTTTGTATCTTCATACTATCATACATTGGGGATATTTTCAATGATATCAAGGCTTCCCTTTTTTGATATCTGGATTTTTCAAAACCAAAGAGAAAAGTCTGGCCAGCATTAACACCTCTTAATTTTTTAGACACATGCATAGCTGCAAACTTTGACTGGTCAAATCCTGTTTGATATTTGTTTGCAGCAAGAATTCCTGATCTTAGAAACATAGTCTACTCCTAACTCTTTCCATTGATTAACCCAAATATCATAATCCATACCTTGATACCCAATCATCTTTTTTTCCAATAAATTTCAAACTATATATACAATTTTTCGCTCAATTTCAAGAAATTCTGTCTAATCAAATTAATATTTATATCTTCCTATTCAGCTTTAACCCTATCGAATCCGATAGGGTTAAAGCTGAGTTACAAATATTCAAGATTTACTATATTTTACCAAAGGTTGTATTTATAGCAAATCTCATTAACAGTTTCAATATATACAATAAAAGATGGATGTGTGTAATCATTGTAGCGGTATATGGTTTCGGGGAACAGCCCATGCTTCTGCTGAGCGATCTCAAAATGCAGGAAAAGAAACGCCTGTGCCACATCGTGGCGAAGGCATACCTGATGAGGTGGCGTATAGAAGAATATTTCAAGTTCAAGAAACAGCAGTTTGGACTTGAGGATTTACGGGTAATGTCCCTGCAGTCCATCCGCAGTCTGAACCTGTCCGCCACGCTTGCAACAGGATATATCGGACTGACAGCTTCTGTGCATAAAGACAGTATTTTGCTTCTGGAACTGAAAGAATGTTCCAGGCGTATCTATGTGGTTCCTAAATTCATATTTTATGCGCTGGGCTATGCCATAGAGCGTGTTTTATCCATGAGCCGTAAAGGTATAAATGGCTTTATTGTGAAAAAAGATAAATCACAACAGTTGAATCTGTTTGAACACTTTAAAATAGCTGACTCCGGAGCATATGCATTCTAAAAATGGGGAAACTCAAAAAAAATGTATCTTGAAATCAAAATCTGCATATGCTATAATGCCAATAGGCAAAAAGATATAAGAAGTCCATGTTGACAAAGAAACGAATCCCCCGACTGTACTGCAATACAGTTGAGGGATTCTTCTTTACTTTTATAGTGGCAAAGCACCGTTCTCGCCAAGATACTCTGTCTACACTTATATACTAACACCAAATAATATGTATTTATTCAGAGTATGGCTCTGAAAACCAGTCACACAAGCCGCCTTAAAATCATTCTCCCACCTACAAACCACTTATCAGTAAGAATAATCGAACTTGCTCATTTCCAAAGGATATTTCCTGACCCTACGCTTTTGCTTCCAGTATGTTCCCATACTCTTCATACCCGGCAGTCACTTTTTCCGTAATAAATACCGGATCCGAAAATGAGGCAAAGGTTACAGAACTTATCTGGCCAAATTTTGACGAATCGCAGAGGACATAACAGGTCTTACACTGTTCCATGGCTGTCTGTTTTACCATTGCCTCATTGGCGTCTGGTGTGGTACATCCGCTCCTTTTTGCCACTCCATTCGTTCCAAAAAATCCTTTCGTAAAATGATATCCCTGTATCAGGCGCATTGCCTGATTTCCGATCACCGCTTCCGTAGACGCCTTAAGCTCTCCTCCCACCAGCAGCACCTTCATACCCATAGACACCAGACGCTGAGCATGAGCAACCGCATTAGTCACGAAAACAGCTCTTTTCTCTTCTATATAGTCCAGCATAAACCCAGTGGTTGTGCCTGCGTCCAAATAGACAAAATCCTCAGGCTCTATCAGGGAAGCCGCATATTTGGCAATTATTTGCTTTTCTTCCTGATTTAACGTAAGTTTCTGAGCAACTGTATACTCATGGGCCGTCACTGTATTCTTTCCCGCCGCAACTGCTCCTCCAAACACTTTCACAAGCCTGCCTTCCCGGTCAAGCGCCGTGATATCCCGGCGAACAGTGGACTCAGAGGTGTCCAGAATCTCTTTCATCTCTGTTACGGTAACACTTCCATTTTCTTCTAAAAGTTTTAATATCAGTTCATGTCTCTGTTCTGTTAACATTTTCCTTTCCCGCCTTGTACTCTTCCACATTTGTCTCCAGTACAATCTTGCGAAGAGGGAGGATGCTCCCTGGCGAAACCGATAATTCGTCCACACCCATGGCAAGAAATTCCTGTGTCAGGGTCTGGTCGGCTCCAAGCTCACCGCAGATTCCCGCCCAGATTCCTGCCCTGTGCGCATGTTCCACTACCATGGAAATCATGCGCAGAATTGCCGGATGATGAGCATCATAAAATTCATCCAGTTTCGTATTCTGACGATCAATGGCAAGCGTGTACTGCGTCAGATCGTTCGTTCCAATGCTGAAAAAATCAACCTCTTTTGCCAGTTCATCGCTCACCATCACTGCCGCCGGCGTTTCAATCATAATGCCCTGTTCCGGCTCACCGAAATCAATTCCCTGTTCTGTAAGTTCCTCCTTTACCAGAGCAACGATTTCCTGGATTCTCTTTACTTCCTTCACACTGGTGATCATAGGATACATGATAGCAATTTTCCCATACGCGCTGGCGCGGAACAATGCGCGAAGCTGTGTCTTGAATATTTCCGGTCTTGTCAGGCAGATACGGATTGCACGGCAGCCCAGAGCCGGATTCTCTTCCTGCTCCATCTCAAAATAACTGCACTGCTTGTCAGCGCCGATATCAAGCGTACGGATAATGACCCGTTTGCCTGCCATCGTTTCTGCCGCCTGTTTATATATCTGAAACTGTTCTTCCTCTGTGGGATAGCTGTCCTTCTCCAAATAAATAAATTCACTCCGGAAAAGCCCGATTCCACCTGCATCATTCTGTAATACTGTCGCAAGATCTTTTATATTTCCTATATTAGCATACAGCATGACTTTTTTACCGTCAAGAGTGACATTTTCCCTGCCTTTCAAAGTCTGGAGCAGTTCTTTCCTCTCAAGTTCCTTTTGCTGCTTTATTTTCATCTCAGTCAGAGTCTGCTCATCTGGGTCCACATAGATTTTGCCGCTGGTGCCGTCCACAATCCCAAGTTTCCCGTCTGTCGTCTCGTCTAATGGCAGCGGCGTCCCTACAAGCGCCGGAATCGCCATGGTTCTTGCAAGAATTGCTGTATGAGAGTTCAAAGACCCATGAACTGTAACAAATGATAAAACCATATCTTTATCAAGCTGCACGGTCTCCGAAGGGGCAAGGTCTTCTGCCACAATAATAGAAGGTTCTTTTGCCGCTGCCATTGCACTGTCGGTTCCGCTTAAAACTGTAATAATACGCTCAGAAATATCTCTCACATCTGCTGCTCTTTCCTTCATATAATCATCATCCATGGACGCAAATATCTGCGCAAAATTATCACCTGTTGACGCCACCGCATACTCAGCGTTAATCTCCTGAGTACGTATCATATTTTTTATGGAATCATTATATCCGTCATCTTCCATCATCATCTGATGTACTTCAAAGATAGCTGCATTCGCCTCCCCCACTTCACAGAGCGCTTTGTCATATAATCCCTGAAGCTGCTTTACTGCCTGGGCTTTCGATTCCTCAAACCGCGCAATCTCTGCTTCTGCATCCTTAATTTTTACGCGTTTCACCTGCTGCTCGCCTTTTTTATAAACGCTGATCCTGCCAATGGCAATTCCATGAAATACACTCTTTCCTTCATAGATATTCATAATCTGCCTCCTCCTATACAAAGAGTTGCCGCACTCATATATTACTCTTTCAAAAGGGGGCTGCCGCACTCATATATTCACTCTTTCAAAAGGTCTTTGCTTCGAAATTTATATGAGTGCGTCACCCCCAACATGCAGTTCAACTGTACTTTTATGGAACTTACTTCTATAAATTCTCACTCATGAACTTACTCACCGCTTCATATGCCTTTTCCTCATCTGTGCCGTCAAACGTAAGTGTTACTTCATCGCCTTTCTTTGCTCCCAGCCCCATGACTCCGAATATCGCTTTGCAGTTCATGGCCTTACCATCTTTGGCAATCTTAATGTCACATGTAAATTCTTTCACTGCTTTTACAAGCAGTCCTGCCGGACGTGCGTGAATTCCCTCTGGATCTGTGATTACATACTTAAATTCTTTCATTTTCTGATTCCTCCATTTTTTTATTTTTGTTTCATTGATTTGTTATTTTATGAAATTTTCTTCTTTAACACACCCAGAAGAACTGTCGATATCACCGTTCCAACTGCAAGAGCGACCAGATACATAGGTGCATGCTCCATTACAGGTACTACAAAAATTCCTCCGTGGGGTGCCATCAACGTACAGCCGAATATCATGGAAAGCCCTCCTGCCACTGCTGAGCCAATGATACAGGATGGAAGCACTCTGGCTGGATCTGCTGCCGCAAATGGAATCGCACCCTCTGTAATAAATGCCAGGCCCATAATAAAGTTTGTGGGACCAGATTCTCTTTCTTCCTTTGTAAATTTATTTTTAAATAACATTGTAGCAAGGGCAATTGCACAGGGAGGCGTCATTCCTCCAATCATAACGGATGCCATTATATCATAATTTCCAGATGCAATTGCCGCTGTTCCGAATACATATGCTGCCTTATTGAAGGGTCCTCCCATATCAATCGCCATCATACCGCCAAGGATCATCCCCAGGACAAGTTTGCTGGAACCGCCCATACTTGTCAATCCATGATTCAGCGCTATATTGATGCCGCCCATCACCGGCTCTGCAATAAATGTCATCAAAAGCCCTATCATTAAGATTCCCAAAACTGGATACAAAAGGACTGGCGCTATTTTTTCAATTGCTTCCGGCAGCTTATCACATACAATCCGAAGCGCCTTGATAATATATCCTGCCGCAAAACCTGCTGCCAAGGCGCCAAGAAAACCTGATGTTCCGTTGGCTGCCATCATACCGCCTACAAAGCCAACTGCCA
The DNA here is from genome assembly GCA_910575075.1 of Lachnospiraceae bacterium. Lineage (GTDB taxonomy): Bacteria > Bacillota > Clostridia > Lachnospirales > Lachnospiraceae > Petralouisia. The sequence continues at coordinate 48,251 of CAJTCY010000023.1, forward strand.
GAGCCGGCCGGTCACCGATTGCCATGGCAATAAAACCTGCCAGTACCGGAAGCATAAAGCCAAATGCTGTGCCGCCAATTCCTTTGAACAACGCTGCTATTGGTGTGATTGTTCCAAAATTTGCCCGCTCTGCCGCGTCTAAAGCGTTCATATCCACGCAAAGTCCGTCAATCAGAAAAGATATTGCAATTAATATACCGCCTCCCACAACAAATGGCAGCATGTGCGACACACCATTCATAAGCTGTGTGTATATCTGGTGCCCAATTCCACCATCTGTTTTTGCAGATGAGGAACCAGAAGCCGCATTTGCACTCTTGAATATGGGAGCATTACCAGACATTGCAAGCTCGATGAGTTCCTCTGCTTTATTGATACCGTCAGATACCTGACGTTCAATCAATTTCTTGCCATCGAAACGATCCATCGGCACTTGTGCATCTGCAGCCACAATAATACAATCAGCTTCCGCAATTTCTTTGTCTGTCAGCATATTTTTTGCTCCGCCGGATCCTCGTGTCTCAACTTTTATAAAACAACCTTTTGCTTTCGCCGCTTTTTCAATTCCTTCTGCCGCCATATATGTATGGGCGATTCCGGTAGGGCAGGAAGTAACTGCAAGTATTTTCACCTGGCCTGCCGCAGCCTCTCCCATATCCGCCAGCCGCTCATCCACACTCTTTTTCTCGTCGTCTGCCTGATCAATGATTGCCAGAAATTCTTCTGCTGAGTTTGCGTTTCTTAAACTGGAGGTAAATGTTTCATCCATGAGCATCATGGACAATTTGCTCAATACGTCCAGATGCACATTATCCTCCGTATTCGGTGCCGCAATCAAAAACATCAATGTTACAGGCTCCCCGTCCAGAGAATCAAAATCCACGCCCTCTCTCACAACCATAGCCGCCAGCCCCGGCCGGTCTACAGCATCACACTTACCATGAGGAATCGCAATTCCTTCTCCAATACCAGTGGTACTTTCTTCTTCTCTGGCGTATACCTGCCTGCGGTACCCTTCCTCATCATTAATTTTTCCGCTCTTAGCCATAAGTGCGACAATCTGGTCAAGAGCTTCCTTCTTATTCTTTGGCGCTCCGTCGAGGGACACACTCTGTATATCAAGCAAATCTGTAATTCTCATGACACTTCCTCCTTATCTTCCAGATATTTTTCCTGCAAATATTACATTTCACGTTCCAACAGTTTCCGATACACTGCCTCTATTTCCTGTTTCGTTGCGAGATTTTCTGAAAATGCACTGGCGCTTCCTGCTGCCACCCCCATATAGAATGCATATTTATAATCCCGTTTCTCCATATAGCCTGCCATAAAGCCTGCCACCATGGAATCTCCTGCACCTACGCCATTAATGAGTTTTCCCTCTGGAGCCGGCGTATCGTATACATTCTGATCTGCTGCAACCAGCACCGCCCCCTCGCCTGCCATAGATACCAGAACATTCTGTGCACCCTTTTCCTGCAGTTTCCTTGCATACGGCACAACCGATTCTCTTGTCTTTAATTCTGCCCCAAAAATTTCTCCCAATTCGTGATTGTTTGGTTTGATCAAAAATGGATGACAGGGCAGCACATTCATCAATAAATCCTTTGTTGCATCTACTGCAATCTGTACCCCTCTGCCTTGAAGCAGCTCCATAATCTTCTGATACGCGTCATCCGACATAGATGCCGGAATGCTTCCCGACAGAAAGAGTACATCTCCCTCACCCAGAGTATTAAGCTTATCCATCAGCATCTGAACCTTTTCTCTGCTGATTTTTGGCCCCATACCGTTAATCTCCATTCCATCCATGGACTTAAGCTTCAGGTTTATCCTTGTAAAACCTTCATCAATCGGAATAAAACCATTCTTAACGCCCATTTTCTCCAGCCGCCTTACTACTTCTTCCCCTGTAAATCCAGCAATAAATCCCAGTGCAGTGCTCTCAATGCCCAGATTCCTAAGAACAGTTGAAACATTTATTCCCTTTCCACCTGGAAGCAGAAATTCCGAGCTTGTGCGGTTCGTAAGACCCAGTTTAAAATCTTCCACTGTCACAATATAATCCAGTGACGGATTAAATGTCACCGTATATATCATGCTGCCACCTCCTTACACGTTTTCGATTTTATTTGCACGTTTTTAACTTTCTAAACCTAGTATAATGCCAAATTCGTTCAAAGTCAATCAAACTTTTTCACGAAATCAATGACTGATTTTGGTTGAAATTGCACAATTTGTTTTTTATTCTATAGGAAGATACTTTCACGCTTTAGCGTGACAAGGTCTTTCCTAATAGAATAAAAAAACAGGATGACAAAAGTACCTTTGACACGACACTCTTATTATATCCCGCTGACTACAATTTTATATAGCAGCGTAGATAGAATGCGTGTACTGCAAACTTTTAACACCCTGATTTAAAACGATAAACACATATCGAATCCGTGAGTTCTTATTTATCCAATTACCTGTAAAAGCATGCCTGCCAGCAAAGCTGCAAGACTGGCACAAACTGCAACCGTAAACAGTCCTTTTCCCCGATAAGCAGCGATAAGGGCCGCACCTACTCCCGCCCCCGCTGTAACGGCAGAACCTGTGGCATAAAAAACTGCGGGAAACGTCATTGCCCCCAAAACCGTGTAAGGAATATAGGCAAGAAATGAGCGCACAAACTTATTTTCAATTTTTTTATGAAATGCAACAAAGGGCAAAACCCTGACAACATAAGTCACCGCAAACATTACCAATAAATAAATCCAAAATATTCCTGTTTTCATCAGGCTTCCTCCTGTGTTTCTTCTTCCATTGGAAAACAGACTGCTCCCACTGCTGATGCCGCCACTGCACAGATAATGACTGCAAAACCACTGGAAACTTCTGAAATTCCTGGCAGGTAATACATTCCAAAACTCAATATTACAGCCAACAGCGTTATCTTTAAGATACGGCTGTCCTTCTTCATCGCAGGCACAATAATGGCAATAAACATACCGTAAATTGCAAGCCCTAAAGCATCACTGACACTCCCTGGCAGAATATTCCCGCAAACTGCCCCTGCCAAGGTACCGCATGTCCATCCCAGATAAGGCAGTACGGCCAGCCCTGCAAAATACAGAGTGCTTATCTCCTGTTCCCGGCTCATGGCAACCGCAAATATTTCATCGGTAACTGCAAATCCTAAAATCATCTTTCTTCCTGCATGAAATCTGCGGTCCACCTTCTGAGACAGTGAAATACTCATCAAGGCATACCGCAAATTGATAACAAGCTGAGACACTGCCATCTCAAGATAAGAACCTGCCGCCGCCATAATGGTAATCCCTGCAAACTGCCCGGCAGAAGTCAGATTCATCATTGACACTAAAAGCGCCTCCCACCAGCGCAGCCCTGAAGCCACAGCGGCCAGTCCAAACGTAAAAGACACAGACAGATAGCCGATCCCGATAGCGCTTCCATCCTTCAAACCCTGTAAAAATTGTTTCATTTACTTTCCTCCCTGTTATCTTTCACAATACACATGCCATTCACAAACTCGAAACTCTTAATAAAAATCATGTAATGTCCTCTTGTCAAACCGTCTCAGACAAGATATGATAAGAACAAAAGAATTTGCTAATTCTTTCACTAATCAGTATAGCGAATAATAAGTAACCGACACCTTGACTTGCTTGATTTACGTTATACCAGTGTACTAGTACAACGAAAATTAAGTCTTTGATATATTCACGCAGGATAATTGTTTCAGATACAAGGAAGAAAAACGACGGCGTAGCGGTGGCTACGGCTAGGTTTTCTGACATAGTAGCTGGACAATTAGGCAAGTGAAGATGTTAATTACTTAATATTCGTTGTACTAGAAAAGGAGCAATCTATGAAAAAAGTACAACAAATTCTAGCTATTTTGGGAATCGTCCTGCTGGTGGGTCTTTATTTGATAACATTGGTTCTGGCAATCCTGGGAAAAAACTTCTTTCCTATGTTCATGGCCGCACTCTTTGCCAGCATGGCGCTGCCTGTACTTCTCTGGATCTACGGCTTTGTATATAAGCTGATAAAAAGAAAAGCACAGGAAAATTCTCATTCCTGAGATATCAGATTCCCCAAAAGAACCCGGAATCCCTGCTTCCTGCAGGTGTTCCGGGTTCTTCTTACAAATGCTATTCCACTCCCAGACTCTTTAGTTCTTCATCCGCTTGAGATTTAGTGTGAAAATGTATCGTAGCCATTCCCAGTTTATTTGCCGCAATAATATTCCCGCGGTTATCATCCACAAATACACATTCCGTAGGATTTAACTGATATTTTTTCATCAATGCTTCAAAAATCTCTGGTTCCGGTTTCACAGAATGTACCTCATAAGAAAAGACCGCTCCGTCTACTTCCTCTACAAATGCAAGCTCATGAATACTTTGGGAATAAAGCCTTCTGGGATAGTTGGATAAAAGGTATACTCTATACCCCTTCTCCTGCAGACTGTGAATCCAGTCAAACGCATAATCATAGCGCTTAATACTGTTTCCTGTATTATTCCAGAATTTCATAATCTCCGCTTCACAATCAGGAGCTTTTTTGAGAAATCCTTCAAGAATCTCTTCATCCGGTATCCTGCTGCGGTCAAATTCATTCCACAATTCTGACAAAACCGTTGCATTTGCAACTTTATCATATACTTCCGGCGAAAATCCAAGGGTATCAAAGAAACCTTGCCAGTCAAAATCAACCAGGACCTTTCCCACATCAAAAACTACATTTTTTATCATTTTTTTGTTTTCTGCTCCTTCCCCTTACCGATAAATGATATCATCTCTTCCTGGCCCATTGGAAATCATGGTAATTGGGAAACCAATTTTTTCTTCTACAAATTCAATATACTTCCGGCAATTTTCCGGCAACTCGTCATATTTCTTAATTCCTCTGATATCAGATTTCCAGCCCGGAACAACTTCTAATACAGGTTTTGCTTTCTCAAGCTTTACAGTAGGCGGAAATTCCGTCGTCACTTCCCCGTCAATCTCATAGCCCACGCAAACCGGAATTTCTTCCAGATACCCCAACACATCCAAGACTGTAAATGCTACATCTGTAGTTCCCTGAATCCGGCATCCATATTTGCTCGCCACAGTATCAAACCATCCCATACGTCTGGGACGCCCTGTCGTCACACCATATTCTCCTCCGTCTCCGCCTCTGCGTCTCAGTTCATCTGCCTCCTCGCCAAAAATCTCACTGACAAAGGCTCCTGATCCTACCGCTGAAGAATAAGCTTTACAGACTGTGATAATCTTACCGATTTCATAAGGCGGTATTCCTGCGCCAATAGCTCCGTAAGCCGCCAAAGTAGATGAAGACGTCACCATTGGATAAATACCATGATCCGGGTCTTTGAGTGATCCCAGCTGACCTTCCAAAAGAATATTTTTTCCTTCCTGAACCGCATTCCATAAATAAGAAGAGGTATCACAGACATACGGTTCCACCATATCACGGTACTCTTTCAGTTCTTTCATGAGATCTTCCGGATGCAACAGCGGTTTATGATACAAATGTTCCAGCAGCACATTCTTCGTTTCACAGATACTTTTCGTTTTTTCCTTTAACGCCTGCTCGTCAAATAATTCACTGACCTGAAAGCCAATTTTCGCATATTTGTCCGAATAAAATGGTGCGATTCCAGATTTGGTGGAACCAAAAGATTTTCCTCCCAAACGCTCTTCCTCATACTGGTCAAACAAGATATGATAGGACATAACCATCTGTGCACGATCCGATACCAGAAGCTTTGGAACTGGAACCCCTCTCTCTACGACAGACTGAATCTCCTGGAAAAGGACTGGAATATTCAATGCCACACCATTCCCGATAATACTGGTAGTATGATTATAAAATACACCGCTGGGCAGCGTATGCAGCGCAAACTTTCCATAATCATTTACAATTGTATGCCCTGCATTTGCTCCGCCCTGGAAGCGCACAATTATATCTGCTTCCTTCGCCATCATATCAGTGATTTTACCTTTTCCTTCATCTCCCCAGTTCGCCCCGACGATTGCCTTTACCATTTTAACAGTTCCTCCTTTATCATTCTGACATTTCCATAGAAAGGACTGCCGCACAAAATGTATTAACTGGCGCGGCAGCCGCTTTTCTATGCATATGGGTTACACTTTCTTAAATCGCTCCACTTCACTTCGCAATTCACGCGAAATACTCTGGTTATTCTCTGTTTCCTGACGGATATGCTCCATTGCCTCCACCAGAACCCCAGTATTTTCAGCCGCATTCGATACACCCTTGGCGCTTTCGTCCACAGTAGAAGAAATATTGCTGATGCCATTATTCATACGTTCCATAATTTCCTCTACTTCCGCTGTACGTTCCGCAAATTCAGAAAGAATTTCATTCACGCTTTCCGCATCATTCTGATAATTATTTGCCACATCTACAAATCCATCATAATCTTTCATGATATCTTCGTCAATGAATCTTAACATGTCTTCTGCATTTTTTGCAAGCCTGCCAACTGCGGTTGTTACGATATTGCTGATATTCTGTATGTTATTTGCCGTATCTTTACTATTATCTGCCAGCACTCGTATCTCGTCTGCCACCACTGCAAATCCTCTTCCGGCATCCCCGGCACGCGCCGCTTCGATGGATGCATTCAATGCAAGCAGGTTGGTCTGGCTTGTAATATCCAGAATATCTCCCGTTAATTCATTAATCTGCCTGACACTCCTGCTCTCCTCCACAGCCTGCTCTAACATACCGCGAATCTCCGAAATCATCTGGTTTGCCGCCGACTTACTCTGTACGGTATTCTTTTGAATCGTCTGAGCTTTTATCTTGATGCTTTCTACAATCTCTGCACCATTTTCAGCTCTGGAAGCCATATTCTTTACTTTCTTGTAAATATCATCGCTCCCCTCCAAAATCTGTTCCAATGTCGCTGAAACCTCCTGCATACCAGCTGCAAGTTCCTCCATAGAGGCTGACACACTGGTTACATTTTCATTTGAAACATTGACGCGGCTGGTAATATTGTCAGCAGAATTCATCATGCGCTCAGATTCACTTCTAAGCTTCTGCATCAACATCTGAAGCTGTTCTATAAATCCATTGACTCCTGTGACAAGCTGGCCAACTTCGTCTTTAGACTTCACTGAAATCCGTTCCGTCAGATCTCCCTCGTCATTCTGAATTTTCTCCACAATCTTATTCAGATGCCCGCTTGCCTTCTTTACAGGCCGTACGATGGTGCCAATCACAATTAGAATTGTTCCAATTGCAAACACAAGCAGAAGGATAACCATAACCACATTAAAAATATATGTACCGTTAATCTTCGCATCAATTTTATTTGACACAAATTCTATTCTGGCCTCCATTGCCTCCGTATAATTATTCTTGTATTCATCTAAGGCGGCGTTTCTGTCCCTGCAGTCTCCCAGAATTGCCAGGGTGGAAAGAATATCTCCACCCTCTATAGTCTCTGCTGCCGAAACGCCAAGAGACATAAATTCCTCAAAATGCTCTTTGTATGCCGTAAAAGTATCATTCAAAGTCTGGTCTGATGTCTGGCTGCAAAGGTCATCCATCTTATCCAGAAACTCCTGCAGAGACTCCGCGCGCTTCTTAATATTCTCTGATCCCTGCGCTTTCAGCTTTGCCGTATCCATAAAATTGCGGAATTCTTGTACCTGCACAGACATTTTTCCTTCAATTTTTCTTAATTCCAGATAAACATCTGAAATCTCTCGATTTCTTGCATTGATCTCTGAAATTGCTGTAACATTGGATACTCCAAACAGAATAAAAATCAATGATAAAATACCCACTAAAAAGATAATTTTTGTCCCAATACGTTTTCTCATTTTCCTCCTCCTTGGCTATCCTCTTGTCCGCTGTCAGTTCCCCCTCCGACAGACTAACTTATTCTTTTAGAACATGCTACTGCAAGGGCCCCCGAACCTATGTGGCATGCTACACTCAGCGACAGAGGATCTACTGCCTCAACGATTTTACCGGGAAACGCTTCCTCAATCTGCGCCTTAAAGTCAAGAGCTGTATCCCTGTCTTTGGTATACGCAACAAACAGGTGCATATTTTCCCCTGTCTCATCTCCAAAGCGCTTTGCGAAGTCATTCTTTACCGCGTCAATCATAATTGTTCTAGCTTGCTTTACCGTTCTTGCCTTGGCATAGGCATCCAATTTCTCGCCCTGAATCTGAAGTACAGGTTTTAATTTCAGCAGCGTGCCCAGGGCTGCTGCTGCCGGCGTAATGCGCCCTCCCTTCTTCAGGTAATACAAGGTATCCACCATGATATAAATACTGGAATCATATTTCACCTGCTCAAGATATTCCTTGATCTGCCTGGCATTTTTCCCCTGTTCTGCCAGCTCCATGGCATCAAATACACTCTGTTTCTGCGTTACAGAAATCCTCTGGTTATTCACTACCTGCACTCTGCCTTCATATTCATTAGACAGCATAACTGCCGTCTCACAGGAACTGCTGAGTCCGCTGGACATAGGGATATGCACAATCTCATCATACTCTTCCAGCAAGTTATCCCACAGTTCAGTCACAGATCCCACTGCCGGCATAGAGGTAGAAATATTGGATTTTCCCTCCAGCTTTTCATAAAACTGTTCCTGTGTCAGATCTATATCTTCAAAATATGTCTCATCATCTATAAAGAAAGGCATCGGCAGTACATGGATCCCGTGTTCTCTTGCCTGATTCTGCGTAATCCCACTGTTACTGTCTGTTACTACTGCAATTTTTCCCACCAGGGTAAACCTCCTTCTGTTTATTATTTAACCTATTGTCTCAATAGCTTTCATAATATTATTATAAGTCTCTGTCAGCACCTTCACATCCTCATCCAGTCCATCTGTGTTATCGGCACGCAGCTTCTCTAAAATAACCACATCTGCGTCCATCAAACTGTCCAATCCGAGATTTCCCGCAACTCCTTTCAGTGCATGGGCACAGTTAAAAGCATCTTCATAACGCTTCTCTTCCACTGCTTCCACTAATCCCTGATAATTTTTATCCGCCTTAAACTTCCCCAAAAGCCGCTCATACAGACCTTCATTATTCATCAATCGCTCCAGCGCTCCCTCAATATTTACTCCAGCCGCCCTCATTTGCTCTTTTATTTCCTGATTCATACCTGTAAATCCTCCCTGATCATGTATTATATATTATTAGTTGTTCATATCTACAGCATACCTGTTATTTTAAAAACACCCAATCGTTTTACTTATTAATTTTATGGTATAAACCTGAAACTGTCAAGAAAAAAAAACAATCGTGGCAGCACTTTGGCTGTCACGATTGTTTTAAATGAAAATGGCGTTCTACATCATACCCATTCCACCAGCGCCGCCTGCCGGCATTGCTGGCGCATCCTCTTTGATATTTGCTACAACAGACTCTGTCGTCAGCAGCGTAGATGCTACAGAAGTCGCATTCTGCAACGCACTTCTAGTTACTTTTACTGGGTCCAGAATTCCCGCTGAAACCATATCCACATACTCTTCTTTCGCTGCATCAAACCCAACGCCTGGCTCAGATTCTTTTACTTTATTAATGATCACAGCTCCTTCCAGTCCTGCATTGGCAGCAATATAGAATAATGGTGACTCCAGCGCTTTCAGTATTACCTTTGCACCGGTCTTCTCGTCTCCCTCTAAAGTTTCCGCAAGCGCCGCCACCTCTTTTGCAGCATGAATATATGCGGAACCGCCTCCAGCGATAATTCCTTCTTCTACAGCAGCCCTGGTGGAATTCAAAGCATCTTCCATACGCAGTTTGCTTTCTTTCATCTCTGTCTCAGTTGCTGCGCCTACACGGATTACTGCTACGCCGCCTGCCAGTTTTGCAAGTCTCTCCTGAAGCTTTTCTTTGTCAAACTCAGAAGTAGTTTCATCAATCTGAGCTCTGATCTGTGCAACTCTTGCAGAGATTGCATCTTTATCACCTTCACCATCCACAATAATGGTATTCTCTTTCTGAACTTTTACAGATTTCGCACGGCCCAGCTGATCCATGGTTGTCTCTTTCAGCTCCAGTCCTACTTCTTCTGAAATCACCTGTCCGCCGGTAAGAATCGCAATATCCTCAAGCATTGCCTTTCTCCTGTCGCCATAGCCTGGGGCTTTCACTGCAACTACATTAAATGTTCCACGCAGTTTATTGACAATCAAAGTCGTCAGGGCCTCGCCTTCAATATCCTCAGCGATAATAAGAAGTCTTGCACCAGACTGTACTACCTGCTCCAACAGAGGAAGAATTTCCTGAATATTGCTGATCTTCTTATCTGTAATTAAGATATAAGGTTCATCCAGGTTTGCTTCCATTTTATCCATGTCAGTTGCCATATATGCAGAAATGTATCCTCTGTCGAACTGCATTCCTTCCACCAGGTCCAGTTCTGTCTGCATCGTCTTGGATTCTTCAATGGTAATTACACCGTCATTAGAAACCTTCTCCATAGCGTCTGCCACCAGGTTTCCTACTTCCTCATCTCCTGCTGAAATTGCTGCCACTTTGGCAATCTGATCTTTACCATTCACTTTCTGGCTCATAGCAGCAATCGTTTCTACTGCTTTATCTGTAGCCTTCTTCATCCCACGTCTCAGTACAATCGGATTTGCGCCTGCTTCCAGATTCTTCATTCCCTCTTTGATCATTGCCTGTGCCAGAACAGTCGCGGTAGTAGTTCCGTCTCCTGCAACATCATTTGTCTTAGTTGCAACTTCTTTTACAAGCTGTGCTCCCATATTCTCAAACGCATCTTCCAGTTCAATTTCTTTGGCGATGGTAACGCCATCGTTTGTAATCAAGGGAGCGCCAAAAGATTTATCCAATACAACATTTCTTCCTTTAGGCCCTAAAGTCACTCTTACTGTATCTGCTAATTTATCCACACCAGTCTCTAACGCTGCTCTGGCTTCTGTGCCATATTTTAATTCCTTTGCCATGATAATTCGTCTCCTTTTTCTTTCTATTAATCAGTTACCACTGCCAAAATATCATTTTGCTTTACAATAATATACTCTTCTCCGTCCAGTTTCACTTCATTTCCTGCATATTTGGAGTAGATCACTTTATCTCCTTCTTTCACCTGCATGGTCACTTCTTTGCCATCTACAGTTCCTCCTGGACCTACAGCTACAACTTCTGCTTCCTGCGGTTTTTCCTGTGCGCTTCCAGCCAAAATAATTCCAGACTTGGTAGTTTCCTCTGCCTCACACTGCTTCAAAACAACTCTGTCTCCTAATGGTACTAATTTCATTCCTATTCCTCCTTGCCGAATATTCTGTTTTAGTTCTGCAGTCTTACTATTTGTTCAGCCATGTTCTCATTGCCTGAATGAAAAAACGGCTGCTATTAGCACTCTGTTTTATCGAGTGCTAACAACTTATGTACATAATTTAGCACTCCTTTTTTTCTTTGTCAATACACAATTTCAGATTTAATAAAAAGTTTATAAACAATCCTGTCCTAAAACAGCTTCTTTTTCCGGAAAAACCAGAAACATGCCAATACCACCAGTATACTTAATACTGATACAAAACCATAGCCATACTGCCAGTGAAGCTCTGGCATTCCTTCAAAATTCATGCCATACCAGCCCGCAATCAGAGACAGCGGCATAAAAATCGTAGTAACTGTGGTAAACAGTTTCATGATCCGGTTTTGTTCATAAGACAGCGCAGCGTCCAGCGCCTCCCGTATATGCACAAGTTCTTCATACAAAAACTGTGTCTCTTCTGTCAAATGTCTCAGTTTATTTTCATAAATCCGGAAATAGCAGGACGCCTCTTCGTTTAATATTTTTTTCTGTGTGTCTTTTTTCTTTTCCTCCAGTCCATTGATGCCTTCCACCATGTTCAAAAACTGTACGTAATCATTTTTCCACACTGTCAGCAGACGCTTGCATTCAAAAATGGAGCGGTTCCGGTTGCGGCTGATTCTGCCTTTCACAATCTCCTGCTCCATATCAATCAGATATTTTTCCATCTTTTCCACTTTTTGCTTTCCCTGTTTTAAAATACCTTCAAAAACGGTCTCCAGCTTTTCTTCCATCTCTGCGCCGTCGCCAGAGATATTTCTCATTTGGTGAAGCACGTCATTTTCATCCTTTAATATTACCATGAGAAATCCTTGTTCATCTAAAAGAAAAGCGGCGCTGGCCACCCTTCTTTTTACATCTGCCCCTTCATGAAAACAAAATGCCCCGTACAGACAATCCTCTATCATTTTTACTCCAACCCAGTAAGCAGGCTCCAGCCGATAGACAGACTGCATCAGCAGATTCTCCTGCCTGCTGCGTTCTTTTCCCTTAAGCTCTTCCCATTCCAGAATGCGGGTATTTTTTCCTCTGTTTTCTTCCATTTCAGACACCTTCCTTTGTCAGGGTGACAGCACCTTATGTAAAATATCCGCCAAAGGCTCCATTGCGTTCATCGCCTCTTCGAATGTGTTCGTCTGTGCTCCTACCTCCACCAAAAGACTTTTCGGGCGATAATGAAGATTGTAGCGGTAACCTTTCAGATAAGTAGCACGGGCAAATCCAGGATAATATTCTTCTGCCGCCAGCTTCATCTGAAAAGAAAAAGCAAGATTATCAGCAAGATTTGGATTTGCCAGATATGCTATATTTCCATTTGCCGTGGTCCGGCTTAACCCATTAAAAAACATAATCTGCGCCGTCTGTTTCCCGTTCACCTCTGATACAAGATGCGCTGTTTCCGGAACTCCATCCCGGTGCAGGTCAATAATTACCTCAATGGAGGGATTTTCTGCAAGAAGCTGTTCCAACGCAGGTCCCGAATAAGAATAGGCATTATCCCTGTCCTTCACATCATATTCTCCCATATGATGCATGACATTAAAACCATATTCATCCCTTAACAGCTGTGTTAACCGTTCTCCCAACGCCATTACACTGGAATTGGGATCACCTGGCGCTGAATCTGCATACCCTTCCTGGGAATGAGTATGATAAATTAAAATCTGTACATTTTCCTTTCCAGTTTTAAGCTTCATATCTTTAGACAGCATTTCCTGCGCATTCAGTTCACTGCCATCAATGGTAGTCGTCCGGTCAACCTGATAAAAATTCTGCAGCAGATAGTCAAAATCATTTAGCTTATCTCTGGAAACTTCCACTGCCTTTCCCGTTTCCGTTTTGGCTGCATTTTCATTTGAAGCAATTTTCTGTTTTTCTTTGCTTTTCTTTTCCTTCTCCTGCTTTTGCTCTTCCTGGCTTTTCTCTTCTTCCTGGCTTTTCTCTTCTTTCTGCTCTTTCTTGCTTTCCTGCTGATTTTCTTCCAGCATGCCGCAGGTCAGATCACTTTCGATCTGCGTACTATACTCTGTCAATGTTCCGCTGAACGCATAAATCGGGTAGAAATCCTCCATCTTGCTTTGCAGAAAATTTTTCAAGGTAAGCGGTGCTTCCTTCTCTTCCCGAAGCATGACAGGCATACAATTCTTCCATGCTGACACCGCTGTTTCCTCCTTCAGATAATTCAATATCTGCCTCATTGCCGGAGCCTTATTGGTAAATGCCATATTCTGATAGCAGACAATGACAAACAACACGCTGATTCCGCCCAGCATCCATTGTATATATCTTCCTGACCTCTTTTTTTTCCTTACCAATGTTTTCCCCATTCCTGTCTTAATCTGTCCCATTACTATTGTTTAATATCCTTACGGACAATTAAGTATATGCCTGTACTAAAAATTTTATGCAAAAGCAATGTTCAATCCTTCAGATAATGTATAACTCAAACGTTTAATGGACTCATCAATATCTTTCGGTGTCACAAACATGGTATTCAGCTGCGGAGACAGTAATTCTCTTATCAGTTCATATTTCTCCATATCATTCAAGGCGTTCAATCCTGTGCTGAGCGTGCTTAGATGGCTGTTTTCCTCCATAGCATGTATCAATGTCTGCATGGTATCACTGACAATAGTCGCCGCATCCACCACGGTTGGAACACCGATAGCAATCACTGGAATACCTACTGTTGCCTTAGACAGGCCATGCCGATGGTTTCCCACTCCTGAACCTGGATTGATGCCGGTGTCTGTAATCTGTATCGTCCGGCTAAGGCGTCTGGTACTGCGTGCAGCCAATGCATCAATAGCAATCATCACATCCGGTTTCGTTTCCTCAATGACCCCACGGATAATTTCCTGGCTCTCCATGCCTGTCTGTGCCATAACACCAGGCACTATCCCACTCACTGCATTTACTTCCTCTTCACCAAATGCGTATTTTCCAAACTCTTTGAGCACATGTCTGGTAATCATCAAATTATCCACTACTCTTGGGCCCAGCGCATCCGGAGTCACTTCCCGGTTGCCCAGCCCTGCCACCAGAACAGACAACGGTTCCTTCTGATCAGGCAGCAATTTCCTTATGAGCTTTGCTAATTCCAGGGAAATTTCCCGATGATAATCTTCATCCTGGCAGTCCATATTTTCTGCCTCCATGGTAATATAAGTTCCTCTGGGTTTTCCCATTGCCTTAGCTCCATTTTCTGTCTCAATTACCATAGTGGTAATTTTTATCTCATTTTCTTTTCTGAATTCTTCTTCTACCCGAACTCCTTTTACTTCTACATTATCTTCTTCAAATTTCTCTCTGGTTTCCAGCGCCAGATCGGTACGCACCTGAAACTGACTCATCTTTATCCCTCCAAAAGCGTCTTTTAAGTTACTGTTCACCGTTTCACAGTAATTCTTTTACCCTATTTTCTGCAAAAAAAAGCAAAATATGTATTGACAGAAATAAAAATTGGGACTAAACTATATGAGTATGTTTCCATTAGATCGTCCGTGTCCGGCTTTAATGAAACAACCATCGAGCACAGTGCAGTCCTTTTCCGCAGAACAGTCAATTGGATTGCCGTGAATAATATAATTTACATTGGAGGTGTACGGATTGGCTAACATTAAGTCTGCAAAAAAGAGAATTTTAGTAACTCAGGTCAGAACAGCACGCAACAAATCTATCAGATCTGCTGTTAAGACTTCTATTAAGAAGGTAGATGCTGCAGTTGCATCCAAGGATAAGGAAGCTGCACAGGCAGCGTTAAAGGGTGCGATTTCTCAAATCAGCAAAGCTGCTTCTAAAGGTGTATATCATAAAAACACTGCTGGAAGAAAGATTTCCCGTTTGACCAAAGCTGTTAATCAGCTTGCTTAGTTATTTTTCATATATAAAAAGGAAACCAATACCGTCATGTTGGTTTCCTTTTTTTAAGAAATAACAATTATGCGCAGTTCGCGGAGAGGAAGTTGCTGCTTTGCAGCCCGCTCACGCGCGGAGAATGCGTAAAACGCATTCTTTTTTACATATCATAAAGGATTTTCTGCAATATATGCTTCCATTATCGCCGCTGCCATGCCTACCAGCTTGGGACAGGGGCGCTTTTTATAATATTCGTCTGTACGCTTTTCCGGAACAGGCTCCTGCCTCTTCTGGCTTAGGCCCAGCAATTCCCGGCACACAATGGAACCATTTTCTGCCTCATATGCTTTGGCAAGTTCCTGAATTCTCTGATAATGCTCTGATTTCTCCTGATTTGCGCCAGGAGTATCATAACCATACAGCATACCTGCCGTCATAAACATTCCGCTGACAGCGCCGCAGACCTCCCGCAGCCTGCCCATACCTCCTCCAAAAGAAGAACTGAGCTTTGCCGCGGTTTCTTCATCCATATCATACAAATCCCGAAATGCAAGAAACACTGCCTGGGCACAGTTATAACCTTTTCGAAAATTTTCTTCCGCTGCTTTTCCATATTTACTCTCTTCGTAATCCATCAATGAAACATCCTTTCTCATATTTCTCCTCTTCATAATGATACTGCATGAAGATTTTTCAGGGAAATATCCATAATAGGCGCGGAATGGGTCAATGCGCCGCTTGATATATAATCTACTCCCAGAGAAATATAATGCTCGATATTTTCCCTGGTCACATTCCCGGAAATCTCAATTTCTGCTCTTCCGCTGATACATGCAATTGCTTTCTGCATCTCTTCTACGCTCATATTATCCAGCATAATAATATCAGCGCCAGCTTCCACTGCTTCCTGCACCATTTCAACGGTTTCACATTCAACCTCAATTTTACGGACAAACGGCGCATATTGTTTCGCCATCTGCACTGCTTCACGCACTCCGCCCGCTGCACCAATATGGTTATCTTTGAGAAGCACGCCATCCGACAGATTGTAGCGATGATTATATCCGCCCCCTGTCTTTACTGCATATTTCTCAAAAATACGATTGTTGGGCGTAGTCTTTCTGGTATCTAACAGTTTTACTTTACTTCCCTTAAGCAATGACGCAATAGAGTTTGTGTATGTGGCGATCCCGCTCATCCGCTGAAGATAATTCAAAGCTGTCCGCTCGCCGGATAAAATAGCACGGATATCTCCTGTAATGGTTCCTATTAAATCTCCCTTCTTTACCTGATCCCCGTCCATATACCTGAATGTAACCTGAATCTCTTGATCTAACAATTCAAACACTCTCCGAAACACAAAAAGCCCTGCCAGGACACCGTCCTGCTTGCAAATCAACTGCGCTTCCCCCTTCTGGGCACGCGGCATAACAGCATTGGTACTCACATCTTCACTGGAGATATCTTCCCTCAGTGCCAGAAGAATTAAATCGTCCACATTCAATGTCATAGTTATGTTATTGTTCATATTCTTATTTCATCCTCTCTATTTCCTGCAGCACCAGTTTTCGGTTTTCCTGACGCATTTCTTCTAAATCCAAATAATACTCTGGATGGAACACCTGATCTTCCTTTGGCAGCTTATGTAACGTATCATTCTGGATATCCTGTGCCGCTCTTTGAGCAAATACCAGGCTTTCTAACAGAGAATTGCTGGCAAGCCGATTTTCTCCATGAACTCCATTACAGCTTGTCTCACCCACTGCATACAGACCTTTCATGGAAGTTCTTCCATAAAGGTCAGACTGAATTCCCCCCATAAAATAATGCTGTCCTGGAACTACCGGTATGCACTCTCTGGTCACATCATATCCTTCTTCCAGACAACGCTGACAGATATTGGGGAAATGTCCCAGGATATCATCTTTTGGTATATGCTCCATAGAAAGCCAAACAAATGGTTTGCCGTCTTTCTCCATCTGTTTTTTAATAGCAGTGGTTACAACATCCCGCGGCTGCAGCTCATCCACAAACCGCTCCATCTTCTCATTATACAGCACTGCTCCCTCACCTCTCACAGATTCTGAAATCAAAAATTTTCTTCCTGCTTTTTTGGAATATAAGGTTGTGGGATGAATTTGGACAAAGTTCATGTCCTTCAGTTGTATTTTATGACGCAGCGCAACCGCTATGGCATCTCCCGTCAAATGCGGAAAATTAGTGGAATACTGATACAGGCCGCCAATCCCCCCACAGGCGAACACTGTATGCTCCGCTCTTATCGCGTCAATTTTCCCCTCAGAATCCACTGTGACAATACCGAAGCATCTGTTTTCTTCACATAAAATATCAATCATTTCCGTATATTCATAAATGGTAATATTTCTGCGCTTTTTCACCAGCTCCAGCAATTTGCCTGTAATTTCTTTTCCTACCACATCTTCATGGAACAAAATTCTTGGTTTGGAATGACCTCCCTCACGAGTAAAGGCAAATTCTCCCTTCTGATGTTCAAATTCCACCCCGTATCCTATGAGGATGTTCACAATTTCCCTGGAGTTTCGAATCATCAGTTCTACCGCTTCCGGATTGTTCTTGTAATGTCCGGCTTTCATGGTATCTTCATAATAGGATTTGAAATCCTCTTCTGAACGGAGCATACAGATTCCTCCCTGTGCCAGAAAGGAATCACTGTTTTCTGCTGCGTCTTTGGTTATGATGGTTATCTTTTTGTTTTCTGGAATCTGCAGCGCACAGAACAGACCTGCTGCTCCGGTACCGACGATTACAACCTCTGTTTCTCTTTCCATGGTGCCTCCCTGTTATTTTAAAAATTTCTGCAGTACAGTCATGCACTGCTTAATATCCAATGGTTTCGGAATATGGGCATTCATGCCAATCTCCAGACACCTCTGAGCGTCATCAGAAAATGCATCTGCGGTCATTGCAATAATTGGAAGTCCGCTGTCCTCACGGTTCAGACCACGTATTGCCTGTGTGGCCTCATAACCATTCATTACCGGCATTCGAATATCCATCAGAACGGCTGCATAATGCCCTGGCTCTGAAGCTTCGAACATTTCCAGACATTCTTTTCCATTACATGCATGATCCAGTTCCATTCCTGTGGCGGAAAGAATCTCATTGGCAATTTCCCAATTCAGATCAATATCCTCGGCAAGAAGAACTTTTTTCCCAGTGAAATCTATTTCCTGGCTTTGCTGACCGCTTTCGCTTCCCTCATAACCTTCCACATATTTGCTCAGACAAGCATATATAGTTGATTTAAAAAGCGGTTTTGAAATAAAGCCTTCAATATCCAGTTTGGCGGCATCTGCTTCAATGTCGTTCCAGTCATACGCTGAAATAAGAAACAGCGGAATCCTTTTGGTTACTCTTCTCCGGATCTCAAATATAGTTTCCATACCGTCCATATCCGGCATTTTCCAGTCAATCAGAACAAAATCAAAATCATTTCTTTTCTTATGGCGTTCTTCAATTAGATCCACGGCATCTTTCCCATTTAAAATCCATTCTGCATGTACTCCAAGTTCCTCCAAGTTAGATGCAGCCGTCAGGCAAAGCTGCTCATTGTCATCCACCACAAGGATACTCCAATCCGGAAGCTTCATATGTTCTTCATCTGTTTCGGCTTTCTTCAAATCCAACGCTACCGTAAATCTGCTCCCTTTTCCCAATTTGCTTTCCACAGAAATATTTCCGCCCATCAGCGTTACAATACTTTTTGTAATCGCCATGCCAAGCCCCGTCCCCACAATGCGGTTCACCTGCTCGTTCTGTTCTCTTGTAAAAGTATCCCATATTTTCTCCTGGAATTCTTCAGACATCCCTCTTCCAGTATCTGCCACCACAAAACTGGTTCTTATGTATTCTTCTCCCTTTGGAGATGGTTCCTGGCGAAGATGAATATCAATTCTGCCATCCTCGGGTGTAAATTTTACTGCGTTTGACAATAGGTTCAGCAATACCTGGTTCAGACGCACACCATCACAATATATTTCTTCACATATAATCCGTTCAATGAAAATGTCAAAGTGCTGGTTCTGCGCCTTAATCTGAGGCTGAATAATGTTAACAATATCGTCCATAATCTCCCGCAGAGACATGACCTCCACATTCAGCGTCATCTTTCCGCTCTCTATTTTTGACATATCCAGTACATCATTGATCAGCCCCAGCAAATGTTTGCTGGATAGTTTCACCTTATACAGACAGTCTTCGACACGTTCCTCACTCTGAATATTTTTCAAAGCTATTTCCGTCATTCCCACAATAGCGTTCATAGGCGTCCTGATATCATGGCTCATACTCGCCAGAAATTCACTCTTTGCCGCATTCGCTGCCTCTGCCGCTTTCCTTGCTCTGTCTAATTCTACAATCTGCTGTTTCGACCAGCGCAAATACAAAATAAAGATAATGCCCATCGTCAGAAGTATCGTTACCATGGAACCCATCATAGCTCCCATACGCATAGCGTCCAGTTTGGTGACAGAAATATCGATCTTACCTTCTGGCATAGTGGTAACCAGATACCATAAAGCATTCCCAGGAAGAGGGGCGCAATAAACGGTTTTCTTTTCCCCATCGCTATAGACTCTCATAGAATAATCCTGCCCCTGTTCCATTGCTTCCTTCAGTCCCTGGATATGTTTCTCTATATCATTCTTTTTCTCTTCTCCATAGGCATCTTTCATTCGCTGGAAATAATTCTCCTGGTAAATCCCGCCGTTGCGAATCACAAAATTTCCCTGCAGATCTATCACATGTGTATATACCTGGTCATTTTTCTCATCAAAGAACATCACTTCATTCAGGTATTCCATAGGAAGCCCTGCCACCAGCGCAATGCTCCTTCTCCCATCTCCCAGATCATAAGCTGCATTTTCTGCCAGAGCAAGAATTTTCTCATGCTTCTCGTTCCGCCCCTTGGAAACAGCATCTCCTGTCTCAGCCAGTGACATTTTTACATCATCACTGTTTTCAAGCTCCAGTTCACACCCATAAATATCTATCAATTCCCCTTCTTCTGTTAAAAATCCCAGATAAGCAAAATTCCTGACCTCTGCCCTCTTACGAAGATCTTCCAGATATGCTGGCTCATATTTGCTTTCCTCCGGCGGATTTGTCATGATGATCCCAGATACCTGCTGGAGACGAAGTTCTATGATAGAGCTGAACTTCTGCTGAAGCTGTACACTCATCTCTTCCATATAGATATCACTGATATCCCTGACTACCTGTTGTGTCCAACGCGCCATCAGCGCAGTCACTACCGAAAACACCAGGATGCAGACAAAAATCACCGCAATCAGACTGTTTCTTAAAAAAGTTATAATCTTCTTTTCTTTCATATGTTCCTCCTATTTCCTGCTGTTTTCCTCTATTTCTTTACACCCTTGCCGTCACGGCACGCAATCCTCAGTCTGTGCAGCATAATCTGTTTATCTTTTTCCTCAATGGTTTTTTCTTCATCTCCCAAAAGGAATGCCGCCTTCAGCCTGTCCCGAGTATCTATTTTCATTCCCCGGACTCCTATGGCTCCCTTCTTTTTCTGAGGAACATCTGCTGCTGGAAAGCGCAGAAACATATTTTTCTCTGTCTGCATCACAACTGTCTCTTCTTCTGTCTCTGCCAACTGTTCTATTGCAAGCACTGTCTCCGCATCATTCAGTTTGGTTGCTGCTGTAGTACGTTTGGAAACATCGAATTCATCTCCCTCTACCACTTTGATCATACCCTGGCTATTGACAAACAGAAGTTTTTTCCCCCTCAGGTCCTCCATACAATTAATATATATAATGTTTTCTTCACTGCTGTCATACTTACTGACATTATCCAGCGGAGTTCCCTTATCCCTGAATTTTCCATAAGGAAGCTCTAAAATTTTTACGGTATGAAGCTGCCCCTTATCAGTAAAAATACAAAG
Organism: Lachnospiraceae bacterium; assembly: GCA_910575075.1. GTDB lineage: Bacteria > Bacillota > Clostridia > Lachnospirales > Lachnospiraceae > Petralouisia. Next base: position 69,423 of record CAJTCY010000023.1, read on the forward strand.
CTTATCTGTGTTCATGCAGGAAATCACATATTTATTTTCACTGTCTGCCGCCTCACGGTTCCGTTCATACGTTGATACGTCAATTGTCTTAGCATAGCCAAAACGGTCCATCAGAAGCACCACAGGCATTTCTTCTATTTTCTTCTCCTCATAGACAGCTTCCGCTGCATTTTCAATCTGCGTCTTCCTTGGTTTCCCATATTCCTTCTGGAACTTTGTAAGTTCTTTTACGATCACTTTCGTCATAGCGCTGCGGCTTCCTAAAATCTCTTCATATTTTGCAATATTGGAAATTGTCGCCTCATGCTCCTTCATCAGCGCCTCAATCTCCAGGCCAATCAGCTTGTACAGACGCATCTCCAAAATTGCAGTTGCCTGACGCTCTGTAAAATGAAGCTGCTTTGCATCTGCCACAGAACCCTGATACCGGAATTTAATTTTCTCTGTATTTCCATTCATCAGACAATCTTTGGCGTCCTTAATATTTTTGGCGCCCCGCAGAATTTCTATAATAAGGTCGATCACATCACATGCCTGGATCAGCCCCTCCTGGATTTCTTTCTTATCCAGTTCTTTTGCCAGCAATGTCTTATATTTTCTGGTCGCAAGCTCATATTGAAAATTTACATGGTGTTTTATAACAGGAACAATTCCCATGGTCTCTGGCCTGCCGTCCGCCACCGCCAGCATGTTTACTCCAAATGTGTCTTCCAGACGTGTTTTCTTATAAAGCATATTACAGAGATTCTCCACATCCGCCCCTTTTTTCAAATCCAGCACAATACGGATTCCCTCTTTGGAGGACTGATTGGATATATCCACGATATCCCCTGTTTTCTTGGTTTCCACCAGATTTCCCACATCCATCAGAAATTTTCCAATATTGGCGCCTATCATCGTGTAAGGAATTTCCGTAATCACCAACCGCTGCCTGCCGCCTTTTGCCTGTTCGATTTCTACCTTGCCGCGGATCTTGATCTTTCCGGTTCCTGTCTCATAGATATTTAAAAGCTCATCCTTATTTACCACAATGCCCCCAGTAGGAAAATCAGGTCCCTGAATATATTCCATCAATTCTCTGGCAGTAATATCCGGATTCTTCATATATGCCTTGACACCCTCAATGACCTCAGAAAAATTATGAGGCGGAATGCTGGTTGCCATCCCTACCGCAATTCCCTCCGCACCATTAATCAGAAGATTTGGCACTTTTACAGGAAGTACCGACGGTTCTTTTTCTGTCTCATCAAAATTAGGGACAAAATCTACCACATCTTTATCCAGGTCAGCAAGATATGCCTCCTGCGTAATCTTTTCAAGACGTGCTTCTGTATAACGCATTGCCGCCGCACCGTCACCTTCAATAGAACCAAAGTTGCCATGTCCATCTACCAAAGGCAGACCCTTTTTAAACTCCTGCGCCATAACCACCAGCGCCTCATAGATGGAACTGTCTCCATGGGGATGGTATTTACCCATGGTGTCTCCTACGATACGGGCACATTTCCGGTAAGGCTTGTCATGCCGTATTCCCAGTTCATGCATATCGTAAAGTGTCCTGCGCTGCACTGGCTTTAATCCATCACGGACATCCGGCAATGCCCTTGCAATAATAACACTCATGGCATAGTCAATATATGATTTCTGCATCACTTCAGAATATTCTGTCCGGATGATCTGTTCATTCTGCTGCATGATGTATTCCTTTCTGCAAACATTCTGTCTCAATTTATGTCAAAGTTTATATATCTAATTCCGCGTCATGGGCATGTTCGTGGATAAACACTCTTCTTGGCGGTACTTCTGTGCCCATCAGCATCTCTGTCACATCAGATGCCATCCTGGCGTCCTCAATTTCCACCTGTTTCAAAACGCGCGTCCTGGGATTCAATGTTGTTTCCCAGAGCTGGTCGGCATCCATTTCTCCCAGACCTTTGTACCGCTGCAATGTAAAGCTTCCCTTATGGCGTTTTCTGTATCTCTTTAACGCAAGATCATCATACAGATACTCTTCTTCTCCCCTTGCAGGCACCGCCTTATACAGCGGAGGCATCGCAATATAAATGTGCCCTTCAAAAATTAAATCTGGCATAAAGCGATAAAACAGCGTCAACAGCAGAGTAGAAATATGCGCGCCGTCCACATCCGCATCTGCCATAATAATTATTTTATTATATCTTAATTTGGAAATGTCAAAATCATTGCCATATCCTTCGGAAAAACCGCACCCAAACGCATTGATCATGGTTTTAATCTCTGCATTTGCAAGCACTTTGTCGATACTTGCCTTTTCCACATTCAATATCTTGCCCCGAATAGGAAGAATCGCCTGATAATTCCGGTCTCTCGCCGTCTTGGCGGAACCGCCTGCCGAATCTCCCTCCACAATAAATATTTCACATTTAGAAGCATCCCTGCTCTCGCAATTTGCCAGCTTCCCATTGGAATCAAATGAAAATTTCTGTTTTGTCAGAAGATTCGTCCTGGCTTTCTCTTCTGTCTTACGGATTTTTGCTGCTTTTTCTGCACAGGCAATCACCTTTTTGAGATTATCGAGATTTTTGTCAAAATACAGCTGAATTTCCTCACCGGTAACCTTGCTGGTGACACGCGCCGCATCCTGATTATCCAGTTTCGTCTTGGTCTGCCCTTCAAACCGCGGTTCCGGATGTTTCACAGATATAATGGCGGTAAGTCCATTCCGTACATCTGCACCTGTAAAATTAGAATCCTTTTCTTTTAAAATTCCTAATTCTCTGGCATAATTATTTATCACTGTGGTAAAGACCGTTTTAAATCCAGTAAGATGCGTTCCTCCCTCTGCATTGTAAATATTATTGCAGAAACCCAGCACATTTTCATGAAATTCATTGGTATACTGAAATGCAGCCTCCACGGTAATTCCTTCATTTTCACCCTGAAAATATACTACATCGTGGACAGTCTCTGCCTTCTTATTCAAATCCTTCACAAAACCGATGATCCCTTCCGCCTCATGAAACTCTACATGCTCTGTCTCTTCGCCCCGCTTATCTTCATAAATAATCGTAAGTTTGGGATTTAAGTATGCGGTTTCATGAAGACGGCTCTTGACGTCCTCCTCCTTAAACCGGGTTTTTTCAAAAATTTCCGGATCCGGCAGAAAATTAATTTTTGTTCCGCTTTTATGCGTCTTTCCTATCACCGGAAGCAGCCCCTTTTTAAGCTCAACCACAGGGGTTCCCCGTTCATAACGGTCATGATGTATTTTTCCCTCCAGATAAACTTCCAGATCCAGCCACACCGACAGTGCATTCACGACAGAAGAACCTACGCCGTGCAGTCCTCCGCTGGTCTTATATGCATCGTTGTCAAATTTTCCTCCTGCATGAAGAGTGGTAAATACCAGACGTGCGGCAGATACCCCTTTTTCATGCATCCCCACAGGAATTCCCCTGCCATTATCTTCCACGGTACAGGAACCGTCTTGTTCCAGAGTAACTTTTATAGTATCACAAAATCCTGCCAAATGTTCATCAACAGAATTATCTACAATCTCATATATCAAATGATTCAGACCTTTACGGGACACACTTCCTATATACATCCCCGGTCTTTTCCTTACGGCTTCCAAACCCTCCAGCACTGTTATATTCCCTGCACTGTATTCATGATTCTCTGCCATTTCAGTCTTCCTTTCGTCATGTCAAATTATATCATATAAAAACCATCGTATCAAATACCGCGCAGAGCTTCCCTCAGCTCCTGACAATCCTGATACCTTTCTGCTGGATTCTCATTGATGCATTTTCTTAAGATCCTGTCCAGCTTCCTGGGAAAATTCTGTTTCACGGAAAAAATTTTTTTCCAACCGCCTTCCCGAGGATTCTTTCCTGTAAGAAGCTCATACATCGTCTGCCCCAAGCCATAAATATCTGTTCTTGCATCTATCCTGCTGTCACAGTCAAACTGTTCTGGAGCCGCATAGCCCCGTGTTCCCAAACGCTGCTGCAGACCTCCATCCCGCTGATTCATAACCGCTCCAAAATCTATCAGTCTTAAATTTCCTCTGGGCTGTATCATCACATTATCAGGTTTCATATCCTGATAGACTATCATTGGTATACACTGATGGAGATAATGGAGCATCAGGCACAGGTCCCTGCCCCAGCGCTGCACCTCCTGCCAGGGCTGAGGACCCAGGCGGCGCAGGCGTTCTCCTAATGTCTCTCCTTCCAGATATTCCATAACCATATACTCTGCTTCCTCTGCCGTCAAAACATCATATATTGCTGGAAAATATGGATATTTCAGCTCCCGTATTACTTCTGCTTCCTGACAGATTCCAATAGATCCTTTCCCTTTGCCAGCTTTCTTTACTTCCTTCAATGCCCGGTTTCTCCCATCAACTCTGTCAAAAGCAAGATACACACAGGCACTTCCTCCCTTTCCAAGTTTTCTTCGAATCTCATAACGCTGTGCCAGCACCTGTCCTGTTTCCAGCATTAATATACTCCTTATTATTGTGATTCATGCCACGTCATTCCTTATCATCCCAAAATTCCTCATGTTCTGCTTTTTTATCACGAAGCATAAGCTCTTGTACCGCTTCCTTCACTGGTTTATTTTCAAACAGCACCTGATTGACCTGTTCAATAATAGGCATTGGTGTCTGATATTTCCGGGACAATTTGATCGCGGCTTTCGCTGAATATATACCTTCCACTACCATTTGTACTTCCTGAACGGCTTCCTCCATGGTTCTTCCCTGTCCAATCAGCATACCTGCCTTACGGTTTCTGCTGTGTATGCTGGCGCAGGTAACAATCAAATCTCCTATGCCTGTCAGTCCGCTGAGCGTCTCGTATTTCGCTCCCATTGCCAGCGCAAGCCTTCCTATTTCTGTAATTCCCCTGGTTATCAGCGCCGCCTTTGTATTATCTCCATATCCAAGACCATCTGCCATCCCTGCCGCAAGAGCAATTACATTTTTCAATGCCCCTCCCAGCTCAATCCCCAGCATATCTGAACTGGTATATACTCGGAATACGTCATTCATAAAAATATTCTGGACATATTCTGCTGCTTCCCTGGTTCTTGCACCTGCTACACAGGTAGTCGGCAGACCTTTGCCAACTTCTTCAGCATGGCTGGGCCCAGACAATACGGCAACCCTCGCCTGAGGAATTTCTTCTTCTATGATGTCTGTCAAAGTCATCAATGTCTTTTCCTCTATTCCCTTTGCTACATTGACAATTAATTGCTGGTCTTCCACCAGGGATTTCATATCTGCCGCTGTCTTTCTGGTAAATACCGAAGGCACTGCCAGCACCAGAAGCTGTCTGCCTGTAACTGCCTCCTTGAGATCCGTCGTCATCTGTATGCTCTCATCTAATCTGATCCCCGGAAGCTTTGTCACATGTTCTCTTTTTTCTTTCAGCATCTGAATTTCTTCTCCAAGAGCTGACCAGATCGTTACCCGATGTCCATTATTATTCAAAACTACAGCAAGAGCTGTACCCCAGCTTCCTGCCCCAATTACACTAACCTCAGCCATCAATTCCCTCCATTTTTCTTTGCCGTTTCTGATGATTTACTCATAGAAAACTTATTTTCTTTGCCGGCAATGAGCCGTTTTATATTCTCTCTGTGACGCCAGATTCCCATGATAGAAAACAACGCCCCTACAATATAGACTTCAAGCAGCAAAGCTGAATTTGCGCCTAAATGCCCCAGCTGTCCGAAAATAACCAGCTGAATCCAAAAACAGATCATAACCAAAATAGATCCCAGAGATACATACCTGGTAACAGCAACAATGATAATAAACAATAAAAGACATAAGGGCGCCATGGGAGGATAGAACGCCAGAATAAACCCTGCTGTACATGCAATTCCCTTGCCGCCTTTAAATTTCATATAAAATGGAAAATTATGTCCCAGAACAGCCCCGAATCCTGCATACATCTCCAAAAGCTTCACACCATCAGAATATTTTTCATGAAATAAAAGCCAGCCGATTAACATTGCAAGCATCGCTTTTCCCAAATCGCCTGCAAATGTGATAAGCCCTGCTTTCCATCCCAAAGTGCGGAGGGTATTGGTAGCTCCTGCATTTCCGCTTCCGTGCTGCCGGATATCCACATTATGCAGCTTTCCATAAATATATCCTGTCTGAAACATTCCCAAAACATAACCTACTGCGATACAAATCACCCGTGCTACGATCATTGTCACTTTTCCTTCCTTTCCCGTATGATAAACTTTAACGATGTTCCCTGAAAACCAAATGCATCCCGAATACGATTCTCCAGATATCTAGTATAGGAAAAATGCATTAATTCCTTATCATTGACAAAAATCACAAAAGTTGGGGGCTTTACCGCCACCTGGGTAATATAATACAATTTCAGCCGCTTGCCTTTGTCAGAAGGCGGCTGCTGCATCGCCACTGCCTCCGTCATAATCTCATTAAGCACACCTGTAGCCACACGCATGGAGTTATTTTCCAATACCACATCGATCATGTCAAATAATTTCTGTGTACGCTGCCCGGTTTTTGCTGAAATAAACAGAATTTCTGCATAGGGCATAAAACTTAAAACTTCCCGAATCCGCCCTGTATGCTTATAAATCGTCTTATCATCCTTCTCAATGGCATCCCATTTATTTACTGCAATAATGATCCCCTTTCCACGCTCATGGGCAATCCCTGCAATCTTGGCATCTTGTTCAGTAACGCCTTCTGTAGCGTCTATCACAATCACCACCACATCTGCACGTTCCACGGCCGTTACAGCACGGATAATACTGAACCTTTCCAGTTCTTCCTTAATCTTATTCTTGCGGCGCAGACCTGCTGTATCAATAAATATATATTCTCTGTCATCCCAGATAATTTCCGTATCAATAGCATCTCTGGTGGTTCCGGCAATGTCTGATACAATGACGCGTTCCTCTCCCACTAATCGATTAATAAGAGAAGATTTTCCTACATTTGGTTTTCCTACAATTGCCACCCTGGGTCTGTCATCCTCATCTTCCTCTCCCACATCCTCTGGAAAATGTCTGGCCACCTCATCCAGCATATCGCCAATCCCCAGTTTGGAAACAGCAGATATCGGAACAGGATCGCCGATTCCCAGATTATAAAATTCATACACATCCGGCATAAGTTTTTCAAAACTATCTACCTTATTTACTACCAGTACCACTGGTTTTCTAGAACGGCGCAGCATATCGGCAACTTTAGAATCTGCATCCACCAGCCCTTGTCTGACATCTGTAATAAAAATAATTACATCTGCCGTATCTATGGCAATCTGCGCCTGTTCCCGCATTTGGGAAAGAATGATATCACTGCTCTCCGGCTCAATCCCACCCGTATCTATCAAGGTAAACATCATATTCAGCCAGCTTACATCTGCATAAATTCTGTCTCTTGTCACACCAGGCGTATCTTGTACAATAGAAATACGCTCTCCTGCAAGTACATTAAATAAGGTAGATTTTCCCACATTGGGGCGTCCTACTATCGCAACTACCGGTTTACTCATTCTGATCTCCTATTCTTCTCTCTAATCTGCACTGCATAAATCTTTCAAAAGACAGGATACCAGATCCTGTCCGCCTGATTTTACAATATTTATCTCTATATTTAAAACTTCTGTCATCTGGGTAAGCGTTACATCATCCAAAAACACTTCTTCACCGCTGCGCAGCATACTGCATGGCAGTAAAAGCCTGTCTCCCAGATTCTTTCCCTTTAACTGACCTATCAGATCCTGCCCGGTCAAAAGCCCTGCTACTGTAATATGCTCTCCAAAAAAATAATTAACAATCGGTATAACCTGAACCTGAATTTGCGGAAAACTCTCCATAAATTTCTCTGTCAGCTCCTCAATCACCGGAGCAGCCAGACAGCCTGTCGCAATCGTAACCCGGGAATTTAAAGGTTGTCTCCCTGAAGGAATTTGTCTGACCGCTTCTTGCAATCCTTCTTCAAACTCAGTTTTCAGCAGCCTCAGCATACCAACACCGTTCTCTAACTGAAGATAGCCGTCATAATTTTCCTCCCCGGGAAGTTCCTTGTCTGCCAGAAGATACCATTCATCACTGGCATGGATAAAATGCAGGCCGCAACGCTCCATACACAGTTCCTGAAACCGATGAATCATTACAAGAACTTCTTCTGCCTCTTCTCTGGTAAATGGTTCCAGCGGATACAAGCCTTCCCGAAAACGGCTGAGACCAACCGGTACTACAGAGACACTCTCCATCACCGGCATATACCGCATCAAATCGCGGATGCTTCGCTCCAATTCTTCCCCATCATTCACACCTTTGCAGAGTACAATCTGCCCATTCATTGGGATGCCCGCCTGATAGAGCCGGTCTATTTTCAAAAGCGCTTCCCCTGCGAAACGGTTATTCAGCATCCTGCACCGCAGTTGTGGATTCGTAGTCTGAACTGATATATTGATAGGACCCAATTTATATGCAATAATCCGCTCCAGGTCATGTTCCTTCATATTTGTAAGCGTCACATAATTTCCCTGTAAAAAAGACAGACGGGAATCATCATCTTTAAAATATAAGGTATCACGCATTCCTTTGGGCATCTGGTCTATAAAACAAAAGATGCATTTGTTATGACAGGATTTATAATCATCCATCAGTCCATTTTTAAACTCAATTCCCAAATCATCTTCATACTCTTTCTCAATATCAAGTTCCCATTCTTCCCCGTTCTGTTTACGGATTACAACGGTCAAATATTCTTCATTCGTATAAAAATGATAATCAAACACATCTTCGATCTCATGTCCGTTCACGGATAACAGCACATCTCCAGGCTCTACTTCCAATTCCTCTGCAATACTGCCTGTCAGAATCCTGTCAATCACATGTTCTTTCAATTTAAACACTCCATTTCCGCGTATCTCAGCACAGATTTAAACCCTGCGGTCTATAAAAACCATTTCGTCCTAAGCTCTTCTATTCTTCATTCTCCTCATCAGTCACACCTGCTACTGCTCCAGCCACAGAGGCTACCACTGCAACAATCACCGCAATTAAAACCACTCCGCCAATAATAAAAACTAACATACTCTCGTCTCTCTTTCTATTTAAATACCATCATTTTGCTGCATCTCGACTCAAAACACCGCAGCATTTATGCATCTCAACTATTTTCACATCACTATCATAGCATATCCCATAAAATCTGTAAATCACTTGTTTACTTCTGTTTCTTCATAAATTCAAACATAAACAGTCCCCTGTCTCACCCGAATGGACTGATCAGCTGACAATCAGCTGATTATGCAGATTTTTCAGTCTGCAAAACGGATAAGACAAGGGACATCTGTCCAGCATTTCATCTCAAATTGCCGGTTCCATAGATCCTTCTGTTATTTTTTCACTTTTACTCTCATAACCTTACTATAATCACTGTACATTTTCTTTTTGCCAACTTTCTTGTAAGAACGCACTTTTACATAATAAGTCTTGCCTTTCTTTAAATTTTTCAGCGTACATGTAGTTTTCTTGCTGGCCGCTTTCTTAGCAGACTTAAAAGATTTATTCAGGCTGTAGTATACTTCGTAATTTTTTCCCCCTTTGGACTTACTGAATTTTACAACAATTTTTCTTCCTGCTTTGTTGGTAAGTTTTGTTATCTTATTCTTTCCCGGATGAATACCAAAAGAAACAACTTTACTTCCTGTGTATTGGTTCATGCCTGTGATATAAGCTTTCCCCTGACCAACATTTTTATTATTTTTGTAAGTAACTCAAACTTCCCACACCACTTGGTGTGTTGAACCTTGAAAAATCAATACTTTAACCCATAAAAAAAGCATAAACCGCTTGCTAGTGGTATAATTGGGTTGTCAAAAAC
>CAJTCY010000024.1 GCA_910575075.1 Lachnospiraceae bacterium
TTTACCATTACAAACCTGATATTCTTTCCGCTCATGAACTGGCCAAGGTCAAACCAATAGTGCCCTGTCGGTTCTATACCTACCATTGCCTCTTCAAGATTATTTTTCTGCATCAGCTCCACAACTGTATTGTAAAAGCTGTTGAATCCCCCCATAGAGTTAGAAAATGGCACAGGCTTCCTGGTAAGTTCGATGCCCCTCCAGTTAAAAGCCCTGAAAAAGTGCTTCTCACTTCCGACATCAACACCGACAATCATTGTTGTTTCTTTTACTTGCGAAATCTTCTTGTTTTGTGTAGAATTCATCTTGTAGATACCTTCCTTTTCTGTTCATTTGCTAACTGCCTGGTCAGCAATGTCAGTATAGCGTAGGTATCTATTTTTTTAAATCCTTACTGAACTCTACACTTTGAATTATACAGGAAGCTTTCTTATGCATTCCTGACGCTGTTCTTAAAACACGTACTTCATTACATCCACAATGATTGCGCCATAACTGTCCGCTTTGATATTTACTTTCTTTTTGCCGCCTCCCTTAAAGGCAATCTGTACATGGCTGTCATCAACTAAAGATAATCCTGTAATATCGAGATTTGCGGATACGAGCGTCAATTCAAAAATATTGATAAACTCATCTTTGCTCATAAGATTCATGCTCCTTTCTTTTGTTTACATAAACCGTTTCTTTCCATCACTGCAAACTGCTTTGAGGAAAAGCATCTGGACACGTTTCTTTGCGTTTCTGACGATTGTTTCTGCCTGTTCCTGCATATCGGCGTTTTCCCATAATACTTTCCGTTGTCTGTGGGGCATTTTGGACACTCATAGATTTCATAGTATAAAACCGTATAATCTGCCATCTGATGATTCTCCTTTTCTCAGAAATTCCCGGAAAACTGGTCAGTGATATATTTATCATGGCTTACGCCAGCCTGTTCCAGCGTCTGTATGACAATGGCTTCTGTCGCATCAAGCAAATCACAATAAGTGCCGCCATACAGGCGGGCAGTATTGTCAGGCTCTTTCTCATCATCTTCTGGACTGGTGAGCGTGATGTTCTGTTCATCGAGAATATTTTCGAAGTTCTTAACAATCCGTGCCGCAATATCATGCGTATAGACCCGTTCCGTTGCGGCATCTGCCCTTGTTTTTGACAATTCAGATTTTTCCATCATAATTCGTTGCGCCCCTTTCGCCTAGCTGTTTTTAAACAGCAAAAAAGGAGCCTGTTTTCCGGCTGGCTCCAAAGCCGTATTTAAAGGAATAATATTCTGGCATATGTAAAGAATCATTCTTCTGCCTCAACGCCCTTTATCAGCCCCAGAGAAACAAGCAGACTGACCGTATCCTTAATGCCACACATATACGAAATGTCAGCATAGCGGTGATTGACTGTTGACGCGCTGTCCACATAGGCATTTATTACCTTTTTCTGTTCTTTGGTCAAACGGAGATTTTGATATCGCCGCTCCTGTTCACTTTCATCCCTGAAGTTTTTCAGATAGATTTCGTCTGCCGAGGCTAAAGCATCCCTGCTCCTGTCCATGAAATTTCCCATGCCTTTTGTAATCAAATCTTCAATCAGATTATTCATATCCGTCTCCTTTCTGTGATTATATGTCACAGATGCACCCGTGCATTTTTTTACTATTAATGGCGGGAAAAAGTCTGCGGATAAAGCCAAAGACACCTATATTTTTTCTTGCGCTTCACACCTGAATATGTTATATTATAAACAGAAAAAGGGAAAGCCATAGAAGCGGCTCTACCCCTTTAACTGTAAACTATACCCTCCGAAAAGGGTCAGCCGTCGCTAGTGGAAGTAGTGGCGGCTATTTTCTTTTGTCCTTAAAAATCTGATAAAACAGACTGATAAGGGCAACAATGAATGTGCAGAATAAAAACAAATCCTGATATGTAATCATTGTATCGCCCTCCTTTCTTTCGTACCCAAAGGGCATGATATCTGGAGGGCTGTTATACCCTCCGAAAAACAAGAGGGGTAAAGCCGCCTTGGCTCTATGGTTTCCCATAAAGGGAGTATAGCACACATTCCCTTGTTGGACAATCATAATGTTGTGATAATAAAAAGTACCCTTTATAGAAAGACAGTTACTTACTATTTTATTAAACGCATACTTTTGTTTTTAACAAAATTTACAACAACTCTAAATTACATAGTTTCTTTCATGAGTCAAACCGTACTTTGCAAGTTCTATTAAAAAATTCATATTTATCTTTCTTTTCATATTAAATTCTAATGGAATCCCAAACATAGCTGATATAGATGGATTTGTCAAACTAGGCGTTATTGTAAATTTTATTTCTATTTTTCTAGTTGAAACTTCCTTTCTGCTTATTTGGTAGACAATTTCAGACAATCTATCTGTATATTCTTTAAACCGCAAAATATTTCCATTATTAACTGCATCATCTAATAAATTCATTGTTTGCCTAAAATCTATTATATCTTTATGTTCTTTCAATTGAAATGCTATATTAATTGCATCTTGAAGAGATATAGCATATTCACATATATAGTCAACTAAAAGTGGAGATTGTATGTTGATGCTTTCTTTATCCATAAATGAATATACTTCTTTGCAAATCTCATAAACTTCCTTATCTATGTATTCCAATGCAGCTTCCCTTGTCCATAATTTTTTTGTTATTCCTGATTTCCGAACAAAATTAGCCCTTTGTTCAGATAGCAGAATATTCATATCTACCATTTGACCTAATGACAAATAAAATATTGCATCTTCTTTAATTGTTTTGCTTTTTTCATATTCAACATTATATAACCATTCAAAATAAATATCATCAGCAACTGTTTCTATCTCATCATAATTATAAGGCAAATCTAAAATTGTACTTTTAACACATTTTGTTAATTCATTTTCTTGTTTCTTTTCTTGTCTTCTTTTGTCGGATTCAGCATAGGCTTGCCTTGAGAAACTTTTTCTTGGTGACTTATAGATAGCCTCCCATAAAATCAAAGCATACAAATACCTTTGAAAATAAAAATTATGTTTATACTCCCTATTATTTGGTTTCTCACACAAATTTAATATGTTATTGGCTGATAAATTATCTGATATTATACACCACACACCTTCACACTCCTTATAAATATACCATTATATTTTTGCTAATCTCTAATAGTCCCCCATCCAAAAAACCAGAAAAATCATTCTTATACCCGTCATTTTGTATTTCAATTATTAGATTACAGCTAAGTTGTTTATCTCTGATGAATCTTTAAACACATGGGGACAATACAACTTTTTATCCCACATTTCTACTTCTGTGCTAGTTTCCATATTATATACATATATTGTTACAGATTTCATTCTGTTTATAACATCAATCAAACTATCATCACCATATGGTGATAATCCAAAAATATCAAGTTCTTCCGCTTCCCAAAGCTGTACATATAATTCTCTTTTTGAATGAGGAAACAAATCATCTGCGAAATAGAGATTACTCGATGGATACACACCGATTACATCAATCAATTTTTCTTTTGGAATACTGTCTGGCGAAAAAATAATATTTGATGTATCTATCAGTTTTACATTATTAAATTTTCCAATAATATCCATTGCATCTCTATATTTCGAATAACAGTTTCTTTCACTGCTACCCAATAATATATTCTGCCCATCTCCCAAACTATCCAAATCAAATTTTCCATGTAAATAAATACATTTCTCAGCCTTATCCCAAAATTCTATATAATTTAATGTAAAAACCTTCTCATATTCACTAATGTTCAATAACTTCTTTGAATCATAACTTGTACAAATTTTTCCCATATCATCATAAAAGATAGATGTTAAGGCAATGCATTTAACAATATCTTGCAAACGTATCTCATCATTATCTGTCCATCTTTGATTGGCATGAGTTTTAATATATGTGTACAAAGAACCCGCTAACGATTCTATTCCATCCACTTTTGAAGATTGAATAATATCATTGCATACATCCTTTGATAAATTTATTCCATAAAGAGTCTCTGACACAAAAGAATTTCTATACATATTATATCGAAATCTATCCTTTATTTCAGATACAGCTAACCCCGTTATCCCTATTCTTGCATTGATTCCATTTCCTAACAAAAGACTCTTAGCCATTCTCCCCACCCCCTTCACTGAACGTAAATCTGGGCATCTTTATAAATTGTTGACCACAGAGTCCAATATCCAAAACATCTTTCAGAAAAATACTTGTCATTCTTAATTAGCGTTTTCATCATAGAAAATATTTTCCTCACTGCCTCTATATCATCAGAGGTCAACACAAGCCTATCCCATCAAGCATAATCGAAATTTCAGGATTTTTTTCCTCCGTTGACCTAGACGCTATATCCATCATCTGCTTAAAAGCTCTCTGATTTTTTGTCTGTCATTTTCTTTCTGTCTCTCATTATTCAAAAATGGTTTCCTATTGCTCACTAATTCACAATTGTGTGTATCATAATATCGCCCTATCAATGTAAGTATTGAAGAGCTGCCTTTTTTGAATAGCACTTATTTGAACAATTAACTATTATAATATATATGATATTATAAAATCAAAAATTTACACAAGTCAAGGACTTTTCGGGAAAAGAAACCTGGCTTATTGATAACATACCACTTTATATCTTATCTATATAATACAAACATTTTGGTGCACTATATTTGCAAGTGATATGATAAAGTCATAAAATAAGCATAGCCCAGAAATTAATTTTCTAGGTTATGCTTGATTAACTGTATTACAAATCTTACATCATATGAAAATACTCAAACGCCGCCATAATCGCTTTTTCTTTCTCCGGCGGACATTTCGGCACATGGCATTTATTATCGCCTAAATTGTAATTCAGACGTTTCTCCAAACCGCATTTATCTTTTATCTGCGCCACATATAAGGACGATACGTTTAAACCATACTCTGCTTTTATCCATTCTTTAATTTCCGTGTAGGTTGCACATTGCTTTACATCTCTTAAAAATTCGTTATCTTTCGGCTCATAATCAAGGTATAAATAAACTGAATCAGCGGTGTTACTATTTCCTACCCAATAAGACGCACGTCTCCACATGTGTCGTCTGCGGAAACATATCCACCGGCTGCACCTCCCGTATTTGATACCCCTGTCCGCACAAATATTTTAAATCCCGTGCCAGCGTTGCAGAATCACAGCTCACATATACCACCCGCTCCGGCTGCATTTTGACAATCGTTTCCAGGCACTTCATGTCACAGCCCTTTCGAGGCGGATCTACCACAATCACGTCTGCACGAAGTTTCTCCCGCTCATACCATTGGGGGAGTATCTCTTCTGCCTTCCCCACAAAAAACTCCACATTTTCAATTCCGTTAATGTTAGCATTATTTCTGGCATCCTCAATGGCAGATGCTATTATTTCCACGCCAAAAACATGTTTCGCTTTTTGCGCCAGAAACAGAGAAATGGTTCCAATTCCGCAATAGAGGTCCCACACAATCTCGTTTCCCGTCAAACATGCGTAATCAAGAGCAGTCTCATAAAGTTTTTTCGTCTGAACCGGATTTACCTGGTAGAAGGACAGCGGTGAAATCTGGTATTGGATATTTCCGATATAATCTGTAATATAATCCCGGCCCCAAAGATTGATCATTCGTTCCCCCAATATCACATTGGTATTCTTCTGATTGACATTCAGCATAATACTCGCCATCCCCGGCAGCTTTTGAAGCTCCTCCACCAACTTTTCCGACTGAGGAAGCCCGCAGCCATTGATCACCAAACAAACCATGATTTCCTGGGTAGCAAATCCATAACGTATCAGCACATGGCGTACCAATCCTTTGCCCGACTCTTCATCATAAGGAAAAATCCGATATTGTTCCATAAAGGAAATCACAATTGTAAGAATTTGTTCGTTGACGCCAACCCCCAGAAAACATTTCCTGTTGGAAATAATATGATGGCTTCTCGCAGCATAAAATCCGGTTATTATTCTTCCGTCTTTGTTTGTGCCAACAGGAAACTGCGCTTTATTCCGATAGAAAAAAGGCTCTTCCATACCGATAATCGGATGAAAGAGAATCCCTTGTCTGTCATTTTCAGTTTCTTCTATACGAAACCCTCCGATCCGCTCCAGATTGTTCCGTACCTTTTTTTCCTTGTATTGAAGCTGCTGCATATAATCCAGAACCTGAAGCTGGCAGCCGCCGCACTGGCGGTAGCAGCTGCACATAGGCTCCGCGCGATAAGGAGACGGCGACAATACTTTCAGCAGTCTTGCATATCCATAATGCTTTTTCATTTTCATAATCTTTACCAGTACACGGTCGCCGATTACAGTATCCTTGACAAAAAAAGCTGCTCCCTCTGCTTTCCCAATTCCTTCTCCATTTACCCCGATATCTTCAATTAGAAGTTCAAGTTCCATATTTTTCCGAAACATGCTATTCCTCACTTGTCTTTCGAATATTTGACTCAAATAAGCGGTTATACCCCAGCCATCCGCTGTTTTCATTCGCTGCTGCCAGCGCTTCCTTCATGGTCTCCATCTTCGCATCTGTGTTATCCGCAAAGCTCAGTGCAACTGCCTCTGCAAGCGCCGGCTTCTTAGGCGAACCATACTCCAGTTCACCGTGATGCGACAACACGCAGTGCTTTAATTCATTGGCAAGCTTTGCCGGGAAACCAGGGATATCACGAATCCGCGCTCCTATCATCTCTGCTCCAATCATAATATGCCCCAAAAGCTGTCCTGCATCTGTATAATCATTCTCTGGAAATACAGACAGCTCTTCCAATTTTCCAATATCATGAAAAATGGCTGATGCAAGCAGCAAATCCCGATGCAGCAACGGATATAACTGAGTATAATAATCACATAGTTTTGTGACGTTCAACGTATGCTCCAGCAGCCCTCCTACAAAACCGTGGTGCACGCTTTTGGCCGCACTGTGAAATTTAAAACGCCGCTCGAATTCTGGATCTTCCAGAAAAAATCCGGAACAAAGTTTTTTTAAATAAGGATTTCTCATTTCCTGGATAAATCCCGTAAGTTCTTGATACATCAAATCAATATCTTTCTCACTGACAGGAAGGTAATCCTTAGGGTCATATTCTCCTTCCCTCACTTTGCGGATACGTTTCACATTTAATTGAAGAACCCCTTGAAAACTGGTGACATCTCCAACGACATCAATATAATCCAGCGCCTCAAATTCATCAATTCCCTGTGAGTTCGGGTCCCAGACTTTAGCATCCAGCATACCTGTCTTATCCTGCAGAATCAAGGATTCATAAGGTTTTCCTGCCTTGGTAAGTGCTGTCTGTCTGCTTTTGCATAGATAAATTTCCCCAACACGTTCTCCTTCTCGCAGGGTTTCAATATATTTCATAATTTTACTCCTTTTCCACTTTATGTCTGTCAATGCAGTACCCCAACAGTCACCCCAAACTGCATATCTGCATATCCTTCACCATTTTGGCGCTTTATTGTTATAGTAACCACATCTTCAGGCTGTTTCTCATATATTTTCTGAAAATACTGTTCTACAGTGGTAACTTCCGTTCCATTTATCGCCGTAATTACATCTGCCTCCTGCAGCCCTGCTGCCAAAGCTGGGGAATCCAGTTCTACAGACTTGATATATACTCCTTTGGGAATGCCATACTCCTGCGCAATCTGATTTGTCACGGTACTGATCCGAAGTCCCACATAAGGTACACTCCGATTATTTGACAAATCCTGAATAATTTGTTTTAGCTCGGAAATAGACAGCGCCGTAATCGTATTTCGGTCATTTTGGTTGCTGAAATCCTGAAGAACCAACCCCACAATTTCTCCCTTGAGATTAAGAAGCACACCGCTTCCACTGGCGCTTCCCACAATGTCCGTGGTAAAAACTGTATAATTTGTATCAATGGTAGAAACCCGGTTCTGGGAAGATGTGATAGTCCCGCACAAGATAGAATAATTTGTTCCCAGAGGGCTTCCAATGGCAATCACCGAGGTTCCCTGAGCAATCATATAAGAATTTCCCAATACCGCAACTTCCAGTTTCTCCATTGTTTTTGAGGGAATTTCTGCCAAGGGAACACCTATCACAGCAATCCCCGTATTTCCGTCATATTTCTTAAGAGAAGCCGAAACCTCTTTCTCATCAATAAACGTAATATTGATTTCCTGGGCATCAGCAATAATTCTTTTTTCCGTCAAAATCAAAAGTTCCTGACCATTATTTTCAATAATAATCCCCGCGGAACGATTCTCATTCTCATAAGGCGTGTCAAACCAATCCTTGCCGCTGGTTACTCCTGTCACCGTTACTATAGATTTATTTGCCTGCTTACCGATATCATAAAGTTTATTCTGCAGTGCCTGATAATCCTCCAGATCCAGTTCTTCCATAGCAGCAGGCGGCTCCTGTTCTGCCGGTGTGATTCCCGGATTATCCTGCACTACATCTGTCGGTTTCTGCTGTACAGCAGGTGATTCCTCCTGATCCCCCTGTTCCTGATCATTCTCCCGGTCCTCATCATCCTTCTTCGCAGGTTCTTTTTCCTGGGGAAGTTCATCCTGGGGAATCGTGATGGCAGATCCCTTTTCTGGATAGAGCCAGTCCTCCATATAAGGTTTTAACAGAACAAACACGAAACAAGCTGCAGCCCCAAATACCACTGCACACAACAGATTATAGCCTGCCCGCAGGAACAGACGCCGTCTGTTAATTGGTTTGTCCTTTATTTTTTCCTTGATAAAAGCAAATTCCTGCTCTTCCTGACCCTGTTGCTTCATAACCGCCCTCCTGATATATATTATAACAAAATGGACAATTCCTCTTCAGCTAACTCCCAAAGCACAATCTCTCTCTATTATACGTTTTTCCGGCTGTTGTTGCAAGAATTTTATTTATACGATATAATGAAGGCACAAAATTACTGAAATAAGGACAATCACTATGAATCAAAAAGTATTTCACACTTTAGAATATAATAAAATCATAGATCTGCTGTGCGAACATGCCACCTGCCAGTCTGGCAGAGAACTCTGCAGGTCTTTAAAACCTTCCCAAAATCTTGAAGAAATCAGGCTTGCCCAACAGCAGACCGCTGACGCACTGACAAGAATCTATCAGAAAGGTTCTCTGTCCTTTTCCGGCGTCCACAATATCGGCGCCTCCCTCAAACGTTTAGAAATCGGCGGCATTCTAGGCATGGAAGAACTGCTCAGAACGGCGTCTCTTCTGGAAGTGGCAAAACGGGTAAAATCTTATTCCCGCAATGACCGGGAAAACACACAAGCAGATTCTCTGGACGGTCTGTTTGCCCGTATCGAACCCTTGACGCCGCTTCTGGAAGAAATACGCAGATGTATCGTCTCTGAAGATGAGATTGCCGACGACGCATCTGCGAACCTCAAAAATATACGGCGTTCCATCAAGAACATCAATGATAAAATACGCAGTCAGATGAATACCATGCTCAACAGCTCCGATACCCGTACGCATCTGCAGGACACAGTAATCACCATGCGCAACGGACGCTACTGCCTTCCAGTAAAAGCAGAGGCAAAGAGCCAGGTACCCGGCATGATTCATGACCAGTCTTCCACCGGCTCCACCCTGTTCATAGAACCAATGGCAGTGGTTAAATTAAATAACGACTTAAAAGAGCTATTTTTAAAAGAACAGGATGAAATAGAAGTCATTCTTGCCAATTTAAGCAGCATGACTGGAGAATACATTCCTGTTCTGAAAGATAATTATGAAATATTGACAGAATTGGACTTTATTTTCGCCAAGGCCTCTCTGGCAAAGGACTATAACGGAACCGCTCCTGTTTTCAATACAGAACATCGTATTCGAATCCGCAAAGGCCGCCATCCGCTGCTGGACAGCCATAAAGTTGTTCCCATTGACATTCATCTGGGAAACGACTTTGATCTGCTGATTATCACCGGTCCCAATACCGGGGGAAAAACGGTCTCCTTAAAGACAGTCGGGCTGTTTACTCTGATGGGGCAGGCAGGCTTGCATATTCCTGCAAACGACCGCTCAGAGCTCTCGGTATTTGATGAAGTTTTCGCAGATATTGGAGATGAACAGAGTATCGAGCAAAGCCTCAGCACCTTCTCTTCACATATGACAAATATTATCTCTATTTTAGATAAAGTAAATGAAAACTCACTGGTATTATTTGATGAATTATGCGCAGGAACTGATCCTACAGAGGGCGCGGCGCTTGCTATTTCTATTCTCTCAAAGCTTCACAATTACGGCATACGCACTATGGCGACCACACATTACAGCGAACTGAAGGTATTCGCTCTCTCTGCGCCAGGCGTGGAAAACGCCTGCTGCGAATTTTCTGTGGAAACCTTAAGCCCTACTTACCGTCTTCTGATCGGTATTCCTGGCAAAAGCAATGCATTTGCCATATCCGGCAAACTGGGTCTTCCCGAAGACATTATTGCAGATGCCAAAAGCCATATGTCTGAGCAGGATGAAAGCTTTGAAGACTTGATTTCCGACCTGGAAGCAAGCCGGATTTCCATCGAAAAGGAACGTTTAGAGGCCCAGCAGTACCGCCAGGAAACGGAAGCCCTGAAACAAAAACTTCTGGATAAACAGGCACGTCTCGACAGTCAGCGGGAAAAAATTATCCGTCAGGCAAACGAAGAAGCCCACGCTATCCTGCGGGAAGCAAAGGAAGTTGCCGACCGCACCATTAAAAATTTCAATAAATTCGGCCAGGCGAACGCCACTGCCAAAGAAATGGAACAGGAACGCAGCAAACTGCGCGGAAAAATGACTGATCTGGAAAAGAACATTTCCCTCAAACAGAAGGAACAGACAGCAAGCCATAAAATCCCTAAAAACCTGCGGATTGGTGATTCTGTGAAAGTGTTAAGCATGAACTTGAAAGGCACGGTGCACACGCTCCCCAATGATAAGGGAGATTTGTATGTTCAGATGGGAATACTGCGCTCGCTTGTCAATATCCGGGATTTAGTGCTGCTGGAAGACACTCCTGCTCTGGGAAATAAGAGAAAGACTACGGGCGCCGGAAAACTGAAAATGACAAAATCAGCCTCCGTTTCTTCTGAAATCAATTTAATCGGCAAAACTACCGACGAAGCTATCTCCCTCTTAGACAAATATTTGGATGATGCCTATCTCGCCCACATGCCTTCTGTGCGCATTGTCCACGGCAAGGGAACAGGCGCCTTGCGCAAAGCAGTGCAGAATCATTTAAAACGGCTGAACTATATTAAATCTTTCCGTCTGGGTGAATTCGGAGAAGGTGATTCCGGCGTCACGATAGCGGAATTCAAGTAAAGGAGGACTCCATGGCTGCAAAACAGAAAATTCTTATTGTAGACGACGATGTAAATATCGCAGAGCTGATTTCTCTGTACCTCACCAAAGAATGTTACGATACTCGTATGGTTCACGACGGTGAAGAGGCGCTTCAGGTATATGAACAGTATGAACCCAATCTGATTCTGCTGGATCTGATGCTTCCCGGCATTGACGGTTATCAGGTCTGCCGGGAAATCCGTGCGAAATCTAATCTTCCCATTATTATGCTCTCCGCCAAAGGTGAAATATTTGATAAAGTTCTGGGACTGGAACTGGGCGCAGATGATTATATTATGAAACCCTTTGATTCCAAGGAGCTGGTGGCACGTGTAAAAGCCGTTCTGCGGCGCTACCAGCCTGCAAAGCAGGAGACTGTTTCAGCCAGAATCAAGTGTGTGGAATATCCAGATCTTACCATCAATCAGAGCAATTATTCTGTACTGTATTATGGAAAACCCGTGGACATGCCGCCCAAGGAACTGGAACTTCTATATTTCCTGGCCTCGTCCCCCAATCAGGTCTTTACAAGAGAACAGCTTTTAGACCATATCTGGGGCTATGAATATATTGGAGACACAAGAACCGTAGATGTACATGTAAAACGCCTGCGTGAGAAAATTAAAGACCATGCGTCCTGGAGCCTTGCCACAGTCTGGGGTATTGGCTATAAATTTGAGGTGAAATAGTGAAACGGACACTGTACTTAAAACTTCTGCTGGGATATGTGGCTTTTGGAATACTGGCGTTTCTTACGATCGCCACCTTTACCTCCCGTCAAACCCTGAACTATGTAGAAAAAGATGCTATCTCCAGCATGTACCGAGAATCTAACCTGCTGGCCTCCAGTTATGCCTCCAACTTTTACCGTGGTTCTATGACACTTGAGGATATCACCTCGCAATTTCATTCTGTCGCCACCTATTTAGATGCTGAAATCTGGCTCATTGGAGGCAAGGGCAATATTTTAATCACAACTAACAGTGACTCTGTCCCTGACGGACTTGTAAAAAACTTCAATATTTCCTCGTTTGGCACTAAATACTACCAAAAGGGAACTTTCTTTGATACTTTTTCTGAGAAAACAATAACGGTTTTCTCTCCGGTAACCATTAATTATAAAGTCCGCGGATACCTTATGATACATAAACCTGTCTCAGATCTGGTACGTTTCAAGGATGGTTTCCTGAATATTTCTTATTTAACTCTGGCAATTATTTTTCTATGCGCCTTTGTGATGCTGGGACTGTTTACTTTCACTGTTTATATTCCTATCCGCAAAATCACTCAGGCTGCAAAAGAATACTCTGAAGGAAATTTTGACACTAAAATTAATATTCACTCCAATGATGAGATCGGGTATCTTGCAGGCTCCATCAACTATATGGCGGCAGAACTATCTACTTTAGAGGAAGATCAGCGGAAATTTATCGCAAATGTTTCCCACGATTTCCGCTCCCCTCTTACTTCAATTAAAGGCTACATCGAAGCAATTATGGACGGTACCATTCCGCATGAAATGCAGGACAAATACCTGAATATCATTTTGTTTGAAACGGAACGCCTGAACAAACTGACCCAAGGAATGCTGGAACTAAACAAATATGGTTCCAAAGGTTCCATGCTGGATATCAGCAGTTTCGATATTAACAACACGATAAAGCTGGTGGTGCAGTCCTTTGAAGGCACCTGTAAGAAAAAAAAGATATCCTTTGAATTAATTCTTACAGGACAAACCTCTTTTGTCTCTGCGGATATGAGTAAAATTCAGCAGGTCTTATACAATCTGATAGATAATGCCATCAAATTCAGCCATCCGGATTCCTCCATTACCATTGAGACTACAGAGAAAAACGACAAGGTTTTTATTTCTGTCAAGGATACTGGAATTGGGATTCCAAAGGACAGCATTAAGAAAATTTGGGAGCGTTTTTATAAAACAGATTTGTCTCGGGGCAAAGATAAACGGGGAACCGGTCTGGGACTGGCAATTGTCAGAGAAATTATTTCTGTCCACAATGAGAACATCAACGTCATCAGTACCGAAGGTGTGGGAACGGAGTTTATTTTTACCCTGCCGCTGACACGGCAGGAAAGTCCGCTGTAATACAGAAAAAAAAGTTCTGTATTACAGCCTTTTTTAAATAAGTGATAATTGGGCCAATGGAGCACTGTTCAAAATACATACTGAGAAAGTAAATTCATTATTGTCTCTTTGAGTTTCCCAATTTTTAACAACAACCGATATTTAGTACTATAAAAACCAAAAATTGGGAAACTCGAATATTGTCTCTACTTGACAAGTTTTTTCTTATCTCATATACTATTATAAAAGATAATTTTTTTATAAATTATGCATATTTATAGAGATTTGAAGCTCTCTTTCAAATCCCTGCAATACGCAAAATGAAAGGAGGGAAACAGATATGATGCATGTGGATAACGTAAAGTCAACGGGAAATGCTGTGCAGCCAGCCAAAGCACAGATAAGCCCGGCAGCTGAGCAGGCAAATACTGTGGCAGATTCTGTCAGCAAAAATATTCAAAGTAAAATCATGGATGCCCAGAAACAGAGACAGGGGCTTTCTTTTAATATGGAAATGACTGCTGAAGAAAAAGAAAATGTACGGCGAAAAATCCAACAGGAAATCAGTGATTTGAAACGAGAATTGCGGCAGCGTGAAGCCGAGGAAAAGAAAAAGCAGCAGGAAACTCAGCGAGCTGTAGAAAAAAAGGAACAGCAACAGGATAAAGAATCTCAGGAAGCTGCAAGAAAGCAGCAGATTCAGACCACGCAGGATGAAAACAATCAGCAGCAGAAGGTTCAGCCCACCCGGGACGAAAAGGAACAGCAGCAAAATACGGCTGTTACAAGAACTAGCAAACAGACTGAAGATTCTACGGCCGATGGTGAAGTCAGAGAGATTCTTCCAGGCGGTATGCACAAAATTATTTCCACAAATTCGTCGGTACAGAAATATCAGATTGTAAAAAATGCCGTTGCCCAGAACGACAGTGCTGCCAGGGTACAGGAAGCAGAAATGAACCAGGACGCTGTCAGAGGCGCTGAGACGGATAGTCTGAAGAAAGACCAGCTAGAAGCTGTTCAAAAAGAAACCCAGCGGATGGAGACCGTACAGAACTTTATATTCGGCAACAGCAATAACAGAGCAGCAGAATCTCCGATCGGTACAGGAAATCATTTCTCCAGCAATGCCAGAGAGAGTGGCTTATATAGCAATAACGGAATGCTGTTTCAGAATTACTTCCAGTCAATTCAGATGGATGTCCGGCAGTGATAACAAAATTGGATGGAGCTGCGGCACTAATATTCTTGGTAATTTATATTAGGCCACAGCCCCGTCTTTTTTTCTTATAAGGTAAGGGAAATATAATCATTCTTCTGGCGCTAAATCTAAATACTCACTTATATTGCGAATAAACGTTGGGAATCGGTCGCTGTTAAATAAATTTGCTAATTTTTCTATTTCAATATCAGGCAGTCCAAACTCTGCATTAGTTTGATCTCTCCTTACACCCACAAGAGGAAATCCATTCGTGTTATCATTTACTAATTCAGAAGTTGTAGAAACTGGATAAAAATTTACCGCTTTGTTAATAACTTTAACCTCATCGTCAGAAATATCTTCCGAAATTTGACATTCAGGATGAACTGCCGGATCAGATAAAGCATTAAAAGCTTCTTTTGTTTGGAATTCAGCTATTCCGCCAGGCCGTTCGTAATCTACATCCGTGTGAAATGAAAATTCTGTACTGTTAACCTCCTGCCTTACTTCATCCTTGTTGTGCTTATCTTTTCCGACATCTTGCAGCCAATTGATTAAAGCCTTATCGTAATCCTCCTCAAATTGTGAATAAACTGTTTCATTATTTTCTGACCAGGGTATAACATTGGCCAAACTATCTTCGCCGCCATACTCACATTTAAACAAATGGCCTCCTATATAACTATTTCGCGGATCATACTCGTTAAAAAATTGTCCGCTTCTACAATCACGAGATTGTTGATTTAAGGGAATTAATGTATTTTTTTGGTTATAAGTCTTGAATGCTTTTAATGTATTGATATTGCCGATTTGCAAATGAAACCTGTTTTCTCTCTGGTATGTTTTCATCTGTACCACATTCTGCTGTGAGATATGCTTTAAGCTGTCTGATACAGGCTTTCTGGCAAATACAAAATCATTTGGCTCGCCTGACCGAGAAAAGTCAGCAGACGCATATGCTTTTCTTTGTACGGTCCTGACGCCGCCAGTTCTTTTATAACTACTGTTTACAGGTAATGCTTTTTTTAAATCTGCTTGAAACATAACATCTTCTCCTCCCATACTAGATATCCAAATCAAAACTATATAAATAATATCGCCTTATTCTGACAAAAAATAACCATTATAAGGATACATTTCAAATTGTCAATCCTTCAAATACTCCTGAATCTGCCGATTCATTTCATCTACTACCTTTTCAATGCCGGCAGATTTCAGCTCATTTTGGTAATATTCATAATAATCCTGCCAGTTTTCTGCATTCCCCGTATCCGATGATTTTTCAAAGATAAATATATTTCTTATTATATCTATGTGTGAATACAGTTCCTTGACCGCATTCACTTCTTTCTGTACCACAGACTCATCAAACACAAACCTAAACAGCGGATTCTCCTTAACTTCCTCCAATTTTTCACCATCAACCTTTAATTTTCCTTCATCCTCATATGGAGCCAATGGACTGCAAATATTCCAATTTCCCAGACTTCTGTTATAAAGATTTATTTCGGAAAAGTTATCACCTGCCTGGCACATTCCATCTTTCTTCTTGTAATCCACACCTTCTATCCCATAGAATAACAGTTGGGATGCCTCTTGATTTTGAAACAGAAAACTCAGAAAGGAAACAGCATCATCTTTGTGAACCGACCATGCAGGGACAACGTTAATATGGACAGACAAATCTGTAGTATATTTGTCATAAAAAGAAATTCGTGTCAAGTTAACGCCAGCGGTATTTGACCAATGATCCTGCCCGTCCAGCCTGCGGCTGTACATATCTGAGTACTCCATCTGCATAAAAAAGGAGTCTGCACCTGACACATTCCCATATTCAGCAATATATCCTTTCTGGTAGAAATCATTAAAAGTCTCCACCCATTTTTTCATCTCTTCTGTCCCGAAAATATTTTCAGCCTGTAGGTTTTCGGAAAACTTATCTCTCCATATCCCGATTGGCAAATTGATATCCACTGCATAGCAAAATGGCAGTCCCTCCAGCAACTGGTCTGCTGAAAATATAAAAGGCACAATTCCCGGATTTTCTTCTTTTACCTGTTTTAATACATCCTCAAGCTCCCATAAAGGCTTGGCCAGATCTTCTCTGCTGTACCCATACTTTTCCATCAATTCCGTATTTACAGCCCATCCCTTAGTTCCCGGCGCATAAACATTTCCTATGCCAAAATATTTTCCCTCTGATACTGTCAGATTCCAAAAATTCTCAGCTACTGCCTTTTTCAGCTTTTTTCCTTCCTCCGAACCCATATAGTCAGAGATGTTATACAGCAGCCCATGTTCCTGAGCATTTTGAAATCCCTGTCTCCATAAAGGCATCAGGTCCACATTTATATTGTTTTCTTTCAGAAACTCCATCAGCTCTATGGCTGTACTATTTGTAGTATAATAATCTGGTATTCTGCAAAATTTTACCTGAAATTTATATCCTTGTTTTTTAAGCAGTTCATTTAATTGTTCTACGCTGGAATCTGAATAATCAGCATCCACACAAATCAGCAATTCATTCTGTCCCAAATCCAATTTTTTCAGTTTTACAGCAAATGTTTCTTTGTCTGAAATCTCTTGCTCTTCTTGATCCGTTTTTTCCTGCCCTGCCGTTTTCCCTTGCCTTTCCATTGTTTCACTATCCTTTGTCATTTCTTTTCTGCATCCTGACAGGAATATCACCATAATACATATGATACAAACACCCTTGATCCAAAACCCTACTTTCGACACTATTATTCCTCCTCTTCTTCTAAACAGTAGACTACCTGATATTCATCATTTCCTGCAAGAAGATTTTCCATAGACATATAACGGTACTCAACATCTCCCGTATAAACAGTTTCGTCTTCCTGTCGATTCACTGCAACACTATACACAATTCCTTTTTCATCCCCTATCACTGGAAACGAAGATGTCCGATAGTCATTATAAATGCCTCTGGACAGTTCTGTTAAAACCCCTTCCTTCTCATCATAATAGTAAAAACTTATTTTTTCCCTGTCCATACCTTCTTCCCAATCTGGCAGGTCAACCACATATCTGGCTCCATTGAACCATGATTGTGTAGGACAATAACTGCCTCTAGCCGCATAATAGGTCTCTTCCTCTCCGGTTTCAATATTCATCCGGACTAAAGTATCTTTTCCATCTAAGGTACCATACCCATAACAATAATCTCCCACTATCTCATAATAGCCTCCCCCTTCTCCCAGGTCGGCCGTGCATTTGACTTTCTGCTCGCTTATCGTTTTATCTTTCAAATCATAAACAAAATATTTATTTAACTCCAGATTATAAAAGTGAATCTTCCCATGTTCTGATTTATAAATAGCAAATGCATTAATTGCATCTGTCAAGGAAGATTTCGCAATTTCAGTTACCTTTCCATTTGTTAAATTTACTGCATACAAAATCAATTCAGAACCATCACTTTCTCGTGTTTCGGCGTCAAAAGTCTTTGCCGTTGTTGTACTGGCAGTAATTAGCAGCGTATCACGATAAAACCATGCCGCCTCTCCAAGATAGTGATCATAAACATTTCCCAATACAGCCACCTTCTCATCATTATTGCCATCTAAATCTCTCCTGCATATGGTAACCCCATCAAAATAATAAATTTTATTCTTATACACTACAATTTCAGAGCCAACAATCTGAGCATTACATGTCTGTTCTTCCCCTGCGAAAATATCAGCCCCTCGATGGTCGCATTCTGCTTTATCACAGACGGGTACTGTTTTTCCTGTTTCAATGTCAAAATAATATAGCATAGAATACCCTGCATCATCCCTGACAAAATAATATCCCTGTTCCGTTAAAAATCCTTT
Source organism: Lachnospiraceae bacterium (assembly GCA_910575075.1). Lineage (GTDB taxonomy): Bacteria > Bacillota > Clostridia > Lachnospirales > Lachnospiraceae > Petralouisia. The sequence continues at coordinate 18,487 of CAJTCY010000024.1, forward strand.
TCCGCTCAGATTTGATGTCCAGGCAGCAAACTCCTCATTCTCTTTCATGGTATTCCCGCAGCCTGCCAAACTGGATAATAACATGCAGGCTGCTATGATTATAATGATTCTCTTCATCTATATACCTCCATATCTATCATGGAAATTTCATTATCCTGCGTCTCCATAATTTTCTGAATGCATAAAATAAGCCACCTTCAGGCGGCTTATTTTATTCGTACTATATTTTTAACAACCATACTTTCTTTTACAATGTATCGCTATATGAAGCTGACCCACTCGTCACAGAGTGGCTTGATGAAGCACCATTTAAGGTATAACTGCTACTTGGACGATTTACTGTGACACTTGCTGTTGTACTGCTATAGTTGCCGCTACTTGTTACTGCAGACTTTGTATCCGTTTTACTGCTTGTCACTCCACTCTTTGAATATTTTATTGTCAAAGTAACCTTCCTAGTTGCGCTTACCTGTTTTCCCACTCCAAAGGCTGTTTTTGCAGTATATCCATTTGTCCCTTTATCCAAAGAGATTGTACCGCTTGTTGACCCCAGTGAAAAAGTTTTCGATGCTGCCATTACTGGAACACTTGATGTCGTAATCAATAACGAACACACTAAAACCCCTATTACTTTTTTTCCTTTTTTCATTGGCAATACCTCCTTATTTATTTTAATTTGCAATTTAAACATAGCATGACCTTTTTTTATTTGCAACCCAACACGCACGAATTTAAATGTAATACGCACGAATTCACCTACCTGTCTCCTAAAATAAAACTTTTGACATTTTATTAAATTTTTGATATTATTTCTAATGACCTGAGGGGGTATAGATCAATGGAATTATTTTTTTTAATTAATATCTGCGGGATATTTTTATTTTTTTATTTGATTTTGAATCAATTAACATTAAAGGAAAAAGCAGCTAATATGTTCATGCCCGTCATTGCAGTAAATATTTTCGTTGGGGTTATAATTAATCATATTTGTTCTGCTGACATTTTTACTGTATTTATTGCACTGTCTACCCTTTATATCTTAATCCTTTTCTTTTTTTTATATTCCCATACAAGAAAAAGGCATACAGCTCGTCCGAAAAATATTATTCCGGATGAAGAATACACGCTTCAGCAATTACAGCAGCAATACGACTCCATTTTAGATGCTGTGGAAATGTTGAGAACCTGGAAACATGATTTGACCCAGCATTTAGAAACATTGAATTATTATGTGACCAATCAGCAGCTGTCACAGGCCGCAGATTATATACAAAGCCTGCAGGGTCATATCCATCGGACAATTCCCATCGCATCTACTGGCAATTACGTCGTAGACGCCGTTTTATCTAATAAAATGTTTATTATGAATCTGAACGGCATCCAGTTCAACTATAAAGTATTATTACCTCCACAACTGCCGTTGGATGAAATAAATACTTGCTCTTTGCTGGGAAATATTTTAGACAACGCCATTGAATCCTGCTTAAAACTGAAAAAGACAGAAGACGCCTATGTGAAGCTGTGCATACAGCCGTACAAGGATTCTTTACTTATAGAACTTACAAACAGCAGTGACGGAACTTACAAATTTGATTCCAAGGGAATTTTATTATCCACAAAATCTGGAAAAAACCATGGAATTGGCTTACGGCATGTAATCCAACTGGTAGAATCTGCAAACGGCATATATCGGTTAGAACCGCAAAAAAACACCTTTACTGTACATATAATTCTCCCACTGGCAGAGGAGGAAAAAAAACATGGTATTTAATGTATGTATTATTGAAAATGAACCGGCCTATACCAAACAACTCCTGCATGATCTGAATAAATGGAAAATGATTACAGACAGTGAACTCAAGATTGCCAGTTACTTATCTGGTGAGAAATTTCTTGAAAGTAATACCTCTGAGGGCTATCACATTTTTTTCCTGGATATAAAACTGGATAAACTCAGCGGTCTGGATCTGGCGAAAATATTGAGAAAACAACATTACTCCGGAGAAATCGTCTTTCTGACTTCCTTTTATGAATACGTTCTCGAAGGATACCATGTACATGCACTGAATTATCTCCTGAAGCCGGTTTCTCCAGAAGAGATTTATTCCTGTATGAATTATATTTTCAATAAATTTACAGGAAAACAATACAAATACTCCTATAAAGGAATGAAAATCAACATTCCATACCATGACATCATTTATTTTAACAGCAGATTGCATAATATAGAAATAACCACTGTTGCCAGACAATATACCGAGGTAAAGAAGTTTGCTCTACTAAAACAAGAATTGCCGACACAGTTCCTGCAATGCCACCGGGGACTCATCATAAATACAGACCATATCCTGCAATTATCCAGGCAGGAAGTGACACTGACAAACCAAATAAAATTGCCTGTCAGTGCCACCTACACGGAACATATCCAGCAGGCATTTTTGAAGCAGGCAGAGATGAAAATTTATCTTTGACCTTTACATACAGCAGAGGGATGAAGTCATTGAGATACTGGACAATTCTAATGGCATGGCAGAGAGCATCCAGTGATACTCAATCCTTATATTTCCATGCAAAATAGGTATTAATAAAAACAATCGTCAACACGCCAATGCCTGCCAAAATTCCCAGATATACTATATTTCCCCCCTCCAATAATAAGTTCAGAAATGTGTTCCCATTAATTAAGGGCAGAAGCGTCACCTTTGCAGCCACATCAATGCCCATCATTCCTAACAGGGCAGGGATCGCGAAGAACACCATGGAAATCAGCATGGTACGCATCATATCTCTTAATATCTGGGAAAAAAACCAGATTCCATGTACCATAATAACCATCCCCAAATATTTCACTACATAAAGCAGAAATAAATACTGCCATATTTTCATTTCCACGCTGCACTCGGAAAAGTCGCTGATGCTTTGCAGTGGCGCCGAAAATTCTTTCATGCCGATTTTCTGAGCATACATAATAAAATCTGCTGCATACACTAGAATAAACACGACCGCTGATATTAAAACTGACACTTTTCGTTTTGCCTTCAGTGTATTTTGCCTTCCTCCTGCTGTGGTAGATATCAGTAAATCCATCCGCCCCTCAAAATCACCTGAAAAAACTCCAGATAGACAGATACTTAAAATCAAAGCCAGAAGAAATGCAGAAACCATATCTCCATTAATATTTTGTCCCATAAGCTGTAAAAATCCGGCTGGATATACCATAGACAAATTTTTTCCCTCCTGATTTTCTTCTGATATCCTCTGATATTCTTGCAGAGTCATTTGCCACGCATTATAAGGCAGTAATGCATCGTATAATTCATTACTGTTTTCTTCCGTATTACTTTGGGACATCAATTTTTCATAACGAGTATTTTCCTCTTCTACATAAGCAATTGTTTCTTTGTCCACAGGACCAGAAAGATAGTTCATATATGTGCGGAAATACAAATCATCCGGTTTCTCAAAATAAGAATAATTTTGAATACGGTACAACTGTATTACTGCAAAAATAAGCAAAACAAGAACCACTGCACTTTTTCTTTGAATTTTCAGAAATTCAAAAAAATACAGTGTCCCTTTTGTCCCTGATGGATGTTTTTTATTCCCTATTCTGTTTTTACCATACCAAAGCACATATTTTCCCTGCATCATTGCCAATGACAAACCTGCCAGTATCAAAATACCAAGACATACGGCAACTAGAAATACTGGTAAAATCCCCACAGGATAACCAAATAGATTAACATTTTTATACGTCATAGCCAGCTTATCTGTCTGTAAAAAATAAAATAAATTAATATATTTCAAGGCAGAAGCTGCACTGTTTTCTGGAATAAGCTCATAAGCCGCAAGACTTAGACCAAAGACCGCAAATATTACCGCCAATACACGGCTCCAATTCTGCATGCGCAGACAGATAAAAAATGCAGCCAGCCCAATCAGAAAGTAAACCGTAACTTTAAGAAAGCAAAACCATATCAAATATTCTCCCAAAGACATGATCAAAATACTACTCTGATATTCCGGTATGGACTGGACCAAACGCGACAAATCCCCAAACCCATAGGTAATTTGCGCAGATACATAATTCCCTATATATAATAGTAAAAATACTATCATAGAACTGACAAATAATACTGCGATCTTGGCCCCTGCTGTCTGCCAGCCTCCCAGGCTGGTAGGTGCCGTCAAGGCGATCTGCCCTGTCTGTTTTTCATTGAGAATCAGAAAAATACATAATGCAAAAACCATAGTTATTCCGATAAAGTCTGTCGGTAAAAACCCGGTTGCCATGACAACCCCTCTGGAAATATCCGCCTGAGGCACAAGCTCCTCCATTCCCTCAAAATCCTTTACCGTTTTTTTTATATTCCGATTAGAGAATTTTCCATCCTTTTGAAATATGGAAACCTGCAGCATATTCTCTGCATCATCCTGAATCTGCGCAATATAATCCTGATACCCTGATACCATAGAAAATTCCTGAATCATTTGTTCTGTCAATTCTTTTTCTTTCCAAATATTCCCTGTATATGGGCAAAACTTCTCTATATTTATTACATTTAAATCTGTTTCTGATTCAAAATATAATTTTTCCAATTCCCTATTTTTGCTTTTTAAGAACTCATATGCACTTTTCGTATCCATTTCAGCAAGATCTTGCCACTGGGCACTGTACTCCTTTGCAGAAAAGGAATTCCTGCTGTGCTCGGCAAAATTGATAAAAATAACATTCAATGCAGCACATAAAAACAGAATCATTATCAAACTTGTCTGACGGTATAATTTTTTCCATTCATACACAAATAATTTCATTTAATCAGCTCCTCCCCGCCTGTCAAACTCTGTAACTATATTTTAACCACAGTGCTCTTCCTCTTTGCTAAAATGATATAAATATACATCCTCCAGGGTAGGCATTGTCTTCTGGTATTGATACTTCTGCGGTTCATGATCAGAAATAATCCGCATATGTGCATGATATCCATCACTTAAAATATTGGATACCCGGTACTTTTCCCCCACTTCTCGTATTTTCGATGCTTCTGTGTGCACTTCAAATACAAAAGGACTGATTTCTGCCGTCAGATTACTGATTGTGTCTTTACGGATCATGTTCCCCCCGTTCATCAAAATGATTTGCTTTGAAATATATTCCACATCTGATACCACATGAGTTGCAATAATTACAATCTTGTCCGCTGCAATGGATGAGATCAGATTACGGATGCGAATCCTCTCCCGTGGATCTAAACCTGCTGTCGGCTCGTCCAAAATCAAAATGCTGGGATGATTCAAAATAGCCCCTGCTAATAAAATCCTCTGCTTCATACCACCAGAATACGCATGTAATCGTTTTTCCAATTGCTGTTGAAGGTTCACCTGGAATGCCGCCCATTCCACTCGTTCTTTTATTTCTTTTTTGGGAACCTCCTTTAAGACTGCCATATAATTTAGAAATTCTCTTCCGCTAAAGGCAGGATAAAGTGTCTGCTGCTGCGGTACGTATCCTAATAATTTCCGGTAATTTCTTCCCATCCTGCATAGATCTGTGCCATCACAAAGAATCTCCCCCTCTGTCTGAGATAAATTTCCTACCAAAATATTCATCAATGTACTCTTTCCTGCCCCATTTGGTCCCAGAAGCCCATATATTCCTGTATCTAATGTCACATTGATATCATCAAGAGCTTTTTGGGTCCCATATTTTTTCGTTAGGTGATTTATTTCAATTTTCATAGCCGCACTCCTCAATGCTTATCCGTTTTGTTTTATTATATCAAACAAATCTGCCATATTGAAACACACTACGCATGAATTCCCCTTTTAGAGACACGAATCCCATTTATTTGTCTTATAGGATTCAGTTGTCAAAAGGTAGTATTATAAATGCTTATTGGCAATTTGCACAAGTAAATACAAACGTTGTGAAAACTGTCCTAGACAGAAGAATTCCTAAGTGTTCCAGCAAAAAATCTTGAAATTTTACGCAACCAGCTTATATTCGCCATCCCTGGCTCAGATAAGCCTTTTCCAAACATCCTGTTTGGAAATTGCTGGTTCTAAATCGAACACTAAGAAATTCTAACTGTCAGGACAATCCACAACTTTTTGTACCTATTTGTGCAATTGCCAGCTTCATTTTATTTTACTACCTTTTGACACCCGAATCCTTAAAGGAAACACACTTTCATGCTTTAGCGTGACAAGGTCTTTCTATAGATATGAGAAACACGCTCTGCGAGTTTCTCACGTTCGCGGGCAGCGCCAAACAAAAAACCACCGGAAAGAATACATTTCAAATATTCTCTCCGATGGTTTATCATTCTATCTGCGGTATTCCCGCATTTCCGATTCTTATACTAACTCAAGAAGCACCTCTAAAGCGCCGTCACCTTTACGCTGACCAATTTTAACGATTCTGGTGTAACCACCATTGCGGTCTGCATACTTTGGAGCAATCTCGTCAAATATCTTGGTTGCAACGTCAATTTTCTTGGTGTTCTTCTTCTTTCCTGCATTTTCAGCCGGAACAGATGTCACAGAATATAAAACCTTGTTCATCTGACGTCTGGCATGTAAACGGGAAGGAAGGTCTTTTTTGATCTTCTTTTCTACCTCGTCATAAACAGTAACTTTCTTGCCATCCACAACCTCTTTTACTCTCTTACCATTCGCATCCTTGCGTGGAACCTTTGCTGTTACTGTCACTTCTTCAAAATTATCTCTTTCTCTTACTGCCATGGCAATTAATCCTTCTGCAACTTTACGGATTTCTTTTGCCTTTGCTTCTGTGGTAACAATCTTACCATTATACAACAGTGCAGTAACTTGATTTCTGATCAGGGCTTTTCTCTGATCAGAGGTTCTGCCTAACTTTCTATATTTTGCCATTTTAATAATCCTCCATTTGTGGAATATCTGCCGATGCCTTTTGGTCTTATTCAGCAAATACTGTTTCTTGTTTTCTGCCACTCATTGAGGCAATATCCCGCCGGGATATACAGGGCTTCGCCTTTTGGTCTTATAAACCCTGCCGTCTATGAGTTCAAATCGGATTACTCCTCGCCTAAGAGGAATCCAAACGAACCTTAGTAGTTCGTTTGGCAGCACCCAGGCGAATAATTTCATTCTTAATTTATCAAGCGGAACCTGCTTGAACCTTAGTCGTTCAAGCAGTAGCATCCTGTCTCGGATTACTCCTCGCCAGGATTTAGCTGTAATCCTAATTCTTTTAACTTCGCCAGAACTTCCTCCAGAGACTTGCGTCCAAGGTTTCTCACCTTCATCATATCTTCTGGTGTTCTGTTTGTCAGTTCTTCAACGGTATTGATACCTGCGCGTTTCAGACAGTTATAAGAACGAACGGACAATTCCAGCTCGTCAATATTCATCTCCAGAACTTTTTCTTTGGCATTGTCTTCTTTTTCAATCATAACTTCTGCCGTTCTTGCGTTCTCAGACAAATCAATAAACAGATTCAAATGCTCGCTTAAAACTTTTGCCGCCAGGCTCACTGCCTCGTCCGGTTCTAAGGTACCGTTGGTAAATACATCCAGAGTAAGTTTATCATAGTCGGTAATCTGTCCCACACGGGTGTTCTCAATTGTAAGGTTTACACGCTCAATAGGCGTATAAATGGAATCAACTGCAATCACACCAATGGGTACATCCTCACTCTTGTTCTTGTCAGCACTGACATAACCTCTGCCTTTGGTAATAGTCAATTCCATATAAAGCCTGGAATCTGCCCCTCCATTGAGATGGGCAATTACCAAATCCGGGTTCAGCACCTGGATATCCGGGTCAACCTGAATATCTGCTGCTGTCACTACGCCTTCGCCTTCAAATTCAATGTAAGCAACTTTAGACTCGTTTGTTGGGCTGGTGTTTTTTAATGCCAGATTCTTGATGTTCATAATAATTTCAGTTACATCTTCTTTGACGCCTGGGATGGAACTGAATTCATGCAAAACACCTTCGATTTTTACCTGGCTGACTGCTGCGCCTGGCAGAGAAGAAAGCATAATTCTTCTCAAAGAATTGCCAAGTGTAGTACCATAGCCTCTTTCAAGTGGTTCTACGACAAATCGGCCGTACTTTTTGTCTTCTGAAATTTGTGCAATTTCAATTTTCGGTTTTTCAAAATCGAACACTACAAAGTCCCTCCTTTTCGGGTATCGTTGCTTGTTATTTATTATTTAGAATATAACTCGACGATAAGCATCTCATCAACAGGAACATCAATAGCTTCTCTGTTCGGTAATTCTTTTACCGTGCCTTTCAGGTTTTCCTGATCAACATCTAACCACTCTGGCACTAATCTCCCACCGGTAACCTCAAGAATGTCCTTGTATCTCTGGGAACCTTTGCATTTTTCTTTGATTTCGATTGTGTCACCTGCCTTAACCAGATAGGACGGAATATTCACCTGTCTGCCATTTACCAATACGTGCTTGTGGTCAACAATCTGTCTTGCTTCTTTTCTGGTTCTTGCCAGTCCCAAACGGAATACTACGTTATCCAATCTGCTTTCCAGAATGACCATCAGGTTTTCACCTGTCATGCCTTTCATTCTGTCTGCTTTCAGGTAATAATTATGGAAAGGTTTTTCCAATACCCCGTAAATAAACTTTGCTTTCTGTTTCTCTCTCAACTGAAGACCATATTCAGAAATTTTTCTGTTGGCTCTTTTTAATTGTCTGTTGGACTTTTTATCTATTCCCAGATAAATGGGATCTAAACCAAGAGATCTGCATCTCTTAAGAACTGGAACTCTATTTACTGCCATCTTAACCTATACCTCCTAATTAGACTCTTCTGCGTTTTGGTGGACGACATCCGTTATGAGGTACCGGAGTAACGTCTTTGATACTGGTTACTTCAAGTCCGCATGCCTGAAGGGCACGGATTGCTGCTTCACGTCCTGAACCAGGTCCTTTTACCATAACGTCTACTGTTTTCAATCCATGAATAAGAGCTGCCTTTGTAGCAGTTTCTGCCGCCATCTGGGCAGCATAAGGAGTAGATTTCCTTGAACCTCTAAATCCAAGACCGCCTGCACTTGCCCATGATAAAGCATTTCCTTCAGCATCCGTAATAGTTACAATTGTATTGTTAAAAGATGACTGAATGTGCGCCTGTCCCCGTTCAACGTTTTTCTTTACGCGCTTTTTTGTCACTTTTTTTGCAGTGTTTTTCGCCATTTCTAAACTAACCTACTTTCTTCTTATTATTATAACAAATCATTTTTATATCGTTTCGTTAAGTTTACAAGGAAGTTCTGTTCGCTAACCTCAAGCTGCGTCTGTCACAGACTTGCTTTCGCTAATCTTACAGAACGGCTTTCGCACTAAACTCAAACTGCGTCTTCGACTTGCTTTCGTTAAGTGCTCAATGCCTATTTTTTCTTGTTTGCAACTGTTCTCTTCGGACCTTTTCTGGTTCTTGCATTGGTCTTAGTCTTCTGACCGCGGACAGGAAGTCCTTTTCTATGACGGATCCCGCGATAGCATCCGATTTCCTGCAGTCTCTTAATATTCAGAGCAATCTCTCTTCTCAGATCACCTTCTACTACCTGAGTCTTATCTATCACTTCACTAATTCTCTTTACTTCTTCGTCAGTCAAATCTCTGACACGAGTATCCGGACTTACTTTTGCTTCCGCAAGAATACGGTTAGAGCTTACTCTGCCGATACCGTAAATATAAGTCAATCCTATTTCAACACGTTTTTCTCTTGGTAAATCTACACCTGCGATACGAGCCATGTGTGTCGTACACCTCCATAATTTTTTTTGCTGAATGAAATGTATTCCATTCGATATTAGCTTACATCACCAAAATCATTTGCAGAATCTGCAACGGACTCTGCCGACATCAGGCGACCATATACAGCTACGGTTGCTCGTCCTGAAATGTGTGTATACTGTCACGCTGGTCTTCCTGCACTGTCTTATCCCTGCTTCCTCGGTATCAAAAAGCAGAGACACAGCCGTACACGCTGGTTATTATGAATAGTAAAACTGCCTTTGCATGTCTTACTACAGCCGCACATAAATAGTTTGCTAAACAGCTAAGGGTTGTTCCTTCTGCTAACCTCAAATTGTGGAATTATCCCTGTCTCTGTTTATGCTTTGGATTTTCACAAATCACTCTGATACTTCCTTTTCTTTTAATAATCTTGCATTTTTCGCAAATAGGTTTTACGGATGATCTTACCTTCACAGTGTTTCCTCCTTTCTACCTGCCCTCTCGAGGTTTTTCCATGCTTGATTTCACGCATTTTTTCGCGCAAAAAAGCTATGCTCCAAAAGCGTTCAGCTAGTATTATAACACTCAAATCCAGAAAAATCAAGCACTTTCCGACTCTTTTTCACCCCGCTTACTTTCAAATCCCATGTGAATCAGCAATTCCATATTTCTCTAACATTTTACACATTTTCCTTTTCGCTCTCATAGATATATGGCGGATATTATCTTCCGTCTCTGACAATACTTCTGCAATTTCCGCGATATCCATTTCATGATAATATTGTAAGATCAATACCTCCTGATATGATTCTTTCATCTGTTTCATCAAACTCATAATCAATTCTTTCTTTTCCAACCGTTCTATTCTGTCATCCGGCTCTTCGCTGAATACATCCTTCCTGTTTTCCAATTCTGAATCGTCCTCAATCTCCCATTTTTTCTTTTTATAAAGATTGTAACATTTATGTTTTAAAATAGTGAGTATGAAGTTCCAACTCTTCTGCGGTGAGTTATCTATCATCTTGGACAGATGTTCCGTTAATGTTAAAAATGTCTCATGCACCATATCTTCCGCATCGGATTCATTCTTTAAGATCTTTAAAGCCGTATAATACATTTCATTTTTATGTTCTTTATACAGCTTCTTAAAAAATTCCCTTTCCTGCTCAGTATCCAGCAATAGCAGATATTGATACACTATTTAATCCCTCCAAAAAATCAGGGTATAAAAAATTCAAGCGCAACTCCGAATCTTTTATACCCTTTACTTATCTTTCGTAAATTAGTATCTGTTATTTGATTTTATTTGTCTCTCCAGATAATTCTGCCTTTTGTCAGATCATAAGGAGACATCTCAATGGTTACTTTATCTCCTGGCAGTATGCGAATAAAATTCATTCTCAGTTTTCCACTGATATGTGCCAGGATCTGATGCCCATTCTCAAGTTCTACCTGAAACATGGCATTCGGTAATTTCTCCACTACAGTTCCTTCTACTTCAATTACATCTGCTTTTGACATTTTGTTTCCTCCTGATATTCCACGCTTTTCTGATAAAGCTTTATGGCTCTTTTTACTTCTTCATTCCGAAAATTCTCCTGCGTAAAGACTTCTGTAATCTCTTTCGGAAGCTTCTTAATTATTTGAATATGTTTCCTGTTTTTTCTTTTCGGCTTTTCCACAGGCTTTAACTTGCCGTCTGCCAGATAAACCAAATTGGCTTCTTCGTTTATAATTACATAAATATTGTCTTTGTCATGTCCAGACCTGGAAATCGCTAATTTAATGTCCATCCGGTTTTCCTCCTTAAAGACTCAAAATCTCTGGCTCTCCGGATGTAACCAAAATTGTATTTTCGTAATGAGCAGATAAAGAATGATCCTGGGTTACTACTGTCCAGTCATCATCCTGCCACTCCACATCAAAACGCCCTGCATTGATCATGGGTTCAATCGCCAATGTCATACCTGCTTTCAGACGTACGCCTCTGCTTTTCTGAGCAAAGTTAGGAATCTGAGGATCTTCATGCAGATGAGTCCCAATGCCGTGCCCAACCAGGTCACGTACCACTCCATAGCCAAAACTCTCCGCATACGCGCTGATCGCATTTGAAATCTCATGCAGATGATTTCCTTCTTTTGCATATTTTATGCCTTCAAAAAAACACTGCCGGGTTCTTTCTATTAACAATGCAGCTTCCTGAGAAATTTCACCAATTCCATGGGTACGCGCCGCATCCGAATGGTAGCCTTTATAAATCACACCGATATCCAGGCTTACGATATCGCCTTCCTGAATCAGGCGTTTTTTCGTAGGAATGCCATGAACCACTTCATCATTTACTGACACACATACTGATGCCGGATATCCATTGTAATTTTTAAAGGAGGGAATGCATCCATAGCTGCGGATAATCTCGTCGCCCAGACGGTCAATATCCAATGTGGACATTCCTTCTCTCAGTTCCTTTCCCAGATTTTCATGAACCTTTGCCAGGATTTTTCCTGCTGCCCTCATTAACTCAATCTCTCTGGCAGATTTAATTGATACTGACATATTTTACGCTCCTAAAATTTCCACAATGGCACGAAATACCTCTTCCATTGGCTGTGTTCCATCTACGCTCTTTAAAATATTCTGTTTTTTATAATAATCAATCAACGGCTGTGTCTGCGCATGATACACTTCCAGACGTTTCTTTACGGTTTCTGGCTGATCATCATCTCTTAATACTACTGGACTGCCGCAACGGTCGCATACTCCCTCTACCTTGGTAGGAATGGAAACAATATGATAGGTTGCTCCACAATTGAGGCATGCACGTCTTCCTGACATTCTGTTGATAATGTTTTCATCTGGAACATCTACGTCAACCGCATAATCCATCTTCTGTCCGATCTTGGTAAGCGCTGCATCCAGCGCCTCTGCCTGCGGAATCGTTCTGGGGAATCCATCCAGTACAAACCCATTCTTGCAGTCATCCTGACTGATACGGTCCATGACAAGATCACATGTCAGTTCATCCGGCACCAAAAGTCCCTGATCCATATACTCTTTTGCTTTCTTTCCCAGCTCTGTTCCCGCTTTTAAATTTGCACGGAAAATATCTCCAGTAGAAATGTGCGGGATAGAATACTTATCCGCAATCTGTTTTGCCTGTGTTCCTTTTCCTGCTCCGGGCGCGCCTAACATAATAATTTTCATAAGCTGTTCCTCCATTCTTGCTGTCTCATCTTCATGAGACAATTCTTTTTATGTTCCCCAAGCCGGATATCCCGTAGAAAAAGCACGGAGTATCGGCTTTTACGGCATTCACCAAATGCTCATGCAGAAGCACAATATTTGGCTCATTGCTCGCAAAAATGACTATAGTGCACCATGAGAGATGCCGTAAGGCACCCCTCAGGTACACATTAATTGTAACTAGTCATTTAAAAATCCCTTATAATAGCGTACCAGCATCTGAGATTCAATCTGCTTTAAGGTTTCAATTATAACACCGACAATAATGATAATGGATGTTCCGCCGAAGGATACATTTGCATTAAATATTCCATTAAAGAAAATTGGAATAACTGCTACAATTGTAAGACCTACGGCACCAATAAATACAATATAATTTAAGATTTTTGTCAGATAGTCGCTGGTTGGTTTTCCAGGTCTGATACCAGGAATAAAACCGCCTTGACGTTTCATATTATTTGCAATCTCCAGCGGATTAAAGGTAATGGAAGTATAGAAGTATGCAAATGCAACTACCAAAATTATATATACAACCAGACCTATGCTGTAAATGGGCTGTTCTGGATCGCACCAGTAAGACTGGGACAGACCATGGAGTATTTTACTGCCGATGCCTGTTCCATTTCCTTTTCCCATAATCGTTGCTATTACCACTGGGAACTGCATAATGGACTGTGCAAAGATAATTGGAATTACGCCCGCTGTGTTGACTTTCAGTGGAATATGGCTGGACTGGCCGCCCACCTGCTTTCTTCCCTGAATTTTTTTACTGTACTGCACCGGAATTTTGCGCTGTCCATCCTGAAGAATAATGACAAATACTACGGTTACTAAAATAACTGCAAGAATCACAAGCCCTGCAATAATTGCATTTCCTACATTTGGCGCATTCTTGATAAACTGTGTATAGAGTGTCATCAAGTCTTCTGGAATACGTGAAATAATATTGATGGTCAAGACAATGGAAATACCATTTCCCACACCTTTTTCCGTAATCCGCTCGCCAATCCACATCAGAACTGCAGAACCTGCCGTCAAACTGGTAACCATCATAATCACATGCAGAGCGTCAAACTTATTCAGATAGTTGCTGCGTCCAAATCCAATCGCCATCGCTGTAGCCTGAATCAGCGCCAGCACTACTGTTACATAACGTGTAATTTCTGCAATTTTTTTACGTCCATCTTCTCCATCTTTCTGCATCTCTTCCAATTTAGGAATTGCGATGGTAAGAAGCTGCATAATAATGGAAGATGTAATATACGGTGTGATATTCAGGGCGAATACCGACATCTGCTCAAAGGAACCACCTGTAATTGCGTTGAAGAAATTCAGCCCGTCTGCTCCCTGGCTTGCAAACCAGTTTGCGATCACTTCACCGTTAACACCAGGAAGGGGCAGCTGAGAGCCAATCCTGATGACGATCAACATTAAAAATGTATAAAATATACGACTTCTTATATCTTTTATTTTAAATGCTTTCCGAAGTGTCTCCAGCATTAAATCACCTCTGCTTTTCCGCCAAGGGCTTCAATCTTTTCCTTTGCACCTGCACTGAAGGCATTTACCTGTACCGTAAGCTTCTTGGTCAACTCACCGTTTCCAAGAATCTTAACACCATCTCGTGGATTTTTAACAATTCCCTTTTCCATTAAAGCTTCCACAGTAACCAATGCGTCATTATCGAATACTTCCAGTCTGTCTACATTGATTCCAACAATTTCTTTGGAATTGCGGTTCGTAAATCCACGCTTGGGAATTCTTCTGTATAATGGCATCTGACCGCCTTCGAAACCAGGTCTTGGAGCTCCGGAACGAGCCTTCTGACCTTTATGTCCCTTACCTGCCGTCTTACCATTTCCTGAACCGTGTCCGCGTCCTCTTCTGAAATTATTGCTGTGCTTGGAACCTTCTGCCGGTTTTAAATTTGATAAGTCCATCCTGACACCTCCTTACTTCCTTTTTAAATTTCTTCTACTTTCACTAAATGTCTGACCTTCTGAATCATACCTCTGACTGCTGCGTTGTCCGGCATTTCCACAGAATGGTTTAATTTTCTCAAACCTAATGCTTCTACTGTCTTACGGTTCTTGGGAACAGCGCCAATTGTAGATTTCACAAGTGTAATTTTCAATTTTTCTGCCATCTTTCATGTCCTCCTTAACCGAGTATCTCTTCCACAGATTTACCGCGGAGTTTTGCTACCTCTTCCGGAGATTTCAACTGACTCAAAGCATCAATGGTAGCAAGCACTACATTCTGCTTATTGTTGGAACCTAAAGATTTTGTACGGATATTTTTAATGCCTGCAAGTTCGCACACATTACGTGCAGGACCGCCCGCGATTACACCAGTACCTTCGGGAGCTCTCTTCAATAATACGGATGCTCCGGTATGCTTTCCGGTAATGTCATGCGTAATACTGTTATTATCATCCAATTTCACAGAAATCAGCTTCTTCATTGCGTCTTCTTTTCCCTTGCGGATTGCCTCAGGAATTTCAGTCGCTTTACCTAAACCTGCACCTACATGACCGTTGCCGTCGCCAACAACAACCAAAGCTGTAAAACGCATATTACGTCCGCCTTTAACAACTTTTGTTACACGTTTAATTGATACCACTTTTTCTGTTAATTCCAATTGACTAGCATCAATGATTGTACGTTTCATGTATTTGTCTCCTCCTATTAAAAGTCTAATCCAGCTTCTCTGGCTGCATCAGCTAAAGCTTTGATCTTTCCCTGATAGATAAAACCGCCTCTGTCAAAGACAACCGTGGTAATACCCTTTTCTAACGCTCTTTTGGCAATCACAGTTCCTAAATGTGCTGCTGCGTCCACGTTATTGGTTTTTTCCAGCTCTGCTTTAACATCCTTCTGAAGTGTAGACGCGGAAACAAGTGTATTTCCAACTGTATCGTCAATAATCTGTGCGTACATATGATTATTGCTTCTAAACACAGCCAAACGTGGTCTTTCTGCTGTACCGGAGAAACGATTACGCATTCTTCTGTGTTTTTTCATACGAACTTCTGATCTTGATTTTTTATTAACCATTTTTTGTTCCTCCTATTTTATTTCTTACCAGTCTTACCAACTTTACGTCTGATAACTTCATCAGCATATTTGATACCCTTTCCTTTATAAGGTTCAGGTCTTCTCTTATCTCTGATTTCTGCCGCGTATTGGCCAACTTTCTCTTTATCTATACCGGAAATAATGATTTTATTTCCGTCCACCTTAGACTCAAGCCCTTCCGGATCGGTCATAACAACCGGATGGGAATATCCCAGGTTCAGTGTCAGCTCTTTTCCTGATTTGGAAGCTCTGTAACCGACACCGTTCACTTCCAGTTCCTTGGTATAACCATCTGTCACACCTACCACCATATTATTGATCAGGGTTCTGGTAAGGCCATGCAGAGATTTCATTCTCTTCAAGTCGTTTGGTCTTGTTACCGTTATCTCAGAACCTTCTAATTTAATTTCCATTTCTGTTGGAAGAGTCCTCTCCAGAGTACCCTTCGGACCTTTTACAGTCACATGATTATTTTCTGCAATATCAACAGTAACGCCTGCTGGTACCGCGATTGGCATTCTTCCGATTCGTGACATGCCCGTACCTCCTACCATACATAGGCGAGAACTTCTCCGCCTACTGCTAATTTTCTTGCCTCTTTATCAGTTACAACTCCCTGGTTCGTGGAAAGAATTGCAATTCCCAGTCCGCCTAAAACCTTCGGGATTTCGTTTTTGCCAGCGTAAACGCGAAGCCCTGGCTTGGAAATTCTCTTAAGACCTGTAATGATTTTTTCATTCTTGTCTTTACCATATTTTAAAGTAATGCGAATTGTGTTGAAGCTGCCATCCTCCACGATGTCATATTTCACAATGTATCCTTCATTTACAAGAATGTCGGCAATTGCAACTTTCATCTTGGAAGCTGGAACATCTACTGTATCATGTTTGGCAGTATTTGCATTACGGATTCTTGTAAGCATATCTGCGATTGGATCACTCATTGTCATGATGTATAATTCCTCCTATTTTTTCTTGCCATCAAGGAAGTTCTGTTCGCTAAGCTCGACCTTCGCCTGCGGCTCGCTCTTGCCAGTCTCACAGAACGGCCTCGCACTAACCTCAAGCTTCGCTTGATAGTTTGCTTTCGCTAAGTGCTTCCGGCCTACCAACTTGCCTTTTTCACACCTGGAATCTGTCCTTTATATGCCAGCTCACGGAAACAGATTCTGCAAATTCCATATTTTCTTAAATATGCATGTGGACGTCCGCAGATTCTGCAGCGGCTGTATTCTCTGGTAGAGAATTTCTGTTTACGCTGCTGTTTTATTTTCATAGATGTTTTTGCCATTGAAATTCCCTCCTTACTGTTTTGCAAATGGCATATTGAACTGTGTCAATAACTCACGTGCCTCTTCGTCTGTTTTGGCTGTGGTAACGAAAATAACATCCATACCACGAACCTTGTCAACTTTATCATATTCGATTTCCGGGAAAATCAACTGTTCCTTAATGCCAAGCGCATAGTTTCCTCTTCCGTCAAATGCATTAGGATTTACGCCTCTAAAGTCACGCACACGAGGCAGTGCCAGATTGATAAGACGGTCAACGAACTCATACATCTTGTCACCTCTTAAAGTTACCTTGCATCCGATCGGCATTCCCTCTCTGATCTTGAAGTTAGCCACAGAATGCTTCGCTCTTGTGACAATCGCCTTCTGTCCGGTAATGGTTTCCATATCGCTGACAGCGGCATCCAGAAGCTTTGCATTTTCTTTTGCTTCGCCAACACCCATGTTGACAACTACTTTTTCCAGCTTCGGTACCTGCATCACGTTCTTATATCCGAATTTCTTCATCAGAGCGTCAACCATCTCGTTCTGATAAATTTCTTTTAATCTACTACTCAACTGAATGGACCTCCTCTCCTGAATTAATCAATGACATCGCCAGTGGATTTGGCAAAACGTACTTTTTTGTCTCCATCCATTTTGAAGCCTACTCTGGTAGCCTTTCCCTTGTGGACATACATTACGTTAGAAATATGAATGGGTCCTTCCTGATGAACGATACCACCCTGCTGATTAGCCATGCTGGGTTTTGTATGCTTGGTAACCATGTTGATACCTTCTACCAGTACGGTATTTTTCTTCTTATTTACAGCAATTACCTTGCCTTCTTTGTCTTTATCTTTTCCAGCGATTACTTTTACGGTATCGCCCTTTTTAATCTTCATTGTTGCCATCTTTGTACCTCCTATAATACTTCCGGAGCCAGGGAAACAATCTTCATAAACTGTTTCTCACGAAGCTCTCTTGCAACCGGCCCAAAGATACGGGTTCCTCTCGGAGTCTTATCATCTTTAATGATAACAGCCGCATTTTCATCAAACTTGATGTAGGAACCGTCTTTCCGACGAGCGCCCTTCTTGGTACGAACTACTACAGCTTTTACCACATCGCCTTTTTTTACAACGCCGCCTGGTGTTGCATCTTTAACCGTAGCAGTAATGATGTCTCCGATATTTGCATATCTTCTGGTAGAACCGCCCATAACACGGATACACAGTAATTCTTTTGCTCCTGTATTATCAGCTACTTTCAGTCTGCTTTCCTGTTGAATCATGCTGGTAGCCTCCTCCTTTACTTCGCTCTCTCAATGATTTCTACAAGTCTCCATCTCTTATCTTTGGATAAAGGCCTTGTCTCCATTACTCTGACGGTATCGCCGATCTTGCAATCGTTGTTCTCATCATGAGCCTTTAATTTATAGGTTTTCTTAACGATCTTGTTGTACAGAGGATGTCTTACATTGTCCCTTACTGCAACTACAATGGTCTTATTCATCTTGTCGCTTACAACAACACCGGTACGTGTTTTTCTAAGATTTCTTTCTTCCACGATATTAGAATCTCCTTTCTAGGATGCTTAAGCCTGTTTTGCCTTCTCAGTAATAATCGTCTGAATTCTAGCGATATTCTTGCGAACTTCTTTGATTCTTCCGGTATTATCCAACTGATTGGTTGCATTCTGGAATCTTAAATTAAACAGTTCCTTCTTAGCAGCTACTAATTGTTCCTGTAATGCTGCTACGGATTCTTCTCTTAAATCTTTTACATAATTACTAGTTTTCATTTGATTCACCGCCTTCTAAGTCTGCACGCGAAACCACTTTACATTTACAAGGTAATTTGTGTGTAGCAAGACGTAATGCCTCACGAGCTGTTTCTTCCGGCACACCGGAAATCTCGAACATCACGCGTCCTGGTTTTACTACAGCCACCCAGTATTCCAATGTTCCTTTTCCGGAACCCATACGTGTTTCTGCTGGTTTTGCTGTTACTGGTTTATCAGGGAAAATTTTAATCCAAACTTTACCACCACGCTTGATATAACGTGTCATTGCAATACGGGCTGCTTCAATCTGGTTCGATTTGATCCAGCAAGGCTCTAAAGCTACAATACCGTATTCACCATTCGTAATCTTATTACCTCTTAACGCCTTACCTGCCATGGAACCACGGAACTGTTTACGACGTTTTACTCTTTTTGGCATTAACATTATTTATCGCTCCCTTCCTTTGTTTCTTTTGTTGGAAGTATCTCGCCTTTGTAGATCCATACTTTTACGCCTACTTTTCCGTAAGTGGTATCTGCCTCGGCGAATCCATAATCGATATCTGCTCTTAATGTCTGAAGTGGAATCGTTCCCTCACTGTAGAACTCGGTACGTGCCATATCAGCACCGCCCAGACGTCCGGAAACGGAACTCTTAATTCCTAATGCTCCTGCCTTCATACTTCTGCCCATGCAGGATTTCATTGCTCTACGGAAAGAAACACGGTTCTCCAACTGCAAAGCGATATTTTCAGCTACAAGCTGAGCATCTTTATCTGGTCTCTTTACTTCTTTGATGTCTACTACCAATTTCTTGTCAGTATATTTCTGGAGTTCTGCTTTTACCTTCTCGATCTCAGCCCCGCCTTTACCGATTACCACACCTGGCTTTGCTGTATAGAGAATTACCTTTACGCGGTCAGAAGCTCTTTCAATTTCGATTTTCGAAACGCCTGATGCGTATAATTTCTTTTTCAGAAATGTTCTGATATTGTAGTCTTCTACTAAAAAGTCTGCAAAATCTGATTCTGCGTACCATTTAGAGTCCCAATCTTTGATAATACCGACTCTTAAACCATGAGGATTAACCTTCTGTCCCATGTCTGCCTCCTATCTTTCATCAAGCACAATTGTAATGTGGCTCATTCTCTTCTCAATTCTGTAAGCCCTGCCCTGTGCCCTTGGTCTAACTCTCTTCATTGTTGGTCCTTTGTTTGCATAGCACTCTGCAACATAAAGGTTTTCTGCATCCAATCCATTGTTGTTCTCTGCGTTAGCAACAGCAGATTTCAGTAATTTCTCTATCACGCTTGATGCATATCTGGGGTTGTAAGCCAGGATCGCAAGTGCAGTCTGCACATCTTTTCCACGAATTGCATCCAGTACGAAACAAGCTTTCTGAACAGACACTCTGGCATATGATAACTTTGCGGAAGGTCTGGTATCTTTCTGCGCATTTCTCTCTCTCTTAATTTGACTTCTATGTCCTTTAGCCATGGATGAAACCTCCTTTCAGATTCTATTGATTAACGGACTTTTGATTTCTTTTCATCTTTTCCATGTCCACGGTAAGTTCTTGTAGCCACGAACTCACCTAATTTATGTCCAACCATATCTTCTGTCACATATACCGGCACATGTTTTCTGCCGTCATGTACAGCAAATGTATGACCTACGAACTGTGGGAAGATAGTAGAACGGCGAGACCATGTCTTGATCACGCTCTTTTCGCCTGCAGCGTTCATAGCGTCTACTTTTTTCAATAAACTTGCATCAGCAAATGGTCCTTTTTTCAATGAACGAGCCATTATTTAACCTCCTTGATCCGGCCCCGTGCACCGGGCAGAAATCTTGCCCGCGGGTACCTCATATTATTTGATTGCTCTACCGTCTCTTCTTCTTACGATAAGCTTGTTAGATGCTTTGTTTTTCTTTCTGGTCTTTAAGCCAAGAGCAGGTTTGCCCCAGGGTGTACATGGACCCGGACGGCCGATTCCGGTCTTGCCTTCTCCACCGCCGTGCGGATGGTCGTTGGGGTTCATGACAGAACCGCGTACTGTTGGGCGGATACCCATGTGGCGTTTCCGTCCTGCTTTACCGATTTTTACCAGGTTGTGGTCTGTATTTCCAACTACGCCGACAGTTGCACGGCAGATAATCGGAACCATTCTCATCTCACCGGAGGGGAGACGAAGAGTTGCGTATTTACCTTCTTTTGCCATAAGCTGTGCGCTGTTTCCTGCGGAACGAACAAGCTGGCCGCCTTTGCCGGGATACAATTCAATGTTGTGAACCTGTGTACCAACCGGAATGTTCTCAAGAGGCAGGCAGTTGCCGACTCTCACTTCTGCTTCCGGCCCGTTCATAACTTTCATGCCGTCTTTCAGTCCTTCCGGCGCAATGATATAAGTTTTCTCACCGTCTGCATAGCAGATCAAGGCGATATTTGCTGTTCTGTTAGGATCATACTCGATTCCAATCACAGTTGCCGGAATTCCGTCCTTTTTGTTTCTCTTAAAATCAACAATTCTATATTTTCTTCTGGAGCCGCCTCCGCGGTGTCTTACTGTTATTCTACCCTGATTGTTACGGCCTGACTGCTTCTGTAAGGAAACTAACAGCGATTTTTCCGGAGCTGTCTTCGTAATCTCAGAGAAATCAGAACCAGTCATATTTCTCCTGGAAGGTGTATATGGGTTATATGTCTTGATTCCCATGGTTCTTCTCCTTTCTATAAGCCAGCAAAAATCTCAATATCCTTGCTGTCTTCTGTTAATTGAACGATTGCTTTCTTGGTCTTGGCAGTTTTCCCCACTACCATGCCTCTTCTTTTCTTCTTGCCGCCGATATTCAAGGTATTTACACTCTTCACCTTGGTTCCTTCAAACATTTTCTCAACAGCTTCCTTAATCATAGTTTTGTTCGCTTCCGGATGAACCAGGAAAGTATATTTCTTCTCGCCCATTGCGTTCATACTTTTCTCTGTAATAACCGGTTTGAGGATTACGTCATAATATTGTACGTTTGCCATTATGCATACACCTCCTCGATTGTTGCTACGGCATCCTTAGTGACTACAACGGTGTCGTATTTCAAAATATCGTATACATTAATCGTGTTTGTCAGCGCTGTCTTTACTGCCGGGATGTTCTTTGCTGACATCACTACATTTTTATCATTCTCATTGATGATTACCAACGCCTTGCTCACTTTCAGGTTGTTTAAGACTTCCTGAAATTTCTTGGTCTTAATTTCATCAAATTTCAGCTCATCAAGCACAATGAACTTACTGTCATTTACCTTAGAAGTCAGCGCAGACTTAAGAGCTGCCCTTTTTTCTTTCTTATTCAATTTAAAAGAATAATCTCTTGGCACGGGAGCAAATACTACTCCGCCGCCCTTCCATTGAGGCGCTCTGATGGATCCCTGTCTTGCATGACCTGTCCCCTTCTGTCTCCATGGTTTTCTTCCGCCGCCGCGGACTTCAGAACGTGTCTTCGCTTTCTGTGTTCCCTGACGGTTATTTGCGAGCTGCTGTACGACTGCCATGTGCACCAGATGTTCATTGATTTCCACACCGAACACCGCGTCATTCAGCTCAAGGCTGCCTACTTCGCTGCCTTCCATATTATAAATAGCTACGTTAGCCATCGTTAAGTTCCTCCTTTCACTCGGTACTATTTCGCTGCTTTTACAGTCTCTTTAATTGTTACTAAAGATTTCTTAGGTCCCGGAACTGCACCCTTTACTAAAAGCAGATTATTCTCAGCGTCTACTCTGACAACTTCAAGATTCTGGACTGTCACCTTCACAGAGCCCATATGGCCCGGCATCCCTTTGCCTTTGAACACCTTGCTGGGGCTGGAACATGCGCCGTTGGAACCCTGATGACGGTGGAATTTAGAACCATGAGCCATCGGTCCTCTGTGCTGTCCATATCTCTTAATAGCACCCTGGAATCCTTTACCTTTGGAAATTGCGGTAGCGTCAATCTTATCCCCTTCCGCAAAAATATCGGCTTTGATCTCATCTCCCAAGTTGTAATCAGCAGCATTCTCAAACTTAAACTCTCTGACAAATCTCTTGCTGGATACGCCGGCTTTCTCAAAATGGCCTTTTTCTGCCTTTGTCACACCATGCCTGTTTCTGATTTCTTTCTTGCCGTTGGCATCTTTATTCACAATCCTGTCTTTCTTGTCCATAAAACCAACCTGAACAGCGCTGTATCCGTCATTTTCCACAGTTTTAATCTGCGTTACTGCACATGGACCAGCCTGTAATACAGTAACCGGCACCAAAACGCCGTCTGTATTGAAGATTTGAGTCATTCCGACTTTTGTAGCTAAGATCGCTTTCTTCATTTTTTTACCTCCTGTTTCTCTACAGCGGAACGCTTCATACCCTTTTTCCAGGGAAGCGGAACCGTTCATCCTAGAACAGTAAAATGATGAACCTTCTTATGTTGCATCTATATATTACCCTTCAGGATTCTTACCTAATCATTATTTGGTTTTCATTTTGATATCAATATATACACCAGCAGGCATTTCCAGTCTGGACAATGCGTCAACCGTCTTCTGGGTTGGTGTAATAATATCAATCAGTCTCTTATGAGTTCTCTGCTCAAACTGTTCTCTGGAATCCTTATATTTGTGAACCGCTCTCAGAATAGTAACAACTTCCTTCTTTGTAGGAAGAGGTACCGGTCCGCTTACCTGTGATCCATTTTTCTTTACAGTTTCAATAATTTTCTTAGCAGATGCATCCACTAACTGATGGTCATACGCCTTCAGTGTGATTCTCATTACTTGACTTGCCATAAAAAAAGCCGCCTCCTTTTCGCACTTTACCTCAGTACGACAAGCGGTGACTGTACACTTCTCCGTGTGTGTCATATGCTTTACACACGCTGTTTCTGCTCTTATGCAGACCTCTTATTGTGATACAGTGACTTGTCGCCAGTTTCCTAACTTGACATTCGCTCCACGGAAAACCTGCTATTTTCTAAGCAGCAACCTCTCGCTTCATCGCTATCATGTCACAGCAAGTATTAGTATATAGCATAATTTCATAAATTGCAAGTACTTTTTTTCGTTAAGCTACAAGCCGAGTAAAAATAGGAAACCATAGCCAGAGGAAAGCTCGCTTTCCTCTGGCTATGGTTTCCTATTTTTATTGGGCGACAGCCCGCGAGCGAGAATTGCGACTGCAATTCGAGCTTCGCCTCGGCTTCCCATGGACTCTCACCCTCTGCAGTCCATCACAGACATCCATTCTTCCGGAAAGAACTGCTCCATCAGCATCTCCTGTCCATCTTTTTGGATCGTGTTGTTTCTCCCAGCAGATCTATCGTTCTGGGATTGGCTCTCTTCCTCAAAAAATTCGTCTTTTTCCAGATTTCCTTCCTTGATTTGCCCCTTTTTCTGACTTTCCTGTACTGCCGCTTTTACCGCCTCTCCCAGAAGCATCCCAAACTGTTCATTGGTCTTACTTACCTGCTGAACCATCTGATATGCCTGCTGCATGATCGTTTGCTGTTCTTCCTTACTGGATGCCTGGGACAGTGCATGTTTGATCCGTTCCCCTTCTTTTCTTGCAAGTTCTGCCATCTGTGCAAGCCTGGGATCTGTCTCCATCAAAAATTTCTTTTCTTCTGGAGACACATGGGCGCCTCTGGCAATCCGGCGTGCGATTTCCGCCGCCTTCTTCGCGTCATTTTGTCCCTCGTCCACTTCCTTCGGCTCCAAAAGCCGCTGCAGCACAGATTTCTTCTCCTGATCCTGCTCTACGCCAGTCATATTGCGTATTACCTGGGAAATATCTATGGTTCTTCTATGGTTCTGGTGTTTTGTTTCTTCTATATTATTGGTGGGCAGCATAATATTCATAATTCAAACCTCTCTCTCGCACGATTTATTATTCTGACGTTTATATCGGCATAAAAGAGGGATTTATTAATTTTCCTGATGTTTCTCTGCTGCCACAAAGATGCCAATCCCAAGTATCAGTATAATAATCGAGATAGCCTGTGAAGTAGACAAAAATCCCCATGTTCCCCGGTAGTCATTTCTCAGCATTTCAATAATAAAACGTCCGACACTGTAAAAAATACAATAAACAGCCGCTACTTTTCCCTTCTTAGGTTCTCTTCTTGCATATGCCATCAGCAGAAATGCCAAGGCAAAATCGCCGATACTGGAATAAATCTGTGTCGGGATCAGTTTTACGCCGTTCGGAGCATATTCCGACTGCCAATATTGTATACTGAGCACAGAGTCCGTCTCCCTTCCATAACAGCAGCCGGCAAAAAAACATCCGATACGTCCGCACCCCTGAGCAAACGCCACTGCCGGAAGAACCAGGTCAAGGTACTTTACAAAATCCGCCTTCTTATACCTGCAATAAACAAAACTGGCAAAAACGCCTCCGAGAATTCCCCCATAAACCACCCATCCATTCTGGAAATTCCACAAAATAGATGGGTCTTTCAGAATATCTGGAATACTCACCGTATAATAGAGCAGCTTACTTCCTGCTGCCCCGCCAAAAATGGCGCACCAGAAGATACCATACAAGATGTCCGTCTCCATCCCTCTTTTTTTCGCACGCTTCTCACAGATTATCAAAGCACTCAAAAACCCGATAGCAACCATAATGCCATACATATGCAAAGTCAAAGGCCCTAATTTTATGTCATTAATCATCTTTTTTTCCTTTCTGCTGATAATTTATCAAATAATTTGTCTATGTGGTAATGATTATACGCAATTTTAACTTTTATTGCAAGAGAAGCATGCCTGAGTTTCCTATTTTACAATATTTACATTAGGTAATTGCGAAACTCAATAGTTTTGAGAATTTCATATACAATTCAAAGAATTTTAGAAGAAATATTTATCATATAAACGCTAAGAAATGCATTCTAGCACCATGGAAACGTACTCCAGAGCATCCCTCTATGTCAAAAAACTGACATTACTAAGGAAAAAACACAAAAATCATGGAAGCCTTTGCGGAACATGATTTTCGTATTAAGTGGTTCGTTGAAATGCTTGGTGCGTCCTGCATTTCGTGCATTTATATGAATAAAATATTTAAACAAAATAATATAAATTGTATATGAAATTTCGATAATTTGATAGTTTCGCAATTGCCTAATATTTACATGTTAAAAAGGAACTGCCACATTGGCATAAATTCAGTTGACGCTGTTTTTTTCCTGGGATATAATATTTCAATATACTGACTTGAGTGTCAAAAGGTGGTGAAATAAAATGAGGTTGTCAATTTATAAAACTGTCTTTTGATACCCGAATCATAAACGGAAAGAAATGTACAAGAAAGGACTACGCTGATGTGGATTGCAGATAACTGGAAAGATTATGAAGTCATTGACTGTTCAAAAGGCGAGAAGCTGGAACGATGGTCAGAATATATATTAGTACGGCCAGACCCTCAGGTCATCTGGGACACCCCCAAAAAACACTCCGGATGGAGAGAGAAGAACGGGCATTATCACCGCAACAAAAAAGGAGGGGGAGAATGGGAATTTTTTGACCTCCCGCAGCAATGGGAAATCCATTATCATTCTCTCACCTTCCACTTGAAGCCTTTCAGCTTCAAGCATACCGGATTATTCCCGGAACAGGCAGTAAACTGGGATTGGTTCGGTGAAAAGATACGTCAGGCAAAACGCCCAATTAAAGTGTTAAACCTATTTGCATATACCGGAGGGGCTACACTTGCTGCGGCCGCGGCAGGTGCCAGCGTCACTCATGTGGATGCCTCCAAAGGCATGGTAACCTGGGCGAAAGAAAACGCCGTTGCTTCTGGTCTTAGCGACGCTCCTATCCGATGGATCGTGGACGACTGCGTGAAATTCACAGAGCGGGAAATCCGTCGAAACAACCGCTATGATGCCATTATCATGGACCCTCCTTCTTATGGTAGAGGACCAAAAGGAGAAATCTGGAAGATCGAGGACGCCATCTATCCCTTGGTGAAACTCTGTACCCAGCTCCTTTCAGATCATCCGTTATTTTTTCTGATCAATTCCTATACCACCGGGCTTCAGCCTGCCGTCCTTGCCTATATGCTGGGAACCGAACTCCGGGAGTTTAAGGGCGCTGTAGATGCTCAGGAGATCGGCCTTCCCGTTTCCTCAAACGGACTGGTACTGCCCTGCGGAGCCAGCGGCAGATGGGAAGCATCATAAAAATAAGAGCAGTTTAAGTTATCCGCCTGCTTTCACCTTTAAAATACTTTTGTGCACTCTCCACTGTCCTGCAGAGGTACTTTACAGCTTCCGCAGGATAGCTGCCAGACGCCGTTTCTCCAGTCACCATCACACTGGAAGCCCCCTGAAAAACTGCTTGAAAAATATCCGAAACTTCTGCACGGGTAGGGACTTTGCTGTTCTCCATGGAGGCCAGCATCTGAGTTACCACCATGAAAGGCTTCCCTTCCTTCCTGCATACTTCTGCAATTTCTGCCTGCACTGCCGGAAGATCCCATAAAGGCATAGAATTGCCAAGATCCCCTCTGGCTATGACAATCTGATCCGCACAGGGCAAAAGTGATTTCAAATTTCTCACCCCATCCATATTCTCTATTTTAGCAAATATCTCTAAGTCTTCTGCGCCTGCATCCGCCAGTTCCTGCTTCAGATTCTGTAAATCTCGGCAAGACCGCACAAATGGCAGCATAACCCCTGTGACGCCGTGTTCTTTTGCCTCTCTGATATTTTTCCGGTCGGACTCTGTTAATGCAGGAAGCTCTAATTCCACCCCGGAAACCGCGATGCTCTTACGTGAACTAAGCACTCCTCCCCGCTGCACCTTACAGAAAATTTGTTCTGTGTCAGTTTCCTCCACAGTCAAGAGTATTTTACTGTCGTCCAGCAGCGCCTGCTGTTTTTCCTTCATCGCGAAGAAAAGCGGTGCTGGAATTGGCACTGTTCCTTCTTCAGAAGTCATATTCTCTTTATAAGGTTTTAATAAAATTTTCTCTTGCTCCCGTAATTCCAGGGGATATTCTAAAACGCCGACACGAAGCTCCGGTCCCTGTAAATCCACGAGAAGCCGCGGGCAAATACCCGCAGCTTCAGCCGCTTCTCTTATTTTCTCTGTCCATTCCCGGCAATTTGACAATTCTGTATGAGAAAGATTCAATCGTATTCCTGTCATACCATGATAAAACATTTGTTTAAGAATTTCAACATCTGCACATGCCGGTCCAATCGTTCCATAAATATCCATTTCCCATTCTCCCTGTTTGTCCTATTCTACTGGCGGCTGCCCTTCTGCTCCCGGCTGCTGAGCCTCTGGCTGCCCTTCTGCTCCCGGCTGCTGCTGAGCCTCTGGCTGTCCCTCTTCCTTTGCTTGTCCTTCTAAAGCTTTTTTCTCTGGATCCACATAAGAAAATGCATTGGAAATCTTGGCATTTTCTGCCGAAAGTTCCACTTTTTCACGATAAAAAGCAATTACTGGTGTCCCCACCTTAATGGTCTCATATATTTTCTGCGCTACCTCCAGGGGTGCGTTGATACAGCCATGGGAACCACTGCTCTTATAAATCTCTCCGCCGAATTTTCCATTCCTCCAGGAAGCATCGTGAATGCCTACATTATAGGCAAAGGGCATAAAATAGGTGACATCGGACTCATAGTCTTCCCCTTTTAACACTGCCGGACTGTCCTTATACACAATTTTAAACACCCCGTCTGGAGAACCATTATTCTTGCTGATATTGCCTGTGACAATGTCGCTTTCAACCACAAGCTGTCCATTCTCATAATACCACAGATGCTGTTTTGTATAGTCAATCTCCACATAAGTATTTCCGATATCATCTTTTCCCTCCACAAAGGGACGCTGAGAATACATTGGCTCTCTGCTTACTGGCTGCCCGGCTTCTAAATCCGCTATTAACTGCTCTGCCTCTTTGGGTTTGTTGACAATCCAGCCATAATCGCCGCCGCCAATTTCCACGGTGTCGCCAGAAGACGTTTTAAACGAACGCACATCTGCATATGTATTGTATTTGCTGGCAAGAGCCTGAACATATGCCTCAATTTTCTCTGCATTTAGCGAAACGGAAAATCCTTCCACTTCAAGAAATTCACGGATCTGTTTCTTATCAAGTTTTTCTTCATAATCCTTGATTTCATAATTTATCTCAGCATTTTCATAGCTGTTAATCCGATCCATTACCTGTGTAATTTCTTTGCTCTCGCTGGTATATTCAGGTTTTACATAATCTTCGTCTGTAAGCTCCACAGAGGAATCCCCTGCAGATACTGCCTGCCGCACCTTGGCAAGAACATTCTCATATATCATCTGGTTTCCCGGAACCTCCGGTTCTATGTAATAACCATCCTCTCCCAATTCTATCCGGGCGCTTACCGGCTCCGTAATATTTTCTTTCCGAAAGCAGTCCAGCGCAGACACTGCCTTGGAGATCAGCTCTTCTTTATACTCCATTGTAATTGGAACATCCGCTTCCACAGGATGGAACAGTTTTACAGGCCACTGAAACGGCTCCTGTGCCTTTAATAATTTTTCCACAGAACCATCCGGTACATAACTGCAGTCAATATCTGCCCCGTAGATATGGTGCTTTTCTCCATCTCTGTCGAAAACAGTCAGAAGATAATCTTCCACACCATCTCCAACCTTTCCCTCGGCACTGGATAAATCCATGCCTCCTACTTTCCAGCCATTGATTTTGGTCCGGAAGAAAAAATGGCTGCTGAAATAATATCCCATAAAAAGGTACGCTGCCGCCAATAGCGAAATTACTCCCAGCACACTTGCTATCATAATTTTCTGTTTTCTTCTCTGTTTTCTTCTTCGCATATCCATACCTCAATTCCCGTATTTGCCTGAACCTTCTTCCAGATTTATTCCTGTTTGGATATATACAGCATAAATTCCTCCAGTTCTCCTTGTTTCCCAAATCTCCTGGGATAGATAGACACAGACACTTCCTGCATCTCTCCCTGCACATTTCTTACATAAGACCCTGTCACTTTGTCCCGCCCCTTCCTGAATGCCCTCTGAAGGGATTCCAGTGAAAGCAGCCGAAAGCAGAACTCCTGATCATTGGCTGCCACTTTTTCTTTGATCACAAGCTGAAGCATTTTCTCATATCTGCTGATGCTGTAATCATCCCGCAGGATCTCCGCCAGCCTTTTCTCTTCTTCCGGTCCTTTCAAAATATTACATTTATCTGGCGCAAGGCTCACCAGGGTTATCTTATAGTATTCTTTTCCCTGAAGGTCATCCTTTAATCTCATATTTTAGTTTCCTCTTCTATTTTATCTCCTACAGGCAGCAAAAAATTTGTAATTTTGCAAATATTTTCTTATTCTTTTCTTAAGCTTTCCCACAATTTTGGTTTTATTCTCCATACAGGCATATCTTCCCCTGCCTTCTGCTCATCTGTACATCAATCAGCCTCTGATTTTCAGAACCTCGAAACTGCAGGGAGATGTTTTTTCGTTCCTGTACAAACTCTCCGTCTACCAATACGTCAATCAGAGACAGCATTTCATCTGTAACTTCACATCGAGCACGGCTATCCTCCCACAGTTCCTGGTCCAGCAGATATCCCGTATAACACCAAATCGTTTTGTGGGGATATCTCTCTTTTACTTTTCTGAGAAATGGAAGCAGAGCACGCTGATTGGAAGGTTCAAAAGGTTCTCCGCCCAGCAGAGTCAATCCAGCAATATGCTCCGGGCACAGCAGTTCCAGCAATTCTTCTTCTATATTAATAGTAAATTCCTGTCCATATGAAAAATCCCATGTTTCTGAGTTAAAGCAGCCTCTGCAATGGTGGCTGCATCCTGACACAAACAAAGAAACTCTTACACCTGGTCCATTGGCTACGTCTGTGCGTTTTATTTGTCCGTAATTCATCACAAATGCAATACCCTTTCCTGAATTTCCTGTGTTCTTCCCTGATTCCAGAACTGTGTGCCAATATAACCGCAGGTTCTGCGGGCAACATTCATCTTATCTTCATCCCGATTCTGGCAATTGGGGCATTCCCACACCAGCTTGCCATGCTGGTCAGAAACAATCTTAATTTCTCCTTCATAACCGCATACCTGGCAGTAATCGCTCTTCGTATTCAATTCTCCGTACATAATATTCTCATATATATGCTGCATGACTGCCAGAACTGCGTCAATATTGTTCTGCATATTGGGCACCTCCACATAACTGACCGCCCCGCCTGGAGATAATTTCTGAAACTTCGCCTCAAAAGTCAATTTATGAAAGGCATCAATTTCTTCTGTCACATGAATGTGATAGCTGTTTGTAATATAATTCCGGTCTGTCACACCGTCAATCACTCCAAAGCGCCGCTGCAGGCATTTTGCAAACTTGTATGTGGTAGATTCTAACGGTGTGCCGTAGAGGCTGAAAGCAATATCTGTCTCGTCTGCCCATTTCTTACATGCCTGATTCATATATTCCATTACTTCCAAAGCAAAAGGAGTGGCTGCCGGGTCCGTATGCGACTTTCCCGTCATATAACGGACGCATTCGCAGAGGCCGGCATATCCCAGAGAAATCGTAGAATATCCATGATACAAAAGCTTATCTATCACTTCTCCTTTTTTCAGCCGTGCCAGCGCACCATACTGCCACAAAATAGGAGCAACATCTGACGGAGTCCCTTTCAGCCTTTCATGGCGAAGCATCAATGCCTCTTTACACAGTTCCAGCCGTTCCTTAAATATTTCCCAGAATCTGTCCATATCTCTTTCAGAAGAACAGGCAATATCCACCAGATTCAGCGTAACCACGCCCTGATTAAATCTGCCGTAAAATTTGGGCTGATTCTCTTCGTCCCGGTATACTGTCAGGAAAGAACGGCAGCCCATACAGGGATAGCAGTTTCCTTCTTTGTTTTCTTTCATAACTTTCTCAGAAATGTAATCCGGCACCATACGTTTTGCGGTGCATTTTGCCGCCAGTCTGGTCAGCTCCCAGTAGCGGCTTCCTTCTCGAATGTTATTTTCTCCCAAAACATAGATAAGTTTGGGAAACGCTGGTGTGATATAAACGCCTTTCTCATTCTTGACCCCCTGCATTCTCTGCAGCAGCATTTCTTTAATAACCATAGCAAGATCATCCCGGACACGTCCGTCCTCCACCTCGTTCAGGTACATAAACACTGTCACAAAGGGAGCCTGTCCATTGGTAGTCATCAGCGTAATCACCTGATATTGTATCATCTGAACGCCTCTGCGGATCTCTTCCTTAACCCTCATTTCCGCTACTTCATTGATTTTCTCTTCTGCCATAGGCAGGCCTGCCGCAATAAATTCCCGCCGCACCACCTTCCTCAGCTTCTGACGGCTAACATCCACAAAAGGAGCCAGATGGGAAAGAGTAATGCTCTGCCCGCCGTACTGTGAACTCGCAATCTGCGCGATCGCCTGGGTTGCCACATTACAAGCGGTAGAAAAGCTCTTAGGACGTTCAATCATGGTTTCACTGATTACTGTCCCATTCTGCAGCATATCTTCCAGATTTACCAGACAGCAATTGTGCATATGCTGCGCAAAGTAGTCTGCATCATGAAAATGAATGATTCCATCCTCATGGGCACGGACAATTTTTTCTGGCAGTAAAAATCTTCTGGTGATATCCTTACTGACTTCACCAGCCATATAATCTCTCTGAACACTGTTTACAATTGGATTTTTATTGGAATTTTCCTGTTTAATCTCTTCATTGTTGCATTCAATCAAACTTAAAATCTGCTGATCCGTAGAATTCGATTTTCTGACCAGGGCACGTTTGTAGCGATATGTTATGTATTTTCTTGCTACCTCAAACGCCCTGTAACTCATAATTTCATTTTCCACCATGTCCTGAATCTCTTCTACATTATAGATACGTTCCATGGTTCCGCAGATTTCTGAAATCCTCTGCGCAATTGCTTCTATCTGTTCCTCTGACAGCCTGTCATTCTCTGCCACTTCCTGATTTGCCTTTGCAACCGCGTCTACAATCTTACTTTTATCGAATCCTGCCTCTTTGCCGCTTCTTTTGATAATTTTCATGATGTCTCCTCCGAAATAACTAAATATAGTGTTATTCCACTCTTACCATACTATATGTGCCCAACTATTATATTATTATCCTTCCAAAAAAGCAAGATGAAAAATATATTTTTCTGTCGGGTAACAACATATTACTTGGGTTTTCACAATTTTTTGATTTTTTTGATTTTATAGTACCAAAAGGTTTCCAGTACAAAGTGATGGAAACACTTTGCACAGAAAAGTGCTATGGAAAGCTAGCTTTTCAGACACTTTTTGTGCAAGATGTCTATGCTGCTAAAAGCAGCAAGACCTTTTGGTACTAAAATAGCGGATGTTGTTAAAAATGGGGAAACTAAAAAACATATTATTCTTGCATCTCTGTTAAAAAGGGATTATGATAGATATAAATCTATTTTTACACAGGAGGCATATACAAATGAAATGCAAAAAACTGATTCCATTTTTACTAAGCTGCCTAATGCTGACACAATCTCCTGTCATCTCTCAGGCAGCCAGCTTTTCGTCTGTTTCCACCTTCTCGGAGGACAAGCCTGATCAGGATGCAGATGCTGAGACAAAGCTTAACGTAAATTTAAATCACAGCACCTACAGTCTGAATGCCCAATCATCTCTGCCGCTGGCTGCTTCTGTACTGAATTCCGATGGAAGCCCTCTCAATGAACCGGCGCAGATTATCTGGAGCTCCAGCCACGAAGATACTGCTTCTGTATCAGAACAAGGGCTCATCACAGCACACAAAGCAGGAACGGCAGTGATTACCGCCTCCGTCTCCGTCACAACAGACAGCGGCACCCTGACTGGCTCTGCCTCCTGTACCATTACTGTAACAAATTCGATCTCTCTCAATCAGAATACTCTTACTCTTTACCTTGGTCAGACACATCAACTGACGGCTGCTGCCGCTCCAGCTGACCATATCACCTGGACTACCTCTAACTCTGAGATCGCGGACGTAAGCACGGAGGGAAAAATCACACCTAAGAATACCGGCACGGTAGTCATCACAGCATGGGCAAACGGCATCTCTGCCTCCTGCAATGTAACCGTAAAAAAACCTTCGCTGTCCCTAAAATCCAAAGCTACCATATATTTAGACAATCCGGTTACCCTCACTGCTTCTGTTGAACCTATGGGTAAAATTACCTGGAAATCTTCGAACAAAAAAGTTGCCGTCGTAAATTCTTCGGGAAAGGTTACGCCCAAAAAAACCGGCAAAGCTACTATCACCGCTGTCTGCGGCGGATTGAAGAAATCCTGTAAAATTACCGTAAAAAAACCTTCTGTCAAAATCAGTACAGAGGAACTAATTATCTTTGCAGATAATGACTATGCCCTGAGAGCAACTGCACATCCTGCAAAAAACCTTTCCTACCGCTCATCGGACAAAAAAGTGGTATCCGTGAATAAAAAAGGGAAAATTGTAGGCTTACATACGGGAACGGCAACCATTACTGCTTCCGTACCCGGCGCCAAAAAATCCTGCCGGGTAACTGTGTTAAAAAACAATTATAAACTCAGCCGGACTTCACAGACCCTGATGAAAGGAAGCAGTACCTCTATCTATTTATCGAATGCTTCTGCCAATACTTCTGTATCTTTTCAGTTGTCTGATGATTCCATTGGAGATTTATCCGTTTCCGGAAATACTTGTAAAATTACTGCACGCAAAACTGGAAAGGCAACTCTTACTGCGCATTACAGCATTTATGAAAACAATCAGCTGGTAACTGGCGAACGCAGCTGTACCATCAACGTCATCCGCTCTGGAGTTGTTCAGCAGCAGGCCTCCATGGCAGTGAAAACCAAACAAAAATTGTCATTACATAATGTAGAGAAACCAGATGCTGATATCAAAGACACCGTCTGGAGTTCCTCAAATCCCAAAATTGTCTCTGTAAATCAGAACACCGGAATTGCCACCGCTAAACGGACGGGCTCTGCAACTGTTACCGCCACGGTCAGCTATTCAGATGAAACTTCTGTAGAATATAAGACAAATATAAAGGTGTCTAATCCCAAAACAAAATATTCCCGTACGGTAGTTTCCCTGGGACATACTCAGAAAATTGCCCTCACCGGGCTGACCCCCTACAGTACAGTAACATGGAAGCTGGGGAAAAAGTCTCTGGTCTCCATTGGACAGGACGGCACGGTCACGGCAGGTTACAAAACTGGCAAATCCACGGTAACCATTCAAGCTGACGGAAAAACTATCCGCCATACGATCTATGTTACGAACCCCAGCCTGACAACCAGTTATGCTTCTCTTGCCCTTGGTAAGACCACAAAAATCAAGTTGTCTGGTGTTTCATCCCAAAGCCAGATCCGCTATCGCTCGAAAAAGAAATCCGTTGCGACTGTCAGCAAAACAGGTACTGTTACAGCACGCGGCTGCGGAAATACAGATATCATTGTCACCGTAGACGGCAATGTTTTCACCTTTCATATAAGTGTTGCTTCCCAGCGCGCTATAAATGCCTGCAAAACAGGTTATAACATTATGTACCGTTCCAAATACAGCCAGGCAAGACGAATGAGTAATGGTTTCTATGACTGCAGTTCGCTTGTTTTCCGCGCCTATGGCTGTGATTCCGCTCTTCTGGGCGGTACTCCCAGCTGGGCGCCTACCGCTGCCTCCATGGCATCCCATCTGGAAAGAACCGGTAAGGTCATCGCCTACCGCGGAATCAGTTCATCCAAACTGCGTCCTGGCGACCTGCTGTTTTTCCGGGCTCCCTACTCCAACGGACGGTATAAAAACATTTACCATGTTTCCATGTATTACGGCGGCGGATACCGTCTTGAGAAACCTCTGCGCTACTATTACCCAGAAGGAAATCTTGTTATGGTTGCAAGACCAGTGCCTTAAGCATCATACATAACTCATATCACTCAAACAAAAGGGTTGTTGCAAAATGCAGCTTATATACAATATATGGTTAAAACTCATAAAGAAAAACATATATCGTATATAAAGGCTATTTTGCAACAACCCTTTTTATTTTGCCAGTTTCGTTTTCGTAATGGTGACAGCATTTAATATCAGATAATTCAATAATATAACCATTGCCATGACACCCACCAACAATATTGGCTTTCTCAAACTTATAACGTCCACAGCGTTATTTCCAAATTTAAACAAAAAGAACATTAACAGCAACAATATGTAGGGGGTAAAACGTGTTTTAGAATAATCAAATCGGTAATTCAGCAAAATATATACTGTATTATAGATAATTAGAATTATCGCCATCATAATATTAATGTTAACCTGAAACTGTATTTCCCCAGATCTTAATAAATTTATAAAAATATTGCTTATATTTGCAATCAACAAGCCCGTTATGATACATAGATATGAAAGTATATTCTTTTCAAATATAATTTGACGTTTTGAGATTGGAAGTGATAATAAAAATTGCTGTGTTGCTGGTGGATCTTCCATATAACACATTTTACCCACTACAGCATTAAATAAAAGAGCCGGGCACATCATCAATGATACCGAATAATATTGATTTCCATCTAAATTTATAGCCGCAAAAAAGAATGACAGAAAAATGCCTACTATTATATTCTTTTTATTTAAATGTAAATTTTTTTGTAATAATCTATTCATATGTTAGTTTCCTTTCATTTTTAGATTGCAACATGCCATTCTTTATACTCAAAATGAATATAAATTTTAACAACATACATTCAAATTTCCTTATTATTAACTAAATTTTCTAAATAACCATCTATCTCATAACCCTTGGCCAATAATTTTTTTGTTTCACATCTTTCTATGATCTTTCCTTGATTTATAAATAAAAGATCATCTGCTATTTTCGTCATATCTTCAGTGATATGTGAGGAAAAAAGTACGCTTGATTTAGATCTTTCTACATAATTTTTTAAAATATTTAAAATTTCATTTCTGACCAAAGGGTCCAGCCCAGATGTCGGTTCATCTAATAACAGCAGCTGTGGGCTATGAGACAGGGCCAGGCATAAATTGAATTTCATTCTCATGCCTTTTGATAATTCCATGATCTTATACGTACGGTTCAGATTAAACTTTTCAAAAAGCATCTTATAGTAATTTTCATCCCAGGCTGAATAGAAAGATTTATAGAATTTTTTTATATCTTTTAACTGGCACTTTGAAAAAAAATCCATATTCTCACCTACATATCCTATATTTTCTTTATACAGCATACGCTTATTTTTTGCTATATTTTCCCCTTGAAAAACAATGTCTCCGCTGTCTGGTTCTATGATTCTCAGTAAAAGTTTCATCGTCGTACTCTTCCCTGCCCCATTCGCACCAATTAATCCGGTAATTTTTCCAGTTTCTAAACTAAAGTTAATGTTATCTAATTTAAACTTCTCATACTTTTTTGTTAATCCTCTTACATCTAACATATTTTTTGCATTCATAGTATTTTTGTTCCCTTCCACTTGTCCTTAATGGCAAACTAAATTGTAGTCTATCACCACAAAAAAATCGACCCTTTTTGCATGAAAGGAATCATATATGGTAATTTTGGTAGAATTCTGAATTTTTTCTGCTTTTTTGCCTTGCATATTTCATTCCAAGAGCAATCAACAACAGCCAAAAATACATAAAAAATGTCTTTTCAAGTGCTATCATTGGATTTACGCTCTCTTTGTAGTATAATTTCATTAGGAAACTCAGAAAGCACAGCAACCAGCAGAAGAACATGTTGCTGAATCATCAACAAACTACAGAGAGGGATTTTTTATGCGGATTTTTATTTGCGATGATGATGTGGAAACAGCAAGACAACTTGATAAAATATTGCGCTGCTTCTTTCAGAAAAATTCACTGAAAGCTCCAGATATTATCATTTATGATAACGGAGAGGATTTGCTGAAAGATTCTAATACAAAAGATATTGTTTTTTTGGACATTGAAATGCCGGGCATGAGTGGAATTTACATTGGTAATGAATTAAAAAAAGTCAATAAAAATGTCATTATTTTTATTGTAACCTCATATTCTGAATATTTAGACGAAGCAATGCGGTTTCATGTATTCCGCTATCTATCAAAACCCTTAGATAAACAGAGAATCTTCAGAAATATGAAAGATGCCATTGAACTATATAATACATCCGTTACCAAAATTCCTATTGAGACAAAAAATGGCGTATATGTCGTGTCTGCAGCAGACATCATCTTTGTGGAAGCACATAGCCATAAAGTGACAGTACATACTTTAAAACAAGATTATCTATCGATTCATAATATGAACTATTGGATTCAACAGCTTGATATGCCGTGCTTTTTTTCTTCACACAGAAGTTTTCTTGTAAATTTAAATCATGTATCGGATTTTGATCATTCATTGATTCACTTATACAATAACAAATTTGAGGCATATTTAACACGAAGAAAATATACGCAATTTAAAGATACATATTTGTTGTATTTAGAAAGTACAAGGTGATTTATTCTGGAAGCGGTAATATTATACTTGTTTATTTACATTATAGAAGCACTCATGATCTGGTGGTATTCTTCAAACCTATTCCACTCCAAATACTCCAAAAGAACTGAGTTCATCTTCCTATTTAGTGGATATAGCTGTCTTTTTCTAATTTCTTTCCTGGACTCTTTTTGGATAAATATGATTTTTTTTACACTTGCAAATTTTATCATCTTAATCCTATTATACCATGTTAAATGGAATGTGTGTCTGTTTCATTCTACGATTACTACTTGTATTATGAGTTTTAGTGAGATAGCGATCGCAGGATTATTTTCTCAATACAATAAAGTTATTTTAATTATTAATCCTAATATAACGTTCATGATTATTCTGACTGTATTAAGCAAACTTCTGTACTTTATTGGCCTCAGAATAATCATCACATTCGTACATGGCGCTGTAGACGAATACGGATATATAAACCGGGCAACCATTTTACTTAACCTGATTCCCTTTGTTTCATTTTACATTATTATTACGCTTACTACTGTATTGCTAAGCACGCCACTTTCCATCCGTTTCAGGCATATGCTGTCCTCCTGCGCAGTTCTGCTGCTTTTGATTAACATACTGGTTTTTTATATCTATCATTATACACTGCAGAAAAACAAAGCATTTACTGAACTTCAGATACAGCTGCAAAAAGAATATGATATGGCAGAATACTACAAGACGCTATTCCATCAGAATGAAAACCAGCAGATTTTGATTCACGATATTCGAAAACATCTTATGGCAATCTCTCAGTTGAATGACCAGAATCAAAAAGATAAAATAAGCCGTTATCTGGACACTCTTTTAAACTCATCAGAACTGCAAAACTCTGTCCATGTGTCCGATAATGAATTGCTAAATTCTATTTTATGCCATTATGTGCAGATCTGCCAGCAGAAACATATTACTTTTAAAATAGATGTCAGAAAACAATTACTCCAAAACTTGGATTATTCTGATCTGACCTCTTTATTTTGCAATTTACTGGACAATGCAGTAGAATCATGTTCTGATCTTCCTGATTCTTATATTGAATTAAGCATAACAGACAAGGAAAATATTGATTTTACTGTGATTAATATGATCAATACCTGCAGGATCTGCCCGAAATTTAATAAGAACGGAATGCCTGTCTCGATAAAAATCAATAAAGTAAAACATGGATTGGGGCTTAAAAGTGTGGAACGCATAATCAATAAATACAACGGAAATATCAAAATGTATTTTGACCATGATAAAATGGTCTTTCACACAATTATTGTACTAAAATGTGGTGGCAAAGCATGGTAACTAAACCGTCTTCTCAAAAAGAAAAGGAAATATCTTTTATGGTTACATCCATCGTATATGAATTGAAATGCAATAATCCCAGATATCTCTGCGCTTACACAACATAAAAAGATGCCCAGAATTACTTAAGCGATGCGAACCCTGACTTATGTAAGCCTGCTCATCAAGTTTATTAAGCATATCCAAATTATAACCCTTCCACGCATACTTGTTTTATTTCTTTGCCGTACAATCATCCCCTCACAAGCTATAGTGCAGATTACCATTTGCTTTTGCTGCCAAATAGATCTGTTTGGACTCTTCTGACATATTTCTCCCCAAACACACTCTATATGGAACAACGATTCCGTCATGAATAATAACATCTCTGTATGGCAATAATGTAGCTTCCACAATCTGCGGCATGGGATAACTTTCCAGCATTTCTCTCCACGAAGTATAAATTCCTTTCACAATATATACTTCATTATTATCAACGGATACCAAAACAGAACCTTTTTTCAGATGTCGATCCACTATAAATTTTCCCCGTATCGCTTTCTTCCAACTAGTAACAATTTCTGTTTCCTCCTCATTCATATTTTTAAAATCCGACAACACAAATTCATCAATTATATCTCTGTTTTCCCATAATTTAGAAGAAATTAATACGACTGATTGCAGTGGCAATCCTTTCGGCGATGTCATCCCATAAAGTTCTTTTATCAGCCTATATTTTTGATTCACAAAGTCCAATAACGAAATTCATAAATCATAAAACTGTTTTGCTTGCTCATCTGTTAAAACCATACAAATACACCTTCCTCTTTTTATTATTGTCTATCAGCAACATTCCATATGCTTGTTTGAACCTTGATTAAATTGCAATTTCAAGCAAAATCTTGTTATTAGCTCCAACCGTTCTACTACCCTCATGTTTTTTGTTATGTGAATTATTGTGTTTTAGGGCATTTCATATCTTCTGCGATAATACTCCATCGTACGGTATTCCAAAATATCTTTCATCTGGCTCTTAAATGCTCCCTTCGATATAATTCCTTTCAAATCAGCCCGAATTGCAAGAGCGTAACCTTCCTTTTCTATAAAAAAACCTTTTCCTGACGCCTTCAAAAATTTAATCGGCATACTTTTCGCCTTATTTAAATGCTGCTTATCTGTCACAGCTTTATAATCTGCATAAGTTCCATCTGCCACAAAATCTTTCCAGTTCGTTCCATGATCAAAGAACCTTTTCCAGGCAGCTAATACCTCCTCATCTCTGACTGCCAGACGCACATTGCCATCATTATAAAAACTGTATAGGATTGGCATTTTATAAACTTTCTGCATATCCGTAGTTTCAATCAGGGACAAAAATTCTCTTCCGATTCCAGAATATACCTCTTCTTCCTCCGCAGACAACTCTTGCATTTCATTTAAGAAATCCATATATCTTCGGAATGGATTTTCCCTGGCATGTTTGATACAATACCTGTATATATCATCATCCATATATGTAAATAACTCCAAGCGTGACGGAACTTTGTCCTCTAATAATTCCTTTACTCTGTAAAACTCCCGTTTAATTCGTTCTTTTGCAGATAATGTCTTTTTATCCATCTCCTGGAATAAATCAATCAGGCGCATATCAAAATCTACTATGCAATCGTCAGGATATTCCAGGTCATGATAATTATGCAGAGCCTTTTCCCCGGAATTACTTCCATCGCATAATAGTAATGTTATCTGTCCTGCTTTCTCATAATTTCCAATAAAGTCTAAAACATTCAAGTAATTTTTGCCTCTACTGGTACGAAGTCCACGTCCTAACTGCTGCAAAAATACAATTGGTGATTCCGTAGGTCTTAAAAACATAACCATATCCAAAGCTGCGATATCTACACCCTCATTAAACATATCAACAGAAAAAATCACTTTTATTTCCTGATTCCTCAACTTTTCAATCGCTTTATCCCTATCCTCGGAAAATTCACCGTCTGCATTGCTGTACACTGCAGCAGATTTCACGCCTCTTTTACAAAATTCTTTTGCCATTTCTTCTGCATGCTGTCTGGAGCAGCAAAATCCAAGAGCTCTCCTAGAATGATATTTCATATAATATTTATAGATTAAATCATACCTTCTTACATTTCCAATATACGTTTCATTTAACTCCTTTTCATCGTAATGCCCTTTAACAAGGTGCAGTGAAGAATAATCTGTTTCGTCATAAATGCCATAATAGTGAAACGGTACCAATATACCTTTATTAATTGCCTCTTTCAATGAAATTTCATATGGGACATTATAATCACAGATTTCATAAATATTTTTTCCATCCATTCTTTCCGGTGTGGCAGTCAGTCCCAATAAAAATTGCGGTTTAAAATAATTTACAATTCTCTGATACTGATTATTTACTGCATGATGAAACTCATCAATAACCAGATAATCAAAATAATCAGGCTTGAAAAATTTTTCCGTCAAATACTCCGTTCTTCCAATCGTTGCAACAGATGCAAAAATCACTGATTTATCCGTATCTTTCTGCTTTCCATTAAAAAAACCATAATCATTTGAATGTCTTACATTTTTAAATGATATTGCTGCCTG
Source organism: Lachnospiraceae bacterium (assembly GCA_910575075.1). Lineage (GTDB taxonomy): Bacteria > Bacillota > Clostridia > Lachnospirales > Lachnospiraceae > Petralouisia. Next base: position 61,073 of record CAJTCY010000024.1, read on the forward strand.
CCTTAATATTTCCTCTCTGTGCGCCACAAACAGCACACGCTCATACTTAACAGAATCAAACGCTGCCAGATATGTTTTACCTACACCGGTAGCAGCCTGTATCAATCCTTTCGACGCGCCTTCTGCCCTGCTGTCTTCCAAAGCATATAAAGCCTCAATCTGTGCTCCTCTGGGTTGAAACATTATCTCAACTTTGGTGTCAGTATCCTCTTCCAGCTCATCATACTTTGCCAGATCTTTCGATACGGCAGGTTTATGCCAGTTTTTAGAATATCTGAGCAATTCTTCGTCATCAATCACAATCGAATGATTTTCAAACAAATTTACAAAGGTATCGTAAAATAAAACAAAATTCTTTTTATCATTCAAGCTGTTAAAACGATAATTCCATTCTATTCCGGAAGTCAACGCGCTTCTGGAAATATTGGAAGAACCAATATATATTTCTCCTGTATTTTCATAATGAAAAATATAGGATTTAGGATGGAAGGAACGTTGCTTATCATTGTAAAATCTCAAATCTACACAATTACCCAATTCCTTTTTTATCAGATATAATGCCGAAGGCTGAGTAATTCCCAGGTAATTTCCAGTAAGGATTCTGACCTGCACCCCTCTATCCAAGGCATTTTTCAAATCCTTTAGTATCATTTTAACTCCAGATTCCATAAGAAAAGAAACAATGATATCAATCTTCTTTGCTTTTAACATACTCATTTTCAATTGATAATATAAAAAACGTTTTCGATTCCTGTCACCCGTCATCACATCTGTAGATTCTATTTGCAATTCATCAATCTCTATTTTTTCCGCAAAATCAGATTGAGCCATCTTTCTTCACCTCTTCCCGGTCGTACATCTGCAGTTACCCACTGTTCTTCTACTTCTAATCCCTTTATCTTACTTAAAATTCCTGCAAATGTTTCCTCTGTCATATCCGTAAAAAAACGCCCATTTCTTTTACCTGCAAAAGTTCCGTATTTAAAAGAAGTATAAATAATGCCGTTCTCCTTTAATGCAGTTCGCATTTTTTTGATTACATCAACAAGTTCAGCAACCGGCAAATGTAATATAGATGAACATGCCCATATACCATCATACTTGTCCACTTCAGCTAATTCCTGAAAAAGCATATGCTTCACTTCAATTCCAGTATATTTACTAGCCAACTTGCATAATTCTATAGAACCGTCAATAGCATTTACCTTATAACCCTGTTCCAGAAAATATTTTACATCGCGTCCAGAACCACAACCAAAATCAAGTACGTGAGAACCTTTTCTTAATTTCGATAAAAATTGTTTTTGCATTTTGGTAAATTCAACACTTACTGTATTTTTATAAAATTCTTCCGCATGTTTATCATAATAAGCAAGCGTATGATTCCGCTGCATGGCATTCCTTTCTTCAAATGACATTATTTTTCAACTTCCTCCGCCTTATCCTTTATAAATCAATTTAAAAATATGCATAGAATTAATTATATTTTATCATAGAGTTGTCAGAAAATCATTACAATTTAAAAAATATGCCAGCAATATGCTCCCTTATCATGAGCTGATGCTCTCTCCATGTTCCCTTCCAAAAGCATCCCAGAATAGATTCCCCTATGATGATTTTCCAGATAGTTTTCTCTCATCATTCCATACTTCCATAGATCTCCCTCCGACTTTGGATTCGGCTGTAAGTTTGGCACTAAATAGTCACCGCATTTTTCATAAACCAGCTTCATTTTCTATCATTCTCATTTCCATTTAAAGTTCATTCCACTCTCTAAACTTTCCCCCTTAGACAGTTTCACCGCTATATTCAGTATAAATGTTGTCTTTCCGTCCCCCGGATCGTCTTGAATGATAGTTTTTCAGAACTGTATCTTCCCTCAATCTATTGCGGAATTTATTGCCGCATACTGGGCACAATATCCATTCTGATTTTTTCATTGCATTCCCGCCTTTCATTTTAATCTGCTGAAAATCTTTTGAAAATATTTCTTGTGCTAATGGCAATCATAAGCGACACAACACCCGAAAATAAAACAACAGCATATTCAAACCCTTTACAAATTTCAAACAGGACACCATATAATGCATTGCCCAATGGCTGTGCACACATAGAAACGGTAAGAATAACAGCAATCACCTTTCCAATTAAATTTTGCGGAGTTTCTGTTTGGATAAAGGACATCATCTGTACGGTAAAAATCGTTGAAAATACCATAATGGCAAAACAACATACAGTTATGACAATATAATTTATCATTCCAGAGGAAAACAACATCAATGCAGCACTGGCAGGAAACACACATACTGCACAAGCTATTACCAGATTGCCCGATTTATGAATCGCCAGTTTGTTGGCGAATATGCCTGCACCAATACCTCCTGCCAATCCTCCCGCCGCCAATGCTCCCTCTGCAAAACCATAAAGTCTGTTCGCCTGTGAAGCTTCTAAATTTAATACCTCTGTTACCAGATATGGCAGTGCGACAATAATCATTGCGGAAAGGAACAAGTTAATTCCGCATATTACAAGAACGGCTTTTCCGATAACAGGTTTACCCTTTCGGATAAAACGAATACTCTCTGTAAAATCTGTTCTTGCTGTCTTTAATATACTGCCGTCTGAGGCTTGTTTCTGAAACGGTATTTTAATGAAAATTTCCATTATCGCTGACACGATAAAGCATACAATGCAAACCCACAATACAGGCTCCAATCCATACGCACTATACAAAACACCTCCAAGTACAGGACCTATCAACGATGCAAATGAACTAATAGTATTGACGATCGAATTAGCTGCCATAAAATTATCCTGATTTACTAACGCAGGGATGCTTGCCTGCACGGATGGCTGATATGCACCTGCAATACCATATAGAAGCATTAACGTAACCGTCAGAAGAAGAATGAGATTCACTCCATTCATAAGCAGGGAGAAAGCCAGAATAACTGCCGCCGTAAAAAAATCCAGTATCACCATAATATTCCTTTTATTTGCCCTGTCTGCGACAATGCCGCCAATGGGCGACAGCAAAATGGCAGGAATAAAAGCACAAGCTGTAACAGTCCCATAAAGTGCCGATGAACCTGTCAAATTTAACAGGTATAGCGGTAACGCAAATCTTATTGTTGCATTGCCAAACAAAGAGATAATCTGACCGATGACAACTAACGTAAAATCCTTTGAAAATAGTTTTTGATTCATTCTTTAAACCTCCATTTTTTCTATTCCATTTGCCAGAACATGATATACAAAATTAGCAATTATAACGAAAACTACACTTATTTCCAACATTACCCAGACAATATTGCTTGGAGAAATTGTGATACAATTAGCCAGAACACATACAATAGCCAAGGAGCATTACATTGTTGCAGCTGCCGAACACTTTTTCCACCCAAAACCAGCATATTACTGATAAATGCAGAAATCGTTGTGATGACACTGACAACCAAACATTTAATTCCAAGCATTGCCTTTCGATTGACAGGATAGTATCATCTTCATCAAGGTTGTTTTTCCTGCACCGTTAATCCCTAAGAGTCCATATATCTCTCCCTCATAAATCTTAAAGCTGCAATGTTTTATTACTTGTGTTAATCCGCAGCTTTTCTCAACAGAATTTACATCCACAATAGTCTTTATAATATCTCCTTTACGTACCGTACGTTGGTATGTATATATTTTAAAATATATCTGCCCATTTTACTGGGCAGAATTATATTCATGGCAATCGAAAATTCGCAAAACGTGCTTTCTATTGCCTGTTCTTTTGATAGATAGATGCCAACTCCTGCAATCTCTCCAACATTTCGTCATCTACAATATCAAGCCCAAAGCCTTGCAGCATCTGTCTGAATACCATAAACTTACGGTAGAAATCTGGAGCCACCGTAAAAATATCATTCTGTACGGATCGGCTGATTGATTCCCTAAAATTTCCTCACCTTGTTAACATACTTTTAGTAGGTATATATTATCATACCAACGGTATGTTTGTCAAGATATTTGATAATGCATTTATAGAATGTAAATTGATTTTAAAATAGTGGCAGAACTTTGTACTCTGCCACTATTCCTCTATACATATACGATTTCGCTATTTACAATCTTCCTCGCACACGCCCTTATGTCATTAAGCTGTCCAACCCATTCTAAGTCATTTTCTTCTTTTAGCTGCTCAGTTACTCTCTGTGCCTGTTTCATCTGCTCTCCAAGCATTTCAAAGCGCTCCTGTGCCTGCTTGTCAATGTGGGCAAAAATGCGTCCTGATCTCCGCCCCACATGTGTAGGACGGATTTTGCGGACATTCAAAATAAAAAAGAATGTGGAGGTAACAGACAATGGCAAAATCATTATTTGAGGAAATGGGCGGCAAATACGAACGGCAGGGCGATTACATGATACCGTGCATAAAAGTACCCGCCGAAGAAGAACAGCCGATAGGCATATGGGGACAGCGGCATTTGGATTATCTGAAACAGCACCGCAAAGTTACATACACCAATCTTCTCACAAGCGGCAAGCTCAACACCTACCTTGCAGACATTGACAGACAGGCACAGGAACGCTTTGAACGGCTCATAGAGGGCATGAAACAGGCACAGGGCATAACAGAACGCCTAAAGGAAGAAAACGCCTTAGAATGGGTACAACACTTAAATAACATAAGGGCTTGTGCTAGGGAAATTGTTAAGGAAGAATTAATCTATGTGTAACAATATAAGCGGCAGAGCATAATGTTCTGTCGCTTATATTATTTGAAGCATTAACGAAATTGCAGATAATCTAAAAAACGTTTGACTGCCAGAGAAGCGGTTTTTTTGTTCCTTAATGCAAGACCGATATTACGGTATGCAGGAATATCCAATTCTTTTATAACTATGTTGTATGGGACACGTTTTAAAATAAGCTGCGGCAGTATGCTGATTCCAAGTCCGCTTTCCACCATAGACATGATTGCATAATCATCCCATGTAGTGAAACGGACATTTGGAATGATATTGCAACGCTCAAAAATTTCGGAAATCTCCGCTTTATCGCCCTTTTCAAGAAGCATAAAAGGTTCTTCTGAAAGAGCATGGATTGGAAATTTATCACAGTTAGCCAATGGGTGATTTTCGGGGAGTATGGCAAACAGCTTGTCCTGTTCTAAAAATATGGTTTGAAAGTCTGGATGGGCAGGAAGTCTTAGGAAACCGCAGTCCACCCTGCCATCCGCTATCCATTCTTCAATTTCCTTATAATCCCCAAGAAGTAATTCATAGTCAATATTAGGATAGTCTTTTTGGAACTCTTTTATTATTTTGGGAAGCCAGTGTGTTGCCACGCTTGAAAATGTGCCAATACGGATAAGCCCAGACTGTAATCCGTTCAACTCATCAACCTGCATTTGCAGTTTTTCATATTCCATACATACGCCTTTTGCGTGTGGCAGCAGTCTTAGCCCGTCACTTGTCAGTTTAACGCCTGCTTTGCTCCGTTCCAGCAAAATGACCTTCCACTCTTTTTCTAAATCATTTATCATACGGCTGATTCCCGATTGGGAATAATGCAGGATTTCTGCCGCTTTTGTAAAACTGCCATATTCCACTGTTTTTACAAATGCAAGATATTTTTGGATATTCATATCCATAATACTCATCTCCTTTATATCTGGTTTTATCATGTATAACATGATAAACATTCGCTTTTTTGATAGATGAGCTTATGATACAATACGATTGCAATAAATTCAAGCAGAAAAGAGGAAAACAAAATGTTTTATGTAAGTGAAATTCAAAATGCAGCCCCAGAAAAATATTTAACACCGCTTCAGGAAAAAGTTTACCAGACTTTAAATAAATTACAGATTCCATTTGAGAGGGTGGACACGGATGAAGCGATTACAATGGAGGATTGCACAGACATCAATGAAAAATTAAACATGAAAATGGTAAAGACGCTGTTTCTTTGCAACCGTCAACAGACAAGCTACTATCTATTCATTACAGTTGGGGATAAGCCTTTCCGCTCCAAAGATTTTAGCACGGCTTTGAACATTGCCCGTGTGTCCTTTGCCCCTGCGGAATTGATGGAAACGGTATTAGGGACAAAGATTGGTGCGGCTACCATATTTAGCTGTCTGTTAGATACAGAAAGAAAGGTTCATGTCGTTTTTGATAAGGCAGTTTTGGAAGAAGAATGGTATGGGTGCAGCGATGGCACTACTACGGGTTATATGAAAGTAAAGACAGGTGATATTTACCGTAAATTTTTATCATTTACGAAGCATATGCCATCTGTAATAGAGGTGTGATATGGGACTATACCAGAACAGGATTGTTGTAAAAGTTGGCACTTCTACCTTGACAAATGAGGTTGGAAAAAACGATTTAAGGATATTTGATAAGCTTGCATTTGTCCTATCGGATATACAGAACATGGGATATGAAGTGGTTTTGGTATCTTCTGGTGCGATTGCAGTCGGGAGGAATAAGCTGAACATGAAGGAAAGACCGGCAAGCATGAGGATGAAGCAGGCTGCCGCCGCAGTAGGGCAATGCAGTATTATGTACCTTTATGACAGGTTTTTTGAGCATTATGATAAGACGATTGCCCAGATTCTCTTAAATGCCGATGACATTGAGCAGGAAGAAAAGAGAGAAAATCTGACAAATACTTTCAATGCGCTGCTTGAAATGGGAATTATCCCAGTAGTAAATGAAAATGATTCTGTAAGTTATACGGAAATAGAATCAGAGGAAAGGCTGTTTGGCGATAATGATATGCTGTCGGCTGTTGTTGCGGTTTTGTGCCGTGCGAATCAATTAGTTATCTTATCGGATATTAATGGTTTTTATGACAGCGACCCAAGATTACACCCAAATGCAAAGCTGATAAACCGAATTGAAAGCATTGATGAAAGCGTATATTCCCTTGCGGGCGGGGCGGGTTCAAGGCGTGGGACGGGCGGCATGAAAACGAAATTGCAGGCGGCAAGCCTTGCAACCTCACAAGGAATTGATACGATTGTTACAAATGGGAAAAAGCCTGCTTCATTGTATGAAATTGTAAAGGGAAAGAATGTAGGAACTTTGTTTGTTGGAAAAGGAAAAAAGGTATAAACCTTATTTGTGCCAATGTCCACCATATAAAAAAACGGCGTGTGGTGGGCGGTATTGCTATGCCCCAAAAGACTTAACAGACACTCCCCAGACCTGTTTTAAAGTTTGGGGAGATTTTTTATGTTCTTTTTTCGGGCAGTTATCCATCTGCATATACAAAGTAAATTTTATCCATACATAGCAAATCAGAGAAAGGCAGGAAACCAGTTAAAAAAATCCCTGCCAGTGCAACGGTACTTCTCACCATGAAAGTAGAAGTACAATCTCTATATAACAGAATTAGTATTTCACATAACCGTAAAGGTCACAGAGCCTTTGCGGTTTTTCTTTTGTCGTTTTTTGTTGGAAAGTGCCACAGGACTGTTTCTGATATGTGCTGTCGCTCTCCACCTCTCCATCTGGATTTTTACATTTTTAAAGATTCGGATTGGAGGAAAATAAGGTGAAGTATGCACCAAGAAAAGTATATATCAAAGAAAACGGCAGCTATGTGGAACTGTCCTATATGGAGTTCTGCCGCCGTAGGAACGCCGACCAGACCTATATGGATAAGCTGTTTATTCCCATTCAAGGCTGTCTGCTTGAGGTTGTGCGGGAGCAGTACACAGATTTTTATCAGGCTACCTTGCCGTTTTGCAGCAGAGAGATAAGCTGCTTTGTGTACTCCGGTGCGCCGACTGGATTATGAATCCAGTAAATGTCAAAGTAATCCATATCCATACGGGCAAGGCTGGCTTCGCACATCTTTTCTACGTTGTTATCATATATACCCGCCATCTGCGGCGTAAATTTGGTAGATACGATCACATTCTCACGGCCTGCGTCATTTACAAAGCCGCCAAGAATTTTTTCAGATTCACCGTTGCTGTAGGCTGTGGCGGTGTCCCACAAATTCATGCCTGCTTTCATCGCTGCGTCAAAGATCGGGCGGAATTCTTCTCCTGTCATGGTGTTTCCGAAATAGCCTTCGGTATCGCCCCATGCCCATGCACCCATTGCAATTTTCGGTAAGTTCTTATTCATCGTCTTATCCTCCTAAACATATGTTTTTATATTGTTTTTCCTAACTCGTAGGCGGCCTGCATATGCTTTGTACCTTGCGTCATGGAAGGCGTACCGCAGCCTGTTCCAAGTACCATGCCGACATTTTTAAAATTCATATATCTGCAAAGCTTTTTATAATGCTCCGCTGTATACGGCATCACATCCTCACCTAAATCCCATGCGGCCGTAATCAAGGCGGCTTTCAGATGTTTGCCTGACAACCTTGTTGTATAGCTGTAAAATCGGTCAATTACCATTTTTAGCTGGGCCGACATACCAAAGTAATAAATCGGTGTAACAAATACAACCATATCCGAATTAAGCAATGCATCACGGATCAGACGGTTATCATCCTTGTGGACGCACTCGCCGTTCATGCCGCAATGATCACAGCCAATGCAGGGATGCATATTCATGTGAGCCGCGTCTAAAACCGTTACCGAATGTCCTGCTTCTTTTGCCCCATTGATAAACTGCTTTGCCAGAAGATTGGACGATCCGTTTTTGTGAGGGCTTCCTTCCAGAACGGTTATCTTCATTCTGCATACCTCCCTTGCGCCTGCTTTTCTTTTTCGGCCTTCAGTTCTTTACCGAGCGCCATACAATTTCCGATAACCTCGCCGGTTCTCAGATATTCGTAAGTCGGCATTTCAAACAGCACCGGTTTCAGCGTATTGTAATTGATTTTACCGGCGTCATTTAAGATGCTTTCCTCTGCATAGGTGTGGTCAATTCTCAAAATGAAATTGTCAAACCCTTTCGTTTCATAAATGTCTTCCACGGTGCATTCCATGGAAACCTTTGCCTCGCTGATCAGCGGAGCTCTGTTCTGTCCGATGGTGTAATCGAAAACTTCGATTTGTCGGTCTTGCTGCCGCTGACACAGCCTACATAATCCGCCTTCTGAAGCATTGCTTCATCCACCACATTGACCGATAACACTTTGGTATCCCGAATCCCCTGATTGGTGTAGTGAGGCTTTGCCAGACTAACCATAATGTGATCGTGCCCCATGATCCCTACATGACCAACCAGCACCCAATTGAGTTTTTTGTCCACCATAGTGCCCACCACCACCAGCGGGGTGGGATACAGTGCCAATACAGAACCTAAATCTTTTTTCATTGCTATTTTCCTCCACTCCTTATTTCTGGGCTGCTTTCCTTATCTCATAACGCAGATAGTCCAGCCAATCCAGCTGCCGTTCCTTAAAATGAATTTCATCCAGTGTAACATTTCTTTTTTTGTTGAGCATTTTCAAACGCTCTTCCTGTGTGGAATCGCCGGCGAGAAGAAGTTTCATATAGGTTTCCACTTCTTCCTTTTCAAAGCCAATGTCATGGAGCGTCATAATCATGCTCAACCGTTTTATATCCTCTTCATCATACTGCCATACTCCCATGACGTTTTTCACCGCATCGCACAAGCCCCAGCTTTCATATTCCTTTAAAATCTTCACCGGGATGTTATACCGTTCACTTGCCTCCTGAACTGTCATTTCCTGCTCCTTTCCAGTGTATCCCAAAAATAAAGGTGCTCCTCTTAGGAACACCTTTATTGTAATGCAATCTTCTTGATATGTAAAATGCTTATATTTAATTTTCAGATATAGATTTTATGTATGCCCTTGCGTGTTCAAGAAAAGCAAGTGTTGAAGAAGAAAGTATTTGATTTTTCTTCCATGTAAGAACTGTAGCTGTTTCAATACGAGGAGATAGGGGAACAAATTTGAGTCCCGGATAACTGCAATCTAATTCGATTCCAAATACCGCACCAATTTGTTCCTGCGCCATAACGGCTTCGTTATACAAAAGATTACCGCTTGCTACAATATCAATCTGATCATAGTATTCACCAAACCAGGTTCTGACTTCCGGATACATATGCTCTCCCCTGGCTGAAATGAACGGAATACCCTTTAGGTCGCTGGCACGTATTGCTTCGTATTGAGATATTGGAGATGTTTCAGATATAAGAATACCCCAAGTTTCTTTTATCGGCATGGAAATATATTCGTATTTGCTTATATCAATTGGTTCCATCATTAAACCAAAATCAAGAATACCACGCTCAATGCGTTCTTTGATGTTCTCAGAATTTCCACTGTAAATCTGATACCGGACAAATGGATGTTTCTCCCGAAAAGATGCGATAATTTTCGATAAGCATCGTGTACTGCGGAATTCACCGCTGCCAATGGCGATTTCACCGGTAAGTTCCACATTCCCCCGCTGAAAATCCCGCTTTGTTTTTTCTGCAAGGGAAACTAATTCCTGTGCTCGGCGTTTTAAAAGCAAACCGTCTTCCGTTAATATGATATTGTGGTTGCTGCGTGTGAACAGCTTCACCCCCAATTCTTCCTCCAGCTGCATTATGGAACGAGAAAGTGTTGGCTGTGTTAAGTGAAGCAGATTGGCAGCTTTTGTTATGTTTTCTTCTCTGGCCACTATCAGAAAATATTGTAATGAACGAAATTCCATAGTAATAAATTCCCCCTTCATTATATTATATCACACCAGGGCTCATTTGAATATCTAATACTCAGATACTCGCACAAATAATATTAAACAGACTGGTTATACCGAAAGTCAGATTATTCCGAATACTTCAATAAAAGCCTGCAACAGAGGCATTTCTTAAAGAAATATTCGGGATAACTTTTTATATCTATTAAAGCCCAAAAAGAAAAATTGTAAGCGATTAAATTTCAGGCATTGGCAGAAAAATATCCGGCTACTTTCCAGTAACCGGAGTATTTTGACAATTCACATATGATTGGTATTGCTTTGAGCTTGCAACTCGGCATTCAATTTCAGATTTCACATTCTCATTCCATGGTGCCAGAACTTCTAATTCCTCATCACTCATACTATCATTTGGCATTTTTTCAAGAAGATAGGTTAGATAGTGATAGACGTTTACTCCATTTGCTTTTGCCATCTCCAGCGGCGTGTCCGTGCGTCTGAACTTGCAGGGATAAATACCGTGCCTGCGTTTGTCCTTTCCTTAGACCGTGACCGTGCCATCATCACCCTTGTAGACAGCAATTTGCAGCGTGAAAATATCCTGCCATCGGAACGTGCCTTTGCCTACAAGATGAAATCCGAAGCCATGAAGCGGCAGGGCTTCCGCACAGACTTAACCTCGTCACAAGTTGTGACGAGGTTGCGGACGGACGATAAGGTGGCGCAGGGCTTCGGCGTTGGCAGGATGACCGTGCAGAGATTTATCCGCTTGACGGAACTGATACCACCGGTTTTGCGGATGGTGGACGAGGGGAAAATCGCCCTCACGCCTGCGGTGGAGCTGTCCTTTTTAAAGAAAGGCGAGCAGGAAAACCTCTTTGCCACAATGGAGAGCGAAGAAGCGACGCCCTCACTCTCACAGGCACAGCGGATGAAAAGCCTGAGCCAGAACGGGCGGCTTGACATGGACACTATCTTTGCGATTATGACCGAGGAAAAGGGAAACCAGAAAGAAACCTTAAAAATCAACACAAGCAAACTGAAAAAATACTTCCCAAAAGGCACAACGCCGAAGCAGATGGAGGACAATATTATCCGCCTTTTAGAGCGTGAATTGCAGAAGAAACGGGGCAGGGACAGCCGCTAATCTTCTCTTTTCGGGAGGTAAATATAGAGTATTCATGTAAAGAAAAAGTAGAATCGAGGTAAGAAATGAAAGAAATCCAGTATGAAATCGTAAAGGAAATCGCCGTATTGTCCAAGAGTGACAGCGGCTATACAAAGGAATTTAATTTGATTTCATGGAATGGGAAAGAGCCGAAGTATGACATCCGCAGCTTTTCCCCCAACCGTGAGAAGTGCGGCAAAGGAATCACATTGACCGCTGATGAAGCGGCGGCACTCCTTAGAGCATTGCAGAAAGAAATGGATAAAGAGGACTGATTGTATCTGATTGGCAGGGCGGGGATATGTTATATACTTCCCTGCCCTGTCATGGAAAGGAAGATTTGAGTATGGGCGAGGATAAGATAACAACTGGAAGAAGAAAACGTATTGTTTCAAAAGGACAGGTGCAAATGATTATCAGTCGGGAATATGTCGGCACACAGACCGTTGCAGAAGCGTTTGTTCCGATTATCGCCGAGGACATTCGGAAGAAGATTGCCGAGAGCGACACCTTCGACAATGAGGGGTTATCCGCTTAGAATGTACGCAATGGAACATGAAAACAGACAGAGCAGATACGGAGGTTTTACAGTATGGCAGGAATAAGAATGGAGAATCAGATTTATGAAGTCGGAATATACTGCCGCTTATCGAAAGACGACGGCACGGATAACGAGAGTGCGAGCATCGCCACACAGAAATCCATAATCACGGATTATGTGAAAAAGCAGGGATGGCATTTGGCAAAAACGTATGTTGACGATGGGTACTCTGGTACGAATTTCCAAAGACCTAGTTTCCAGAACATGATTAAGGACATTGAAAACGGGCTGATAAACTGCGTTATCACGAAAGACTTATCCCGTCTGGGGAGGAACTACCTTGACTGCGGGTTATATCTGGAAGTCTTTTTCCCCGAAAACAATGTGCGGTATATAGCGGTCAATGACGGCGTGGACACGCTCAATAAATCCGCTATGGACATCACGCCTTTCCGCAATATCCTAAACGAAATGTATTCCGCTGATGTGTCAGTCAAGATAAAATCGGCGTACCGTGCGAGGTTTCAGCAGGGGAAGTTCATGGGGACGTATGCGCCCTACGGGTATATCAAAGACCCCGCCGACCACAACCATCTGCTGATAGATGATAAAGTGGCACACGTTGTAAGGGAGATATTTGACCTTGCGTTAGCAGGCAATGGAATCGCTAAAATCCGCAAGCATATCAACAAACAGCACGTTTTACGCCCCGCCGCTTATGCGGCGGAGCAGGGGGCGGCAGGCTATGAGAGGTACTTTGAGGGGAACGAGGAAAACCGCTATATCTGGAGCGAGAACAGCGTGAGGGGCATTTTAAGAAGCCCGATATATGCGGGAAACCTTGCAGGCTACAAGCGCATTGCCGCCAACATGAAAAGCAAGAAAAGACCGTCTAAGCTGCCAGAAGAATGGGAAGTGATACCCAATACCCACGAGGGGATAGTCACGCAGGAAGAATTTGATACCGTACAGCGGCTTATGACGAGTCGCAGGAGGGAGCAGAACGCAGGGGGATTTGAGAATATCTTTTCGGGTGTTATCAAGTGTGCGGACTGCGGCTAAGCGATGCGGGCATTGAGTGCCAACAGGAGGAAACGCCCCGACATCATCGACTGCGTACAATATTCCTGCAATAATTATGGTAGATATGGCAATGTTATGTGTACCGCACACAGCATGGAAGCGAGGGACTTGTTCAACGCCGTCCTTGCTGACATCAACCGATTTGCGGATATGGCGGTCAATGATGAAAAGGCGGTCAGAGCCATAGAAAAGCGGCTCACGGAAACAGACCAGAGCAGGGCGAAAGCATTAGAGAAAGAACGGAAGAAGCTGAACAAACGCCTTGCGGAACTGGACAGGCTGTTTTCCTCTCTTTACGAGGATAAGGTCATGGAGCGTATCACCGAGCGGAATTTTGAGATGATGTCGGGGAAATACCAGAAAGAACAGCTTGAAATCGAAGCACGGTTAAAAGAGGTAACGGAAACGCTTAACGACAGCTATGAGAAATCGCGGGGTGTCCGTGACTTCCTCTCCCTTATCCGCAACTACCAAGGCTTAAAGGAACTGGACGCAACAGTTATAAATGCACTCATAGACAAGATACTTGTTTCGGAACGTAAGAAGTCAGCAGACGGGACAGTACAGCAGGAAATCAAGATTTACTATAAATTCATCGGCTTTGTCGGTGAATTACATATCACGCCAACCAAGCGGTGGACAGCGTTAAAGCCTAAGAATTGTACGGTGTGCGGCGTTGAATATGTCCCCGGCTCTGCCATATCAAAGTATTGTCCTATATGTGCCAAGAAGATACAGAGGGAGAAGTCAAACGAGAGCAAACGCAGGAGCAGGGAGCAGAAATTGAGGAGATAAATTGTTGAAAATGTATATTATTATCGAAATTACTTGTGTAATATGAGTGAATTTGTTATAATTATTATATTAAGGAAAGTGGTGAAAACTTGATTTGATGAGCATATTGCTTGGGGGATATGAAAATGAAGGTTATTGCAAAAATTCAAGGTAGAAATATTCGTTGTGAGGTATTACATTCTTTTGGACATAAAGTAACTAAGAAATCTTATATTATAATTTTTGACCCATTATCTACAGAAAATGATGTTGTAATTCCGTTATTATTTAATCCAGATAAAGATATTCAAGACGCTGTTTTTTTGTCTGATGAGCAAGATATATCAGTAATTGAAGAAATAGTTAATAAAGATGCTTGTGAAATAAAATATAAATGTTCCGATAGTACGATTTTTGAGGTTCATATTAGCGAATCAACAGGCAATGATTTGGAAGGGATTGCACGCAAACTTGAAGAAATTAATAGACTTGGCCGATTCACACCTCAAAATATAGATGAGGAAATAAAACGTATAGATGCTAAACTTGTTCGTCTTGCTGGAGAGGAATTCTTTTCAGAATTAGAACAAAAAGAGGCTAATCAACATAGTCTTGCTTCAGGATTAATTTTATCTATAGTAAAAGAAGATATTTCTCTTACTCATTATCCCTTAAATATAATAGATAATTTATTAGATTTAAAACCAATAGAAATTTCTGCTCAAGATATGATTTTATTAAGAATGTTTCAAGGGGTCATAGTGGCATTTGGAAAAAGTGAAATCGTTCGGCAGGATATTGAAAATGCATTAGTTGCTTTTGTAGAATGTGAAAATTGTACGAAAGAATTGTTTGATGCAATAATTAATCATAAAACATTTTCAGAAGTTTTTTCACGAGATGTTATACAAAGTGTTCGAAATAGCATTGTACTTCGGGTTCCTTATTTTTTTGATGTTACAGCAATTAAAATGGCAGCGAATTATTATTATGCAAAAAGGGAATATGAAAATTCGTTAAATTTATTTGAGAAACTGTATGCGATTATTAAAGAGGGTGAGCAGAAGTCAAAAGAAATATTAGATGCACTTAATTCGATTGGCTGTTGTTACGTTAGCATTATGCAGTTTGAAAAAGCATACAAGGCGTTTAAAGAAGCAACAGAAATAGATAGTGATTATGCGATAGCGTATAATAATTGGGCATATACAATCGCTGTTGAATGTGATACTTTGCCTAAAGGAGATATTCGTCAACAGAAATTGCAAGAAGCATTAGCATATATTAATGATGCGATTCAACTAAATGTTAGTGATGTTTCATTTATTTCAAATAGGGCTTTTATTGAGTATGAACTTGGACAATATAAACAAGTCATAAGGGATTTTAAGCGGGCAAAAGAGATATCTAAGAAGTATGCAGATATAAGTACGATTATTAAATTGACAATAGATTCCCGAATTATGTTGAGTATTGATTTTCCAGAACAATATCATATTGATTTTGTTGATTTATATGATGATTTATGCCATATTTACAATAATGAAATAGGTGTAGATAGATTTTATTTTGAAGCTTTAGATGTTTATAACAAAATTCATTCTTATGAAAATGCTGAAAATGTTAAAGCAGTTACATCGGAATTAATGTTACTGGAGTTCTATATTAAGGAATTAATGGCATCAATTGCTGTAAGGAATCCTTATCAAAAAATTTATTATTATACCAGCATGGATAGCTTACAAAAATTATTATCCGATGAGAATGCGACTGTTAACTACAGACTACCCATATTTAGTGCAAACCATATGAATGATCCAAGTGAGGGACAGGAATTAGAAAAGGCTTTTTTCCAATATGTTGGAGATAAACTTATGGTGCAGGATTTGTTTAATCATTGTGATAAATTTTCAGATGAGAAACGTCGACGTTTAGAAGCTGAATTTACGTTTCTAAAGGCATTTACTAAGAATGATGACTCGTTGCCAATGTGGGTGCACTATGCAAATGAAGGAAAGGGTTGTTGTGTTAAGGTTAATTCTCGGTTTTTCACAAACTTTGATAGCGATTTATCAGATAATGAGAAAACACTTACAAGTAACCCTTTTGATTATGGATACTGCTTATATGAGATTCTTTATATACAAGATGGAAAGATTGCTAATACTGTGCCAAACCGGGTCAAAGAATTGTATGCAAATATATTTGATAAAATTTCTTTATTAAGTTCAATATATGTTAATTTATGTCAGGATGCACGCAAGGCGGTAATTTTTGCATTATCTAAAATAATTAATAAGTTGAGGTATCTCTTCAAATCTATTGATTACATTTACGAACAGGAGATGCGAATTGTATTAAATCGTCCATTGTCGGATTTAAAGCGTGATGATATTGATATTCAGATGACATCTTCTACAACTGAAAACCCGATTCCAAAGGTATTTATATATACGGATAAAAGTCTTTCAATAGAAGAAATTATATTGGGACCAAAAGTAAATGAAACAGATGATATAGTACCGTTTTTAGCAATGAAATTGCTAAAAATTAATGATTATGAAGCAGATAAAGTACTTATAACAAAATCTGCGATTGAGTATCGATAAGTTTGATGTATTGAATTATAAAAAAGGATATTACATAATAAAATGTCACATTTCCATGTGGCATTTTATTATGTGGGAATAGGCATAAGATAAATTTATAACATTTATTGGTATTCAATACATATTAGTATTAATACATTGTTTTGTTTATATTAATAATACATAGAGAATAAAGCTAACTGGAAAAAAAGGTAGATATGCGTTGAACTGTCCGCAAAAAATGACCGACTGAATACGGACAGCCAGATCGTCCTGTACGAATACCAGCGGACGCGCAATGCCAGCCATCCCCGGGAATTCCTGAAGGATTTCAGCGGCGTGTGCGTCACGGATGGATATCAGGTCTACCATACGATTGAAGGTGAACGTGAGGATCTGAGGATTGCCGGATGCTTGTCTCACGCGAGACGCAGGTTTGACGAAGCAGTAAAAGTGCTGCCGAAGGCAAAGCAGAAGGACAGCCGCGCATATCTTGCCCTGACCATGATTCAGGCTATTTACCGGGTAGAAAAACAGTTGAAAGAACTTCCCGCACAGGAGAGGCAGAACCGCCGCAAGCTAAGTGTGCGCCCACTGGTGGAGGCCTATTTCACATGGATACGTGAAAACCTTCCGAAAGTACCACAGAAAAGCAAAACATGGGAAGGCTTCAATTATTCGCTAGGCCAGGAGAAATACCTGAAGGTATTCC
The DNA here is from genome assembly GCA_910575075.1 of Lachnospiraceae bacterium. Taxonomy (GTDB): domain Bacteria; phylum Bacillota; class Clostridia; order Lachnospirales; family Lachnospiraceae; genus Petralouisia. The sequence goes on from CAJTCY010000024.1 coordinate 78,557, forward strand.
TGGATGACGGCGAAGTCCCAATGGATAACAATGCTGCGGAACAATCGATCCGTGGATTCTGTATCGGGAAAAAGAACTGGGTCATGATTGATACAGTCGCCGGTGCCAAGTCCAGTGCGGTCATCTACAGCATTGCGGAGACGGCAAAGGCAAACAATTTGAAACCGTATGATTGCTTTGAATATCTGCTTACTGAGATTCCCAAGCACTTGGATGATACAAACCGTTCTTTTCTGGATGACCTGCTCCCCTGGTCACCAAACCTCCCTGCGAACTGCCGAAAGCCTGGAAAAGATGAAATGAAATAAGACTGGAGCAAATCTGCTATTATCATAAGGGCACTGAAAAACTCCCATTTTTTGAGTGGGAGTTTTTATATTTGGCATTTTAGGCTTTAGTTTTTAAAAAGTTCCTGAAAACACCATGACTTATGCCATAGCCTGCTCTTTCCGTTTCACAATTCTTTTTATATTTACTGTGAACGCCGTAAAATACATTTGAAGGGTCATGGCAAACAGCCCTCTTGAATCTGCTCTTCGCAATCCGTGGGCTTCTTTTAAT
>CAJTCY010000025.1:0-4943 GCA_910575075.1 Lachnospiraceae bacterium
TGACCGTGTAAATGACTAAAAAGTTATCCCGAATATTTCTCTAAGAAATGCCGCTATTACTGGCTTTCTTTGATGTATTCGGGATAATCTGACTTTCGGTATAACCAGTATTGTCCCGAATTCGGGGTAATGTCTGCAAGCAATGCAATCTTACGTAAGATTGCGTATTTAGCAGGATTTCCGTTTCCGGAATTCCTGCTAAATGCTTGTTGGTGACATGTCCCCAAACCCCTGAGATCATCACCTGCGGTGATGGCTGCGCGTTCCGTTGGAACGCTGAAAACCGAAAGCGGAAGGAAACCTATTGCCGTAACTTCTGCGTGTCTCTCTGCGATTCCCGCCCAGTGGGAATATCCAGCAGGTGCTCCACGTTCGCCCGGACATTATAAAGCTCCTTCATATCCGCCCTGGCCTGCTTATAGGCAGAATAGGCTTTCCGTTTCTGCTCCATAAGTCCGGCATATTCCTCCCGCAGAGATTTGACGGAAGGCAGCTTTGTGATCCCCAGCCCATCAAAGTGTTTCTTCGCCGCCTGATGCAGAAGGATTTCCGTCTCATGCGCCGCACGGAATTTTTTGCTGTACCCGGCTTTCCGGTATTCCACATAGACCGCCCGCGTCTTGACATAATTGACGATCTGTTTCTGCAGTTCCCCGTTGGCGGTCATCTGCGATTCCAGCTCCTTGATCTGTACCGACAGCGCATTAAAATTAGCAGTAGCAATATCTGATTTTTTCTGCAAATCCTCATAGTTCATATCGCCATGCTCTTTGAGCCAGATCACCGCCTGGGAGAGCTGTTTTAAGTTGAACACCTTCGCCCAGCGTTCATATCCCGGACCTTTGCCGGAACGGATTGCCGCCTCAATATCCACCAGCAGCCCGACTTTGGAAACCGGCTTTTGGGGAGAAGTACGGCGAGGCTTTGCCGTCCGTGTGCCGGCGATCCGTTCTTTGATGGCCTGCTCGGTATAGTCGCCTTTCAGTGTGTCACACCGGGTATATCTATCATCAGGTGACAGGCGAAAACGAAGGTGCTTTCGCTCCCGGTTGACTTCAATCCCAGCCGCCTCCAGCTTTTTCAAAAGTTCTTCAAAGTCCTTCGGCTTTTCTTCCAGGGCCGCGTCGATAGCCCATCGTAGCTGTTCCTGGTGGGAAGGCTGTTTCTGACTTCCCATCCATGTGCCGTAATGCTCCCGGCTGGGTTTCGGATTCTCTACAATGGAAAGCCCATGCTCCAGGCACAGCTTGTTATTCATGCGCCGGATCGCCCATGTAGAACCCCAGAAGTTGCGGAATTTTTTCTGGCAGTCCAGCGTGGTAGAATTTATGATGATGTGGTTATGGACATGGTGTTTATCCACATGGGTGCAGACAACAAAGGCATGGTTTCCCTTTGTCAGTTTCAATGCCAGTTCCCGCCCGATCTGGTTGGCTTCTTCCGGCGTGACCTCACCCGGCTTAAATGCCTGCCGGAGATGGTAGGCGATCACATCATCCGCGCCCCGGTCACGTCCGGTCAGGTTCGCATACTGGCGCTTGGATAAAAGGAATTCCGCATCAGCGGTCCGGGTGTCGCACTCATAACCATAAATGAATTTCCCAAAATCGGTTTTCTGCGGATTCTTTACATAGTCAATGATGTCCGCTATGGCCGTGGAAATATCCCGGCCTTTTCCAACATGCAGCGGCATGAGCCGGGTAGTTGCCATCCCTTCACCCCCTTAATGAAAAATTGGCTGTGTTACCGTGTCTGCTCTTTATTCACTTTTGTTTTATTACTGTGCGCTGCCTGCTGTCCGGCGTTTTTATTCAGGCTGTCACGCACGGACGGTTTCTGTTCCTGGACCGGCGTACATTCCCGTCTGGCCTGGGAGAGAAACAGGTCGGTAAGTCCGGGATTGCAGCGGTCTACAACAAAGTAAACATTCCGGTCATATCCGAAACCGTCCTTATCCTCACAGACCGGGACCGTCTGCGCCCATGCCTTATTGTCCCGTGAAATGCGCCCGTCGTGATCTTTCTGCCGGACCGTGTTGGCAAGGACATAAAAAATCCGGCCATAATCAAATTGCTGTATAACCTGCTGCACACACGCCGGGGCTAAACGGTTATCCCGGTAGTTGTCCGCAATGGCCTGTTCGATTGCCTCCCTGCACGCAATGTTTGCTTTGTGGGAAGCGTGGTACTGGTCCAGCTCCCCATGCTCATACGCATAGGCGGCAGAATGCAAATAAATTGGCGTTGTATCTTTCAATGAAATCCCTCCAATCAAAAAGCTGCCCTGGCAGACAGCCGTAATTATAGAAAAAGGGCGGGGCTGCCAATGCGCCCCGCCGAAATTGTTTAACCAAATATAAAATCTTTCAGGGCGCCATTTACGCCGCCGATCATGCCGACCAGCCAGGCCGCCGCCATCGGCAGACCGTATGGGCTGATAAGGAACGCGATCACCAGCCAGGACATTCCCGGCCAGAAACCGGCAGCGAAGAACAGCGCCAGCGCTGCCAGAAAAACAATCCCTGACAGAATCCCCAGCACAGCGCCGGAAATCACAACAAAAAATTTGCAGAACAAATAAAGAACCCCTGTAACTATTACAAATGGAAGTGCCAGCAGTTTACCAATCAGACGCATACGTCCGCCTCCTTTCCTGATTCCATGTCCGTTTTTTCAGGACATCCAGGTATGCCCGAAGGGTATTTCAAAGAGAAGCATATTTACCCCTCTATTAGAATCTTACCGTGCCGGCCTGAGGAAATCAACGGCATTTCTGCCTGTTTACGAAATGTTCGCAAATCCCCGCAGCAGCTTATCCATGCCATCCCACAGACTGTCCAGACGGGTGCGAAGGTCGTCCACGTCGGCAGCATAAATACTTCCGGTCTCATTGGCGCGTCTGGCATACTGGTTCAGGTTATTGGAGCAGATACGAAGGAGCCGTATCATTTCCTGAATGTCGCTCATATCCAGATGAATGATATAACCGTCAACCGCCATCTTGCGCAGATATGCGGACAGGTTGGTAATGCCGAGCTCCGCCATACGCCCCTTTACCAGCTCCGCATCCTGCTCGGACATGACGAATTCCACCCGGACGGATTTTTTGTTATGCCCGGCTTTCATCGTTCCGGCTCCTTTTTCGTGGAAGGCGGTTTATGGGTGGGAGCGGCGGCTGTCCGGGACTTTTTGAGCTTTCCGCGTAAGGTATTCTTTTTCAGGCTGTCAATATATTCTTTTATATCGCCGTTTGTGGCATGGCAGGAGCGTTTGAGCCGTTCCCGTTTCAGGATTACGGCAAGTTCCCGTTCATTCTCCGGCAGATCGGTTATCGACTTTGGGCTCCCATGTACCGGCGCCAGCTCATTCATAAGCTGCCTCTGGTTCCGATAAGGGATCGTGATATTGGCTCCGTCCTCAAACACAACAGCCACTTTACCAATGGGGCAGGTCAGCAGCTTTACCCGCTCCACATGAGCTCCATAATCAAGTGGGTATATATTGCCGACCACTTTTTTGTCCTGCACGTCTTTGATGGAGAGGGCATAGGCAAGGACCGGGTCTTTCGTCTGCTCATGGTAAAACATCCACACTTTATTTGCGTGGCTGCCCTCCAGATAGACCTCCCATTCCCGCAGGGTATAGGTGCCGCAGGGCCGTGACAGCCAGAGAAGGCGCCGGTCCTCCGGTTCTCCCGATAGGGCCAGCTTTGGGATCAGCTCTTTATCCAGGTCAAAATCATCCTTGTAGTGCTGCGTGTGCAGCTCCATGATCTGCCCCAGGCTGTCCAGTATATCCACGCCCTCAAATCTTACCGCGCCCATCAGCGTTCCCTCTCTGCCATCAACGGCGCTGCCTGTTTTGCTTCCTGCTCCGAACGCTCCGCCTTCAGCCGTTCCATCAGGGAAGGTTTCTCCGGCGTTTCCTCCGGCAGCGTCTCCGGGGCAAGCTCCCGGATTTCCTCGTAAGTCTGCCCGTCCGTCAGGTCGGGGCGCTCCGGCGGTTCGTTGTTGAGGCGTCCGTCCAGCATATTGTAATTGCCGGTCTGTCCTTCCTCGTAAAGCTCCGCATTACGCAGATAGCTCTCCGGTGCCTGGAAGGGCTGTCCGGCAAACATGATCTCCCTGTGGGGCGTAAACTGTGAGAGCACGCCGTCCCGGAGCCTTGCAAATTCTTCATACTGGCCCAGGGTAAGGCCGCGCTCCAGCATTTCCGCCTGGGTATGCGCCCAGCCCTCCCCATAGAGAAAATAGTACATATCCGGCTGGTCGCAGACAAAGCACAGGGAGCCGTCCTGGTTGTCATAATAAGACGCCTGCATATCCTGATAGTGGCAGCGTTCCTCACGTCCCAGGTACACCCGGTTATCTGCGCCCAGCATGGCGACCATGCCCGCATAGTTGCTGTGGACCGCAGAGCGGATTCCCACCAATGGGTCCGCCTCCGGCATGATCTGCCTGCCGGGAATCTCATTGCGCTTTTCCGCTGCGTCATTTCTCGGCGCTGCTTCCTCATGGGCGCGGGCATCCAAATCCGGCTGTGCCGCACGTTTTTTAATTGCGCCCGGTTCCGGCTCTTTTTCCTTCACATAGTAGCGGATATTCGCCGTGGCATGGCGGCCGGCTTCGTCCGCATAATCCTGGGCGGCTTTTTCAGAATCAAATTCCAGAGGCTTTCCGTCCTCCTTGCACCAGCCCTCCGCACGTCCAAAAATGGAAGAGCCGCTGCGGACCGCCCACACGCCGTATACTTTTTCTTTTCCCATCCTGACCCTCCTTACCGTTCCTGCTGTTTCGGCGTTTTCTGCTTTTTGTCCGGTTCCGCCGTCTTTGTTTCTTTTATCTGCTGCCGGACCGAGGCCCTGTGCTCCGGCTCCCTTTCGGAATCCGTGATATTGACATACTCGCCGATGATGTTCAGCGCCTCATGGTAGCTGCCGGAAGC
>CAJTCY010000025.1:5300-26844 GCA_910575075.1 Lachnospiraceae bacterium
TGAAACGTCCTCAAATTTACTGCCGTCCTTCAAAATGCCCGCCTCGGTGAACATATCATTGATCCCGTCCACCCATTCCTTCAAATCCCCGCCGCAGCCCTGCAGGATCAGGCCGTCTTTGCCCTCCATGCCCCGCAGGTCATCGGTTGTGATCGTGTTGATATTCATAAAACCGCCTCCTATCGTTCCTGTTGATGGTTGGTTTTCTGCCGGATGGCTTTGGCCTCCGGCTGTTTTTTTAGCTGCTTACGGACGGAAGGCTTTACTGCCGGCTGCCACATATCCGTTAAAATGGCAGAGGCCGGCTGTTCCCATTCCTTCCCGAATCCACGGATCACAGTCCCGTACATGATCCCGTTATCCGCAAACATTTTCAAAGTGTCAAATGCCCGGTCAAATAATTCTATATTCCTTGCATCCACGCTGGGCGCAAAATGGATCACTCCTACAGGGTAATCCCCTCCGGTACCGACCCAGCCCCTGACAAACGCGTCATAATCCTTTGTAATGCCGGCAGCCGCAAGCTCACCGGCATGGCTGGAATCCAACAGACTTGTCACTGCATACTGCCGGCCTAAGACCAATAGCCCTGTGTCCGGGTTATACATGAAGCGCCGGTTGTCAATCTGCTGTATGTCAATGGCCTGCGTCCATGTGTCGATCCGCATAATTTCCGGTACGACCGGTATTTTTATTTTCTCGATAAACATCCCTCCCGATTTTTCTGTCTGTCCGCAACTTAGGGCTGCTTCAGGGCGCCGGAGTATTCTTATTCAGCCGCCCCTTAAACCGGGTTCCGAAATCCTTGAAAATCAAGCCTCTTTTTGGTTAAGTTGCGGACATATTACCTCTGGTTCTGCCTGAGCCGGCGCTTGCGTTCCCGCTCGGATTTCCGTCTGGCAAAGGCGCGGCAGGAATCCGAACAATATGCCTGGCTGGTGGTGGGAAGATACGCCCTGCCGCAGACCGGGCAGGTTTTCTGTTTCAGGGAAGTGTCCTCGCCCGTAAGGGCAGATTCCAGAGCCGGGTCCGTCGGCAGCACCGCCTCCCGGAAGTAGCGGCAGAAAGAGCCGGTCCACCATTTATGCAGCATATAACAGGGGCAGTCCAAAGGGCGGCAGAGCTTATCCTGGCTGTCATAATTGGCGCACAGCTCCGTCACCTGCCTTCGGACCGCCGCCCGTTCCTGCCTGGTTAATTCCCGTGAGGGCGGCCCGCTCATTTCCCCCTGCCTTTCTTCGCCGGGAATTCCAGCCTGAAATTTACATATTTTCCGCCCGTGTCATCCAGCAGCACCACCGCGTCATATGTCTTTCCGGTCTTTCCGCTGTAAAGCCCGGACATGGAAACGCGGCCCTCTTTCAGAAGGGCCGCCGCAACAGGCTTTGTTATGGTTTTTTTCTTGCCGGAAAAGAACTTATTGTCTTTCCACAGCGCAAAGGAGCAGTCCCGGTTATCGCAGAAGAACCCTTTTTTGCCCTCATACACGGAAGTACCGCAGCGGGGGCAGGTACCGACAGCTTCACGCCCATTTCTTTTTGCGTCCGGGAACAGGCCCGAAAAACGTTCCTCCGGGGCATGGTGTTCCTTTACCAGCGCACGGCTCATATCCGCGATCTGCCCCATAAAAGTATCTGCGGCCAGCTCGCCGCGTTCCACCTGCTTTAACATGGATTCCCATTCCGCCGTCAGGACAGGAGATTTGATGTTATCCGGCAGCACCAGGATCAGGTTTCTGCCTTTCTCCGTGGGGATAAGCTGTTTCTTCCTGCGCTCCACAAAACCGGCAGATACCAGTTTCTCCAGTATGGCGGCACGGGTGGCCGGGGTGCCTAACCCCTTGCGCTCGGCGTCCTCCGGCATGTCCCCGGTACCGGCGGTCTCCATTGCCGCCAGAAGGGAATCCTCCGTATAGTGCTTCGGCGGGGATGTCTTGCCTTCCCGGACGCCGGCAGACACCTTTTCAAAGGTCTGGCCCTCCTGCAGCGGCGGCAGGGCAGCATCTTCACTTTCTTTTTCTTCCGTCTTAGACTGTTTCAGGCCCATGCGGTGAAGGCGTTCCACTTCCTTCCATCCTGTCTGCAGCACGGCTTTTCCCTTTGCCGTGAAGGAATGGCCCCGGCAGTCCAGAACCGCCGTTACCGCCTCAAACCGGTGGACCTGGGCCGTGGCAGAAAGGAGCCTTGCGGCGATCAGCGTCAGTACATCCCGCTCCCCGGAAGGAAGCTCCGATAAATCCGTCCGGGCAATCTCCACCGTAGGGATAATCGCGTGATGGTCGGTGACTTTGCTGCCATCCGTCACGCGGCCAATATCCGGTTCCCCGGCGCATCCCTTCCCAAAGGGCGTATTGCCCCGCAGCCAGAGGACCAGGGAAGCGGCGGTTGCCTGCATATCCTCCGTCAGATACTGGCTGTCCGTCCGGGGATAGGTCGCCAGTTTTTTCTCATAAAGCGACTGCACATAGTCAAGGGTCTGCTGAGCCGTATAACCATAAATGCGGTTACATTCCCGCTGTAAGGTTGTCAGATCGTACAGGCGGGGCGGCTGTACCGTCTTGGCCTGCTTTTCCACGGACAGCACCGAAGCGGCCTGCCCGTCACTTTCCATACGGATTTTTTCAGCCCCCGCCTTATCCGGCAGCTTTTCGCCGGAGGCAGTAAAGCCGCCGCAGGTGATTTCCGGCACATAAAAGGGTCTGCTTGTAAATGCCTGAATATCCGCCTCCCGCCGTACCAAAAGCGCCAGCGTTGGCGACATTACCCGCCCCACATTCAGCGTCGTGCCATACAGGACGGAGAAAAGCCGGGTGGCGTTAATGCCGATCAGCCAGTCAGCCCCGGCCCGGCAGACCGCCGCGTCATAGAGCTTATCGTAGTCGCTGCCAGGACGCAGGTGTTCAAAGCCGTCCCGGATTGCCGCATCCTCCATACTGGAAATCCAGAGGCGTTCCATTGGTTTGCTGCATCCGGCATATTGATAGACAAGGCGGAAGATCAGCTCGCCCTCACGTCCGGCGTCGGTACCACACACCACAGAATCCACCCGTTTGTCTTTCATCAGCCGGCACAGAAGGTCAAGCTGCTTTTTCTTATCCTTCGGCACTCCGTATTTCCATTCTTCCGGCAGGATCGGCAGATCGCCATAACGCCATTTGGCATACTGTTCCCCGTAAGCCTCCGGCTGCGCAAGCTCCAGAAGGTGCCCCACGCACCAGCTTACCAGATAACCGCCGCCCTCCATGTAGCCGTCTTTTTTCTCATTCGCGCCCAGGACCGCCGCCAGCGATATGGCGACGGAGGGCTTTTCTGCAATTACTAATTTCAATGTCCAGACCTCCTTTGCATTTCCTCAAATTCTTCGTCCGCCTGCTTTCCCGTCTGCAAAAGGCACATCAGCACAACGCCGGCAGACATCCCTCCGGTGAATGTGAGAAAGTGTATAATCATGTTCCACATAAAAAATCCTCCTGAAAATTAGGTAAAGAAAAACGCCCACCGGAAAGTGAGCGTGTCATCAAGTATCAGTGATCCATTCTTTTATTTTCTTCTTGCTGCGGGTTGTCCCGGCAGGATAATCTCACCGACCGGGATTTCCCGCAGCTCTTTCTTCATCTGGTGCGCAAACCGGATCGTCCTGACCGTGCCGCCTTTTTCCCTCCCGTCATACACGGCGATCACCCTGTCCGAGTGTTCGGCCATGTAGCGGTTCCGGTGGGAATAGACGCTGGGGTGGTATTTTTCCTGCATGACAACAACATCCGCACAGGCCTCCAGCATTTCATAAGTCCGGCTCTTTTCCATCAGGCTGTCCAGGCGCTTTTGATAAGGGATAACCGCAACCAGCTCCAGCGCCGGATTTGTCTTTTTCTTTTCCAGTACGATCTCTGCAAAATACTGGTCCACGCCGTCTGCAAAGCCGCTCATAAAGCGGGTAAACCCGTCCGCAACAGCAGAATCGATTTCACGCCGCAGGGCCGCTTTTACACGGCCTATCTCTTTCTGAGGTAAATTTCTGTGCCCGGTGACACAGCATGTCTTTCCTTCCATCTTTCTTTCCCTCCATCCGATAGTTTGTATTCTTCATTTCTCAAATTATAATAGATTTATTTTATCGTTTCAACGTAAATACCCTTTTTTATTTTGCGAATAAGGATAGGGCGTAAGGTACAATCTATTACGGAATAGGAGGTAGAGGCGATGTATGAAGATTTCGTCCCGGAACGGCTGGCAAAGCTGCGGACTCAAAAAGGCGTGTCTGCACGCGATATGTCATTGTCATTGGGACAGGCAAATAACTACATTAACAACATTGAAAACAAAAAGTCCCTTCCCTCCATGCAGTCCTTCCTTTATATCTGTGAATATCTGGGCGTGACGCCCCAGGAATTTTTTGACGAAGGGAACCCGAACCCACAAGCCTTGCAGGAATTTATTACAGAGGCAAAAAAGCTGGATTCCAGGTCACTTTCTTATATCCTGGGGATTATGAAAGAACTCAATAGCAGAAAATAAGCGGCCACGGTGTTGGCCGCTTTTTGCTGCCTTTCTTTTATTTTATCCTGCAATCCTCCTGATATGCCCAATCCCACTACCGGCGATAAACCAAGAATCACTCCCGGAATGTCACTTTTTTATTTTCCTGTACTTCCAAACCCATCTGTGCCGCGCTGCTCGCCAAGCTCTGTAACAAAATCTGCGATCACAACCGGAGTAATTACAAGCTGGCCCACGCGGGAGCCTTTGGAAAGCTCCTGGGTCTGGCTGCTTACATTGCTGATGATCGCGTGAATCTCCCCGCGGTAGCCGGAATCCACCGGCGGCAGCTCACAGACCAGCCCTTTTACTGCCATGCTGGTGCGTGGAAACACATAGCCCGCATATCCGTCCGGCACTTCAATCCCAAACCCAAGAGGGACCTTTGCGATCTCCCCCGGCTGTAACGTACAGTCATAGGGCATGTAGACATCTGCACCGGCATCGTTCCCATGCGGACGGAAAGGGCGGCGGTCCTCCGGCACGCCAAAGTCGATCAGTTTGATCTTCATGCGCCGCCTCCTTCCAAAAGCGCCGGATAGTCCGTTTTCAGAATATCCTCCGGCGTCATATCCGCTTTCAGCATGTTTCCGCAGGTCATTTTCCCCTCCAGGCATTTGTCCTGTTGGCAGAAGGGGCCTGTGAGATCAGGGGCAAACAGCACCGGGCTTAAAGTATAAAGCTCCTGCCAGATTTTCAGTAGCACGATCCGGGTCTCGTCCGTATTGCGCCGGCATACCCGCTGGCCGATGATGTGTTTCCACTGGTAGGGCGTGGCACTGATAACCAGCACATTCCGAAGCCCCTGGGGTGTGGCATATCCCGCCGCGTCATGGCCGATCCCCTCGGCGCACAGCTTTTCGTAACAGCCCATGCCATCATGGCAGCTTTTTAAGTACAGTTCCCGGACCGCTGCCGGGGCGGTGATGATCTCATAAGGTATGGCAAAATCCGCCTGCCCCGCATAATTGCTGTACTGCAAAGACGCGCTCATAAACTTTACTTCGTTCTGGTGCCGGGTGATCTGTGAAAGGAACCGCCTGCTTGCCCCTACAACAGCAGCGGTGATCACTGCAAATTTCTGGACCGTCGGGTGGGGAAGGGCGCTGATGGCCGCCACAGTATCATCACTGAACGATTTTTCATAAAGGGCCATCAGGTCGTCCATTGTGGCAATCCGGTGGCCCCTCTGGGTGAGCCGGGCGGCAAAGACCATGTTTTTCTCGGCCTCCCTGGCCGCCTGGCAGTTTAATATTTTTACTTCAATCCGTCTGATCGGTATGTCCCTCCTTTACAATGGCTTTCAGTAAGAACAGATAGTTGAGGCTGTCTGTGATCTTTTCATCCCATGTACTTATCCCGTAATCCGTATCATTGTCAAAGCACATGTCATACAGGGAAACGATATGCTTCGCCAGCATCCCGGCAAGGGCGCGCTCCGGCGTGGTGTGCTGCAAGGCTGCCGCCGCCTTAAAAGCCCCCAGCCGGTCCGTATCGTCCCCGGTATATTCCTTCGTTTTCTTTTGCAGTGTGTCGGCACAGAGCCGCACCTGTTCGTCAAATACGGCATTGACTTCCTGCTGTGTGATATGGCATCCCTCCTTTGAAAAATGGATTGTCCCGAATACTGTATAGAATCCGGGACAGTTTTACTAAAAGCAGAACAAAATACGCATTATAGCTCTTATCCGCTGCATTTCAGGCGCTCGGCAGATAAATCCAGTCGTGCATCAGGCACACGCTGGGTTCGTCCTCCCTGGGGACCAGGTGGTAGGTACATTCCCCGTACACGGTCCGCTTGTCCTCGATCTCCATGCCATACGCCTTGTAGAAGCGGTATTCCAGGTTGGAAATGATACACCGCAGCGTCTGCAGCGCCTCCCGCTGTGAAGTCACGATCAGGTCCCGGTCAATGCTGCGGTTTAAGAACAGCAGGGACTTATAAAGCTGTACCTCCGTCCGGTAAGGGCGGTAATCCTCATGCTCCAGCCATCCGCTAAAGGCCACCGGCCCGCTCTGGACCACATCACGTTCCGGGTGGTAATACTCGTAGCAGTCCAGGTTTGCCGTATTCAGAAGATAGAGCATTTCCCGGACCTCATTCTCCGGCATGTCATAGAACCGCAGAAGGGAGCGGTACAGATGGACGTAGCCGGGTATCGAAACAATGGTATTCACCATAGAAAAATCCTCCTATATAGCAGGTGCGGGAGCAGACAGTCCCCGCACCGGTTTCCAATATTCCTGTTAATCGTTTACAGACGCCAGCTTTCCCATGACAATAAAGCGGCTCTTACCTCCGGGCGTACATGTGGACAGGGTCAGCACCTTATCACTGGACGTCACCGTAACATCAGTCTCAATGACGGAGCGGCCTGCCATTTCAGAAAGCCATGTGGTGTAGGCCCCGTCATCCTTCCAGCTAAGCCTCCAGGGGGAGGTGTCGCTGCCGGACTCTCCGGGTTCTGCCACAAATGTCGTGAAGATTTCCATGGTATAGCCGCCGCCAGGGGTGACAAGGTACATCTGCGGGTGTCCGTCATAATAGCCCTGTTCGCCATACTCATTCAGCGCGGCAAACATGGAGCCGTCCCGCATGTTGTGGCCGTAGATAATGGTATTGCGGTCTGAAAAATCCGCCTGATTCTCATAGTCTGCAAACAGGCAGCCCACCTTGTTATAGGTGCCGTCATACAGATGGTGCAGGTAATACTCGTTATTGTCTGTCTGCGTTACCGGGTAGTTGATGGCCGTATCAGGAAGGCTGAGCCACCCGATGATGTCCGGCCCGTTTTCCCTGAGAGCCTCAAAATCAACAACAGGGAGGACCGTGCTTGAATCCTCCCTGCCTGTTTCTTCCTCTGCCCCCGGTTCTTCCGGTTCCCCGGCCTGCTCTGGTATTTCCACATGTTCCGCCAGCCCGTCATAGGTCCCGGCGCTCTCGGCATACTGGCTGAGGTCGCGGACGATCAAGAACCCGCTGCCAAGAGCCAGCACCGCACAGAGGGAAATCACCGCAATGTTGGCAGCTTTTGTTTTCGGGGAAATCTTTCTGGACTTCCCTTTTCTGTACCGGCATACCATAAACACACCGCCGCCAATCACAGCCAGCGCCAGGAGCCCGCCATACAGGAAAATGAAATTATCATCCCCGGTCTGCGGTACCGCTTTGCCCGGATTGGACGGTACAGTCGGATTTGAAGGATTATCCGGGGTGGACGGTGTTTTCGGATTGTCCGGCGTTTCCGGTTTCTCCGGTTTTTCATTGAAGAACTGGACCGTTGCGGTTTCGCCCGCCTTGATCTCCACCGTGGCAGCGTCAGGAATGATATAGTCCCTGCTTGCCCGGTTGGAGATTTCCGTTACGGTATAAATGCCAACGCGCAGCCCTTTGACCTCGATCACACCGGATTCCGGGGAGGTAAAGGTCTCACAGTAGGAGCCGTCCGCATTCTTAACCTCAAAAGCAAACCCATCCTTGCGCCCGTCGCTGGAATCCTTCGTGATTTTCAGGTTCCCGCGGTACGCCTCATTCGTAAAGCCGCGCCCGGCCTCGCCGTTTTCCACAACGGCCACCTGGCCGTCCTCGGTGATCTCAAAATAGTAGGCGTTTTCATCCATCTGGTAGCCCTCCGGCGCCTTGCTTTCTTTTACAAAATAGCCCTTTGCCAGAAGGCCCTCCGCCGTGTGGTAGCCCGCATCCGATTCTTTCAGTGTGCCAGCCTTCGTATCTTCGGAATCAAATTCCCTGTTGCCGTTAGTGTCCTCATACAGATCGAATACCGCACCTGAAAGGAAACGCAGGAAGGTGTTGTTTTCCTTGTCCTCTTTTTCCACGGAAGAAGGCTCGTCTACCGCTTCGGTTTTCATCACCTGCACGCTGCCGCGGATCAGGGTGTTTTCCACTTTGATTTCAATGCTCTGGCCGTCCACACCGATATAGATATGGTGCTGTTCGGGGCTTACCGTATAAAGCGCCGGTGAAGAAATTTCCTTTACGATCCAGTGGCCGTAAGGGATATTCTCAAAAGAAAAGCTGCCATCCTCGGCAGTAGTAACGGTAAGCAGCGCATTTTCCCCGGTAAATTCCTCGGTATCAGGCTTAAATAGTCCCATGACCGCACCGGCCAGCTCCACATCTTCGCCGCCCTCCGGGTTTTCGCCGACTTTCACGCCGTCCACACGCCCGCGCAGCAGGTCATTGGGAACCGCCCCGCCCTCATTTACAAGAATCTGCACCAGCGCCGCCTCCTGGCCGGCATACTCAAAGATAACCGGGTATTCGGTATCAGGGAGGATATAAGCGCTGTTTGTGGTGCGTTCCTTTACATAGTAGCTGCCAAAAGGCAGGTCGGAGGCAAAGGAAGCGCCATAGCCGCCCGCCTCATTTGCGGAAACGGAAACCACCTCCAAAAGCCCGCCTGCCGGGATCACGCTGCCGTCAAGGGCCGTCAGATTAGCGGAAGCATACAGCCCGAAAGAAATGTCTTTGTATTCCTCGTTCATGCCGAGCCCGAAAAGCTCGTCCGTTTCCAGCGCTTTAGACAGGCTTACCGCCACCTTCTGGCGCTCGTCATAGAGGCCGGCTGCGGCATGTGTCACTTCCACGGTTTCCCCCGCATAGGTAAGCTCCGCATATTCCGGCTGGGTGTTTAAGACCATCCCCTCCGGCGCCTGGCGTTCCTCCAGACGGTAACGGCCCAGGTACAAAAGCCCGCTCTGTGCCGTTCCGTCTTCCCCGGTGGTAAGGGTCTCCACGACGGCATCCTTTGCCGCCCTGAGCGTACCGTCTCCGGTATAAATATCTTCATCCGCAATCACGTCATAAACCGCACCCGGAAGCCCCATGACCTCATACACCGGCTGGTACAGGCCGCCGTTCTCCTGGACGGAAGCGAATACCTCGCCGGTCTTGGTGATGGCAAGCTGCCCTTTCTGCGGCATATTGTACTGTGTGACCGTGACAACCGCCTCGCTGCCGTCAATGGTAAACGGCACCGGCTCACTGGATAATACATACCCATAAGGCGCCGCCACCTCATACAATTCATAATCTCCGGTGTGCAGAGGCTCCGGCAGCATCAGCCAGCCTTCATCCGAAACATAGAAGGTATCAAGGGTTTCCGGGTTCGGGTAGTAGATTTCCTGGGTGACAAGTTCCCCGGTGGACAAATCCCTGATCTGGAAGCCGGTGCCCGTCATCGGGATAATATTGCCGGTCTCCGCGTCGCATTTCTCCACACGCAGCCTTGCGGTAATGGTACGGTTATTCAGGATATAGCTGTAAGTCTGTCCGTTAGAGGAAACAAAGACCGTAAAATCCGGGATAAATGCCTTCCCTTCCTCGCCGGAAACCTGGTGCACCGTGTAATGTCCGTAGGGGAGCATTTTGGAGGAAGCGAAGCCGTCCCCGTCCGTGGTGAGCAGGTCACGCTCGCTTTCCTTCGCTGCGTCATAGCTGCCAGCCGCTTTCAGATAGACCTCAAAAACTGCGCCGGCCTCCGGGCGCTCAATGACGCCCTCATTGGGCTCGTCCGTATTTTCATCCCCGGACACATCCGGGTCCAGGTCGTCCGTATGCTTCACAAGCTGGATGTTTCCGTAAATGACCGTTTCCGTGACCTGGTTCTCGGTGGTGTTCAGCTCCACTTCATAAAGCGTGGGGGAGGCGCCCACCTCATAGACCGTATCGTTTAAGAGGTAGCCGGTGCTCGGCTCAATCTCCCGCACGGTCCAGTTATCGCCGCAGACATAGTACCGGGTCATAAAGCTGCCGCCCGGCCCGGTGGTGTAGGTGTCTACCAGCTCGCCGTTGTTATAAATCCCGTAAACTGCCCCGGCAAGGGTGGCGTCGCCCTGGGCGGCGCCGGTATCTGCGTCACTCTTTACCACATGGACACGGAATTTTTTCAGGATATTGCTGAAATGCACCGTAGCGGTCTGGCCGCTTTCAATGGTGACATACTGCGCGGAAGGGGTCACATAGCGGTCCACCGGCAGCTCCTTCACCAGATAGGTGCCGGGCAGCAGCTTTTCCTTGATCTGCCCGTTTTCCCCGGTAGTGACGGTTTCATCCACCTTGTTCCCAAGGATGTCCGTGCCGGAGATTTGGAAAGGAATCCCGGACACAATGCCGTCCTCGCTGGTCTTGACAATCTTTGCGGTGCCGTAGGTCTCGGTCTTGATCTTTACAAAGAAGGAGACCGGGTCGGTGGCGCCGGTCATCATGGTCTGGTAACCCGGCCTCCCCCAGATCAGCATGTCGTTAGCAACCGGAATATCCTTTCGGAATTCAAAGGCGACAGGGTCCATGATCATGTTCTTACTGGTAAACGTGTACTTGTTCCCATTTCTTGTAACGGAAACGCCGCTGCCTTTCAAAATCTCCAGATTGATTTTCAGGTTATTGGTGTCCGTGACAGTAAGGGTATAAACTTTTTTCTCCGTGTCCCATTTCAGTTCCAGCTCCGGGGCTTCGCTTTTCTTTGTGGATGTGAAGGACGGCACGGTGGAATGAGAGGCAACCTGCTCTAAAATCCAGTTGTAGGCTCTTTCTGCCGGGCGTCCGGCGATCACACTGAAATACTGATCGGCGTCTGCATGGCCGTTCCCGTGGCGGCTGTAAGGATCGCTCCGAAGCTGCTGCTGGTACTCCCAGAGGATGATCTGTGTCGCCATTTTATAATCATCCTCGTTAATGCCGGACACAGGGAGAGAAGCGCCGGGTTTCCAGCCGTAGATCGCCGTGAGGGTGATCCCCCGCCTTGCCCCGGAAGGAAGGAGGTTTAAGTAATTGCTGTTGGTGCCGCTTTCCGATGTATAGGTATTGTCAGAAGTGTTATAGGCAATGCCGCTCTCCACACAATAGACCTGCTGGCTGCTCCCATCCGAAGCTGTCAGCATATAATGCCGGTAAGCGCTGCCCCCGGAACTGGCGCGCACATCCATCGTCCCGTCAGAATTGTAAACAAGGTAGGTGTAAGGCGCCGGCGCATAATAATGCTGCCCGTCAGACCCCACATATTGGTCGCCCAGCCAGGAGCTTGCTTTCTGTCCCGGCGAAAACGCAAACGCCTGAGTAGGGATCAGCCCAAAGACGCATACTGCGCAGAGAAGAAATGCCAGCAGCCGCTCTAGGCCGCTACGGTAATGGATTGTTGTTTTCTCCATGTAATATCCTCGCTTTCTTAAAATACTAAAGGACAGCTTTATTCGCTGTCCCTGTCGTCAAAATCGTCCTCGGAGAGAAATTCCGTCTCGCCGTAAGCCTCATCCGGGTCAAAGCCTTCGCCGTACCCGTCATCCTCGAAATCTTCGTCATTCTCTGCCTGCTGTTTCGGACGGACGATCTTCACATAATAACCAACACCGCCTACTGCAAGAAGGGCAATGATAATAAAGATGATCGTGCCGGCGCTGCCCTTGTCCTTTTTCGGCTGCTCTGCCTGTGCGGGTTCCTCCGTTTCCGCAGGTTTTTCTTTCCCGGCGCAGCCCTTCAGGTCGTTCTTGCAGACCGGGCAGGCGGTATTGACTTCCCCGACCACGCATTTATCCGTACAGGTGCAGACATCCTCCGCCGGGATCGCGCTCATGGTGCCCTCGCTCTTTTCCGCCAGCGCCATCAGGTCGGCCTCGGTAACGCCGTTCAGGAAGTAGACGTTGTTGCCGTCCCGCTTTCCGTCAATAATCAGATAGAACACATTCCCGTCCTCGGTGGTGATGGTGTAAAACTGTTTATCCCCATCTGCGCCGGTGGCCGTATCTAACACCGTGCCGGTGCCCTCCGGGGTAAACGCGCCGTCCGGGATAGCGGAAGCGGATTCCGTTTCCTCCTGGGAATCGGGGCTGCCGCCGTTTGTGCCGGAGGCTGTATTACCGCCGCCATTGGCGTCCGTATTCGTACCTGTATTAGAACCGTTCCCGGAATTGCTGTTCCCGGCATTGCTGTTTGTGCTGCCAGGGGAAGCAGCCTGGGCCTGCACAGGTTTTGCCGCCGTGCCGCCCTGGTTCTGCTGCGTTGCAGCCGCAGGTTTTTCCGTGGGCGCCGGTTCCTCATAATAGGGATTCTCAAACTTCACAGTCTTTGAGCGGTTCCCGGCATAGTCCTGGGCGTACACGCTTACCTGCTTTTCCGTGCCGGCATAATCCTTTAAGGCAACGGAAGCCGCCCCATTGGTTAGGGAATTGATACGGTTCCCGTCCACAAATACCGCCTCCACGCCGGAATTATCGTCGCTGCTTTCTATTTTCAGCGTGTCGCCGTCCAGGGAAGCCGTAAGTTCGGGCGGCGTGGTATCTTTGTCCCCGGCTGCATAAGCCGTCAGGGGCAAAGATATGGCGCTTATGACAAGCATAAGCGCCAGTAGCAGAGAGATTTTTTTAGTCCTCATTCATATCCTCCTGTTTCTGCAGCGTGCCATCCCCGGACGGGGCGGACTGCTGCGATTTCAGAAATTCGGCCAGCTGCTGGGGTGTCAGATGGAAGCTGCGGGCAATCGCCACATAATCGGTATTCTCCAGCTCCGTTTTCTGCTTTTCCAGGTCGCGGAGCTTGGCCTGCATCTCCGCAATCTTTGTTTTTGTCTTGTCGATCTCTTTCTCCAGTTTCTCAATCTTAGGGTTCAATTTATTACCTCCAATCTGTCTTTTTGCAAAACAGTTTGATAATAATAAGCTCCATAATTACAATTAAGTTTGATAATTTACTCCAAAACTTAATATCACGAAGCCATGTTGCAGAAAAGCAAAGAAGCATAATAAGAACCGTGCTACTTTAAGTTCCACGAAATCTCCGTTTGTATCAACTTAAATTTTCATTTTCTTTGAGTTTTATCAATCATAATTGTCAATTTCTTTGTGAAGCCGTTTTTATCAAACAAAGTTGTAAATTATCAATCTTTATTGCAAAATTATCAAACTTAATTGTCACTGGACACCAATTGTCCTTTCATAAAAAAGTCTTACATTCACAAGTGCCTTTGTGATAAAATAGTTTGACAATAGAAAAGCCTGAAATGCTCTGCACTCCAAGCTGGTCAGCGTGACGGTTCCACTTTCCGATTTATGACATTGCCACCTATGATATTTTTCCTGCTATTGTCAGGCTTTTTTATGATTTTCCCGTTGTGGTTGTCATACTTTTTTATCAGTCATTCACTGTAACAGATATTGTCACGCTTTTTTATGAAAATGTCTTACTTTATTCTCATATTGTCAAACTTAATTATCATCAGACACCAATCTGTCAGGGCAGACGCGCAAATGTATAAAAGTGCTGCTGCCAGTAGCTTGTGTTGATATTTGCGTAGGAGATCGGGTCCCCGCAATGGATCATCATACCGTTACCTACATAGATTCCCACATGGCTTGCGCCGCTGGTATTGTAGGTGCCCTGGAAGAAAATCAGGTCACCGGGCCTTGCATCCGCGCTTGATACAGGCGTGCACACGCCTAAAAGCCCGTCCGCGGTCAGACGCCCGAAGTTCCAGCCCACGCCGCAATGGTTGACTACCCAGGAAACATAGCCGGAACAGTCAAAGGAAGTGGAAGGGCTCGCGCCTCCCCACACATACGGATAGCCCAAATACTTTTCAGCCTCCGCAAGCATGGCCGCAAATTTTTCATCCGCAAGGGCCTCCGGCGGGACGTCATAATCAAAATAGTTCCCTCCGCCGCCTGCGCCTGCCTCCGGCAAATGCCGCTCGCTGGTATCGCCGGTATCGGCAAAATACAAAGGGTTCATATACTGACCGTCAACTAGCACCTCCAGGTGCAGATGCGGCCCGGTGGAATTTCCGGTGCTGCCGACCTTCGCGATCACATCCCCGGCCTTTACCTCCTGTCCGGCAGATACAAGAATCTGTGAACAGTGGCCGTATTTGGTGGTGAGGGAGCGCCCCTCATAAGCCTCGCCCTCAATGGCAACGCACAGGCCGTATCCGCCGGCTTCACCGGCCAGCGTGACCGTGCCGTCATGCCCGGCTAAAATCTCCGTGCCCTGGGGCATCCCGATGTCAACGCCGGTATGGTAGTTCTTTCCCCCGCTGATCGGGTGTACCCGGTAGCCGTAGTAGCTGGTGACATAGGGCAGCCAGTTCGTGCCAAATACATTTTTCACATACTGCCGGTTGCCTTTGGTCTGCAACAGAATCTCGCAGATTTCCTTCTGGTCTGCGTTCATGCGTGAAACAACCAGGTTTTCAAGCGGCGTAGAAGTAAGCGTTACATTTAGGATGTGCCACTCATAAGGCACTTCTTCCTCTGTTTCCTCGCCGGTCTCCGGGTCAACGCTGGTTTCTGTCCGGTAGCGGGTTTCCGTTTCTTCTGAAAAAGACAGGGAATACTGCCCGTTAAACAGCTCCCGGAGGACGCCCTCGATCTGCGCATAGGTAAAATTCTGATAGGCAGAAGTGAGGTACCCCATTAAGACATAGGGATCATGCTCAATGGGGCCGATATTATAGCGGTACTCGTCATAGCCGGGGCGGTCTGTTTCCACACGGTTGACCTGCATCTGCAGGTCCGTTTCCCACTCGGTATAAGCAAGCTCCGCATTGTTGATGTCCGCATCGTCCGCCAGATAGGTAGAGGCTGCAAGGCTCCCCAGCCCGCCGCTCCCCAGGTTGGAAAAAGAAGAAATCAGGGACGCGATCAGGAAAAATACCATAAGGAGCAGGAGCACGATCCCGCATAGGACCGGGTGGCGCCTGACGGCATGGACCACGCCGGCAGCGATCTTTTCTGTTGTAACGGCGGTGTCCTTTGCACGCTTTCCCGCTTTTTTCGCTTCTCTGGCTGCTTTGGCGTACTGGCGTTTTATCTTCTGTTTCTGCCACATCCGGGCAAGGAGGTTTTTCTTCAGCTCCGGGCTGTCATGCAAAGTCTGCCGGTAGGCAAGCCGGGCATTGGCCCTGGCTGACCTCTGCTGTAATTTTGCCACCCTGCGGTACGGCGCCGTCTTATGCCTGTGATATGCCATGCGCAGCCCCGACTCACTTACAAGCTCGGTGCGGTGGGCCGCTTTAATGCCGACATTTTCATTCTCTGCCTGATAAATCTTTTTATGGGCGTAACCCACCGCCATATTTGCGCCGGCCTTTACCGGGCGCATCGGAACGGGACCCTTGACATGGGCCCGCTGGGATTTCACCTCCTTTTCAAATTTCAGGCGCTTTTTGGCCTTGCCCGTATCGGGATCAGAAGATGTTTCCATCCGCAGCTTACGGCGGGCAGGAAGGCGGTTTTCCGCCTGTTCCAGTTTTTCCGCTGTCCGTTCTGCCTTCCGTCGGGCTTTCGTGAGCTTCTTATCCGCTGTTTCCGGTGGGAGTTCGTCAGCGGTAAATTCCAGCTTGGAAGGCCGTTTTGGTTCTCCTTCGGCTGCCTCCGGCGGTTTCTCCTGAGGTTCCTCGGCTTTTGCCGCCTCCTGAAAGCGCTGTTGGTATTTATTACCATGCTGCCGTGTCCGGTTCCAGTGTCCTGCCTGGCCGGATTTTTCTTCCCCTTTCTGTGCCCCGGCTCCTTCCTGAAATAGTTTCCCATACCGGGAATCCGCACCTTTCGGACCGTGTTCTGCAAAAACTGTCTGTCTGGAATTCTCCTGTGGGGATTCTTCCTGCCTGAAATTCTGGTAAGCGACATTGCGCCTCCCTGGGCTCTCCTGGCTGAAATCTGCTTGTCTGGGTTCTTCCTGCTTGAAATTCTGGTAAGCGGCATTGCGCCTCCCTGGGCTCCCCTGGCTGAAATCCTCCTGCCTGGAATCCCTGTAAGCAGCATTGCCCTGTCCTTGGCTGCCCCGCCTGGTTTCCGGCACATATGGTTCTGATCCAGTTGGTTCCTGTCCGGGAAAAACCTGGGTAGGGGAATCCTGTGCTGCCGTATCACTGTTTTCGCAACCGGCAAATATATCTGATCCATAAGTTTCCGTCTGCACCGGTGCCGCCTGCTTGCGGTTCCTTGAATTGCCGGAAGAAGGGGCGTCCCTTGCCCGGCGCAGGTCAAAATCCGGCTCTCCCTGCCGGGCCGCCATGCGGTCCTCCCCGTGGGAATCCCGCGCCGGCATCCGGGCATCTTTCTGTTTTCTCTGAAAATTCCTGTCACGCGCCATTGCCCTCACCTCCAATCGCTTTCAGGGTATTTTTGTTTCCTCATGCCTTCGTTCCCGCCACTTCATCAGGCCGTGTTGTAAGTACGCTGTACAGCAGGGTATCCTTCGGAAAATGATCGACAAAGGGGATAATCACATTCCCAAAGAACAGAAGCCCCTCGCCGGGGCCGGAATGGGTCACATAGGAAAGCTGGTGCGGGGAAATCCCCAGCTGCTTCGCCAGAATCTGCCGGTCTCCCTGGGCCTGGTTCAGCATGTAGATAAAATCCGAGTTTTCAAAAATATTCTCAATCTCACGGGAGGCCAGCAGGTCCTTCACATTCTGCGTCAGGCCACTCGGTATGCCGCCCCATTTCCTGAACCGTTTCCAGATTTCCACGCTGAAACTTCCGGTCTGGCCTTTCAAAAGGAGATGGAATTCGTCAATATAGAACCAGGTCGTCTTATGCTTGGAGCGGTTGGCCGTGACGCGGTTCCACACGGCGTCCTGCATAATCAAAAGGCCGATCTCTTTCAGGGCCTTGCCCAGAGACTTTAACTGGAAGCAGAGTACCCGGTGGTTGTTCATATCAATGTTGGACCTGTGATTGAATACATTCAGGGAGCCGTTCACGTAGATTTCCAGCGCCGTGGCGATATTCTGCGCCTCCGGCTCGGACTGTTTCAAAAGCAGCCCGTACAGGTCTCCCAGGACCGGCATATTCTCCGGGCGCGGGTCCTGCAGGTAATCCCGGTACACCAGCCTTGTGCAGCGGTCAATGATGGTCCTCTCAATCGGGGAAAGCCCCTCCTTGCCGCCGATCACCAGGTCGCACAGGGACAGGATAAAATCGCTTTTCAGCGTGATGGGGTTTTCATCATCCGAATAGTCCAGGTTAATGTCCATCGGATTGATATAGTTGGTGGAAGTCGGGGAAATGTCAATGACCTGCCCCTGGGCGCCGAACTGCTGTACTAAAGGCCCGTACTCATTTTCCGGGTCTGCAATGATGATGTCATCCTCCGTTAAAAGGAACACATTGACGATCTCACGCTTTGCCGAGAAAGACTTGCCGCTGCCCGGCGTGCCTAAGAACAGGCCGTTGGGGTTCTTTAAGTTCTTGCGGTTCGCCATGATCAGGTTATTGCTTAAAGCGTTCAGGCCATAATAAAGCGCCTCGCCCTCCTGGAACAGCTCGCAGGTCGTGAACGGCACGAAAATGGCGGTGCTGCTGGTCGTAAGCCCACGCTCAATTTCAATCTGGTTCAACCCTAAGGCAAGAGAGGACATAAGGCCTTGTTCCTGCTGGAAGTCCAGACGTTTCAGGGCACAGTTATATTTCTGCGCAATACCGGAAGCAGAAAGGATGTCATTGAACAGCTTCTGCCGTTTGTGAGCGATATTCTCCACCAGCACCGTCACAAGAAACATGCGCTCATTCCGGCTCTGCAAATCCTGTAAAAGATTCTTTGCTTCTTCGCCGTAGGTGGCAAGGTCCGTAGGTATGATGTCCATGTCATACCCGGCGCGGACCGCTTTTTTCTGTTCCTCAATGGTCATTTTCTGCAAATCGGACATCTTGCGCTTGATGTTCTTGATCGCCTGGGCCTGGTCGATAGACTGGATATGCAGGTTTACTGTCACGGCATCGTCCAGGTCAAGCAGCTCCGCCAGCAGCCGGTCCGTCAGCTCCGGCGCTAAAATCTGCAAAAAAGACACCGCCCCGGAATGGTCGGCTACCCGGAAAGTCTTTCCGTCATTTGAGAACGACAGGCCGGAGGGCGAAATAAAATCTTTTGTGGACAGCCCGGTTTTCGGGAGGTCCGCCCAGGTAAAATGAAACTTTTCCTGCCCGTCCGGGTGGAGCTGGCTGTGAAGGAGCTCCAGGCGTTCCAGCCCGTCTAATGGCTTTGCCTGGGCTCCCAGGGCCTTGAAATTTGCCAGCACGTCGGCCTCGATCCGCTCCAGGCGCATTTTCGCGGTGCGAAGGTCGTCAGCCTCAATGCCAAAAGTGATATATTTCCGCTTGGTAAGACCGTTGTTGCCTTTTTGGAGCTGACCTTTCAGCATATCCCCATACTCTTTGCGGATTCCGTCATATTCGTCGCCACGGATGGGGATATCAATACTGCGGGCGAAATCCTGCATGTTGGCCCGCTGGTTGATAAAGGTAAGCTGCACATGGATCGAAGCGTCAAAATAATTGAGGAAATCACAGTAGCCCTCAAAAATCTGCGCCTTGTCATCCGCCTGTGCGAGCTGGTAGTTAATATCAAAAAACTGCACCGTCTTGGTGTAGAGCTTATCCGTCAGCCGGCAGATCCCGTCACGATACATTTCTTTATAGGGAATACTCTGCTGGACCGTCTGCGGGGCGTCCGATTTAAGCCCACTGAAAAAGCCGCCTTTCCTGGACGGCTTTATGCGGGAAGCATTACGCCCGCCTGTTTTTGCGTCTGCCCTGGCCTTTTTTGCCTGCCTGATGTTTCTTTGCAGGCGCTTTTCCTGGGCCTCCTGCTGTCTGGTTTTTGGCAATCCTCATAACCTCCTTCTCTGACATGGATTTATACAAATTTTCCGTCCGGTATGGCCGTTTCTTCGGCCAGAGCTTATAGCGGAGCCTGTTTTTCAGAAGTTTCTCCGCCGGCTGCCCATCCCGCTCATACATGGCGAAAAAGAAAAAGGGCATCATAAGCCCGATCATCATTAGCACCGCCGCCGAGTTACCGACAGCGCCGCGGGTAAGGAAGTATACCGGCAGCCCGACCAATGCGGCCAGGCTGAAACAGATAAG
Source organism: Lachnospiraceae bacterium (assembly GCA_910575075.1). GTDB lineage: Bacteria > Bacillota > Clostridia > Lachnospirales > Lachnospiraceae > Petralouisia. The sequence goes on from CAJTCY010000025.1 coordinate 24,713, forward strand.
CTGGCGCTTCGTCAGGTTGAACGCCAGCTTGGTCTTGACTTTCGTTAAGTCTTTGGGTACGGGTACATAAGGCATGTAAATTCACCTCCATTCATGCTGTATCTCACTGGTTTTGTTCCTGCATCGTGACCGTGGATTCCACCTCATTGCCCCACACATCCCAGCCGGGGGTCTGCTGCCTTGCAAAAAGCTCTATCCTGGGCTGGTCGCCCATGAGCTTCACAATCTTATCCCGTACCTCGTCCGGCTTCTTGCTGTGCTGCTCAATATGGGAGATCACAAACTGGTGGATTCCCGCACACTGGCGTTTCGGGCGCCCGCGTGTCGCCAGAAGGCATACCTCGGCGTTGCTCCGGGTCCAGAACCCCATCCCGTAAAACCAGGAATCCGCTTTCCGGTTCTGTTTGAGCCAGAGGAAGGCCAGCGTCTTATATTTGAACCCCCATGCTTCGATCACCCGGAACGCCTCATTAAGCTGTGGGAAGGTGGCCCATAGGAAAAGCGCACTGTCTTTGGCCGCAAGGTCTGCAACCGGCAGCGCGCATATTTCTTCCATGCTCATGGTGGGGTAGTGCTTTTCGGCCACCCCATTTCCGCGTTTCATATCATAGCGCCAGGGCGGGTCCGCGTACACGATGCCATATTTTCCGGCCTCCGCCATTACCGGGCCTGCTCATTCTTGGCCGGGGCGGATTTTGCCGGGGGCGTCTTGACCTTGCCGGCATTTTCTTTCAGGGCGCCGGCCAGGGAAGGCTTCTCCGCCGCTCCCTTTGTCGCTTCAAGGGTGGCCTGCAGGTTTTCAATCGCCTGGCCGTACCCTCCGATCAGGGCGTCATTAAGCTGCCTGCGGAAATCCGCCGTCACCGGCCAGCAGACATCCCTCCATTTTCCCTGCTTATCCTGGGTTGAGGGCATGTTGACATACAGGCCGTTCTCGCCGGAGCAGATACGGAAGCCGTCGATCTTGAAACAGTCCCCGATCGTCACATTGGCGAAAGCCAGAAGGTTCCCCATCGGGGCAATCGGGCGCACCGTTACATCCAGCTTCAAGCCCTCGCCCGCCTGGGCCTCCGGCTGCATGGTTTCATGGTTGGTCTTACTCATATAGAAAAATCCTCCTTCTTGTTAAAATAGGTCGGTTACACACTAATGCGAGTTAAAAATACTTTTGGATAGCGAGCCTGTCTTAAACAGGGCAAAGGCCAGCAGGACCGTATAGCCTGCCGTGCCCCAGATCGCGCCGTGGATGTCGCCGGAAGAAGGGATTGACTGGACCAGCGCCGCATAGATCGCGACGCAGACCATAATCAAAAACCCCTGGAAACCCAAAGCAAACAGGGAACGCAGGTAATTCGTCCCCATCTGCCCCCATTCACGGTTTGCCATTGTGGAAAACGGTATGGGTGCCAGGCTGACCGTGAGATATATTTCAATCATGCGGCCATACACAATGACAAAGATCACGATGGACAACACCCACATGCACAGGTTGATAATGTTGGTCTCCAGCCACAGGCCGATCAGTTCCCACATCCCCATTGCTTCAAGCTGCGTTTCCAGGTCGGCCAGCGCGGCGGTAACATCCATGCTCCCGTTTATCACGCCGGAACTTTGATTCACCACATGCTGGGCGACGTCAAACACCGCCATGACGATAGTAAAGCAGTTGGTGAGCAGGTATGTGGCAACAAAGGTTTTGAAAATCCACTTGAAGATGTTGAACGTATCAAAATCGTGCATGTTGTTCTTTTCCAGGATCATCTGGATCAGTTCATAGACAAGAACAAAAGTCAGGATGATTCCCGCAATGGGAATGACGACGGTTTCAGAAAGATTCTGGATCATGCTGAACACGCCGCCATTCCACCCCTGCGGTGTCTGGCCTACCTGTGAGGCCACATCCGAGACCTGGCTGTTGACGGACTCAAAGATACCGGTGTATTGTCCTGTGATCGCTTCAATCAAGCCCTCTTTAATCCAGTCTGTTATCCATTCAAACAGACTGCCCATCGGCTATTAACCGAACAGGCCGGAGAGCAGCGGGATCAGCGTGGCACCCACCAGCGCAATACCTCCGCCAGCCATAAGCTGTTTCATCCGTTTTTGTTCACACCGGGTCGCTGCCCCGGTGC
>CAJTCY010000025.1:26894-40277 GCA_910575075.1 Lachnospiraceae bacterium
GCCCCACTTCAAAAGAAGCGGACACCCCATGCTTTCACATGGGCGCAGACTATATCTTCACCCGCATGGAGCGGGGCAGGCTGCTTCGGGCCGCTCGGCCCTACTCCTGTAAAGGATAGTCGTTGAACCTTCCCCTGTTCGGGGCTTGGCTGCTGATCGCCCATTGTCCCGGCGTTTAGGTTCGCACCCTGCGCCATCCGTGCGTTTTTTTCTGATTTCGCCACCATCACATCCGGGCATGTTTCATCCCCATGTTTTGGTACGCACGGCTTTAGGGGTTCCCAGCAATTCAGCCTGTTGCCGTATGGACTTCCACCATACGCTGCACGGCAATTACTTGTCCGTGGAGGGCGTAGCTTACCCCTGCGACTTGGCTCCGGGATTGTCATTGCCATAACCCTCCAGAAGGTTGATGACGCCCCATGCGCCGAGGCCGGCACCCAGAGCAATCACCAGAATTTTCAAAGTATCAATCGCACTTGCAAAAAAAGCCATAAAGTTGTCCTCCTTTAATTTGAGAAATGTTGGTTTTGTGGTATGGCCGTATCTGGCCGGAAACGAAAAAACGCCCCTGTGCTTTAAGAAAATCTGCATAAAGCACAGGGGCGGCATAGTCCAGGAGCATCCTGGAAAGGTATACAGTTGTCAGGGAGGGGCGCGAATCCTCAATAGAACCTCCTTCCGGTGAAAAGAAAAAGCCCGCCAAAGCCAGAGACTTTAACAGGCAGCTACATCATCATACAGCCGGCGCCTCCAAATCCTCCGCCGTGACCTCATAATTGCGGTACAGCTCCCCAGGGCTGACGGGCAGCCTGGTTGAGAGGAATCTTTCAATGTCAAAAGCATTTTTAGGGGCATAATCCGACAGGTATTTATAATTCGGGTGTTTCGTAATATCGTACTTGCGGGAGAGGAAGGGCCGGACGCCCCTAATCTGCAGGAGGCATTTCCCGCCGTCCATCACGGCCAGCTCGTCCACCGACATCAAATCCTTTCCCAATTTCTGAAAATTCTGTCCGTGGGATTCCTGATTTCCTTTGGTGACGCTGGTGTTATACATATCGATGGTCTCTTTTCCCAGCAGGGAATTCCAGCTTTTCAGCGTGGTTTCCTCCTTGCCTCCCAGGAAAAGGGAAGCGTCACAATTCCCGATGATGGTGTCCATGTTGTCCTTATAGAGCGCCTTTAGCTGGCTCTGCGCCTGCAATACCAGGCAGGCTGAAATCTCCCTGGAACGGATCGTCGCCATCAGCTTTTCCAGGTTCGGAATCTGCCCGATATTGGCGGCCTCGTCGATCAGGCACCGCACATGTACCGGCAGCCTGCCGCCGTACCTGTCATCGGCACGCTCGCACAGCAGATTGAACAACTGCGTATAGGCCATGCTGACAAGGAAATTGAACGTCGCATCCGTATCGCTGATGATAAAGAACAGCGCCGTTTTCCTGTCCCCGACCAGGTCAAGCTCCAGCTCGTCATACATGGTGATCTCCCGGACCTCCTTAATATCGAATGGCGCCAATCTGGCGCCGCAGCTAATAAGTATGCTTTTCGCTGTCTTGCCCGCCGCTAATTTATATTTCTTATACTGGCGTAGGGCGAAGTGGTCCGGGTCCTTCTGCTCCAGCGCGTCAAACAGCAAATCCACCGCATTTTTGAAAGTCTCGTCATCCTCCCGGACCTCCATAGCGTTTATCATTTCTACCAGGGTGGAAAAATTCTGCTCGTTTGTCGGGGCCTCATAATAGATATAGCCGATCAGCGCCGTATACAGCAGCGTCTCGGCCTTGACCCAGAAATCATCGCCGGATTTTCCTTCCCCTTTGGTGTTTGCGATCAGCACCGTTACCAGTTTCAGAATGTCCTTCTCATTGTGGATGTAAGCAAAAGGGTTATAGTGCATACTTTTTGAAAAGTTGATCGTATTGAATACCTTGATTTTATAAGGCTCATACACAGTTTTTCCATTCTTTCCCCTGACCGGTTTTCCGTCCTTATCCAGCTTCGGCGTGCCGCGGCTTAGCAGCTTTCCCACCTCTATCAAGACCGTGCCTTTCGGGTCGGTGACGACATACGAGCTATGGAGCTGCATTAAGTTGGGTTTTATAAAAAATCTCGTCTTGCCGGAGCCGGAACCACCGACTACCAGCACATTTTTATTGCGGGCATGGGCCGGGTTCTTCGGCCTGCCGGACATCATAAGCCCCTCGGTCTGCGTCAGGATCATGTTGTTTTCCGGTTTCGGGTCCATGAAAGGGGCAATATCTGCCTTGTTCCCCCAGCGGGCGCTCCCGTATTCCACATTTTTGCGGTACTTCTTGGCGTCCTTCCCTTTGAGATAGACTGCCAGCCGCACAATAGCCGCTCCGCATAATCCCGCCAGCCAGTCCAGAGCTGCGCCCGGCCACATGCTTTGAAAAGCCAGTGAGAAACCCTCGGACAGTCCTAACAATTTCTGTGAGGCGTCCGCTCCGGGGGCAAGGCGCACCGCCTCGCCCAGCTTCGCAAATACCAGAAGGAACAGAAGATAGGGCAGGTGAAGGGTCACCTGCTTTTTCAGGGTATCGGTGTCTATTTTCAACGTTCCGGCCCTCCGTGTTCCTTATTCTTCACCCGGTCACGGCCAAGAGCCTGTGCCAGCTCCTTGAATTTATGAAGCTGGGAGAGCAGCGACGGCCTGGCGCTCCGGGCAAGGTCTTTCTGGGTATATTCCTTAAAAGCTGCCGTCAGCGCGTCCGCCTGGTTCGCTTTGAAATAGACCGTCCACTTTGGGGGATCGGTCCCCAGCTCTTTTTCAATATGGTAGCGTACCTGGTGTTTCCTGGCGTACCGCTCAAAGGAGCGGATTCTGCCGGAGACTTCAATGGTATTCGCACCGGGGTCCCTATAGGTCAGCCGTTTCATGCTGTTCCTGCCGACTTTCGGGGTAGTGCGTTCCTGCTCCATCTTTTGGAGCACGGCGGCAACCGCAGAGCGCAGCACCCGCCCGGACAGCTTCGCCGCCTGGATGGAAACCGACACGGTCCGCTGTTCCAAATCTTCCTGCATAAGCATCCTCCTTCCTGATAAAATCTGTAATTATAAATTGGGAGACAACTGCCTTACCGGGCGTCCCCGATCACCTGCTGGCGGGGTGCGTGCTCAAAGGCTTTTGCCGCCTGCTCTGCCTGGATTTTCGCATGTTTCAGAAGCGTCTTTATGATGGTCGCCGGGTGGTCCTGTTCCTCTAAATGCGCCACCATATCCCTGCAGCCCTCCGGAAGATATGCAGCCATATCCTTACAGGCATCCTCCAGGCCACCCATGAATCCCCAGCAGCTATCCGACAGCTCGCCGTTTTTGTATAGCTCAAAGCCGTAGCACTCGCCCCGCAGGTAGGAATCGTAAGCGGCTACTTCGCTGCGCATCAGGTCCTCCGCCTTTTTCCGAATGGCGCCGGTCATTTTTTCGCCGCCAAATTCCTTTAGCGCGTCCTCTTTGGAAACATAAATCCATCCGACCTGCCCGCTGTCCCAGGGGTCATTGAAACTTGCGGTCTGCATGGCAAGGCCGCTGTGGTCCATCAGATAGAGGGGCAGCGTAATGTATTTTTCGGAGATCACCTTCAGCATGGCGTCATCAACCGCCCGTTCCTCCGTCTTTGGTCCGTGCCGGAACCGGCTGCTCACAATGTTTACCATGTGTTCATAGCGTTTCAGGCCCGCTTCATCATGCCCCACGGTATCTAAATACATCTCCCGCAGGAAATCGTCTTTATCCATGTAATTGTGGCTGTCGCCCAGCGCATAGCGGGAATGGAAGCAGGCCATTGTCCCAAAATGCTCGTCTACCTCACGGGGAGAGATTAAAATGTCGTCCGGCTGCACCATCAGCGCATACGGACCGTCAACCGCCATCAGCATAAGCCATCAACTCCTTTCCTGTTCCCTGGGCTTTTTATCCGGCACTTTCGGCTCTGCCTGCGCCGCCTGTTTCCTCGCACTGTCAAGCTGTTCCCGCACGGAAACATCCCGCTTTGCCTCCGGCGTCCCTGCGCCGAAAAAATCCGGCAGCTCCTTAAAGCCGATACTGTCCACGTACCAGGCGGCATCCGCGCCATTCCCATGCAGGACTACCACATCAGAAACGGAAAGGGAATGGCCCTTAAAATCATCCGGGTGGTCGATATTGAACCGCCGGTAAATATCCTCCAGCGTTTCGCCCGGTTCCCGCTGCATGGCATAGACCATCCGGTAATTGTCCCGGTCCACGGAGAGCCCCCTGCTTTCCAGCCAGTCCAGGGACATAAAACGCAGGTTGTCTGTATTGTCCGATAAGTCAAGCTGGTAAATGGAATAAGCGCTGATTCCATACTCTTTTTCATAGGAAGAAATACGCTCCAGAAGCGGCGCCGTTTCTCCCTCCATGTGTTCCTCATGTTCAAATGCCGCCAGCCTCATGCGGATTTTCCCGGTATCTCCTGAAAGCAGCTCGTCCGCCATGCACTCTTTTTCCGCATGGGAATCCGGGTACAGGCCTGCATAGGCCCCGCTGTTCTGCCTGAAAAATTCATCCAGGTCGAAAGCCAGGTCCGTGGATTCGTCAAGCCTTATATCATCCCCGCCCGGTTCCTCCATGGCAGGGGCCGGCTGCTGCTTTTCCTCCGGCGGGAGGGGCTGCTTCACCGCAACGATCTCACCCGCCAGCCGGTAAAATTTCTCCGGGTATTTGAACTGTTCCTTATACTGCTCCATGAAATAATCGGGAAGGTCGGCAAAACTTTCCTCGCCGAGACCGGCTATGAAAAAGGTGCCTGCCATGATCTCGATCATCTCGCCGTCCTGGTTGTAGACCGCCCGGTTCAGGGGCAGCCCGTTTATTTTCCCTTCATCATTGCAGACAATCGCGACAGGCTCCGCATAAGGGTAGTAGCCCTCTATGCCTCCCCCGACTGCCTCCTGCATGGATTTGAGGCTCCCGTCCAGCTCGGCCTCATAAGGCGCTTTCCCCGGCTCTATCATCAACACTTTCAAATCTGCATATCCTCCTTCCTTTTAGTTGGCGCCTTCGCCTCTGCCGCAGCCTTTTCCTGCACCCTCGCCGCAGACAGCTTTCCCAGCACGGAAGGTTTCTCCGGCTTTTCAGGCATAGAAATGCCGCCCTCCGAAACATCGGCGGCGCGGTCTGTTTTTACCGGCTCCCGGCCCTCTACTGTGTACCCCGGCAGGAGCGCTCCATACACAGTAAAATGGTGTTCATACTGTTTGGGTATCTGCGGGGAGATTTCCTTGAACAAATGGGAATAGGCTTTCTTACGTCCTTCCAGGTACTTTTCAGCGGCGGCCTTGTCTGTGTAGCGTTTCTGCCGCTGTCCTGCGATCTGCTCCCCATATCCCTCCTTCGGCGAATTTACATATACATCCCAGGTCACATACCAGGCAACCGGTACGCTCTGTTTGGTCTCCCGGTCATATTTGGTATCTTCCCATATGCCGCAAGTCATACGGTAGACGCGGTTGCTGATTTCCTCGTCATTTCGCCAGTTGTCGGTTTTACGCCATTCATTTGCGGTATGCTTTACCTCCGGGGTCCGCAGGTAAGAAAGCGCCCTGTTAATCGCCTGTGTGGTAGCGGCCTGCTTTTCCCATTGCTTTGCCGCAGCGACCACAATCTCATAGGCTTTCTGCTCGCCGTCAATACTTCCCTGGCGCATGGCCTCCAGATTTTCAGCGCCCATTGTAATCAGGGAAGAAATATCTACATCTTCACAAAAAATACTGTGCTCGATTTTCAGTTCTGAACCGGGTTCCAAATGATCGCCGTATCGGTAAGCGCGGTAATCCTTATTTTCTTCCAAACTCTTTCACACCTCCTTAAATCTCCGGCTCATGGCTCTTTTTCGGGGCCGTCTGTGCCGGGGTAGTTTTTTCTGCCGGTTTCTTCGCCGCAAGCTGTTCCATTACCGAAGGGCGCTCACCGCCAAACAGGGAAATCTGTTCATTTTCAGCCAATGGTGGAGTATGTGCCGGCAACGGCAGTGTCACCTCCGAATGGGTAAGTATCTGCTCCCGTTTCAGGTCTGCCACGATCTCGTCAAACACGGCATTGATAGCACGCCGTTCCTCACCCTCCGGGAAGGCTTTCAAGACTTCCAGTTCTCCGCTTTTATCTGTCACAAAGGCAACGGCACAATCCGCATGTCCCGCCAGATAATCAGAGCTGTAAGGCAGCTTATCCTTGATGTAACAGGCAAAAGCCCTGGCGGTCATTTCCGTATTGCTGTCCCAATAGCCGCCGTCCTTTTCACATTCCTTGCCCATGCGCACGGAATTCCGGTAGAAATCGGTTTCCACACGCCCGATCTGCGGTGCCTCCTGTGCCTGCATCCCGGACAGCATGTGCTCGAATACTTCCAGCCGTTCCCGCTCACTTTTCGGGATTACCCGCCCGGTGACAGACTTCTTGAAAGCGCTGATCTGTTCCACGGAGCCTGTCTCGCCGGACAAAAAAGCCTCCCTGAGAACTGCGTATGTTTCCATCTGTGCCTCATTGCCATGCCGTTTCAGTGAACCGAGCACTGCCGAATCCAGCCAGCCTGCCGCATTTTTCCGGGTGCGCTCTGTCTGTGCTTCGGTCCGGGTCTCAGCCTGCTCCGGCGTCTCCGGTTTATATTTCATGGTTTCAACCAGCTTCTGGAACGGCGCATAGAGGCGGGGCTGTTCCGAAAGCATCCCCTTCGCGCCCATCTTCGTACCCAGGTAATCGTCAAACCCGTGCCACCATTCATGGGCTAAAGAGCCGGCCCCGTGCATCTTCGTAAGGTTGATGACCTTGCGCAGCGGTTCATAATGGGCTGCCGCGTTGCCGCTGCCCCTGGCGCCGAAAGCAATGGCAAGCGTTCCCTGATAGGCAATATCTTTATCACTGATCTGCAAGGCCGACGCCAGATCCTTCAGCGCCTCAAATCCCATGTTGAGGGAAGCCTGCCGGTCATTCTGGTTCATCCAGTTCCCAAATTCACCGCCGCGGAACCCGAAGGTATCAAGGTAGTGCTGCCCGGTGATCTCCATGCCGTTTCTGTAATCCGGCCCGGTGCGCCGCACATGGGAGAGCTGGGGAGGCACAAACCGCGTCTTTCCGCTTTTGCTGCGCCCTTTTGCCAACGCCTGCACCCATTTCAGGGCAGCCTCTCGCGATTCAAAATTTGTCTTTACGATGGAATAGCCCTTCGTCACATAGTAGGTATCAGGTTTCCAGTCATTATTTTTGGAATAGGTATTCTTCCCGTCGTTGAAATGGATCGCATAGCCCTTCGGCACTTTCTGGTCTTTGGAGACGCCAAACTGCTCCTTCTGCGCTTTCTGTGTGAAGTTCCGCTCAAAATGCGCGGCAGAGTGGACCATCAGGGCATTGGACAGCTTGTTTGTAATGGCCGGGTTCTCCCGGCCCTTCTCCGTCGCTTGGTAATGGATGCCGCCGCCCCAGCCCTGCACCTGTTCCAGATACCCGTTTTCCACAAAGAAACGGTCATAGGCTTTCATGGCATCCTCCACGGTGCGGACTTCCGAAACCACGCCCTGCAGCTCCCGTACCGTCTGGATATATTCTTTCTGTCTTGCAAGACGCTTCTCCGGCGTGTCGTCCCTGCGGTAATACTGCGGGGAGGCGTTCAGCCCGTCCCTCGCCTTTTTGATAAAATAGACCACGCCAAGGGGAATCCCGTCATCAAGCATGGCTCCATAATCCGGTTTCTTCCAGATATTATCCTTTTTTACGAATTTCTCGGCCTCACGCTCATTCATGGCGTCCAGGTCGTTCACATAGAGCCCGCGGTCCTTCCATAAATCTTTTTTTGCGCCGCCGATCTTTTCCCCGAAATCTTCATGCTGCATGTTATCCGCCAATCACTACCACCTCCAGTCTGTCATAAAAAATCACCGCTCCGGGGAAGGGCGGCGTTCCTGTGATTTATCATGCTGCGGGCGTATTCCCATGATCCGGTCCGTCTCCCTGCGGACCAGCCGGTCCACCGCACCCAAATCCTCCGGCCTGACAGCGAACTCCCGGTAATTCTCATACCAGAGCCCCGTGACCGCCGCAATCGGCGGTAGCTTTTCCGGCCCTCCGGGAAAAAGGCGGCAGACCGGACCGCCGTCAAGGAGCATCTGCTTCGCTGTCCCCAGGGGTATGCGGTACATATCCATATCCGGGTTCTGTGCTGCCTCCATATACTCCACATTCAGCCGTTCCTCCAAATCCTGGGGCATATAGGAAAATGCCTGCTCCTTCCATTGGCTGAACCGGTTAGAATAGCGGTACTGCCATTCCGTCACCTGCTCCGGCGCATAGAGGTAGCGCCAGGTTTTCAGGGCGTCCTTTTCGCACAGCTCCATTGATTCCCATTTTTCAATGCCTGCATCCGCCTTCGTGCCGTCCCGGTATTCCATGCTGACGCCGTAGGGGTAGAGGGTATTCCTTTCTATGTCCTGCCGCAGCGTGTCAAGGTCCATCATTAGGACATCCCCGTACAGCCGTCCGCCCTCCTTACGCTCCGTGTGGAACAGGAAAGCCCTTGCGCCGGGGTATTCCGTCATGGCGGCCATCCGGTAAAGCTCTCCTGTGGGATAGTAGGCAGACAGGGCATCCGCAAGCCATATGTGTTTTTTTCCCATGACAGCGATAGAATCCGGCCCGGTGTTGGCTGCCAGTGAGCGCAGGTTGAATTCACTTTCCCGCTGGAAATCCCCGGCCAGGATATGGAGCTCATAGGCAAATATGCCTAAATCCGTATCATGGACTAAGTGAATCTGCGGAAGCGGTTCCTGTTTCAATTTGATTACCTCCCTTCATTCTGTTTTTATCACCGGCTGCCTTTGTCATGGGAAGGCGCCGGCTGGTTCTTTATTGGCGCTGCCTTTACCGCCTGTTCCCGCATGGCCGCCAAAACGGAAGGCCGGCGCTGTGCCTGCTGTTCCAGCCCTTCCAGCGCGGCTATTGCTTTTTCTGCGTTCTTCTTTATGGTTCCCATGCAGGCACGGCTGGCACGGTAGGGGGCCTTGACATAGCGGGCAATCTCCCCGCCGGTCTTTGCCTGCTGTACCGGTTCCTTTCCCATCAGCGCCAGGCGCATATTTTTCAGGTGTTTTCCTGCCTCATGGTACTCGGAAACGAAAGCGTCGATCCTCTCCATTGCCCGGTTACTGACCTGCTGGTGGTTTTCCGCCCCCTGGCGGACCGCCTCTAACGCCGGTTTCAGGTGCAGGAAATTGGCGAGCCCGTTCAATGCAATCGTACCGCGTTCCTTAAAATCCTCCAGGATATGCCTGCATCCCTCAACAATCTTCCCCTTTAGCTCTGATAATTTCTGCTGCATGGAGGCAATATTGCCTTCCAGCGTCTTACAGGTCTTTTGTAAGGAGGCTTTCAGGGAGCGGTCCTGCATTTTCTGCAGGTCCTCCCGCATGGCCGCCAGCTCGCCGACCGCTATGGAAAGGCGGTCCTCCATCCCTGTGACAGATTCGATCAGTTTTGCGAAGTCCGCATAGGCGGGGGAATCATTTTCCTTTAAGAGCGCAAGCAGCGCCTTAACCTGCTCATTTTCCGCAATCGGCGTTCCCGTGCCGGAATCCGTATATGTCCTTTCCTCCGCCATTTACGAATCTCTCCCCTCTGCCGGCGGCTGCCCTCCGGCAATCTTGCCGACAATCTCCGGCCCGGTCTCGTAAACCTGCATGAGCCGTCTGGCCGTGCCGCTGGGCTGCGCCGCTCCGCTGGTCCAGAGCCGGACCGTCGAAGGGGCGACATTCATCAGGAGCGCAAAGCCTTTCTCGTTCATATCCAGTTTTTCCATCAGCGCCTTAACCATGTCAGGGCCATAGTCCGGGCACCGGGCGGCTTCGGCGATCATCTGTAAAGCCGTGTTCTCTGTGTTCATCATTTCTTGAAATCCTCCTTGTCAAATCGAAACAGCCGCCTGTTTCCGGCGGCATTGCTGTTGATGTTCTTTCATCTGCGTTGTAACATGGAGCAGCATTTCGTTGTAGTCCTTTCCCATGCGGGGCGGGTTGACGCCCACCCGGATATGTCTGAACCGCTGATCTTCATGGAGCATTGCCTTGATCCTCCTGGCATTTTTAAGGCCGCCAAGGTCATTGTCCATGTAGAGGCTGACGCGCCGGATTTCCGGGTGGCGTTTCAAAAATGCAATCAGCGCCACATGGGAAGTGCCGCCCAGGGACAGCCGGTAGCCGTCCCATTTCCAGCCTTCTAACTCCTGCAGCGTGGCATGGGAGAGGGCGTCAATGGGCGCCTCAAATACCGCCACATGCCGGCTGCCCGGATTCCGGGGTGGATAGCAGAAGCTGTATTCCTTGTCGCTGCCGTAAACATCTTTCCTAAGGCTGCCGGCAATGCTCCGCATACAGGCAAACTTTGCTTTGCCGGCTTCATCCTTTCCCACAAACACACAGACCGGCTCGCTATGATACCGCGCCTCATAGAACAGCCCGTCCCGGAAACACCGGCTGATCACATCAGAGCTGATCCCGCGCCGCTGCAAATAAGAAACGGCAGAAGTGGCACATCGTCTGGCCCAGGGGAGGGAAAATGTTTTCTTTTCCTGTTCCTTATGCACACGGTCTGTTGCTGTTGTACTCCGATAGGCCGGCGTCTGCCGGATTTCCCCGCCTACCAGCGTATGGACCGCATCCACCAGCCCGTAGCCCCGAATCTGGATCAGATAATCCAGGGCGTTGATACTCCGGCCCCGGCTGTTCCAGTACCAATACCTTTTCCCGGTCACATAAACCAGGCTGTCATGTTCCTTGTGGCGGTAATTGGGCCCGTCCCGTTTCAGCACCCCAGGCTCATGGAACTGCAGGTAAGCAAACAGGTCCGCCTCCCTCGCTGCCTGAATCTGCTCTTTGCTTACGCCGGGCATAGTGCCGGCACAGAATTTCTTTTCATCGTGCCCCGCCTCCTTTCTGTGATGAAAAAAGACGCCCGAAGGCGCCTAACAGCCGTATAGGTCGTGATTGACCTCGGCACGGTAATAACTGTCCATTGTTGCCGGGGCATTATACAGCGCTGCCAGCAGGTATGCCTTGATATTTCCGACTTTTGTGGTGTTCTTGTCAATGCAGTCAAAGACATACTCCAGGTGGCCGGAATTGATCTTCAGGAAACGGCCCTTTACCACCTCCCTGGGAAAATCATCTCCGGCAATACGGATATATGGACGCTTGGACAAAACCACTTCAAGCATAAGCTCCATAGTCTCGTCTAAGCGTTCTTTCCCATAACGGGAAACCATACAGTCATACTCAATATTTTCTTTAATGATCTCGCGGTAGGCGTCTGTCAGCTCTATCCGATCCATCCTATCCGGGCGGCCTGCCGCCTCCGGCTCTGCCGGATAGATTGATTGATGGGTCCTTGATATATCCGTTTTTGATTTTTTAGTCCTTAGTGGATTAGTATTTAATTGTGCGGGATTTTCCTGTCCAGGTTCGGCCTGTTCAGGTTTTGCCTGTCCTGGATTTACCTGTCTTGGATTTTCCCGTTTAGGTGAATACTCCTGTTTTTCAGCATTTACAGGCTTTTCATGGATCGTATACTCAATGTCTCCGAGCTGTCCGTTCCCATAGCGGAGGCGCTGCCTGGTGAGATACCCGTGCCGCTCCAGCTCTTTCAGGGCGGTAGTGATCGAATCCACGCCGTCCTTACAGATATGGGCGAGCCCCTTTGTGGTATAATCCCAATCTTCCGGCAGCGACAGCATGAGCGAGAGGAGCCCCTTTGCCTTTAAGGACAGTTCCGTATTGCGCAGATGGTGGTTGCACATGATTGTGAAGTCCTTTGTTTTTTCTACCCGGAATACAGCCATTTCAAAGCCTCCTTTCTCCGGTTATCCTGTTACAAGACGCGGTCCCTGCGGTCATAATGGAGATGCCCGTCTGAGACCTTCGCATGGTTTTTCAGTTTGACTTCGCCCCGCTCCTGGCTGTCTAAAAATTTCTGATAGCCGGCATCCGTAAGGAACAGGCGCATCCTATCGCCCTTATCGCCGACAGGAGAATTATAAGACAGCACATTGAAGATGATCATGTGCCGTACCTCTGGGGCAAAGCGTTCCAGGGCCATGATGTCATGCCCTTTCAATTTTTCCGCGCCGGATCGCTGCCTGGCCTCCGCAATCTTTTCCCCAATCGTCCGGGGCGGGTAGGGCAGGAGGTAATTCTTCTGAATATCCCGCACGATGTCCATGCACTCGTCATCCGTCAGGACGCGCAGCTTTGCCATCAGACTTTCCGTTGCCTTCCGCTGTTCAGGGTCCTTTGTGTACCGGGCAGCCATGTGGAGCTCGTTCAGGACTTTGTATTGATAGTCGCCCTCAACCTGAAACAGCAGCCGTTTTTCCATTTCGTTTAATTCCATGTGAATCTCCTTTCTCTTGAAAATGGGTATAAAAAAAGGGCGCCCACCTATAAAAGTGAAACGCCCACGGCAACCAGCGGTCAGGCAATACACCGGACCGCTGGCACTATTAAATTTTGTCGTTAATGAAACAGCCTCCTTTTTTCGATATTTTTCTCGCCATGTTTCAACTTGGAAAAGGAATTGAATAAATGACGGCAAACGCTCAAACCCCTTGAAAATAAAGGCTTTTTCCGTTTGTCGTTATTATACCGTAACGGCACACATCCGCCACCCTGCTGATTGCACAGAATGTAGATATAAAAACCGTGTCAAACCGCCTGGGGCATTCCGAGACTTCCACAACCATGGATATTTACGCACACGCCCTGCAGAAACAGGATGCGCTTGCAGCAGAATCCTTAGGCGAACTATTTACCGTAAACGCACAGAAACAATGTTAGTCAAATGTTAGTCAAAGACAAGCAAAGCACCCCTTCATGGAGTGCTTTACTTTTGCCATATGCCTTGATTATACTGGCTTTCTGTTAATCGATGCGACAGGATTTGAACCTGCGACCTCTGCGGTTAATGACTAACGTATTTATGGGCTTTGCGGGGCATAAATTTAAAGAACTTAAGTAAAACTTAAGTAAGACGCTTAAAAGACACAGAAACCAGCGACCTGGCAGGTCAGGAAAAGAAAGCTTCCTGTATAATTCAAAGTGTAGAGTTCAGTAAGGATTTAAAAAAATAGATACCTACGCTATACTGACATTGCTGACCAGGCAGTTAGCAAATGAACAGAAAAGGAAGGTATCTACAAGATGAATTCTACACAAAACAAGCAGATTTCGCAAGTAAAAGAAACAACAATGATTGTCGGTGTTGATGTCGGAAGTGAGAAGCACTTTTTCAGGGCTTTTAACTGGAGGGGCATCGAACTTACCAGGAAGCCTGTGCCATTTTCTAACTCTATGGGGGGATTCA
>CAJTCY010000026.1 GCA_910575075.1 Lachnospiraceae bacterium
CCTTGTATAATAATGGTGTAGTTAATCAAGGCTACACAGTTAATAAATTTCTAAATATATCTTAGATGACAGAAGAAGGAGTTCTTCCTTCATCAGATGTCATCCGTAATAATTACCGTGTCTGACGGCTCCTGATAGACACCAGATAAAACATAAGGTATCATCTCTTAGGATAGGATAAAGAATGTCCACCTCCTTGGGAAGCTGATGATTCAGCTGATACCTACAAGATAGTCAATTAGTCCATCCGACAGGGTTTTATGTTTTAGCTGGTTGGGAGCCCAAGGGCTATCCCCGTATAACTCGCAAGGTTGTGTACCTGCCAGGCTGGAAATGGATTCCTATCAGAAAGGAGCTTACGCTCATGTCAAACAAAGTTATTTTTAATTTCGATCAATTATTCATCTCTGTTGGTATTGATGTCGGCGCTGACTTCTCATGGATGTCTATTGCGCTTCCAAACCAGCAGTTTGTAGGAAAACCTTATAAAATCCTGCATAACAGCATGGATTCCCTTACAGCCGCTGTTTCTAAAATAAAAGAAGCAGAAGAGCTGTATTCTTTGGAAAGCCGCATTTTCCTCGAATCCACGGGAATTTATCATTACCCACTCTTCTGCTTTCTTCGTGATAAGGGTTTTAACGCAGCCGTTATTAATCCTATCATCACTAAGAATAGCACAAACATGAACATAAGAAAAGTGCATAATGACCGGTTTGATTCCAGAAAAGCTGCTTTAATCGGTCTGAAGCCAGATTTAAAGGTTTCACTCATGCCGTCTGACCTTGCCCTGAACTGCCGCAATCTCTGCCGTGAATACTACGATTTAATGGATAGCCGCAGCGCTTATGTGAACAAACTCCAGGGAGAACTGCGTATGGCATTTCCACAGTATCTTGGCATTTTTTCCAAAGTTACAACAAACACATCGCTTACACTGCTGGAAACTTATACATCCCCATCTGCCTTTATAGAAGCAGACAAACAAGAGATGATTGACATCATCAGGTCAACGGCACGTTTTGGACTTACATATGCAAAGAACAAGCATAATGCCATTATCCGTGCTGCTAATAGTGCGCAGGCATTTGGATACATGATTGACAGCAACATCAAGCGCATCCGTCTATATATCAGTTTCATCCGCAAGTACGATGAAGAAATCAAGGGCATCCTTGATTCCCTGCATGAGCTTGTTGATGCCAATGAGGGTACCGATTTTGTAAAACAAATACATCTGATCGAAACCTTTAAAGGTGCAGGGTTTCTCTCTGCCGTTTCCCTGATGGGGGAAATTGGGGATTTCTTTGCCTTTTCAAAGCCGAAACAGCTTTTTGCCTACTTTGGCCTTGACCCGGCAGTGAAACAGTCTGGCAAATTTGAAGGCACAAAAATCAAAATGTCCAAAAGAGGCTCTGCTATAGCCAGAAGGGTTATCCATACACTGACTTTACAAAGCATCGGCACATCCCGTACTGGAGAAGCCAAAAACCCAGTGCTTCGTGATTACTATCTAAAAAAGTGTGAATCAAAGCCAAAGCTGGTTGCAATGGGGGCTGTTTCCCATAAGGTCTGCAACATAATATTTGCCATACTCAGGGATAACAAGCCTTTTAAAATCATCAAGCCCGAGGAACACATCAAACAATTCAATGCTGCTAAATACGAAATAGCTGCATAAAATACTGTCATTTCAACGAATCAATATCTTTTTAAAAATGATATTTTCACCAAGGGATAAGTGCGCCCTTTTTTAAGCCAGCAATAAATATCAACTTCTTTCATTTTTGCTATTGACATTTATTAGCTGGACTATCACTGCGATTTATAAAACAACATATAAATAACAACTGCTATGATTATATTTCAACGCAACGCAAGTATCGGATTATGACAACCATAATCCTAATTGCAGATTTTAAGAAAAAGATAGAAGAATATCAACGAATATGTTATAATTCGGATGTTGTCCTACCAATACCCGACAACGGGAGGAGGTGTTTTCATGGAAGTTGTGATTTCTTTTTTAATCGCTGTTGCGGCTGGCGTAGCCTGCCACTACATCATCAAATGGCTTGACGGCGACCATAAGGACAACAAATAGCCTAGCGGGTGCTTTGCCGCTATAAAAGAAAAGAAGAATCCCCGAATTGTGTTGCCGCACAATTCGGGGATTCGTTCTTTGTCCTCATGGACTTGTGATTTCTTTCTGCCTATTGGCATTATAGCATATGCAAATTTTAATTACAAGATACATTTTATCTTTGAGTTTCCCCATTTTTTGATTTTATAGTACCAAAAGGTTTCCAGCACAAAGTGATGGAAACACTTTTTGTGATAACAAAATCATTTTATTGAACAAATAAAGCCATTAAAAAGCAACGGATTCACTTCTTCCTTTGTGCACATCAAAATATGCACTCCCCTAAATATTTGTCATGCGGGACAATTAAGCACTTTTCGATAGACTTCCAATAGCTGTTATAAAGATTTTTTTGTGCTGCTCCATAGTTCTCTTTCGTATCAAATTCCCAGTAAAGCATATACTTAACGCTTTTTACAATACGGGTAATTCTAAGAGGCGCAAGCCCTTCCTTAATTTGCTCCATATCTATGCGATATCCTCTTTTGGCAAACCGAAGCAGAAGCAATCCCTCCTGTTTTTCCAAAAAACTTTTCGCTTCCTGCATTAGCGCTTCAAATTCCTCCGTTTTTTACGGCTTGACTTGATAAATACAAATTTCAGTAAACGGCATATTTTATTCCTCCTTTGTTCCATTTTAACATTAAAAAAAGCATACTGCATTTCTCTCTTTATTTTCATCGGATCAATAATAATATAGTTGAAATTTTCCTGCAAAGACTACCGCAGCCAGCTGCAGCAGCTCACACACCTGCAGAAACCAGCCGGCAAGATCTCCGGTAATTCCTCCGAATTTATCCATAGACATTCTGTAATACCATAAAAAGACCAGCAGAGAAACCAAAATCAGCGCTCCTCCTGCCAGCATATCCAGCCGCATGATCCATGCGCTGAAAATGATTGCCTGGCAAAAAAGAACTTTCTTGACACATTTTTTGTCTGCCGCATTGGCAAACATAGCTGCAAGACCACTTTCTCTGGCGCATGGAAAAGAAGCAACCGCATACCCGCTGAGACAACGGCTTAAGAAAAATCCCAGTGCTGCCACCGGGATTTTTTCTGGTTCCAACTCTGATGCAAGTCCAAAATATAATAGAAAATATACGCAGGCGCCAATCACTGCAAAAGCTCCTGTATGAGAGTCTTTCAGTATTTCCAGACGCCGCTCTCTGGACTGCCAGGAGCTTATGGCATCTGTAGTATCTAAGAAACCATCCAGATGAATTCCGCCGGTGAGCAGCACTGGAATCACAGTAAGCAGCACGGCATACAATTGCGAACCTGTCAGAAACCTTCTTCCCCAAATTCCCCACAGATAGAAACAACCCCCGATCACGGCTCCCACCCAGGGAAAAAAACACATAACATATTTCATACTGTCCTTTTCCCATTCTATCTGAGGCATTGGTATTTTGGAATACATGGAAAAGGCTATTATACACGCTCTGATCAATTTCATGATTTTCTCCATTCTGTGCATTTTCAGCGCAAACAGGTAACTAATATCACAAAGTTTATCACTCTTTTTTCCATTCTACTGGAATTCCACAGACAATTTCCACCACAGACTGCGCGTGCCTGCCCAGAAACTCATGCACCCTGGCTGTTTCTTGAAGATAATGCAGCGTTTGATCCTCATACGCCATCCCATCCTCAAAAACATTATTTCCCACGACAATCAAATGAAGGCAACGTTCTGCCAGAGAAATAATTCCCCTTTCCACCGCCTCTGCTGCCTGCACCTTCCTTCCCTTCGGTGAAAACATTTCATTTGCCATGAGATTTGACAGGCATTCCAGAAGGAGAATTTGATTTTTGCCTGCAGTAAGCTTTTCCAGATGCGTATACTGTTCTCTTGTCTCAAACTTCCGTCCCTCCCGCATGGCGCGGTGACGGCGGATGCGCTGCCTGCTCTCTGCATCCGCTGGTTCCATGGTTGCAACGTATACCAGCTGCGGTTCTGGCAATTTAAATTGTTCGCTGTAAATTTTCATTATCTGGCTGTGCGCCGCTTCTTCTTTCAGCTTCACAGCAAGCTGTTCCGCATACTCTGATTTGCCGCTTCCGCTTCCTCCGATCACAAAATATATCATACCTTGCCTCTATTCTAATGGTACATAATCCTCTATTTCAATCTGAGAAAACGTACTCATTTTTTCGTATATATGAAGACCCATTTCCAACAGCGGGAACAACGCTACCGCTCCGGTTCCCTCTCCCAGACACATGCCGCACGTAAGGCTGGGCGATTTATGCAAAGCCTCTAATATCATAGCTCCTGCTGGTTCCTTCGACACATGAGAGGCAAGAATATAGTTCTCTGCCTGAGGGCAGAGCCTTACCGCTGCAAGAGCTGCAGCGCCAGAAATAAAACCGTCCATAACCGCAGGCATTCCCATTGCCGCCGCTCCAAGGTAAATCCCTGTCAGCCCTGCCAGGTCAAACCCTCCTACTTTCGCCAGCACATCTACAGGATCCGACTTCTCAGGCTGATGCTTCGCAATAGCGGACTGAATGACCTGTATTTTCCTGCGCAGTCCTTCCGTAGATAACCCGGCGCCCCTGCCTGTCATCTGTTCCACAGGTTTCTCCAGCAAAACACTTGCTACCGCACTGCTGCTTGTGGTATTTCCGATCCCCATTTCTCCAGTTGCTATGATATCATATCCCTGATGATATAATTCTTCAGCAAAGGAAATCCCTGTCTCTATGGCGCAAACTGCTTCTTCCCTTGTCATGGCAGGTTCTTTTGCCATATTCCTGGTTCCATAAGCAACCTTCCTATTGATAACCGTGGGCACATCTGCCGCCATGCCTATATCCACCGGATAAATATCAGTTTGAGTATCCCTGCACATAATGGCGGCGCAGGACTTCTCCTTGAGAAAATTCTCTGCCACAATTGCAGTAACCTCCTGCCCCGTCTGCGTAACGCCTTCCGCCACCACCCCATTATCTGCACACATAATTACCAATGCCTTTTTATGCAGATGTATCTGGCTCGTTCTCTGAATTCCAGCCATCTGAATCAGGTTTTCTTCAATCTTTCCCAGGCTTTTCAAGGGCTTTGCAATGGAATCCCATCGTCTCTCACAGGCAAGGCATGCCTCTCTGTCCAGCGGGCGTATCCTTTCCAGGCACTCATTCAGTCTCATTCTTCAATCTTCCTTCTCTGACATTCTTATAATTAGAACATTGCCTTAAAAATCCTGCGGCAAATTGCGGATTGGAATAGTAATACAGATGCGGAAAACCTGCCGCATAATTTTTCCCTCCTCTTATGCAGTCCCACCGGCGGCCGCCGAAAGGCTTCTTCGCACAATAATCTCCGCCGTTTTCCGTACATTCAAAATAATGATATTCATGACCTTTGATCGTATTCTTTCGATCTAACAACTGACTGTCATTGTTCGCAGTGAGGGTAATATAGCCAAACCTTCCAAGCCGGTCTGTTCTATATGCCTTTCCTGAATACACACCTGTCATCTCCCACTCAGTTCCCTTCATATCCTGCAAACTTTTCTGCAGATATAAAAAGCCTCCGCATTCGGCAAGATAAGGCATACCCTGCGCAATAACTTTCTGTATGTCTGAGCGCATACCGCTGTTCCCGCTCAGCTGTTCTGCATATAATTCCGGATAGCCGCCCCACAGAATTAAACCATCTAAATCTCTGGGAAGCTCTCCGTCGTGAAGCGGGGAAAAATATACCGGTTCTGCCCCAAGTTCCTGGAACAGCTTAAGATTATCCTGGTAAAAGAAGCAAAAGGCTTCATCCCTGGCAATTCCAAGGGAAAGCCCAGAATATTTCTTCTTTTTCAATATTTTGAGAACCTCCGGTTCTGCCCTTTCCAGTCTGGCAGCTCTCTGGGCGCATGCCAAAAGAGCTGCCAGATCCAGCGTCTCTTCCAGCAGTTCCGAAAGCTTCTGCAGCTTCTCTTGTATATGCTCCACTTCTTGCGGCATAACAAGACCCAGATGGCGGCTTTCTATCACCAGCTGCGGACATTTTGGCACGTAGCCGAACACTTTTATGGAAAGCTCCTGTTCGATTCTCTCTCGCAGTTTCTCATAAATTCCCGCGGAAATCTGATTTAGAATCACCCCTTCTATATGGCTGTTTTTCCTGTACTCCAAGAATCCCTGAATGATTGGAATCACTGACAGGCTCATGCCCTTGGCGTTCACAATCAGAACAACCGGTGTCTCTAACACATCTGCCAATTCATAAGAAGAGGCGGCAGTGCTTGTTCCTGCACCATCATAATATCCCATAACGCCTTCTAATATGGAGACATCCGCATTTCTTGCCGCCCGCTCAAACAGATACCTGGTCATGCTGCCGTCTGTAAAAAAAGTGTCCAGATTTCTGGAAGGGATTCCCAATACCTCCCGGTGAAACAGAGGGTCTATGTAATCAGGCCCGCATTTAAAAGAAGACACCTTAAGCCCTCTGTTTTTCCATGCTTTTAAAATCCCGCAGGTAATCAATGTTTTTCCGCTACCGCTGGCTGGCGCTGCCAGCATAAGCCTGGGCAAATTCAAACTCATCACTTCCCTATCCATGTGTAATATCGGTTACCATTCGTCTCCCCAGGTATCCGCCAGCTCTCCATATCCATACTGACGCATGACCCTGCAGATTCCTTCTCTGATTTCCTGCTGGGAAAAACCGCAGTTTTCCAGATATTCATTGCTCTTTCCGTTCAAATAATCATAAAAGTAAAGGGCCACTTTCAAATTCTCCAGCTCTCGCTTCTCTTCCTGGGCATCCAGACATTCACAGAGAAGGTTTTCTGCTTCATTGACGGCGCCATCCTCAGACATCAGCATCAGTCTCCGATACAGATCTCCGCTGTCCTTATTTTCAAAAATGATTTCTTCCTCTTTTTCCTCATCAATGCCAAAAAGCAGTTTGAGCCAGGTTCTTACCATCTCATGCGTAAGACGCATAATATAATCATTTTCAACCATTTTTTTGATCCGCCTTATTTTGAAATTTTTCTTCCTCCACAAGAAAACGCTGGTGGACCGCCCTGCCGATCTCTCCTTTTTCATCCTTTGCTGTAATGGAAAAGGTCAGCTTTCTGCCTTCCACCTTCTCCAGCACGGATTCGCACAGAACTTTCATTCCCACCGGCGTAGGCGCCAGGTGGTCCAGTTCCAGCCGGGTTCCCACTGTTCCCATTCCAGATTCCAGATATTCTGCAACGCTTTTCCATGCTGTCTCTTCCATAAGAGCTGCCATTCTGGGGGTGGCAAGCACCTGTAAGGTGCCGCTCCCATATACCTTAGCGGTATCTTCTCTCGTTACTGTCATTTCCTGCCGTCCCATAATTCCTGTATCTAACATCAATAATCTCCTTTTCGTACAATCATTTTCCTGTTTTCTTTTTCGTTGCTGTCTTATTACTTTGTGATTTTTTTATTTTGATTTTCACATGCTCTGTATCCGATTCTGTTTCCACGCCTCCTGCATTAATTTCCAGCCGGGAAACTTTATAATAACAGGTTACACCTGCCGGCACGTCCTTATGGGTATAATAGGTACTGCTTCCGTTTACCCGTGCCAGCATCTGATATTCACCGCTTTCCCCTTCCCGGTAATATATGATATGCCCGGAGGTTCCGTCTTCTGAGGACCATTCCAGATCCACATTCTGCTTGTCCCGGCTGGATGCACTCAGATATTCCACTTTCGAAATCTTCTTTGTGTATGTCACCGGATCACTGTATTCACCTTCACTTTTGAGCGTATTGTTCACTGCCTGTACATAATAAGTATACACAACTCCGCCGCTCAGCCCTTTATCTGTATATTTCAGCTTATCTGTAGTTCCCACTAAGGTACAGTTTCTGCCATTGGAACGGTAAATGCGGTACGCTTCCGCCTCAGGCGCCTTCTTCCATGACACTCTGGCAAAATCCCCGGACTTTGTAACTTTCACCCCGGTTACTTTTGCAATCTGTATCTTTATTTCCAGCTTCTCACCAACTGCCTTTCTTGTGCCCGAATAAGCGCGGATGCGGTAAATAACCGTTCCAGAAGCAGATGTCAGAGTATTGGACACGGTATAATTTGTGTTATCTCTGCCTTTTATCCTCTTCAAAACTTTAAACTTCTTTTTTGCCGGGTTGTACACATCCAGATAATAGCCTTTTGCCCCATAAACTTTATCCCAGGATAATTTATCGTTTCTGACTATAACATTCTTTTTCTTATCACGCCCAAAAGTGGTTTTGGCGATTCTGAAATTCTCAGGACTCTTAAAGCCTGTTTTCAGCTCTGTCTCTGCGGTAGAAAAATAAATTTTCTTGCTGCTGGCCTGCTTATAGGCTTTCACCATAAAACAATAACGGATGCCCGTCTTTAACGCAGCCGTGACTTCTAATTTGTCTGTAATTTCCAATAATTTATAGGAGTCCCCCTGCGTGGCAGACTTATAGTACACCTCATACCCTTCCGCATTGGCCGCTGCTTCCCAATTAATGTTTACAGTCTGCTCATCCATCTGCTGCGCCTGCAGAAGAAAACTTCCCACAGTATTTCTTGCCCTCACATTTACTGCAGCGCTGTAATGTTTTTTTCTAGTCTTTGTGTCATAATAAAAGGACTTTATGCGATACGAATACTGTTTTCCAAATTGAGTATCACTGTCTGTATATGTATTATCCGTCACTTCTGCAATCTGCTTATAATGACCGTTTTTGTTTTTGCGGAGTATCGCATATCCAGAGACAAATTCTTTTTTTCCATCCATGGTAAACACAACTGCGCCTTCCGGTGTAAGGTTCACATTCACTTTAGGTTTTGGCAGCTTAACTGTAATTTCATCTGAATCAGACAATGCCGTGGACAGTTCCTGTTCAATATAGTCGTCTTCCTTGATCACCTGCCTGATTTTATAATACCGGCTTCCTATTCCGACATTACTGTCCGTATAGGTAAAGGGCCCGTTCTTATCTGTCTTCACCCTGGCAATACAGGAATAAGCGCTTCTGGCATCCCTTGCGGCACGGTAAATCTCATAACTGGCATTTGCCTGCGCTGTCCAGCAGATATTGACAGCCGGTTTGGAAAATCCTGTATAATATTTGTCAGCATCAGTACCGTAACTGCTTGTCTCAATCAGTTTATCAATATCGGTTACTTCAAAATCCCCTTCTACCAGCGCCTGTTCTTCTTCTTCTCCTTCCACTCCATTATCATTGAAAGGACATACGGTAATACGGTAGGTTGCTCCTGCCTGCGGCACATATTTAAGATTGAACTGTTCTTTTGTATATTTTTCAGCTAACAGCTCATCATTCATATAAATATCCACATACTGAACATTTGTCCCCTGCCAGTCCACCCGGATCTGCCTGGTTTTTTCAACATATTCTACATTCAGAATATCTATCACTGCCGTATAATCATCAACTTTCAAATTCACTGTCTTCTCAGTGCCCGGTACGCCAATCTTGTTATAAGGTACCAGACGGTAAGTATGGTCGCTTAAAGGCTCCCAGTTGATATTCATAGAGTAAGAATTACCCTGCACGCCGGTTACAACAGGTTCTGCCGCACCATCCAAATAAATGTCCACACTGGCAATCGCATCTCCAAACCATTCAATTGCCAGATATTTTTTGCTTATATCATATTCTGCATCCACATCTGTAAAGACAGCTTGTTTATAGGGGATCTCATATTCCTTCAATTCTGAAGGCGTTCCCATGATCTTCACCGTTTTTCCTTCTACCGTTCTCAGCTCATAGGGAACAACCTGAAACGTATATTTTTTTCCTTCTGCATCAGCTGGAAGGTTATGGCTATAAGAAGTATACACATTGGAATAATTCGTTTCCTCTGGACGGCCATCTATAAGGATGTCCACACAGGAAGCAGCCTGATTTAATTTATACTTCAAAACCATGATATCTTCTGCTGGTTTATATTCCAGCGTAAAATCGCTGACTGCCGCTTCTGTTTTCAGTTCTGGCTCCTGAGATTCTCCGGAATCCTCATCTTCTTTTGTATCTTCTGGCTTTTCCTCCTCTGGGTCTGTACTCACACCCCCATCTGTCTCTTCGATTTCACCTTCTGTCTGCACAGTCACTTCTGCCTGTAATGCCTGCTGCTGTCCAGTCAATGTCCCTTCCCCTTCAGCCGCTATGCTTTCCTGTCCGGGACCCTCATTGTCATCCATAGCATAGACCGCCTGATTTCCTAATGAGGAAAAGAAAAAAATAATCGCTAAACATAGTGAAACGTATCTTTTCATAATACTCGCCACCTCCAAATTTATTCGCAAATCATTTATTATTTTTCACTATCATAACATAACTGTGCACATACTATCAATGATTACCTTACACAAATTTCCGATAATATGTTCTGACACAGAAGGCCTTCTGAACAAGGGGCTGCCGCACGAATATATCATTTTGTGCGACAGCTCCCGCGCCGGATTCACCGTACTTTTATTTCATACTGTTCCATCCAGGCATTAATCTGAATCAGATATGCCAGAAGCTGCGGGCCGGCCATCAATTGCCCATACCATGGTTTCCCATAATCCGAGGTTTTATCCAGAAACGCCTCCACCTTTTTCCTGTCTAAAAACTGCAGTACCGGAGCGCTGCTGTCACCCATAATTTCACGGATCTTTCTTTTTAAAAGCTGCTCATAATTAGGATCATAAGTTTTGGGATACGGAGATTTACGGCGAAACAGCACTTCTTCCGGCAGAATTCCCCTTCCGGACTGGCGAAGCAGATTTTTCACCACACCGTCTCTTGCTTTCATTTCCCAAGGCACGTTCCACACATACTGAACAATTCTGGTATCTGCAAAAGGCACCCGTGCCTCCAGCCCGCTGTACATGCTGGTTCGGTCCATACGGTTTAACAGCGTCTGCATAAACCATTTCAGATTCAGCCAGGAAATCTCTCTTCGCCTCCTCTCCTGGGGACTGTCATCTTCACATCGGGGTGTCTCAGCTACGGAATGCTGGTATCTCTCCCGCACATACTCATCCATGCGAAGATATTCCAGGAACTCATCTGAGAGCAGTTCCTTCCGTGGTGAAAGATCCATGGTCCAGGGGAACGTCTGCGCCTGGAAACATGCCTCCCGATGAAACCAGGGATAACCGCCGAAAATTTCATCCGCACATTCTCCGGTAAGAGTTACCTTATGGCTCTGGCTCACCTGAGAGCAGAAATACAGCATAGAGGAGTCTACATCTGCCATGGCAGGCAGATCATGCGCCTTTACGGAATCATATAATTTTTCCAGCTGATTGAGATTGTCACACTCAAGGAAATGGTGTTCAGAGTCAAGATATTCCACCATTTTCTCTACATAAGGCCTATCCTGGGAGGGCTGAAACGCATTTGCTTTAAAATTTTTCTGATTATCCACAAAATCAAAAGAAAACGTGGTAAGCCTCTGCCCCCGTTTTTTCAATTCTGCCGCGCAGATAGCCGATACCAGGCTGCTGTCGACGCCGCCGGACAAAAAAGTGCAGACCGGCACATCCGATACCATCTGCCTTTGGACAGAATCCTGCACCAGCTCTGACACCGTATCAATGGTACGTTCATAGCTGTCAAGATGAGGATAACTCTCCAACTTCCAATATACATTCCTCTGCAGGGCACGTTTTCTGCCATAGGTGATATACTCTCCTGGGCATACCTCTTTCATTCCTTTAAACACGCCTGTTCCTGGCGTCCTCGCCGGTCCGATTCCAAATACTTCATTGAGCCCTTCCCGGTCCAGCTCAGGATTTACGGCCGGGTGTACCAGTATCCCTTTCGGCTCTGAGGCAAAAATCAGCTCGTGATCTTTTTTCATATAAAACAACGGCTTAACACCCATAGGATCACGGAACAAATAGAGCATTTTTTCCTGCTCATCTACAATGGCAAACGCAAAAATGCCGTTGAGTTTTCCCGCAATCGCCGGTCCATATTCCATGAACCCCAGCAAAATCACCTCTGTATCGCACGACGTCTCAAAGCGCCACCCTTTTTCTTCCAATTCCTTCCGAAGTTCTCCCGCATTGTACAATTCTCCATTGTACGCAATGGCACAGGTCCTCTCGCCTGCCTTTCTCACCATAGGCTGATGCCCTAATGCCAGGTCTATGATGGACAGACGGCTGTGGGACAGACCGCACGCCCCGCTCAGGTATATACCCGCCTCGTCCGGTCCTCTTCTGCGCAATTTTTCATGCATAGCAACAAGGATGGAACGATAATACGCCCCATCCTTTTCATAATCTCTCTGTCTATGATAAAAACCTGCAATTCCACACATATGGCAACTCCTGTTATTCCTGTTACTCCATTATATCGTGGAAATATCAAAAAAATTCCTTCACAGCTCGATTTCATTTCTGTCTCCGTGCAGAATCCGTTCTTTGTCTGAACGGTCCAGCCCCACAATACTTCCGCTTCTGTCATACTGAGTCAGCAAATCTGAATTTTTCGCCAGATGCCGCTCTCCATGTTCTGACAGAAAATCCTGAATTTCTTTTGCGTCTCCCCTTCTGAAAATTGCCCGCACTTCTTCCTGGGTATAAAGAGACCAGGCAAGACTGTCTCTCTCTTCCAGAGGATGGCGGACTTCCAGCTCCTGTTTCTCCCCTTCTGCTTCCTCTATATGCTCTGCAAGAATCTCTGGAAATTCCGCCTCTTTGGGCGTGTCATTCCAAATCCGGTTCCACAGCGCCTTAATAAATGAGATGGTATTTTCCGTAAATCTGCGGATCTGTTCCACGAAAGCAGCCCGCTGCTTCTCCATAACTGCCCGTTCCTGGCCCTGGCGGGAGATTTCAACCCTGACGCCTCCATGCTGCCGCTGTCCGGACGCATTCACAGCTTCTTCCTGTTCTGCGGTCTTTGAAGGTTCCTTTTTCTCTTCACTTTTCTCATAAATCACACCCTGTTTATCCAGATTCATATGAAATTCTGAAGATTCTGCCGATTTCCGTTTCTGGCTGCTTACCTTGGTATATTCATAATATTTCTGTCCATTTACTTTATTTACCATAATTTCCTCATTTCTGCAAAGTAATCACATACACCGGATTTTGTCCCATCATCAGGTGATGGCGGCCCAGTTCCTTTGCCTTTGCTACAGATATTTGCACAATTTCCTTATGGGAAAATTCCGTATTTTTCATCAATTCTATCACTTCCTGCAGCGTTTCCAGCGAAATGACATTCAACACCAGACGCACTCTGGGATTCTTCTCCCACAGCAATCTGGCAATTTCCATAAGCCTGCCGCCGCTGCCTCCCACAAATGCATGAGTGGGAACTGGAAGTTCTGACAGAGCTTCTGGCGCTTCTCCTGATATAATCTCAAGATTCCATGCCCTGTGTTTTATTTTATTCTGCCTGAGCAGCTCCAATGCCTGCGCATTTTTTTCTATTGCGTAAACGGTTCCATTTATGCACTGTCTTGCACATTCCACCGCCACGCTTCCGGTTCCGGCCCCAATATCGTAAACGACTGCCTCTCTGGCAAGTGCAAGCTTTGACAGTGAAACACTGCGCACCTCTTCTTTCGTCATGGGCGCCTGTCCCCGGAGAAACGCCTGATCCGGAATCCCCGGCGTCGTCACATAGTCCGCATGTTTCTGATCCAGCAGAATCACAGCGGAAACCCCTTCTTTGCCATAATGCAGAAAATCCGCTGGCTTCCCCTGAAGAATCTCCTCCTGCGGATAGCTGAGCATATAGCCCACATACATTTCCGTATCAGAAAAACCATACGTCAGAAGTTCTCTGCTTAAACTGCGGATTCCTTTTGCCCCATCGGTAAGAGCAAACACTCTGCCATGGCGCTGCAAGATTCCAATTAAATTCTGCTGTCTGCCATGAAGGCTCACAAGCGCCAAATCTTCCCAGGCAAGTCCAAGCCTGCTGGCAAAATAGACCACAGAAGGCACACCGCAGAGCTGATGTATCTGAATTTCTTCGATTTGCCCTGAATCCGTTCCTGCCCTTTCTCGCATAAGTTCTTCACGCAGTTTCCTGGCCCCGCTGTAAAATCCAACATCTCCAGACAGAAGAACCACCATCTTCCGATACTTCGGATGCATCCTAATATAATCTGCCGTTTCTTTCGCCTGATAAAGATTTTTCACAGGCTTTCCCATGGCTTTTACCGTCTCAAGCATCCGCGCTGCCCCGATAATCATATCGGCATCCTGGCATGCCTGGTATACCTCTCTGGTCATATTTGACGGATTTCCCATACCCATGCCTGCGAGTATCACCTGTCTTTTCGTCTGTGCCCTTTTCTCTTCCACACCAAGGCGTTTGAGGATTTCTCTCATGGAATATCCTGCTTCCCTGGGCCGCCGGATCACCAGCGTCTCAATCCCCGTCTGAGATGCCGCCTGCAGCTTTTGGGCGAAACCTCCTGCCTGAGAAGTCTCCTTTGTCACCAGGATAGACGCCTCTGTCTCATGAATCATTGCCATATTTAATTCTGTACTGAACGGTCCCTGCATACAGATAATCTGTTTTCCCTTTAATCCTAATTTACGGCACTTTTCCACCTCCGCCCCATTGGGGAGAATACGCACATATAATCGGGAAATGTCTTGTATTCCCTGCACATATTCTGCCAGCTCCTTGCTCCCGGTGGTGAGAAATATATTTCCTCTGGACTGATTCAGGCAGGCTGCTGCCTGGGCTGCTGAATCTACATACGTTACGTTCGCCTCTTTGTCCTCTTCTGCAGCTGTCTCTTCTTCCCGCAAGAGGCGCAGCAGTTCCTTCTTTTGTCCTGCACAAGCTTTGGCGATGTTTTCTGACACCTCCAATGCAAAAGGGTGCGTGGCGTCTACTATAACATCCCAGTTTTCTTCCCTAAGCATTTCTTCCATCTGTACCGCATCCAGACGTCCTGTCTGAACCCGAATCCATGGGCTCTCTTCATCCTGTGCCATTACTTCCTGCCCATATTCTGTGGCCACGCAGACAGTGACAGACTTCCCATGATCTGCAAGCTGCCTGGCAAGCTGCCTGCCTTCACTTGTACCTGAAAAAATCAAAATCTTCTGCACCCGTCTCCTCCATTTCACAGAATATATCCCCGCGGCGTCACCAAATGTCCATTGACTTCCTTTGTACTGGAATTCCCAATAAATACAGTGGTGAACATATCTGTTTTTGTCTCTCTCAGTCTCTCCAGCGTGCAAATACTACTGCTCCTGTCATCTCTCCCGATATTTCTCACCATGCCGCACAGATTACCGGCCTTCCTGAAACGCAGCACAACATCACACGCCCGTTTCAGATAATCTGCCCGTTTTCTGCTGGAAGGATTGTAAAGGCAAATGACAAAATCTGCTTCTGCAGCCGCCTGCAGCCGTCGTTCGATCAATTCCCAGGGCGTCATCAAATCGCTGAGGCTGATGACGGCAAAATCATGCATCAACGGCGCCCCCAGACAGGCTGCGCCGCTGACTGCGGCAGTGATCCCCGGCACCACCTCTATCTCCACCTGTGGATATTCTCTGCCCATTTCCAGCAGTACCCCGCTCATGCCATACACCCCTGCATCTCCGCTGCAGACCATGGCGGCAGTTCTGCCAGACTGCGCTGTGTCGAGGGCAAGACGGCACCGCTCTGTTTCCTGGCGCATGGGTGTTGTGAGAAATTCTTTTTGCGGAAAATGTTCCCGTATCAAATCTACGTACAGGGTGTAACCCACAATCACCTGGCACTGTTCCAGCGCCTTTACCGCACGAATTGTCATCTCCTCATAGGCCCCCGGACCTATCCCCACCACATATAATTTATTCAAATTTCACACTCCAATCTGCTTCTGCCACGGCAAGAGTCATCCCATCTTCTGCTGTCTTTTTCTGTATCAGCTGATCCTCTGCCTCAGGCGTCTTTCTTGCTGTTTCTGCCGTAAGCTCCATCACATATGCTGCCGCAGCACGTTCACACACATTTCCCACACCAACGGTGTCTGCCACAAATGCAGAATCCATAAAATTCCCTGGCACTTGCGCAAGCCGCTCTGGAGAAAACGTATGAAACGAAAGCTTCCATTTCTCACAGAAATCAATGATTCCCTGCTCTTGCTTTTTCAAATCCACTGACGCCGCAGCAAACAAGCTCTCTCTGGCAAACTGTCCCTGTTCAAATCTCTGCTGTACAAATGTCTCTATTTCCTCTGCCGATTTCCCTTTTCTGCAGCCAATTCCCAGCACCAGCGCCCTGGGATAAAGATAGAGCGTACGCCCATCCTCTTTCCCCCTGTGTACGCTAACGCAAATTCGGTATTTTACCTGCACCTCTTCTTTCCCGTGGAAATCCTCATGGCTCCAGACCAGTTCTTTGGGCATGACGCCCAAAACCTGCTTTTCACAGTAAAAACCGATCTTTTCCCCCTCCAGAACAGCCGCTGAAATCTTTTTTGCCAGCAGCCTGTCAGAGATATACAGCCCGTTTTTAGCCGCAAATACGTCCACTGCAAACTTTCCGTAAAGATCCGTCGCCGTGGTAATCACTGGCACTGCCCCCAGCCTTTGGGCAAGAAAGCAGGCGAACTCATTTGCACCTCCCACATGGCCAGACAGGATCGGAATGACAAAACGCCCCAGCTCATCCACCACAAGCACGGCAGGATCTTCATACTTATCTCTGATAAACGCTGCCGTCAGCCTCACCGCTATCCCCACGGCCCCGATAAAAATTAATGTTTCTGACTGTGCAAACGCATTCCGGCACCATTCCCTGAGTGGCAAGGAAAGTTTTCTGCTCTCCTGCACACAAACCTGCATATTTTCAGAAAACACTCCCTTCTGCGGGCATTGTTCGATTATCTGCCTGATATTTCGTGCAAGATGGTTTCCGTTGCTGGTAAAGCTTATAATATTCACCATATTCTGCTGTTTCACTCTGATTTCCTCCGGCGGAATTCTGTCTCAAATTCTGGGTGATACAAGTCACTTCTCCGATAGCTGCTGTGCATCACCACATCCCCCACAAGGATCAGAGCTGTTTTCGTGATCCCATGTGCCCTTGCTGTCTCTGCAAGCGTTTCTACGGTACACACATATGTTTCCTCTTCTTCCCAGGTTGCCTTGTACACAATGGCAACCGGCGTATTCCTGCAATACCCTCCTGCAAGTAGCCGTTCTGTCAGTCTTTCTATCATTCCCGCACTGAGAAAAATGACCATAGTCGCCTGATGTGACGCCAGAGACGCAATTTCTTCCCGCTCCGGCACGGGAGTCCTGCCTGCCATCCTGGTAATAATAACGCTCTGAGACACATCTGGCAGGGTATATTCCAGATTCAGCGCTGCCGCAGCCCCGCAGAAGGAACTGACTCCCGGACAGGATTCATAGGAAATTCCCGCCTGATCCAAACTATCCATTTGTTCCCGCACCGCGCCATAGAGACAGGGATCGCCTGTATGAAGACGTACTGTCATCTTCCCTTCCTGCTCCGCCTCCTTCATTGCTGCAATCACTTCTTCTAACGTCATTTCTGCACTGTTATACACCCTGCATCCCTTTTTTTTCTCTTCTAATAGCTGAGGGTTTACCAGAGAACCCGCATAGATAATTACATCTGCCTGCTGTAAAAGCCTGTGTCCCCGCATGGTAATCAAATCCGGCGCTCCGCTTCCTGCTCCCACAAAATAAATCATTGCTTCTGCTCCTTTACAATCATCAGTGAATAATATCCGGCCTGGTCTGGCATTTCTTCCAGATTTCTGCAGATATGTTCGTTTGGCATCCCGCAGTTTTCAATCATAGCTGCCGTTATCCTTCTCTCATGAGCGCTTTCCTCCAGCAGCCGTTCCTTTACTTTTCCCAGCTTTTTTCCCACTTTCATCAATACTCTGGTTCCAGGAAAATTTAGCCCTTCTTCGATTCCATATGTGGAAGGAATAATATGCAGCATCTGGGATTTTTCGACCAGCCCCTGATTCAGTTTGGCAGAAACAGCACAGAAGGAGGGTACTCCACTGACGATTTCTGTCTCATATCCTGCTTCCACTGCCATCTGATGCATATAACTATACGTAGAATAAATGCAGGGATCTCCCAGCGTGAGAAATGCAATGCTCCTGCCTTGGTCCAGCGCCTGTCTTAATTCTGAAAATGCCTTCCTGTGGCTGTTCTTTAATTTTTCTATGTCCTTTGTCATAGGCATGTCCAAAGCCAGGCATTCTTTTTTCATGACTTCTGGAATCACCTGCCGCACAATCTCATATGCCGCTGTCTCTTCTTTTTTAAGCCCTGGCACCGCCAATACTTCGCATTCTCTGATCAGCCTCACCGCCTTTAGCGTCAGCAGTTCCGGATCCCCTGGCCCCACACCGATTCCATATAATTTTCCAGCCATGTTTTCCTCCATCTATTTTACGGCACTTCCTGTAAAATTTTCTTTAAGATTTCTTCTGCATTCTTTGTCCGCCCCAGTTCTCCATGCCCCTGCCTGCGCTTTCCAAGCTCGCTGGAAAACAGAATTGCCCCCAGGTTTATTCTGCCGAAACTGCGCCTGGCAAGGTGTCCCCAGAGACGCTCCATCACATGTTCCATTGTTTTTTCCAGATAACCAGCATCTTCCAGAATGCGGATTCCTTCCTCTGTGGTAACCGCCTGCATAAGCTCTCTCAGCAGAGGCTGGTCCGCCCCGGCGAGAACTGCGTTTGCCGTCAAAATTTCCATTCTGCCATCTGCATTGCTGGAATGTGTCTGAAAAATTCCTCCTGCGACTTTGATAAATTTGCCAATATGCGCCACAAACAACAAATTTTCCACTCCCAAATCTGCCGCAAAATCAATGGTTTCTCCCACAAAATTACTGCATTTAATATCCGCAGGGCAGTGGAGAAAATATTCTCGTAAAAATACCTGCCCGTAATTTCCAGGCGTAACCAGCAGGCTTTTTCTGCCGAGGGAAACCTGCTGTTTTATTTCCAGGCGAATGCAGGAAAGCAGAGCAGTCTCACTCATTGGCTCCACAATTCCTGTGGTGCCGAGAATGGAAATGCCGCCCATAATTCCCAGTTTGGGATTAAATGTTTTCTCAGCCAGTTCTTCTCCTCCGGGAACGGAAATCTCCACCTTAAGCCCCGTCTGATTGTGATACAAGCCACAGAGCTGTTCCAGCTCCCGGGTAATCATCTTCCTGGGCGTCTGATTGATCGCCGGCGCCCCCACCGGCTGCTCCAGCCCAGGTTTCGTTACAGTTCCCACCCCTGTGCCTCCTGTGATAACAATCATTGGCTGTCCCTCTGTTTTCTTTAGGGAAACTTTGGCATATACCAAAATCCCATCTGTTATATCCGGATCATCCCCAGCGTCTTTTTGAATGGCACAGGACACAAAATCACTGCCCCGCTTCTTATTCCATACTTTAAGACAGAGGGAAATTTGGCCAGGCGTGGTTAATTGCACATAATCTGCATCTTTACCTGTCAGCAGCATAAATGCCGCTGCTTTTGCCGCAGCGGCTGCGCAGCTTCCAGTGGTATACCCCAGCCGAAGCTTTTTTCCTTCTATGTTCTTATAACAATGTTCCAAACCGGTGGCAGCCGGTTCCATTTCTTGTTTTTCCTGTTTCATTTCTCTCATCCTTATGATTTATTATACACAACTCCCACTGACTATACAATCATTTTTATCTTGCATTTCCCCGGCAGACATAGTATAATCAACAGCGGAAATTACATAAGACAGTTCGTGACCATCCTGTCTCTAAACAAAACTAGGGATTACAAACGGTTATTTTCCGTGCTTTTTGCCGGAGTATGCCGCTTTTTCATTTTCATGGGCACATTTATATGTGCTTTTTTTATCTTATAGGATTCGGTTGTCAAAAGGTAGTGAAATAAAATGAAGCTGGCAAATTGCACAAATAGGTACAAAAAGTTGTGGATTGTCCTGACAGTTAGAATTTCTTAGTGATCGATTTAGAACCAGCAATTTCCAAACAGGATGTTTGGAAAAGGCTTATCTGAGCCAGGGATGGCGAATATAAGCTGGTTGCGTAAAATTTCAATATTTTTTGCTGGAACACTTAGAAATTCTTCTGTCTGGGACAGTTTCCACAACGTTTGTATTTATTTGTGCAAATTGCCAATAAGCATTTATAATACCACCTTTTGACACCCGAATCCTAATAGAAAAAAGAATATGCACGCTGTCGGAAAGGATTTATAATGGAAAATTTTAACCCCAGCCGCTATGCGGTTATCTCAGAAAAAAATCCCAGAGAAATTGTGATGCTCCGGGGAAGAGGCTGCAGCTGGAGACGATGCCGCTTCTGTGACTATCATTTGGATTCCTCTGCGGATGAAGAAGCTAATTTTAAACTGAATCAGAAGCAGCTTTGCAAAGTTACCGGAATCCATCAGAAACTGGAAGTTATCAACTCTGGCAGTTTCGTGGACCTGGACACAGCCACACTGTCGCTGATCGAACAGGTCTGTCTTGAAAAACAGATTCAACAAGTACATTTTGAATGTCACTGGCGGCACCGCGGTGCGATCTCAGAATTCCGAGAACGGTTTGCAGCCCTTGGCATAGAACTAAAGATCAAAACCGGGGTGGAAACCTTCGACAAATTATTTCGAGAAAGTTATCTGGACAAAGGGATTGACGCTGACGCCCCAGAGGATATCGCGGTATATTTTGACGAAGTCTGCCTTTTACTGGGCCTCCCTGGACAGACTGAAGAAAGCATGGAATTGGATATTGAGACCGGACTTTCCCATTTTGAACGGGTATGCGTCAATATCATGCAGGAAAATTTGCGGCCTGTGAAACCAGATCCCAGAGTAATTGCCGCATTTACAGAAAAACTTTATCCAAAATACATAGAAAACAGCCGGGTGGATATTCTGATGGAGAATACCGCATTCGGCGTAGGAGGTGTCGTAGAACATGCAGAATGAAATACTTTTAATCTTATCTCTTTTTATCACTTACTCTGTGGTCTTAGGGCTGTTTTGTCTGTTCCGGGAACAGGGGCTTTATCTGTGGACCATCGTAGCAACCATTGCAGCAAATATTGAAGTATTGATCATCGTAAATGCTTTCGGCATGGAAATGACTCTGGGAAATATTTTATTTGCCTCCACATTCCTGGTGACAGATATTTTGAGTGAGCTGCATGGAAAAAAAGCCGCGCAGACCGCTGTCTGGATGGGAATCGCAACCTCAATCTTATTTATTTTTATCAGCCAGTCCTGGATGCTGTACGTACCCAATGAAAATGATTTTGCCGCGCCTGCCATCCGTACGGTATTCTCCAACACGCCACGTCTGATGCTGGTCGGCATTGCCGTCTATGTGATAGTCCAGTTCTTTGACGTATGGGCTTATCACAAATGGTGGGAATTTACCAGCAGAAAATTTGGCGACAGGAAAAAATTCCTCTGGCTGAGAAACAATGGCTCCACACTGGTTTCCCAGCTTTTAAATACAATATTGTTTACCTGGGGAGCATTCCTTGGCACCCACAACACACAGACCCTGATCTCCATCACTCTTTCCAGCTATCTCATTTTTATCATTACCAGCCTCGCCGATACTCCTTTTGTCTATCTGGCACGAAAACTGCACAGCAAGAATTTTTCTGAATAATTAGATAATTTATTAAATTTTCTGAATTTGTCGAAATATCAAGAAATTTGTCGGATAATTTTTCTTGATATTTCTTTTTTTTCGACTTATAATGTAAAAAAATTACAAATGAGGAGGAAAAATTCATGAGCAAAAGAAAAAAAAGACTGCTGGCTATCGCAGCCATCATTTTGCTTCTGGTACTTACTGTACTGATCTGTTACTTTCTGTTCACCAAAAAAGACAATCAAAATCTGGAGTATGACGATAACGCCACAACCGGTATTCTGCCAGGCGTCGACATTGACCAGAGACGAAAAGAACTTCAAAATATGCTGGACAAAAGCATGATCGCATTTTCCATCAATACTTCCCCGGTATTTTTAAATGGTACCGCCAAAGGAAACCTGCTGATTGAAAATCCCGGAAATAACGCCAAACTGCTGCGGGTCAGTATCATTATTGACGACACTGAGGAAGAAATCTACGCTTCCAAATTCCTAAAGCCTGGAACGTACATTGAATCTGTAAAATTAGACAAAGTCCTGGAAAAAGGAAGTTATAACGCCACCGCCTATTTCTCCGCCTATGACGAGACAAGCGGCGAATATATCGGGCAGACCGGGGCGCAGATTACCATTACCGTGCAGAATTAGCGGTTTTTGACAACGGATACTATAATAGATGCCGCAGGAGGTATACATATGAAGAAAAAAGCATTATTTTTATCACTTGCATTGGCAGCATCCATGCTGTTTTCCAACATTAGCTACGCCGCTGACGCCAGCTCCACCAGAGATATTCCTGTTGGCGGTTCTGGACAGATGGAAATGGTAGGAACCGTTGAACCCACCATTCTTTCTGTAACCATGCCGACATTTGTTCCTTTTAATATCAGCAGCAGCCTTTCCACCCAGAACAAAGTTATTTCTCCGCGCATCAATATGAAAAATAACTCTAATGTTCCGGTTCGAATCGACGTAACTTATACAAAAGTTGATTTGAGCAAGTTAAAAAACGTGACCTGGAGCGATACAGGCACCGTGGGCGCTGACCAGATTGCAATTGGCTTAAAGCAGGAAGAAACCAAAAATGAAATGCCTAAAACTCTGGCTCAGGCAAGATGGCTGAAAGCAAACCAGAAACAGGATATGAACGTACTGATTCTTGATTCCAATCAGGAAGGCGCATTATATGTAGTAGGAACCATGGGAGACGGCGTTTCCGATAATGGAACTTTTAACGTAACCCCAACCTTTGTAGTGAGCAGAACTTCTACATCAAATTAAACCCTGCGCTTATTTGCGCTGAAACCTACACTAAATGAAAAAAACAATCTAAAATAAACCATCAGAAAAGGGCATCTATTATATAGTATACATTTCGCATTCCAGGAACGCTCCGGCGTTCTTGGAATCATTTTACAAAGGAGGCATGGATATTATGGCTGTTTACTATCTCACAATCATTCTGCTGACAGCGTCTGGCTGGGCTGTTACCATCAGGAAAAATGAAAAAAAAGCTGTTTTCCTGTATCTTACCGGAGCATTTCTGGTTCTTGTCTTTCTCTCTTCGTTCCGCTACGCCATTGGATTTGATTATTTTTCCTACCGCAATATTTATTATATGGTTTCCCAGTGGTCTTTCGGTGAAATTTTTTCAATCCACTGGATGGAACCATTGTTTTTCATCGCCTGCAAGCTCTCCTATCTGGCAGGCTGTTCCTATCCTGTTTTTCTGTTACTTGTCAACCTGTTTTTGATGTTTGCCGCCATGCAGTTTATTTACCGCTTCTCTAAGCTGCCCTGGGTCAGTGTCTTTTTGTTTATCTGTCTGCAGTTTCTTGCGCACGACATGAACTTAATCCGCCAGTCTATTGCCGCCGCCTTTTTTCTGTTGGCCTATCCATCCCTGAAAGACAGAAAAATCCTGCCCTACACACTGTTTATCCTTGCAGGAGGCCTCTTTCACAATTCTCTGCTGTTTGTATATCCCCTGTATTTTCTGCTGCCCAAAAAACTCAACAGAACATGCACGACCGCGCTGCTGCTGCTTACCGCTGTGACATATATCTTTTTTGATCCGTTGTTTTCCATCATCCGCCCGCTTCTCCCTGAAAAATATGCAAAATACCTGGGAGGTTATTTCTGGAGCCCCAACAGTTTTTCATACGTGGTGCTCCCCGTGCTGTATTGTCTGCTGATCTACTTATTCCGCAACCGTATTGAAGACCCCTTCCTCCGCACAATTTATCAAAACAGCGCTCTGTACAGCTGCATCATCAACCTGTTTATCACCAAGCACTTCATCCTGGAACGTTTTGCCATTTACCCGTTTATCTTTTCCCTGACCGCAATCCCGGAAATCATCTATTCCTACAAAAATAAAGAATGCGGCAGAAAGCCTCTTCTGACTTACCGCCGCACTCTGCTGCTGTTTCTCACCTTTGGTCTGGCATATTTTACGTTCTCTGCCGCCAACGGCTACCATCATGTTTATCCATATATAAGTTTACTAAAGAAAAGCTGTTCTGCGCCAAACTGATGCCATATCACAAAAATAAACACCGTTCAGGCGCTCCCCTGCCTGTCTTGCAGGCAGATCAGGAGCCAAGCTCTAACATCCGCTCTAAAGGCTTTTTGGCAAGAAGACGCATCTCTTCCTCCATCTCAACCGTATTGGCCATGCTTTCCAGTGCATCAGCCACTTTCTCCAGCGTAATTCTTTTCATATTGGGGCAGAACTGCCGATGCCCTACAGAATAGAAACGTTTCCCAGGATTTTTCTGCTTTAGTTCGTACAGAACACCCATCTCCGTGCAGATAATAAATTCCTCCGCGCGGCTCTCCGTGGCAAAATCAATGATCCCGGAAGTACTTCCCACATAATCCGCCAGCTTTACCACTTCTGTCGTACATTCCGGATGTACCAGAATCTCTGCGCCTGGATGCGCTTCTTTTGCCTTCTTCACATTTTCCGCTGAAATACTGGTATGTACATGACAGAAACCATCGTTGAAAATAAAATGCTTCTCCGGCACCTGAGACGCCACATAACGTCCCAGATTCTCATCCGGAATAAAAAATATATGCTGGTTTGGCAGCGCCTGAACAATCTTTAGCGCATTGGAAGAAGTCACACATACATCTGAATACGTCTTTAATTCTGCCGTAGAATTGATATAACAGACTACGGCAAGATCCTCATATTCTCTGCGCATCTTCTCAATCTTCTCCAAATCTGCCATATGAGCCATCGGACAATCTGCCTGCATATCCGGCATAATTACCGTTTTCCCAGGATTTAAGATCTTTGCGCTCTCTCCCATAAAGGATACTCCGCAAAATAGAATCGTTTTAGCCGTGGCAGCCGTGGCGGCTTTACTGAGGTAAAAAGAATCTCCCACATAATCGGCAATTGCCTGTACTTCATCATCCACATAGTAATGCGCCAAAATCACTGCGTCCCGCTGTTTTTTCAATTCCTCAATTTTATCTATGGTTGACATATCTTTCTGTTCCTGCTTTCTTGATTTAATAAAGAAACTGTTCCGCTTTCGCAGCCATGATTTCCTTTTCTGCTTACTATCTCACAAGTTTCGAATTCTGTCAATCCTTCCCTGAAAATCTTTTACAAAAAACGGCGTCTTTTTCCTGCGTTTGTGCGCCTTTGGGCTTTTTTAGCTATTTGACAATAATTTTCATCACTGCTCTTTTCTTATTGAAAGTTCTCACTGAAATAACTGCCGTGCCCTTTCTTAATGCTTTTACCTTCCCTTTTGCGGAAACAGACGCTATTCTTTTTCTGCTTGAAGTGTAAGTTATTTTATTACTTGCTGTTTTAGCTGGCAGCTTTACTCTGATTTGAAAGCTTTTTCCTTTTTTGAGGTTCTTTTCTTTTGCATTCAGCCTCAGGCTTTTGGGAGCCTTCTTCACCAGAATACGGCAGGAGACCTTCTTACCATTAGACGCTGTCGCCGTGATAGTCGTTCTTCCCACTTTCTTAGCTGTCACCTTACCCTTGGCATTCACAACAGCTACTGATTTTCGGCTGGATTCCCATTTCAGTTTCTTGTCAGCCCCTGCCGGACTTACCGATGCGCGAATGGTAAATGTCTCCTTTACGCCCAACGTCAACTTCTTCCGATTCAGTTTGATGCTGGATACTGCTTTCTGCTCTTGCGTTCCCGGCTCCTCTGTCTTTGGTTTCTCCGGTTCCGGTTTCGGGAGTTCCGGTTCAGGTACCTCCGGGTTTGGCTTCTCCGGGTCTGCCGGCTCTTGCGGTTTTGGCTTTTCCGGTTCTCCAGTCGTTTCAAATCTCTCCACTTCCTCTGCAGTCATGGCATAATTGTACACTCTGTAATCAGACAGCAGTCCCTTATAATACTCGCCGTTTCCCCAGTTTGCCTTGCCAATCTGGAAAATACCATTTTCTCCTACAATATCTGAGATTTTATTACTGCTGCCCACACTTGCCGTCTGCTGGCCATCCACATACAATACCGTACGGTTTTTATGAAAAGCAATCACCACATGCTTCCAGTTTTCACTTCCCTTGCCGACCACAGCCGGTTCTGTATCTCTGCCGTTGAGATAACGTTCAACTTGAATTTTATCCAAACCGTCCATAACCCCAATATACTTCTCTGCGCGGTACACCGGCGCTGTCTCGTCCTTTGCAGCATACATTGCCCAATTGCCGTCATTGCTCTCCGCCTTGCTGTAGTAAGAAACTGTAAACTCTTCCACGCCTTTTAGCAGGCTGCTTCCATCCTCTTTCGCCACTTTCAGATAACAGCTTCCTGTACCGTCAAGAGCTAGAACCGTTCCTCGCTCTGCATCTTCCTTAAATTCAGCCTCTCCCTCTGCAGACGCCAAGGCGCCGCTTCCTTTCAGCCCTTCCTCATCTTTCAAGGAAAAAGAGGCAATCTTTTCTTTGGCATTATGATCTTCGCCTGTAATCTGGCTGGATTCCCAGGGATAATTATAGAGTTCCATATCATCAAAGCAGCCTTTAAAATAACTGTCTGCACCATAGAAGGATTTTCCAAAATACGCGTTAAGATTCTCTCCCAAATCTGAGGTTTTCACGGTTACCCCGCTTTTCTCTGCCACAAGAAAAGTCCCCTCATACACTTGCATACTTCCTGGTTTTACCACAATCGTTACATCCAGCCATTTCCCGGTACAAGGTTCCACACCGCCCTCAGCAATCTGCTCCGAAGATACGCCAGAGGATGTTGCCACTGCCTTCAAGGCGGCGTCCATGGTTTTAAAATATAGGTACTTTTGATCATCTGTGCCCACAGTAAAAGTAAAGAAATTCCCCTGCGTGCTCTCCGGCTTCACTTTCATGCGCAAGGTCCAGCTATCCATGCCGTCAAACAATCCCTGAGGCAGAGAGGCAAACGTACCGGCAGTTCCATTTAAACGGAGCACCTTAGAGTGAAGCTCTGAATCCTCTATCACCTGCGCTTCTCCATGGTAATCTAAAAGATTTCCCTGCAGACTCGTATCCGCTGCAAAATTCTGGTAGCCTGCTTCGAAATCTGCGGCGAAAACCAGACCGTTTTCATTGGCGCTTTCCTTCGCAAACACTGCCGTCACCGTTCTGTCTGAGGAAACGAAACTTTCCTGGCGTTTGGCTGTTGTTATACCGTCGCTCCAGCGCACAAAGCGATAGCCGGATTTTGCAACTGCTTCCACCTCCTGCGTTTTCGAACCCTTTTTTATTCTCTGAACTGCCTGCCCCTGCACACTTCCATAAGCTTCTTCTGCTTCATACTGGACTGTGACATATTCCATCTGAGAAGCCTCATCAATCTGTTCCTTTGTCATAGCGTAATTATATACTTTAAGATTGTCAAAAGAACCGTTAAAATAAGAATCTGCCGGATAGAAGGATTTTCCAAGGTAAGCGCTCACCTGTTCTCCCAGCCCGGACACAGAAGCTCCTGTAAGATCTGTCTCTGCCGCAAGTTCCTTGTCCCTGTAAATCTGAAGTTGATCCTTTGTGACCACAAATGCCAGACTGGTCCATTCTCCCCAGCTGTTTTCTATCTCGGCATCAGCGCTCTTCTCTCCTCCATGCCCCTGATTGGTCAATGCACCGCAAAGCTGAGTATCCGCCAGCTTAAAAAACAGATACTTATCTGAATTCTGACCCACTGTAAAGGTGAAAAAATTTGTTCTGGCCCCCATATAAGATCTTACATCCATAAGAACCGTCATTTCATCCATATGGTCAAACATTCCCCGTTCAAACTCTGCAAACGTTTCTCCCGTCCCATTTATATTCAGTACATTGCTTTCTGTCACATCATCTTTTATAATACGAGCATCTCCATTTAAACGAATGGGATACCCATGTTTCGTCTTATCTTCCACACAGATATCATCCTGCGTCTCAAAGTCATAGGAAGCCACAAGGCTGTTTTGCTCCACGGATTCTTTGCCAAAAATAGCCGTGACTGCAAAATCCTCTTTTACCATAAGCTCCTGACGCTCTGGATTTTCTTCTCCATCGCTCCAGCGGACAAATCTCCAGCCCGGTTCCGGAACGGCCTTTACTTTACTGGCTGAATTCCCTTTTATCAGTCTCTGTGATTCTCTGCCCTCAATTGCACCGCCTTCTTTGGCATGATACGTGACAGAAACCGTTTCCACATATGAAATATCTGCCGCTGTTTTTGCATAATTGTAAATCTCCACATTATCAAAGGCTCCCTGAAAATATGCGTCTTCTGACGAAAAGGATTTTCCAAGGCAGGAAACCAGTCCTTGCCCCATCTCCTTTAATGTTGCCTTCAGATCATTATTTTCAGCCAAAAGCTTACGGTCTTTATATACTTTCATACTTCCCGGTGAAAGAACAACTGTAAGGTGAAACCATCTCCCCCCGCTGAGTTCTATCGTCCCCTCCGCTTTCTCTTCTACCGCATCAGAAGTATTTATGACAGAAGCTTTCAACGCAGTCTCCAGAATCTGTACCGACAAATGCTGCTGCTCATTTCCAAGAGTAAAAGCTTTGGCGTCTCCTTCTGTCTGGTCTGTGCGCACATCCATTTCAACCGTCGCTTCGGTCAAATTGTCAAATAATGCCTGCGGCAATTCTGCATACGTTCCCTCTGTTCCATCCAGCGTGAGAATTACGCTCTCCTTTTCGGCATCATCCCTTACCTCTGCCTTTCCATGCAGCACCAGTTCATTTCCATTCCCAGTAGCATCTGCAACACTGCCACCCTGCTCTGTCTCAAAATCCCAGGAAGCCAGTTTCTGTTTTACCACCGGAGCCTGTACTTGCTGAACATCTGGCTGCTCAGGCAGAGGGTATCCCGTTCCCAGAAAAAAGCTGGTATGCGGCGGTTGGTTATAGCCTACATTCTGGCACGCCACCTGGCAGCGGTACTGGGTATCATGCATCAATGTCGCAATCCGGTATTCCGTGGGAATCGTGGTGCTGTACACCCGAAGCCTGTCTCCAGCCGGGAAAATAATCTCTTCCCTCCAGTCCCCCAGCAAATCTGCGGACAGACAGCAGTTTGCTTTGGTGCTGTTGTTCCATCCTCCATTTGCCGTCAGCTCTCGTT
Source organism: Lachnospiraceae bacterium (assembly GCA_910575075.1). Classification (GTDB taxonomy): domain Bacteria; phylum Bacillota; class Clostridia; order Lachnospirales; family Lachnospiraceae; genus Petralouisia. The sequence continues at coordinate 29,339 of CAJTCY010000026.1, forward strand.
TCCCATGATTGTAACATTCTACGATATTCCGGTCCAATTGCTGACGCTCCAGCTCACCGTCCCAGTATACGGCTGAGTTCATCGACCAGCGGAACGGCCAGCCAATTTCCTCTCCCTGCTCATTTTGCACAGGGTCTCCTTTGGAGTCCAGCAGCCCGGAACCCACAAAAGCATATTCGCTTCCTGGATGGCTGGCAACAAAATTGCCTGCCACACAGCGTCCGGTATCCCATGGTCCCTCTCCTGCACGAAACAGTATCTCGCCTGTCTTAGCATCACGCAGGGCAGCTCCCCCGCTGTGCTCAAAACAGCTCCATATCTCAATTCCTTCATGGTCCGGGTCAAAATCTCCTACATGAAGGGCGTCTCCATGTCCCAGCTTATTGGAATAGAGCATCGTCCCGTCATGGTCTATGGTACAGGCCCCGTAAATGATCTCGTCATGGCCGTCCCCATCTGCATCTGCCACAGAAAGATTATGGTTTCCCTGTCCGATGCAATCCTCATTTCCTGTGTCTGCCGTATCAAAAAACCATCGTTTCTGAAATTTCTTATCTACAATATCATAGGCTGCTATGCCAAAATTCAGATAATATCCCCGGCACATCAAAACACTGGGCGTCTCCCCGTTTAAGTATGCTGCTGCTGCCAGATAACGCTCGCTGCGGTTTCCAAACCCATCACCCCAGTAGTCTGCATTTACATTGTCTTCTGGTTTCCCCCGATGGTTGCGCCCCGGCTCATACGCAATGGTGTCTAAGGCTTCTCCTGTAAAACCGTCAAACAAGGTCAGATATTCCGGTCCCTCCATAATCGTTCCTGCCTCATTCCGCCAGTCATGATCTTCTCCAATCATCTTCCCTCTGCCGTCTATGGTGCCATCTGCTGTTTTACAGACCATTTCCGCATAACCATCCCCGTCAAAATCATAGACCATAAACGGCGTATAATGTGCGCCAGCCCGGATATTTACACCCATATCAATCCGCCAGAGCCTTGTTCCATCTAATTTATAGGCATCATAATAGACATTCCCCCGATATCCGTCGGGCATATTGTCACCAGAATTAGACGGCATCCATTTTAAAATAATTTCATATTCTCCATCGCCGTCCAAATCCCCGCAGCTTGCGTCATTCGGTGAATAATCGTATTCATTTGCTGCCGGAGTGACCCCCGGCTCCGGTACATCCAGTAAAATATCAAAATAGTCCTTTGCGTTGACAGAGACTTCACCGCTTTCTTCCGTCTTCGTTCCATTCACCAAAGTATGTACAGAATACACAGAATCTAACGTTCCGCCCTTATCTGTATAATTGGTGCTGTCAGTGACAGGCATACTGGTAATTTTCTGCCCATCCCGGTAAATCTCAAAGGAGGTATTCTTCTCATCTGTTCCCAGATAACGCCAGCTCAGGTAAACACCTTCCGCCGTTTTTATAGCGATCACTCCCCGATCAAGATCCTCCACCTGTCTGCTCCCTGCCTGTTTAGGCTTGTCAATTTCTGCGGCATGCACAGAAGGAATTGCTCCCATAGACAGTACCAAAGACAGGCACAGGTAAATGGAAATTCCCCTCTTGCACAATAATTGAAATTGCTTCATCATTGGCATTCTCTCCTTTCCTTAATTTACCAATGCAGGCAATTGCGAAACTATCAAATTATCGAAATTTCATATACATGATTCGAGTGTCAAAAGGTGGTGAGATAAAAAGATGTTGGCAATTTGCACAAATAGGTGCAAAAAGTTGTGACTTGTCCTGACGGTTAGAATTTCTTAGTGTTCTAAATCAGAACCAGCAATTTCCAAACAGGATGTTTGGAAAAGGCTTATCTGAGCCAGGGATGGCGAATATAAGCCGGTTGCGTAAAGTTTCAATATTTTTGCCGGAACACTTAGAAATTCTTCTGTCTGGGACAGCTGGAACAACGTTTGTATTTATTTGTGCAAATTGCCAATAAGCATTTGTAAAACTACCTTTTTACACTCGAATCCTATAAGTTTTCGCAATTACTTATTACCAATGCCTAAATAATAGCAAAATCGCTCTCTCAGATTTTCTTTCAGAGATATGCCCAGGCTCCGCAGCGTATCGTCCAGCGCTCCCATGGTCTCTGTCATATCTTCTGTATTGGCATTACTCCCCATATGCCCAATGCGGATCACCTGACCGTCCAGGACACCAAGAGAACCAGCCAGCATAATGCCATGCTTTTCTCTCATCACCTGCAGGATTTCTCTGGCAAGAACTTCCTCTGGAACATCAAATACTGTCACCGTATTAGAAAAACCGCTTTCCAGATGCAGCTGCAGTCCTGCCTCTGTCAACGCCCTCCGGCATGCTTCGCCAATCCTTGCATGGCGCGCCAGCATATCCGTATCACCGGCAATATTTTCCATGGCTGCGCGCAGTCCATAAATATCGCTGATAGGCATGGTATAGGGAAACCATTTCTCCTCGTAATAATTTTCAAAAATCCGCAGATTGGCATAGAAGGAGGCTATGGGGACTTTCCGTTCTGCCATAATTTTTTTCGCTCTGCCGCTTATGGTGACAAACGTCAGTCCCGGAGGTGCAGAAACTGCCTTCTGAGAGCCTCCGCAGAGAATGTCAATCCGTGCTTCATCCACCCGGACTTCCTCCCCGAACATTGCCGAAACCGAATCTACAACGACAGGAATCCCATATTTATCCAACAGGGGACAGAGCGTGCCGATATCATTCAATACGCCGCTGGGTGTATCACAATGTACCAGCGTAGCATATTTATAGTCATGGTCTTTTTCCAGAAACGCTTCTAACCGCTGAGGATCAATGGCATTTTTATCATTTACCGTATAAAGCCGCGGAACACCTCCGTACATAGATACAAAATCCACAAAACCTTTGCCAAAAACGCCATTGTCCAGCACCAGCACCCGATCCCCAGGCTCTGTGAGAGAAGCACAGGCCGCCTCCAGCCCCAAAATACCCTCGCCCCCCAAAATCAGTGTTTCATTTGCAGTATGCAGCAGGCGGCTGATCAATTCACAGGTCTCTTTATAAAATTCCACAAATTCATTATCCAAATCTGGATTGGTACATTCTCTTGCCCGCGCGAGACGGACATTTTCTTTTACCTGGGTTGGTCCCGGCGTCATAATTTTATACATGGTTTCTCTCCCTTTCCACTATGAGTTTCATAGGCAATTGCGAAACTATCAAATTATCAAAATTTCATATATAATTATTGGGTTTGGCAATTACCTATATAAGTTTTCAGACACGCCCTAATAAGACAAACAATATGCACAAGAATCCTCTCAGGAATTTAATTTCCCAAGTGATTTTTGTGCATTCTCTTTTTGCCGCTTTGCGGCCAAACCTTCCGAACGAATGGATCATTTATTCAAAATGGTAGACAGGCTTTACACTTTCCCGAATCACCAGTGTGGACGGCACTGAAATTTTCAGAGGAATCTCATCTTCGCCTCTGACAAGTCTCTCCATCAGCCATACTGCATTCTTAACCATCTCTTCAATATGAATGCGTATTCCGGACAACTGAGGCTGTGTTACCGTAGCAAGAACTGTATCATTGTAGCTGAGAATACTGAAATCTTCCGGTACCTGATATCCCATAATCTGAAGTGCACGCAGCACTCCAAGAGCGGTTGTCTCGTTATATGTAAAAAATGCTGTTGGTCTTTCCTCTGCCTCTGGAAGTTCTCTCACATACTGTATGATCTGCTCTGCCACATCATCGCCCTGCCATTCCGCGTCCATGAGAACGCCTTCGATTTCTTCTCCACATTGTTTCAAATATTCTGAAAAAATCCTTCTCCGCAGCTCCGGCGCCTGCCGGCAGGTAGAATCCGTTGAAAATTCCGGCCCTACAAATACAATTTTGCGATGCCCCTGCTCCACCAGATAATTCACGCCCTGACGAATTCCCACCTCATAATCCGGCACCACGGAACAAAACGTCTCTGGAAAAGGCGATGATTCCAGAAACACTATCCTGGAAGTACATTTCTTCATGGCTATGATCTGTTCCTCACGAAACTGCCCGATTGCCAGTATTCCATCCAATTCCCGGGATACAACGCTGCGGTAACATCCTTCCTGCACATCATACTGCATGGCAAAAGTCTCCATTCCATTGGAAAAACAGCATTTCTCCACATTATTCTTCATATATAGATAATAAGGATCTTTCTCTGATTCCTCTACTGAAACCATTTCTACAATTCCCAGTTTTAAATGTTCTGCGGAATTATTCTTCCTGTTTATATTGTGTTTATTGGGATATGCCATTCTTCCTGCTGCTTCCAGTATCATGGTACGAGTATTCTCTGTGACTTTTAGGGTCTCATCCCCATTCAGTACCCTGGAAATTGTGGCAATGGAATACCCTGTGATCTCTGATAGTTCTCTTAATGTTGCCATATTTTTTCTCCACTTTTTCTGTAATACAAAAAAATCCTATCACAATTTACCCACAAATACAATAAGGAATTTTCTTAATTCTCCACTTTTCAGGAGGAATCTGTGCCAAAAGTATCTGCTATTTACGTGAATTTTTTCTTATAATTTTCAATACAGTTTTCTATCACTCCCACTGCGTCAATGGCACCGCCCACCTCTCTCACCACTGTATCTTTTCCTTCCAGATTTTTATAAACGGAAAAGAAATGTTTTACCTCTTCAAAAATATGTTTGGGCAGCTCGCTGATATCCGTATAACCATTATACGTGGGGTCCCCATAAGGGATCGCTATAATTTTTTCATCCCCCATTCCCCCATCTTCCATTTTAATAACGCCTATCGGATAGCTCCTTACCAATGTCATAGGCGCAATTTCTTCTGAACAGAGCACCAGCACGTCCAGCGGGTCCTTGTCATCCCCATATGTTCTGGGAATAAAGCCATAGTTCATAGGATAATGGGTGGCAGTAAACAGAATCCTGTCTAGTGACAACATTCCCGTCTCCTTGTCCAATTCATATTTTTTCTTACTTCCCTTGGAAATCTCAATTACAGAAATAAAATCTGTGGGAAGTATCCGTTCTTGCCGAATATCATGCCATATATTCATCTGTGTTCCTCCTCTCCATATAGTCAAGTGTTTTTTTCAATAAATTCAATACTTTTTGATACCTGTTAATGAATGATGCTGAGGTTATGGAGTGATCTTTACCTCATACAGGGCAGATATATAGTGTTTGTGGGCACTCCAAATAAAACGTCATCACTTCCCGTTCTAAATGGCCTCGATGTGTACCC
>CAJTCY010000027.1 GCA_910575075.1 Lachnospiraceae bacterium
TTATTACGGATGACATCTGATGAAGGAAGAACTCCTTCTTCTGTCATCTAAGATATATTTAGAAATTTATTAACTGTGTAGCCTTGATTAACTACACCATTATTATACAAGGGGGGTGTAAGTATGGGTATTGCCAGTTATTTAGAAGATGGTGGGGTTGCTGTGCTGTAAAATAATAAGACTTATTATGATTAAGGGATATTCCAATAAAGTGCATTTGGAACATCCCTTTTCCTATGATTGGATTTTTATTGCCGGATAACTTTTGGTGTGTTATAATCGGTGCAAGGATTTGTCTTTAGTTTTTGTAATTAGCCATACATAGAAAAACCACCCTTAAACTTTGGCGAGTACGAGGGTGGCTTTTCAACCTTATTAAGCGTCAACCCACCTTGTGGGCGGTTGCTCCTTTTCTATACTATAACATTTCTTAATCTGGAAATCAACTGTAATCATAAAATCCGGCAAAACTTTGCCATGCAATCCTTCCTTCCGTTGTCGTATCTTAGCTCTGAACTGGAAGGAAAGCAAGCGGAAAAATAAAAAGCCGGAATTGCTCTTGAAGCGTCCGACGTGTTCTGATAAAATATTTATAATTGTCAAACGCTGCGGAGCGTTCTGCTGAAAATTATTGTATACCGGATTTTGCATAAAAAACAGCGTCAAAGAGGTGTAGAAATGAATCAAAAAATTTATGAATACGAATCCCTTATTTATGATGCACCGGGAAAAGGCGGTGCATATGTGATTTTTCCCTATGATATCAGAAAAGAGTTTGGCAAAGGCAGAGTTAAGGTCCATGCTGTGTTTGACGGGGAACCTTATGATGGCAGTATTGTAAATATGGGGGTAAAAAATGAGGACGGCAGCATTTGCTATATTATCGGCATACGGAAAGATATACGCTCCAAAATAGGAAAACAGACTGGTGACAACGTGCACGTATTGATAAGAGAAAGGGAATAGCATTGTGATTTTAAGTGTCAGCCGAAGAACAGACATTCCCAATTATTATTGGGAATGGTTTTTGCAGAGAATCAGGGAAGGATATCTATATGTCCGCAACCCGATGAATGCGCACCAGGTCAGCAAGATTGTTCTGTCGCCGGAAGTGGTGGACGGTATGGTATTCTGGACGAAAAATCCAGAGCCGATGCTTGCAGGTTTAGAGCAGCTGCAGGCTTATCCATACTATTTTCAATTTACACTTACCGGGTATGGAACGGATATAGAACCTGGAATTCCACATAAAAGATTTCGTATGATACCAGTATTCCAACAGTTATCACATAAAATCGGGCAGGAAAAAGTGATTTGGAGGTATGACCCGATTCTTTTTACAGATAAATATACGCCAGAATACCATTTAAAAGCTTTTACAGAGATTGCGGAAAAGCTGCAGGGATTTACCTCTAAATGTGTCATCAGTTTTGTAGATCTGTACGCAAAAAATAAGCAGAATATGGAGAAACTGCATACTTATTTTCTGGCGGGAGACGAGTTGTTCAACTTTAGCGAAAAGCTTGCCCGAACAGCAAAAGCGCATGGCATAAAACTTGCCGCATGTGCGGAAGAGACAGATTTAACATCTTGCGGGATAGAGCCTGGCTGCTGTATTGACAGAGAACTGTTTGAGCAGATTTCGGGATATAAAATTCGAGGCGGTAAGGATAAAAACCAGAGAAAAGAATGCGGCTGCCTGGAAAGTGTTGAGGTAGGGGCTTATCATACGTGTAAAAATGGCTGTCTGTATTGTTATGCGAACGACAGCGCTCAGAGAGTTTTAAACAACTGGCAGCATTATGATGCAAATGCGCCTCTTTTGTGTGGAGAAATTACAGAAAAAGATAAAGTAACGGAACGAAAGGTGAAATCACTGAAAGTGTTTTAAGCTTTGTAATGAATGTTTCGGAAAGGAAAAAATATGATACTGGTTACTGGAGGCGCTTTTCAGGGGAAAAGAAGGTTTGCAGAAACCTTTGTCTGCCAGGAAAAGAAAGGACAAAATCTGCCGGAAACTGCAGTGAAGGACATATTGATCATAGATGGAGAAACGAAAGACTGGCAGAAGCTGTGCCAGGCAGATATTATTGTAGGGATACATCGGTGGATTGGAAATCTGCTGGGAGAAGGAAAAGATCCATATGCCATGACGCAGAAGCTTTTGGGTGTTAATCCCAAGGTGGTGATTACGCTGGACCAGGTAGGCTGCGGTGTGGTGCCAGTGAAAGCTTCTGACCGCCAATACCGGGAGACCGTGGGAAGAATTGGCTGTATGCTGGCAGAACAGGCAAAACAAGTGTATCTTCTAAACTGCGGGATTGCAAAGAAAATAAAATAGAGGAGCATGTATGGGTACAGTGATTTTGATTGTGGAGGATGACAATGACATCAGCCAGATGTTAAGAGAACTCCTAACAGGACAAGGGTATGAGACCGTTTTGGCATATTCTGGAACAGAAGCGTTGCTGCGTATGGAGAAACAGGCAGTGGACGGGGTGATACTGGATTTGATGCTGCCGGGGATGAAGGGGGAGGAAGTTCTTGATACGATCAAGGAACGGTATCCCAGAACCAGCGTGATTGTCTCTTCAGCCAAAGACGATGTGCAGAGCAGGGTGTCTCTTCTGCGCGCCGGAGCAGATGATTATCTGGTAAAACCTTTTGATACAGAAGAGCTGCTGGCAAGGCTGGAAGCGGTGCTTAGGCGCAGTGCAGAGAAAAGTGGACAGCAAGGAGAGGATGCGGCAAATAATGTGCTGGAATATAAGAATATCAGAATGTATCCGGAAAATCTTCTCGTGCAGGTATCCGGGCAGGAAATTTCTCTGACCAAGCGGGAGTATCTGATTTTAGAACTTTTGATGAGCCATCCTGGAAAAGTGTATACCAAAAGCAACATTTATGAATCTGTCTGGAACGAAGAGTTTCTGGGAGAAGAGAACGCTGTGAACGTACATATCAGCAATATTCGCCAGAAACTCGCCAAAATATGCCCCGATGAGACTTATATCCAGACAGTTTGGGGTATTGGTTTTAAGATGAAGCAGTGAAAAACTTTATACTTTCTTTATACTTTGCCTAAGGTTTCTAAAAAGTTCATTGTTATACTGTACGTTAAAGAGGAAGTGAAATCATGTTACTTGTTAGAAGGAAACAATACTGTACAGGAGGCTTAGTATGGAGTATGCATTGCGGACGGATGGAATTACCAAAATATATGGGAAACATGCTGTGGTAGACCACGTAAATATGCATGTAAAAAGAGGTGATATTTACGGTTTTATCGGGAAAAACGGCGCAGGAAAAACCACTTTTATGCGTGTTGTGGCAGGTCTTGCAGCTCCAGCGTCAGGAACTATGGAATTGTTTGGCTGCACAGATTTGGAAAAGCAGCGGCAGAGGCTGGGGACATTGATTGAACAGCCAGGGCTTTACGGGACAATGACGGCCAGGGAGAATATGGAAGTTGTGCGTAAAAGTTATGGGATTACCGACAAACAGGCAGTGGATGAAATGCTGGAATTTGTAGGATTGTCCCAGGCAGGAAAGAAGAAGGTGAAAAACTTTTCCCTGGGCATGAAGCAAAGGCTGGGAATTGCCATTGCTTTGTTTCGAAATCCAGATTTCCTGATTCTGGATGAACCTATCAATGGACTGGACCCGGAGGGAATTAAGGAAATGCGGGAGTTATTGTCGAAACTCAACGAAGAGAGGCAGATTACCATCTTGATTTCCAGCCATATTCTGGGAGAATTGTCCAAGATAGCCACCCAGTATGGGATCATCAAAGAAGGCGTTTTGATTGAGGAATTTCAGGCTGAAGAATTGAAAAACAGATGCAGAAGATGCGTGAAACTTGTGGTGGACGATACAGAACGGGCGGCTGCAGTTCTGCAGGACACCTGTCACATTGTTAACTTTGACGTGCCAGAGACAGGAATCTTGCGTGTATTCGACGGGCTGAATCATTCCTGGGAAATAAACCGGGAGCTGATTCAGGCGGGTATATGTCTCAAAGAGAGTTATCTAACCGGACAGGATTTGGAAGGCTATTTTATGGATTTGCTGGGAGGTGCGTCGAATGCTTAACTTACTTCGTGCAGAGTTTTATAAATTGAAAAAGAGCAGAGGAATTCTTATCGGGCTTTTGGTGGCTGCATGCCTCGCATTGCTGCTCTATGGTTCTCTTAGTTTGATAGATAAAATTAATCGGGGAGAACTTGCCAATGGTACTCGCGGAGTTATGGTATATCAGAATGGAGAAAGCCTGGAAATGGGAAGGGCAGAATCTATGATGGAGCAGGTGGGGGTGGCCGGTGTATTGCAGCAGATGTTCAGCGGACATTTTGTAGGGTTAATTCTGGCAGTGCTGGTCAATATGTTTGTAATACGGGAATTTAGCAGCGGAGCGGTCAAGAACCTGGTAGGCAAAGGCTACTCCAGGGCATCAATTTTTCTCACAAAAATGATAGCTGTTATCACGCTTACGCTGATATTCCAGATTGCAGTGACAATAGTAACCTTAAGTATGGGCGTGCCCTTTATGGGGGAAGTATTTTTTGCTGCTGATTGGAGAGAGGTTGCTGCTTATGCAGGTTTTCAGTTTATGTTTGGAGTAGTTGCTGCTGTGATTTTTATGGTGATAGGGGAACTCACCAGAAATCTGGCGGCAGGAATTGCAGTCAGTATCGGTGTACTGATATTTTCCACGACGCTTACAGAAGTGCTGGATCTTGTATTCCATGGCATCAATTTTCAGCCTTCCCGGTACTGGGTATTGGATTTGGCGGCGAGTTGCCCTGTCATGGGGATTTCATCGGAATTTCTGATACGGGGCGTGCTGGTATCTTTGATATGGCTTTTGCTGACAGCAGTTTTGGGAGTGATACATTTTCAGAAAGCAGATGTGAAGTAGTGTGGTATGATGGAACAATTTTTAGTGATTCTGACAGTGCTCCTGGGGATGGCGGCTGTGGGACTGCTGCTGCGCCTTTGGTGCTATCGGAGACAAATTAATCATATAAGAAAGCAGTTGTTATTTTTAGAGACAGAGGAAAGCAATTTTTTGCTGACCTCTGTTTGTGCTGTGGGGAAAACAGGAGCATTAATTAATCAGTTTAATGAGGTGATAGAGAAATTGAGGCAGGAGCAGCGCAGGCTGCGGAAGTTAAACCGAAGTTATCGGGAGAGCATAACCAGTATTTCCCACGATATCCGCACGCCGCTGACTTCTGTAAAAGGGTATGTCCAGATGCAGAAGAACTCAGATATATCAGAAGAGAAAAAGGCAGAATATTTAAGAGTTGTGGAACGCAGGCTGGAGGAACTGGGGGAAATATTAAACCAGCTTTTTGAATATACGAGGATAGAGGCAGGAGAGTTCCCGCTGAACCTTGAACGGATTAACGTGGGAAATTTTCTTATAGAAATTATTTCCATGTTTTATGAGGATTTCTCTGGAAGAGGATGGGAACCACAGATTGCGATTGCCAGGGAAGCATTGTTTATCCAGGCAGACAGACATGCATTGTCCCGGATATTGGAAAATCTGATTAGAAATGCGCTGGTACATGGCAAGGGCCGTTACTGTTTTTCCCTGGTCTCCCGCAAGGATTACGCAGTTGTCTCTATCGCTAATGAAACAGATGAGATTGAAGAGAAGGATCTGGAACAGATTTTTGAGCGGTTTTACACCACTGACCATTCCAGAAGCCGCAGAACCACAGGGCTTGGGCTTGCCATTGCCAAAGAGTTCACAGAACAGATGGGGGGAAGCATAGAGGCATTTTTGGAAGAGAGGTATTTTACGGTGGAAGTATGTTTTCCATTGATGTGAGAATTGTGTCTCTCTGAGGGAATTGTCTGTTGAATCGGAGTTGAGAGCTCATTTTCATGGAGCAAAAATGAACTATTGAGAAATAAGAGGTTTGGTGTTATATTATATGAAGTGTTTTGCATCCTACGATAGCGGAAATTATTACGCTTTGCTTAAATTTTACAATTTTTTTAGATTTAATACCAGAAAATTTTATGACTTTTCTCCAAAAGTTTGATATACTTTGGCATGAGGAGGGACCCAAACGAAGTTTGGGAGGAGTCCTGATGCCACTGAGAACAGGCCAAGAGAGAAAAATTGGGAGGAGCCCTGATGCCAAGAAGAAAGGCCGAGAGAGAAGAAGGGCATGAGGAGGGACCCAAACGAAGTTTGGGAGGAGTCCTGATGCCACTGAGAATAGCCATGAAAGAAGAAGGGCATGAGGAGCACTTCGAATGTAATCCTCGTATTTTATTGTCTTGCAGGAGGACAAAAGATTTTATGACAGATGAAGAATATTATACGTTTATTCAGCCTTATGAGGATGCTAAGGAAGTTCTGCTTGCCAGGCTTCATGTATTGAAGCATAATTTGTATGAAGGTTCGGCAGGACAGCCGATACATAATATACAGAGCCGGATAAAAAAGAAAAGGAGCATGGAGGAGAAACTGAGAAAAAAGGAAAAAGATCCCACAGTGATGAATGCCAAGGACTATCTGCAGGATATCGCAGGCGTGAGAGTTATCTGTTATTTTGTGGATGATATCTATAATTTGGTGGATGCATTGAAACGGCAGACAGATCTGATTGTAGTGAGAGAGAGTGATTACATAAGAAAGCCCAAACCCAATGGATACCGAAGTTACCATGTGATTTTGGGGATTCCTGTGTATTGCCTGGATGGGATGGAATATTTTCCAGTGGAAATTCAGTTCCGCACCATGTCCATGGATTTCTGGGCAAGTATGGAACATCGCATTTTATACAAAAAGCTAGAACGAAATGGCAGAGAGAAGGTTGCAGAAGAATTAAGAGAATATGCAGATATGCTGGTGGAAATTGAGAGCCGTTTTGAACTGCACAGCGAGGGAAAGCTGGTTCAGAAACTATGATGTTATCAATGTATTCCTGGCTGGCGCTTTTTTGGGGTATTTTGCTGGATGTATTTCTGGGTGATCCCCAGGGCTGGTATCATCCGGTGATGGCAATAGGCTGGCTGATCGGTCGTCTGGAAAGGTGTCTGCGGTCCGTATTTCCCAAGACAAAAGCGGGAGAGTGGTGGGCAGGTTTTTGTATGACAGTGCTGACAGCAGGAATTTCCACTCTTTTGCCGGCAGGTCTTCTTTTCCTATGTTACCGTATACATCCATTGGCAGGGATTTTATTGGAGGCGGTGATGTGCGGTACGCTGCTTGCCGGCAGGTCTTTAAGGACAGAGAGTATGAAAGTGGTAACAGCATTGGAGCAGGAAGGGCTGGCTGCTGGGAGAAAAGCCGTTTCCATGATTGTGGGAAGGGATACGGATAAGCTGGATGAGGCAGGAGTGATACGGGCGGCAGTGGAGACAGTTGCAGAGAATACATCAGATGGAGTGATCGCCCCGCTGCTGTTTATGGCATGTTTTGGCGGTGTGGGAGGATTTTTTTATAAGTCTGTCAACACCATGGATTCTATGGTAGGCTATAAAAATGATGCTTATCGATATTTTGGGACAGCGGCGGCAAAGCTGGATGATTTTGTGAATTTTATTCCTTCCAGACTCAGTGCAGTGATGATGATAATTGTCAGCCGGTCTTGCAATATGGACAGCAAAAATGCGTGGAGGATTTTCCGCAGAGACAGGCGAAACCATGCCAGCCCCAATTCCGCTCAGACAGAGTCAGTCATGGCAGGCGCCCTGCGGATACGGCTTGCCGGGGATGCATGGTACTTTGGCAGAAAATATCAGAAGCCTTTTATTGGTGATGATATTCGCCCCGTGCAGCGGGAGGATATTGCCAGGAGCTGCCGGCTGATGTCTGCAGCCTCCTTCCTGACGGCGGCGCTGGCGCTGGCAGTGAAAGGAGCCATAATCGTATGGTGGAATCTCATAGTTAAAAAAATATGATAAGGAATCAAAGGAGACAGAATATGGCAGATATACATAAAGAAGGATTAAACGCCGAATTAATTGGAGATGATTTAGAAAAGTGCTGCAGAGGTGAAGAGGGATGCGCCGCTTGTCAGGGCAGTGCATGCAATATCGGCTTTGCAAAACAATGTGTCAGGGATTATATAAGAGAACCTAAGAAGGAAGTTTCTGGAGGCGCCAGCCGTATTCCCACCACAGATTTCAAATTATTTGACGAGGTAGATCTGGAGGTGGGAATTGCGCATATTCTCAAGGAATGCAAGGATTGTAAGGGAGATCACACGGAAGACTGTATTATCAATGTAATCCGTAATTGTTATGAGGTGAGTCTGCTGGGAGACATACAGCCTTATGAGGGAAGTACGCTGCAGTATTTAATGTATCTGAAAGATAATTTTTCAAAAAAAGCGGAAGACATTGCGGGAATCTATACAAACCTCTAGAACGGCTTTTTCATAGATTGTCTGTTGAGGAGCAATAGAAACATAGCAGTGAAATGAGAAAAATATTATGTATCAACATGGTGGAGATGTATATCATTATCCCGGTTTTACAGATTTTTCGGCAAATATCAATCTGCTGGGGCCTCCTCTTTCAGTGCTGGAAGCAGTGAGGAATTCGGCTGAAGAAATCTGTCATTATCCCCAGTCAGGATGTGAGAATTTATGCCAGGCAATTGCAGATTTGGAGCAGGTTCCGTCTCGTCAGGTTATCTGCGGAAATGGTGCGGCAGAGGTGATTTTTGCTTTGGCTCTGGCGGTAAAGCCTAAAAAGGCGCTGCTTTTTATGCCTGCTTTTCAAGAATATGAGCGGGCGCTTAAAAGTGTGGATTGTGAGATTGTCTATCAATATCTGGAACAGAAAAATGGATTTCAATACCAGAAGGTTCCGGCAGAACTGGATGGAAGTATCGATATGGTATTTTTCTGCAATCCCAACAATCCTACCGGTTTGCTGGCAGAGGGAATCAAAATGCAGAAGCTGCTGAAAAAGTGTGAAGAGACAGGCGCGCTGCTGGTAGTTGATGAATGTTTTATGGATTTTGTGGAGTGGGAGGAACAGAAGAATGCCTCTGTGAAAGGCTGTCTGGGAAGTTCAGAACATTTGTTTTTAATAAAAGCTTTTACAAAGTCTTTCGCTATTCCAGGGCTTCGGCTGGGGTATGGATTGTCTGGAAATGCCGGATTGCTGGAACAGATGAAGGCAGTAACTCAGCCCTGGAATGTGTCTGTTCTGGCGCAGGAAGCAGGAATTGCTGCGGCGTCAGAAATAGATTTTCTGCAAAAAACCAGGAGAGAAGTGGACAGGGAAAAACAGTTTTTACTGCAGGAACTGGCAAACTTTACTGCCAAAAAAGAAGGTTTTTTTGTTAAAGTGTATGGCAGTGCGGCAAATTTTATTTTCTTCCAGAGTGTTCCAGGATTGAGCAGGGAGCTCCTGAAATATAAAATTCTGCTTAGAGACTGCAGTAATTTTCCCGGGCTCTCTCAGGGCTGGTACCGGGCGGCAGTGCGGGCAAGAGAAGAGAACCGGCGTTTCATAGAGGCCTTAAAACAAATTAGTTTGGCACAGGTTAAGTAATATATATACGTGAAAAGAGAAGGGGTTTATTATGAAAATTGCAGTGATACAGGCAAGTTCTCAAAAAGACAAAAATCCACTGCTGTATGAAACGGTACAATATGCTGTGCGTAAACAGGGATATGAAGTTGTAAATTTCGGGATTTTTCCAGAAGAGACAGAAACGTACAGTTATGTCGAGATATCTTTGCAGATTTGTCTGCTGCTGGAAAGCGGCGCCGTGGATTTTGCAGTGACAGGATGTTCTTCCGGTCAGGGAATGATGCTCGCCTGCAACAGTCTGCCAGGAGTATTGTGCGGCTATATACCAAGTCCTGCAGACGCGTATTTATTTAGGCGCATTAATGATGGAAATGCTGTATCTTACCCGCTGGGCTTGAATTTTGGCTGGGCTGGTGAAATAAATTTAAAGAGTACCATGGAAGCTTTGTTACAGGAACCCTTTGGTTGTGGTTATCCAGAGGAAGAGGCGGCAAGAAAACAGAGAGATACGGCAATGTTAAAAAGGATTAACCGTGTTTGCAAGGGGACACTGGCAGAACTTGTGCCCAGGCTGAATCAGGAGTTCGTACGGGCAGCATGGAAAAGAGAGATTGTCTGTGAATATGTGGGAAAATATGGAACGAATCACGAACTGCTGGAAATTTTAAAGCAGTTGCGGGATTGAGAAAAGGAGACATATGAAAACGCAGGCGAAGGTAATTATGATACAGGGCACCATGTCCAATGCGGGTAAAAGTCTGATTACGGCGGGACTTTGCCGGATTTTTAAGCAGGATGGTTACCGGGTGGCGCCTTTTAAATCTCAGAATATGGCGCTGAATTCCTTTATCACCAATGAAGGGCTGGAAATGGGCCGTGCCCAGGCCGTACAGGCAGAGGCGGCAGGTGTGGAGCCTTCTGTTTTGATGAACCCGATCCTGTTAAAACCTGCCAATGATACTGGTTCCCAGGTGATTGTCAATGGTGAGGTACAAGGCATGATGAGCGCCAGAGAATACTTTTCCTATAAAAAGAAACTGATTCCGGATATTTTAAAGGCGTATCATCAACTGGCGCAGACATATGATATCATTGTCATTGAGGGGGCAGGTTCTCCGGCAGAAATAAATCTGAAAGAGGATGATATTGTAAACATGGGTCTTGCTCAGCTGGTAGACGCACCGGTAATGCTGGTGGGAGACATCGACAGAGGCGGAGTTTTTGCTCAGCTTGCAGGGACAGCCTTGCTGCTGGAGGCAGAGGAAAAAGCAAGAATACGGGGAATGATAATCAATAAGTTCCGGGGCGACCGCAGCATTCTTTTGCCAGGTGTGGAAATGATTGAGAAGATGACAGGGATACCTGTGGTGGGAATTGTGCCTTATATGAAGGTGGATATGGAAGAGGAGGACAGTTTGACCCAGCGGTTTACAGCCAAGCATAAAGAAGGAGTATTGGATATCGCTGTGATCCGTCTGCCCAGGATTTCCAATTTTACAGATTTTGCTGTGCTGGAAGGAAACAGACAGGTAAATCTGCGTTATGTGGATAGTCTCCGGCAATTGGGAGAGCCGGATATGATTCTGCTCCCCGGAACGAAAAATACTTTGGCAGATTTGAAATGGCTGCGGCAAAATGGGCTGGAAACGGCCATCTGCCGGGCGAAGGAGAAAGGCTGTGTTATTTTTGGAATCTGCGGGGGCTATCAGATGCTGGGGCAGAGAGTGTCTGATCCAAAGCAGGTGGAGGAAGGGGGCAGTTTAAGGGGAATGGGACTGCTCCCAGTAAATACTGTTTTGACCAGAGAAAAGACCAGAACCCAGGTGCAGGGGCGTTTTTCAAATCTTTCCGGTATCCTGAAAAATTTGTCGGGCATGGAACTGGCCGGTTATGAAATCCATATGGGTAAGACAGAAATTCTTCAGGAAAAAGAAATATCTGCCATGGCGGATATTACTGTGCAAACACGGGACCAGACGCTGAAAATGGACGGCTGCTGTCAGAACAATGTGTATGGCACGTATATCCATGGGATTTTTGATGAAGCTGGCGTTGTGAATGCTCTGCTTGCAGCTCTTGCAGAGCAAAAAGGAATTGTCCTGGAAGATATAGAGGAGATGAGTTGGCGGGAGTATAAAGAGACACAGTATGATTTGCTGGCAGATACTTTGCGTAAACATCTTGATATGGAAGCAGTTTATGCGATGATAAAGGAAGGCGTTCAGGAATGAAAACAGAGTTTGAACAGATTACGCCCCAGGAAATTGAGGCGCGCAGTTTTGAGATTATCTCCGCTGAACTGGGAGAATTGGAGTTGGAGGAAACGTATGCGCTTGTGCTGAAACGGGTGATTCATACGACGGCAGATTTTGATTATGCCAGGAATCTGGTTTTTTCCCAGTATGCAGTGGAACATGCCATGGAAGCTTTGCGCAAGAGAGCCTGCATTGTGACAGACACTCAGATGGCGATGGCTGGAATTAACAAAAAGGCATTGAAAAAACTGGAGATAGAGGTTTATAATTTTATGAGTGACGCAGATGTGGCGGAGGCGGCAAAGCGCAACCAGACGACCCGGGCGGCGGCATGTATGGATAAGGCGGCAGCAATGGAGAGGCCGATGATTCTGGCAGTGGGAAATGCGCCGACAGCGTTGATCCGTATTTATGAGCTGGTGCAGCAGGGAAAGCTTCGGCCAGAACTAATTATCGGTGTCCCTGTGGGCTTTGTCAACGTGGTTCCGGCGAAGGAGCAGATTCTGACGCTCCCTGTGCCTTATATCGTCGCCAGGGGACGCAAGGGTGGCAGCAATGTAGCGGCAGCTATCGTGAATGCTCTATTGTATCTCATGATATAGATAAATTTTTCAATTACTCTTTTTATAGCAGGATAAAGAATTGAGGATATTATGAATTTAAAAATGACTGGAATTGATTTTACCAGAGCGGGCATAGATATCAGACAATGTTTTTCATTTACCAGAAATGCTATGGCTCTTGCAATGGCTCAGATCAGACAGAGACCAGAAATTTGCGGATGTGTATTGCTTTCAACTTGTAACCGTATGGAGCTTTGGCTCAGCCTTGCAAAAGGGGCAGAGATTGCGCTTCCAGAGTTTTTGTGCAGTTTAAAGGGGCTTTCTCTGGCAGAGTATGGAGCTTATCTGAACGTGCGGGAAAACATGGAGGCGGTGGAGCATTTGTTTTATTTGAGTGCGGGCATGAAGTCTCAGATTGTAGGGGAAGATCAGATTTTAACCCAGGTAAAAGAAGCTCTTGCATTTGCCAGGGAGCAGGAGAGCACAGACCGTTTGCTGGAGGTTCTGTTTCGCATGGCGGTGACGGCGGGAAAACAGGTGAAAACCAGAGTGGTGATGGACAAGGCGAATTATTCTGCTGCGCATCATGCCCTGCAGTTTTTAAAAGAGCAGGGAAATCATTTATTGGGAAAAACCTGTCTTGTAATTGGAAACGGAGAAATGGGAAGATTGACAGCACAGGCATTGATGGAAGAGGGGGCGGATGTGACGGTTACAGTCCGCCAGTTCCGGAGCGGTATGGTGAAGATCCCCAAAGGAGTTAAAAGGATGGATTATGGAGAGCGTTACCGTTATATTCCAAAGTGTGATTTCATTGTTTCGGCCACGGCGAGCCCAAATCTGACCATTACCAGAGAGGGACTGGATGCCTGCCTGGGAAGTGCATCTGTCAGAAATCAGATTTACCTTGATCTTGCAGTGCCCAGAGATATGGAACCTGCCATTGCACAGCGGCAAGGCGTGGTATATTATGATATGGACAGCCTGCCTCTTGAGGTACAGTCAGAAGAGATGCGCAGCCAGTACCAGCAGGCAGAAACGATCCTTGCCGGTGAAATCCAAAAATTTATGGATTGGCAGGAGTGCCGGGATCTGGTGCCCAGAATCCAGCAGATTGGCGCAGGTGCAGCAAGGGAACTGGTCTGGAGAATGGAAAAAACATTTCAGAATTTGGATATATCAGAGACAGATAAAGAGGGGCTGAGAACGCAGTTGGAACATACGGCCGGAAAAGTGGTGGACAAATTATTGTTTGAACTGCGGGATCAGGCAGAGCAGGAGACGTTGCAGAAAACGGTAGAAATTATGGAACATGTTTATGGATAAGTAGGTAATTGTGAAACTCAATAGTTTTGACAATTTCATATACAATTCTAAAAAATTAAGCAGAAATATTTTATCGTACGAAACGCTAAAAAATGCATTCTAGCACCATGGAAACGTACTCCAGAGCATCCCTCTATGTCAAAAAACTGACATTACTAAGGAAAAAACACAAAAATCATGGAAGCCTTTGCCGAACATGATTTTCGTATTAAGTGGTTCGTTGTAATGCTTGGTGCGCCCTGCATTTTGTGCGTTTCGTATGAATAAAATATTTTAGTATAATTGTATAAATTGTATATGAAATTTCAATAATTTGATAGTTTCGCAATTGCCTATTATGGATAAGAGAAGAAAGGAAGTTAGATTTATGGAGATGTGGGATATCTATGACAGTAACAAGCAGCGGACAGGACGCACTATGAAACGAAATGACTGGTGCCTGCAGGACGGAGAGTATCATCTTACGGTGCTGGGGGTAATTATGCGCCCAGACAAAAAATTCCTGATTACGAAGCGGGTCATGACAAAAGCGTGGGCGCCTGGATGGTGGGAAGTTTCTGGCGGAGCAGTCATGGCGGGGGAAGAATCCAGGGAGGCAGTCAATCGCGAAGTGAGAGAGGAAACTGGGCTGGATGTTTCAGGCTGTGACGAAGGATATCTCTTTACATATCATCGGGAAAATCCGGGCGAAGGAGATAACTATTTTGTAGATGTCTACCGGTTTGTGCTGGATTTTGAAGAGAGCGACCTTTGTCTGCAGGAGGAAGAGACAGCGGGGTATATGCTGGCAGAAAAGCACCAGATAGAAGAATTGGCAGCTCAGGGGATTTTTCTGCATTATGACAGCATCAGACAGGCATTTGAGGTGGCAGAATGAAAGAGTATTTTCCGTTTTTTGTGAATATAAATCATAAGAAAGTAAGAGTGTTTGGAGGGGGGAAGATTGCTGCCCGCCGGGTAAAAGTACTGCTGGAATACGGCGCAGATGTGCATGTGGTGGCGCCGGAAATTACAGAAGAACTAAAGGAACTGGCAGCACAGCAGAAACAGCTGACACTGAGCTTTCGCCGATACCGGCCAAGTGAACTGACGGATGAAGATTTTGTTTTGGCAGCTACGGATGATGAAGAGGTAAATACTGTTATTTTTCGTGAGTGCCGCCATAAAGAAATTTTTGTGAACACAGCTTCTGATAAGGAAAAGTGTGATTTTTATTTTCCAGGCATTGTTCAGCTGGGAGAGGTTACTGTGGGGGTGACGGCAGGAGGCAGCAATCACCGAAAAGCTGCACAAGTGACAGAGAGAATCAGAGAGCTGCTGTCAGAAGGGGAAGGAGCATAGCAGTGCAGACAGTTAAAATTGGAACCAGGGAGAGCCGTCTGGCGTTGATACAGGCAGAACTTCTGGCGGATTATATTCGTCGTTTTTGTCAGGAGAAGCAGCCAGAAATTGTCGCCATGAAGACTACAGGTGATAGGATATTAGACCGGAAGTTGGATGAGATTGGAGGAAAAGGGCTCTTTGTCAAAGAATTGGACCGGGCGCTCAGAGAGGGGCGCAGTGATCTGTCAGTCCACAGCCTGAAAGATGTACCAGCCCAGATTCCGGAGGATCTGCCCTTATTGGGTTTTTCGTGCCGGGAGGATGTCAGGGATGTGCTGGTGCTGCCCAAAGATACTGCTGAATTGAATCCTTTACTTCCTTTGGGATGTTCCAGCGCAAGGCGCGCCATTCAGTTAAAAAAATTATTCCCTGCGATGGAGGTTCGGAGTATCCGGGGCAATGTGCTGACACGTCTTGAGAAGCTGGACCAGGGGCAGTACAGCGGACTGGTGCTTGCCGCGGCAGGACTGAAGCGTCTGGGACTTGCAAGGCGTATAAGCCGATATTTTTCTACAGAGGAAATGCTGCCGGCAGCGGGGCAGGGGATTCTTGCTATTCAGGGAAGAAGAGGAGAAGATTATAGCTATTTGGATGGCTTTTTTGATATGAACAGTACCTGCTGCGCACTGGCAGAGCGCAGTTTTATCCGCACGCTGGATGGAGGCTGCAGTTCTCCTCTGGCAGCTTACGCAGTCATGGAATCCAGTGAGAAGATAAGACTGACAGGACTGTATGCCAGGGAAGGAAGCATGGAATATCAGGTAGAAGCAGTCAATGGCAGGAAAGAAGAAGCAGAAAGGCTGGGCAGAGAACTGGCACAGCGGATAATAGGTAACCTGCGCAACAAAAAAACCTCAGCGGACATTTGATACGCTGAGGTTTTTTTGTTCTATAGGAAAGACCTTGTCACGCTAAAGCGTGAAAGTTCCTTTCCCATAGAACAAATAGCAATTATGCGCAGTTCGCGGAGAAGAAGTTGCTGCTTCGCAGCCCGCTCACGCGCAGAGAATGCGTTTTACGCATTCTTTTTCACTTATAAACACAGAAATCTCTGTGTCTAAAGTTTTTTCCGGCAGACCTCCAGAGTTGTTTCATAAACAGTCTGGAACGGAACTTTGCATTGTCTGGCAGCGGCAGCCACATCTTCATATTCTGGTTTAAATTTGCTGATACCATAGCCGGTACTGATTTTCACCGTGATTTCTCCGTAAACAGTGGAAATTTTCCGGAACTGTGCATCTAAGGTTCTGCGGTAGCAAGGCTGGATGCGGATTCCACGGGTGGCAGTATGTGTGAGAATCAGACGGCTGAAACGGCTTTCTTCCTGAAGATTGCAAAGAACTGTCAATAATGTGCCTGGACGGTTTTTTTTCATATAGACAGGGGTAGTATATACCTCCAGCGCGCCAGCTTCCCGCAGAAGCGTTACTGCATAGGAGACAGCTTCTGGCGACATATCATCCAGATTACAGGAGAGCTCCAGAATCTGATCAAGGCTGTGGAATTGTTCAGTATAGTAGTCTGGGCGTGTTTCCTCCTGATTTGGAAATTTTAGTATTCCAGGTGAAAAAGAATCGGGAAGCTGTCTGGGAGCTGGTACAGGAAGAGCGTTTAATGTTCCCAGGAACGCGCGCACGCAGTTTGCTGAGGGAAAATCTTTGGTTCCCATGCCGTATCCCGTGCGCTCTACAGAGATAGGGGGCATGGGGGTAAACTGGCTGACAAAATGTTTCAGCAGGGCAGCTCCGGTAGGCGTGCATAATTCGCCTTCGATGTTTCCTGCATAGATAGGAATATCTTTGAGAATTTCAGCTGTGGCAGGAGCAGGCACTGGAAGAATTCCATGGGCACAGCGGACACTGCCGGTTCCTACATGAACGGGTGAAGCAATAATTTGTTCTGGATGCAGAAGTTCCATTAAAAGACAGCAGCCAACTACGTCCATCAGGGCGTCGAATGTGCCGACTTCATGGAAATGAATCTGGGAAATGTCCATGTTATGCGCCAGGCTTTCTGCATTGCCGATAAGAGTATAAACTGCTCTGGCGTGTTCTTTTATCGTATTGGAGATTGGAAGTTTTTCAATCCTCGTCAGCATTTCCGGGTAACTGATGTGCAGATGTCCAAAATCAGCATGTTCGCCATTGCTTGTATGCGTATGCTCAGTAAAGTGTTGCGGGACGGAATTTTCAGATTCTTCCTGACCCAGGATGACAACATTCATCTTGGTTCCCCAGATGCCGCATTTTTCAGACGGCGAAGCCTGTATCAGTATCTGGTTTGGAAACAAATTATTCATGGTTTTAAGGAAGGACTCTTTCTGGGAATCAGATAAAAGTTCGTAGAGGGCTCCCATGAGCATATCTCCGGAAGCTCCCATGTTGCATTCAATAAAAAGTGTTCTCATGATTCATTACCTCCTATATGATTAATCATGCTGGCAAGATAGCCAGCGCCAAAACCGTTGTCAATATTGACTACGCTGACTCCGCTGGCACAGGAATTCAGCATGGATAACAGAGCAGAAAGCCCCTGAAAATTTGCGCCGTAGCCAATGCTGGTGGGAACTGCAATCACCGGACAGTCAGCCAGACCGCCGATCACGCTGGCGAGAGCGCCCTCCATGCCCGCTACGGCGATGATGACGGTAGCTTTGGCAATGGTATCTGCGTGAGAGAGAAGACGATGGATTCCTGCGACACCCACATCATACAGCCGCTCTACCTTATTTCCAAGGACCTCAGCAGTGAGCGCAGCTTCTTCTGCCACTGGAATATCGCTGGTGCCTCCTGTGGCGACAACAATCGTTCCGGAAGCGGTAAGCAGTTCCAGGCGGTTGACAACTCCTATATGGGAAATATTGTCATAGGTAAGGGAAAAATGCTGGGTGAGATAATCTGCAGATTTTTCCGAAAGCCGTGTAATTAAAATATTCTGCGGACAATGGGAGAGCAGAGAATGGATAATGCCTTCTATTTGTTCTGCGGTCTTTCCTGCACCATAAATTACCTCAGGCGTTCCCTGGCGGATTGCCCTGTGATGGTCAATTTTGGCATAGCCCAGGTCTTCAAACGGGCAGATTTTTAATTTTTCGTAGGCGTCCTGAATCTCCAGAGCACCGTCTTTGACTTGCTGTAAGACAGAAAAAATTTGCTTTGATACCATTATAACCTCTTTTCTGCAGAAAAAACATCTGCTTACCGGATGTATTTATGAATAATTATAGGTTTTTCCCACACAATAGTCAAGAAAGATACTTTTTTGTATTGCCGGTTATTTGTAAAATATTGGTTGAAATTACAATTTTTCCATAATTTATTTGGAGAAAAATGGATGTTCTTACAAGAGGGAAAAGAAAAATCAGAAAAAAAAGGCAGAGGACAAGTATTTTATTGAAGGAAATAACAAAATTTACGGGGAATATGCATTGGTTTTGGGCGATTTTCTGGAAAAAGAAAGAAAGGAGAAATTTGACAAATTTATAAATTGGTGGCATAATTTCCGCAAGCTCAGACAAACGCAAAACAAATGCAAGGTAAGAAAGGATGAGGACTATGAATGAAAAAATTATAAAATTATCAGATGCAGATGAAGTATGTGATTTTGTAAGTGCCGCTGGTAAGTGCGATTTTGATATAGACATTTCTGACCAGCGCATGGTGATTGATGCTAAGTCTATTTTAGGAGTTATGGGACTTGGAGTAGAAAAGGAACTGACAGTAAAATATGGCGGTGAAGATCTGAGCTTTGAAAATGTATTGAGTAAATATACGGTAGCATAATTTGGCATAACCACAGACATACAAAGATAGACTAGAAAGAGACTGTCGTTTTGCGGTTTGAAGACTGCAGAGCGGCAGTTTTTTATCTTATAGGAAAGATCTTGTCACGTTAAAGCGTGAAAGTATCTTCCTATAAAAGTGTCTTCCTATAAGATAAAAAACAGAATCTAACTGTCCTAAGGAATCCCCCGTGCAAGCACGGTACCCCTTAGGACAAATCCGCACTCGTGCAAGAAGAAATATGTCGCTGAAGCGACTGCACTTGGCGCGGCAAACCGTCCAAGTCCCTCATGAATGAGGGATTTATGGAGTTGATGCGGACTTGTCCGCTTTGTTCTCTTAATAGGATTCGGGTATCAATAGATAGTTTTATAAATGATTATAAGAAATTTGCACAAATAAATACAAATGTTGTTGAAACTGTCCTAGACAGAAGAATTTCTAAGTGTTCCAGCAAAATATTGAAATTTTACGCAACCGGCTTATATTCGCTATCCCTGGCTCAGATAAGCCTTTTCCAAACGTCCTGTTTGGAAATTGCTGATTACTATAGAACACTAAGAAATTCTAACTATCAGGACAATTTACAACTTTTTGTACCTATTTGTGCAAATTGCCAATATCATATTATTTCTTCACCTTTTGATACCTGAATCCTATAAGAAAAAAATAATATGTGCGCTTGCACAAAAGGTAATGATTATCTCATAATTGTGCGCGGCGCGCAAAGTGTGCAAGCCTTCCCCCAAGATTGGGGGTAAATGATGTGTTTAATTGGGAGAATTACATGGAGCAGATTAAAATTTCTGTGAGGAATCTGGTGGAATTTATCATGCGTTCCGGTGACATAGACAATCGTCACGGGCGGGCGGCACAGAAAGAGGCGATGCAGGAGGGAAGCCGGATTCATCGGAAAATTCAGAGAAGAATGGGAGCAGATTACCAGTCGGAGGTTCCACTGAAAATAGAAGTGGCACGGGAACGGTATGTGATGATCATTGAGGGCAGGGCGGACGGAATTCTCACGGAGCCAGAGGGAGTGGTTGTGGATGAGATTAAGGGGATTTTTCAGGATCTGAGTCTTCTGGAAGCGCCTGTTCAAGTACATCTTGCACAGGCAAAATGTTATGCGTATATTTTTGCGCTGCAGCAGGATTTGCCGGGGATTTCTGTGCAGATGACGTACTGCAACCTGGATACGGAGGAAATACGCAGATTCCGGGAGCACTATATGTTTGCAGAAATGGAAGCATGGTTTTTTGATTTAATCTCTGCTTATGAGAAATGGGCAGAGTTCCAGTACCAGGCAAAGAAGGAACGCAATCAGTCGATTGCCGGCCTGAAATTTCCATTTCCCTACCGTGAGGGGCAGAAAGATCTTGCAGCGGGTGTGTACCGCACGATAAGCCGGGAAAAGAATCTGTTTATTCAGGCGCCTACTGGAACAGGAAAAACGGTGACAACTGTATTTCCGGCGGTGATGGCGGTGGGACAGGGGCTTGCGGATAAGATTTTCTATCTGACGGCCAGGACCATAACCAGGACGGTGGCGAAAGAAACCTTTGATTTGTTACGGGAGCAGGGCTATCTGGGAAGGGTTTTAACTATTACTGCCAAGGAAAAACTCTGTCTCTGTGAGGAGATGGACTGCAATCCGGTGCACTGTCCCTATGCCAAAGGTCATTATGACCGGGTGAACGACGCTGTATTTGATCTGCTGGAGAGAGAACGGGATATTACCAGGGAAATGCTGCTGGAGCAGGCGGAGCAGTATCAGGTCTGCCCATTTGAACTATGTCTCGATGCTTCACTGTGGGTAGATGATATTATCTGTGATTATAATTATGTGTTTGACCCTAATGTCTATCTGAAACGTTTCTTTTCCGAAGGGGTGAAGGGAGAATATCTGTTTCTGGTGGACGAGGCGCATAACCTGGTCGACCGGGGCAGAGAAATGTACAGCGCTTGTCTGTACAAGGAAGATTTTCTGAAATATAAGAAGGTGTTAAAACTTTACAGTAAAAAATGTGCGGTCAGTCTGGAGCGGTGCAATAAGCGTCTTTTGCAAATGAAACGCAGTTGTGATTCTTATCAGGTACTGGAAGATATCGGAGAATTGGTTTTTGCATTGATGCAGCTTGGTTCTGCCCTGGAAGAGTTTTTCCAGAAAGAAGTTAATTTTCCGGAAAAGAAAGATGTGATGGAGTTTTATCTGCAAGTACGTCATTTTTTAAATATGTATGATTTATTAGATGAAAACTATGTGATCTATACAGAACATGAGCCGGACGGCAGGTTTAAGCTCAAATTATTCTGCGTCAATCCAGCGGTAAATTTACAGTCCTGTCTGGATAAAAGCAGGTCAGCTGTTTTTTTTTCGGCGACGCTTCTTCCAATTCAGTATTATAAGAGCTTGCTGAGTACCTGCCAGGAAAATTATGCAGTGTATGCACAGACTGTTTTTGAGAAAGAGCAGCGGCTTCTTGCAGTGGCTGCGGACGTCACCAGCAGATATGCCAGAAGGAACCAGCAGGAATTTGAAAAGATTGCCGCTTATATTTATGAGACAGCAAAGGGAAAAAAGGGGAATTACATGGTCTTTTTTCCGTCCTACAAAATGATGCAGCAGGTCTGGGAGTGTCTGCTGCGGCTGGATTTGCCGGCGGAACTGGACTGTATCTGCCAGCAGAGCGGGATGACGGAGGCACAGCGGGAAGAATTTCTGGAAAGTTTTTTGGAGGAACGTGAGAAATCTCTGATTGGATTCTGTGTGATGGGCGGAATATTCGCAGAAGGGATAGATTTGAAACGGGAGGCGTTAATCGGAGTTATCATTGTGGGAACCGGACTGCCTAAGATCAGCAATGAACGGGAAATTCTCAAAGAGTTCTATCAGCAGAGAGAGGGGGCAGGATTTGAATATGCCTTTCTTTATCCAGGCATGAATAAGGTACTGCAGGCGGCAGGGCGTGTGATCCGCACGGCGGACGACCGGGGAGTGATTTTACTGTTGGATGAACGGTTTTTGCAGCGAGAATACCAATGTCTTTTTCCAAGAGAGTGGGATGAATTTCAGGTTGTGACGCTTTCTCAAGTACAGAAAATAATGGAAGATTTTTGGGAAGGATGATTTAGAAAGGCTGTTGTTGAAGAAACAAGATAAAGTATGTTATAATTTTGTAAAGTTTCTATTTATGATAGGAACACTCAAGATACTACAAGATTGTAATTTGGAAAGGCATGGTGTATATGCAGGCAGTAAGAAGAGAAGATTTCTATACGATTGAAGATATTTATGCTTTGCCAGAAGGAAAACGTGCAGAACTGATTGATGGGGATATATATTTCATGGCTCCGCCTGGCCGAAGCCATCAGCAGATATTAGGTTTTTTGTATCGGAAGATTGCCGATTATATTGAATCAGGCGGCGGAGACTGTGAGGTGGATATTGCGCCCTTTGCAGTGTTTCTAAGTGATGATAATAAGAATTATGTGGAACCGGATATCTCTGTGATCTGTGATAAAGATAAGCTGGATGAGAAAGGCTGCCACGGCGCGCCAGATTGGGTGGTTGAGATTGTTTCTCCAGGCAGCAGGCGTATGGATTATTATAAAAAGCTAATCAAATACCGGACAGCGGGGGTAAGGGAATATTGGGTGGTGGATGCCTCTGTGCAGCTTGTAACTGTGTATAATTTCATGGAGGATGAAATGGAGGAATATTCTTTTGGGGAAGCAGTGCCAGTTGGAATCTATCAGGGATTTTCCATTGAAGTTATGCCAGTATGATGTGCAGAAGCCCTTGTCGGAAAAATATCTCTTATACAGAAAAAACTGCTGCGTTTGAGAGTTATCTCTTTGGCAGCAGTCTTTTTTTATGCATTCTTTTGTTTGTCTTCATCATAATTACGGTGTGGTAGGTCCTGGATATTTGTCAGTGCCGAACATGTACTCCATAAGGCGGGATGCGTCATCTGGATCATAAGCTACAAGTTCAAGCTCGTTGATCATGGATTCATCACTGAACAGATTGGTGATGGTGATGTATTTGGTAAGCTGGGACTTCAGGTTCAGACGGTCTCCCTGTGTGGAAACCAGTTCTACGGTGCCTTTGCACTGGTCAACTACCTTAAAAAATTCTTCTGTGTCTTTAATGTTGTAAAGTTTCATAAATATCAGACTCCTTTCTTGTTATGCTTCCGCATCTGGAAGCAGTTTCAAAAATTCACTGGTGGAAGGCGATACCGGAAGATTTGGGTTGATCGTGGCAGCGATCTGCCGTTTGGGTATCGGTTCCTTTGTCTTGAGTATATACAAGTCGCTGGTTGTTCCTGTCAGACAATAGTCTGGGATAAATGCAATCCCCAGCCCAATTCTGGCAAGATCAATAAGAAGGTCATTGCTGCTTAATTCCACATGCGGCACCAGTTCTAAATGATGTTCTAAAAATAAATGATGTAAAAACTCGCTGGTGGCGCTTCTGTGATCCAGCATTAAAATGGGATATTGGTTTAATTCGGCAAGAGAAATCTCCTGCTGCTTTAAATCAAAATATGCCGGATTTGCAATAAACACATCATGGAAAGCGGCAACCTTCTTCGGAAGAAAAGCGCTGCTTAACCGGGAATTGGGAGAGTTGGTTACAATCAAATCTACCTTTCCCTGCGACAGCAGATCTGCACAATTCAGTGAGGTTGCGTTTGTCACTTTAATGGGGACATCTGGAAACAGAGTATGAAATTGTTTCAGATAGGGCACCAGGAAGTAGCGGCAGATCGTGTCGCTGGCTCCGATATGAAGCTGCCCAAATCCAAGCGTACCAGAATCCAGAAGCTGATTCTCTCCTCTTTGAATGAGATTGACGGCCGGCTCGATATGTTTCAACAGGAGGGTTCCTGCCGGGGTGAGCTGTACCTTTTTGGTACTGCGGATAAACAAAGGCTGTTCAAGCTTCCGCTCCAGTGTCTTAATGGACTGGCTGACCGCAGACTGGGAGATAAACAGTTTTTTGGATGCTTCCGAAAAACTTAAGGAAACTGCCACATAATAGAAAACCTTGTAAAGTTCAAAATTGATGTCCATAAATGGCTCCTTTGTAATTGATACGCTTCTGCCTCATTAACTTATCATGCAGATTAGTTCCGATTATAAGAGGGGATTATAAATCTGTCAATAGGGAGGCTTTTCCGATTTTTTTTCGGCTGCCCGGGTATAATCTTATTTATTTTTAACGACTGGACAGGAAAAAATAGCGGCTGTATTGCACGAAATTTCTAATAGTGTTACAATAAAATCACGAGTATGCTTATACAGTTAGAGAAGCAAAGAGAACCAAAAGACAGTATTTTTGTACATTATTTTGGAAAATACTGTTAGTCAGGAGGATGCGAGTGAGAAAAATTGCATTATTGATGGATGGCTGGAAACGGTATTTCACCTTTGCATGGCCTGCGGGGCTTCTGGAACGGTTTCATGAGACGGATGAGAAGGTGAATCTTTACATATTTAACAGTTCCGGGAATTGGAGCCGGGATGAGAAATATAATGAGGGAGAATATAATATTTATAATCTGCCTGATTTTAAGGAGTTTGACGGGATTATCCTGGATTTGAATAATGTGGAAGTGACTGCGGTGGCAGAGCGGACCGTCGCACGGGCAAAACAGTCCGGCGTGCCGGTGATTTCCATCGGCAGCGAGAGGGAAGATTTTTATTATGTAGGAATTCATAATGAGAAAGCCATGGGAGAAATGGTGGAGCATCTGATTCAGGAACATGGGTGCCGGACATTCTGGTTTGTGACTGGACCAGAAGATAATTATGAGAATCAGAAGCGGATAGCGGGAATCCGCAGCTGCCTGGACAAACATGGGATTTCCTGGGGAGAAGAAGATTTCTATTACGAAAATTATGAATTTCACTGCGGAGTGCATGGATTTGCTCATTTTATAAAGTCTGGCAGAGAACTGCCGGACGCTATTGTCTGTGCCAATGACAATATTGCTGTGGGCGTCTGTGAAGAGGCAGAGCGGGCGGGATATCATGCGCCGGAAGATTTTCTGATTACCGGATTTGATAATTTTGATAAGGCAGCATTTTATACGCCCAGTATCACCACCATCAGCCATGTACGGGAAGAAGTAGGCCGCCGCTGTGCAGAACTTTTTCTGCAGATCTGGCAGGGAAAAGAAGTGCCGAGATTTCATTATACAAATACAGAATGCAAATTCTGGGAGAGCTGCGGCTGCGATGAAGGAATGCATCAGCAGGAACGCGGTTATCTGAAAGGTCAGATTATTTATCAGATAGAGACAGACAGTTTTATGGAAGATATTCTTTATTTGGAATATGAGCTGCTCAAATGCAGTACCTTTGCAGAGATGATCGATTGTATTCCCAAATGCCTTCCCTCTATGAAATGTGATGCTATGTATCTGGTGCTGGACCCCAAGGTCAATGATTTTAAAAATCATCTGGGAAACCCTGATATGCTTCTGCCAGAAGAAGAGGAATATTATGTTGAGGGATATCCCCAGGAAATGAATCTGGAATTTTCCTACGAAAATGCAGAAGTTCTGGCCGAGAAGACACAGATGAATACCGGAAAAACACAGAAGATATGTGATATTTTTCCAGCCTTTGAATGTAAGGAGGCAGGGGTAAATCTGCTGTTTCTGCCTCTGCATTTCAGACAATGGACGGTGGGATATTTTGTGATACGCAATGCGGTATATCTTATGGAGAAGCAGTATTTACACCATGTAATGGGGGCTTTGACTAAGGCTATGGAGAATCTGCACCGTCAGGAAAAGCTGGAGTGGATGAACCAAAGACTATCTGCCCTGTATGTGAGGGACACGCTTACCGGCATGTATAACAGAATGGGTTATCGGCGCTTTGCAGAAAAACTATTTGCAGAGGAAGAGCGCAGAAAAAATCTGTTGATTTTATTTATTGACCTGGACCGTCTCAAATATATCAATGATAATTTTGGTCACGATATGGGAGATTATGCTATTCGTGCTGTGGCGGACGCCATCAAGGGAACCATAGATGAGACAGGCATTCCGGTTCGGCTGGGGGGAGATGAATTTCTGATTATACAGGAGGAAGTTCCGGCGGAAGAGATTTGCAGTATGATTCAGGAAATCCGGCACAAAGTGGAGCGTGCCGGGGACAAGGTTGGGCTGTGCAGGCTCAGTATCAGCGCTGGGTATGTGATTACAGAACCGGGGATGAAAAAGAGTCTTGAGGACTATGTAAACGAGGCAGATGAAATGATGTATCAGGAGAAGAGAGCTAAAAAAGCAGCCAGGAAGTAGTACTCTGATAAGACTCTTATAACTGTCTGGGCGGCGCAAAGGAAATGATGCTTATAAGTGACATTAGATTTATTAATTATACTTATTTAATGCTTTGTGTTATAGTATGGCGTGAAGAATGGTCCATGCAATGAGAAGAACTCCGCTGTCTCTTACAGAGACTGAAAGTAAGAATGGGAAGAATTCTGAGAGAGATAACAGAGGCAGTATGGTTTAGTAAGTCCAGAGATAAAATCAAAGATTAGAGGAGGCAGATATGAGCAGTGTAAGACGTATTTTTGTGGAAAAGAAGCCGGAATTCGCCATTCAGGCCAAGGAACTGCAGTCAGAAATCAGAAGTTATCTGGGAATCAAAACGGTTTCCGGAGTGCGGGTGCTGATTCGTTATGATATAGAACATATTTCAGAGGATACTTATCAGAAAGCATTGATGACGGTATTTTCAGAGCCTCCAGTGGACGAGGTGTACGAGGAATGTTTTGATGCGGCAGATGGAACAGTGTTCAGTGTGGAGTATCTGCCGGGACAATATGACCAGCGGGCGGATTCCGCAGAGCAGTGTGTGAAGCTCTTAAATGAGAATGAAGAACCGGTAATCCGTACAGCCACTACTTATGTGATTCTGGGAGAGGTGGACAGCGCACAGCTTGCAGCCATTAAAAACCACTGCATCAACCCGGTGGATTCCAGAGAGACGGGACTGGAGAAACCGCAGACACTGACGGATGAATTTGAAGAGCCGGAGGATGTGAAGATTTTTGATAATTTTCAGGATATGCCAGAAGAGGAATTAAAGGCTCTTTACAATTCTCTGGGACTTGCCATGACTTTTAAAGATTTTCTGCATATTCAGAATTACTTTAGGGGAGAGGAAAAGCGCGACCCTTCTATGACGGAAATACGGGTGTTGGATACTTACTGGTCTGACCACTGCCGTCATACTACGTTTTCTACAGAATTAAAGGATGTCACCTTTGAGGAAGGATATTACCGCAAGCCTTTGGAGGAAACTTACCAGGATTATCTGAATACCTATCAGGAACTTTATCAGGGACGCGACGATAAATTTGTCTGCCTGATGGATCTTGCCCTGATGGCGATGAAACGTCTGAAAAAAGAAGGAAAACTGGATGACCAGGAGGATTCAGATGAGATCAATGCCTGCTCCATCGTGGTTCCGGTGGAAGTAGACGGAAAAACGGAAGAATGGCTGGTGAACTTCAAAAATGAGACACATAACCACCCGACAGAGATCGAGCCTTTTGGCGGTGCGGCGACCTGTTTGGGCGGCGCTATCCGCGACCCATTGTCTGGGCGTACTTATGTTTATCAGGCTATGCGTGTAACTGGTGCGGCAGACCCGACAGTATCTGTGAAAGAGACTTTGGAAGGAAAACTCCCCCAGAAGAAACTGGTGCGCGGCGCGGCGCATGGCTACAGTTCTTACGGCAATCAGATCGGACTTGCCACGGGGTATGTAAAAGAAATTTATCATCCAGACTATGTGGCAAAACGTATGGAAATCGGCGCTGTTATGGGTGCTGCTCCCAGGCGTGCTGTACAGAGGCTCACTTCTGATCCGGGAGATATTATCATCCTCTTGGGCGGACGGACTGGGCGTGACGGAATCGGCGGGGCAACCGGAAGCTCGAAAGCACACAATACGGAATCTACAGCCGTGTGCGGTGCAGAGGTTCAGAAAGGAAATCCGCCCACAGAGCGCAAGATTCAGAGATTGTTCCGCCGGGAAGAGGCAGCGCATATCATTAAGAAATGTAATGATTTCGGCGCTGGCGGTGTGTCTGTGGCAATCGGGGAACTGGCGCCAGGACTTAAGGTGCAGCTGGACAAGGTTCCAAAGAAATATGCCGGGCTGGACGGTACGGAGATTGCTATCTCTGAGTCTCAGGAGCGTATGGCAGTGGTAGTTGATCCTGGGGATGTACAGAAATTCCTGGATTTGGCAAAAGAAGAGAATCTGGAAGCTGTCGAGGTAGCGGTGGTGACGGAAGAACCCAGGCTGGTGCTGGAGTGGAGAGGAAAAGAAGTTGTTAGTATTTCCCGGGCTTTCCTGGATACCAATGGTGCGCATCAAGAAACCACTGTGGCCGTTGAGCTGCCTCAAAAAGAAGAGAATTTCTTTGACAAAATAGAGATTCCTGCTGTAGAGATGGCGTTAAAGCAGGGAGATATCAGAAAAGCCTGGTTGTCTACGCTTTCCGATTTGAATGTATGTTCTCAAAAGGGGCTGGTGGAGATGTTTGACGGTTCCATCGGTGCAGGCAGCGTATTTATGCCATACGGCGGTAAATATCAGCTTACAGAGACACAGAGCATGGTAGCTAAGCTTCCGGTAGCGGAGGGTAGATGTGATACAGTAACCATGATGTCTTATGGATTTGATCCTTATCTGTCTTCGTGGAGCCCTTACCATGGAGCTGTCTATGCAGTGCTGGAGTCTGTAGCAAGGATTGTGGCTGCAGGCGGTGATTATAAGAAGATTCGTTTTACGTTCCAGGAGTATTTCCGCAGGATGAGCGAGGAACCCAGCCGCTGGAGTCAGCCTTTTGCAGCTCTTTTAGGCGCTTACAGCGCACAGATTGGATTTGGGCTGCCTTCTATTGGAGGCAAGGATTCTATGTCTGGCACCTTCAATGAAATAGACGTGCCCCCGACGCTGGTATCTTTTGCGGTGGATATTGCCAAAGAGCAGGATATTATCACGCCGGAATTAAAGAAAGCCGGCAATAAACTGATGATTTTCAAAATTGCCAAAGACCAGTATGATCTTCCGCTCTACGGGCAGGTAATGAAATTGTACGATGCTGTCCGCGCCTTAATCCAGAAGAAGGCGATTGTGGCTGCTTATGCCCTGGACGGTAAGGGAATTGCAGCGGCAGTCAGCAAGATGGCATTTGGAAATAAACTGGGTGTTACCATTGAGGACGACGTGTGCCAGGACTGCCTGTTTGCAGCTCATTTTGGCAAAATAATTGCAGAGGTTCCAGCAGACATGGTATCATTGGCAGAAGAAACGATTGCAGAGGCTATGGAAGAATTTGCCAAAGAGGCGGCAAATGAGAACCAGGGATGCGGCAGTGAAAAATACTGCAGGGTATTTGGAGAGGTGAATGACCAGCAGAAATTTATTTATAAAGATATGGAAATTTCCATGGAGGAAGCGGTAAATGCATGGACCCAGACTCTGGAAAAAGTGTTCCCTACCATTGCTGCGGAAGGACAAGAACAAGTGCAGACAGAGGTTTACCATACTTCCAATGTCTATGTGTGCAGGCATAAAGTGGCAAAGCCGACAGTATTTATTCCGGTATTCCCTGGAACGAACTGCGAGTATGACAGCGCCAGGGCGTTTGAACGGGCGGGCGCAGATACCATTGTCAAAGTGTTTAAAAATTTAAGTGCAGAGGATATTCGGGATTCGGTGGATATATTTGTAAAATCGATTGAACAGTCCCAGATTATTATGTTCCCGGGAGGATTTTCTGCAGGAGATGAACCGGAGGGAAGTGCGAAATTTTTTGCCACGGCGTTCCGCAATGAGAAGATGGCAGAGGCGGTTAATAAACTGCTGAAAGAACGTGACGGCCTGATGCTGGGCATTTGCAACGGTTTCCAGGCGCTGATTAAACTGGGGCTTGTGCCTTATGGTGAAATCCGCCAGCAGAATGCAGATTCTCCCACACTTACTTACAATACCATCGGACGCCATATATCCAAGATGGTATATACCAAAGTAGTGACGGACAAGTCTCCGTGGCTGGCGCAGGCAGAATTAGGAAAGGTTTACTGTAATCCAGCTTCTCACGGGGAAGGGCGGTTTGTGGCGCCAAAAGAATGGCTGGAAAAATTATTTGCAGACGGCCAGGTGGCAACCCAGTATGTCAATGAACAGGGACAGCCGACTATGGATGAGACGTGGAATATTAACGGCTCCTACATGGCTGTGGAAGGAATCACCAGCCCGGACGGCAGAGTGCTGGGCAAGATGGCGCATTCTGAACGCCGGGGAGAAAGCGTGGCCGTCAATATCTACGGCGAACAGGATATGAAGCTCTTTGAGAGCGGAGTGGCTTACTTCAAATAAAGCAGAGTTCAGGGGATATTACAGGACTAGCAGAATTTAGATATAACAAAATAGATAGATAAAAGGGGCTGCCTATTAACCGACAGCCCCTTTGTTCTCTTATAGGATATTCCGATTTTTTATTTCTGTGAACGAAAGAGTCAGGTACGTTTGGAAAATGGTTTACAGCCATTTTTGAATCATGGCGGCAACACCGTCTTCCTCGTTGCTGAGTGTAATATCATCTGCCAGCTCACGGATTTCTCTGGGAGCATTGGCCATTGCCACGCCAAGTCCGGCTGCTTTCATAATATCAAGGTCATTTTCGCTGTCTCCGCAGGCAATGGTATGGTCTATGGAAATATTCAGATATTGGCAGAGCAGAGCAAGACCCTTTCCTTTTGAAATACCAGCCATAGTAAATTCCAGGTTATTGTAACCGCCGCAGAGGTAGGAGACTTGCGGGTATCTGTCAAGAATTTCCATTGCTTTGCTGCGGTCTGGAAAAGAGTTATCTTCTCCTTCAGGGAAATTCAATGTCATTTTCTGAACGCCAGAATTTTGTTTGCGTAGGAATGCTGGCATATCTTCTATGGATTTGCGGGTAGTAAGCATATAATTTTTTAGGGAATCCGGCAGGGACCGGATGCTCATAAGCGCCTGCCGGCATTTGGAAGGTGCATAGGCATTTCCGTGGAGGAATAAATTGATGTGTATATCTAGCTGCAACAGATCTTCCAAAATGTCAATTGCAAGTTTTGCAGGTATGCAGGTTTCGAAGAGACATTCCTTTTCCGGTACTTTGTACACGGCAGCTCCGTTGGTAGTGATCGCATAACAGATGCCAAGGTCTGCCATAACTTCCAGGGGAAGACCGTCGTATGGCCTGCCAGTGGAGATGACGAAAGTTGTACCCTTATGAATTGCGTGTTTGATCGCAGATTTATTTACATCAGAAACCTGGCTTTGAGAATTGAAAAGTGTGCCGTCCAGATCCAGAGCTACAAGCTGAAATGAGTTTTGTGTATGCATAAAAACCTCCTTATTGGTAAAATAAAAATACGGAAACTCAAGTATGTTGCCATCTTGAATTACGCATTAGATAATTATTGCTGAAAAGCACAGTCCCATTTTGAAACCTCAAAATGTATAATCCGGTTGTTTTCGGAAAAACTTTATTCTAAATATTATACGAATATGGGGTGATTGTCAATGAGAGTGACGCTCAATGAAGTTTTAGAAAGCAAGGGAATATCACAAAACAAAATAGCAAAAGATACCGGAATATCTATAACCACGCTCAGAAATCTGAATCACAACCGGACGTCAAGGATCAGTTTTGACATTTTGGAAAAAATCTGTCTTTATCTTCAATGCGGTGTAGAAGATATTCTTTCTGTGGAAAAATGAAGACGGCTCGGATCTCGTTCTTTTAGTTTATGAAGCTGTAGCATTATTATAATCCTTGTGATAAAATAATACGTAAGAATTTAAATAAGGATGAGTTCATTTATGCAGTCAACTGATTTTTCTAAGGGGAAAGTCTGGCGGAATATTGTTGCACAGTCTATTCCGCTGGTACTGGCGCAGCTGATACAGCTTTTATATAATGTAGTGGATCGTATTTACATCGGTCATCTGCCGGGAACTGACAGTATGGCATTGACAGGGATTGGACTGGCATTTCCGCTGACATCTCTGATTGCGGCGTTTACCTTTCTTTTTGGCACAGGCGGCACACCTCTTTTTTCCATTTCCAGGGGAGCCGGGGAAGAAGAAAGGGCAGAGAAAATATTGGGCAATACCTTTTCACTGCTGTTCTATACCTCTGTAGTGCTGCTTTTGTTTTGCTATGTTTTGCGCAGGCCTATTCTTTATCTCTTTGGGGCAAGTGATGATTCTTACTTATATGCCGATGCTTACTTGAAAATATACCTGTTAGGGACATCATTTTCTATGCTGTCCACTGGGCTTAATGGTTTTATTAATGCACAGGGATTTCCGCGGACAGGTATGCTGACCACATTGCTGGGGGCCATGCTCAATCTGGTTTTAGACCCTGTTTTTATTTTTGGTCTGCACATGGGCGTCAGCGGTGCAGCTTTGGCAACGGTACTGAGCCAGTGTGTTTCCTGTATCTGGGTATTGAAATTTCTAACGGGGAGGACAGCGCTGCTGCGCATTAAAAAAGCGAATCTGCAGATAGACAGAAAGCTGGCAGGAGAAATTACAGCTCTGGGAATGCCAGGTTTCATTATGCAGGGAACCAACTGCATGGTGCAGGTGGTGTGCAATGCAACATTGAAAATATACGGGGGTGATCTATATATCGGCATTATGACAGTGATCAACTCTGCCAGAGAAATTCTGTCTCTGCCGGTTATTGGTATTACAAACGGAGCCCAGCCAGTGCTGGGATATAATTATGGTGCAAAAAAGTTTCAAAGAGTCCGGCAGGGAATCCAGTTTATGGCTGTCTCTGGAATCGCTTATACGTTGCTGGCATGGCTGCTGGTAGTGCTTAGTCCGCACCTGCTGTTATCTGTATTTACGGAAGATATTACCATGATAGAAGCTGGTGCAGGTGCACTGCGTTTATACTTTTTTGGATATTTTTTCATGGCGTTTCAGTTTACGGGGCAGTCGGCGTTCACTGCACTGGGATATTCGCGTTACGCGATCTTTTTTTCTCTTCTGCGCAAAGCAGTGATTGTTGTTCCTCTGACAATACTGCTGCCGAAGTTTGGGACGGGCGTAAATGGTGTATTTCTTGCAGAACCTGTTTCGAATGCTGCCGGAGGGCTGGCGTGTTTCATAACCATGTATTTTGCACTTTACCGGAAACTAAAAAATACGGCAGCTTAGGAACTCTGCTTGAGTTTCCGCAAATTGCAGTTTTATATTACCAAAAGGTTCACATCATTTTATGATGTGAGCACTTTGCACAGAAAAGTGTTATGGACTAGTGTACTGACATGTTGATATATATCCAAATTATACTGGTAGAAACAGCCGTTTTGATGTATACTTAAGAAAAAAACGGCGGTGATTCCAATGGCAAGACCCAGAAAATATATAATCAGCCTTACAGAAGATGAATTCAAGGAACTCAAATC
>CAJTCY010000028.1 GCA_910575075.1 Lachnospiraceae bacterium
GCAAATGAAGCAAATGAGTTCGGTTACATCATTGACAGCAACATCAAACGCATCCGCCTTTATATTGGTTTCATCCGTAAATATGACGAAGAAATCAAAGGAATCCTGAGTGCCATGCATGAACTTGTTGATGCCAATGAAGCCACCGGCTTTGTCAGGCAGATCCATTTGATTGAAACGTTCAAAGGCGCTGGTTTCTTATCCGCCATATCCCTCATGGGAGAAATTGGAGATTTTTCTGCATTTTCCAAGCCAAAACAGCTTTTTGCTTACTTTGGTCTTGATCCGGCAGTAAAACAATCCGGCAAATTTGAAGGCACAAAAACCCAAATGTCTAAAAGGGGCTCCGCCATAGCCAGGCGGGTGGTTCATACACTGGCTTTACAAAGCATCGGCACATCCCGCACGGGAGAAGCCAAAAATCCGGTTCTGCGTGATTACTACCTCAAAAAATGTGAATCAAAACCCAAGCTTGTGGCAATGGGGGCTGTTTCACACAAAGTATGCAACATGATATTTGCAATACTCAGGGACAAATATCAAAAAATACAATGCTGCTAAATGCGACA
Source organism: Lachnospiraceae bacterium (assembly GCA_910575075.1). Classification (GTDB taxonomy): domain Bacteria; phylum Bacillota; class Clostridia; order Lachnospirales; family Lachnospiraceae; genus Petralouisia. The sequence continues at coordinate 570 of CAJTCY010000028.1, forward strand.
TAGCCGCATAAAATACTGTAAATCCAACGAATCAATATCTTTTGAAAAAATGATATTTTCACCAAGGGGTAAGTGCGCCCTTTTTTGCTAAAAAAATAATTTCGATCTTTCTCATTTTGCTATTGACATTTATTAGCTGGACTTTTGGTCAGGCATCTCACTATAACCTGTACCATGAACTTCCCTGCCGGTTCCACTATGTTATTCCCCAATCAGCTTGTCAAACATTTTATTTCCGGCTGTAACATAAGAAATCCACCAGACACCGGCAATTAAGGATAGCGCCTCCATGGGTGAAAAGGACAGAGCCGCAGACAAAAATCCTGCCATAGCCGCGCCCTGGGCAATGCAAAATGCAATGCAGACCGCAATCAGCAAAACAAATGCGATGGCATAAACCCGCCTGGCTTTTTCCGCATCCCGTTTCATGGCGAAACGCGCAAACAGCAAAGTGCCTGCAATAAAAATTATTTCAATTATCATTCCGATCATAAAAACACCTCTTTCTTATTTTTTGGCTTTTAGATAACATACAATCTCAACGCTTTATTATAGTCTGCCTGTAATATCAGAGCAATTCTGTTGCTGTGAAATGTTTTCTGACTGCTGTGGAATGTTACCCATTCAGGCAGATCTGCGCAATAAATGCACTGGCCTGTCTGAACATTTATGCGGACTCTTCTTTAATCAAGGGTAATTTTATCCTTAAGCCTCCATCTGTTCAATGAAAAAGTGTTTTTCTGCCTGCGAGCCATCCAGACAGACAAAATCAGTTCCATGCCAAACAGCACAAAAAGGAACTGCCCCATTTCCAGAAAAGGGAACTGCGCAGCAAGCTCCTGGCAACGGACGGTGTCGGTTTCCTGATTCATCTGCTGGTCATTTTGGAAATTATATCAAGAGTTGAATGCCGTCTGCTCTAATGTTGATATGATTTGACGGCGCAATGTATAACGTCAAAAAACTGCAATACAATAAGAAATATGAAAAACCTTCTGGGACGTTCGGTATGGCTTGACATATACGCAAATATGTGCTTAGTGCAAAAAGGCGAAGCTCCGGTCTTACGGCCAGACACCAAAATCTGTCCATATAAGGATAGACACGATCTTTTTCCTCACTTTCTTTCTGCAATTCCTGTAATGCCTTGTATGCAACATTATTATTTTTGTTGAACAGTAATTCAAATGTTTCTGCCATATTAAGTAACACAATATCCTCCTTCATAAATTTGAAGTTAGCTGTTTTTATAAATGTATCGGACTTCTCGTAAATCTTTTCCCCCTATATTATCATCTAAAAAATCATCAGTCAGCATAAAGCCAATTTTTGTATAAAAATGCCTTGCTTTAATATTTTCTTCAAGTACCCACAAAAATACGTTCTCATATCCCTGCTTTTTCAATTCCAAAAGAGCAGATTCCATAAGCAATCTTCCATAACCTTTTCCAATATAGGCCGGTAATAGATATATAGAAATAATTTCACCCCAACCATAAAACTGCTTAAAACGCGACTTACAAAAACTGCTCGTTCCAACAATTTTACCATTGTCAACACAAATCAATGTTTTCCAATTTTGATTATCTATGTTTGACACCCAACGCCCCTTTGGAATTGAATCAAGATAACTTTGTGGTATTATACCCTTATATGCATATTTCCAACTTTCTTCATATATTTCACTTATTTTAATTCTATCATCAGTAGGTATAATATATCGAACCTCCACTTTGTTTCCCTCCATAAATTCCGATTTCTGCTTCTCATTATACAAGATATCTCTTTAAAAATCATCCCCCCCATTTCCTTAAAAACTCTTCCAGCGTAAAACTAACCGGGATAGTCGCCACGCCCAGCCGCACTACATCCCGCTGTGTCGTCCCCGCCTCCACGTCATCCATCTCCTGACCTAAGATTCCGCCTCCCCTGCGCATCCACCATCGACAGGAAAATAAACGATGGCCGGAACAATGCTCATGTACGCTAAAACAAAAGATAGACCGCCAGCACCACACTATTCCGAACCAAAGACCAAAAGATAAGCATTATGGAAATGTGCATAACAGGCTATGGAATCATGGATAACTCTATTCACAATTCCATGAGATAGCCAGTTATACACATTCAATGCCGACGACTACTGAATCCCTCTTTTTATTTCTATATTCAAAAAATTTATTCGACAAAATGTAAGAAATATGTTATGCTTAAATTTATGAAACAACAATAAAGACAGAGAAAGGCGGCGAGCCATTGTCAAAAAATAAATATAAGTTTGAAAGTAAAATTCATGTGTACAGAGCCACAAAAAGAATGACGCAGCAAGAGCTTGCCGATTTGGTGGGTGTATCAAGACAAACAATTATGCAGCTTGAACGAAATCGTTATAATCCCTCTATGTTGCTCACATACAGTATAGCAAAAGTGTTTGAAGTTACGATTGAAGATTTATTTGACTTTAAGGAGGAACGTTAAATGATTGAATAGTTGAATATTTTATTTGACAGCAGAATTTTTCTGAGAATAAATGCAGGGTTTGGTTTCCTGTTTTTAGGCTTTTTTGTATTCTTCTATTTTTCGAAAGAGGGATAACATCGTTCGGTTGTCAAATGGGGTACAGACGGTTTATACCCTGTTTCTTTTAACGGCTGATATTGCATAATTGATTTTAAGAAAAATCAGATAAAGTACACTACACAGCATCTTAAGCCATGCTCCTGATTCCCTAAATGAGCATGGTATATTTTTCTTCTTTTTTGCATGAAATACTTGACATTTGCAAAGAAATAAATTATATTGTGTCTGGAGGTGACTTACACTTCACAGCAATGTAGGAGGGTATATACGAAAGCAAAAACAAACTGGAAATTTAAACTTTAAATTTTAATTTTGAAATTATTCTAATCAATAACAGGAGGAAATAAATCATGTACACTTATAAGACAGAAATCTTAACGGTAGGCACAAAATGGTTTTCCGACCATGCAGATACAAATGACACAGAAGTATTAGACCGGTTACTTAATGAAAGGGCTGCTGAGGGGTGGGAATTTGTAACATACGATTATATGGCAACATCAAAACAGGTTAAAGGGGCGTTTGTTATTACATTTAGAAAACAACAGTAACTCCCTATACATGAGGCAAATCTAGTTTGTAGAATTGTATTCAAAATGTAAATTGAATAACCTCCGTACATACAGAATGTCACACCTAATCAAGGGGCAATAGTCTAATCTGCTGCCCCTCTGATTTATAAATGTAACTATTAACCATGCAATGTCCCGTGTGGGAGAAAAGGGGAATCATTTATGCCTTGCGCGAAACGTACAAAGAACATATCATGTATACTTTCAATGGCTATTGTAAGACCGTCATACGATATGCGGCTATCAACGCATGGCGTGACAGGAGCAAACGGCGGCAAAAAGAAATTTCTTTACTTTTTCGGGCATTACACACAGCGGGAAATGAGGGAAATGTAGGGACGCTGCCGGAGTACGACAGGGTATCAAATCCGCAGAATTTTACGGCTCCTGCAAAAGAAAATTCAAATTCCGCTTTGATGAGCAGGAAGTATAAAAAGCCTATTCCATTTTAGGGGGAAAGGATATATAATCAAGTCAACAACAAATCGGAAATTGTACAGGAGGAACGAGTATGTTGGATAAAATACCTGATACAGAAGAAATGACAGCTTTAGTCGGGCAATCACTATATGATATATGGCATAAACTATGTACCTTAATTGATGAAAAGTATGAAATGGAATGTATGTGGAACAAAGGAGGGAAAGCGTGGACTTATGAGTATAAATACCGTCGAGGAGGAAAAACGCTTTGTGCATTGTACGCAAGGGAAAACTGCATAGGATTTATGATTATCTTAGGGAAAGATGAACGATTAAAATTCGATACAGATAGAAACAATTATTCAAAAGAAGTTCAAAAGATTTATGATGAAACAAAAACCTATCATGACGGGAAATGGCTGATGTTTGAACCGACGGATACAACCTTGTTTGGCGATTTTGTTAAACTGCTGGAAATAAAAAGAAAGCCCAATAGGAAGTAATGGATTTTATACTTAAATTAGAATATAACTTCCAGTGCATACATGGACAGTGCCAGTTTCAATATAAAATTTCCAAACAATGAGGTTAGCTGCCCCAAAATAAGGAGCGTGAAATTTTTCGTAAATAATTTTTCCTTTATGGCTCATTCCCTCCTTTTCCTGCAATATCAGTGATAAATTTTTCTGTAAAGGACGTTGTATCGTCATCATAAAGCGGCAGTCCCATATGGGCTAACACTTCTTTCACAAAATGATATTTATGATACAGTTCTTCCTCTGTGGCAGGGAATACCGAAGGCATAGGCCAGAAGTTGATAAGGGACTGAGATTTATCCCTGCCCCTTTTGTCCACTTATGCAAGAGTGATATTCATGTCGGTAATGCTCACTCTGACGTTAACCAAAGAGATCCTTTCCATTCTGGCGACTGACCTCTGGAGGCGCAGGCGTTTTCCAAATATACAGATAGCAACCGCAAAAGTACCATCCTCTGCGACATATCTACTTTCCCCTGCATTCTTTTATAAACCTCGGAGGACGTCAGAGGAGCATTGCTCGCCCAGAGTACCTCCATAATCTGCCATTCACTTGGCGTAATCTCTTCCCTTGCCATCCTGCTTCCTCTCTTTCAATTTATATTGTCAATTTATATATCGGTCAATTAATGTTGATTATCAGGGATTATAGATTTTTTGCATGACAGTTTTCCTTTTGTTTTACGGTATTAGAAAAGGGGCTGTCACACTCATATAAATAATATATAAGCGTGACAACCCCTTTTCTACTATTCCATATTCAAACAACCTGGCCTGCAAAATTATAAAATCCACAGAGCTGAAATTTATTCTTTCAGACAAATATAAATCTGGCAGGAATCATAATTTTCTACCGGAACCGGCAGCAAAACTCCGCCGTTCATCAACGCGGCGCCCGTAAACTCTCCTGCTGGTTCCCTGTCTTTCCACATTTTATAAATTCCCTCCGGGCGAAGCCCGCGGAATTTTACGGTATGTGCTGCCGGATTTCCATGAAGATCCGTATAGACTACGCCCAGATAGGCTTCCTTTCCCTCTTTGTCTGCATATTCCCATGCTGTAAAATCACGGTTCTGAAGAGGCGAGGTAATTCTGTAATAGTCGCCGAACTGGAATAATCTGTAATGTTTCTTAAAGGTACGTATCTGTTCTCTGGCTTCTGCCTTCTCTTCCTCTGGCAATTTACTCAAGTCCATTTCATAGCCGAAAGTTCCCTGCATAGCACAGATTCCTCTGGTCTTAAAGGGCGTAACCCTGCCATTCTGATGATTAGGGCAGACGGACACATGGGCAGATACAGAGGACATCGGATAACCAAAAGACGTCCCATACTGAATGTTCAGCCGTTCCACAGCATCGGTATTGTCACTGCACCAAATCTGTGGCGCATAATAGAGCATACCTGCATCAAATCTTCCTCCGCCTCCGCTGCACCCTTCCAGCAATAAATCAGGATACCGCTCCAGCAGCGCTTCCATCACATGATACAGACCCAGCACATATCTGTGACGCAGCTCTCCCTGACGTTCTCTCGGCAGAAGGGTACTGTAAGCTGCTGCCACAGAACGGTTCATATCCCATTTGATATACTGGATATTTGCCGCATCCATAATGGCAAACAGACGCTCTTTGATATAAGACAAAACATCATTCCGGGTCATATCCAGTACAAGCTGGGATCTCGCCCGGATAGGGTTTCTGCCTGGAACCGCCATTGCCCAGTCTGGATGCCGTCTGTATAGATCGCTGTCCTCTGAAATCATTTCCGGCTCAAACCAAAGCCCAAACATCAGTCCCATATCATTCACTTTATCTGCCAGCTCTTTCAAGCTGCAGCCCAGCTTCTTCTCATTCACATACCAGTCTCCAAGACCTGAATCATCGTTATCTCTTTTTCCGAACCATCCGTCGTCCAGCACCAGCATATCCAATTCCAAATCTGCTGCTTCTCTGGCAATTTTTAAGAGCTTGTCTGCATTAAAGTCAAAATAGGTCGCCTCCCAGTTATTTACAAGAATTGGGCGCCGCTTATTTTTCCAGGAACTGCGGATTAAATGATGGTGGAAACTGTTATGGTAACAATGGGACAATTTTCCCAGCCCCTCCCCGCTGTAGCCCATGGCAAGCTCCGGCGTGACAAATGTTTCTCCCGGCAAAAGGCTCCAGGTAAAATCACAGTCGTCTATTCCCATCACAAGCCTGGTCTGGTGGAACTGGTCTACCTCCGCCTGCATATGGAATCCACCGCTGTAAAGCAGAGAAAAACCAAAACATTCTCCCATATCCTCACTGGCTTTCTGATCTGCCAGAATTACAAAGGGATTATGCTGATGGCTGGAGGTTCCACGGGTGCTTCTCAATTCTGTAATTCCATGGAACAAAGACACACGCTCCATCTCCCGTTCTCCCGCATGCCTTCCATAAAAATGGATCAGATCCATTCCTTCATGGTCCATATCCAGGCATCCAGACAATACTTTATGAAGCCTGACCTCCCGATTGGTCCGGTTTTCAATCACTGCGGCCCTGGTAATGATATCATATTCTTCAAACACACCATACAGTAAATGCAGATAAAACGCTTCCTGATTGTCTTTCAGCACAATTTCCAGGGTATCCACGGGTTCTTCTTCTGCGGAAAACATCGCAGGAAGACCTTCCAGAGAATATTTCCCATGGTATGTGCGGTAACTGTCAAAAAACATCAGGCAATCGCTTACTCCTTCCCCCAAATCTGCATGAAGACAGTTAACCCGGTAATCACCACTCCCACAAACCGGAAATTCCTGGGGCAGAAAGTCCAGAGAATATGTCCTGTCTTCCCTTGCCTCAAAGATATTTCCTGAAAATCCCCGGTCTGCCATAGATACCAGATATGAATAATCGGTGGCGTCCGTCCTCTTTCCGTAATAGGTGTGCAGAAGAATTCCCTTATCATCTGCTTTCATCTGATAAGTACTGTTCTTCGTCTGAAGCGTAAATACGCTGTCCTCAATTATAATTGCCATACAACATTACCTTTCCTCATTATACTAACCAGAGATATTCATAAGGCCCCAGCATAATATGGTTGTGATAAGACCTTACAAGTCTTCCAGTAATTAAATCCTGCATTTCCCCTGGCAGTCCAAACCAGTCAAAGGTTTTGGAGTCCACCCATTGCTCCTGCTCTGAAAAATTTGCAAGTACCAGCATTTTGTTTTCTTTGTGAAAACAGAATACAGAATTATTCCCTGTATCTACCGGAACTGCCCGGCAGGAAGAGCTAAAATAGCTGCTGGATTTACGGATGCTGATCATATGCTTAAGCTTTGAGAAAATCTGCCCCTGGACGGTGCCCAGATCACTGCGTTTTTTTGCTGCCTCCCAGTCCATGCTGGCTCTGTGAAGCCACCTGGAATCCGCAGCATACTCCTGAATGTTTTTGTAACTCCAGTCGTTCATCTGCCCAATTTCATCTCCACTGTAGAGAAGAGGGATTCCTGTATAGGAAATTGCCATCGCATGAAGCAGCAGAATTCTCTTTACCGCCAGTTCGAGTTTATACATATGCTTCTCATTCAGCGCCTGTTCCAGTCCGCACAAAGATGCAAGCGTCCCGCTGTTCCTGGCGTCTTTTGTGGCAGGATTGTATTCATACAGCTCTCCCACCGCAAAACTTCCGGGATATCTGCCCTCCATAAACTGGATCATATACTGTTTGTGCAATTCTGGGTCAAGCCCTAAATCTTTTAATATTCCATTTTCAAATCCCCATCCGATATCATCATGGCACCGCACATAATTAATCCATGTGCCGTCTTGCGGGATTCCATAATCAATAGACAAGGAACGCTCCATCAATCTCACATCTCTGGTCGCCAGAGAATTCCACAAAAGAACCATGAACGAAGCATTATACATCACATTACATTCTTTCGTATCATGATTCCCAAAATATTTTACAATCTCAAAAGGTTCCACAATCGCTTCCCCGAGGAAAATCACACTGGGGCATACCTGTTTTATAATGTGATACATCATGCTGATTATTTTATGCACATTGGGAAGGTTCATGCAGGAAGTTCCAATTTCTTTCCAGATATATGGTATCGCATCCAGGCGGAAGATGTCAACGCCTTTATTCGCAAGTGTAAGCATTACCTCCACAATCTTGTTGAAGACCTGGGGATTGCGGTAATTCAAATCCCATTGGAACTCGTAAAACCGGGTCATTACATATTTTCCGATATCCTCATAATAGGTAAAATTACCTGGAGCCACTTCTGGAAAGATCTCCGTCAGAGTCTTCTCGTATTCCTTTGGTATGTCATCATCATCAAACATAAAATACATGTCGTCATAATCATGGTCCCCTTCTCTGAATTTCTGGACCCAGACGTGTTCCTTTGCTGTATGGTTCAATACAAAATCAATACAGGTTCGGATTCCTTTTTGCTTTAACAGCTTCATGACCCTCTCTAACTGTTCCATAGTGCCGAACTTATCATCTACCATCAGATAATCAGACACTGCATATCCGCCGTCATTATTGCCATCTCTCGACTTTAACAGGGGCATAAAGTGAACATAGGTAATTCCAAGTTCTGCAAGATAATCAATCCTCTGTTCAAACTCTGTGAGATTATTGCTGAACTTATCCACATAGAGCATCATGCCCACAATTTTTTCTGACTGATACCAGCCATTCCCGTCCCGGTCTGCCTTTTTCAAGGCAGCGGGGCGGGTCTTTTTGGCATGTTCCATAATGGATAAGAGCTGTTCCCATCTATATTGTGTAATTTCATTTGTTCCATATAACTCATAATAACTGCTCTTTAAATCCATACTTAATATTCCTTATCACCGTTTCTATTTTACTGCTCCGTTTACAACTCCATTGATAATCTGCTTCTGGCATATGATATAGAAAATCATGATAGGCAGAAGTGCCAGCAAATAGGAAGCAAATGCAAGATTGTAGTTGGTTCCGAACTGAGACTGGAAATTTAACTGTGCCAGCGGAAGTGTATTCACATCACTGCCGGACATAATAACGAGAGGCGTCATGACATCATTCCAGGTACTCATAGCTGTCAGAACTGCAACAGTTGCATGCATAGGCTTCATATTGGGGAATATAATTTTCCAATATGTCTGCCAGACATTGGCTCCGTCCACGCAGGCTGCTTCCTCCAGCGCAATCGGAATATTTTTCAGATATCCGGCATACAAAAGGATATTCATCGGCATAAAGAACACCACATACAAGAGGATAACGCCTGCCCGGTTTGCCAGTCCCATTTGTGAAGTCTGTTTTACCAGAGGCATCATCAATACCGCAAATGGCACAAACATACCGCTTACAATATAGAAATAAGACGTCTTAAAGATTTTATGGCGCGCCATCTTTCTTCCGATTACATATCCCGCCAGAGAATGAAGCAGAATACAGATAATAACGGTGACGCCAGTCAGCAGTAAGCTGTTCCCCAGGGAACGCCAGAAATCTGTGACCTTCATAGCCTCGATAAAGTTATCAAAATTCCAGTTGGACGGAAACGCCAGGGCTCCTGCCACATCATTTGTCATTTCCGAGGGTTTTTTAAAGGCAATAATCACGGTCATATAAAGCGGAAATAAGATAGTAAGACACCCAATCGCCAGCAAAACATTGATAACATTATTGACAGCCTTTCCGCCGACTGCCCCTTCACGATTCTTTTTTCCCATTATAACTGCTCCTCCTTTCCACCTAAGAATTTCATCTGCAGGAACGAAATAATTACAATTACCAGAAAGAATACGAATGCATTCGCACTCTGGAATCCAAATTGCCCGCCGCTCATACCATTGTTATAAATCAGGTAGGAAATGGACTCGGTACTCTGGGAAGGACCGCCCTTTGTCAAGGACATAATCTGATCAAATACCATCAGGGCATTTTTCATGCACAGCACCAGGTTAATCGTAAAGAAGGGAAGAATCAGGGGGAAGGTAAGCGTCCAGAATTTCTTCCAACCGCTGACCCCGTCAATCATTCCTGCCTCATATACTTCTTCTGGAACTGTCTGCAGCCCGGAAATATAGATAATCGTATTCATCGCGATTCCCTGCCATGCTCCCACAATTACAATGGCAATCCATGCGGTCTTGCTGCTTGCCAGCATACTGTTCTGGAGAAATCCGATTCCAGTCGCCTCGCCCACTGCCGGAAGGATGTATGTAAAGATAAAACTGAAAATATAACCTACAACCAGCCCTCCCAGAATGTTAGGCACAAAATAAATGCCTCTCAGCGCGCTTTTTCCTCTGATCTGCCGATTCAAGCCCAACGCAAGAATCAAGCTGATTACATTTACCGCTATGGTCATTACCACAGCATATTTAAAAGTAAACAGATAGGATTTGCCCACACGCAGGTCTGTAAACAAATCTGCAAAATTCCGCAGCCCTACAAAATCATAATCACCATATCCTCTGTAATTGGTAAGTCCATAATAAAAACCTTTCAGCAGAGGAAGTGTATTAAAACAGAAGAACAGGATCAAAACCGGAATCAGCATTCCAAGAAAAATCTTATCGTTCTTTGTCCACGCTTTATCTCTTCTTCCACCATTTTCCATGATCTATTCCCCCTTTTCCTGATATTCTTTTACTTTGCGGATAATATCTTTGTTATATCTGACCCATTTCTTGTCAAATCTTGTAAGGAACGTATTCAAGGCATCACTTCCATTGTCAAACAAATACGTCTGAATCATGGCGTCTACCGCCATCTCGCTTGGATAATGATGATCCTGGTAATCTGCCACAATTCCATTACTGATATAATCTTTCATTCCTTCCAGTTCGGGGGCAATTTCAAAATCACCCTTCTTGCAGGGCACAGCGCTTTGGTCGTTCAGATATGCCTGAACGTTTTCATCTTCTAACAGGAAACGCAGTACCTCATAAGCTTCTTCCTTATGTTCGCAGTCCTCCATAATGCTGAACATCAGGTCGTTGCCGGAATTTAAGATATTTTCCTCTGCAATGCTGCTGGCAGGAAATACAAAGGAATCAATATTCATATCCGGATTTACCGATTTAATCTGGGGAATTGCATAATTTCCAATTACATACATGGCAGACTGTCCTCTGGCAAAGGCTGTACAGGCATCATTGTAACTGTAGGCAACCGGATCCTGCTGACCATATTTTAATAATTCCTTGTCCTTCTCTGCCACTTCCTTGTATGCGTCCGCAAAAGTGGATTTACCGCTGTTTACCTGGTAGGCAATGTCAGTATCACAGAGATTTACCGCAATGGCATTCCATGGAGCCAGGCAGGTCCAGGTGTCTTTGTAGCCAAAATACAGAGGCTGTATGCCCTCAGCCTGTATGGTATCGCACAGGCTTAAAAATTCCTCCCATGTAGTAGGAATACTCCAGTTGTGCTCTTCAAACATATCTTTGTTGTAGAGAACGCCTGCTGCATTTGCCATATATGGTACCGCGTACACGCCCTCCTGCGGCACATACTCCAGCTCCTTATTGGTGGCAAGGTAATTTTCCTTGATATCCGACAGACCGTCAAAATCAGAAATGTCCATCAACATGTTGGCATCCAGGAAATTGGAATAATTGATATCGCCTCCAATTCCGATAATATCAGGATTGTTTTCCCGGATAAATCTGGTTTTTAAAATTACCATGGCATCATTGGGTGAGTCAATCACCAGTTTAATGTCGTCATGAGAAGCATTAAATTTCTCCTCCAGAGCCTCAAATACATCTACTGCCTCCGGCTTGTAATGCACCAGCTCAATAACGACTTTTCCATCTGCCTCTTCCTTTTTGCCGCAGCCGCCAAACAATAACCCTGAGACAGTTGTCACAGCAAGGAATAATGCCATTATTTTTTTCTTTCTCTTTGTCATTTTCTACCTCCTTGTGTTTTTCAACAACTTTTTAGTTAAAACCTTGCTTTTCATGTGTCTAATATTATTTAGTTATGTTTTGTTTTGCAATATATTTTGTGTATAACCAATTTTATGAACAAATTCAGCCATTGATTCCTGTGCACTTTTGCCAATTTTTTTTCCATTTCAAACCATTACAAAACTGCAGGGACAGCACATAAAAAGCCACAGCGGAGGCAATACAGAAAACTAATGGAAACGGTTTAGCCACTCAACAGATGCGTCCATGGCGATACGGCAGGCATTTGTCTGATCCAGCGCATTGAGCATGACAAAATCATGTATGATACCCGATACCTGTATCGCGGTTACATCCACGCCCGCACATCGAAGTTTTTCTCCAAAGGATTCTCCTTCGCTGCGCAATACATCCGCCTGCCCGTTGATCATCATAGTCTGAGGAAAACATTTCAGACAATCTATACCCGCCCGCAGCGGAGAGGCAGTTATCTGCTTCCGGTCCTCTGCAGAGCTTGTATACTGCCGCCAGAACCATTTCATTCCTTCCCGATACAGATAATAATCCGTCGCAAATTGACGGTAGCTTGGTGTGTCAAAGCAGGCATTAGTTACCGGATAATATAACAGCAGCTTCTGAATATCCGGACCCTGCCGCATGAGCGACATAAGTACCATAGCGATTGCCATATTTCCGCCTGCACTATCGCCTGCAACTGTAAGCGCAGGACAATTGACAACTGAAAACCGTTTCCCGATAATTTCTTTTATATGGGAAAGGATAAAAAAACACTGTTCAATCGCTATCGGATATTTTGCTTCTGGTGAACGGCTGTATTCCGGGAATACAACCAGTGAATGCGTCCTGGCCGAAAGCTCTCTCACCAGCTTCTCATGCGTATGAAAACTTCCAAACACCCAGCCTGCGCCGTGGATATAGAATATGATATTATTAATTCTTTTGTCCCTCGGCTCGATAAAATACACGGGGATAATACCCCATATTCCAGTGTTTATACACTCAGAGGATATGTTTGCCGGATATTTATATACAGGCGTATCCTGTGCATCTTCCAATACCTTCCTCCCCTCTTCTGGCGGTAATTGAAATATCAGCGGCGGTACGGTATTTTGGTTGCAGACTTCTTCAGCAGCCGCTTCTAACGGAACACATCGTTTCATATTATTTTTCTCCTTTAATACTCCTTGTTTATTACATAATATGCGGTTCTTCTGTTTTTGTATTTCTGCGAATAAATTACACTGCATTTCCTATAGAATAAAAAAGAATCCTGCTGCGCAGGATTCACCGCCTGCGGCGGGTCGCTTTAACGACATATTCTTTTCCGCCGCTCGGCTGCCTTATGATAAACACTTTCCCCTGTTTTGTCAAATCGGCTCAGAGTAAAAATTAACATTTTTCACGCTGCCTCTGACAATCAGTTCCACCGGAAGTTTAAAAGATTTCGCAATCACTTCCTCTCCCCGAATCCTCTTCATCAAGAGCTTAACCGCCTCCTGCCCCTTTTCCTCCACAGACTGACGGATGGTTGTGAGCATGGGACGGCACAGCCTGGCATAGAGGTTATCATCAAAGCCTGACACGGAAATATCTTCTGGCACTCGCAGCCCCTCCTCAAAGAAACTGCTGACCGTCTCATTTGCCAGGAGATCCGACACCACAAACACCGCTGTATAACCTTCCTGTTTGGCTTTGGAGGCAAAATTGCGGATTGCCTCCCTTCTTAAGTTTCTCTCGTCCGGCAGATAATAGTAATCCTCATTGTTATAAACAATTCCAAAATCCTCAAGAGCATCGCAATATCCTCGGAAACGCTCAAATGTACTGGAAACAGGGCTTTTCCGGTCACAAAAAAAAGCAATTTTCCGATGCCCCTGCTTTAGCATAAATTCCGTCATTTCTCTCCCGCCCTGGTAATCATCGATCCCAATATTATCATATTCCCCTTCTCCGCAGTCAACAAATACTACTGGCTTTCCTACCTTTGCAGAAAAGTTCTGGCATTCCCAGGGATCCAGGCCTACCACAATTCCACCCTGGATATTACGTGCCTGCAGTTTATGAAAAATATCTTCGTGATTGTTTGGTATTCCACATACTGGGTATGCCCCAAACTCTTTCAGCCTGACACAGATTGCATTTAATAATTCGGAACAGAAGGGGTCCATAAAAATATTTTCCTTGGATCTCAGATAAAAATCCACAGATATCAGCTTCAGTGCCTTGCTGTGGTCTTCCTGGCGGACTGTCCGATGGAATTCATATTGAACCAGAGCCTCTTCAATTCTCTGCCTTGTGGCCGGAGACATCTTATCGGTATGTCCATTTACTACATTAGACACTGTCGTAGGACTGATTCCCAAAATGGATGCCAATTCTTTGATTGTAATCATAATTTCTCCCCAAATTATCTATTTTCCTCTACGAGCTTCTCAACCTCAGAAAGCCGCGGCATAGAACGAATAGCTCCTTTTCTTGTTGTCACAAGATATGCTGCAGCATTTGCAAAAACCAGCATCTCTTTCAAATCCTCTTCTGAAAGATCCTCTATTCCATGTTCTAAGAGATAATGCAGAATACTTCCACAAAAGGTATCTCCTGCCCCTGTAGTCTCAATGGTTCCTCCCAGCTTAAAACTTGCCTGATAGACTTGCAAATCTTTATAAAACGCATAGCTTCCCTCTGCACCTGCGGTCACGAAAAGCAATTTTACTGGAAAGCGTTCCCTCAGAATCTGTGCACCCTTTTCTATATCCTTCTCACCAGTAAGAAATTCCACTTCTTCCTCAGATATTTTACACACGTCACATTTGCCCAGTCCATATTCCATCTTCGCTTTGGCAATCTGCAAATCCTTCCACAGAGGGATCCGCAGATTAGGATCGAAGGAAATCAAAACTCCGCTGGATTTTGCAGCATCTACTGCTTTCTCTGTTGCAAGGCAGACATCTTCATGAGTCATGGAAAGGGTTCCAAAATGAAAAATACGGCTGTTTTTTATCTGATCTTCCTCCACATCCTCTGCAGTAAGCATCATATCTGCCCCTGGATTCCGGTAAAAAGCAAAATCCCGGTCTCCATTTTCAAAAGTTTTCACAAAAGCAAGAGTCGTATTTACCTCATCATCAAAACACAGCCCATCTATTCCTATCTTTAAATCTGTCAGAGTATCCCGCAGCAGATACCCGAATTGATCCTTTCCAACCTTTCCAATAAAATTCGTACTTCTGTTACACTGGTTCAGCATTGCCAGTACATTGCAGGGCGCCCCTCCCGGATTCGCCTCCAAAAGAGAATTCCCCTGCTCAGAAGCACCTGTATAGGTAAAATCAATCAGCAGTTCTCCCAATGCGGTCACATCGTATTTTTTCATCATCTAACATCCTTTCCGACATTTATACTCAATCAAAACAAAATTTATTCTTTCGGTAATTATATCATTATGCGCCTTCCTTGTCGAGAAATGGTTTCATAAATTTCAAATGAATTAAATTTTAAATTACCATACATCTATGACAATTCAACTGTCTCAATTTATGTCCGGCTATTTCCGCATAATTCTTGTTACTGCTCCACATACTATACTCTTAGAATAGCATAATCATGCAGTCACTTTAGAATATACTAAAGCGCAATTGAAAGGAGCATTTTTTATGAATCACGAAGATGTAAAAAATATTTATGATGACGGAAACATTCCTGACAGTGATCTGCCAGAACGGAAAAACCCTTCCAATGGGCAAAATTGCTCTGGCAGCAACACCAAAAACGATTACAAAAGCAAAGAGCAGAGCAGTTTTCAATATAATCCAGGACAAAATTCTGATACTGACCCCGGCAGCTCTCCCCAGCAAGCTCCGCTGACCTGGGTCACTCCCCCCGTACTCCTTGCAGAAACAGACGACTTACAGCCAGACGCCCCAGGCATTTTATAGGAGGTCTTCATATGCATAAAATAACAGAACAACTAAAACTCACACGTATCATACCTGTTGTGGTCCTGAACGACACAGCAAACGCCAAACCACTGGCAAAAGCTCTCTGTGACGGCGGTCTTCCCTGTGCTGAAATCACTTTTCGGGCAGAAGGAGCTGCAGAATGTATTCAGATTATGTCCCAGGAATATCCTGAGATGTTAATCGGCGCTGGAACTGTGCTTACCTCTGCCCAGGCAGACCAGGCAATGAAAGCAGGCGCCAGCTTTATAGTCAGTCCGGGGCTGAATCCTACGGTTGTAAAGCATTGTATCAAAAAGAAATATCCTATTATTCCAGGCATCAACAATCCCACCGGAATTGAAACAGCCCTTTCCATGGGCCTGACCCTGGTAAAATTTTTCCCGGCAGAAGTTTCTGGCGGCCTGGAAATGATCAAAGCTCTGTCAGCGCCATATCCTCAGATTCAGTTTATGCCGACCGGCGGTATCAACCTGGAAAATCTGCACACATATCTTGCCTGCGACAAGGTAACCGCGTGCGGCGGAAGCTGGATGGTAAAAGATGACCTGATTAAAGCCGGAAATTTTGAAGAAATTCAGAAACTGACTCAGGAAGCAGTACGGACTGTCCGTGCTTAACATTTCTTAAAAAGGAGAATCTTTATGACTGGAAAGAAAGTAATCACTTTTGGAGAATTAATGCTGCGCCTTGCTCCAGAAGGCTACCACAGATTTGTACAGACAGATACTTTTAGCGCTTCCTTTGGGGGCGGAGAAGCCAATGTCTGTGTATCCCTCGCAAATTACGGTTTTCATTCTGCCTTTGTATCACGGCTGCCCTCCCATGAAATTGGACAGGCAGGCATCAATGCTTTGCGCAGATACGGTGTAGACACCTCTTACATTGCCCGAGGCGGTGAACGCATTGGCATCTACTACCTGGAAAAAGGAGCTTCCCAGAGACCTTCCAAGGTCATTTACGACCGCTCTGGTTCTGCCCTCTCCACTGCCAAATCAGAAGATTTCTGCTGGAAAGAAATCTTTTCTCAGGCAGACTGGTTTCATTTTACCGGGATCACTCCCGCTTTAAACGATACGCTTGCAGATCTGTGCCTGATGGCATGCCAGGCTGCGAAAGAAGCGGGCGTCACTATTTCCTGTGATCTCAACTACCGCAACAAGCTGTGGAGCAAAGAAAAAGCCGGACAGGTTATGGAAACTCTCTGCCAATATGTGGATGTCTGTATTGCCAATGAAGAGGATGCCTCCGATGTGTTCGGCATCCGTGCAGCTAATACAGATGTCACTGCCGGAACAGTAAACCATGAAGGCTACAAAGATGTGGCAAAGCAGCTAAAAGACCGTTTCGGTTTCTCCAGAGTAGCCATTACTTTGAGAGAATCCATCTCTGCCAACGACAACGACTGGTCGGCAATGCTCTATGACGGCGATAACTATTACTTCAGCAAAAAATACCACATGCACATTGTGGACCGTGTAGGCGGCGGCGACAGTTTTGGAGGCGGTCTCATCGCTGGTTCCCTGATCGGATATCATCCTCAGGAACTTATTGATTTTGCAGTGGCTGCTTCCTGCCTGAAACATTCCATCGAAGGAGATTTTAATCTTGTTTCTCTGGATGAAGTATTGAAACTGGCCGGCGGTGATGCCTCCGGGCGCGTACAGCGGTAAAAAAAGAATGCATCCTGCCGGAAATAATTTTTACCGGCAGAATGCACATTCTTATAAATTTTCTATTTTCTGATCTTTACTTTCTTTCCAATGCCTCTGACCTTTAAGATGCTCCTGTACGTTTTCAACTGTTTCTTCGGCACCTTTATCACTGCTTTTGCAGAAATCTCCTGAAACGCTTTGCTTCCTACCGATTTCTTCGTAAGCTTCGTGGTTTTAATGGTTATATTTTTCAGCTTCTTACATCCTGAGAACGCCTGCTTGCCAATCTTCTTTACTTTGGCAGGTATGGTAAGCTTCGTCAGGCTGCTGCACTTACGAAAAGCACTGTTTCCGATAGACGTCACATTCTTGCCTATGGTCACTGTTTTCAATTTTGTACATCCATGAAAAGCATTGGCTCCTATGGAAGTGATATTGCCTCCGATCGTTACTTTTGTCAGCTTCCTGTTATTCTGGAACGCTTTCTCTGCAATGGATGTCACCTGGTAGGTTCCGCCATTGATCGTAACGGATGACGGAATACTGACTGACTTGAAAGAGGTTTGAGTTGGTTTTGCATATGCCACACTTCCGGTAACTTTTCCGTTCACAACCTTTGCATCTACAACCTTATACACTGCTTTGGAAGCGTTATCTCTCAAAGATACACCTTTTGCAGGCGGTTTTGGATCTGTTCCTGGTCCTGGATCTGGATTCGTTCCTGGTCCTGGATCTGGATTCGTTCCTGGTCCTGGATCTGGATTCGTTCCTGGTCCTGGATCTGGATTCGTTCCTGGTCCTGGATCTGGATTCGTTCCTGGGTCTGGATCTTTCTTAGGCACTGCTTCGGTCTTAGTTTCCTGACAGCGTGTGCAGGTATAAGTCTTGATTCCCTCTGCTTCCGCTGTCGGCTCTTTGGTTATTACCCCTTCGTCCCACTGATGCCCTAACGGCAGAAGCTCTTGCCCCTCTTCCATTTTCGCATCACAGCGTTTGCAGTAGGTATCTCCGGTATAGCCTTTTTCCGTACAGGATGCGTCTTTCTTATTTTTGATCTCCGTCTCCGCACCCTGATGGTCACATTCTAACTTAGCAACCTCCTCTGTCT
Organism: Lachnospiraceae bacterium; assembly: GCA_910575075.1. GTDB lineage: Bacteria > Bacillota > Clostridia > Lachnospirales > Lachnospiraceae > Petralouisia. The sequence goes on from CAJTCY010000028.1 coordinate 19,323, forward strand.
TGGTCTCCTGGCAGCGCACACAGACATAAGTCTTAATTCCTGGTTCTTTGTATGTAGGCTCTGTTGTAATTTCTCCATTATTCCACTGATGGCCCAACGCCGCTGTGCTGCTGCCTTTTGCAATCAATTTTCCGCAGTCCCGGCAGCGTGTGTCTCCTGAATACCCAGGCTGTGTACAGGCTGCGTCTGCCTTATTTATCAGTGCCGTATTCTCATGGCTGCATCCATTTCCGCTCTCATCTTCGTCAAACACATCGATCCTGTCTGCTACTACAACGAAAAAGTCATTCTGGTTATTATCAGGGCTCTTGTCTCCTGTTGCACGTACTTTCAGAATATGTTCCCCTTTTGCCAATGGACCTGATTCATAAACCATCACCTGGTCTTCTGAATTTCTCTGATAAAGATCCACCAGCGTTTCCTCACCTCCGTCAATGGAAAATGCTGCAATTCCAAGATTCCATGCTTTCTGAGTATAGTATTTCACAGATGTTCCTGTGAACTTAAATTCAAGCGTGTCATCTTTCGTCTCTGTCCAGTGGTTGCCCCCCTGATAACATCCTGCCGCTTGGCTGGTCTGCCAGCCGCTGCTGAAATTAAACTGCATATCCCCGGTTCCTGTTGTCTGGTCATCAACAACCGCTTTCGGCGCCTGGGAAGACACCTCCACTCTATCTACATTTATGTAGATATCACTTGCAGATGAATTTTTCTCCCCGGTCACCCTGATGGTCAACGTATGTTCTCCATACTGTAGTTCTCCCGTATCAAAAAGCAGAGCACTTCCCTCTCTGGCTCCTGAATAACAATCGACTTTAATCTCTTCTCCGCTGTCAATGGCAAAAGCTGCAATTCCATGCGCTGGCGCCTTCGCTCCGTAATATTTCAGGTTTGTTCCCACAAACCGGATGCTGCAGGTATCTCCTGCTGTCTTAGAATAATGGTTATCGCTCTGGTATGCTGTTTTTTCAGCACCATATATCCAGCCGCTGCCCTGGTATGAGAACTGATAAAGCCCTGTTCCTTTTCTGGCATCATTCACTGTATAAGGACTCAGGAGCGCCGGAACAATATTATTTACACCAGATTCTGCAACAGGAACCAGGTTGTCAGCAGTAAATGGCTCTACTTTAACCACAACTTCTGCCGCTTCCAGTCCTTCTGCCGTTACTTCAAATCTGGCTGTACCAGTCTTATCTCTGACCGACTGTACCAGAAAAGCACCTCGTCCGCCTTCCAATGCCAGATCCTTCTCAGAAATCAGCGTAGCATCCATTCCTTCTTCCGGGCTGACCATGGCAACATTGATCGTATTGTCTGCAAAAGGCACCCTGTTTCCGTCTGCATCTACTGCTGTAACAGAAACGCTGGTCATATCCGTTCCATCTGCTGTCAAAGTGCTGTAATCTGCTTCCGCTATCAGACGAACCGGCTCCCCTGCCGTCTTGCGTACATATTCGCCGGCTTTCTCTCCATCTATATATCCCACGGCTTTCAGTTCTCCTGCCTCAAATGAAATCCCAGTAAATTCAAAGATTGGATGGGGCAGGTTTACATACTTGTTAGGCTTTATTTTTCCCTTCGAAACATTGTTTACGAATAACTCTATTTCATCACAGTTGCTCATAACATATACTTTGTCTGTATTCGTCCCTTCTTCCGTCCAACTGTTGGAAATATAGATCAAGGGCTCTTCCCCCGGTTCCATCTGTGATTTGTAGAGATAGGAAACTGGCTTCTCATGGCGGAAAATATCATACAATCCGCTGTAAAATACATGACCAGTATTGGTATAATTCACTTCATTATCATAATCGAACATGCTCCAGCCGAAACCTCCGGCAACCTTATCATTCCGGTAGAAATAATCTAACACTTCTGCAAAAGAATCAATAAATTTTATAGATTCCGCATCTTTTGCCCAGGAATATCCATCTCCCCACCAGTCGTTGGAATGTTCTGTCACCATATAAGGGATATGGGGCGGATTCTCCGGATAGCGGTAATTTACCGTGAGAATATCATTGACAACGGTTTCGTCTTCCTGCATGTGATTTGGATTATTCTCAATTTCTCCAGGAAGTGCAAATTCCCAGCGCACGCCATGCGTGGGCCTGGTTGGATCCAGTTTTTTGGAAATCGCTTCGCATTCTCTGTTAAAAGGAAGATCTGCTCTGGACTCATTAGGCCTGGCGCCCCAGCTTATAATAGAAGGATGATTCCTGTCACGCAGAATCAGTTCTTCCAGATTATACTTAAATTCTGCCTTCCACTGCTCATCTCCGATATGCTGCCATCCTGGCGGCTCCTCCACCACCAGAAGCCCGATTTCATCACAACGGTCCAAAAAGGAAGGATCCTGGGGATAATGAGAACATCTCACTGCATTGATGCCGTTTGCCTTTATCAGGTCTGCATCCTGCACCTGCAGTTTATCGGGCACAGCACGTCCAATCCAGGGCCACTGTTCATGACGGTTGATTCCGATTACTTCCATCTGTTTTCCATTCAGATAAAATTGTCCGTCATCCGGTCCTGTCTTAAACTCAAAAAAACGCATTCCAAATCTGGTACGATATGTATCAAGCTCTGTGCTTCCATCCTTAATCCTGGTAACTGCCGTGTAAAGGTACGGATCATCCACGTCCCACAGATGAGGATTCGAAACGGCATCGGTAGTCATTTCCACATTTGTCTCCTGACCTGCCGGAATCTCGGCCTGTTTAGATGTGGATACAACTGTATTTCCCTCCTGATCGAGCACGGTGGTCTCAACGGTATAAGTTTTCCCCTGACTGGAACTGTTGAGAATATCCACACTGTTTTTTACCACTCCGCCGGTTTTGGTCAGATCGGGCGTTGTGACAAATACCCGCTCTACATGAACTGGATCTGTAACCGTCATATTGACATCCCGGACAATGCCGCCAAACAGACAGTAATCTACATTGCCGCCTTCTGGCGGAACCTGTGTCTGTTTCTGGGAATCGACCCGGACTGCCAGTACATTTTCTCTGCCGTCTGTGTATACCTCATCTGTAATGTCAACAGAAAAACTGGTATACGCTCCTTTATGGCTTCCAACCTGAACACCGTTCAGATATACTTCCGCATTGGTGGCAACCCCCTCAAAGTCCACGGTAATATGCCTTCCTGTATATTCTGCCGGCAGCGCAAAGTGTCTGCGGTACCAGGACACAAAACGGTAGGCGGCAATCTGGTTTGGAAAATCTTCTCCCTTATGTGTCTCTAAAATTGTGTTGGCATGAGGAACTGACACCTTGTCAAAACCAGAATCATCCAGTTTTGCGGCAAAGCCGTTTTCATAATCCACACTGCTGTACAGCCAGTCTGTGTTAAAGTTCAAAATCTCCCTTTTCCCTGCATCTGCACGGCTCTGGTTCTGCGCCAGCGCCTCTGACGGCTCTGGCAGATAAAGACCGGTACAGGTCAGTATCAGGCAGAGTATCATACAGATTCGTTGTTTCCATTTCATCTCATTTACCTCGCTTTCTATCATATCCTTTCCCCTTATGTGTAAAACATAAGTCTATTTTATCTTAATTTTTCCTCCATATACATGTAATAAATTTTGAATTCTTGGTAAATTATTCTGAAATGTGAAATTTCTTACGGAATTTGCTGGGTGATATCCCTTCCATCTTTTTAAATACCTTATTAAAATAAAAATAATCTTTAAACCCCACCATTTTGGCAACAGCTTCCAATGAAAGATTCTCATCTTCCATCAGTTCCTTTGCTTTCTGAATGCGAAGAGAAGCCAGATAATTGGGAAAAGACATCCCAAGCTGTTCTTTCAGCTGAACGCTGAGACGGCTGTCACTGATATAGTATTTATCTGCCAAAGATTTTAAGGTAATATTTCCGCTGTAACAATTTTCAATCTCCTGGATAATGTTCTGAATGACAGAAGACTTCACGTTCTTGTCTTTCTTTGCTTGAGGCGCTTCCTGCTCTTGTCTTTCTCCTTCCAATTCCCTGACGAGTTCTTCCAATATCTCCCTTAATTCCTCTTCTTCTACCGGCTTTATCAGATACTCTGACACTCCCATCCTCAATGCTTTCTGGGCATAAGAAAATTCCGCATAGCCACTGATAAAGATAACTTTTGTGTTCATCCCTTCCTGCCGCATTTTCTGTACCAGTTCCAAACCAGTAAAACCGGGCATCCGAATATCTGCCAGGAGGATATCCGGATGCTTCTGCCTGAGCCCTTCCCAGGCCGCTATCCCATCCTCGGCCTCTCCATCCACCAAAAGGGGAAGTCCCATCTGCTGTATGATTTTTTTCATTCCTTTCATTTCCCAGACCTCATCGTCCGCCAGAAAAATCCGATACATGTCCAATCCCCCTGTCTTCCACTTTATCTGCAATGTCAATAACAACCCTTGTCCCTTTGTTTTCCGTACTGTCTATGGAAAAACTCATTTCCTCCCCATAAAACAGTTTCAGGCGATGACAGATATTCGGCAAACCGATGCTGTCTTCCTTCTGCTCTCCTGCCAGAGATCTCCTAAGCGTCTCCAGCATTTTCTCTGACATTCCGCAGCCGTTATCTGCAACCTCAAGACGCAGTCTTCCCTCATCTGGCATACAAACAGAAGCCTCTACCTTGCCGCCTCCTACCTTCCGCTCCAACCCGTGAAATACAGCATTTTCAATGATAGGCTGTAAGATCAGTTTTATCATAGGCTTGTTTGCAATGGTGTCCTCCATCTGTATCTGTATTTCAATTTTCCCATTGAAACGGTAATCGATAATCCTGGCATACTCTCTGGTATAATTTACCTCGTCCTCCACAGTTACCACATTTTCCTCTTTGACAGCAAACCGAAACATCCTGGATAAAGCCAGTGTAATCTCAGCAATCGGTTTCTGATCATTCAGAATTGCCATGGCACGGATACAGTCTAACGTATTATAAAGAAAATGAGGGTGGATCTGATTGCGGTATACCAGAATCTGCAGCTGCTTTTTCGCCAGTTCTGCCTGATACGCCCACTCCTTAATCTCCTGTATCTCTGCATTTTTCTGGGCAATGCTATCTAACATCTGATTCAGTCCCTGTTCCACCTTGCCAATCTCATTTTTGTCTTTCACTTCTATACGTAATTGAGGATTGAAAGATACTTGTTGAACAAAATGATCCATTTCCTGTATTGGCCGCACCAGGCTTCGGTAGCAGATGATTAAGAGCCATAATACAAGTACAGACGCCAGCAGATATGCCGCCGCAATAAAGTATGTGTTTGTAGATAATTCCTGGGAGAGCCCTGCCTTTGTTCCCTGAAGGACCAATGTCCAGCCATCTATAGCCAATGCCCTTGTCTCTTTACTCTCTTCCTCCTGATTCAGATATCCCGCCTCTCTATCTGCCGAAGAAGCCAGAATCTGCTCTTTGTCATCTATCAGAACGAGTTCCCCTCCAGAGACAATCTCCGGTTCTGAAAGGATTTCCATTAGTTTCTGCGTATTAAACACCAAAACGCACATACCAATCTGCTCTGCATATCTTTCACTTTCTAATTTAAAAACTGGAAAAAATAAGGCATAACTGGGTGTCTTCGTCTCTGGCATGGCAAATAAAGCACTATAGGTAATCTGTTCCTTCCACTGCTTTAAAAACCCATAATCCTCAAGTTCCTCTATTTCTTTGCCTGCACTTGCGATTCGTTCCATATTTTCATCATATAAAAATATATCTGCAATCGTATTGTCCAGAAGAAATGTATTAGAGAAAACCATGGATACATCTTCATTCGCAATCACACGCTCCACAGAACTTTGAGAGAAGCAGGAATATACCGTGGGTGAATAAACCATGGAAGAAACAATCTGTATCGTGTTATGCTGGTAATCTTCAAATTTTCCTTCCATTTGCTCCATCAGGCTCTGTTTCGCCCGTTCCATGTTCTCCTGTACCGTCCGCCGAATAGAATAGCTGGTCAGCATAAACGCCCCCAGCAGCACAAAAAATACCAGTCCTCCCACCAGCACAAGTTTTCGAAAGGTCGTCTTTTTCATTCCTGCGGACATATAGATTCCCCCGCCTCCCTGCATTTCTGCTGGTACAGGCTGTTCTTTTGTTTGTCCAGTTCTCGGATGCCCTTCTGTTCGAGCGCCTCAATCAATGACTTGTATTTTTCCTCAAATTCTTCTGGGCTTCCAGTCAGAAGAAGCACAGAGATTTCTTTTCGGGCATATGCATTTAATGTTTCTTCCAGTTTCTTTTCTTCTCCTTCAAGACTGATATCTATAAGAGACGCGTCGTATATTTTGGTTCCTTCTGTCTTAGCATATGCCACTTTGATTTTGCTTGCCGCATCCTCCTGGCTTCCCTCCTCATAAGGAGCCAGTACACTCCACAGCCATGCTAAATTTCCAAATGGCCACCAGACACTAATCTCATTTTTATCCGGGTTTTCTTCCTGAGTAAAACGTCTTACCAGTCCGGTTTGATCAAGCTCATAATCTACTCCCTGAAGTCCGCAGTCCCAGAGCAGCAGTCCTTCTTCGCTCGTCATATAGTCCAGCCAGACTGCCAGTTCCTTTGGGTGCTCACACGACTTGGACAGAAACGTATTCAGCCATCCCGTAGCCGAAGTATTCCGTTTTCCCCAGACCGGAGATTTCCCAGAATCTGAACGGATCTGTCCGGAAGAAACCCATTCCAAGGCATTGATATCTGAATTTGCTATGTTGCCTATAAAGCACAGCACCTGCCCGCCTGCCAGGGTATCCTTCACTGTTAAATTCTGCCAGGTAAGCTGCTCCGGCGACATATATCCCTCACGCAGCGCCTGGTTTAAAAACTGCAATGCTTCTTTCGTCTCAGGCTGTAAAACAGCAGAACGATAGGCGCCGTCTTCTCCAACGGGCAGCATTCCAAAAGTCTCCTGCAAAAAATCCAGTGTAAATTCCTGATAATCTATCCCATCAACCAAAAGCGGAATAATTTTCTTATCTTTCTGCATCCGGTTCCATTCCTTTGCCATGGAAAACGCATGGAATACTTGCTCTTTTGTCTGCAATTGCTGAATGGAAATTCCAAGCTCATCTAATAATTTTTTATTCCATATGATTCCGCAATTCCACAAGTACTCTTTCTCGTCTGCATAACATTCCGCAGATGGCGGCCATTGTTCTCTGGCATCATCAGAATCAATATGAGAAGGCCAGGCATACCATCCGCCGTCCCGTTCCTTTAGCATTTTTAATACATCTTGCGGAAAATCTCTAAGAATATGAGAATCGGGCAGATAAGTCTCAAAAAATTCTTCCAAATCCCATACCTTCCCAGAATCCACCAACTGGCTGATCATCGTATTATCTGTGACAGAAATCATATCCGGCAGTTCTCCGTTCATCAGCAGCAGGCTCAGTTGTTTGTCTGCATCCTGGGCAGGCACGTTCGTGTCAATGACAACTCCTGTCTTTTCTGAAATCTTTCCTGTGATACTGTCTTTTTTTATCTCCCATTGAGGCGGTTTCCAGAAATTTACATCGCAAAAAAGGGAAAGACGGATGCACTCTGTATCTCCCTTTTTTGGAGCCTCTTCCTGCTTTCCACATGCGGCAATAGCCAGACCCAACGCCAGCAAAATCAGAAGAACCGTGTATTGAAATCTCTTCTTTCGTTCCATCTTTTCTTCTTCCTTTCGATGTATCTTTTTTATACCAGCATACCACCCTGATTATTTTTCGTCAATTCAGTTTTGATACAGCACAATGTCAGCTTACCATTCCGCCAATCATACCGGAAGCTGTACACAAGATTAACGTGGTAAAGAAACGCGTGATCTCCATGTCAAACCCTTTTTGAAATAGGATAGAACCTAAAATCAAGATCACAAAATAAGCGCCTCCCATAATCATTCCCCAGAAAAAACGTCTGGTCTTCATCACCTTGCCGCTTAAAAATCCCCCTAAAAACCCAGATAAAACATAAATCAGAACAATACCCACAGACACCACGCTTTCACTGAGCTGCATTTTGTAAAGCATTGCTGATAAAACCAGCAGCAGTGCACCCGTTAAGAGATACATTGCCAGCAGTATCTTTAAAATAGTCAGTACGGATATCCTGACTCTTTTCTCTCCCTGTGCCTGAACAAGATTTTTTCTCATAGGATTCTTCTTTTCCATTTCTCTCTTCCTCTCTTTAGATAGAATGTCCATTTAGATTCTATGATATTTTATTCTGTTCGGCTGGAAACTATTCCCAGTTTCTGGAAAGTTCACTCCTCTCATTTTTATCTATTTTAGGTAATTGTGATTCGGGTATCAAAAGGTGGTCAAAAATGATGTTGGCAATTTGCACAAATAGGTGCAAAAAGTTGTGACTTGTCCTGACGGTTAGAATTTCTTAGTGTTCGGTCTTAGAACCAGCAATTTCCAAACAGGATGTTTGGAAAAGGCTGATCTGAGCCAGGGATGGCGAATATAAGCCGGTTGCGTAAAGTTTCTATATATTTTGCTGGACACTTAGAAATTCTTCTGTCTGGGACAGGTGGAACAACGTTTGTATTTATTTGTGCAAATTGCTAATAAGCATTTGTAAAAGTACCTTTTGACACCCGAATCCAATTATCTATTTGATAAATACATATTTCCTCTGGCTGGACAATTCCTCACAATAAGAAAACCCCAGAACATGAAATCCTCTCATTTCCTCCGGCCGGCAAATATGATTTTCTGCCAGAAACCGCACCATCTCTCCACGTGCCATTTTGGCAAGCGTTCCTTTCTGTCTCACCTTTCCTTCTGTCAGCTCTCCAAACTCAACTGTGATAAACCTGTCCTCTTCTGTTAAGTACGCCTCCACACATTTTGAATATTCTCTGGAAGCCAGATTGATCATAGTCCTGTCTTCATCCAGCAGGCTGAGATATAAACGCTTTCCCCAGAATTCATACAAATTCCGGTATTCCCCGACAGATAATCCTGCCTGCATTTCCAGCCGGTAAGGCGTCACTCCGTCAAAAGGTTTCAGCACACCGTAAAATCCGGACAAAATTCTCAAATGTTCTGCAAGATAAGAAAGCTGCAGTTCTGTAAACACTCTTGGCGCCATATGCTGATACTGCAGTCCCTCGTACGACATCACTGCTGGCGTCAGCGCTCCTTCCAAATCCATATCCTGAAAACGCCTGTAATTCAATTCCGCCAGTTTATCACTGCATTTCCACAATGACTGTGTTTCTGCCAATGTCATGGACTGAATTTCATGCATAAGAATCTTTGTATTTTCTATAAATTCCGGAATCCCACTGATCCCAAAAGAATCTGTTTCTATATTCATCTTTTTTGCCGGAGAAATGATAATCTTCATAATACTTTCTTCTCCTTTTCCGGATACTCCTTATCCTTCCAGTACCACCACTTCAATTTCTCCTCCTCGTGCTGCTCATGTTCTGCATAGTAGACAGCGCAGCGGAATACATACAATACGCATTTATCATCCTGAAATCCTTTTTTCAGACAGTCTAAATGATATAATTCTTCTGGATCTCTCCCTTTCAAGTCTTCCAAACAATGAATGCCAATATTATTCATATGCCGTTCCATGTTTTTGCCCACTCCTGGTATGTTCCTTAAATCACTGTGAATATCCATTTCTTCCTCCATTTACTGATAACAAACGCCAAGTGTCCATTACTTAAGATTCTCTCTGCGAAAATAAAAGTAATTTTAAAGAAAGGGCATGCCACATACACACCCTTTTTGCATCTATTCGTTGATCCGTCACCTCTCCATATAGTCAAGTGTTTTTTTCAATAAATTCAATACTTTTTGATACCTGTTAATGAATGATGCTGAGGTTATGGAGTGATCTTTACCTCATACAGGGCAGATATATAGTGTTTGTGGGCACTCCAAATAAAACGTCATCACTTCCCGTTCTAAATGGCCTCGATGTGTACCC
>CAJTCY010000029.1 GCA_910575075.1 Lachnospiraceae bacterium
ATTGTTTTTGACAACCCAATTATACCACTAGCAAGCGGTTTATGCTTTTTTTATGGGTTAAAGTATTGATTTTTCAAGGTTCAACACACCAAGTGGTGTGGGAAGTTTGAGTAAGTAATTAACATCTTCACTTGCCTAATTGTCCAGCTACTATGTCAGAAAACCTAGCCGTAGCCACCGCTACGCCGTCGTTTTTCTTCCTTGTATCTGAAACAATTATCCTGCGTGAATATATCAAAGACTTAATTTTCGTTGTACTAGGGAAACTCCTTAACAATTACGGTATAGTCATTCGTGGCTATACCGTATTTCTTCTATGAAATGTTTTTGCTTCCCGTCTGTCTTCTACGGAATAAAGTTAATGAATACTGCAAGTGCATAAATACCGCATATAAGCAATAACCATAGGCTGCTGATAACCGTCCCAATAATGTTTACGGCACTTCTGCTGTCCTGGTTTTTAACGCAGATAACAGACAAAACAAACCCGACTAATACAGACAATATATTTACGGCTGCCCAAACCGAACGCACTTTATCAGACAATGTAATGTTCAGTAAGGATGGAATAAAAATTGCCAACGGCAATACACTAATGCCGATTGCAGCTATACTTAGTTTTTTGAATTTTTTATTTTCCATAATCATATTACCTCATTTCTTTTTTTCCAAATCGCGTGACCGCCACAATAAGTACTAAAGTAAAAATCAATACCGCACATGGCAAAAACGGAAATAGTTGAAAAGCAGTACTGTTATTTCCTACCGTAAAATCATGTAAAGAACACGAAACCAAATAACCGCTGTAGCAATAGGGATAAGCAATCCAGAACGGCGTGTTTGCTACCAAAACGCCGGGAATAACAAGCAGCAAGTTTAATCCGACAGAAAACAGCGGCTTGCTGAACAATACAGTGATTGCCCACATTGTTACCACACTCGGAAGCATGGTAAAAAACAGGCCGATGCTCCATTTCAGCAAATACATGATTGGTAATGTTTCTGTGATTCCTGTGCTTCTCGTTGCAATCAGTCCCGCAACAATAAATACGCCAAGAAATACAACCATTTCCATAAACAAATAGAATAGCAATACACAAAATTTTGCGGCGGAAAGTGCATATCGGCTAACAGGCAGCGCCAACATTTTTAGTATCCCGTTGTTTCCTGCTTCACGCCCTGATAGCATCACGCAAACAACAATCATACTGAAAGGGAGCAAATAATAGGCATATACTAATGCACTTTGAATAAACATTGCCGCCCAGGCATTGGTGTATTCCGGCGAAAAATAGCTGTGTAAATTTGCTATGCCAGAAGCTACTACTAATATTGGAGCAATGAAAATCAGAGGAACAATTTTGCCTCTCTTAACTTTTTTAAATTCAATTTTGAGTAATTCCCAAAAACTCATATCATCACCACCTATTCATAACGCAGATTTTTTGTTGTCCATAATCCTGCAATAAGTAAGACAGCTGTTTCAACCAGCGCTATTATTACAATAGCCATATCTGGTTGTGCAGTCATCGCAACGGCAGGTTTGAGCATAACCACAAATGGATGGACGCATAGCCACTTTATATTTGATGCTGCCAATGCCATTCCACTTAAAAATCCTGCCACGCCAATGCCAAGCGGTATCCACATATTTTCGAATCGAGAAGATACAAAAATCATAAAAGCTAATACGGGCATTGATGTTGTAAAAGAGTATCCTGCAAAGGACAGCAGCGTTTCAAGTTCAAATGTTCCCTGCGGCAAATCCGTTATTCCAATTTTTACAAGAGCTAAGTGCTGCAAGCTTATTGCAATCAGAAGCATAACGGTCAAAATTAAAAACTTGCCAAAATACATAGCAGGAACGCTCATTGGCAGCATATACATTTTTTTTACGGCGCCTCCTTTAAATTCCATGTTATAAATGATACAGGAAGCAACGATAACACTAAACATATTTAATATCATAATCATGCCGTAAACCTGCGTAAGAAGGACATCCATAGGAGCCAATGGCAAATTAAGCAGCGTATCTTTCCGCACAATAAAATTGATAAGTGCATATGCTGCCCCCAAAATTCCAACTGCAAACATTAACGGGATAACGCCTGTTTTTTTTTCTTTCCGCAGCTCAACAGATAACACTTTCATAATATTGCCCTCTGCTTTCTGCTTGCATTATCGTTATCTACCATAGTCAGAAACATATCTTCCAAATTATCAGCGGTAAATCCGGATTGCATTGCGTTCTGCCGTAAACGATCCAAACTTCCCTCAAAAAGCAAACGCCCATGATTGAGTATTCCGATATCGTCTGCCATCAGTTCAATTTCAGACAGCATATGAGAGGAAATAAGAATGGTACAATCATAGAGGTCAGGCAGCGATTTAATTAAATTTCGGATTTCGTGTATGCCAGACGGGTCAAGTCCGTTAGTCGGCTCATCCAAAATCAAAATAGGCGGTCTGCCAAGTAATGCACCTGCAAGCCCTAATCTTTGCTTCATACCCAACGAGTATTTTTTGGCAAGACGATTGCCAAACTCAGAAAGTCCTACTAATTCTAATGCGTCCTCAACAACATTTTTAGGCAGGCCCAAAATACGCCTTATAATATCCAAGTTTTCTCTGCCTGTTAAGTTTGCGTAAAAGGACGGTGACTCAATGAAAGAGCCAACTCCTTTCAAGATGGAAAGACGGTCATCTGGAAATTGTTTACCGTCAATTTCAAAGCTGCCTTTTGTCGGGGCGGTAAGTCCTAAAAGAATTTTCATTGTAGTGGACTTTCCTGCACCGTTCGGACCTAAGAAACCATAAATACTTCCTTTTCGAATATGCAGCGAAACATTATTGACAGCGACAAAAGATTTATATTTTTTTGTCAGCTGTTCTGTTTTGATAATATAGTTGTTCATAGCAACATCTCCTTCTGTTCTTATGGTACTGCACCGACCTTGTGATAACATTCTCTCCACCTTACATTTACTTTACTTTTTCCGCTGGACTAAAAAAATTCATAGTTTTATGGTACAATATAGCTGCAAAGGAGGGTTGCATTATGAATGATGACTATTTGTTGAACAAACGCATACTGCTTGTTGATGATGAGCAGGAGCTTTTAGATATGGTTGTATCAATTTTAAAAGAAGCGGGCTTTTGCCAAATAGCAACAGCCAAAACAGTAAAAGATGCTATTGATTTAGCAGATGAATTTCAACCAGAGCTTGCCATTCTTGATGTAATGCTCCCAGATGGCGATGGTTTCTCTTTAATGGAAAAACGAAAAGGCGGCTATCCTGTATTGTTTTTAACTGCCTGCGGCGAAGATGATGATAAGTTCAAGGGTTTTGGTCTTGGGGCAGATGATTATGTTGTAAAGCCTTTTTTACCAAAGGAACTGTTATTTCGGATTATGGCGATTTTAAGAAGAAGCTACAAGGAAGAGAATCCGCTTGTAAAACTTCATGACAGCGAGATTGATTTTTCGCGGGCCGAAGTAATAAAAAACGGAGAGCATATCCCATTGACAGCAAAAGAGCATGATTTATTATCTGCTCTATACCGTAATGCAGGGCGAATTGTAACGATTGATGCTTTATGTGAAGCTGCATGGGGAGATAATCCATTTGGATATGAAAATTCTTTAATGGCACATATACGCCGTATCAGAGAAAAAATAGAATTAAATCCTTCACAACCTGTTTCGTTGGTAACAATAAAAGGATTAGGGTACAAGCTGATCGTGTGGGGCAGATAGTATGAATAATTTACTTAAACTTATACGGCGTTTTACAGGTATTCTTCTTCTAAGTGTTGTACTTTTGCTATTTGTTAATTTCGCTGTATTAGCGTTTCTTATAGTTTGGCAATCGCCGTCATCTTCTGATTCGCCATATAATGTGGCAATACAGACGGGCAAGGGGTTTCAGGCATCAGAAAATGGATATATATTACAGGAGGATATTTCCACATCATTAAAAGAAAAGAATGTGTGGGCATTCGTTATTGATAACGATACCCTGCAAGTCGTGTGGAAAACGGAAAATGTTCCCAATACAATACCTCTCAGCTATTCTTTATCTGATATAGCTGATTTATCGGTAGGTTATCTCAATGGTTATCCTACTTATACTGGCAAAACAGAAAATGGCATTGTCGTTCTCGGTTATCCGAAAGACAGCTATTGGAAACATACACGAGCGAGTTGGAACTATAGTTTAATTGCCCGCTTACCACAAATTATTTTCATTGTTTTAGCTGTCAATATTGCTGTGATCCTGTTAATTTATGTGACAGCAAATGTGAAATTCTTAAAACCTGTAAAACCGATCACAAAAGGCATACAAGATTTATCTATCGGAGAGCCTGTTTACATTCCAGAAAAAGGACTGCTTTCTGATATTTCTTCTAATATCAATCGTACTTCTGATATATTGCAGGAGCAGCGGCAACAGTTAAAGAAAAAAGAAACTGCCAGAGCGAACTGGATTGCAGGCGTATCTCATGATATACGGACACCTCTTTCAATGATAATGGGATATGCAAGCCAGTTAGTGGATGATGTGAATTTATCTGATGCAGAACAGCAAAAAGCTTCGGTCATTGTACAGCAGAGCGAACGAATACGAAACTTGATAAACGATCTTAATCTTGCTTCTAAACTTGAATATAATATGCAACCAATTCATACAAGGCAAATTAACTTAATTTCTGTTGTACGGCAAATCGTTGTAGATTTTATCAATTTGGATATTAAGGGCGATTATCCAATCGAATGGCTTACCGCTGATAACCTGAATGTATGTATGCTGAACGCTGATAAAGATTTAATCAAAAGGGCTGTAAGCAATCTTATTCAAAACAGCATCAATCATAATGAAAAAGGCTGCACAATTTATGTTTTAATCAAAATAGATGATTGCTGCCATATTGTAATTTCGGATAATGGGATCGGAGCTACTGATGAAGAGGTAGAAAAGCTGAATAATTCTCCACATTATATGGTTTGTGATGAGAGCACATCGGAGCAACGCCATGGCTTAGGTTTGCTTATCGTTAAGCAAATTGCCGCCGCCCATAACGGTAAAGTTACTATAAGCCATAGTGAATATGGTGGGTTTGAAGTAGTAATTTGCCTGCCAATTTAAAGTGTCAATCAAATAATTTCTCAGCCGTATATCAAAAAACATGAAAAAGGCTGCACCGATATCCAATCATCTGATGCAGCCTTCTAAACTATACTGTCCATGGGACTTTACCTCATTCTTTCCGAAATCTCAAGTATTCTTTCTGAAATTTTGTTACCTCTGAATTTCTTTGTATGTATCCATATCTGAACGTTTCCGGCTGGATAATCATACTTGCCTTTTTGTGATATCTGATTCAGGGTTTCAAGATAAAAATTCTTTTGATTTCTTCTGCAAGGTTGTTAAATTCTTTTTGGAAAATACTACATATGCAAATTTCCATTCCTTTATTTTTGCTTTGAATATCTAATTTTTATAAAATATTCTGCCGATTTCTCCATTCCGAAAATACAAGGTCGGATGCTTCTGCGTTGATAATACAATCTGCTGTTTTATTTCAAATGGATGTGACAATTTTCTCTTTGGATAAATCGTTCCTGTCCGTTACGAAATCGTTCAGTTTTTATATTGTCAGCCGAAAGAAGAACCTTATTGTAATTTCCCCTTCCAGAAATCTGGTTTACACTTTAAGTAATCAGATTCTTCATAATCAATAACTTAGTTCCTGTTCTCTGCACTTGCAAATTCCCTTTTAGAATTTAAATGAAAACTTTTCTTGTACCTCTGTGTTTCATATTAGAGGGAAAAAATTTAACTTTTTGGTGGACCGTACCTCTCTTTCTTAAAATTATAAGGTATTACTTATTGTTCCCTTTGGTCTGTACCTCCTGTTCTGTAAGATTTGTTTTGTTTGTTTTGATGAGTTTATTATATCTAACAAAAAGCAAAAAGTCAATAACTTTTTTAAAATTTTTGTATTAAACATACTTATAACTGAAATAAAATAAATAAGCATGAGAATATTCTGACAATTTAGAGGGAGGCTTCATAGGCGGCACGGCATGCTTTAGCAAGCTGATCTCCGCAGGAAGTGCCGCGTCCATTACAGGAAATACCACTGATTTTCTGTTCGACCTGTTCTACTGTCAATCCTTGCACCAGACGGGGAATTGCCTGCAGATTGCCATTGCATCCTCCGGTAAATTTTACATTTTTGACGATATTGCCGTCTAGTTCAACTTCGATCATTGTGGAACATGTTCCCTTTGTTTTATACAGATAACTCATAAATAATCTCCTTTCTTTTACAGGTTTAGTTAGGTAATTGCGAGAATATCAGATTATCAAAATTTCATATACAATTTATACAATTATGCTTAAATATTTTACTCATATCAACGCACAAAATGCAGGGAATTAAATGCATTTTTTAGCGTTTCACATGAATAAAATATTTCTTCTTAAATTTTTTGAATTGTATATGAAATTCTCAAAACTATTGAGTTTCGCAATTACCTAACAGGTTTAGTTGTTAGGTAAAGATGAGGCGTTTCTTGCAGGACTCAGTCAATGGAACCCCAAACGTGCCCTTCGGTATGTTTGGGGCTTTACTGTCCCCTTTCCGCCCCATAGCCTTAAGCTGCGGCTTACTTATCATGAAAAATCCTCATGCCTATTTACTTTATTTGCCATTTCGGCAGATATCAGAGATTTTCCCGTTTTTACCCCCTGCTCATGCATCAAATTATATCACGAAAATTTCTTATATAAAAGGGAATTTCATAGAAAGTTCATAATTCGTTCATGGTATTAAGTATTGTGAATGAAAGTGGAAAGTGTTACAATGTAAGAAGTTGTCCGCACAGCGGAACAAGTGAGGCAGTTTTTGCCGATAAAAATATAGGAGCATTGTATATGAGTATTGTAAGTAAAATGTTTGGCACACACAGCGAACGGGAACTGAAAAGAGTTTATCCGATAGTGGATAAAATAGAATCTTATCGCCCCGCTATGATGGAGCTGACTGATGAACAGTTAAAAGACAAGACCAAAGAATTCAAAAAGCGGCTGGAAGAAGGAGAGACCTTAGACCAGATTCTTCCTGAAGCTTATGCTGTCGTGCGTGAGGCGGCAAGAAGAGCGCTGGGTATGGAGCATTACCGTGTACAGCTGATAGGAGGAATTATTCTGCATCAGGGGCGTATTGCGGAAATGAAGACTGGTGAAGGTAAGACACTGGTATCTACGCTCCCGGCATATTTGAATGCATTGGAAGGAAAAGGTGTTCACATTGTCACAGTCAACGATTATCTGGCAAACCGTGATGCGGAGTGGATGGGAAAGGTACATGAATTTCTGGGTCTGACTGTCGGCGTGGTATTGAATTCCATGGATAATGACGAACGCCGTGAGGCCTATAACTGTGATATTACCTATGTAACCAATAATGAACTGGGTTTTGATTATCTGCGGGATAACATGGTCATTTATAAGGAACAGCTTGTACAGCGGGATTTGAGTTATGCCATTATTGACGAGGTGGACTCTGTTTTGATTGATGAGGCAAGAACACCTTTGATTATTTCCGGCCAGAGCGGCAAGTCTACCAGTTTGTATGAGGCATGTGATATCCTGGCGAGACAGCTGGTCCGAGGCGAGGACATGCCAGAGTTTAGCAAAATGGATGCAATCATGGGGGTGGAACAGCAGGAAACCGGAGATTTTATTGTCAATGAGAAGGACAAGGTGGTGAACCTTACTGCCGAAGGCGTGAAAAAAGTTGAGAATTTTTTCCGCATTGAGAACCTTGCAGATGCAGAAAATCTTGAAATTCAGCACAATGTGATCTTGGCGCTTCGTGCTCACAATTTGATGTTCCGGGATCAGGATTATGTGGTGCAGGATGATAAAGTTGTGATTGTAGATGAATTTACAGGACGTATTATGCCAGGACGCCGGTATTCTGACGGGCTTCATCAGGCTATTGAAGCGAAAGAGCATGTAAAGGTGAAACGGGAGAGCAAGACGCTTGCTACGATTACCTTCCAGAATTTCTTTAATAAATATCAGAAGAAATCCGGTATGACAGGTACGGCGCTGACAGAAGAGAAGGAATTCCGGGATATTTATGGAATGGACGTTATTGAAATTCCTACCAATAAGCCAGTACAGCGTGAAGATCTGCAGGATGCGGTGTATAAGACCAAGAAAGAAAAGTTTCATGCGGTGGTGGATGAGATTGAAAAGGCCCATGCGAAGGGACAGCCCGTACTGGTGGGTACGATTACCATAGAGACGTCAGAATTGTTAAGCGGCATGCTCAAGCGGCGCGGAATACAGCACAAGGTATTGAATGCGAAATTCCATGAAATTGAGGCAGAAATCGTGGCAGAGGCAGGTGTGCATGGAGCAGTTACCATTGCTACGAATATGGCAGGCCGTGGTACTGATATTAAACTGGATGATGATGCAAAAGCGGCAGGAGGCCTTAAGATTATCGGCACAGAACGTCACGAATCCAGACGAATAGATAATCAGCTCCGGGGACGTTCCGGGCGTCAGGGAGATCCGGGAGAATCACAGTTCTTTATTTCACTGGAAGATGATCTGATGCGCCTGTTTGGTTCTGAGAAGCTGATGAACATGTTCAATGCCTTGGGAGTACCGGAAAATGAACAGATTCAGCATAAGATGCTGACCAGTGCCATAGAGAAGGCACAAATGAAGATTGAGAGCAATAACTTTGGAATTCGTAAGAATCTATTGGAATATGACCAGGTAATGAATGAGCAGAGAGAGATTATCTATGCGGAACGGCGCCGGGTACTGGACGGCGAAAGTATGCGGGATGTGATTTATAAGATGATTACAGACCGGGTGGAGAATACGGTAGATACTTGTATTTCTGCAGATCAGGAAAGTGAAGAATGGGATCTTAATGAATTAAATCAGCTTCTTTTGCCAATTATTCCATTGAAGGCTGTGGCAGCAGAGGATGTAAAGAATATTCGTTCAAATGAATTGAAACATCGCTTAAAGGAGCAGGCGGTAAAGGCTTATGAGATGAAAGAAGCAGAATTTCCAGAACCAGAGGCTGTCCGTGAGCTGGAACGGGTAGTACTGCTGAAAGTTATTGACCGCAAATGGATGGATCATATTGATGACATGGATCAGCTTCGTCAGGGAATAGGTTTACAGGCATATGGGCAGCGTGATCCGCTGGTAGAATACAAGATGAGCGGCTATGACATGTTTGACGGTATGATTGCCAACATTCAGGAAGATACAATACGCCTTTTGTTCCATGTGAGAATTGAACAGAAGGTGGAACGTGAACAGGTGGCAAAGGTGACCGGAACGAATCGTGATGAGTCTCTTCAGAGGGGACCAAAGAAACGAGAAAGTGCCAAGGTATATCCTAATGATCCCTGTCCTTGCGGCAGCGGCAAAAAATATAAGCAGTGCTGCGGCAGAAAATAGGATTATTATGACAATTTTATAGAAGGTTTGTCAGGGGGTATTTTTATGACAGACAGGGAGAACCTGTGGAATTCGCGATATGCGGATTTCACAGGTTTTTTTCAGGTAAAAATATTCTTTGGCGCTGAAATATTGACGTTTTATTTATCTGAATTTTCATTTGCCGTGTTGCTGCCGATGTTTGCGGCCTTCACAGCAGCTCATTTTTCCATTCTGCAGATGAAAATTTATTTTGGTGTTCCGGAATGTGTTTGAAAATTACTTTCTGCCAGAGCGTGTCCGACAGAAAGCAATTTTCAAACATGCTCTGATAGTTTGTATAAATTCAACTATATTTAATTGCCAGAGTCATACGAAAAGATAAAACCTGAAGGTAAAGGAGAATGAAAAGAAAGGATGAAACAACAGATATATTATGGATATTGCCGTGTCAGTTCTATAGGACAGAATGAGGACAGACAGCTCATAGCTATGGAGGAGAAAAAGATACCGGCAGAAAACATTTATGTGGACAGACAGAGTGGAAAAGATTTTAACCGGCCGCAATATAAGAGACTGGTCAGAAAGCTGAATCAAAATACAGTACTTTATATTTCTTCTATTGATCGCCTTGGCAGAAACTATAAAGAAATACAGGAGCAATGGCATTACATTTCCAAGGTGAAGAAATCGGATATTGTAGTGATAGATATGCCTCTGCTGGACACCAGAAGGGGGAAGGATCTTATGGGGACATTTTTAAGTGACATTGTGCTGCAGGTATTAAGCTTTGTGGCAGAGAATGAGCGTCATAATATCAAACAGCGGCAGGCAGAGGGAATTGCGGCTGCAAAAGCAAGGGGAGTAAAATTTGGACGGCCCAAAATTCCAATACCGGAAAACTTTAACGACGTCTATGAAAGGTGGAAAAATAAGGAGATAAATGCTGAAAAAGCGGCAGGGCTGTGCGGTCTGACCAGGTCTACCTTTTATAACAAAGCAATGGAATTTGAGTCAAGAAGGTTTTAATATTCAGAGCAAAAATCTGTAAGATTATATCAGACTTAAACGAAATTTGACGTATAAAAATATGTATTGTGAAAAGGAAAGGTTTTTGTTATAATCCGTATATCTTTATTATTTTTAGGAGAACTATTTTAATTCAGAAAGGAGAAATGTGGATGAGAAAAGTTATTAGAAAATTTTTCTGTGTTTTGACTGCTGTGACAGTGATGCTGGGCGGATTGCAGGCGCCTGCGGCAGTACAGGCACAGGAGAGCGGGCAGCAGACAGGGCTCAGCACTCTGGCTGGAGAAGACGGTGTGGTTGTTTCAACAAGGGATGAGTTCATGAATGCCCTAAAACAACGCCAAAGCCCGATTACCGTAAGCAAACTTATCAGTATCGGGGAGGAAGCAGGTGCAGATAAGAGAATGCTTCCAGTAATAATTCCAGGAAATACATTGATTCGGGCGGCAAACGGGGGTGCCATAAGTTCCCGGGGACCTATTCAGCTGGAAGGTGATGGGGTATGTTTCCAAAATATTAAGCTGAGTTTCACATCCAGCTCTGCGCTGGGCAGTGTTCCGCATCGGGAGATTTTTCTTGCAGGGCATAGCCTTACGCTGGATAATGTGAATACTTATCTTGAAGGAGAACCAGGTTTGGGTGCTTTGGGAGGCGGTGAAAAAGAACTGCTTCCGACTGTTTATGCGGGCGGATTTTCCGATACGGCTGTTGGGCAGAACGCTTCTTTGACAGTAAAAAATTCGAACGACGAGACGATGTTTCAGGCAATTTATATGGGAAATGGCAAGGGAACAGACAACAACGTTCCTTATTATGGCAGTGCGGTACTGAATCTGGACGCCAAAGTGATCGTGCGGGAAGGAGTTGATACTGTTTTAAACAGCCAGGCGGAAATAACTATTAGTTCACAAGCAGATAAGACCGTAAAAGTGAAAGATATTTATGGAAATGACAATACAACTCTGACTTTGAGCCAGGGTGCCATGGAAAATGCGATAGTGGAAGATGTGGGAAGTATTGTGCTGAAAGACAGTGCCTGTATGTCTCCTGTCACACAGCAGTTTAAAAATGTTACACTGGTAAATGGGGCATGCCTGGACCTTAATGGAGCTGGGAACGCAGTGTTAACTGGGAACTTTTCCGGTGTAGAAGACCCTGCTGCAAAGCGGGGAATCCTTGTGCTGAATCCGGAGGGTTCACTGACGATTGCGGGCAAGGTTACTGGAACTACTCAATTTCAGACAGTGAACCGTTTATTTCCAGGATGGCTTTTGCCGGGAAAAACTTATATTTATGCAGAAAATGGAAGCGGGACAGAGCCCAATTTCATATTAGCGCAAAAAAGCATAGATTATGGATTTGAACTGGGTTACGAAACAGACGGGTGGAAAGTAAATGGCGGACAGATAGATTCCTCAGAGATTGGACATATAGAGATTGTTTCGGCGCCGTCAAAAGTGGATTTGAGAAAAATCCCATCTCAGGAGGATGAGTCTATTCCCGATGAAAATGTATATTTTGAGGTTAAATGGTATGACTTGAAGGGAGAAGTATTCAGTGATACAGATGTTTTGCAGGAATATGGATTCTATGAAGGCAACTATGTCGTGAAAATCAGGACGGATTATTGGAAAAATGATTCTGACGAGGTTCTGGATAAGACAGACTGGTATCAGTCGATTTGGCTTTTGGCATCTGAGGAACATCCAGGCAGATATTATTTGGAGGCATTTGAGGGAGCAACGCCGGGAGACTATACCTTTTTATTCTGTTCGGAACCTTTTGAAACACTGAATACGGTAGCAGATGTTAAAGCATTGAAGAGTACGGTAATGGCAGAGAAGCGTGTAATTTTCTATGATCAGGATCAAGAGGAACCGGATGAACCAGAACATACGCATACATATCAGGGGACTGTGACCACGGAACCTGCCTGCACCGAAGCAGGAGTCAAGACATTTGTGTGTGAGTGCGGGGAGAAATATACGGAGAAAATCCCGGCATTGGGACATAAAGCAGTGACAGATCCGAGAGTAGAGCCTACGGAGACAGAACCGGGAAAAACGGAGGGAAGCCACTGCAGCGTCTGTGAAGAAATCTTAATCGCACAGGAAACAATTCCGGCGACGGGAAAGCCGGGAGAACACCAGCATAATTATCAGAGCGAGGTGACGAAAGAGGCGAGCTGCACCGAAGCAGGAGTCAAGACATTTGTGTGTGAGTGCGGGGAGAAATATACGGAGAAAATCCCGGCATTGGGACATAAAGCAGTGACAGATCCGAGAGTAGAGCCTACGGAGACAGAACCGGGAAAAACGGAGGGAAGCCACTGCAGCGTCTGCGAAGAAATCTTAATCGCACAGGAAACAATTCCGGCGACGGGAAAGCCGGGAGAACACCAGCATAATTATCAGAGCGAGGTGATGAAAGAGGCGAGCTGCACCGAAGCAGGAGTCAAGACATTTGTATGTGAGTGCGGGGAGAAATATACGGAGAAAATCCCGGCATTGGGACATAAAGCAGTGACAGATCCGAGAGTAGAGCCTACAGAGACAGAACCGGGAAAAACGGAGGGAAGCCACTGCAGCGTCTGCGAAGAAATCTTAATCGCACAGGAAACAATTCCGGCGACGGGAAAGCCGGGAGAGCATCAGCATAATTATCAGAGCGAGATGACGAAAGAGGCGAGCTGCACCGAAGCAGGGATCAGAACGTATTCTTGTATCTGTGGAGAACAATACACAGAACAGATTGCAGCATTAAGTCATCAGTATGTAGAAAAATGTATTCCAGCTACCTTGCGTGACAGCGGAGTGATACAGCAAATTTGCAGAAATTGTTCAGATGTCCAGCAATCGGTTGTTATTGACAGTCCTCGGAAGGGTATCATCAGTAAAACGGATTTCACTTATGATGGCAAAGTAAAAACGCCGTCTGCTGTTGTGAAGGACAGTAAAGGGAAGAGTCTGACAGAAGGAACAGATTACAGAGTTATCTATTCTAAGGGAAGAAAAAATCCAGGAATCTATGCTGTGACAATTGAGTTCCAGGGAAAATATAGTGGAGAATTTACGGAGAACTTTACTATAAGACCGAAAAAAACCAGTTTGAAGAAGGTTTCTGCAAAGTCCAGAGGAATTCAGGTGGTCTGGAAAAAGCAGACGACACAGACAGACGGTTATGAGATTCAATACTGCACAAGCGGAAATTTTAAAGGCAAGACGTTAAAAAAAGCCACAGTAAAAAAGGGCGCAACGGCAAAGAAAATTTCCGGATTAAAAGGGAAAAAGAAATATTATGTCCGCATAAGAACCTATAAAACCGTAAGAGTAGACGGAAAGAATAAAAAATTGTATTCCGATTGGTCTGGGAAAAAGACAGTGCGTACCAAAAGATAATTTTTCATAAGTGGTTGTTGCAAAACGCAGCTTATATACAATATGTGGCAGAAACTCATAGAGTCTAAAAACCATATATTGTAGATAGCGGTTATTTTGCAACAACCATATTGCTGTCAATGCATCTGGTTCGTTGATGACAGTTATATGTATTTCTTTAGTCCAGATGATAAGAAACAGAGGGCGCAGAAATGGAAAAATGTTTTGCAATATCCCCCGCACATACTATTTATATATATAATCTAATTTTAGTCAAAAAACGATATGCCATAAATGTAACAGCAGCTATAAATATTGTAACAGCAATCACTATCAATTGTGCATAGTCACGGAAAGAGATGCACAAATATACGGGAACAGCGCTTAGCACAAGGCCAACACCGACCGTCGCCAAAACAGAAACAGCCCCGCCTTTTACAGCGTAATACTCACTCGTCCAATCATATCGGGGATATTTTGCATTTAATAACATTCCCACAACCGAAATGAATAGTGCGTATATTGTAGGTGTAATAAATAAGAATATTGTCTGTATTACAGTCAGCGAAAATGCAATTCTGAGCAGGATAAGACTTACCCACAAAATTGGTAAAATAACTGTCAAATTTACAAGTATCTTTGAGTTAAAAACGGTTATCGTTTTTACTGGAACAGAACACATAATCCACCTGCTTTTTCCCTCGAGGGAAAGAGACGCTGATGTAGTACAGCAAATGCAGACCAGAGCAGAAACAACCAGAGGGATCATTGTTTCCAATACACTCATAACACCTAACGCTTCTAACTGCTGCGTAATCATACCTGGCAGATAGAATACGGACATAATTGAAACAGCAAAGAGCAAAATAATGACGATACATGAGTTTAAGGCATAAATCGTACATGAGAAAAAACGAGCTGATTCTTTCTTATATAAGGCTATGAGCGGAGATGATACAGATAAATCTCCCAAATGGAAGTCTTTGCCGACATGATGTGAAAAGGCTCTTGTGTTTAGCTGTTTGTAAAAATAAGAAACAATAGCAGCAAAAGCAAGTAATGCTATAAATGAACTAAGTATAAATATTGCAAAACTTATCCAATCGCTGTACAATAATGCTTTTGAAACGAAAGAAGCCGGTGGATAAAACTGGTTAAAACGGTTTATCAGCATAGTACTGATATCTGCAATTTGTGCAGTGTCCATTGTCTGCAATTTGGAACTTACATATACGAGAAGCAATATGCCTATAGTACTGAACAGCAGAACCAAGATATTATTATGTTTTGATTTTGAAGAAACAGCGACAATAATAATGCCGATTGTCAGAGCAGTCAACATAGGAATAACAGGTGTTAATAATAGAGTGATTACCAAAACAAAAAAATCACTGATTGAAACAGATGTATTTGTACCATAAACTACAATAGCTGGTATCATGGCAATCATTCCGATTATGAAATTCATAATATAGAGCATAGTAAGTCTGCTCAGTATAACGGATATATTGCTGACAGGCAGCGACATTACCATATCGTAGTCTTTTAGCCCAACCAACGCTCCTGAACTTTTTAAGAAGGTCAAGAGTAAGACAATTAACGAATAAATCACAATAATCAGTGTAGGAACAGCCTGTACCAGTCCTGCGTTTGCAAAAACAGAGCAGATATATCCGCTTAAATAAACTAAAAATCCGATTATTGTCAGTCCTGCGATACCAATGATTAAAGTGCGATTTTTTTCTTTTTTATCATGTGAATGTAATAAGCGGTTTATGCCAAACAAGCCGTATAGCTGCATTTTTAATAAGAGTTTATATTTGTTTGCCATTTTCAACAACCTCCATAAATACATCTTCCAGGCTGTGCTGACCTCTGACTTCTTCCATCGTTCCACTTGCAATCAATTTACCACTATTGATAATGGAAACGGTATCACATAACTTTTCAGCTACTTCCAGTACATGAGTTGAGAAGAAAATAGCGCTTCCATTCTGGCAGGCTTCTTTCATTATGCCTTTTAAATTAAATGACGCTTCTGGGTCAAGCCCCACAAAGGGTTCATCAAATACAAATAGTTTAGGATTATGGATAAAAGCACCAATCAAAGCCAACTTTTGTTTCATGCCATGAGAATAAGAACTGATTAAGTCCCCTAAGCTGTCTGCTATTTTAAAAAGTTCCGCATACTTTCGTATTCTAGAAGTGCGCTCATTTTTGGGAACAGAGAACATATCACATATATAGTTCAGATACTGAATCCCTGTAATGTACTCATATAAATCGGGGTTGTCTGGAATATAGGCGGTAAGCGACTTGCACAGAACAGCCTCTTTCTTTACTGAATGTCCGTCAATTAAAATTGTGCCCTGATCAAAGTCCATAACTCCAACAGCAGCACGAATTGTCGTTGTTTTTCCTGCACCATTATGTCCGATAAAAGCATGGATTTCTCCGCTTTTAACCGTAATATTTAAATCTTCAACAGCTTTCTTGTTATCGGAATAGATTTTAGAATAATGCTTGATTTCAAGAATGATTTTATTCATTTCTTATTTCCTCCTTATTTTATTATCTTATTGATAATAATACTATAATGAGAATATAAAGTCAAGAGAATGCCGCATATCTATTTTGATAGGCGGCAGCAATTTATTCTATATTGGGCGGTGCGACAATTAAACCAATGGAACGCAGTTTTCTATCTATTGTCGGCATATTATCTCTGTATTTTTCTGTGATTTCAGCATAGTTTTGAATAAAGCAGTCCAATTCTTCATCTGATAAATAAAGTGGGACCAGCGAAAATCCCGATTTATCTTTTGCTATATTTATCTCTTCTCTTTTACAGTATGATTGAAATTGTTCTGCAAATCCAAGGATATATTGTATGAAAGCCTGCATATATGCGTCGCCAGAGATATTCTCCATCATTTCGTTCATTTCTTTTTTTAGGTCAATCGCAAGCGCATATGTTTTTTCCATAGTTCCGCGAATTTGCGTTTGATTAACTATTTTAAGCACGCCATCTACTGTCATTTTCTTTAAATAGCGGTAAAGTGTAGCAGGCGGTATATCTGAAAATTTCTCTGATAACTGTTTCGCAGTGGTCTGCTCACAGTTTAAAAATTCTAATAACAATTTACACTTCACAGGATGCTTTATAATTTCCATGATAATCTTATTCATAGCGTGTCCTCCTAAATTTTTATTCGATATGAATAAGATTATCATCTTGATAATTAAATTTCAAGTTTCAAGACCCCTATTTCAAACATCTGATCTTAACTTCTCGTCTCATAGCCCGTAAATATGCCGCTTTCTGATTCTACTTCTCCATACGCCAAAATGGATACTTAATAATTCCCGGGGTGTTATGTCTATTGCACACCAATCCCTTTTGTACCTGTTATCTGACTTAATCCTCATAGTGCCCCTTGCAAGATACGATCTCCATCACATTCCCGCAAATCCTATATACTAACCTGTTCACATCATCAATTCTGCGACTCCAGAATCCGCTCAGATCCCCCTTTAATGGTTCTGGTTTACCAATACCATCAAAATTTTCTCTCTCAATGTCTTTCAGCAACAGATTAATCCTTTTTAATGTTTTTTTATCCTGCGACTGCCAGTAGGTGTAATCCTCCCATGCTTCATCAAACCATATCTTTTTCATTCATCTACCTCGATAATATCATGTTCTACACCTTTCCCAGCATTGAGAGCTTCCACGCCTCTGTGCAAATGTGCCATGTTACTTTCAGAATAAAACGGATCAACAGATACTTCAAATGGAATCCTTTTTTCTCTTGTCATCTTCTTTGCAAATATAGTAATTGCAGTAGTCATATTCATTCCAAGTTCTTGACAAGTCTGTTCCATTTTCTTTTTTAATTCTTCATCCATACGAATATTTACCAATGTTTGTGCCATAAGGATACCTCTTTCTTTTTTACTTTATATTACAAAAACATAAATACATTGTCAATATATTATCTTTACATGTTTTGTATTAAAAATATTTCGTAATACTGTAAATTGTTGTATTTTCACAAAATAGCACTCTTGAAATTCGTTTATAGAAAAGAAACGTACACCGCCTTTGGATTTCTCCGCTGTCATCCGCCAAAATGGATACTTAATAATGCCCGGCATATTGCAGCCGACACCCAGCTCCAGATATAATATGTTAAGTCCTTGATGACGCTGGATGAAATAAACAGTCTCCGTTTATCAAAACCTGCTTTTTGGAAACAGTGGTCGACATTTGTCGTCAAAACGAAATAGTCCTTGCGGTTTCATTATTCCAATAGCTGTTTATAGATTTTATAATCACTGTTTTTATTCTGCCACAACAGAGATTCTTTGCTGTATATGGTTTCCATTTAAGGCTTCATCTACCATGGCAACCGCATAATCGGCGTAGCTGATAACGCTTTCACCCCTGGCGTTTAAAACCAGTTCTTCGCCGCCTAAGATATATTTTCCAGTCTTCTTTCCGTCAGCCTGAAAATCTCCGGCAGGGCTGAGATACGTCCATGCCACGTCTGTTCTGGTACGAAGTTCGTCAAGCGCCTTGCCCATGCTGGAAGCCAGCGGTTTGAACATCTCCGGGAAGTCTTCCCCGTCCATTACCTGCGCGGTATGTTCCGGATTCACATACAGGCTGCCGGCGCCGCCGACAACAAGAAGCCTGGTTGTTTTGCCGCTTACAAGGTCGCAAAGATGTTTCAGAGAAGTGCTGTGCTGCGGAAGGGTTTCCGGAGTCCATGCGCCAAAAGCGTCGATCACAACATCAAAGCCTTCCAAATCGGCTGCGGTCAGATCAAACAGATCTTTTTTAATGACATTTGCTGCTGCCGACAGGTTTTCGCCGCGCACAACGGCGGTGACGTCCGCTCCTCTTGCAATAGCTTCTGCAACAATCAGTTTTCCCTCTTTTCCATTTGCACAAATAACTGCGATTTTCATAGTCTTATCCTCCTGAATTTTATAATATTTTGTTTTGAAGATTGTTTCGTGTTTGCAAGACTATAATATAACCATAAAGGGAAAACGTAAAGTACGCACTTTATTGTGCCATAGTTACCAAGGAGAAACTATAAAATGATGGCATATGTATAAAATCCCTCAAATTGTTAAAAAAATTTTGAGTTTCCCCATTTTTTGATTTTATAGTACCAAAAGGTTTCCAGCACAAAGTGATGGAAACACTTTGCACAGAAAAGTGCTTTGGAAAGCTAGCTTTCCAGACACTTTTTGTGCAAGATGTCTAGTGTACTGACATGTTGATATATATCCAAATTATACTGGTAGAAACAGCCGTTTTGATGTATACTTAAGAAAAAAACGGCGGTGATTCCAATGGCAAGACCCAGAAAATATATAATCAGCCTTACAGAAGATGAATTCAAGGAACTCAAATC
>CAJTCY010000030.1:0-16236 GCA_910575075.1 Lachnospiraceae bacterium
ACAAACTCCAAGGCGAACTGCGCATGGCATTTCCCCAATACCTTGGCATTTTTTCCAAGGTTACGGTTCATACATCGCTTACACTGTTGGAGACGTATACCTCTCCGGCTACATTTATTGAAGCAGACCGGCAGGAGATTATTGACACCATTAAATCCACTGCCCGATTTGGGCTTACATATGCTTTAAACAAGTATAATGCCATTATTCAGGCTGCAAATGAAGCAAATGAGTTCGGTTACATCATTGACAGCAACATCAAACGCATCCGCCTTTATATTGGTTTCATCCGTAAATATGACGAAGAAATCAAAGGAATCCTGAGCGCCATGCATGAACTTGTTGAGGCCAATGAAGCCACCGGCTTTGTCAGGCAGATCCATTTGATTGAAACGTTCAAAGGCGCTGGTTTCTTATCCGCCATATCCCTCATGGGAGAAATTGGAGATTTTTCTGCATTTTCCAAGCCAAAACAGCTTTTTGCTTACTTTGGTCTTGATCCGGCAGTAAAACAATCCGGCAAATTTGAAGGCACAAAAACCCAAATGTCTAAAAGGGGCTCCGCCATAGCCAGACGGGTGGTTCATACACTGGCTTTACAAAGCATCGGCACATCCCGCACGGGAGAAGCCAAAAATCCGGTTCTGCGTGATTACTACCTCAAAAAATGTGAATCAAAACCCAAGCTTGTGGCAATGGGGGCTGTTTCACACAAAGTATGCAACATGATATTTGCAATACTCAGGGACAATAAGCCTTTTGAAATCATTACTCCGCAGGAGCATATCAAAAAATACAATGCTGCTAAATGCGACATAGCCGCATAAAATACTGTAAATCCAACGAATCAATATCTTTTGAAAAAATGATATTTTCACCAAGGGGTAAGTGCGCCCTTTTTTGCTAAAAAAATAATTTCGATCTTTCTCATTTTGCTATTGACATTTATTAGCTGGACTTTCCTTGTGATATTTTTAGGCAATTGCGAGACTATCAAATTATCGGAATTTCATATACAATTTATACAATTGTTCTAAAATATTTTATCCATACGAAACGCACAAAATGCAGGGCGCACCAAGCATTACAACGAACCACTTAATACGAAAATCATGTTCCGCAAAGGCTTCCATGATTTTTGTGTTTTTTCCTTAATAATGTCAGTTTTTTGACATAGAGGGATGCTCTGGAGTACGTTTCCATGGTGCTAAAATGCATTTCTTAGCGTTTTGTATGATAAAATATTCTCTATAGGTTAGTATAAACTAACTTATAGAGAATGTCAAGAAATTCTGCTGCCTTGCTTAAACTTTTTTCAAATCAAACCCAAAATATTCTACGGCATTATTATAGCAGATGCCTTTGATCAGCGAAAACAGCTTCTCTCTGTGATAAGGGAATTCTCCCCTCTCCACCCAGCCGCCTATGAGATTGCAGAGAATCCGCCGGAAATATTCATGGCGGGTATAAGACAAAAAGCTTCTGGAATCGGTCAGCATTCCAATAAAATTTCCCAGAAGCCCCAGATTGGCAAGAGAGGTAAGCTGTTCTTCCATCCCTGCTTTATGGTCATTAAACCACCAGGCGCTTCCCTGCTGAAGCTTTCCTGCTGTCCCTGCTTCCTGAAAACATCCAAGCAAAACGCCCAAAGGAGCATTGTCCGCTGGATTCAGGCTGTACAGAACCGTTTTTGGCAAGGCGTTTTTCTGGCACAGCGCATCCAGATAAGCGCTTAATTCTGTCATCGGCACCCGGTTATAAATTCCGTCAAATCCGGTATCAGCGCCTAATAATTGAAACATTTTGCTATTATTGTTTCTGGTAACGCCAAAATGAAGCTGCATCACCCAGTCTCTTTTTTGGTATTCTTCTCCCAGCCAGAGCATTGCCGCCGTCTGAAATTTCAATGCCTGTCCCCTGGAAATCTCCTGTCCGCAGAGCCTGTCTGTAAAAATATCCTCAATTTCACGCTCATCGGTCTGATGCCAAGGCAGATAGAGCAATCCATGATCACTGACACGGCAGCCAAGTTCCTCAAAATAATCCATCCGTCTTGACAACGCCTCTTTCCAGCTTCCAAAATCCTTGATATCTACATCAGCCGCCTGTCCAAGCTGCTGCATATACTCGGCAAACCCTGATTGTTCTATGGAAAACGCACGGTCTGGACGAAAGGTTGGCAATACCTGGATTTCCATATCTTCCTCACTGGCGATCTGCCTGTGCCAGCGCAGATCATCCGCCGGATCATCAGTGGTGCACACCAAGGTTACATGAGAAGCTTTCATAATTCCGCGAACACTCATATCTTCCTCCAGCAGCCGGTTGCGGCACTGCTCCCACACTTCCTGAGCGTTGTCTGCTCCCAGTGCCCCTTCATAGCCAAAATACCGCCGGAGTTCTAAATGGCTCCAATGGTACAAAGGATTCCCGACTGCTTGTTCCAAAGTCTGCGCCCACTGGCAGAACTTCTCAAAATCCGGGGCGTCCCCAGTAATATATGCTTCTTCTACACCGTTGCTGCGCATCTGTCTCCATTTATAATGATCTCCTGCCAGCCATATTCTTGTCAGATTTTCATATCTCTTATTTTCCGCAATCTCTCTGGGGTCAAGATGGCAGTGATAATCTAAAATCGGAAGTTTCTCGGCACAATCATGGTACAGTTCTCTGGCGGTCTCTGTTTCCAACAGAAAATTTTCATTCATAAATGTTTCCATAAGCACAATGATTCCTTTCCTGCACTTTGCTCACGGCAGCCAGCGCAAAAACTTATTATACTCCAGAATATGCGGAAAATCCACCGTCAATTGGCAGCACCACGCCTGTGATAAACCCTGCCGCCTCTTCATTCAGCAGAAACAACATACTTCCCAAAAGCTCCTCCGTTCTGCCAAAACGCTGCATGGGCGTAGCCGCTAATATTTTTCCGGTGCGCTCTGTAGGAGTTCCATCCTCATGGTACAATAATCTTTCATTCTGCTTGGTGACAAAGAAACCCGGCGCCAGCGCATTGACCCGTATTCCCTCTCTGGCAAAATGAACCGCCAGCCACTGCGTAAAATTGCTAACCGCCGCTTTTGCCCCGCTGTATGCCGGAATCTTCGTCAAGGGCGTATAGGCGTTCATAGAAGAAATATTTAAAACACTGCATCCTTGCCGTCCCACCATGTCTCTGGAAAAAATCTGGGTTGGCAGCAGCGTTCCGATAAAATTCAGATTGAACACAAACTCCACGCCGCTCTGTTCCAAATCAAAAAAAGTTTTGACATCTTCTTCTAAATCTGACATTGCAAAATATTCCTTATCTGTAGTCGCAAGCGGATGATTCCCCCCTGCTCCATTGATCAGGATATCACACGGTCCAAGCTCCTGCAAAATCCTCTCGTGCGCCTCTTTCAGACTGTCTTTTTCCAGTACATTTGCCTGGTAGCCTTTGGCCTGTTTTCCCTCTGCGGCTATGTTTGCCGCCTGTTCATTGGCTGTCTCCCTGTTCAAGTCCAATAAAGCCACGCTGGCGCCGCATTCCGCAAGGGCATGCGCCATAGAAGAGCACAAAATACCGCCCGCTCCCGTCACCACAGCTACTTTGCCGCTTAAATCCATTTGAAATGGTATTCTCATTTTTTTCTCTCTCCTTTCTCAATCGCTTCCCACAATCCGTTCAAATACGTGGCTCCCAGAGCGCGGTCATAAAGGCCATAGCCCGGCCGTCCAGTCTCTCCCCAGATCATCCGTCCATGGTCTGGACGAATATATCCAGAAAATCCATGATCATATAGAGCTTTCATGATTTCATACATATCCAGAGAACCGCATTCTGACAGATGCGCCCGCTCCTCAAAACCATCCGCAAGCACCTTGACATTGCGCATATGGACGAAATGAATCCTGCCCATGGCAGCATATTTTTCAGCCATTTTCGCCACGTTATTGCAACAGGAACATCCCAAAGATCCGGTACAGAGCGTAATTCCGTTATGCGGATCATCCACCAGCTTTAAGAAACGGTCCAGGTTTTCTTCACAGGTTATGATGCGCGGCAGTCCAAAAATACTCCAGCAGGGATCATCCTCATGGATCGCCATTTTAACCTCACACTGGGCTGCCACTGGAATGATGCGCTCCAGAAAATATTTCAGATTTGCCCACAAATCTTCCTCTGTCATTGACTGATATTCGGAAACCACCTGTTTTAATTCTTCCCTGCTATAGCTGGCGTCCCATCCTGGAAGCGTTAAGTCGCTGTCGCTCTGCAGAGGATTTACCCGGTCTACCTGTTCCTGATAATAAACTAGGGAAGTAGACCCATCTGCAAGCACATGGTCAAGCTGTGTCCTTGTCCAGTCAAATACCGGCATAAAATTATAGCAGATACATTTTACTCCGGCCGCTGCCACTCTCCTGATATTTTCACAATAATTTTCAATATAGCGGTCTCTCTTCGGTTTTCCCAGCTTGATATCCTCATGCACTGGAATACTTTCCACCACTTCAAAATGCAGTCCGTTCTCTTCAATCTGCTTTTTTAACGCATTAATAGAAGCTTGGGGCCAGACCTCTCCCGGCGGGACGTCATATACTGCTGTCACCACGGTATGCATACCCGGTATCTGACGGATATGTGCAAGGCTCACCTTGTCTTCTTCGCCATACCAGCGAAAAGATAATTTCATTCGTTTCATTTCCTGCCTCCTGATCATTGCTGTATCTCTGCTTTTGCCTTACGGCGCTGCGCAAGTATCTCTCCATTCTGTTCTACCACACGTTTGCTCAAGGGATATGCAAAAATAAGAATCAACGCCACAATCACATAACAAATTCCCGGAAAAATTGTGGCAATGTTATAGATTCCTTCCCGCACGCTGTCCGTCTGCACTGCTCCCGGCTCCGACACGTAGCCGATTGCCGACAGTGCAAAGCCGCTAAGCCCTCCCGCCAGCGCCTGTCCGATTTTACGTGCAAAGGAATACACGCCGTAGACCGTGCCGTCCTCTCTGTTTCCTGTCTTTACTTCCTGATAATCGATCACATCCGTGATATATGCCCACACTACCATATTAAAATAGTACATGCCAAAATTCCCAAAAAACGTAACCAGTACGAATATCCAGGGATTTGTGACTTTAAAAAGAAACAGCAGGAGAAAGACAATCCCGGTAAACAGCATCCCCACTGCCCCGGCCTCCTTCTTGCCGAATTTTTCTGTAATCTTTCCCGTAAACGCCGCCAGTATCAGAGAGGTAGGTACTCCCACAAATCCCATGATCGAAAGGGCTTTTGTATTTTTAAACCATTCTGCAAAAAGATAATTATTCATTGCCTGCGCCATCAGGGAACTGAGCAGAAGGAAAATTGCCGCACCGATAATGGCAAGCAGCGCCCGGTTAGACACCAGGGCGTGAACCGTCTCACCCATCCCAGGCATCTTCCCGCCGTCTTTTTTTTCAATTTTTACACGTTCTGTAGTCATCTGGTAACACAGAAGATAACAGATCACGGCAAGCACTGCAAATATTCCCGCAATGACCGTAAAATTCCGGGGACTTACTAACTGATTTCCATTTTCATCCTTATAGTAAACCACCACAGGCGCCGCCATCATAATGACGACGCTGGCAAAGGTTGCCCCCATAGAGCGGAACGTTGACAATTCCGCACGCTGCCGGGGATTGTCTGTAATAGCCGACGCCATTGATCCATAGGGGATATTGATCGCCGTATATAAGACGGAGCCCCATAAAATATAAGTGATAAACATGTAAATAATCTTAACGCTCATAGGCGCTGACGCCAATACCGACTGATACATCAGAAAACTCACAAATGCCACCGGGACACAGATCCGTTTCAGCCATGGACGGAATTTTCCATCTTTGGACGCCGGAAGGCGGTCCACAATCCGTCCCATTCCAATATCTGTAAAAGCGTCTACCACTCGTGCCACCAGAAACAGGATTCCCACCATTTTCGGATCAATTCCCAGCACATTGGTGTAGAACACCATCAAAAAAGAACTTGCAAAAATAAAAGTAAAATCATTTCCAAAATCTCCAAACATATACCCCAGCTTATCTCTCATGCCAAAGGGTCTGCCATTGTTTTCTGCACTCATAAATCTTCCTCCAAACAGTCACGATCTGTTCCTATTCTCTGCTGATTGCACGAGATTTATTCCTGAAGGAAGAATTTCGTTTTTTATTATAAATTTCTGCTAAATTTCAACCGACTCTTTTTTTATTGTCTCTGTTGTATACTTTCGCTCCATATCATGACGAATTTTCCTGTTTTCTGCCGTCTCAAAAATAATAGAAAAATCATAATCTTCCGGATATAGTTCTGCGGCAGGCACATGAAGCTTCACTCTTTTATGGTTAATCCATATTTTCTTGTCCGGCATCTGGACCCGCAAAACACCTTTTTCATTAACAGGTTGGCAGACAATGCCGATTTTTTTATCTGGATAAACCATAACGCTGTCTCCTAACTGGTATTTTCTGCTGAGTTTTACTGGATTTGTTGTCTTTTTCATCTTAGAAATTCTGCCTGAATTATGCTTATTTATCACGGAATCAGGCTTTTGAAATTGATAATTTTCTACCGCCTGCGCTCCGTACGCTGCACATATCGCTGTCCGCAGCATTTCATTCGGCATTCCCAGCCTGTCGGCAATATAAAATGCACAGCTCTCTCCTGCCTCTCCAATCACCATCTGATATGTCGGCTTTAACGTTGCCCTGTCAAATTCCATTCTCGCATTGATAATTCCCTCTGCTTTTTTTGCATACTCTTTCACTTCCGGATAATGTGTGGTTACAAGAAAAGCAGCTTTGCTCTTCCTTAATTCTTCCAGAATTGCAATGGCAATTCCCATGCCTTCTGCAGGGTCTGTCCCAGAGCCAAGTTCATCCATGACCACCAGGCTGTTTGGACCAGCCTGTTTAAGCACTTCCAGCACATTTTTTATATGTGCTGAAAAAGTGGACAGATTCTCAGCAAGATTCTGGCCATCTCCGATATCGCACAGATAAGTGCTGTTCATACAAATGTCCGCCTCCTGGCATGTTACATGCAGCCCGCACTGTGCCATCATGCAATTGAGCATAACTGTCTTAATTGCCACTGTTTTCCCTCCCGTATTGGGACCAGTGATAACGATTCCCTGCACATGCGCTCCAATTTCAAATTGCAGCGGCACATTCGTCTCCTTATCCATCAATGGATGCCTGGCGTCTTTTAAAACAATTCTGCGTTCCGTATTGACAGACGGCTCAAACGCTTCCATATCTATGCTCAGCTTTCCCTTTGAAAAAATAAAATCCAGCCTGACAATCATGGCGATATTTTCATGCATCACGGCTTCCCAGGACGCAGTCATTGCCGTCAGAGTATATAAAATCCGGTACACTTCGTTTTCTTCACTGATTTTCAGCACCTGCATTTCTTCAAAACATTTTGCCGCCTCCGCAGGCTCTATAAAAAGAGTGTTCCCTGTAGCGGATTTATCTATCACACTTCCCGCTATTTTGGCCCTATATTCTTTTTTCACCGGAATACAAATTCTTCCATTGCGGACCGTGCAATAATGGTCTGCCATATACTGTTTTTTTGCATGGAGCGCCTGCTCTGCTTTCTGCCGCATCTGTTCTTTACTTTTCTCTATTCTGCCTCTGAGCTGGCAAAGCTCTCTGGATGCATAATCATCCACTGCGCCGCCTCTGATCTGGCGGCCGATTTCTTCTCTGAGTTCTTCTGCGGCATCCAGATTTTCCGTATAGTAAGCGAGCGCATTGCCATCATCCTTTCCTCTTTCCAGATAATCCTTGAGCCGTCTGATGGAAACGAGAACCTTTTGCACACGCTCAAGCTGATACGGCGTCAGGCAGTCTCCCTTTGCGGCTGCTTCCATAATTTCTTTGATTTCAGTGACATTCTGCAGCGGAGGCGTTCCCATCTTCTCAATAAATCTTCTGCTGTCGCTGGTATCTCTCAAATGTTTTCTCAATTCACATTCCGACAGGCAGACAGTAGTTTCTCTTATTTTTTCTCTGGCGTCTTCTGTAACTGCCAGATTCATCCACATTTCCTTTACTTTATCAAATTCAATCTGCTTATCAATAATCATGTTTTCAATTCCTTTCCCGATATATTATTTTGTTCTGCCTTACTCCCTCTTTCCTATAGAATAATAACAAAAAAAACCATGGATGCCCAAAAAGCATTATCTACCATGGTTTTTCTAATTTATCCATACTTATGAGATCGTCTAAAGTTTGGTATTCACAATAAAGAGCATGATATATCACCATGCTCAAACAATCTCTAATAACTGATACCACAATATTAAGCAATTGTAAGGCAAAATCATCAACAGTTTACACTGATGACAAATGGGCAGACTCCCAGCTTATCAAACTGAGATCACCCCTGCAATATTTATTTTGCAACTTCCTCCATTACAATTACACTTAACATGCAATATCCTCCTAAATTTTATTTTTGCTAATTATACCTGCAAAACTCCTTCTTGTCAAGCACATACTTTGTTATAAACTGTAACTCTACCCTTGCTGTCCCTCTATTCAATGATGATTCACACAGTTGTTATCAAAAACATTCCCGAATTTTCCTGTATATTGCCTTGCATCTATGTCCAAATGTCTTCTTTACAACACGAAAAATTCCCCACATGCCTGATTCCACATCCCAGGCAAAACTCCCTGAACGATAGAGGTAATCTCCAGGACATCTGGCGCCGTCCTCAAGCTCAATGTCAAACTTATTGCCAATACTGACCCCGCCCTGCAGAGGAATAACTCTGGAAAACGGATCGCGGCGCTGTTCTTTCCATAAATGATCATGAACCGTGACAGACGTATTCCTTGGCTTATCTGCCGGCATCATAACCCGAAAAACTACCCGGTCTCCAGGATATGCCTTCCAAACAGGCGTTGCTGGGTCTCCATGCACTTTGCTGCTAAAAACCTTCCATGTCCTGGGATCTCTCGCAAATCGGTTAGCGAACCGCTCAGAAGCATAATTATAGCCTTTTTCTCCTGTATCTTCTGCATCTACCGGTTCTCCATTATCTGCTGCCGCAGTCTGGATTAAATTCCCCTTCACGTCCAGCAGACGGATTCCATTTTGGATAAACAGGACATATTCTCGGAAACTTTCTTCTCCTGGTGCCGTTATCACTGCTTGTTCTGCAAAACTGTCTTTTTTTCTGGTAAAGTTACGATACCATTCTGCTCCCGGCGGTTCTACAATCACAGCTCCAAATAATCCATGATAACGATGGTTTCGCATATCTCCAAAAGACTGTATGATACAGGCTCCATATTCCTGATCTGCGTGCCAGAGATAGCGTTTACTCTCTCCCACTCCTACAGTCTGTTCCATTTCATTATAGCCTACATTGATACCGGAATCACAGACTGGATCATATTGCAAAAACTGTGGATTCAGTGAAACTCTCATAGATGGCGTATACTCTTTCTCTAAAGGAACTCTTGGATAAGAAAAGTACGGAATCGGATGTTCCATATCCAATGCATTGTGCAGCGTAACCTCTATCCAGTCACCTGTATTTGCCCTGAGAATCAATGGCTTCGGCATACATTTTCCTGACAGTACATTATCCACATCCTCCAGGGGAACAAATACCAGCCCGTTTGGATCATGGTCGCCATACCGATTGTAAATCAATTTCTTCTGTACCGCCACAACTTCATAATGCCTGACCACATCCTCTTTTGACGGGCAGGGCAAAAGAGGATGAATCATGCCTTTTCCCTGGCAGAATGGCTTTAAGTGTTTTTGATATCTTCTATGCACACGCAGAATTCCCCACAGTCCGAGCCACGCGTCATCAATTCCTCCAAAATAATAGAGATAATCTCCGGCGCCGTATTTTTCTGTTACATTCAAATTAAATGCTTCCGATACTCCTATTGTCTGAGAGGCAGCTAACGGTGAAACGGTATCTGCCGGTTCTCTTCTCCATGACATTCCCGCAATGTTAAAAGAATGCTGTTCCTCATGCGCTCCGTCAATCAGGCGAATCATCAGCTCATCTCCCGGATATGCTTCAAGAATCGGTGTTGCCGGATCTCCATGCACATAGGAACTGAACAGATATGCCGGATCCTCCCTTTTTCGAAGTCTCTCCCGCATCGGTTCTGCACGGTAGTTAATCCCCATGACACCTGGATCGTCATGCGAACCGGGAACTACAGGCGGATTCAATGGATTCCCCTTTCTGTCAAAAAGAAAGGCAAAATCATGGACAAACAAAGCAAATTCTCTGAAAGAAGTTCCATCTTTTCTGCAGATAACCGCCTTTGTTCCAAAATGCAGCTCTTTTCCATTTTGCGGATTATGAAACGTTGCGCCTGCCTCTTCAATAATCAGCGCTCCGAACAGGCCATGCTGCTGGTGAACATTGGCAAACAGATGGTCATGAAAGAATACCGTCCGCAATTCTTCATTGGCAAAAAAGCGTTCCACCAATGTCTCATACCGCCTTGCGCCCGCAATATTATTCCAGCCATTTGCAGACCCATCTGAGACAATCGTATCAAATTTTACCAAATGTACATGATGACCTACAATATCTGTTCTGGTCCGAAGCTGGAATGGACTGCCTTCTATATATTCCGGAAGAAGATTTGTGGTGCGCAGCTCAATACAATCTCCCGCATTTGCACGGATAACCAGCGGTTCCACTTTAATTTCCTGTTTCTCTACTTTACGGATATAACATTCCAGACCTCCATAACGCTCCAGTTCTTCCTTAAGTACAAAAAAACGCCCCTGCGGATCATTCCACCCATAGCGATTATAAGTGATTTTCGCCTGTACCATAGCGATCTCGAATACTTTTACATTTTCGTCTGTATGACATGGACAGGTATCCGTATACAATGCTCCAGGCACGGAATGCTTCACGAAATTTGCAGCTTCAAGCAAAGACGGTTCATTCGTCACGTCTCCATTGGGATGCAATACGCCAAGTGGAGGCTGAAGCGGACGCTCGCCATACTTTCCCTCTATAAAATTCGGATATCCCGGATGCATTTTATCCTTTTTGGGCGGGCGCTCCCTGTCTTTTAACGGCATAAGCGGCTGAATCGTTGTTCCGTCAGGCA
The DNA here is from genome assembly GCA_910575075.1 of Lachnospiraceae bacterium. GTDB lineage: Bacteria > Bacillota > Clostridia > Lachnospirales > Lachnospiraceae > Petralouisia. Next base: position 11,151 of record CAJTCY010000030.1, read on the forward strand.
ATTTTCCTGTCCCATCTTCCAGCCGGTCATAAATTCTCCACAAAGTCCACATCCCGTCATTAAAATGCGGATAGAGATGGCAGTGGAAAATCACGTCTCCAATAACCCGGTTCAGGCTTCCTGCTCCATACAAAATGTTCAGCGTATAACATTCCTGCGGGCTGATGCTGATGGAATCTAAAATTGTTGAAAGCGGATTATCTTCCAGCCTCCACTGATGATTGTGAAGATGAAAAACATGTGTTTCTTTTACTCCTCCATGAAGCAGACGTATCTTTACCGGATCGCCGACATAAGCAAACAAAATCGGCGGCGCCGGATCACCATATACCCAGGAACTCATGGATACATCTTCTGCTGAATCTGCCGGATCATGTGTATGCGGCATCCTGTTTCTCATAGGTTCTGAGCGGTAACTGATCGCTGTTGTCGACGATAATAGCCCCGTATGAGGATCGATTGGCGGCTCCCCCTTTTGATTCAAAATCTCCAGCTCATCATGAAAAAAGACACTATACTCCCTGAACGCCGGTTTCCCAGGCTGATAAATATCAGCCATCAAACCGCTTTCCAACTCTTCGCCTGTTTCTGGATTAAACCACTTTGCCTCTGGCGGTTCTACAATTACCGCCCCAAATAACCCATGAATATTGGTTGCATCCTCTGTGCTTCTGGGATCTGCCATATCATGAAACAGGAATACCCCCTCTGTATCGGCGTACCAGGTATACCAGATTTCTCCGTTTGCAGTACTATCGTTATTATATCCAACGCTGCTTCCATCTGAAGTATTGACATCATAAGAAAGTCCTTGTACATGTATCGATAATCTGCGGTTCAGTGAATTTCGGAACCGCACTTTCACGGTATCGCCCAGATTGACACGAATAACCAGCGGCCGCACTTCCTCATATGGCTGCGGTATCTCCATCTCAAATCTTTTAAGGGCTTCTTTTTGAATCCGCTCCGCGTCATCCTCAAGCACATAGAGCAGGCCGTTGGGATCATAATCTCCATATCGGTTATACACGATAGGAATCTGTATCGCCTCAATATGAAAAGTCCTGATATATTCCTTCTTAGGATATTTGCATAACTCCATGCTAACCCCTGCCTTTCTGCGAATATTCTAAAATTCTTAGATAGTGATTCGCTTCGCGGAGTACATGATCTGCCAAAAGCGGAAGAATCGTTGAACGTATTTCACAACCTATAATTCCTTCTGTTCCCGCCGTCTTAAACTGCTGATACCGCTTTGTTGTCTGTAAAGTTTCTGAAGCCAGGGCGGCATTCATCACTTTACATTCCTGTTCCCTTGCTTTTTCCAAAAGCCCGCAGTAATCTTTTGCAAATTCGTTTGCCGTCTCTATCAATTCACACTCCGCCGGGTCCAGCAGACCCCGGATGAACTGAGCATGTTCCATCATGATCTGATTCCAGAACATTTCCAGATTCTTTAAGTCAGGCATAGAGATTCTGCCTCTGTTCTCAAGCTGTGAAATCATCTGGCGGTACAATTTTGCCTCACGCAGGATATGCTCAATCAGCAGTGGGTAGTTTGTATTATAAAGTCTGCACATCGTCATTTCTCTGAGAATCTCTTCCTTAAATGAAATTAATCCGTTCAGGCTTTGCATCATATACCGGTTCAGCCTTCTTACCTGATATATAATTTCCCTGTTAATCGTAATGCATCTTCCGGTGCCAAGCCGTTTTTCAGCCTCTGTAATCTTCTCATCAATTGGAATCCCTGTCAGATTTTCTGTCTGGCATTCCGCCTTTTGTGTAAATTCTGTCACAATTTCTCCAGAGTTCAAAACCGCTTCGCTTACTATGCCGTCCGCAAGTTCCACCGTCCTTCTAAGCCCATCTTCAAATTTTTCTCGAACCCCCCCCTGCACGCTTTATAAACTCTGTTTCTTTTGCAGGAAACCCTGCCAGCAGAAATAGAGCATGTTCTTTCATGATCCTTCCGAAAAAAAGATGTGTTTCTAATGATAATGTTACATATTCTCTCATACCTTTGCATACCTTTATAATTTAGATTTCTTTATACTATATGATCAGGATTTTAAAAGAGTGCAATTACACCCATTCTATATGTAAAATCATGTTTTACTTCTTCACCTTACTGCTCCGCTTTGGGCTGCTCCATGCGCCATACAGCGTCTCTTTGCCAGATTTCTTGTAACTGCGTACCCTTACGCCCGGCTTTCAGCTTGGTGAATGTGTAGGAGGTCTTAGACAGATTTTTCTGTTTCATGTTCTTCTTAAAATTCTTGGAAGTGCTGATTTGCACCTGATACCCCGACGCATTCTTGTCCTTCGCCCATCCTACAGTCAGCTTTTTACCTTTTGATACCTTTGCGGATTTCAATGACTGTTTCTTGGGGCTGACTTTTACCGTCGCCTTCACAGACTCATTGCCTGCCTTGACAGTGATTGTTGCAACCCCAGTGCCCTTAATGGTCATGGACCTATGTCAATACTTTGGACAAAAAAAGTTGAAAGGTTATGCAGATTTTTTCAGTTCCTCATCCTCCTTTTGCTGGGGTGTCATATAACCAATGGCACTATGGATTCGTTTACGGTTATACCAACCTTCAATATACTCAAATATTGCCCTCCGGGCCTCCTTAAAGTCTTGATAAGTATGGAGATATATTTCCTCCTTCTTTAATACGGAATGGAAGGACTCAATGCAGGCATTGTCGTAAGGATTCCCTTTGCGGCTGAAAGAATGGCGCATCCCTCTGTCATACAAATAACTCTCAAATGCCATGCTGGTGTACTGGCTTCCAAGCTCGCTGTGGAGGATGATGCCCTCTGTATCCGCCACATTCAGGCAGGCGTTCTGGATTGTCAACACTTTTGGATTGTCAACACTTTTTTAGACAATTTTTTTAAGGATGTTTTCTCTGTATTGTACTGGCGTTTGATATCCCAGTGAGGAATGTATTCTGTGATTGTTATACCAGTTCACATAATCCCATAACTTCAATTTTAATTCCTTCAGATCTGCAAATGTTTCGTTCCATACGAATTCTGTTTTTATGATCTTGAATGTCGCTTCTGCCACTGCATTATCATAAGGGCATCCTTTATGGCTCAGCGAACGTTCTATGTTATATGCCTCCAACAGTTCCTCAATTATCTGGTTTTTGAATTCGTTTCCACGGTCTGTATGGAACAGACGAATATCCTGCAGGTTTCCTTCCACTCGCTGGAAGGCTTCTTTGACGAGTTCCGCTGTTTTATGTTCCTCTGCACTGTAACCTATGATTTCCCTGTTAAAGAGGTCAACAAGCACACATATGTAATTCCACTGTCTTCCTACTCTTACATATGTTAAATCGCTTATCACAGCGTCCCTGTATTTCCGGTCATGGAACTGACGGTTAAGGATATTTTCTGCTTTGGATTCATTGCAGGTGTTTTTATTCGGCTTGAATTGTGCGGTTGTGTAATTGGACACCAGTGCATTCCGCTTCATAATTTGTCCAATCCGGCGTCTGGACACCTGTTTTCCTGTTTTCATCAACTCCTTCTTTATCTTGCGTGTGCCATAATTATTACGGCTTGCTTTAAGTATTTCTGTGATTTCAGATGAAAGCTCTGACTCATCGGGCTTTTGCTTTGTCTTATAATAATAAGAGCTTCTGTTTACCTGCAGGACGCGGCACATTGCTGATACAGAGTATTTGTGGGCATTTGCCTTAATCACATTTACTTTCGTCCTAAGATCAGCACCGCTTGTTTTAAAATGTCGTTCTCCATCTTAAGCTGCTGGTTTTCTTTTCTGAGCTTTATCAATTCTTCCTGCTCTGGTGTACGGTTATCTTTTTCATGGAAAGAGCCGGAAATTTCCGCCTGTTTCACCCACTTGTCGAATAAAGAATGGGCAATATCATATTCCCTGCAGATGTCACATCTGCGCTTGCCAGAATGATATAAATCCACTAACTGCTGTTTGAATTCATTGGTATATTTACGGGGTTTCCTTTTCTGCTTTGTTTCGGTCATATGAACTTCTCCTTTACTTATTGTTGTTATATTATATGACCTTAAAAAATCTGTCCAGTTTATTGTAACCTATCCAAGGCTTACATTCTTTGCATTTATAAACATCAAAATCACAGGAATAACGTAAGCGTCAAATAAGATAGTGGATAGAAAAATAACCACCAACCCTCTATACTAAAAGGGCAGTGGTCATCGGCAACGTTCCTGTACCATGGGATCCCATGGCAGATAGTCATCCAGATATTCCGGATTTTCAAGAAATGTACTCCCCGGCATATCTGACAGGATATATTTGATGTATTTCATTGCATCCAGTCCATTGGCTTTCGCTGTCTCAACCAGAGTGTAGATCCCTGCACTTGCGGCAGCACCCTTCGGACTTCCCGCAAACAGCCAGTTCTTCCGACCGATCACAAAGGGGCGGATACAATTCTCCGCAAGGGAATTACTAATGGAACAGTTCCCATCTTCAAGATAATTAAAAAATTCCTGCCGGTTGTTCAGGGCATACTGGAAAGCCGTATGCAGCTTCGACTTTGGCAGTTCCCCGGCAGAGTTTCTTTCTGCCCATGACCAGAAAGCCTCGAGAAGCGGTTTCTCGAGGCCTATCCGTTCCTTTTTCTTCTGTTCTGGGGGAAGGCACTCCAGTTCCTTTTCTATCTCAAACAGCTTATTCAGCCGTAGGATCGCTTCCGCAGGCTTTGAAGCTTCTGCCCCATGGATGTCTTTTGGCAGCGCGTCCACAAAAGCACGGCGCAGGTGGGTGTAGCACAGGCATCCCGTAACCCCTTTCACCCCATTGTACCCGGAATAAGCATCCGTATGGATATATCCGGTATAGCCCTTTAAAAACGCTTCCGGATATTTTCCGCCCCTCCCCGGCTGGTACTCAAAATACCGGACCGGCCGTTTGCAGTCCCTAACGCTGCAGTATACCCACATGTAAGAATCCGAAGTGTTCTTCCTCCCGGGTTCTTTCAGCACCTGTACATGGGTCTCATCGATATGCAGATACTTCTGTTTCAAAAGTTCCTGCCTGAGGCGGCCGGCCACATGGGAGAGC
>CAJTCY010000030.1:16619-18741 GCA_910575075.1 Lachnospiraceae bacterium
TCACAGATCTGTTCACTTTCATCGATCGTATGAAGCACTTTGCTGCGGGGAAGGTCTTTGACCAGTTTTTCCCGCTGGCCCGCGTACTTCCTTTTACGCAGATGCTTTTCGACTTCGACCAGGTCCGGCTCATGGGCACCCGGATCGGCACAGGATTCTGCTTCATTAAAAAGAGACATCTGTCCCTCCATTTCAAGGGAAGATGTCTTCTCCGACTTTGTTCCATAAAGTTTACGGGTAAGGAAATCAACCTGCTCTTTCAGGAGCCGGACCTGCTGTTCCAGTTCTTTGATCTGTTTTTTGTACTCCTGTTCTGTGTCTGGCATGGGATGAAAACCTTCCTTTTCTAATGGATTCCTTATACCATAAAACAGCAGGATTTTCCAGTATTTATAAGGAATTTTCGGGTCTCCCTGGTTTTGGGGGCTCCCATTTGCGAACCGCTCTGGGCTGCTCCGGGTTCAGCCCCTCCAGCAGCCAGCGGAGCTGCTGATGGGAGATCTGTCTGGCTTCTTCGCCCGTGCGCGGCCACTGGAGGCGGCCGTTTTCGTAGCGCTTATAGAAAAGGCAGAAGCCGTCCCCTTCATAGTGGACTGCCTTGATCCGGTCCGCCCGTTTCCCGCAGAAAAGAAATAGGGAATTGCTGTAAGGATCGAGCTGGAAGCTGTACTGGATGATATCGATCAGACCGTTAAGCTGTTTCCTCATATCCGTGTACCCGGTGCGCAGATAGATCTTTTCCACCCGGGAGAGATCTCCTAACATGACCGCACTGCTTTCAGTATAGTCTCCAGCAACTCGCGGGGAGTATCTTCAAAGAGTTCAACCGTCACAGTACCGATATGGAGCACTGCCGCAGGAGCGGCGCCTGAATCCTGCCTGCCGCAAAAAGATACCTCCGTAAATTCCGAGGCCGTATCCGGCAGTAACGCAGTCTGCTCCATTGCCGGCCTGGATCCATTCCTTTTTCGGGGCAGTTCCTCAAGGGCCAGCTTCCGGATCTTTGCGATCCAGTAATAATAGCTTTTTAAAGAGATATCATGCTGCTCGCACCATGCCTGATTCGTCAGGCCGGAGGCCCTGCATTGCCGGATCACGTCCAGCCAGTACTGAAGTTTTACCTGCTTATCCGGAGTGAAAGTGGAAATGTCCATGGGTATTCTCCTTTATCTGGATTTAGAGTTTTTGGAGTGAACTCTAACCCGGATTTTACAGGAGAACGCCATATATTTCACTACACGTTCTTATTTGACGCTTACGAATAAGCTGTTTGAGATAGAAAAGGAACTGGAGTGCCTTCCCCCAGAACAGAAGAAAAAGGAACGGATAGGCCTCGAGAAACCGCTTCTCGAGGCTTTCTGGTCATGGGCAGAAAGAAACTCTGCCGGGGAACTGCCAAAGTCGAAGCTGCATACGGCTTTCCAGTATGCCCTGAACAACCGGCAGGAATTTTTTAATTATCTTGAAGATGGGAACTGTTCCATTAGTAATTCCCTTGCGGAGAATTGTATCCGCCCCTTTGTGATCGGCCGGAAGAACTGGCTGTTTGCGGGAAGTCCGAAGGGTGCTGCCGCAAGTGCAGGGATCTACACTCTGGTTGAGACAGCGAAAGCCAATGGACTGGATGCAATGAAATACATCAAATATATCCTGTCAGATATGCCGGGGAGTACATTTCTTGAAAATCCGGAATATCTGGATGACTATCTGCCATGGGATCCCATGGTACAGGAACGTTGCCGATGACCACTGCCCTTTTAGTATAGAGGGTTGGTGGTTATTTTTCTATCCACTATCTTATTTGACGCTTACGATGAAGCTGTCGATAACCGTCTTTTTCCCCTATTTATTCAATTAGCATAAAACCCGTACATCCCCGGAACCCCAGTAAAATCAAGGGCACTGAAAAACTCCCATTTTTTGAGTGGGAGTTTTTATATTTGGCATTTTAGGCTTTAGTTTTTAAAAAGTTCCTGAAAACACCATGACTTATGCCATAGCCTGCTCTTTCAGTTTCACAATTCTTTTTATATTTACTGTGAACGCCGTAAAATACATTTGAAGGGTCATGGCAAACAGCCCTCTTGAATCTGCTCTTCGCAATCCGTGGGCTTCTTTTAAT
>CAJTCY010000031.1 GCA_910575075.1 Lachnospiraceae bacterium
ACACCGCTTCATGCGAAGCTGTGCGCTTATGCGGTATTAGCAGCCGTTTCCAGCTGTTGTCCCCCAGTGCGGGGCAGGTTGCCCACGCGTTACTCACCCGTCCGCCACTCAGTCGCAAGCCTCTCCTTCCCGAAGGAATTCAAAGCAGGCGCTTCGTTCGACTTGCATGTGTTAAGCACGCCGCCAGCGTTCATCCTGAGCCAGGATCAAACTCTCATATAAAGTGTTCTCCTGCCAGGCTGCCTTCTCAGGCTCTTCTGGCTTACTGTTTTTAGGTCGCATCTTTGTGCTGTTCTTGAATTTCAAAACCGGTTCCCCGGCTTCTCCGCTTTCGCGGAAACTCTTTTGAATCTTTCAAGGTTATTTCACTGTTCAGTTATCAAGGTCCTGTTTACTGTTTTGTTGTCTTGCGACAGCTTCTATATATTACCATAACTTTTCGCATTTGTCAACAACTTTTTTATTTTTTGTTGTTCCAAGTCATATTTTGTCTTTTCACAACCAGCTTGAATATTTTATCATGAGTTTTTGTATTTGTCAATACTTTTTATTGATAAAATTTTCAAGAAACGGAGAAGGAGGGATTTGAACCCTCGCGCCGCTGTTAACGACCTGCACCCTTTCCAGGGGTGTCCCTTCGGCCAGCTTGGGTACTTCTCCATGTGGCAGAATAGTTCAAAACTATTTCAACTTATTTATAAATATTTTTATCACGCACGACTGAATTACCATTCAGCTTGTTAGTGATAAATACGGAGAAGGTGGGATTCGAACCCACGGTCCCTTTCGGAATCACTGGTTTTCAAGACCAGCTCCTTAAACCACTCGGACACCTCTCCTTAATAATACTATGCGCAGTTCATTGACAGCTTATCCTGTTTTCAACAGCGCATGTATGATTTTACCAAAACAATTTCAATCTGTCAATAGGTTTCCAAAATTTTTTCATATTTTTTTGTAATAGCTCATCTGACAGCCAATTCAGGGGTGAATTATGCCAAATCCCCTGCCAGAATACGTTAGTGAACATATCATCGGCTTGTCCGCGGAACATAGACTGAACGATTATTATTTTTCAGAAATATTTATTCGGCATGGTCTTTCAGAAATATCTCAGCCATTTGGAAATCTTCCGGAGTAGTAATTTTAATATTCTTATAAGACCCCTCTACCAAACGTACTTCCTTACCAAGAATCGTTTCTAATACCATGGCGTCATCTGTAACAGAAATATTTCCTCCTTCCTCCTCCATCTCCATCAGTCTTCTGTATGCCTGGAAAATTAAAGGAAACGAAAACACCTGCGGAGTCTGTACTTGCCAAACAAGCTCTCTCTCCGGGGTTTTCGCAGCAAACTGATTCAGATCGGCAATTTTAATAGTATCTTTTACCGGCATACCTGCCACGCAGGCCTGATACTGTTCTGCCATTTCTGCACAGCGCATTATAATTTCCTGGTTTACAAACGGCCGTGCGCCATCATGTATCATCACATAATCTGGCTGTTTTTTTCTCTGCTCCAGTTCTTTCAGCCCGCAAAAAACAGAATGATAGCGTTCCTTTCCCCCAGCTATCACTGCTTTGACCTTATCAAAACCATACTTTTTTACAATTTCATTCTGACAGAATTCCACATCTTCTTCTCCAGAGACCAGAATAATATCCTGCACACAGCTCTGCTCAAATGCACTCAGCGCATAATAAATCACCGGTCTGCCGTCCAGCGTCAAATATTGTTTGGGTATCTCTGATTTCATGCGGCTTCCCCTGCCTGCTGAAAGAACAATAGCTGCATACCTTTTCTTTTCCATATCAGCGTTCTCCTAATTTCAGATTCGGGACTGCATTCAAATCCCAGCCATCCCGCCTTCCTGCCAGATATTCATAATACGCAGCTGTTCCAATCATAGCCGCATTATCCGTACAGAAGACAGGGGATGGATAATAAAATTCCACTCCCGCCTTTTTACACGCCTCCTGCATGCCTGTCCGCAGCGTATTGTTAGAGGCAACACCGCCAGCTATCGCAAACTTATCTATTTGAAACTCTTTCACTGCCATCATGGCATGCTCAATCAAAACATCTGTTACTGCTTTTTGAAAAGACGCTGCAACGTCAGCCTGGACCACTGGAATATCTTTCATCTTGCATCCATTGATAAAATTAAGCACAGCAGATTTTACACCACTGAAACTGAAATCATATGGATTCTCTGCTATTTTCGCTCTCGGAAACACAATTGCGTCCGCATTGCCTTCCCTGGAAACCTTCTCAATCTTTGGTCCACCTGGATATCCCAGCCCGATCGCGCGTGCCACCTTGTCAAACGCCTCTCCTGCGGCGTCATCCCTGGTTCTCCCGACAATTTTATATACCCCGTAATCTTCTACCCGTACCAGATGCGTATGCCCGCCAGATACCACCAAACATAAAAACGGAGGTTTCAGTTCTTTATTTTCAATATAATTCGCACTGATATGCCCCTCAATATGATGCACCCCAATCAATGGCTTTCCCGCTGCATAGGCAACTGCCTTGGCTGCTGCCACACCTACCAGAAGAGCGCCTACAAGTCCTGGACCATACGTCACTGCTATGGCATCCATTTCATCAAGCGTCATATGCGCTTCTGACAAAGCCTCTTCCATCACTTGATTTATTTTTTCTATATGTTTTCTGGATGCAATCTCTGGCACCACTCCACCATACTGTGTATGCAGTTCAATTTGAGAAGAAATAATATTCGACAATACTTCTCTGCCATTCTTCACAACTGCCGCTGCTGTCTCATCACAGGAGCTCTCGACTGCCAGAATCACAACATCCTTTTCGGTGCTTTCCATCGTTTCCTCCATTTCATCCACTCGTCGTTAAAATCTCTCTTTTATAATACCTTGCTGAACTGTTGAATTACTATTCCTGATAAAATCCTAAAATCCGCCATTTACTGCCGTCATCTTTTCTCAGAATATAAGTCTGGCTTGCACGCTGGCTGCCGTCTTTGCTTTTCAGATAATAATCCACATCCACATATGCACATTCTTTTCCTTTGACAGTCTTATATTCAATCTCATTAACGCTTTCCAGACGAATGCTGGAAATTTTCTTTTCCTTTTTATCGTATTCAGAAATATCCGCTTTGATCGCTTCCAGATATATATCCTGGGGATTTTTCTCTTTTAATTCCTGGTCCATTAATTCCCGTGCCTGCTCTGCAATTTTCTCCAATTGTTCCTGAGTATATCCCTGTTCATAGTAACATTTTAAAATCTGGTTATAAAATTTCACTACTTCCCGTGCCGTCTTTGGATACGATTTACTCAGGTCCCTGGAAATAATCATTTCTGCATCTGTCAGGACATCTTCTTTTCCGCTGTTTTTCTGTGTCAGGTAATAATAATATCCAACACACAGACAAGCACAGAATATGACAATAATAATTGATTTCAAATTGTTCTTTTTCTTCATGCAAATCCCTCCCTTGAATATGCAGCGCCCTTGTCTGCAGCCTGGCAGCAAATCAGAAGTATTCAAAATCTTTTCATGAGCTTTTCTCCTGCTCAAAATCCAGTTCTACCGTCTTTCCATCCTTCCCAAGTTTCGCATTGGCATATATTCTGCGCACTTCCTCCATATAGCCCTCCGCGTGCACCAGAGAAGGACTGAAATGTGTCAGCCACATATCTGCCACATTTGCATCACTGGCAATCCTGGCTGCCTCATAAAAAGTCATATGTTTGTACTGTTTGGCTTTGGCAGCTTTTTCTTTTTCTGCATACATTCCCTCTATAATCAATAAATCGGCATTTTTTGCATTTTCCGTAATAGCCGGAACTGGTCTTGTGTCTGTGCAATAAGTAAGTTTAATCCCTTTTCGCGGAGCCCCCAGAACCATTTCAGGCGTATAAATATTTCCGTTCAACTCAAGGGTTTCTCCTTTCTGCAGCCTGCTCCAGCAATTTTGAGGAATCCCAAGCTTCTGTGCCTGTTCCACTTGAAATTGTCCGGCACGTGGGATTTCAAGCGTATAGCCATAGCAGGCAATATTGTGATTTACTTTAAAAGCTGTAATACAATATCCCTGCTCCTGCAGATGTTCCACTGGCTGGCTCAGCTCCACGTACCTGATTTCAAAAGGCAGCTCCGGGGCAATGGTTCTCAGAGCATTCACCACCCGCTCTAATCCTTTCGGTCCTATCATGGTCACTGGTTCCGTGCGTTCCGCATTTCCCATGGTAAGCAGCAGCCCTGGAAGGCCGCTGATATGATCTGCATGGTAATGGGTAAAACATATGGTGTCAATCGGTTTGGCGCTCCAGCCTTTCTGTTTCATGGCAATCTGTGTACCCTCTCCGCAATCAATCAGAAGGCTGCTGCCATTGTAGCGGGTCATCAGTGAAGTCAGCCAGCGATAGGGAAGCGGCATCATTCCTGCTGTTCCAAGTAAACATACATCTAACATAAATCTTCCTTTCAGAGCAATTCTGTGATCTCCTGGGAATCTACCGGAATCCGAAACTTTCTGACCAATGTATCATAACACGACTCACATAAATCAAATTCCTGCTTTTCCCCGTCCTTATTTGAGAAATACCCCCATTCCTTTTCCACATGCAGATACTCTGTCCTCGAATGGTAATCTTCATACTGAATCACTTTTTTGCAGCAATTGCAAATAATCTTTTCTTCTGTTTTCATCTGGTTATCCTCCCTGTTAATAAAATGTATTCTCGAAGTCTCGCCGTGCCTGATTTTGTGAGATGATTTTTTGTCAGATGTGCACAAATTTATGAGGCGTACGTGGAACGTACGTTGATTAAATTTGGGTGCATCTGGCGGAAAATCAGCCACAAAGGCAGGTGTGGAGAGATTCCGAGAGTACATTAAAACTTTGGCAAACTCTATTATAACTCTAAAAGCAGCCTTGTTTTAGTGGGAATTGTAACCATTCTCAAGCGTTCCGCACCATAATCATGCCATCTTCTCTGGGCATCTCATAGAGCTGTCTGCGAATTCCACAGTTTTCAAATCCCAAGCTGCTGTACAGATGAATCGCATTTTTGTTGGAAATACGCACTTCCAGAACGATCCTTGTAATTCCCCTCTCCTGTGCCTGGTTAAGCAGATACTCCATCATAGCTCTGCCTATCCCCTGATTATGTTCTGTAGGTATCACTGCGACATTTGTAATCTCCCCCTCCCCAAAAGAACAGTACAGACCACAATAGCCCACAATAGCATCCCCCTTTAGTGCCACTATAAATATGGTGTCTTGCCCCATAGACTGTGCAAATGCTTCTTCGGACCATGGCCGGGAAAAAACTGCTCGTTCAATCGCTGCCGCAAAAGGAATATCTGAGCTGCACATATTGCGGAAACACAGTTGTTCTTCTGACATAACATCTCCTCGCTTCAAAATCTGTTGCAAAAGATTTAAGATTGCCCCTGCGCCAGCCGCTCTCGCTCTGCCTGGGATAAACGCAGATATTCTGGTTTGTGTTCTGCCGCTGTCTGAATCCTTCCTTTCTGAAAATAAACAAGCCCCAGGGCAGCTACAGCCGCCGCACGCTGTTTATTTAAATGCGCTGGTGCAAAAGAGAAGGAAACTTTGCAGTTTTCTTCAATAAATCTGCGAAAAACCGCAACTCCATCCCCCAAAAATATCACCGGACAATTTCTATCATTGATTTTGCTGATAATTTCATCTATCCCAACTGCGCACTGCGGCTCTAAAACCTGTATCATTCCTTCATGAAACACATACAATCCGCAATAAGTCTGGTTCCTTCTCGCATCCATCAAAGGGCAGACCATTTCATGGCTGTTCCATAGATTATAGGCAAGACCCTCCACTGTAGGAATCTGAATCAGAGGCTTACCCAATGCGAATCCCAGTCCTTTTGCCGTTGCAGAACCAATGCGCAGGCCAGTGAAAGAACCAGGACCTCCGGCAACAGCAATCGCATCTATGGTGTTCAAATCCAGCTCAATCATTTTCACAATTTCATCCAGCATAGGAAGTAATGTCTGGGAATGTGTCTTCTTATAGTTTACCGTATATTCTGCAAGAAGATTATCCTCTTCTACCACTGCCACGCTTGCCACCAGGCCAGAACTGTCAAGACCTAATATTTTCATGTATGCCCTCCCTTTTCACTTATGGTAATCTTTCGGTAATCAAAACCTTTTTCCAAATCTTTCTCTATTTTAATTTCCTGATAAGCTTCCGGCAATATTTCCTGGATGAGGTCTGCCCACTCGATCATCGTAAGCCCCTGCCCATAAAAATAATCCTCATATCCAATCTCATCCATCTCTTCTATATCGCCGATACGATACACATCAAAGTGATAAAAAGGCATCCGCCCTTCTTCATATACTTGTACGATAGTAAATGTCGGGCTGCTGACTGGTTCTTCAATCATAAGTCCTCTTGCCATCCCCTGAGTAAATACTGTTTTTCCCACTCCCAGCTCGCCTACCAGAGTGCACACCTGCCCCGGCTGAGCCTGCTCTCCCATTCTTCTGCCCAGTTCAAATGTCTCTTCGGGAGAAAAAGTCTCTATCACCTGCATTTTTTCCTCCCTTTTATATGCTGAAGGGATTCAATTTTAGCCTGAATCCTTCCAGATGATTTACCGCAAGCCCTACAATGGTCTGATATACTTCTCCCACCGCTTCCTTTGGTATAATATATGCATTTACCCTGCTGCTGTAAATTAAAATCTGATTCTTATTAGATACCATTTTATATATCTGTTTCCACGGAAGATCCGCAGTCCGCTCTCCCTGCGACACATGGACCCCTTCATCATCAATTTTATAATGAAGTGCATGTTTCAGCTCATCCGAAGATAAAACCTGCTGTTTGGATCGCAGATATAAGCTTCCTGGCACATACACCAGAAAAACAATTCCCAACACAATGTATAAAACAGTGTATACTGTCTCCACTTTTCCATAGGTCAGACCTGCCATTACCAGCACCCAAATGCCGGCCAGGGTAGCAATTACTCCCTGAAAACCATGGTAGGCGTGATAAATATTGAACCGGTACATGTCCTTATCGGTAATGGTTACTTCAAACTCTGCTGACATTTTATAATCCCTTTCTTGTTCTGGAACACCTGCTTAAATTCTCTGTGACAGCTCCCTGAACTATAATTCGCATAGACTTTAAGATATTTCTGACTCCATACGGTAAATCTCGTCCTCCAGTTCCCTGATCTGTTCTTCATTTTCAGATATCCATTCACTAATCTGGTTCTGCTTGTCAGGATTTCTGGTGTTGTTCAACCGTTCTGTCAGATTAGCAATATTCTGCTGGATATTTCTAATTCTGTTTCTGCGCCGCTCAATGGCCTCCCGGGTCTTTGCCACCCACTCTCTGTGCTTATCTTCCGCAGCCGCTTTCTTTCCCTGCCAATATGCGTCCTGAGCCGCACGAAACTCAGTCCAGAGCTGATCATCATAATCTTTTCCGCAAAATCCAATTTCTTTCCATTCTTTGCTCAGATCCCTCATTTTGTCACTGGCTTGCGCGCTGTAATCACTGCCTTTGGCATATGCCTGCGCCTCTGAAACAAGGGCCGACTTTGCCTGGCGCCTTGATAAAAATTCACTCTCCCGTTTCTGTCTGGCTTCTTTTCTCCTGTCGTAAAAATCATTCCGTATATTCTGAAACTCCGCCCAAAGCCTGTCATCCTCATCTTTCCCACAGGAACCGACCGCTTTCCACCTGGACAGCATTTGTTCTAGCTGCTCATGCGTCCTGCCCCAATCTGTGGCATGATCTGCAGCAGCCCTGGCTTCCGATATAATTCCCTGTTTCTGGGTTTTTCTTTCCTCCTGCTGCTTGTGCAGCTCGTCAAAATATTTATTCTGACGGTCATAAAATAGCTGCCGGGCATCCTGAAATTCCGCCCAAAGCGAATCATTCTCTAAACCTGCATTCCCTATTTTCTTCCACTGATCCATCAAGTCTTTCATCCTGGCTGAAGTTTCTTTCCAATCCTCCGAAGATTGAAGTTCCTGTGCCTGAGAGATAAGCCTGCGTTTCTGTTCTGCATTCTGCTCCTGGTCTTGGAAATATTTTTTACTTCGGTTATTCCTCTCCGCAAGTTCTTCATACTGCCGTTTTAAATCCTGTTCCACAGGCGTATTCATATCAAAAATAGTGGTGAACTGCTCCAAAATCTTATCAACCGAAGCGGTATCATAATATTTCTGTTTCATAGCAGTTCTTGCTTCATACAGCAGACGTTTTTTCTCTTTGATCTCAAATTCCAGATCTGACAAAGGATGTCTAGTTCTGGATGCCTCTATTTCACCATGTTCGCCATATTGCCCATATTCCTGCTGGCCGCCCTCTGAATCCGGATGCCTCCACATAATCATCTGATACATCCCGTCAATCTCTATCGCAGAAAAATGCCCATGCCCGTCGCCTAATACCGGGCTTTTGGGCGTTCCATCTGGATTTTGCGCACCGTACAGCACATCAATCACTCTGGCCCCTGATTGTGGATGAATTCTTTCTTGTATCTTTGCAAGTGGATCATTAAAATTTGGAATACCGTTATAACTCATAGTATACTACCTCATATCTTTTATCAACAATAAGATATTTTTCCTTTCTTAAAGTAAGTGGTCTCAGAGCATTTTACATCATTTTCCAGGCAAATGGCCCTCAGGTCTCTCCATGCCATATTATACCATATTCTATCCATATTTCATCTATATTTCTTAAAAGTACGTCCAAAATTTCTGTTCAACAATTAAATTTGCCGCTTTGCTGATAAATTCCTCCGGGTTTTCCCGAAACTGTTCAAACACAGACGGCTCTATTCCCCTTAGTATCTGCGCGACCGTTTTTCTGGTTATCCTGGTTTTTTCCGCCAGAATCCCAAGCAGATCATACCTGGATTCTCTGCTTCCAGTGTTATGCCTCTGTTTGGAAGTATGAAGCCTGCCATTCAAAGAGGCAATACATGTTGTAATCCATTCCTCCGTGTCCAATTCATCCGTACACAGAGGTTTCTGCAAATGTTCTCTGCTCTCTGCTTTTTCCGGCACTGCCTGAGATATCCCTTGATTTTGGCGGGCGTCTTCTGGCTGCAGAATGCACCATTCTGAAACATTTCTGTCTGCTGCCTCCTCTGCCAGCTCACGCTGCAGCCCCTTTGCAAAATCATCATAACTTTCACTGGCAATCACTGTGAGCACATTGATACGATGAACCTGTTCCCCAAGAACATCCGCATCCATCCGTACCCCTTGCTGATTCACACAGAGGCGGAGTCCCCGCCCTACCTCCTGGCGTTTGCGCATATTACTGGCGCTCTGCTTTAACGTACAAATCTGGAATACATTCGGATTATCCCAGCCCTCCCGAAGCGCCGAATGAGAGAAGATAAACCGTACCGGAGATTTTTCTGCGTCAAGCTCTAACAGCCGCTCCTTGTCCTTCATAATCAGATCATAGGCAGACACGTCATTGGAAATCTGATTCTTTTTGTCATCGCCAGCAGCCTGATTTATCACACGTCCTCTGCGGTCTATGGAAAAATATCCATCATGTGTCTGGCTGGCAGGAATCCTGGCTAAATAATTGCGGTAATCTCTATTCTCCGTCTCATTTTGTACTCTTTTGGCAATATTCTCATACTCTTCCTCAAACATGCTCGCAAACATGCCCTTCTGCGGCAATCCTGCCTCATCATACGTTCTGTAATGAGCAACCTCATCAATAAAAAACAGCGATAATACTTTTATCCCCTTTGAAAATAACTGCTTTTCCCGCTCAAAATGAGATAAAACCGTTTCCCGGATCTGAAGCCGCTGAATCTGTTCCTGGCTGACGCTTCCCCACACCTCTCCTGCCCGTATTTTACTGCCATTTGCAAATTCCAGAACATTATCTTCAGCATGAATGGACGTTACCACAAATCCATCCCGGTATGCTTCCATTTTCACATGCTCCCCGGAATTGGCATAAAGGTCAAATCCTACGCCAGCCTTCTGTGTCTTCTGGCGCACTCCCCTGGAGCTGTAATATTGAAACTCAATCATTGCGGCAGGTATTCCCTCCCGAACCTGAATGCTTTCCAGATAAAGATACACATTCGGAACTTCACCCACTGCTTTTGCAATGCCCTTGACCGCAATCTTTTTGACCAGACGCTTCTTATACGCTTCGACTGCGTTTAACCGGTAAACCATATTAAAAATATTTCCCGGTTTATGGGTGGCCGAATATCGAAGCGTCAGCCAGGGGCAAAACTCTTTTAAATTTTCTCTGGTCTGTTTCCCTTCTACAGACTGTGGTTCATCAATGATGACAACCGGGTTCGCGGACGCAATCACATCTATGGGCCTGCGGCTTTGAAATTCGTCAAGCTTCATATAGATTCTCCTGGCATCCTTACCCCTGGCATTAAACGCCTGAGAATTGATGATCATCACCTGTAAAAAGTTATCGGAGTAAAAACGGTCTATCTCATTCAGCTGATAAGAATTATAGATAAAATACCTCAGCTTTCTGCCGTACTCTTCTGCAAAATGTTCCTGCATCATCTGAAACGATTTGTAAACACCTTCCCGTACGGCAATGCTGGGGACAATGACAATGAATTTGCTCCACCCATACTGCCTGTTTAATTCAAACACAGTCTTTATATAAGTATATGTTTTCCCCACCCCAGTCTCCATCTCAATGGTAAGATTATATCTGCCTTCCAGTCTTTCAGACGGTGCAATTTTGTTTTCCTTCTGTATGTGATTCAACTGCTCCAATATCGTATCATCTGGAAGCTCCGGCCGCATTCCTGTATTGGGACAGCCCGTAAATACACCGACGACTGACTGCACTGCCTCTTCCTGAAATTTTTGGTGTCTGAATTGAAGCTTCACCTGTATGCCTCCTGTTACTTATAGATTTTCTATTAGGTAATTGCGAAACAATTAAATGATCAAAATTTCATATACAATTTATAAAATTATGCTTAAATATTTTATTATATAAGCGCACAAAATGCAGGGCGTACCAAACATTTCAATGAGCCTTTTACAACAAAAACCATATTCAGCAAAGGCTTCCATGGTTTTTAAGTCTCATTTCCATGGTACTAACATGCATTTCTTAGCGTTTATATAATAAAACATTTCTTCTTAAATTCTTTGAATTGTATATGAAATTTATAAAATTATTGAGTTTCGCTACTGCCTAATAGATCTTCTATATACGTTTTTATAAAGTCCATATCATGTGCATTCCGTATTTTGATACATCTGTACCGCGTGCTGCCCTGTCCCATATTTTTATAGTAGCCTTTGGAACCGTACATCTCTTCTTTTCCCGCTGCTGCAACCAGAAACAACTTCAGAGAATTCTCACTGATATCCTGATAGGTATCTCCCACTGCTTTCTGATATTCTTTTTTCGTCATATTGGGATTCTCATATTGGAATACTGGACGAATGTATAAATCAGACTTCTTCTCCTGCCTCTTTACTGCATTGGTATATTTACCGATAATATCATACTCCTGCATAAATTCTTCAAGACTGGTCCGATAGCTGCTGGAAGAACGGCTTTCTATGCAAAACTCCCTGCCGCCTTCATTCACTTTTATATCATATTCATTTTCCGCGCTCTTAAAATCAGGGCGTACCAGATCCCAGCGGGAAATGCAATCCAGCGAAAACCCGCACTCACGGTTCAAAAAAATATGTATCGCCGTTTCTGCCATTATGCCCTTAAACTGATTAATTACCTTCCTGGCCGGTTCTCTCGTTTTAGCGTCCTGCCCTTCATCCCTGGTATATCTGGCTTTTTCAACTGCTATTTTATGGCAGTTATTGAGAATGGAATTGACCGGCACGAACTCCACAATGTGAAACTCTCTCCCATTGATCAGAAAAAAATAGTGCAGAAAATAATCGTGATCATCTGTCTCCTGATACAGTTTATAAAATTCTTTCCCAAATTCATTCATATTTATCTCTCCTTTTTCAAATAACCTTGATATAAGTTTCCGGCGATATCGTGCGAAAAATTTCCAGTACCTTTTCTTTCTGGCCGCTGGACTTAAATCTTATATCTAAAAATACTGCTTTCTGCGGGCGCTTCTCTGCCATATACGTGATCACACGATCTGTCATTTTATCTGAAAAACAGGCGGACAGCGCACCCTCCCCATAGTTCAGCACTTTGCAGCCATCTATCCGTTCCGTCTTACAGACGCCGGACAAAGGCAGTCCCCAGTCGATGATGCAGCCAAAAAAAATATCTTCTTCACTTCTGTCTGCCTTAATGTTGGACGCAAGCTGCAGCAGCAGATTCTGTGAATATTCAGACGCCGTAAAATATACATCCTTCATATTGCTCTCATCGAGCCGAAATAGACGAAAACCGGAATCAAAATCTGAAGCCGGGTATCGTTCTGCAATCAAGTCTGCCGCCCTGCGGATTCTATCCTCTCCGATCTGGCAGATGTTCTCATAGCCGTCTTTATAAGCAATACTCCTCTCTCTGCATTTTTCCGGAAGCTGGACCATGATATATTTTCTCTTTCCTCCATCCTCCGCATTTAATTCCATCACAGCCTGAGCCGTAGTTCCAGAGCCGCTGAAAAAATCCAGAATCAGGCTGTCCTTATCTGCATATAACTGAATGCATCTTTTTATCAGCTCCACTGGTTTGGGATAATCGAAATACGCTCGGTTTTCAAACAGCTCTTTCAGCCGTTTGGTAGCATCCTGAGAATGACCGACTTCTCCATATTTCCAAATAGTCATAGGCGTCATTCCCTGTTTGACTTCTGACAAAAACCGCTTGATAGATGGTACATTATTTCCATCCGGCCCAAACCAAATCCGCTTGTCCTCCACATATTTCTGAAATGTGTTCTTATCCAATCTCCAACAGTAACCATTGGGCGGCAGTACTTTCCGTCCTCCCGGCGTTGTGATTTCATACACCTTAGATTCTACCACCGGGCCGACCGATAGGTCGCCCGCTTTCCAAGGTCCCCGCGGGTCCTGGTCCGGATTACTGTATCTCCTGTTTGCCTCACCGCTTCTTGGAAGACCGTTGCAGACTGCATCTGAAATGTTTTTTGCGTAACACAAAATATAATCATGACTCTCCGAAAAATGTTTTTTCAAATTCACCGGAGCATAGGCACGCTCCCAGACCACCTGTGCCAGAAAATTTGCTTCTCCGAATATTTCACTGCATATTTTCTTTAAATTTTCCTGTTCATGGTCGTCGATACTGATAAAAATAACTCCATCCCGGGACAGCAGGTTCCTTGCCAGCAGCAGCCTGGAATACATCATCGAACACCAATCCGAATGAAATCGTCCGTTAGAATCTGTATTTTTATACAGGCCCTGGGCCTGATACTCTTCTTTGGATCTGGAAAAATCATCTTTATAGATGAAATCATTGCCCGTATTATAGGGCGGGTCAATATAAATTACTTTCACAGTTTCTAAATAACTCTCCTGCAAAAGTTTTAACACCTCTAAATTATCTCCTTCTATATAAAGGTTCTCTGTTCGATCCCATTGAACGCTTCTCTCCTGACAGGGGCGTAGCGTCATTCTGGTAGGCTTATTTGCCTCCACAACAGCAGCTTTTTTGCCGACCCAGGTAAACTCATACGCTTCCTCCCCTTCCACCACATCCTCAGACAGCATCTGGCGGAGCATCTTAAAATTTACTGCCTTTCTTACCCTGCCGTCTTCGCCCTTGGCCTCTATAATACAATTAGGGAACAACGCCTCCATTTTTTCAACATTTTGAGAGGTCAGATTCCATGTCTCCAGTTTCATTTTATCCATTGGTCTTGCTGTATGATATAACTCCGGCGGTTAATCGTTGTCAGAAGCGCCTGGCCATACGTTTCCTTTCTCTGATTCCATAATCATTCTCTGAATACATTTCATTATACATCAAACCAGATAAAAAGCAAATTTATCTCTTCCCCTTGTCTCCATCAGGCAAATATGATATTTTTTTAGTAGGATTTCAAAGGCAGTTAAAACCGGGCATGCGTAGCTGCCTGACTTGCTGTCCGCAGCAATGAAACACAAATGAGGAGGATTATTATGGAAAAACAAAAAAGAAAAATTACGTTCAAATTCCTGATATGGGCTGCTGTACTGCTCCTGTGTGCCGGCGGCGCTGTCCACAGCAATGCTGACACTGCACAGGCAGAGACAACCGTATATGTAACAAAGACAGGCACCAAATACCACTCACGAAAATGCGGAAATGGTACCTATACCCCGACAACTTTATCCAATGCTCTCGCACGTGGGCTTACTCCCTGCAGTAAATGTTACAGCGGCGGCCATACTCCAAGTCCTGCGCCAGCTCCTGCTCCGGGACCAGGTGAAAACATTCCTCCGGCAGTAAAACCTCTGAAAATCAGCAAAACCTCTCTTCTGCTGGTAAAAGGACAGACCAAGAAGCTGAAAGTCAGCAATGCCGTAGAAACCGTTTCCTGGAACTCATCCAAAACATCTGTCGCCACCGTATCTGCCAGCGGAAAAGTCAAAGCGGCCAAAAAAGGAACCGCCATCATTACTGCTACCAGCGGCACTGTTTCAAAAACCTGCCGGATCACTGTTGAAGAGCCCAAATTAAGCGCTAAAAAATTAACTCTGAACATAAATCAAAGTAAAAAGCTGAAGCTGTCTGGCTGCGGCCATTCTGTAAAATGGAGTTCCAGTAATCCTTCTATCGCTAACATCCAGAAAGGAAAGATCACAGCCATACGTGCTGGCTCGGCTAATATCACTGCCAAAGTGCACGGTAAGAAATATTTGTGTAAAGTCAGCGTAAATAAACCCAAGGTAAAAAAAATTACATTGGGAACAAAAACTGTCAAGATGGAGTATGGACAGGAGAAAAAACTGCAGCTTAGCGTCCTTCCCTCCTATGCACTCAATTACTATAAATTTTCTGTGAAATCTTCTGATACCTCCGTTGTCAGCGCCTTTTTTGACAACCTCAGCAATACCCTTCTGCT
This sequence comes from Lachnospiraceae bacterium, assembly GCA_910575075.1. Classification (GTDB taxonomy): domain Bacteria; phylum Bacillota; class Clostridia; order Lachnospirales; family Lachnospiraceae; genus Petralouisia. The sequence continues at coordinate 15,043 of CAJTCY010000031.1, forward strand.
GGAAAGCAAACATAAAGCCGGCAAAGCCAAAGTGACTGTTTCCCTCGGCGGTAAAACAGTTACATGTACGGTAACCATCGCACCGCCACTGGTAAAGACCTTAACCTTGGACGCTGCAGCGCTCACCATAGAACCCGGTCACAATCATAGTATTTCTTTCGATATAGACCCTTACGTCTGCACCGACTATTATGATGTAATCTGGACCACTTCTAACTCTTCTGTCGCCACAGTGGAAAGCGCTTATGATGGTTCTTCTTACGCTTATATTCAAGCCTTGCGCGAAGGTAAGGCAGATATTAAACTGACAATCGGCAATAAGACTGCTGTATGCCACGTAGTTGTGCAACCATAGGCAAACAAAACTCCATCCGGTAAGATTTTCATATCATTCTTACCGGATGGAGTTTTACCTGTCAGCATCAAGAGCATACATCAAATTACATCAATACGTTTTGATCGTAGAATGACCGTAGTAACATACTCCATTATGCTTATGCTTCTTCGTCTTCTTGCAGTTTGGCGCTGTACACTGGCTGTAAGTTGTGCTGCCATTGGAATGACCGTAATAACATCTCCCATTATGGTTATGTTTCTTCGTCTTCGTGCAGCCCGGCACGGTACACTGGCTATAGGTAACGTAGCTGCTTGAATGGCCATAATAGTATGTCCCGTTATGTTTATGTCTCTTTGTCTTCGTGCATCCTGATACAGTACACTGGCTGTATACTCTTCTTCCATTGGAGTGTCCGCAATAATAGTTCCCGCTATGGCTGTGGGTCCCTGTCTTCCTGCAAGTCTGCACAGTACATTGACTGTATGTCACGCAAGCTCCAGAATGTCCTTCATAATATGTTGCTCCATGACGATGCCCTCCCGTATGGTTGCACCCTGACCGGCTGCATGGAGCATATGATACACTCGGCACATCCTGATTATGATGCCACCCGCCTCCATGACCATGACCGTGCGCCATAGCTGTTGACGGATCGAGCAGAACAGTTACAGCAGCAGCAAAAATAAGAATAGTTTTCTTGATTCTATTTTTCATTGTTCCCTCCATTCTGTGCGTTTCCAACTTGTTACCATAAATGTATCACAGAAACACATATATTTCAATAGCCTTTCATCTCGATTTTCGCTTTTTTGATTTTATACTATAAATGAGCAAATATTGAAATTTGCACAAAATCACCCTACCATTTTGAAAACAGCTTCCAGTGAGGCTCCATTTTTAATGTAACAATGAAGTTTCGCCAGTTGTTCCTCCCTGATTCGGTTCTGGAAATACCGATATCCTTCTTCAAAGGCAGTGTATTTTCCAGAATACATGCAACATATGTAATGGACCAATGACATGATCAGCCAGTAACGTTCCATCCCCTGTCTGGATCGGACCTGATATTTATCCAGAGCAAGCTTCCTTTTACTCTGCCGGAAAAATAATTCAATTGACCACCGTCTTGCATAAATGCCAATGATTTCCTGGGTGGATAACCCCACATTGGCAGATATAAATACTCTCAATGCCTTGGGCGTTCCAAAGGCATTCTTCGGATAGCTGATAAGCACCACTGCATTCGGAATGTCATTGAGTTCCCCTTCATAGCGGTACACATAGATGTGAAGCAATCGTATCATCCACGATACAAAAAATCGGCTGCCCGGAGCATTGTGCTTCCCGGTAAATCGTCTGGATCACACAGTTTCTCAAAGTATCCTCAAGTGCAGAATGGTTCCACTTACCGTGATTCAAAAAATAAGCGGTAGTGGTTCTCAGCGAATTCCATGACCAATTATTTAATTACATAACGCTATTCACTAATAGCAGTAACATATCCATCATCTAAATATATATATTTATTGTTAGAATAACACCATTGTTCCGTCGTTCCCCAGGAATACGTTGTTTTATTAATTTTATTCGGCTCTCCCCATGCAGAATTTTTTACTTCCTCAGCAGTCATACCAATTTTAGGTTCTGAAGGCGCTGGCAGTATTGCCGTTCCATTTACGATTTCACTTTTATCAGGCCTTTCAAAAGCTAAATCATTTACTGTCTCTCCATAACACCACGGCGTTAAAGGATAATATGATTCCCTTAATGATTCATAATAACTATCTTTTACCACTGTTGCACCTATATAACTACGATTTTCAACATAATACATATAATAGATTGTTTTGATAAGGGATTGTTTTCAAATGCTAGAAAAATATTTAGGGAGCTTTCTGATTATAAGGATAGTGAAGAGTATTTAAGCCATGCTAGGTTTATGGGTCTTATTCAAGGAGAATGGATACTTCGATATTATGAAGGTTTTGATCTTCATAATCGGGGAGCAATGAAAATAGATGGTTGGAATGCCACAACTTATATTGCACCGGGAGATAAATTTGAAGAAAGAGGAAGTTGTGTATTAAAATTAAATGATGATAATACAGTGTTATTTAAAACATCTGATATAGAGTATTCCATGAGCATATGTTAACTTTTTCTCCAAATCCTTCTTAACAACTTCATTATTAACTAATGCCAAATACTTATCTGCTTCTTCTAATGAATTATCATTTATGAGACTCTCTGTATACTTTTCAACTGTTTTTTCTAAATAATCCTTAGAGTCCTTATATTCATTATTTGAAAAATATGCATATGCTTCTTGAAAGTTTTCATTCTCATATGCGTATACTGCATTATTATATGCTTGCAATTCATTATTTCCCTTTTGATTTTTTTTATACTGACTTGCCCCCACAAGAATTATGATAACTGTCACAACCATTCCCAATACATAAATAGGCTTTATTTTGAAGTTTTTCTTCTCTTTTTTAATTGGAGAATTCCCATCTTTCTTCAACTGTTTTTCTAATGATAATTCATTTTCTAGTGATGGTCTGCTTTCTTTTAATAATAATTCTTCTTGTAAAGTTTCACCTTTTTGTTTCATTTCAGATATAGGATAACCACAATGAATACATACTGATGATTTATCACTAATTTCTTTTCCACACTCAGAACATTTTATCAATGCCATAACCATATCCTCCCTAAAGATAGCTTTTTAATAATTATAACCTCAAACTTCCCACATTAAAAATGTGACTCGCACCTTGAAAAATCAATACTTTAGCTCACAAATTAGCATTCTGTTAGATGTTTTATGCGCAGCACAATGCCTGTTGCATATATTTTGG
>CAJTCY010000032.1 GCA_910575075.1 Lachnospiraceae bacterium
GGGTACACATCGAGGCCATTTAGAACGGGAAGTGATGACGTTTTATTTGGAGTGCCCACAAACACTATATATCTGCCCTGTATGAGGTAAAGATCACTCCATAACCTCAGCATCATTCATTAACAGGTATCAAAAAGTATTGAATTTATTGAAAAAAACACTTGACTATATGGAGAGGAGACAGGATGCAGACAGTTTATGATTTTGAACTGCCCAAAGGAATTGTGGATGAGCATGGACAGCTCCATAAGAGAGGAAAGATGCGTCTTGCCACAGCCGGGGATGAGATCAGCGCTACCAGAGATCCGCGTGTGCTGGCAAATCCATCTTTTCTTACCATTGTGGTGCTGTCTAAAGTCGTCACAGAGATTGAGGGGATAGAGGTTGTTTCCGTGACATTAATAGAACAGTTTTTTACCGCCGATTTGGCATTTTTGCAGGATATGTACCAGAGAATCAATGACATCGAGCCCCCGGTGATGAAGGCGGTGTGCCCGCAGTGCGGGGAGAACTTTGAGGTGCCCTTAAATTTTACACGAGAGGGCTGAGGCTGTATCCGGAAGACGAAGTTTTTAGAGAAATGGCATTTATCTCTTATTATTTTCACTGGAGCAATGACGAGGTGATAAAGTTGGAACATGTCACAAGGAGACGTTGGTGTGAAGAAATTTCTTCCATCAATAAAAGCTTAAATCCCTCAAAAGAAACAAGACAGAAAGAGAAAAGTATTTTTGAAATGCGGCCTACGGCGGAGCTGTTGCGGTAATTTTCCGTCAGGCTAAGGAGGCATAGATGAGCGGCATATCATTACATGATCCCCTGGCAGGATACAATTTTCTGCTGCGGGTGGAGGCAAAATATGATCTGGCATGTAAATCTGTTCAGGCGTTTCGGAATGAATATGAATATGAGTATATTCAGGAAGGAGGGCTGAATGAATATGTCCATGTGATCAGAAAACCGGTGTCACAGCCGTTTATTCTGGAAATTGAGCGTTATGTGGCAGAAAATGATATCGATCCTATTCCTGTGGGCGCCATTTTGCGTATGCCCCTCTTGCTGTTGGTGAGCCGGCGCCAGAATCAGTTTGAGAAACCGGAAAGAACCTATGAGTTTTCCGGATGCGTGGTAACTGGTAAGGAGTACAGCGCAATGAGCGCCGAGAGCAGCGAGCTGCTGACAGAGAAAGTGACCATAGCATATCAGAAACTGCAGGTAAGCAGCAATAAATAGGGGAAAATTATGCTGATTTTAAAAGAACCGATAAGTTTAAAAAGCCTTTCCAATCTGGTGTATGTGCAAGACGGATTTTGGGAGAGGCTGGAAGGGAATTATAAGCTGATTCAGGCAAAATATCAGGCAGAAGACCTGTTTTTGCTTTTGAATCAGCCGCCAGAAGTTTATGTGCAGGAGCATCAGATGACGACCCTTGTTGTGAACAATCAGAATCAGACAAAACAGAAGATCACACTTGAGATGATACATAACCTGTTTAACCGGCTTCTGATGGCGGGGACGAAACGCTTCACTTACCAGGATGCCGTTTTTGTACAGTCTATGCTGGCGAAGCTGGGAGTGCGCAATGTCTCTGAGTTTATGAGACAGTTATACGAGATGCAGAGAGAGACCAGGCAGGTCAGCCAGTTGTCAGACTTATATGAAACTTATATGGAGGCTGTAGGGACAATCATCCAGAGTGCAAAGAAATACAGAGAAGAAAAGCAGGACTTGCAGGGAGAGGACCCTCATGCACTTTATTGGATTCATGATGAAATTTATAAGCGTCTGCAGACCGGAAATGTCTATCATACCATTGCAGCGTTTCAAAAGGATGCGGTAAATGCGGCCAAAATCGGAAATTTGGAAACAAGTATGGCGGAACACAGCAAGACTTCTGCGCTGCTGAAGCTAAACATGCTGGAAAACGGTGTTTGGCAGACAAGCACTCCCCTGCCTGATTCCAGAGTGAATATTTTTGAGAAAGATGCGGACAGACAAGCAGTTTCCAGGGATGAATGGCTCAATAAACTGGCATTTGCAGTGCTTTTAAATATTTCTGACCAGCTGTATCAGCTCCGCTGCGGGCATATTCAGAAAAACCGCAGATTCTGGCTTCAGTTTGAAGGAAATTTCCGTCAGATCACAGAGCGGACCTGGGAGTGTTTTCTGGCATATCATCTGCAGGGAAAATATCTGAGCAGAACATATGCGAAAAACCAATATCAGAAAACCATCAGTGAGCTGCGCAGACAAGAGATTGTTCATTTGCAGAAAGTCCTGGGGATTTCGGAGAATGGCAGGGAAGGAAAGATAATACAAAAAAAGGAATATGCCGCAGCATTGGAACAAGAAGTGTACAGACTGAATGAAGAGAACAGAAAGAAATGGCAGGAAGCTCAAACTGCCCAGAAGGAGTTGCCGGAAAACAGACAGATAAAATTTGACCAGGAGAGGACCAGGAGAGAGACATTGCTTTTGCTGGAGTATCCAGAAATGGAGGAACACGATTTTGACAGGGAACCGTGGGAACAGAAGGTCCCGCTCTTCCATAAAGAGTCCCAGACAGCTTCTCCGGAAATTATTCGGGAGCAGGTTGGAAATCCCCTGCAATTGCAGCGCAATGTGGCGAAAACTTCCAGAAAAGTTGAGACAGAACGCATGATGGTCAAACAGCAGGTTCGCACACAGGAAGATCATTTTTGGAAACAGAATACGGAAAATATCAGTGAAGTACTGCAGAGAGGGATTTTAAGACAGATGGACCGGATTTCTGACCAGGTTTACCGAAAATTAGAAAAGAAGTTGGCAGATGAAAGAAAACGGAGAGGGTATTAGTTTATGGCAGAGATTCAAAAAGCAGTGATTGAAATTATTCATGAACAGCCAGAAGAAATTAAGGTGACTGAGGCAAAGGGAAAGAGAAGCCCAGGCATCTGCACACAGAGCCTGGGCCAGAATATGACAGAGCGTCTGCATATGCAGAAGTCTTCTGTCAAGGCAGAAACAGACCAGGTGCGTTTTACTGTGCAGTTTAATCCGGCAAAGCTTCAGGCTGCCGCAGAAGGAGAAACAGAATTTCAGAGTTATATAAGAGATGCTGCCGGAAGCGGGAACCGTATGCAGAGCTGCCAGATGTCATCCAGGGTCAGAGTAAATTTTACGCTGGTTTTTGATGACACAGATAAAGAAAAAACTACGGTGCGGCAGAAGGTGGAAGGATTTATGGCAGCTATTCGTGATGAACATACCAGAAAGGTAAACTTTATATGGGGAAATTTAAGATATAGCGGAGTGTTAAGCAGCGTTCAGGCGGTTTATACCATGTTTCGCCCCGATGGAAGTCCTGTACATGCAGAAGTTCAAGTGGGGCTGCTGTGCATGGATGAGAATCAGGGAGAACGGGAAGCGGAACGATGGAAACAGAGATATCAGAATTTGGTGAAGAATTTGAAAGCAGAATAAATTATCAAAGTAAAAAGGGGAAAAATATGGATCTTGAAAAGGCAGTAATTAAAATTGGAAAGACGGAACAGGGAAAGGAAACAAAGCAATATTATCTTATGCCAGTGCAGTATAATCCCTCGTCTCTTTCTTTTTCTTCAAGGGCTGGCTGGAGGGAGGAACAGGGACCAGGAGCAGTTGGGATGAGAGCACGCCAGAGTATGATTCTTCCTCCGGAGACAGTTTTAAGCGTGGAGCTCTTTTTTGAGGCGGCAGAAGAACCAGAACATATAGATTTCGTACAGCAGAGGACGGAGGGGCTTCTGTCGCTTGTGATGCAGACATGTTCCAGGCAGGTGGTATTTGCCTGGGGAGAAATGAGTTTTGGTGGAGAGCTTGAGGAAGTCAGAACAGAGTATACGATGTTTGATAATACAGGAAGTCCGATTATGGCAAGATTCAGCCTTTCCATCCGCCAGGCAGGCGCAGATTCCCCAGATGGAATTAACCAGTCTGAAAATAATTATTGGACGAAGGCGTGGAGAACGTTTCAAAAACTGGCGGAGGAAAAGAATGGCGTCCTATGAGTATGATGAATTAGAGAAATTGTATCATAATTTTGAAAACCCGGTGGCTGTGCTGAAAATAGGGGATAAGGATTTTGCAGATAATAAGTGTGAGCTGATCTTAAGTAATATTGAGGTGGAGCTCACTTGTGGATTTGAGGCGTCTGCCGCATCTTTTTGCATTTACAATGGTTTCTCCGAATATGCTTCAAAATTTGAATTTGAGAAATTAAAACCATATATCCTTCTGGGATTGAAAGTACAGATCAGCTTGGGATATCTGGACCAGACAAGGACAGTGTTCCAGGGAGTAATTACCAGAGTGAATTTTATATATGAAAACCAGGAAAATCCTTACGTACAGGTGACAGCCATGGATGTAAAGGGGATTATGATGGCGTGCAGGTTCGCAAAACAGCTAAAAGCAGATAATTATGCAGATGCAGTGAGAGAGATTTTTACAAGGACGGCGTACCAGAAACTGCAGCAGAACCGTATGTTGGACCTGGAGATAGATGACACCCCGGACAAACAGGCTTCCAGAGGAGAAGAAAGCGCAGGCATAAGGCCTATAGAGGTCTTAAATGAGAGCGATTATGAGTTTGTGGTAAGGGCGGCGAAGAGGTATCATTACGAGTTTTTTGCACATTGTGATACAGTGTATTTCAGGAAAGCAAAGAAGAATAAGGAAGTACTTATGGAGTTAAGCCCCAAAAAAGGGCTTTTGGAATTTGATATCGGTTATGATATCACAGGGCTTGCAGAGCAGGCGGAGGTGCGCGGCATGGACAATGGCAAGGCGAAAGTAATTCAGGCTAAGCAGAAGATTAAAAATAAGTTTTCCACCGCAAGCCATGCAAAATCCTTGTTAAAGGGCAGTGAAAAGGTGTTTACAGATCCGTCGCTGGACTCTAAGGCAGAGGCACAGAGCAGAGTGGAATTTGTGGCAGAACAGATTTCTTACAGATATGGCAGCGCAGAGTGTAAATGTATGGGCATTCCTGAACTGGTGCCAGGAAGATATCTGCAGCTTGCAGGGCTGGGGGAGCATATAGAAAATTATTTTTATCTCCAGAAAGTGCGTCATGTAATCCACAGTGAGGAAGGGTATCTGACGTATTTTGAGGGCAGCGCCTGCGCGCTTGATTTTAAGCCGTAACGGTCAGAGTGAATGATGTTTTTTGACACTCTGATCCATAATTGAGAAGAAAGTAGGAAAAGACATGTCATTATTTGATATTATGGATGAAATAACCGCAAAACAAGTGACAAAAACAGAGTTTGGAGAAAACCGCATTTTGGGGGTGATGACAGGGACGGTGACTGACAATTATGAGAAAAAAATGCAGGGAAAGGTGCGTGTGCAGATCCCTGTACGGGATGAAAATGCAAATATTCTCAAATGGGCAAGAGTGGCAATGCCATCCAGCGGCGATAAATGGGGGCACTACTTTCTGCCGGAAGCAGGAGACCAGGTACTGCTTGCGTTTGAAGAGGGCAACATTGAAAAGCCTTATGTGATAGGATGTATTCCCAAAGATAATTCCAGGTTGTTATCTTCCAGTGCGGATGAACATAACCAGTATAAGAAAATTCAGACCAGGCATGGATCTGTGATTGCATTTTTAGACAGTAAGGACAGTGAGGAAGGAGATAAAGATAAAATACTTGTTCAGACAGCAAAAGAACTGCACAGTCTGGAGTTGGATAACGCGAAAAACCAGATTACCATCAGTGACAAAGACGAGAAAAATGCTGTTGTGATTCAGACTGAAAAAGGAAAGATGACGGTGAAAGCGGAAAAGAAGCTGGTAATTCAGGTGGGAGACAGTATCGAGATCACCATGAACGGCGAAAACGGCACTATAGATGTAAAATGCAGTACTTTAAAGGAGCAGGCAGGTAAAGCATTGAAACTGGAGACAGATGGAAATGGAAGTCTCAAAGCATCTGCCGGACTGAGTTTAGAAGGAGGCAGCCAGGCAAAGCTTTCCAGCGGCGGACAGACGGCTTTGGACGGCAGCCTGATTAAAATAGGTTAGGGGTGAGGGGAATGGCAGAGAAAAATTTTGATGGAACTGGCATGAAATTTCCGCCTCAGGTAAATACCGCAACAGGAAGGTTTGCGCTGTCTCAAGGGATGCAATCTGTAAAAGAGTCTGTTTATCTGATTTTAATGACCGGCAAAACGGAGCGGATGGTAAGACCGTCCTTTGGCAGCAGGATTGCGGAATATGCTTTTATGGATATGACAGAGACCAGAATGACTCTTCTGGCAGGGGATCTGCAGTCTGAGATTCTGCAGCAGGAGCCGAGAATTTCAGATTTGGAGATTTCCATAGAGCCTGTGCAGGAAAAGGGCTGTCTTTTAGTAAATATTTCTTATATCGCTAAAGAGGAGCAGAAAAGGGACCGTTTAGCAGTTCCTTTTTATTTGTATGAAACTTCAGAAGGAGAAGGAGCAGAAGATGCAAATGTATACAAAATCCAGTGAGTTTAAATTGGATCAGAGAAATACTGAAGATATCGTAAAAGAAATTGCAGATCTGGCGCAGTCTTATGTACCGGAATGGAAATTTGACGCCCAGAATCCAGATATTGGTTCCACGCTTGCACTTCTATTTGCAGAACAGATGGAATCTGGAATTCGTAAATTCAATCGTCTCCTGGAGCAGTTTCAGATAGAATTTGTGAATATGCTTGATATAAGCCTGCTTCCGGTACATCCGTCGGAGGCTCTGGTGCTGTTTTGTCCGTCAGCAGGGACATGGCTTAACAAGGGAACCAGGATGTCAGCAGAGGGAGAGGAAAAAAATATTCAATTTAGGAACAGTCAGGGCTGCTATCTTACCGACAGCAGACTGACACATTGTTTTGAGGCAGAGGGAGGCACTGGAGTTATGATTCCGGTTTTGGGGAATTTTCCTCAGACAGCTTATTTTGCAGAGGATGATCTGACAGGAGAGGAGTCCTTTAGAGGAAACAAACTCTTTGTTTTTCCAGAACGAGGCATTGAAAGACATGCGCTGCTGCTTGGACATGAACATATTTTTGATATTGCCAATGATAAGATTTATATTAAATTTTGCGGCGGGGAAAATCTGGCAGAGAGAATTATAAATGAGGAATTTCGGCTGCTCTATCCTTCCTGCCAGGGAATGCAGAGAGCAGAGAAAGTAAAATTACAGGGAGAGATTCTTGTGATAGAGCGGAATCTGCCTGTGCTGCCATATTTGGTGATTGAAGCAGTACAGGCGCCCAAAGATGTTATTGTATTGGAAGATATTCTTGTCTCTTCCGAGGGAAAGAGCCGCCAAGCGGTTTATGCAGGAAATGGAAACATAGAGTTTGATGTGGATAAATTCTGTCCCTTTGGCGATAAACTGCAGTTGTTTGATGAATGTTATATTGGAGATGACAACTGCTTTTCCAAGAAAAATGCCTGGATTCAAATTTGTTTTGAGGTGTCATTTGCAAAACAGACGGTGGGTCTGGATTTTTTTGAGCCAGAAGAAGATCTGCGGATTATTAAGAGAAAACCGCCGTTTATGAGTAAGCAGCGCTTGGCGGAAACGGCGGTGGAGGAGATTTCATTTGAATATTTCAACGGACAGGGCTGGAAGCGGCTTGTCCTTGAGCAGGACTGTTCCAGAATGTTTGCCTCTGCCAGACAGGGAACATATAAGATTTGTTTTTGGTGTCCTCCAGACTGGAAAAGTTCTCAGTCAGGTTCTTTTCAGGGGCGCTGTATCCGTATGCGGCTGATGAAAGCGGATCACTGCTATTTTCTGCCTTGCCGGCATATTTATCCTGTATTGGAGCATTTAGAAATCAGTTTCAGTTATATGAGGAAATACGAAAGACCCCTGTGTTTGGAACGTTTTTATGAAAATGAGAAAATAGATCTGGCGAGAGAGTGGAAGGGGCAGAAAAAAGTTACAGTGTTTGCCCCTCCCAGACACGAGAAGCATACGCTGTATCTGGGATTTGATAAAAAAATGGAATATGGACCGGTCAATCTGTATTTTGAATTTGCATCCTCTACAGGGAGGGCAGGGACAAAGCTGTGTTTTGAATATTCAGGAAAGCATGGATTTCGCAGCATGCAGGTGTGGGACGGCACAGAGGGGTTTTTGCATACAGGCATTGTCAGTGTGGCGGCGCCGGAGGATTTTACCGAGAGGAAAGAATTGGGGGTAAGCAGATACTGGATTCGGATTCGAGATGAATATGCAGGCAGTGAACAAAGAGAACTGCCTTTTTTAAAACAGGTAAGTGTTAATGGGGTGTTGGTTCAAAATATAGAATTTCTGGAGGAAGAAGAGTTCTACATAGAACAGGTCCGTCCCAATATGGTGTTTTCTTTATCAGAGAAGTATATTGTGGATGCAGACATCTGGGTAAATGAAAAAGATACCTGTCCGATGGATCAAAGAGAAGAGATGCTTAGGGAACATCCAGAGCAGGTGCGGGCAGAATATGACCTGATGGGAAATATCCAGGATTTTTATGTGAAATGGCAGGAGACAGGAAATTTTGAATATTCCTATTCTGGAGGACGGTATTATATTTTAGACCGGGCACGGGGACAGGTGCGGTTTGGCGATGGAGTGCATGTAAACATTCCTCAGGTAACTGACAGCACAGCTTTTCTGGCAGCGGTAAGGGTCTCAGAGGGGGCGGCAGGAAATGTTCCTGCAGACACAATCAGAGATTTTGTATCAAACACAGAGTTTCAGGGAACGTTTACGAATCCGCTTCCGGCATTTGGGGGTACGGATCAGGAGAATATTTTCCAGGCAGTGAACCGGGGCATGGCATGGTTTGGAAGCCAGGGAAGGCTTCTTACCAGAGCGGATTTTATACAGGAGCTCAAAGGATATTCAGAAAATATTGACAAAGTGTCTCTTGTTGCCGGACAGACGCCGGAGGGAAAGAAGGACCCGGGGCATATATGCCTGGTGGTGATGATGAAGGATTTTGCAAAAGGTTCTCGTTCTTTTCAGAAAGAGGCGGAGGGGATGGAGAAGTATCTGTATTCCAGATGTGAGATGACGGTTGAAAAAGGGAAACTGTCCATTGTCCAGCCTGTGCCAGTGCAAATTTCTGTAGAGCTTTGGCTGGAAGATTCTGAGGGCGAAGAAAGATTTGAGATTGAGCGCAAAATGACTAATATGCTGCAAAAATTTTTGAACCCGGTAGGAGACGCATTCCAGGAAGGATGGAAAATTGGTATCCTGCCCAGAAAGACTCAGATTCTTATGAGTATTCACGCTGCTTTTCACAGAATCCATATCCGGCATATGACAGTTACAGGAAGATATCAGTATCAGGGGGAAATTTTTGAGAGAGAATTGGAGCGGATTCCTCAATCTTCATTCTTTATCTGCCAGAGCGGGCGCCATAAGGTGCATGTACTGTCACAGGAGGAAATATAAATGTTAGAGATAAGTAAACAGAAGGACAAGACCTTTGAAGAATGGCTGGAGGAAGACCTGCAGAAAATTCCCCTGTATACCAGAGAATGGACGAACTTACAACCTTCTGACCCAGGGATTACCATATTAGAAAATTTTATCGCTTTTCAGGTTCTGCAGCAGTCTCAGATACAAAAGATGACGCCGGAAATATTACAGAAACTGTTGAAGTTTGCAGGAATTGTTAGGTATTCTTCCAGCAGTGCGCGGGTGCTGCTGGAGGCAAAAAATCTGCCAGGGAGCCTAACCCTTCCCCAAAGCCAGCAGTTTTTGTCAGGAGAAACTATTTTTGAAACAAATCAACCGGCTATGGCAGGGCAGCATCAGCTTCTTGGTGTTTACGGCATGACTGAGGGAAAAATTCTGGATGCCGGGGTGCTTCTGCAGCCAGAGATTCCTCTGAGCGTAGAGATTTTTGGAAATAAGCCCAGTGCTGGAAATGCCGTATATTTTATCATGAATTCCCTTCCAGAACAAGAAGAGATATATTTTTATATCCGCACAGTTAAAGCAATGTACCGCAATGCATTTGACAGTTCTGTGGAGAGGCGTTTTGCGCATATTTCCTGGCAGTGTTATACGAAAAAGGGGTTTGAGGATATCTGCTGCCAGGATCATACCTGGTCTTTTCTGACCGATGGAGAGCTGGTATTTAGTGGAATCAAGAACCCGAAAGTGTATGAAGAACTGCCGGTCAAGGGTTGTTGCATACGTGGGGTGCTGAAAGAGGCGGAGTATGATATTGCGCCGAAACTCTTGTCTGTGCATGGGTTTTTGATAGAAGCATTTCAGCGAAAGACAGGCAGTGTGATCCGAAGTTTTGGCGGGAGCCAGAAGACAGTGATAAACTTCAATCTGCCAAAAGACGGATATTTCCGGGTATTCTGCAGGGAAGGACCGGGAACGTCTTACCGAAGATATGATCCTTGCAGTGAAGCTGTCAGTCAGGGGCGTTACTATGAATGTACGAGAAAGGGAGAGAGGCAGCTTGAAATCAAATTTGACAGAGAGCGGTTTGGGTATGGCCCGGCAGAGACTAATGACGCTGTCCGGGTAGTAATTTATACACAAGAGATGATGCAGCGTTATGAGCTGGGAATGGTGTATGGATATGATAATCAGGAAATAAAGATTTCCGCTGCTAATGTACTTGCGGATTATTTCTGCCTGCTGGCGGAGCGGAAGCAGGGCGGTAAATGCTGCTATGATTTTGTGAAGCCAGGACAGACAGGGGAGGGAGATTTGAATTATGAATTGATGGAAGAAGAGGGAATAATTCGTATCAAGGATGCAGGAGACTTTATTCAGGCACGGCTGTTTCTGGCGGCAATTGCTACCTGCCAGGGTGAAGAGGGAAATGTAAGAGAGAACAGTTTCTTTATTGCGGAAGGGGATTTCGGCAGGGCAAAATTTGTAAATCCGGCTCCGGCAGCGGGGGGAAGGCTGAAAGAATCTGTGGAGGCAGCAAAAAAAAGATTTTATCAGGAGATGAAAAGGCCGGAAACTGTTATATGTGCGGAAGATTATGAAGAGACGGCAAAACATGTGCCGGGACTTTGCATCCATAAGGTTCGGGCGGTTATAGACGCAAACAGAAAGGAAGTTCTGGTGGTGGTAAAACCATGGACAGAAGAGGAATTTCCCAAACTGACGCCTGTATACAAGGAAATATTAGAGAAGTATTTTGAGCCAAGAAGGATTTTAACCACCAGAGTCTGTTTTGCCAGTCCCCGGTATGTGTTGATTGATGTCCGCGGCATTATTTACGTAAAGAGTTATTATGAATATTATATGGAAGAGATCGAAGACGTTATAAATAGGCATCTTGATTATCGCAGAGGACCGCAGAATTTCGGAGAAACGCTGAAATTTGAAAAACTGTTTTCTGATTTAGAGAAACTTGATTGTATTGTTTCTATGCGGAATCTGGAGATTTATCCTCAGAACCGGAACTGCGCTTCCAGGGAGGGGATGGATATTTATCCGGCAGAAGATTGTCTGTGCTGTCCAGGAAATTTGTATTTGGACATTCATACGGGGCTGTTGGGAGGGCAGCAGTCATGAACTATGTAAAAACTTACTCTATAGGGAAAAGCATGCTGGCAAAAGCGTATCTTAGGGGTATGGAGCTGACCTGCCAGGGGGATCTGAAAATACTTTCATCAGCGGAAAACAGATATCTGTTTCTGGGATGTCTGGATGGAGTAAAAACAGATAATTCCTGGGGAAGATGGAAGGGGAGATTTGTGCTCACGGAAAATATGGCGTTTGTAATATGGGGATTTGCCAGAAATCATAAAGTGATTGAGGGGATTGAGATTGACACATTTTTAAGGAAACCTGAAATTATGCCGGAGGAAAAACTGGCCTTGTTCCGTCAGGCAGGCGCAGTCTCTTATGTAAGCCAGAGTGATATTTTGATGTATGACCTTTCAGGCAGATATCTGTGGCTCTGCGTAGAAATTTTGGGAGAAGGTGAAGGGTTTATTCGGGATATGAAAATGGTGCTCCCAGGAGATAATTTTATGTATGCTTTTCCAGAGATATATCAAGAATGGAATGGATTTTTTCATCGGTATTTGTCTGTTTTTTCCAGTATTTACAATGATTTTCAGGAACAGATTGACACGGTGGACCAGATACTGGATCTGGACAGCGCGCCGGAGGAATTGCTGCGTCTTTTGGCAAAATGGATGGGGGCAGACGCTGAGGTAAATTTTCTTTCGGGGAGAAAGCTGAGGACGTTTGTAAAAGAAATTCATAAGCTGAATAAATGGAAGGGAACCAGAAAGGCGCTGCAGAGAGTGATTGAAATTGTGCTGGATGATCAGGCAGTGATTGTGGAACGGAATCTCCTAAGAGCATATGGCGGCAGTTCAGAAGAGAAAATATATAACTGCCTCTACGGGGAACATGAATATTGTGTGACGCTGCTTATCAGAAGCCAGGTGGAACAGAGCAGACGCTTTCAGCTCTATTTTCTTCTGCAGCAGTTTGTTCCGGTGCGCAGCAGTCTGAATCTGGTGTTTCTCAGTCAGAGGAGCCGTCTGGATACCTATTCATATCTGGATGTAAATGCCAGAATTTGCCAGAACGAGTCAGCAGTTCTTGACAATGGAAGGACAATAGATGAAAATATCTTGTTATGATTCTGACAGATAAAAAGTTGTGTGGATTGATAAAATAATGGTCAATTGCCTATCAAATGCAGAAATGGAAAGGAAGAGAATAAAAATGGAAATAACAGAAATCAGAAGAGACGATAAAATTGTATTAAGTGTATCAGGGAGGGTTGATTCCACCAACAGTTCACAGCTTCAACATGCGATTTTGCTGGCGTTTCAGAAAATGAACCAGATAGAACTGGATTTTAAGGATCTGGCATATCTGTCAAGCGCCGGGCTCCGTGCGCTGATGATTGGGCAGAAAACGGCCAACGCCAACGGCAAAACGATGATTCTAAGAAATGTAAATGAGATGGTAATGGAGGTGTTTGATATCACTGGTTTTGCTGATATATTGACGATTGAAAAATAATTAGAGAATATTTTATATTTTTTGAAGACATAAGGTTTTCAGTCTCGTTATAATAAACAGACAGATAGAAAATGGTCCGCCTGCGGGCGGAATTTGACAAGGAAAGGGGGCGGGAAGAATCGATAAAGAAGAATATTTTGGTTATCTCCTGGATACATACGAACGGCTGGTATATTCGATCTGCCTGAAGATGACGGGAAACCAATTTGACGCCGAAGACCTGACACAGGAAACTTTTTTATCTATTTACAAAAATCTTGCCACCTTTCAGAAGGATTATGAGAAAGCGTGGGTATGCAGGATTGCTACTAACAAGGGGCTGGATTTTCTGAAAAGTGCAAAAAGGCGCGTGGAACCGAAAGAAGATACTTATTTTGAAGAATTAAAGGACCAATCGGCAAATCCGGAGGAAACTTATCTGCAGCAGGAATCCAAAGAATATGTTTACACTATCTGTCAAAGCCTGAAAAGTCCATATAGAGAAGTTGCAACAGAACATTTTTACAGGGAAAAGACGGCGAAGGAAATTGCCGAACAGACGGATAAGGGAATTAAAACGGTACAGACTCAGATTTACCGTGCCAAAGGAATGATTAAAAAAATGGTAGAAGGGAGGGCATCCAGATGACAGCAGAAAAACGGAACGTGGAATCAGAAAAACAGGAAATAGCCGTTCAGGAGTCAGGCAGTCTCAGGAATATGCATATAAATGCGGATGTATTTTGTGACTGGCAGATAGGGCGCATGGGGCGGAATGAAGAAGAAAAGTTTCTGGAGCATATCGGAGTCTGTACTTTCTGTGCACAGCGGTTTGGAGACTGGATGGAGAAAGGCGTCACAGATGTGGAAGCGCCGGCGGAACTTATGCAGTATGCAGAGGATGCCAGTCAATGGAATCGGTCTTTGTTATCGGAGCCGCCCGCCTATCTGAAGGAAGAGATACTGCAGAGAAGCCGGCAGATTGATGTGCAGGCAAGCATGCACATCAAAGAGACTTCGCATAAGATGCAGCTTCTTATGTACAGCCTGAAGGTAGGGCTGGCGGTGATGGCGTCTATCTTTCTGCTGATGGTGACATCAAATATTCAGAATATGGATTTTGAGATGACCCAAATTCAGCAGGAACAGAGAGCGGATATGGGGAATGCATCGAAAGAGCCGGGGATTACAGATACCCTGAAGCAGAAAAGCGGAGAAATATCAGCGTTTTTGCATAGTTTGAGCAACGGACTGTTCCGGATAGAAACAGAAGAGACAAAACAGGAAGAAATCAGGAGGTAACGAGATGACGAAGAAGAAAAGCGGATTTTTAACCTTTTGCTTTTCCCTGATGCCGGGGGCAGGGGAAATGTATATGGGATTTATGAAACAGGGAGTCAGCATTATGGCATTTTTCTGGCTGCTGATTTTCCTGGCGGCATTTTTCAATATGGGACCAGTACTTTTTATTCTGCCAATTTTGTGGTGTTATAGCTTTTTCAATGTCCATAATACCAGAGGAATGTCGGATGAAGAGTTTTATGCGCTGGAAGATGATTATCTGTTTCATCTTGACCGGGTGCTTCCCACCGACAGATGGAACCAAAAGCAGAATCATCTGCTGGCATGGGTGCTGATTGTGATCGGCATTGTGATCTTGTGGGGGAATGTTACAGATTATATGCGTTGGCTGTTCCCAAGCGAGATTTATTGGAGCATTGTTGACGCAGTACCTCAACTGGCAATTTCTGTGCTGTTTATTTGGGGCGGAATTAATCTGATCCGAGGCAAAAAGAGGGAGCTGGAGGATCAGTCTTTTAAACAGGAGGAACGATAGTATGAGAAGCAGAAGAGTGGGAAGTATTACCTGTGGAATTCTGATGATATTTTTTGGGATATTGTTTATGGTTCACATGTTTTACCCGCCGTTGTCTCTGGAGGTAATCATGAGACTGTGGCCTCTGATATTGATTGGACTGGGCGGGGAGCTCATTGCCTCAAATATCCGTAAAGAGGGAGAGACGGAAGAAATACTCAAATATGATAAAGGCGCAATTTTTCTGGTATTTCTTCTTACTGGATTTGCCGTGTTCATGGGCATGGTGGAAGTGTTTATGAATTACACCGTGAGATATTAAAAGTTGATAGAGAAAGATTCAGCGGTATGTCATTTTGATGAAGGGCATACCGCTGTGTTGTTCTCATATAAGAAAGACCATGTCACGCGAAAATGTTGGAGTTGAAGCAGGCTTGCCCACGTTGTTCTAAATTTAAATAATACTTGCAGTGCAGGGTGCCAATGTGTACAATAGAATGAGAGGTGTTTTGTATGAACATTGCAGAGAAGTATATTCAAGGATTAAAAAAAGCGTACATAGAGCAGGGAGCAGAAGAACAGTGGATGCATTTTGAAAAAATAATTCATGGTGCGGACAAAGAAACAATAGAAAAGCTGCGAATGATTTTTCCAGATGTGCCAGAGAGCTTAATACAATTACTGGAATTTGTGGATGGAACATACTGGAGAGAGTATGCCGGGGAAGAAATTGCATTTTATTTTCTGGGATCAGATCTTGAAGAATATGCATATTATCTGTTATCCTCAGAGGAAATGATGGATATAGAGGATATGGACTGGCTGAAAGACTATGTGAACAGAGAGTATGAGGACATGGTACAGATGGATGAAAAAATAATAGACAATGCGGAAAGGATGCATTGGCTGCATTTTTCTGACTGCATGAATAATGGAGGCACTTCCCAGCTGTTTATAGATTTCTCACCCTCTGCCCAGGGAGTTAAAGGACAGATTTTAAGATATCTGCATGACCCGGACGAAATTGAAGTGATCGCAGACAGCTTCGATGAGTATTTGCAAATGCTGATGGAACAAAATTATGATTTTATCAATGAAGATATAGAGGAGTGAATTGTCATGGATTGGAAACATAAAGTAGATGAATGCTGTGCTTTTGAATTGGAAGAAATGATAATTGACGAGATTAAGGCGGGGTTTTTATCAAATGATGAAATTCAGGAACAATGTGAGACTTATATAGAAGAAAATTATCCAGATTTAGAGCAGATTTCAGGTGAAGAATTATCTGAAATTATTGAAGAATACCGCATGAAATTTCAGTATACAGGAGAGGAGAAAAATTTCTTGCAATTAGACCGCGCTTTTCACAGCATGGAAGAACAGGGGATTGTTACACTGCATTGCGCAGGATATACGCAGTCTGATGGATTTGATGACTGCCGGGAGATTGCCTCAGAACGTTGTGAAAACGGGGACAAGGTTGTCGGCTGCTGTTTTTATACCATGCAGGATTTGGAGCATATACTCCATGAAGAAAGTAAGCTGCTGCATTTGTCTTTTGGAAATTGTTTTGACAATCCAACAGCAGAAGAGGTGGGGCAGATGATTGCCGGGGAACTGAGACATGCAGGATTTTCTGTACAATGGGACGGAACTGCGGACAGAAAAATAGCGATCGAAAATTTTGAATGGGATAAACAATTTATAAATACGTAGGCAATTGCGAAACTCAATAGTTTTGAGAATTTCATATACAATTCAAAAAATTTAGGAAGAAATATTTTAGCATACGAAACGCTAAGAAATGCATTTTAGCACCATGGAAACGTACTCCAGAGCATCCCTCTATGTCAAAAAACTGACATTACTAAGGAAAAAACACAAAAATCATGGAAGCCTTTGCGGAACATGATTTTCGTATTAAGTGGTTCGTTGTAATGCTTGGTGCGCTCTGCATTTTGTGCGTTTCGTATGAATAAAATATTTTAGCACTATTGTATAAATTGTATATGAAATTTCAATAATTTGATAGTTTCGCAATTATCTATTATAAATACGTGATAAAAGGAGTACATAGGAAAAATGAGTAAGATGCAAATATTGACGAAATCAATTTATGCAGGGTTTGCAATAGGAATCGGCGGAATTATTTATTTGTCCATGGAAAATAAAATAATAGGTTCTTTGCTGTTTTCCTTTGGTCTGCTTACTATCGTGACGCAAGGATTTTATTTATATACGGGAAAGATTGGCTTTGTCAAAGAGTTTAAAGAGCTGCCTGACATGTTAATTACCATATGTGGCAATTATATTGGGACAATGCTCACAGCAGGTCTGGCGAACGCTGCCAGTCTTAAGATTGACAGTTCAAAACTGGTTGAGACGAAGCTGGATAATAATCTGTGGAATGTGTTTTTTTTGTCAGTCCTCTGCGGTGTGATGATGTATCTTGCCATTGATAATTATAATAAAAATAAAAATATTGTGTTTATCATAGCACCTGTGATGATTTTTATTTTATCTGGATTTGAACATTCCATAGCCAATATGTTCTATTTTAATTTGGCAGGTTCCTTCGGGATCAAAAGTTTTGTCTATATTTTGACAATGCTTGCCGGCAATGGAATTGGAGCCAGAGTTTTTGGCATCAGACCCTATAATGCGTAAATGTAAAATTGATCGGACGGATAAAGAGAAAGATGGGTGGAGCAGACAAGGGAAATTTTCCCTCATTTGAGGTTGTAATAATAAGAGAAAGCTTCCTGTATAATTCAAAGTGTAGAGTTCAGTAAGGATTTAAAAAAATAGATACCTACGCTATACTGTCATTGCTGACCAGGCAGTTAGCAAATGAACAGAAAAGGAAGGTATCTACAAGATGAATTCTACACAAAACAAGAAGATTTCGCAAGTAAAAGAAACAAC
>CAJTCY010000033.1 GCA_910575075.1 Lachnospiraceae bacterium
GTTGTTTCTTTTACTTGCGAAATCTTCTTGTTTTGTGTAGAATTCATCTTGTAGATACCTTCCTTTTCTGTTCATTTGCTAACTGCCTGGTCAGCAATGACAGTATAGCGTAGGTATCTATTTTTTTAAATCCTTACTGAACTCTACACTTTGAATTATACAGGAAGCTTTCTGGCACAATTGTATTTAGGATTCAGGCAATTGATGCGCATGTATATAGGACAACAAATCTGCTCCCTCTTCGTGCAGATGGATATCCTGGTATCGGATCTGCTGTCTGCCGGTATGAGACAGCAGCATATATTCTTTCTTGATCTGCAATGGTTTTAGCCCAGTAAAGAAAAAACCTGCCTTCCGAAGCAATTCGTATGCAGAAACCGCTGCCTCATCCTTCATATTTAAATAGCAGAGTACCGTCACATCATTCCAGTCATCCGTCTCTTTCATTTTGCAATGCAGCAGTTTGGAAAAGTCTCTGCCTGCACTCTCTACCATCATAATACAAGAATGATGTAACTCCTCTTTTTTCCAGGAAATATCCGTCTTCTCCCGGCATGGCAGGATACTGTCCCTGTCTATCCCGCATTCTGCCCCAAGCTGCTGATAAATGCGGCTGACCTCTCTGGCATGCTCTGCCGGGCAGTGCAGCAGCCCCACATCTTGAATTGCGCCCCTCCTGCACATAACAGCCTGGCTCATTTTTCCTTCTTCCGCAAGTCTAAGCCCTGGCACCATAATAGAATTCCGATAGAGCATCAGCCGCAGCCCGCAATGTACAAACCCTCGTCTGGCAAGGCTTCCCTGGCTGACACAGTTATGAGTCATCACATCTGCATAGACTGATAACAAATGCGTTTGCTGTTCTACATATTCAAATAATTTCTCTTCCTGTACTTTGCCAATTCCCATGCCGCGGTAAGCTGCCTTTACAACCCGCAGCAACAGCAGAGCGCTTCCTTTAAATTCTTCATCCAGACGGACGGCAGAAGTGCTGACAATTTCTCCCCCAGATGTAATTCCGCACAGTATCAGCATATTGCCGGAATTACATTTTTCCAGAAGGAATTCCTCTTCCAGATACTCTCTGTAGGGATAACCCCCGCCATAAAAATCCTCCAGACAGCGGCGAAAGGAATACCCGTCTCCCCTGCTGAAAGGGCGGAACTCAATGTTTGTGCGCCTCCCCCTATCACGATCTTCAAATATCAAGTCCATCCCTCCTTGCCAATATACCGGTTTAAAACCAGATCAACAGTTTTGTTGTGCTAGCAGCGTATCGTTCCTTTCTACTATTCCAGCATCATTTCACGCTCAGCAACTAATAACAGATAAAATTATAGCATAGAAATCATGCACTTTTTCTAAAGATTTGTTAAATATAAACTGGCAGTATAATAAGAAACCAAATTTGGAATATAGATGGAAAACCTTTCAGCCTTTGAGTTTTTCCATTTTTAGGTTTTATAGTACCAAAAGGTTTCCAGCACAAAGGCAGCAAGACCTTTTGGTTCTAAAATATCAGTTGTTGTTATAAATTGGAAAACTCAAATTCAGCCATGTTGACTAATTCAAAGATTTCTGGCAAAATAAAACCGAATGCAGGATTTATCAGCAAAAATAATCTGAAAACGAAACAAGAGGTGTAACGATGCCTGAATTACCAGAAGTTGAAACGATAAAAAGAGTGATTGAGCCGCAGATACAAGGACTTACGGTTACAAAAGTAACCGTAAAACGCCCTGAGGTAACCGCCTACCCTGAGGCAGACGAATTTTGCAGGCGGATAACAGGACAGTCTATTTCTCACATGGCGCGCAGGGGAAAATTTTTGGTTATCCAGTTAAGCAGCAATGACCGTGTGATTCTGCATCTGCGGATGACAGGCTGTTTACTGCTTACCCCCGCGGACTTTCCAGAGGAAAAACATACGCATATCATTTTTCAGTTGAGTAATAACAAGGAATTGCGTTTCTCTGATACACGCCGTTTTGGACGTTTCTGGCTGCTTGGTGCAGACGAATCTGATACATACAGCGGGATGAACAAATTGGGCATAGAACCATTTGATGCAGAATTAACCGTTGAATATTTGAACACTCATTTAGGGAAACGTAAGAAGACTATCAAAGAATGTCTGTTAGAGCAAACTATCGTTGCCGGAATCGGCAATATCTATTCAGACGAAATTTTATTTACAGCGCAAATTTATCCGGCACGTCCTGCAAACAGTTTGAACATAGATGAATGGGAACGGCTTGTCATCGTTATTCGAGAACGACTTTCCTATTTTATTGAAAAGAATCAAATTACTGCTGAAGAATACTTGGAAACCAAAGGACAAGATTACCGTAATACGCCATTTTTGCAGGTCTACGGACATGAAGGCAGCCCCTGCCCGATTTGCGGAGAAACACTTCACCGCATCACCGTTGGCGGCAGGGGAAGCGTATACTGCCCAGTCTGTCAGACGTAATCATTTTAGAAATGAACGTCAGCTGATTTTATTCCCCTTACGGTAATTCACTGCCGTTCGCCAAATGGAGGCTGACATGACCACAAATAAAAGAATCTTAACAATTATTTTCCAGTTTTGAGGGACTCCTATTACTGCCGACCACGAAAGATAATAAGTTGTAGAAGAACAGATAATGCCCAGAATATCCAGCGTAATCCAGCCCCAAAGATAATGAATCATCCCAGAATCATACATCATATCCAAAAGCAGACTGTAAACCACCTCATTCAATACCCATGCAAAAGGGTAGAGAGAAACCAGTCTCAGAACCACTGCGGATGCTGTATTTCTGCATTTTGATGAAAAAAGCAGCGTCATGCAGACATTCAGACAGACTGCTGCCAGCTTGGCTCCAAATGTCTGCAGCAAATGTTCTAAAACTGTTATGCTCTCGCTTTCCATTGCAAGCGCCCGATAGTCGAACATTCCTGCACTGGCATCTATTCCCGTCGCTCCATACACAGCGACCGTCAATATCAGCAGCCAAAATGTTATCACAAGAAACGCAGCAATTCCCAGAACCAGAGCCGCCCACATTTTCGCCCAGATATCTTTGCCTTTTCCATGAACTGTGGCCAGCAGGACATTTACCGTTTTTCTGCTGTATTCCTCAGAAAATACAGGCATCACCATCAGCACCACCCAGACATTTAAAAACAGAACTGACCAGCTCCAAAGACTGTGAAAATATGCCCATCCCTCTGTATAGCCAAATTGTATCTTTTTGTCCAGATACTGCTGTCCCCGTTCCTTCCATACTTCTCCTTCCTTAAGAGCCGCAGGCTTCGTTCCTGTATCGTTAAAATCCGTCAAATTGTCTGTCACCCACTGGCTGCAGAAATTTCCCTCTCTAATTCCCGGAACTTTCTGACCACGCTCCATTTTGTAACCTGAAAATCCAAATCTCTCAACGATCTGTTCCGCCTTATTCAGAGTAAACAGGCCTTCATAATCTTCTGTCAGCGCCCTGTCAGCTTGAATTGCAGAAATTCCTTTGTAAATATTCCCATCAATCTCGGTTTGTTTTCCTGATACATCCATCCAAAAAATAAAACACTGAAACACCATAATCAGAAATAAGCCAAAATTTAATACCGGACGTCTCAGAATTTTGTACAGCTCCATTTTCCACAGCCGCATACGGATGTTCACCTCCCTCTCACTGCATCATATGATACAAAAATACATCTTCCAGTCCAGGCTCTGCCATAACTGCATGTTCCACAGGCTTTCTGTCTGACAGCAGTCTCACACAGACATTCCCTTCTTCCATATTCTTCATGTTGCTGACTACGAATTGCTGATTTAGCCGTCGGGCAGACTCCATTGATTCCAGGCACTCCCATACTTTTCCCTGCATTTTCCTGCAAACCTGGGGCAGAGAACCGCTTTCCACCTGTTTTCCAGCTCTCATCAGAAGAATCTCATCTGCAATGTATTCTATATCCGACACAATATGAGAGGAAAGTATCACGATCCGCTCTCTTCCCAGCTCACTTACAAAATTCCGAAACCGAATGCGCTCTCTGGGATCAAGCCCGGCAGTAGGTTCATCCAGCACCAGAATATCAGGATCATTTAAAAGCGCCTGCGCAATCCCTACACGGCGTATCATCCCGCCAGAAAGATTCTTCATCCGCTGTCTTTTCTGATGTTCCAGCCCTACCTTGTTCAGCGTCTCGTCGATCCGTTCCTCAGCAAGCTCTGGAGGCACTGCCTTTAACTCTGCAAGATATTTCATATAACGATGAATCGTAAAATTAGGGTAATAGCCGAATTCCTGAGGCAGATAGCCCAGCATTCTCCGATATTCCCCGCCCATATGTGAAATGTCCTGCTGATTGCACAGAATCCTGCCAAAATCTGGCTGCAAAACCCCGACAATCATGCGCAGCAACGTAGTTTTCCCGGCTCCATTTGCCCCCAGCAGTCCATAGATTCCTCTCTGAAACACGTATTCCATCTCTGTCACCGCCGGCAGGCCTCTATAACTTTTACCGATGTGTTCCAACCTTAACTCTGGCATCTTTTCTCCTCTTTCTAAATATAGTCTGTTACAATTCCACGGTATAAATTTCATTCTCACTGCAAAGTGTCCGATAAAGTAAAATAATTTCTCCTGTCAGAAGTCCCGCTCCAATGATCAGAGCCAACACCCAGAATCCCAGACAGGCAACTGTGTAAAGCTTTGGTTCACTCAGAGGAAACAGTGACAAAACACTGATAAAAACCGCCGCGCTCATCTGCAAATACTCCCGCTTCCCCCTGCGGAATATGGTAAAAACCAGAAACTGCAGCCCACTGGAAATCACAAAAGGTACCAGAAAATACAGAATCACTGCAAACATCCCACAGGAGACATTTTTAGAAACTCCCGCAATCAAAACTGTCAGAATTAACAGGTCCAGACAGCCAAAAATAATCATTTTCACACACCATAACTGCTTTACATTGAAATAACAGCTTTGCTCCAGTTCTACCATATGAAATGAACTGCTGCGGCATAATTCCAGCATCAGAAATACCCCCAGACAGGCGGCAAGCACGGAACCTGTTCCCAGCCAGATCATAAGCTGTGCCTGGCTTCTTTCAAAGTAAATACACATGCCAAAAATCAGAAACAAACAGGCAATCTGCCCCCCCAGCGCGGGCAGCGACAGATATTTGATATGCCCCAGCACCATCTGAATCAAAGAGGGCTGATAACGGATTTCTTTTGCTTCTACAGCCTCCCGGATCTGTTCTAACACCTGGGCCTTCCCCTCTACCTGAATTTCCTCCAATAAAATCCCTCTATTCTTCACACAATTCCTCCTTCTTCGCTATCCGCCTGAGTTTCTCTGTTCCCTGGCGAACCCTGGATTTTGCTGTAGCAATGCCAACTCCCGTCATATGGGCAATTTCCCGATATTTATATCCATAACCATAATACAAAATAACTGCTTCCCGCTGCATGGCAGGAAGACGGCGGCTCAATTCCTCCACGCTGATTATTACTTGCTCCTGCCTGCTCCAAAAGCTTAACGTTTCTCTTCCTACCAAATCCATGTCACTGGATAGATCTGTTTCCTGCTGATTTCTGCTCTGACATTTGCGGAAATAATCCACACATACATTTCTGGCAATGGTGAGAAGATATCCTTTCAAGTTCTTATAATGGTACTGTTCCACATAACGAATAAAATGCAGAAACGTCTCCTGGGCAAGATCCCAGGCGTCCTGCCTGCTTCCAGTCTGATAACAGCAGAAGCGGTAAATATCATCATAATATTTCTCTGCAATGTTATTGAGATATTCTTTTTTCCCCCTTTGAATCTCACGGATCATTTCTCTGTCGTTCAGAGGTTCTTTCATCTGGCATGCCTCCTGAATTTCATTCCCGCCTATACCTGACAGACGCTTTTCTAATAAATACAACGGCTGAAAAGAAGGAAAAGATTTAAATTATGCAAAAATATTATATCATATCATTTGCACTAAAATCTCCTGCCCTAAAGCGTTAAAGACAAAATGCACAAAAATTACTCTGAGAAACTGACTTCCCAGAGTAATTTTCGTACCTATTGTTTGCAGTTTTATGAGTGCGGCAGTTTTTTTTCTCTATGAAAAATATGCAAAGATTTTTACTGCCGTATATCGACAAATCCTGTTTCAAGAGATGAATCACTGAACTCATAGCAGCCGCCGCTTGGATTAAGATTGAGGTACAGCTTGTTAAGCTCTTCTTCTAATACAATCCATGCCACATGCACAGTCACTGTCTCACCAGGCTTGATGCTTGCAATATAATTATTGCCTCTCTCGCCTCCATGGACATCATAGTAAGACATTTCCCAAAAGCTGGACAATCCATGGTTGATCGCGCTTTCCCATTCATCTCCCTCTCCTGGTTTCTCCTCTTCCACAATCTGCATCTGTCCATCAACTTCATTGATACGGGGCAAATCTGCTGAAAACAGTACATCCGTCATCTCTTTTTCCGTGGTATTGGTATACTCTATCGTAGCGTACACCAATTTCTGGGCTGCCTCCCGTGATTTTATCTCCTGGCTTAATTCATCCATTCCGCCGTCTTTCACATACTGAATCGTTGCTGGCCGCAATTTTCCATTCTCATCCACTTCTTTTGTGAAATCCTCATCCAGCAAAGACGCATCTAAAAGGCTGATGTCATCCGCCACCTGCACCTTGGATACTTTTGCACTAAGCCCTTCACCCAGGGAGAAACTGTCTCCAATAGCATGCGTATTTTTCATTTCTTCTTTGGATACTGTGGGCTGTGCCTGTTTATCCACATCTTCTGCCTCAACTGCATATTCGTGGTACTGGCTCCAATCCTGGGCAACAACAAGATCCTCGTCCTTTAAGTTCTCTGTAGGCGTCAGTTTCACACTTTCAGCAATCTTAAAAGCTTCTTCCTTGCTCACATCTGACGCTACATACATTTCCATCACATAATGAACGTCTGTATATGCCACGTAAATCCGTTGGTTAAATGTAATTTCTTCTTCATATAAATCTGGATACTGCAGATAAACAGCATCATGACCGTTCGCTGAAAAATCTTCACTGGCAGCAACATTTCCATGTTCTATCTCAAATTTATCATCTCCCGTATCCATCCGGAAGAATGCCATAGAAACGCCGCCTTTGTTCAATGCATTCTCAAAACTGTATTTTCCATTTTCGGTCTTTACCATTCCTTCCGGCAGATACCCCACTTCTAATTTTACATTCGGAATCAGAATCGTTTTCTGAGTTTCTACCACAAAGTCTGTACTTCTTTCCGCATCTTTAACACTGCCTGAAATATCGACTTTTACACCATATGCCCCTGTCTTCTCCTGCTGCATCCGATAAATATTCACACCAGCAAATACTGTAGTCCCGCAAAGCATCACTGCTGCCAGAGACGCTGCCGCAATTCTGCCCGTCCTTCTTCTGTTTTTTCTAAACTGCGGCTGTTCCATCTTTACCTGTTTTTCTACTTCTCTTTCTATCATATCCCTCATCTCCTTCGGCATTTTTGGAAAATCATATCTCATATCTTCTAATCTCATATCCCGTCCTCCATTTCATAACATATTTTAGCATTCCTACGTCATGGCGTGTTCTAATTCCCCGCGCATCCTGGCCCTTGCCCGTGCCAGACGGTTTTTGACGGCACTTTCTGAAATCCCTAAAATTTTCGCTGTCTCCTTCACACTGTACCCTTCCAGATAATAAAGTGTCACACAGATTCGTATTTTCTCAGGAAGCTGCCTGACAGCCTCATACAAGTCAGAATAATCCTTCTGTTCCACCGTTTCCTGGTATTGATATTCTTCTAATGACACCACACGCTTTTCTCTGCGCATAAAAGCATAGCATTCATTGATGAGTATCCTTATGAGCCAGGTCTTTGCATAGGAATCCTGACGCAGAGTATGCAAATTTGTAAACGCTTTTACAATCGCCTCCTGAATTGCGTCTGCGCAGTCCGCATCACTGGAAAGCAAAGTTTTTGCCACATGATACATGGTGTCCTCAGATGCAATAATGAGTTGTCCTAACTGTTCTTTCTTCATAAATACTCGCATTCCTTTCTGCCGGCCAGCTTTTTTGTCTTTACACTAATTAGATGTCTGGAATCCCAAATTGGTCCCAAAAAAATAAAAAAGTGTCAAAGACACTTTTTTACGATACTCTTACTTTACTTCTAAAATGGCACCACGCCGCCACCAACGCACTGGCAATCAGCACCAGATAAAAGTTCAAACCTCTGGTAATGCACATGGAGGCTGTCAGGCACGCCCCTGGAAATATCTGGGAAAACGCCGTCTTATACATGATCTCTGTAATACCCTGCGCTCCGGGCAAAGGAAGCATATCCACCGCAATGTAGATGGAAGCCTGCAGGCTCATCACTGTAAACGCAGTGCTTCCTTCCAGTCCCATACCCTTATAAATCAGCCATGTCAGAAAGAATACACTGCATCGCTGTATCACAGTAAATATAAATACCGTTACAATTTTACCCTTATTTTTCAGGAAAAATAAAACTGCTTCATGATATTGGTCTGCCATATCGATCAGCTTTTCTGTACGCCTTTTAGATTTCTTTAAAATTCGGAATTTTTTCAGAAGCTTTTCGCCTCCTATCACAATTCCTTTAAAACATTTGGGGCTGATCATGATAAAAAGCAGAACCACCACCAACAGAGTGTTCAAAAACAACCCCAGATAATACAGATAGAGATATCCCTTCAAATAATCCGCAAGGGGCTTATAGCAAAAAATTAAAATTCCAACTCCCATTACCACCAGAACCAGCTTATAAATCACAGCCACCGTCATCAGCACCACAGTACTGTCAGAAACCTTATGCCCTTCTTTGTTCATATAATAGAGCTGCATAGGCTGTCCTCCGGTAGCTGAGGGGGTAATGCCGGAAAAGAAAAATCCGACAAAGGAATATTTGACACAGGTGGCTGTGCTGGTCTTGTAATTCAGGGATCGCAGCAGATAACTGATCATAAAACCTTCTGCTGATACAAAGAAAAACGCGGTTGCCATTGCCGCTGTAAAATATGCAGGATGCAGCGTCGACATAGCAGAAACCACCGCCGACATATCATTTCCCTTAAAAATTGCATTAAAAGTCAGAGCCGCCAAAAGGATAAAAATGACGGCGCTGATAATATTTTTACGATTCATAAATAAACTCCATTCATTGCGTAGGACAATTTCCGCCACATCTGACGGAATCTGCCGGTCCGCTCCGCCGGATAACAGCCATTCATTCGGTTAAAGTTATGTAATGTTCCTTCATAAATCATTTTGGTCTGTTCCAGCTCATAGAAATCTCTGGGGGTCACCAACGAAAAATGTTTATCAAAAAGCCCGATCCCATTTTTTTCAAGTATGCTTGCAGTAAAAGAAGAACAAGTATAATGATTCTTCTGGTAAAACGGTATATTCAATAATATCATGGGCAGCCCCAATACACAATAATGGTATTGAAATCTTTTTTCATAACATTCCTGGAGCTGGCTCGCTATTTGTTTTTTCTGTTCCCTGGTGCATTCCATACTGACAATCCGGTACTGTGCCGTAGGAAATTTCCTCTCAATCTTCTCCGTGTCTTCTTTCTCAAACCCAGCCAGTATAGGAATTGCCGGATTCCGCCTTCCGACACTGTATGCCTCTTTTAATTCTTCATCCATGGAAAGCACCACATGAATATAATTAATTCCTGTCACCCGCCGTATGATGGATGCAAAAAATCCTGGTGTGTCTACCAACGCAAAATAAATCTGTTCCATTTCTTAACCTCTCTTTTGTCTCTTCCAGTCATTTATCTCTATTCGTGTCTTTTTTCAGTTAAACTGGTACAGCTTCCTTGCCGCCCTGTAACCTGCCAGAGTAATCGCTGCTCCAGTACGGCCTGGCAGATAGGTAAAACCGCTGACTGTTCTCCGTTTTAATGTAACATACAGCCTCCTGTCATGGTTTTTCACATAATTCCAGAGCATTTCACGTTTCTTCCACGCTTCTGGCGTTCCAATCAGCAGAAGGTGAATAGATGAAATAGCCATCATAATGGAAATATTCCGTGTCAGATAATTGGCAAGCCGTGGATTATGTTCCCGCAGTTTCTCAAGGTCTGTACATACAGAAACCAGTTTTGTCACCCGGATCTGCTGGTCAATCCGTTTCATTAATACTTTCTCATTTACGGATTGATCCTCTCTGCCCAAAAAATAATGATACAGATCCAAATTCAGGTAACAGAGCGTCTTTACATAGGGCAATGGCTGGTTAGCAAAAATATTGTCCACATAGAAGGTATGCCTGGGAAGCTTTACTCCTGATTTTCGGAGTACCTCCGTCCGGTAAAACAGAGCGTGCATAACCAGATACTGGGACGCCCTAAAATGTCTGATATCATTCCAGCCGCAGATTGTCCCTTCCCTCATTACATTTTTATAACCCATGCGTTTACATTTATTTTCATAAAAATGGTCATACAGATAATTGCATACAACCAAATCCACTGTGACATCTTTTTTCTCCCACTCCTGCAGTTTGCTCAGAAGCTTCTTTAATTCATCCGGGTCCAGCCAGTCGTCTGAATCCACAACTTTAAAATACTTTCCGGACGCCTTGGCAAGCCCTGCGTTGACTCCTGCGCCATGTCCGCCATTTTCCTGATGAATGACCTGTACAATCTCCGGATAATTTCTTGCATAATTATCTGCAATCTCTCCTGTCCGGTCTGTAGAACCATCATTTACAATAATAATTTCCACTTGTTCCTCCGCAGTCAGCAGAGTATCGATACACCGCTCCATATAATCCTCTGAATTATAACAGGGCACGGTAAAGGTAATCTGTCTCATATTTTTCTCTCCTGTTGTTTTCTTTATCCTATTAGATTAAACGAAATCTTTCTTGATTTTTCTTCATAAAAATTCTTAAGTTTTCCTTAACTTTGCCATATATCATGGAAGTTACTTGTTGAATATCCTGATACTGCCAAATAACACAGCAGAATTTTTTTCTATGAACACAGATTACCTCATTTTTCTTAAATCTGCCCTGTTTTTACCTTACAATTATCTTACAATTCCGTAAGATTCAGAAGATCAGAGACCCTTGCGAATGTCCGCAAAAGACTGTAAATAGTCAATGTCATTAACTTAAGAAAAATAATAATCCCAAATATCTTTTTATGCTGTTTAAGCACAAAGATATCTGGGATTATTGCATTTTTATCTATCAAAATTATTTTAAGTTTCAGAGTAAACAGGTGTCATATGGTATAATTTATAACCCAAATGTACGGTAAAGACACTCTTTACTATCAACTAACCTGTTCAAGCTGTATTTGCAACAATTTCTTATAAGTTTCCGCACGTTCCACTTCATCTGTGGAGTTTTCATTTACCGTAAAATCAAACGTAATCTGATAACAATCCGAAAACACAGAGGCTGGCAATTTGATAATTACTGAAACAAGCGAAAAACTCATTGTAAAATGTAAGAATTTGTGGTACATTGTGAAAAGAGCAACCGTGTTGCAGGGTGGGCTGACCTTTCATTCTAACAGGATGGAGGTGATGCCTATGAAAAATCATTTTGATTTTAAGGATTTGCTGACTTTCGGCATATTCCTTTTGGCATTGCTTACATTTATTTTTACCTTTTGTAAGTAGTCATACATAGAAAAACCACCCCAAGACTTTGGCGAGTAGGGGTGGTATTTCTATCCTTTAAACTTGTCAACCCACCTTGTGGGCGGTTGCTCTTTATATTGTTAATATAGCATATCTGCCAATTCGATTCAAGAGGTTTTAGGAGAAATTCTTTTAACAAGCGAATCTGGCTAACCAGATTCAGTGCTTGGTAAGACCAGTCCCAAATTTTTCTCGGTATGTAAAGCAGCCATTTTTCTACCAAAATGAATACCCTTCATCATCCAGCAAACGATGAGAAACACGCTCTGCGAGTTTCTCACGTTCGCGGGCGGCGCCAAAATGGAATGCAAGCGCCTTCCGCGCAAATCAAAAGAACCCCCATAAGTCCACTCTAAGACTTACGAGGATTCTCCTAAAAAACTATTGCCAAATCTCTATACTGTCCTGCGCATTTTGGCAATCACCCTGCTGATACTTTTACATTCTTTGCCTTCCTTTTCAGCAGCTTCTTGTATGCCTTTAATTTGCTCTTTGGCACTTTCACGGTCATATTCTTGGTCTTATGGTTAATTGCAGTCTTTACCGTCTTTAAGCGTTTGCTCTTGATTGTAAGAACGCAGCCCTTCTTCTCACCGCTGAACGCATACTTTTCTATTGTGGTGAGTCCGGTTCCTACCGTAATGCTCTTTAAGTTCTTACAATTCTCAAAGGCACGGGCTTTGATCGTTTTTACATTATTTGCGATGGTTACTTTTTTGATCTTCTTGTTCTTTGCAAAAGCTTTGGCCCCAATGGAGGTTACCTTGTAGGTAATTCCACTGTATTTGATTGTCGCCGGCACCTTAATAGAAGACGCCTTCTTGTTGGCTGTCCCCACACATGACACTGCCTGCTTCCCGGTTACCTTGTATTTCAGTTTATTTTTAGCTGTGTAGGAAGTCTTCCACTGGGCATATAAATGCACTTCTCCATTTACAGTAATCGTACTTCCTGGTGCATAACCTGTGCCCTTTCCGTCCGCCTGAGTATTCCAGCCGGCAAAGAATTTCGATGTGCTCACCGGCGCTTTCGCAGCTGCAGCCTTTTCACCTTTCGCATACTCTTTTGCATCGGAAGGCATTCCGCTGACGCTTCCACCTTTGTTATCGTGATAAAATACCCTGAATGTCTTCTTCTCTTCTGCTTTCTTTACAATCTCCACCCAAAAGAAATCTTCAACTGTTACCTCTTTCTCCGTATAGGAAACTGTAATTTTCAACGCTCCCTCTTTGCTGCTGTTAAACCCTGAAATCTCACATTTCTCCGGCTCTGTCTCTTTCTCAGTTCCGTCACTGCAGCTGACTATAACAGACATTCCCTCCAGATTTAGATTTTCTCCAACCTGATACGTTGTCTTATTTGGAGGAGTCACTTTCAGTGACACGGGTATGACGCTCTCTGGCTGTTCTTCTGAAACAACGGTTACCTGGAACACCGCCTCTACCGTTATGTCATTCTCTGTATACGATACAGTAACC
Source organism: Lachnospiraceae bacterium (assembly GCA_910575075.1). GTDB lineage: Bacteria > Bacillota > Clostridia > Lachnospirales > Lachnospiraceae > Petralouisia. The sequence goes on from CAJTCY010000033.1 coordinate 13,212, forward strand.
ATTTTCTTCCCCGCTATGCTGCTGTCAAAACCTGAAATCTCACATTCTTCTGCAGAAACAGTACGTTCTGTTTCATCGCTGAAATGAACAGTGAGAATCATTCCCTCTAAATCTAACTTCTCATTCAGTTGATATTCTGTTTTATGAGGCGGTTGTATTGTCAAAGACACTGGTTTTACCGTGGGTTGTTCTGGCCCCGGATCTTCTCCAGTTCCCTCAACCACTGTAATCTCAAAGACAGCGTTCACAGAAACTTCTCCTTTTCTGTATGTAACTGTGATAATCTGTGTTCCCAATGTGCTTCCTGAAAATCCTGTGACCTCACAATCTTCCAGCGGCAGTACTTCTTCATACCCCCCATTGTAAACAGCATACACGCACATCCCCTCTGTATCCAGTTCCTCTGCCTCATTTAACTGGTATTCCACCTTTGCAGGTTTCTTAATTCTCAGTCCTGTAAGTATTTCCTCCTCTGCAGTTACTTTCTCTATGCGGATATAATTTACCTGGATCGTACTATCTTCCGACAGCAGATAAACCTCTAAAGATGTCTTTCCTTCCGCAACAGATACTCTTTTCTGAACTTCCTTATGTCCCATCTCAGAAATCTTTAAAGCTTCTGGATTTAATTTATCATCTATTTGCGGATTCCCGGTTGTCCCCGCATAGATATCTGGATTCGCTGCATTCCCCCACGAATTTCCGACACCAACGGTCACCAGATATCTTCCCGGTTCCACATCAAACCGGTACCTCACATATCTTTTATCAAAACTATCCTGTTCACGGGCATAACGGAAAGAACTTTCTTTCGGCGTATCATTCGTCTGCTTCTCATCTGCCCACTGATACGTTGTATATGCCCCCAATCCTCCATTACTATTCTGATTCTCTATTTCTGTGTCAGTTTCTGAAGTTACCACACCCCATTTTTTTCCATTTTTATCTTCCCCGTAAATCCGGTCTGTCACACTCTGGCTGCTTCCAACTGCATCTCCTGCGGATGTAGTCTCCGGGTCAAAATCCCCGCAGTCTACAAAGTAAACCAGGTTAGGATCATCCGATACAGCAATTGGTAATTTTTTTACTGTTACTGTAAACTCTGTCCGAACGGTCTTTACTCCTTCTGTATAGCTTACCTTGATCACCTTTTCTCCTGCTTTTTGGCTGTCAAACCCAGACAGTTCGCAGTCACTGGCAGTAATCTCCTTGGTGTCTCCATTTTTATACTTCACCCGCAGGACTAATCCTTCTGTATGAAATTCTTCTCCCACAATATATTCTGTTTTTTCAGGCAGTGAGACAATTTCCAGAGTCTCTGCCAGGTTGATATCTTCTGATATTTTCACAATCTTGATATAATTCATCTGAATGGTTATATCATCTGACACGGCATAGACATATAAGCTGCCCTCACCTTCAGGCACCTGCACAATTTCTGTTACCAATGCGCACTCTCCCTTTGGAATCTCAAGCGCATCCACATTTATTTTTCTATCTGTTTCTCTGTCTCCTGTTGTCCCTGCATAAATATCTGGATTGGCTGCATTTCCCCAGGTATTTCCCATGCACGTTATAATCTGGTATTGTCCCGGTTCCACATCAAACCGATATTTCACATATCTGACCGTAAGATCATCCTGCCCATGGGCATAGCGGAAAGAATTTTCTTTCGGCGTATCGTTTGTCTGCTTCTCATTTGCCCACTGATACGTTGTAAATACTGCATTGCTGCCCGTTTCAGGAGCCGCAGTATCTGCCGCAACAATTTCTTCTCCTTCTTCTGCAGTTACCACGCCCCATTTTTTTCCATTCTTATCTTCTCCGTAAATCCGGTCTGTCACGCTCTGGCTGCTTCCAACGGTATCTCCTTCGGATGTAGTCTGTGGGTCAAAATCCCCGCAGTCTACAAAATAAATGAAATTAGGATCTGCGGATACAATCGGTTTCTTTACAACTGTCACCTCAAATTCCGTCTGTACTTTCACACTTTCCGTATAACTTACCGTAATCATCTGTTTTCCTGCCTTGCTGGCGTCAAATCCTGTAAATTCACACGCATCGGCTTCCACTTCTTTTGTCGTGCCATCCTTATACACTGCCTGAAGCTTCAATCCATCTGTGACCAGTTCTTTTTCTCCCACACAATATTCTAATTTGTCAGGCATCTGGGTAATCTTCAAGGAAGTAACTGAATTAGCCGGGATCTTGACAATCCTGATATAATTCATCTGTATGGTAGCATCCTCTGATAAGGCATAGACATACAGGCTGCTCTGTGATTCTATCTGCACCGTCCCATGCACTTCTGTATGCTCATTTTCGGGAATATTCAGCGCTTCTGCGTTTAATTTGGTGTCACTTTCTTTATTCCCTGACGATCCTGCATAGATATCTGGATTGGCTGCATTTCCCCAGGTATTTCCCATCATCACAGCTACCTGGTATTCTCCTGGTTCCATATCAAATTGGTATTTTATATATTGAGGTTTTGCACTCTGGTCCCGCGCATAACGAAATGACTCCGTATTGGCGGCATCACTTTCCAGTCTCTGGTTTGCCCACTGGTATTTGGTAAATACTGCTTCGCTTCCCTCATGCACATGATTGTTCTGTCCAACATCCGTTCCTACTGGCACTGTGATAGCTGGATCTTCTTCTGTAACCACCACACCCCAGTTCTTTCCGCTCTTATCTTCTCCATAAATCCGGTCTGTCACGCTCTGGCTGCTTCCAACTGCATCTCCCGCGGATGTTGTCTCTGGGTCAAAATCCCCGCAGTCTACAAAGTACATCAGGTTCGGGTCCTCAGATATTGCAATCGGTTTCTTTTTTACTGTTACCGTAAATGAGGTTTCCACTGTCACACCCTCTGTATAACTTACCGTTACTGTTTTTTCTCCTGCCCTGCTGCTGTCAAATCCTGTCAGTGTGCAGCTGCTGGCATCCACCTTTTTCGTATCGCCGTTTTTATAGACAACCTCCAACTCTAATCCCGCTGTCTTTAGTTCATCTCCCACATAATATTCCGTTTGGGAAGGCTGCGCAGTAATCTTCAAAGAGGTAACTGCATTTTCCGGTACCTTGACAATCCGGATATAATTCATCTGTATGGTATCATTTTCTGATAAAGCATAGACATACAGACTGCTGCTGCCATTTTCTATCTGGATCGTTCCCGTTGTTTCTCTGTTTCCATTCTGGGGAATGTTAAGCGCTTCTGTATTTAATTTGGTATCACTTTCTTTATTCCCTGACGGTCCTGCATAGATATCCGGAGCCCCTGCATTTCCCCAGGTATTTCCCATACCTACTGCAATCTGATACTCTCCTGGTTCCACATCAAATTGATATTTTACATATTTGGGGTTCGCTCCCTGGTCTCTGGCATAGCGGAAAGAATCTGTGATGGCAGCATCCCCGTTCAATCTCTGATTTGCCCACTGGTATTTGGTAAATACCGCTTTGCTTCCCTCATACACATGATTATTCTGTCCAACATCCGTTCCTACTGGTACTGTGATAGCTGGATCTTCTTCTGTAAACACTACCCCCCACTTCTTTCCGGTAGTATCCTGCCCATAGATCCGATCCGTCACGCTCTGGCTGCTGCCCAGTTTCTCTCCCTCCGGCACAGTCTCTGGATTGAAATCGCCGCAATCTACAAAATAAACAAGTCCCTCGTCCTGTTCCGCTGCATATACCTTGGTTTCTGGTATTGTTGTTGCCAGTCCGGCAATCATGCTTATGGCAATCAGCCCTGCCAGCAGTTTTTTACCATGCAATAAACTTTTCTTCCTCATGTTTTCCCTCCTCCTTTTCATATTTCCTTAGTACTTATAAGTTTAAACTATTGGGAAATACCGAAAAACAGGAGGATCTTATAAAAAGTCGAAATATCTAATATTAGTTTCCTCCTCTCCATATAGTCAAGTGTTTTTTTCAATAAATTCAATACTTTTTGATACCTGTTAATGAATGATGCTGAGGTTATGGAGTGATCTTTACCTCATACAGGGCAGATATATAGTGTTTGTGGGCACTCCAAATAAAACGTCATCACTTCCCGTTCTAAATGGCCTCGATGTGTACCC
>CAJTCY010000034.1 GCA_910575075.1 Lachnospiraceae bacterium
CCCTCCGGAAGGGGGATGATCCTGTTGGACATGAGAGGTGAGCTGCCATATAGGGAAGGGTACACATCGAGGCCATTTAGAACGGGAAGTGATGACGTTTTATTTGGAGTGCCCACAAACACTATATATCTGCCCTATATGAGGTAAAGATCACTCCATAACCTCAGCATCATTCATTAACAGGTATCAAAAAGTATTGAATTTATTGAAAAAAACACTTGACTATATGGAGAGATTAGAATTTATTTTTGATGCGCATGATTTAACACAACAATTAGTGGATGTTGAATGCCCAATATGTCATTCCCATATGCAAGTAGAAGAATCTGAAAGTTTAAATGACTATTTTATTGCGCTTTTCAGCGAAAGGACTAAAATTGAGATTCAGCTTTCAGAGTTAGATGATACGATATCAGATATGCAAAGTGAAGTAGAGGAAGAGGAACGGCTTATTCAAGACATAGAGTTAAAAAGTGAGTCGATATCGCAGGAGCTAAATTCTATATTATTGCCGGTTATTTCAGAGAAATTTGCAGAGGTACAAGCATTACTTGAAATCCAGGAGCAGGTAAATCTTATTTTGAGGAATAATGAAAAGGTAAAAAAATATAATGATAGGATATCTGATTTGTCAAATAAGATTGATAATACAAAAGCAGATAAGGGGAATAAAATTGAGCCTGTTGCAGAGTCATATTTAACTGGTTTGTGCAATGAGATTTATGTTTTATTGAGGTGTTTTATTGAGAGGATGTAATTTTATTGGGAAAGAAGCGGAAGTGAAGTATAATAATACTACCCATGATTTAGAAATAGATAATAAAGCTAAGGCCTCATTTGGAAAAGGAGCCAGAGCAATTATAAATTCGGCTTTTTTGTTGGGGATAATGAATTATTGTTTAAGTCGTGACCTATGCCATCCAGGAGTTGTCGTCTTAGATTCACCATTGACAACATATAAAGAAAAGGACAAGAAAAATGGAGAGAATGATGAGAGTGTAGGGCAAGGTACAAAAGAAAAATTTTATACAATGCTTGCAGATGATAAATCTTCAAAGTCAAAGCAGATAATAGTTTTTGATAATGAAGAACCTAGTGAGGAAGTAAAAGGGAGAATAAATTATTTGCATTTTTCAGGGGAAGCAAGTATTGGAAGGAAGGGATTTATACCTGAATAGGTGTTACGGTGTTGACATAAAAATTTGATTTATTTACTGGGAAGAATTGCATAGTACAATATTGGTCAAGGCAGGGAAAAATAGTATTCAAAAAAGTTGAAAAAATTTTTGTCCTTTACTTGACACGGGCAGAGCCGATGAACTTGTGAATTGATTAAAATACTCACAGTTTATCGGCTCTGCTTATTTAATACGAAAAAATTTCTAATTTAAAAATGGTAATTCTATATTGACTTTCCGACGATTGTGTCGTAAAATATTTTTCAAACACTCGTGTCGGAAAGCAGGGATAACTATGAATAAAAGAGGACAGGAAACAAGGGAACACATTAAAAAATGTGCGTGTTCACTATTTGCCGAAAAAGGTTTCAAGCAAGTAACAATGAAAGATATTTGTGAAGCTGCCAATCTAAGCAGGGGTGGCTTGTACTGCCATTATGAAAGTACACGTCAAATTTTTCAAGAGATTATTGATGATATGACAAGTAAGCAGGATGATGAATTTGACTTGAAAATAAAAGAAAATCAATCGGCTGTAATGATATTAGATGATATTTTAGATAAATATGAAAATGAAATGATTGACAGCCAATCATCATTAAGTATAGCGATATACGAGTACTTTAGTCTCCATGATATTGCAAGTCAGAATAATATTCTATACGAACAATATTTGTTATCAGCAAATACATGGAAAAAACTAATACAGTATGGAATTGACAGACAAGAATTTAATCTGGTAGATATTTCTGCTGTTTTTGATTTGATTGTTTTTTCGTATCAAGGGGTAAGGATGTACAGTAAACTTATGCCCGTGGACAGAGAAATCCCTAGAAGAATCATAAAAGAAATTAGAAAAATATTAGTGAGGAGTGATGGCGATGGCAACAATATTTAATCATTTTCATGGGAATAAAAACGCATTTCTCAATCCTTGTGATGTCACAAAAAAATTGTCTGGTTTCCCAGAGGTATGCATCACGACATTTTCAGAAAGAATTATAGAGGATTTTGTCCACAATAATTCAGCAAAAGTAATTGCAAATTTATATTCTGCGAATGGAACGCTGCCTGTATATGAAATAGAATATGCGAATAAAAAAATGGGATTGTTTCTTTCCAGAGTAGGAGCACCTGCTTGTGTATGTGGATTAGAAGAAATCATAGCTTTAGGAGCAAAAAAAGTCGTACTGTTTGGGTGTTGTGGCATATTAAACCAGTCTATTGCAGATGGCAAAATAATTGTTCCATCTTCAGCCGTCAGAGATGAGGGGACAAGTTACCATTATTTTTCGGAAAGTGAAGAAATAAACGCAGAGGATTCTTCGACTGACACAGTAGTACAATGTTTGAAACAGCACAAAATTCCGTATGTGGTAGGGAAAGTCTGGACGACGGATGCGATTTACAGAGAAACACCAGAGGCTATTGAAGAACGTAAGAAACAGGGGTGTATTGCGGTTGAAATGGAATGCTCTGCATCTTTAGCTGTTGCAAAATTTAGAAATATACCGATTATCCAGTTTTTCTATGGAGCGGATAACTTAGATTCTGATACATGGGAAGTAAGGGATTTAACAGATTATGGTTTGAGTTTCAGTGATAAATATATGGCGATAGCTTTAGAATGTGGGATTTCTTTTTAAGGAAATAAGGGAGATGCATGGAAAAGGAGAATTGGCTGTATTGTCCTATATGCCATAATAAAACAAGACTGAAAACAAGAAAAGGTACAGAGTTGAAAAACTTTCCGTTATATTGTCCTAAGTGCAAAAACGAAAGTCTAATAAATGTAAAACAAAATATAGTTACCCTTATTAAAGAGCCAGACGCAAAGACGCAGAGCCGATGAACTTGTGAATTGAAATTGTCCACAGTTTATCGGCTCTGCTTTTGAAAGGAAAAGTTATTTAATTACTATTTGTGTCTATTGTGGCGGTTTGTTTCTGCATTTCATTCAGTTTTCGGTGAAGCGGTATTGCCATAAATACCGTTATGATTTTAGAAAGCACGTCAGCAATCGGCTGGGCGTATAAGATACCGTTAAGCCCCCAGACCGCAGGCAGGAGCAGGATAACAGGAATGAAACAAATCCCCTGCCTGCAGGCTCCGAGGAAAAATCCCTCTCTGCCTTTTCCTAAAGCAAGAAACAGAGAAGAATATACCGTATAAAATCCAAAGAGCATGATTGAAATGCCGTTCGCCCTTAAAGATGCCGCTCCAATGCGAATCATCTCGGCATCGCCCTTTGTAAACCTCGAAACGATAGCCGCAGGGAACAGAGCCAGTACCAGACCGAAAACCACACAGAAAACCGTAGACCAGAGAATGGAAGTCTTGATTGCTTCTCGCAGACGGTCAAACTTTTTCGCTCCGTAGCTGTATCCCGCAATGGGCTGAAAACCTTTGATAAATCCGAATACGGACAGGCTGCCCATTGAGATAAGGCGGGTGACAACGCCCATGCCTGCAATCGCCGAATCACCATAACTGCCTGCGGCATTATTGATTAAGGAAATGGAAATGCTCGTTAATATCTGGAATACCAGTGTTGGGATGCCGATTTTGAAAATCTCGGACATGATTTCTCTGGTATAAGTGCAGTCTTTTATCCGAAAATGGAACACACTTTTTTCCGCAGGCTATAGGTCAGATAAACACAGGTGGACACTACTTGTGAAATAGCGGTTGCTATCGCTGCCCCTGCCACGCCTAAGTCAAACACATAGATAAACAGAGGGTCTAAGTATTCTTTTTGTCTTGCAGGAGTGAGCTGCACTTCTGTAAACCTAAAATGGATGCGGATGTATTGATAAAAAGCTGCTCCAATGGCGTGTCAGAAATGGTAAGCCAGTTGTCAACTGCCGTGACTACATTTCTGTTCAATGGGACAATGATGAAACTGTTAGGCGAGGACGGGGTGGCGTCTATCACGGTCATCATATATTCACAGTTCCTGCTTACGACCCTTTATATTGGGTTCTCTATGGGAGTAGCCCCCATTGTAAGTTATAACTATGGGAGCGGGAATGTGGAGCGGTTAAAGAAAGTAGTCCGCATTTGTTTCTGCTTTATAACGGCTGTCTCAATTTTGGTATTCCTGTTTTCTCTCTTTGCGGGGGAAAGCATTGCCAGAATATTTGCAGGGGACAATGAAAATGTTTTTGGGATTACAAAAGCGGGATTTACCATTTTTTCATTCAGCTTCCTGTTCTCTGGGTGCAATATTTTTTCGTCTGCATTATTTACGGCATTATCGAACGGAAAGACATCAGCAGAAATCTTTTTCCTGCGGACATTTGGATTTATCACGGTTTTCCTTTTGGTTCTGCCAAAATTTTTGCAGGCAACAGGAGTGTGGCTGGCGATTCCTGTTGCGGAATGCCTAACCCTTATGCTGACAATCTATCTGATATTCAGAAATCGTAAACATTACGAATATTTGTGAAAGGCAGGTTTGAATTGAAAGAAACAGAATGGATATTATGCCCTCTCTGCGGAGGGAAAACCCGCAACAGGATTAGGGGCGATACGGTTTTGATAAATTATCCGCTTTATTGCCCGAAGTGCAGGCGGGAAAGTCTGATTAAGGTAAAAAATTTACAAATAACCATCATTACAGAGCCAGATGCAAAGACACAGAGCTGATGAATTTGTGAGAAAACCCTCACGGTTTGTCGGCTTTTTTCTTTAAGACCTTACATTTGGATTCAGATAAATCCTTGCAAGTTGATAATATGGTGATACGGTTGAAATCAAAATTTTATTCCTATACACTATATTCATGTTTACAAAAGATAGCAGAAAAAGAGAGGAAATATAAATCAGATTGGGCTATTCTTATTTGCGAGGAGGTGAAAGGATGGAATGGTTGAAAAAACTTGGGGCAGCCATTGATTACATAGAAGATCATCTGGATAAGGAAATCTCATATGATGAAGCAGCCCGTATTGCGTGCTGTTCCCCTTATTATTTCCAGCGTATTTTTTCATATGTTTCTGGTGTGTCATTGGCGGAATATATACGCCGCCGCAAAATGACACAGGCAGCGTTTGAATTGCAGCGTACAGACATCAAAGTAATAGATGTAGCTTTGAAATATGGGTATTCTTCCCCGACTTCTTTTCATCGGGCGTTCCAAAATGTCCACGGTATTACGCCGACGGCAGCAAGGGCTATGGGAAGTATTTTACAGGCATATCCGTCCATTCAGTTTAAAATCGAAATAACAGGAGGAAGTGCTATGGCGTATCATATTACGGAAAAACAGCCGCTTCGTATTGTGGGCATCCGTATTCCAATGGTGGAAGATATGGAAGAAAATCGAAAGATAGTCCCCGATTTCTGGAAGTTGGCATTGCAGGGAAATCAATTCAGCGAGATATGCAGGCTGTCTAACCAGAAGCCAAACGGGATATTGGGAATCAGCGTATATAAAAATCCGAAAGAGATTTATTATTATATCGGTGCTGCTACAAATGCCCCAGTTCCTTCGGGGATGTATGAATATGAAATTCCTGCGGCTGCTTGGGTTGTTTTTGAGAATGATGGATGTTTCAAAGAAGATGTGCAAAGCGTATTCAGACGGTTCTATATGGAATGGCTGCCGTTTTCTGGATATAAGTATGCGGAATTGCCCGATATTGAGGTGTATCCGATCTGTGACGGACAGCCATTGCATGGACGCTCCGAAGTATGGATTGCAATCAATAAGGAGGACTGAAAAGAAATGTATCATTTAAGGCTAAAGGGCGACCATTACGAAATGGGAGTGAAACGGGGAAAGATTTTTAACAGGGGGCAAATATCTTTTGCGCTTCAGTTGGATGAATTTCAGCTTGAACATGGAAAACAGAGCGAAGCGGTATTGAGAAAGTTTTTTCCCGAAGTATGTGAGGAAATAAAAGGGGTAAGTGATACCGTAGGCGCGGACTATCTTCATTTTGTTTCATGGATGCTATGTATGGGCTGCTGTATGTATAATTTGGAAAGTAATATCCCCATCGAGGTTCGGGGATGTACCGCTTTTGCATATGCAGGGGGCGGCAGGATGATATACGGCAGAAATAATGATTTGCCCCCGTATTTGCGTGACGGCAGCAAAAGTGAGATTTATGCCCCAAAGAATGGAAACAGATTTCATATTACCACATCCTCTTTCATTAACGGGGAGGAGGGATTGAATGAACATGGGCTTGCGGTCGCAATGACCTTTGTTATGACCGACCTTGAAAAGATACGGGCAGGATTTAACTCCTGTTTCATCGTTCGGTATTTGCTTGAAAAGGCAAATAATACAGAACAGGCAATCTCGCAGCTTTGTGATTTGCCAATCGCTTCTAATTGTAACATTTTGCTTGCAGATAAAGACGGCAGGATAGCAGTAGTCGAATGTACGCCGTCCGTCAAAAATGTTCGGGAAGCGGAAACCTTTGATAACGGTAGGATCGTTTGTACTGTCAATAGTTTTACATCCGATAAGATGAAAAGATATGATGATGCGGATGGGAATGATTATGATTCTCACAAGCGGTATCGGGTTGTTATGGACAGCTTTTCTTCGGGACGTATTAGGGATGATTACATCGAAACGACCAGACAGCTTTTAAGGGGCGATTACGGATTTATGTGCCAATATGATAATGAGCCAGATTTTGAAACCGTTTGGAGTTCCATATTTGATTTAGAGAATTTAACCATTTACCGTGCAGAGGGCGACCCAAGAAAAAAGAAATTCGTTACAGACAACCGGCTGCATGACATAAAAAACAGGGGATGATGTGTTGCTCAAAAATGTGGAATGGATATTATGCCCGCTCTGCGGAGGGAAAACCTGCAATAGGATTAGGAACGATACTGTTCTGATAAATTATCCTCTCTACTGCCCGAAGTGCAGACGGGAAAGCCTGATTAAGGTGAAGAACTTAAAAATAACCATCATTACAGATCATCCAGTTCTTCGATGGATGATGGACAATATTTTATTCAAACAGACCCGGCGGGAAATATTAAAGCAGATAAAGAGAAGTTTACGGAGAAGATTGATGGAGCCATTGCAACAATTATGGATTGGATAGAGCAATCAGATGTGGAAATACTAATTCGGAGATTGTGTATGATAGTCGTGGATTGCTGATTTTGTGAAAATGTATTATAATTTGCGATACAAAGCATTATTCTATACTTTGAAAAAAGAAAGATGGTAATCTTTATGGCAGCAAATACAGCAAATGTAACAGCTCGTATACAGCCGGATATTAAAGAGAGCGCAGAAACAATTCTTGAAAAATTAAGTATACCGGTTTCTGTATTTATTGATATGGCATATAGACAGGTGATCAATCATAATGGGATACCTTTCACGATGACATTACCAAAAGCGATTCCAACAAGAGATATTTTATCAGAAGCAGAATTTAATGCAGTGATGGAGAAAGGGCTAAAGCAGGCAAAAGCAGATGAGTCCGTATCAGTGGCAGATGCATTTTCCAATCTTAGAGCAGGTATATAATGCATGGCAATAACTTATAATGAAGCCTATACATTTTTACTTATTTTTTGTATAGCAAACATATATATACTATAAAATCAATATGTCCGTATTTGAGGATATTGTCCTTTGGTGTATGCAATTTAATGAAGGAGCTGGTAAGAATGATGAGTAAAGAAAAAGGAAGATGATTCAGCAATTTCAAAAATCAGATACCGAGTATGGATACCGCCTGTTCTCTTGGAATGTGTGCAGAGCGGGACATGACTGAAACGAAAGGAATGCAGATTTTGTCACAACATATCATTGTAACGGCAAGGAAAGTTTTGTCAAACAGTTGTAAAAGAAAGTAATTTTATGGAAACAGATGGAGGAACACAAGTGAGAAAAGCAGTGCTCTTTATAGCAATGAGCCTTGATGGATATATTGCAGACAGGCATGGAGGTGTTGGATGGCTGGACGGACAAGGAAATGATGGCGAAAATATTGACACATATTCCGAGTTCGTAAAAAATATTGATACAGTTTTGATGGGATGGAATACATACCATCAAATTGTTACGGAACTTTCCCCAGCAGAATGGGTATATGAAGATTTGACATCCTATGTTTTTACACATAACAGGTCTTGTTCCACAGAACAAATCTGTTTCACAAACGAGAATCCAATAGATCTTTTAAAAGCATTAAAGTCGCAAAGCGGCAAGGATATCTGGATTTGTGGAGGGGCTAATCTTATTGAGCAGTTAATGAGTGAGAACTTGATAGATAGGTATTATATATCTGTAATTCCTGTTCTTTTAGGAGGAGGGATTCGTCTTTTTGAAGAGTTTCCAAACCAACAGCAGCTGCGTTTAGTAAAAACGCAAAGTTATAATGGAATTGTTGAGTTGGTTTATGAACATAAATAAGTTCATTTTTTCTATGTCTAAAGGGATAAACTTTGATACAAAATAAGCCTTCCATTCTGGGGGACTATTTTTTGAAAAAGCTGCTCTTACCACCGGAATAAAATAATGAAATAATAGGAATCCGTTATACCAGAGAGCATCTGGCATAGCGGGTTTTTAGCATTATCTGTAAAAAACTAAATATTTATTTCAAGTTTTCGTTAAAAACCTATAGTTTTTGGGAATGAAAAAGATAAAATAACATACTATAATAAATTATCTATAAAATTTGGGAAGGATTGAGAAATTTTGCCGATGAAGTTTCTGCAATCCTTCTTTCATAATGAAAGGAGCAGACTGTGAAGAAAGTAATGAGGAATGGATGGAAGCGTGTATGTGCCGCAATACTGGCAGCGGCAATGACATTGACAATGCTTCCGGCCGATGTACAGGCAGAGGATGAGAAAAAAGAAGTTTACAGAAATGGTTTTGAAGATGGGGAGTACCAGGGAATTATGGGGCGCGGACCGGTAACGCTTGAAGTCTCTACTTCGGTGCACCATGACGTAGGCAATAACAGTTTGTCAGTCAGCGGACGTGCTGATAAATGGCACGGCATCCAGCTGTCGCTTGCGAGAATTGTGACGTCTGGGAATACATATGATTTCAAAGTCTATGTAAAGCAGGATACGGGTTCGGAACAGACGTGCGACTTGGGGGTACAGTACAAGGATGCCAACGACGAAGTCCACTATGATTCAATAGTTGGATATGGGAGAGCGTGTGCGAGCGGTGAGTGGACGGAACTGAGAGGCACTTTTGAAGTTCCGGAAACTGCCGATGAGATTGCCTTGTATCTTCAATGTTCTTCATCCGAGACGGCGGATTTTTATGTAGATGATTTGTCAATATTTGGTATACCGGCCGTGTTCGATGAATTTAAGCCCGATGAAGAACTCTATCATAATATGGTCAGGGAAGGGGTTTTTTCGACTGGCAACAATGCGCGTATCAAGACGGCTCTTCAAAAGGCACGCGATGGAAAGGATGTATCACTGGCTTATATTGGAGGCTCCATCACGGAGGGCGGCGGCTACAATCCGAATTCCGCATGTTATGCGGAAGTTTCTGCTACTGCTTTTGCGAAAAAATATGGCGTAGATGGGGGTAAGAATGTTCATTTTATCAATGCAGGCATGAGCGGCACATCATCGGATATTGGTATTATCCGCTATCGGCGGGATGTGATAGACCGTCTGCCGGAAGGCAGCAGCCATCCAGACATTTTGTTTATTGAGTTTGCAGTAAATGATTCTGGCTGTGAAACCAAGGGCGGTGCATACGAAGGCCTGATTCGCCAGGCTTTGAAATCTGGTTCGGCGGTTGTTCTGGTATTTTCCGTATTCAATAATCTAAACCGTGTAGAAGAGATGAATTACCGTAAATATGGTACAACGTATGATCTGCCAATGATCAGTACAGCAGACGCCATTCAGGATGTCTATCAGGAGCCTGGTTTTTATGATTGGTTTTACAATGATACGCTTCATCCAAATGCAAATGGATATAAACTTATGGCCGATTGTATTCTTGAATTGATGGATTGTATTGATAAAGAGGAAACAGAGGCTGATAATGCGGCAGATGTGGATTCCATTCAGGCAGTGACATCCTCTGCCTATGAAGGGATTAAGATGATTGATTCAACAACGACAACGGACTCTGATCCGGCGATCAGTGCAATCAATGCAGGCGGATTCAGCAGCAACGACGACAAAATCCCCACATACCAGTATTTGTATAATGGGAAAGCGGGAGAAAAGTGGTTTCCGGACAACTGGATGTATGCTGGGAATGGCACGGGTGATCCGCTGACGATTGAAGTCAACTGCCAGACATTTATGCTCGTATACAAGGAAACGAGCGAGAATGCGTATGGTTCTGCAGACTTGTATGTGGACGGCAAGAAAAAATCCACATTGCATTGTCACAACGCTTCGGGCTGGAACAATGGCAAAGTATGCATTGCCTTACAGGAAGAAGAATCTGCCATGCATAAGATCGAATTGAAAATGGCAGAGGGAGATGAAGCGAAGAAGTTTACTTTGTATGCCATTGGATACCAGACGGATGATGTGACAGTGGATCAGGCGGTAGAAAATGTGATAACGCTGATCAATGCCGTTGGCGAAGTATTTTATGACGATGCAAGCAAGAAGAAAATTGATGCTGCAAGGGAGGCGTACGACAAACTGACAAATGACCAGAAGGCTCTCGTGACGAATTATAAGGTACTGACGGATGCGGAGGCAAAATATAAGAGCCTTACGCCTTTGGAGAAAACCAATATTACGAAGGCTGATGTGAAAAAAATTGAAGATCAGTACTATACGGGTAAAGCGATGCAGCCGTCCCTTACCATTACGTATGAGGGCAGCAGCTTAAAGCTCAACGAGGACTACGAGGTAAGTTATAAGGATAATACAGAGATTGGAACGGCAACCGCAACGATCAAAGGAAAGGGAAATTATACGGGAGAAGTTTCCAGGACATTTGAGATTACTGTCAGGAAGAATGCGGCCTATACCGTTGGAAATTACAAGTACAAAATTACCAATGCCGATACGAACGGGAAGGGTACCGTTGCCTTAAGCGGCGTCAAGAATAAGAAAGGCAAGAATATAAAGGTGGCTGACACGGTTGAGATCGGAGGCAAGAAGTTCCTTGTCACGTCAATTGGCAGTAGTGCATTCTCAGGGTGCAGCAAGGCCACAAACGTGACGATTGGAAAGAACGTTACCAAGATTGGCTCGAAAGCGTTCTACAACTGCAAGAAGCTGAAAAAGATAACGATCAAGAGTACAAAGTTGAAATCGGTAGGTTCAAAAGCCTTTAAGGGCATTAACAAGAAGGCATCCATCAAAGTGCAAAAGAGCAAGCTGAAAGCCTATAAGAGATTGCTTAAGCAGAAAGGGCAGGCGTCCAGCGTTAAGATTACGAAATAGTAAAATAGTGCAGAATCATCAAGCAGGGGTTGGTCAGTGCCAGCCCCTGTTAAAGTACAAAAAGCCCAAGGAAATTATAGTGGAAACACATAGGGGAATATGGTAGTATATTGGTGAATAGAGGAGGAGATTATGGCAGAGACATATTTTATTCTTTCACCAGTTATTACAAGGAGTTTCGATAAAAATGTACACAAAAGGTTTTTGGCAACATATCGCCTGTCTGTGAAATGGGACAGAAGCGGTATTCCATTCCATGAATATGTGCAGGACTTAATTGCGCGCGGGCAGATAGAGGTGTCAGAACTAGAAGAATTTTTAAATGAAGAGCTTTTATATGGAAATCAACGTTCTATCTCTATGTATGATTTGTATGGTAATTATGCGGATATTCAGAATGGTCAAAAAATATTGGCAAGAATACAGAAGTACTATCCCTATATTGATTCCTTTCCATACCATAATATTTTATTTCAGCCTTTTCATGACAATATAAGAGAACTGGTAAGCGTTAGAGTAAAGTTTGGATTAGACGCCGTTACCGTACAGAAGCTGATAATGATTTTTAGTGAAAAATGTACTGTGTCATCCAAAACAGGCAGGCATAGTGAGTATTCCTACATAACGGTGGAGATAGATTTTACAAGGAACCTTTTGTTTGTGAAAACAGAACCCAAATCAGGTGTTTTGGAGGAAGATAAAAGACATGCGAATTTAACGGAAAAAAATTTTAAAATCGTAAAAAAAATGTTTCAACTGCAGATTAACGAATTTGCTGACCGTCATAAAGCTGTGCTGTGCAATATAAATACAGAGCTGTATCGGCAAGTGTACAGTAAAATGGTACAAGCTCAGCCGAAAAAGATGGAAGAATATATAAGCACCGTTACAGATGATTTTCTGGATAAGCTGGAAATAAAAAATTACAGGGAAAAATTAGCTCACAACAATATCTTTCATGTAAAAGATTTTCTGACAAAAATGGTGGAACATATTTTAATAACGAATATTTTATATGAATCCGCTGAAACAGGCACGTTAGAAGATGTGGAAGGGTATGTGACCTATATTAAATTCAGTGATGGGACTAATATCAGCGCCAGAATCAGAGGGGAGACTTATACGGAACCTATATTTTCTTCAGAAGCTTTTATGGCTTTGAGGGCGTCAATCAATAATGCCGAAAGGATAACGATATTAAAAATTGCATGGCTGAACGAATTTCGGGGAACGAGAGTGTCTTACGACGCCTCTGACAGCCAATGCCTTGGAATACATTTATATAAGCATCATACGAAAGAAGAATTTGATTATGCAGTCAATAAATACAGAGAAATTGAATCGAGAACATTTGAGGAAGATTCTGCCGTTACTGCAATGGAAGCTTGAGCATAAACAGTTTCAAATAACAGAACATCAAATTGCTGCCTATGCAGAGATTAATTTGCAGGAAGCAGAAGAAATTTTGAGAGAATTACTAAGCGAACATATTATTTATGTGGAATGTATGGCGAATTGCCCTCAGTGTTTCATGTCTTATTCTGTGGACCATGCGGATATGGAAATCACCTGCGCAGAATGTGGTTTTCAATTTATACCCAGAACCAACAGGCGTTTATGCCATTATTATTATAAATTAAATCAGAAAAGTAAAATTTTTAATGATGCAGGGAAAGAAAATAAGCCGCGGACAGGCTTATTTACAGTAGTAAAGAAGAAATTGGGAGAACCGGAATTTATGGATCAGAAGGTAAAAGTTTTTTTATCATATGCACATGCGGATGAGAAATATAAAGAAGAGCTAGATAAACATTTTGCTGCGTTAAAAAGGTCTGAAAAAGTAGAAACCTGGAATGACAGAAAATTACAAGCAGGCTGCAGACTTGATGAAGATATTAAAAGGCATTTGAATGAGGATCATATCATAATTTTATTGATCAGTTCAGATTTTATTGCCTCAGATTATTGTTATAACATTGAAATGAAGAGGGCCATAGAGAGAAACGAAAGAGGAGAATGCATGGTTATTCCCATAATAATCCGTCCGTGTCTGTGGATGGAGACACCATTAAAGAATATTTTAGCATTGCCTAAGGATGGAAAACCAGTCAGTAAATATACAGACAGCGATGAGGCTTATCTGGAAATCGTAAGTGCGGTCAACGACCTGCTGCATAATTTTTAGCCAAAGCAAATCAAAATAAAAGTTAATACAAAGCTTCCTGTATAATTCAAAGTGTAGAGTTCAGTAAGGATTTAAAAAAATAGATACCTACGCTATACTGTCATTGCTGACCAGGCAGTTAGCAAATGAACAGAAAAGGAAGGTATCTACAAGATGAATTCTACACAAAACAAGAAGATTTCGCAAGTAAAAGAAACAAC
>CAJTCY010000035.1 GCA_910575075.1 Lachnospiraceae bacterium
TATCTTTTTAAAAATGATATTTTCACCAAGGGATAAGTGCGCCCTTTTTTAAGCCAGCAATAAATATCAACTTCTTTCATTTTTGCTATTGACATTTATTAGCTGGACTAGCATACCTTTTATTCATCAACGACATTATATACCTAGCAGGGGTATGTTGTCAAGAGAAAAAACACTATGCCGATGAATCATATCCGGCATAGCGCTTTTTTACATAATATTGCTATAGGTAATTGTGAAACAACTCAATGATCAAAACAATGAGCCTTTTGCCATCTTTATGGCATAAAGAGTTGCTCTTAGTGCATTTCCATGGTCATAAATGCATTTCTCAGCGTTTAAGCGTTTATATGATAAAATGTTTCTTCTTAAATTCTTTGAATTGTATATGAACAATATAAAATCATTGAGTTTCACAATTCGTATTTTGGACGCCTCCATTCAACACTATTTATGGTTACTGTTTTGAGAGTGGTTTTTGGGCAGCGCAATTTTTTTATCTACCACAACCTGCTCTTCCAGGCAGGCAAAAATATCTTCTACTTCCTGTTTATCCATTTTTGGTGTTACCAGGCTGACCAAAGGCACCACAATCAGGCCAAGGAGCATGGCGATTGCTCCTGCATTGATCGGAGATGCAATATAAGACAGAAACAGATTGGATACCGTAAGGCCAATGCCGCAGATAAAACTTGCCCAGACAGCCGCCCGGGTCACACCTTTCCAATATAAACCATATAGGAAGGGGGCTAGAAAAGCTCCAGCCAGAGCGCCCCAGGAAATTCCCATGAGCTGGGCGATAAACTGTGCGATGGATTTGGGCGGGAACAAAGCCAGCACAACGGAACAGACAATAAAAAATACCAGCAGAATCCGCATACATAAGAGCTGCTTTTTATCACTCATTTTCTTGATGAAATTATCTTTCAAAAAATCCAGCGTCAAAGTAGAACTCGAAGTCAGCACCAGGGAAGACAGGGTGGACATAGAAGCTGACAATACCAGGACGATTACCACGCCCACCAGGATATCAGGAAGGGTAGACAGCATTTCTGGTATGATAGCGTCATAAATTACGCGTCCGTCTTCTTTATGAATTGCCGCTGTGTCAAACAGTCTTCCAAAGCCTCCCAGAAAATAACATCCGCCAGATACAATTACTGCAAAAAATGTAGAAATAATGGTTCCGGACTGAATAGATTTCTCATCTTTGATGGCATAGAATTTATGTATCATCTGAGGCAGGCCCCAGGTTCCAAGAGAAGTCAGTATAATAACTCCCAGAAGATTCAGGGGATCTGGTCCAAAAAATGAAGTAAAGGCGCCTTGCTGTCCCAAAGTTACCGGAACATCACTTTCCAGCTCTGCCAGGGAACGTACTGCTTCCAGGAAAC
Organism: Lachnospiraceae bacterium; assembly: GCA_910575075.1. Taxonomy (GTDB): domain Bacteria; phylum Bacillota; class Clostridia; order Lachnospirales; family Lachnospiraceae; genus Petralouisia. The sequence goes on from CAJTCY010000035.1 coordinate 1,395, forward strand.
CGCCATGTCCGCTCAAAACTGCACCGATGACCGCTACAATACCTATCAGCATAACAATTCCCTGAATAAAATCGTTGATTGCAGTTGCCATATACCCGCCCAGAATCACATAGGCACAGGTCAATACTGCCATAACTATTACGCAGACTTCATAGGGAATATCAAATGCCATGCCAAAGAGCCTTGACAAGCCATTGTATACGGATGCTGTATATGGAATCAGAAATATAAAAGCAATTGCTGAAGCTGCAATGCGAAGCGCTTTGCTGTTATAGCGTTTTCCGAAATAGTCTGGCATGGTTGCCGCTGTCAGATGGTTGCTCATAATACGGGTACGCCTGCCCAATATTACCCATGCCAGCAGGGAGCCGATCAATGCGTTGCCAATTCCAATCCAGGTAGAGGCAAGACCGTATTTATAGCCAAACTGTCCGGCATATCCTACAAAAACAACTGCTGAGAAATAGGAAGTTCCATAGGCAAAAGCCGTCAGCCATGGCCCCACGCTTCTGCCGCCCAGAACAAAATCATTTACGTTGGTGGCATGTTTTCTGGAATATAATCCTACCCCAATCATCACTGCAAAAAAAACAATTAGAAAAATGGTTTTAATTAACACGTTTGTCCTCCTTAGCAACCGCCGCTTTTAATAAGCGGCGGCACATTTGCTCAGAAGCCTTATGGCATTCTGTCCTGTTATTTTATCCAGATCTTCTGCAGAGATGGCAAGATTTTTAAGATGGGCAAGCGATTCCTTCTGTCCGCTCCATGGACTGTCTGTGGCAAATAAAATTTTATCTGCACCATGCCTTTTAAGAATTCTCAAAAATGTTTCATCCTCAATAAATCCGAATGTATATGCTGTATCAAAATAGACATTTTCTCCGGCAAGAAGCGCTTCTGTTTCTTCCCACAGACCAAAGCTTCCATAATGGGCAAGTACCATTTTTTCAGGCGCCACCTCATCGATGACTCTGCGGATGCGTTCTGGCGTACATCGTACATGATTGGGAAAGCCAATATCAACTCCAGCATGAATAACGCTGATCAATCCAAGCTCTGACGCATAATCCAGAATCCTCATATATTTTATATCATCCATGTAAGTATTCTGATAATCCGGGTGAAGCTTAATGCCAATCAGCCCCAGATCCTTAATCACACGCAGCTCTCTTTTGTAATCCAGGGTGTCCGGATGAATACCTCCAAAAGACAAAAGCCTCTTTTTTTTACCCTGATATTTTTCATTGAGCCATACAGCAAAATTATTAATTGTGTCAAACTGCTCCGGTCTTGTGACCACCGGAAGAACCACAGACAGATCTACTTCCGCCTCATTCATGGAAGCAATGAGGCTTTCTTCTCTTCCATCGGTAAAGGCCTTTACATTGGCAATCTTTTCCAACTTTTCAATCGTTCTGAAAGCGATTTTGTCAGGAAAAATATGGGTATGAAAATCTACGGTCATAATGCGCTCCTTAACAGAATATTTTCATAATATCATCCTGGCTGTACAGTTCTACTTCCTTACTCTTCAAAAGTTCTGCCGCCTCATCTCCATTGGAAATTTTACAGATAATAGAAGCCTCATTGTCTTTGTTGGACAAGGCATACATATACTCTACATTTAAACCTGCCTTACAGACATGGCTCAATACCTCCTGAAGTTTTCCTACCTGGTGAGAAAGTTTTACGGCAAGAACATCTGTCAGCATTGCCGCAAATCCCTTTTCTTTTAAGGCTTTCTGTCCTGCCTCGGGATTTGAAGTAATCATCCGCAGCAGACCATATTCGCTGGTATCTGCCAGGCTCAAAGAAATAATGCTGACCTCTTCCTGCTTTAAAACGTCCAACACTTCCTCCAGACGTCCTTCCTGATTTTCAATAAATACAGATAATTGTTTGATAAACATACGCATTCCTCCCTTATACCAATTTACGTTTGTCAATGACATGTACTGCTTTTCCCATGCTTCGTTCCAAAGTCTTAGGAGCCACCAGTTTAATCTTCGCCGCAAGCCCGATGGCATTTTGAATCACGTGAGCAATTTTTTTCGTAAGGCTCTCCAAATCTTTTATTTCATCAGAGAAGAACCGTTCTTCCACTTCTACCTGGATTTCCAATGTGTCAAGATTGTTCTTACGGTCTACAATCATCATATAATGCGGTGTGACACCACCCATCTCTAGTAAAGCTGCTTCAATCTGGGAGGGGAATACATTAACGCCCCTGATAATAAGCATATCATCAGAACGGCCCTTAAAGCGGCTGATTCTAGCCAATGTTCTGCCGCATTCACATTTATCATAGGAGATACTTGTCAGGTCCTTGGTGCGATAGCGCAGAAGCGGCAGCCCTTCCTTGGTTAACGTGGTAAATACCAGCTCACCCGTTTCTCCCTTTTCCATAGGTTTTAAGGTGTCAGGATCAATAATTTCCGGCAGGAAATGGTCTTCGTATACATGGAGCCCCTTGTGGTACTCACAGTCACAGGCAACGCCAGGTCCCATAACTTCTGAAAGCCCGTAAATATCAAAAGCATTGATATGCAGACGTTGTTCTATCTGTTTACGCATATTGTCGGTCCAGGGTTCTGCACCGCAGACAGCCGCCTTCAATTTAATATTTGGTATATCGCCTGCCTCTTCCAGTACTTCTGCGATATGAAGCAGATACGATGGCGTGCAGGCGATCGCTGTGACGCCGAAATCTTTCATCATGGTGGTAAGCTTCTTAGTATTTCCCGTAGACATAGGCACTACCATGGCGCCCAGTTTCTCTGCACCGCCATGTGCGCCAAGCCCCCCGGTAAACAGTCCGTAGCCATAGGCCACCTGTATGATATCATCTCTGGTAACACCAGCCTGTGCCAGAGCTCTTGCCACACACTCACTCCAGATTTCCAGGTCTCTTCTGGTATAGCCTACAACGGTAGCCTTTCCAGTGGTTCCCGAAGAAGCATGAATGCGGACAATCTCAGACTGCGGGGCAGCAAACAGACCGAACGGATAAGTGTCCCGCAAATCGTTTTTGGTAGTGTATGGCAGCTTATGGAGATCTTCAATGCCGTTGATATCGCCAGGTTCAACGCCTAATTCCTGCATTTTTTTCCGGTAAAACTCTACATTATGATAAACTCTGTCTACAATTTTAACTAAACGTTTACTCTGCAGGAATTCCAGTTCATCCCTGCTCATACATTCCTTAGTCTCATTCCAAATCATGTCTTTTATTCTCCTTCATATCCCTTTAAAAACGCCTTTTTGTTAATCTCCACCGTTTTGGGCGGAACGGTTTTTTCAATAATTTTAAGCCATGCTTCTTTGGAAAAATCCATATGCTTTGCAGCCATGCCCAGGACGATAATATTGAAGACTTTGGAATTTCCTAATTTTTTCGCTTCTGCCATAGCGTCGATCTTATAAACCGTATGCTCCTGTTCCAACCCTTCCACAATATTTTCCGGATAACTTGCTGCTCCTGTCACAACGGTAATCGGCTCAATCCGCTGTTCATTTACCACCAAAACACCATCTTTTTTTAAAAAATGTGCATAGCGCAGCGCTTCTAATTTCTCAAAAGCGATCAGTACGTCTGCCTGGCCTTCCTCCACGATCGGCTCCGCCACTTTTTCTCCATAACGCACAAAAGTTACAACGCTTCCGCCTCTCTGCGCCATGCCGTGTACTTCGGATAATTTCACATCATATCCGGCATCCAGGGTGATTCCCCCTAAGATACGGCTGGTGAGAAGAGTTCCCTGTCCGCCCACGCCTACAATCATTATATTTTTCGTCATGTGTCTGCCTCCCATCTATGCTTCTACCCGTTCTATCGCATGAAATTTGCACAATTGCTCACAGAGACCGCAGCCATTACACATGGTATCGTCAATGGCAATCGTTCCGTCTGCATTTTTTGTCAGCGCCGGACAGCCTGGCCTTAAGCAGGCGCCGCATTTTTTACACTGGTCTGTAACTGGCCTGCATTTGTATGGAAATACATTTCCTTTTAAGAGCACGCAGGGAGATTTTGTAATAATCACAGAAACGGCGTCTCTTGCTGTCTCTTCTTTTACAAGCTGCTCCAATTTCTGGAGATCAAAGGCATCTACTTCTGTCACATGTTCAATCCCCATGGCTTTGCAGAGCTGATAAATATTGATTGCCGGAACGGTTTCCCCTTTCAAGGTCTTACCAGTAGCGGCATGATCCTGGTGCCCGGTCATTCCGGTAGTAGAATTATCCAGAATAATCACGGTTCCTGTGGCCTGATTATATACCATATTCATCAGAGAGTTTACGCCGGTATGTAAAAAAGTGGAATCTCCGATTACTGCCACCCATTGTTTTATGTATTCTTTGCCCTTTGCCTTTTCCATACCATGTAGGGTAGAAATGCTGGCCCCCATACATACCGTGGTATCAATCACATTTAACGGCGGCACTGCGCCCAGGGTATAGCACCCAATATCACCTGCTGCATGAATTTTTAATTTATTCAATACCGAGTAGACACTTCTGTGCGGGCATCCCGGACAGAGAATCGGCGGTCTTGCCGGAACTTTTGCAGCTTCTTTGATCTGAACTTTTTCATGCAATACTTTTTCACGGAGCATATTTGCTGAATATTCTCCCTGCACGGTAAAAATTTCTTTGCCCACGGCTTCTATGCCCCAGGATTTCACCTGTTCCTCAATTACAGGCTCTAATTCCTCAAATATGTAAAGCTTCTCCACTTTAGAGGCAAACTCTTCAATCAGTTTACGGGGAAGAGGGTGTACCATGCCAAGCTTTAACACGGAGGCATTGGGACAGGCTTCTTTCACATACTGATAAGGAATTCCGCTGGTAATAAATCCAATAGAAGTATCGTTATATTCGGCACGGTTTATTGCAAAACTGCTGCTGTCTTCTGCCATGGCCTTCATTCTCTGTTCTACATAGACATGGCGTCCAATGGCGTTGCCCGGCATCATCACGAATTTGGCAGGATTTCTCTCATACGGTTTATCTTCTGGCTCCACCCGTTCTTCCAGGGTAACGGTCCCCTGGGAATGCGCCAGGCGGGTGGTAGTCCTCACAATCACCGGAGTATCATATTTTTCACTGATTTCATAAGCAAATTTTACAAAATCTTTCGCTTCCTGGCTGTCAGACGGCTCTAAAACCGGCACCATTGCCGCTCTTGCCACGCATCTGGTATCCTGCTCATTCTGAGAGCTGTACAGGCCGGGATCGTCAGCCGCCACCAGCACTAACCCGCCGTTTACTCCGCCGTAAGAAATCGTATACAAGGGATCGCTTGCCACATTGACGCCAACATGCTTCATAGATGCCATAGCTCTTACGCCGCTGATAGAAGCGCCGATTGCCACCTCTGCGGCCACTTTTTCATTGGGTGACCATTCTGCATAAATTTCATCATACTTTACAATATTTTCACTGATTTCGGTACTTGGCGTGCCTGGATATGCCGCTGACACCTTCACTCCTGCTTCATAAGCGCCTCTGGCAATCGCCTCATTTCCCAACATGATTTTTTTATCCACTGACTACACTTCCTTTCTCAAGTCTTTCACTCTCTGTGCTTTGCCCTCAAACCGCTGTAAGGTATTGGGAGATTCCAGGCGGATTTTGGCGTCCAGTCCCAGAACTATCCGCAGCTTCTGTTTAATCTTCTTCTCCAGAGCCTCCAATTTCCGGTATGCGTCCACCGGTTCTACAAGTTCTACCCGGATTTCCAGGATATCAGAATGATTCTTTCTTGTGACAATAATCTCATAGTGAGGTCCGATTTCATCAATACCAAGAAGCACTTCTTCAATCTGGCTGGGGAATACATTGACACCGCGGATTTTCAGCATGTCGTCCGTTCTTCCGTCAAGGTTCTCCATACGCACCGTGGTTCTGCCGCATTTGCACGGCTCGTAAATCAGCCTGGTTACGTCTTTGGTCCGATATCTGATCAGAGGCAGCGCTTCTTTATAGATACAGGTAATCACCAGTTCCCCTTTTTCTCCCGGAGGAAGCACTTCTCCGGTTTTAGGATTGATGATTTCCGGGATAAAGAAATCTTCATTGACATGCATACCGCAGAGGTACTCACATTCTCCGGACACGCCTGGTCCCATCAGCTCGCTCATTCCGTAATTGGAAGTGACAAGCATATCTTCTCCCCAGAGCTTATGCATTTCTGTACGCATTGCTTCTGTGAGAAGCTCGCTTCCCACCAGTCCGATTTTAACTTTCAAATCTTTCCGGGGATCTATTCCCATTTGATGCGCCACTTCCCCGATACGCAATGCATAGGAAGGGGTTGCCACCAGAAGGGTGGTTCCGAAATCTTTCATATACATAATCTGCTTTTCTGTATTTCCTGTGGAAGAAGGGACCAGCGCCGCTCCTATGTTCTCCAGTCCAAAATGAAGTCCCAGCGCACCTGTGAACATTCCGTATCCAAAACAAATCTGTGCCACGTCTTTGGAAGTAGCGCCGCCCATAGCTGCGATTCTTGACACACATTCCGTCCAGACATCCAAATCCTTCTTGGTATATCCTACCACGGTCGGCTTTCCGGTCGTTCCAGAGGACGCATGGATACGCACCAAGTCGTCCTTAGGCACTGCAAACAGACCAAAAGGGTAGTTGTCCCTCATATCCTGCTTCGTAACAAACGGCAGCCTGCTAAGATCCTTTAACGTCTGAATATCTGCCGGCTTTACCCCGGCTTCCTCCATCTTTCTGCGATAGGGCATCACTTTCTCATAAACCCGCGTCACAGTTTCCTTGAGCCGCTCTAACTGTAAGGCTTCAATTTCATCCCTTGACATTGTTTCTTCTTTTGCCCAAATCATCTTATTTTCTCCTTCAATTTATAGTTTCATGATTAAGTTTCTGCACAAACAATATCATTCTACCACAAAAAATACTATTATTCCACATAATAATTCACTTTACTTCACTTCTGCTCTCCGATAACCGCAATACAGCACGGGTATAATGGCAAGGCTCAGCAGGAAGTACAGCACGATCAGAAATGGATAGACTCCTATGACGTTTCCTCCTACTTCACAGACCAGCAGAACATCCAGGAATTTGCTGATGCGAAGCAGCATATCCGGAAAAAAATTCATGATTTTAGTCAGTATCTGTACTCTTCCCAAAAACATAGGAGCACAGGATAACACGAAGGGAACCGTAACCGTCAGCACGGTAGAGCGGCTTTTTACCGAAATAAGCATTGCAAAAGAAAGAATAAACAAATTGCCTGCATATCCGCCAAACATGGTCAGAAGCCAGTCCTGAAGATACGTAATATTGTAGAAACTTTCCCAGTTTCCCAACCCTGTCTGTATCATGCAGCCTGCACCGCCAAAACCCACAACACACAGGATAATCGCAGAAAACAACAGCATGACAGACCAATAGACCACCGTAATTGCCAGAAAACCGGCTGCTATTTTTGAAACAATTGCCCTGCTTCTTCCCAGCCTGGAGGAAAAGAAAACAGAATCTGTCTTATATTGAAATTCATCAGAAAAAATTCCCGACACCAGAAACCCAATCATGACAATGGTAATAATCATAAGCGTGGGAAGATACTGAGAATCCAAAAGAGCTTTCCACCCTTCTGCATATTCATAGTACAGAGGTGTTTTTAAACTTTCATACTGGTGAATCAGAAATTCTTTTTCCTTATTTGTATAATTTCCTTCTTCGTTTCCAGCAGACAATTCTTCTTTCAGCTTTTCAATTCTCTGTTCGTAGAGTTTTGCGGCTTTTTCCGGAGAAATCTGATCAGCCGTATAATAGTCATATCCTTCTGCCGGAGAAAACCCAGCGTTGATCATTTCACGAATATCATCAAAACTCTGTTGTCTGGCAAGCTTGATTGTTTCAGAATCTCTTGAAAGCTGGTTTTCTTGTACTACCTTCTTAATAACATCCTCCGTAACTGCTCCTCTCCATTTATTTTTCAGTTTCTTTAACTGCGAAATGGCCGCCACTCCAGAACGCACCGATCCGTCCTCCTGATAACATCTCACGTCACGGATAGCAAGAAAACTCCCGATTAATACAATTACAAATAACAAAACAAGTACCAGTTTATTGATTCGTTTGCCAAAAATCTTTTTTATCTCAAATCGCACCATTCGTATCACTCACTTTCTCTCCAAAATAATATAAGAAAACGTCTTCCAGATTTGCTTCCTCTGGGACTGCGTCCATCGCAGGTCTTTCATTGGAAATAATTCTTAATTCTACTCCGTCAGGTTCAGATTTCATATTAGAAATCTTATAATTCTTCATAAAATGCGAGACATCTTTTTTCTGCGCATAGCATTTCCATACAGATTCCTTCATAGAAGCTATGAGCTGTGCCGCTGTGCCTCTGTGAACCAGTTCCCCTTCCCGCATCAATAATATTTCATTGGCAATATATTCGATATCTGATACAATATGAGTAGACAAGAGCACCAGACGGTTTTCTGCCAGCTCACTGATAAGGTTGCGGAAGCGGATGCGCTCATTCGGGTCAAGCCCTGCCGTGGGTTCGTCCAAAACCAGCACTGCCGGATCATTGAGCATCGCCTGGGCGATTCCAGCCCGCCGTTTCATTCCTCCAGATAATTTTCTCATTTTCTTATTTGCCGCCTTGGACAGACCTACGCCTGAAATCAGGTCATTGACCCTCTTTTTGGCGACTACAGGGCGCAGCCCTTTGATAGCTGCAATATACAAAAGGTAATCCTGTACTGTAAACTCTGGGTAAAATCCAAAGTCCTGGGGAAGATATCCCAATTTTTTCCGATAATTTTCACCCATTGACATAATATCCTTTCCGTCGCAGGTGATGGTGCCGCTGGTAGGTCCCAGTAACGTGCAGATCATCCGCATCAACGTGGTCTTTCCTGCACCGTTTACTCCCAGCAGTCCGTAAACACCGTTTGTCATAGTGACATTCAGGTGATTTACTGCGGTAAATTTTCCAAATTTTTTCGTTAAATCAATGATGTTCAATTCCATCAAATCTTACCTCCCAACATTTGCTGCAGTTTTGCAGCGTTTTATAAACAACAAAAATCAAAAACAAAAACGCAAGTCCCAAAAGTCCCAGCCATACAGGCAGCAGGATCACAGAATAAACCTCTTCATTTATAGTAATCAGCCACCAGAGAACGCACCACAGAAAACAGGCTGCCACAGACAGAGATTCGCTGACGTCGAAGTTTGTGCACAACATTCCGAAGCAGATACAGGCTGTCACTACCATAGGGAATAAAAATTGCGCGGTTAAGACCAGAACCGTAACATGCAGATTTGTCAGCAGCACGGTACAAAATACTGTCAAAAAACAGAAATCCGCCAAACCAAACAAAAGAATCCTTGCCGCATAAATCTGCCGCAGAGAATAATAAGCTGACGCCTCAATTTCCATACTGCAGCAGCTTCGGTTTTTCCACAGTTCCGGAATGGCAAAAACGACAAACAATACGCCTGCAATTCCCATAGTCCTGTGAATCAGATAATCTTCCTCTATAGTTGTCAGCAGCAATCCGGCAGCCAGTAAAAAGAGCAGCTGCAGCAGCCACCATCTCTTTCTCACCAGTTTCAACTGCACCCATAAAAATTCCAGATATGTCAGCATCCGTCCTTGTTCTATCTCGTAAAAGGCGTCCCTGGACTTACGGGCAGTTTCGGTGATATTACGTTCGTCCAGGTGCACAACTGTCTGTTTTTGATACAATTCCATCCGTTCTTTCAATTCCATATGTTTCCTCCCTGCATGAATCTCATCGAGGGTCTTCCCCGATGAACTGTTCCAGTTTCTTTTTCGCGCATCTTAATCTGTATTTTACCAGCGGAAGCCCCAGGTTTAGTACATCTGCAATTTCTGACAGTTTCAATTCCTGAAAATAATACAAAATTACCACATCCCTTTGCTCCTCAGGAAGCTCTCTCAGAGCTGCCTCCACCACTATGCTGTTTTCCAGATTTTTTAATAAATTTGTGGAAGAAGAAGCTTCTTGTTCCAGTGTTTGCTTTTCCACAGGCAGTTCTTTTTTCTTTTTATAGTAATTTTTGCAGAGATTTCCGGCAATGGTGTACAGGTAATTTTTTGTTTTTCCCATGCAGCGGTATTCCGGCAGATTCGTAAAAAATTTTAAAAAAGTTTCCTGGGTCAGATCTTTTGCATATTCTGCGTCAGAACAATGATACCTGCAATAGTTGAATATCTCTTCGTAATACTTGCGGATAAACTTGTCAAAGGCATCTTCCTCTCCCTGTTTCATTTTTATAATCAGAAGGAAATCTACATCCACAATGTCCTCCTTTCTTCTTTTTCATGCTCCAAACGTTTTTCACATCTAATATAAATAACAACTCAGACCATCAAAAAGATAGCCTGAGCTGCTATTTGTTAACTATTGGTAACAGATTATTTCTAACGCCGCATTTCTGCAATTGTTAATTAACTGCCAATTTGGCGTCGTTTTGCTATACGGCACTATAATATAAACTACTCAAACTTCCCACATTAAAAATGTGACTCGCACCTTGAAAAATCAATACTTTAGCTCACAAATTAGCATTCTGTTAGATGTTTTATGCGCAGCACAATGCCTGTTGCATATATTTTGG
>CAJTCY010000036.1 GCA_910575075.1 Lachnospiraceae bacterium
TTGTTGTTTCTTTTACTTGCGAAATCTTCTTGTTTTGTGTAGAATTCATCTTGTAGATACCTTCCTTTTCTGTTCATTTGCTAACTGCCTGGTCAGCAATGACAGTATAGCGTAGGTATCTATTTTTTTAAATCCTTACTGAACTCTACACTTTGAATTATACAGGAAGCTTTCTAATACTATTATAGTTTCCATCCACACAAATAACAAATATTTATATTTAATTCATTTCCATAGATAAAAACTATTTATCATAAAAATGCACCATTACATACCTGCAGAATATGCCCTTTAACGTGACATCCCATGCCATAATGCTTATGTACGGTAAAGAAGCAAGAAAACGAAAACAAGAGATAGACCGCCAGCACCACACTATTCCGAAGCAAAGACCAAAAGACAAGCATTATGGAATCCCATTCAATTCTATCATTCATATTGACACATAGGTAACTTGTTGCTATAATAAAGCGTAACAAGTTGCGAATAAGGAGGATTGTATGAATTTAGATGATTTGACAGCAAAATTTTCAGGTTCTACGGAAAACCAAAGAAAAGCTATTTTTAGCACATTATTTATTGCTGGAAACAAGTTACAAACGCTTTTTGATAATCATATTCCAGAGGTATCACTAAAGCAATTTATGTTACTTTCAATAATCAGACAATCAAAGGAAGCACTAACATTTACCCAATTAGGAAATTTGCTGGGCTGTTCAAGACAAAATATCAAAAAATTAGCTAATGTTTTAATGAAAAAAGGATTTGCCACAATTCAGCAAAGTCCACATGATACAAGAGCTATGTGTATCTGCCCCACCGAAAAGGTAAATGACTATTTTTCAAATGATTTTTTACAGTACCAAGAGGAATTAAAATATCTTTTTGAAGTTTATACAGACAAGGAGATTGAAACTCTTTTCATTCTTTTATCGAAATTGTATGCCGGAATAGAAAATTTGGAAAAGAGGGTTGCGAACGAAAATGAAAAAAGGTAAAAAAATCTTGCTGATAACATTCATTGTCGTTTTATTTTTGTTTATTACAGGAAAAATCGTAATGGGAAATATAGTTAAAAATGTTAAAAACATTTCTGTATCTATGCCCGACTTATCGAATGTTCAAGATGGAAATTACATAGGCGAATATTCGATTACACCTGTTCATGTAAAAGTTGAGGTATCAGTTAATAATCATCAAATAACAGATATTTCAATTTTACAGCATGACAACGGACTGGGAAATACCGCGGAAAGTATAGTCAACGATATAGTTGAAGAACAGTCATTAGATAAAGACGCAGTATCGGGAGCAACGGTAAGTAGTAAATGTATATTAAAAGCTGTTGAAAATGCAATAGAAAATTAAAAAGGGAGATTGGAGAAAATGAAGATAGTAGTAATTTATAATTCACAGACAGGGTTTACAAAGCGTTATGCCGAGTGGATAGCGGAAGCAACCGGGGCAGATTGTTTTGAATTGTCCGTTGCAAAGAAGAAAGATTTAACTGCTTATGAAGCAATTATTTTTGGAGGTTGGGCTTGTGCGGGCAGTATCAGTAAAATTAGTTGGTTTAAAGGGAATATAGACAAATGGGCAGATAAAAAGCTAATTGCATTTTGTGTTGGAGGAAGTCCAATAGACAATCCAGAAATTGAAGTAGCCCTTAACCAAAATTTCAGTGAGATGGAACGGAAAAAGGTAAAAACGTTTTATTGTCCGGGCGGTTTCAATTATGAGAAAATGTCTACTCCGTCTAAACTAATGATGAAAATGTTTGCAAAGACGCTTAAAGCAAAAAAGGATAAAACAGAAGCGGAGCAAGTAATGGTAAAAATGATTTCTTCGTCTTATGATATTTCAGACAAAAAGTATATTGAACCGATTTTACAATGTTTAAGAAATTAGCTTTTGTAATAAAACGAAGCCGTAAATCATGCACTACCCCATGTGGGAGAAAGGGGGAATTTTCTATGGCTTGCACAGAAGCATACAAGGAACACATCATGTACACATTCCACGGCTTTTGCAAAGTTGTTATCCGCAATGCAACTATCACCGCATGGCGTGACCAGCAAAGGCGGCACAAAAGAGAAATATCCCTTGAATACCTCACAGAAGAAAAGTTTTACCCATTAGGCACAACAGATGAATACTTTGAAGCACCCTATACCCGCTTTCAGGGTGGGAAAGGACTACAAGCGCCTCACAGTGTTCCCAATCAAAATTCCGCCCAAACAATGCCGCTCCATTATCATCTTTTACAGCAATCGTACTGCAGCCAAAGATATTTCCCAAGAACCCCAAATCCATGCCGGACAGCAGGTTCTCACTCAAAAAACCAATCAATTCCTCATCCGAGGAAGCACCGCCTCTTGACAGAAACTTGTCAAAGGCATAATCGCCGTCATAGCGGACAACAGACAGCCCTTTCTCCAGCTCTGCAATCTTATCCGTAGGGGCAATCCCTGTCACAGCCTGCTCTGTTGCACTTGCTTCTGTATTTTTCACATTCTGTCCATCCTGCCCTGTTTCTCTCTTTTCCATGCCACAGCCAGCTAAAGAAAGGACAACCATAACAACCAAAACAGACAATATATACTTTTTCATAATCAATCCTCCTTGTTTTCCTGTAATCTAAATATAGCATCCAAATCAATCAATAACAAATACTTATATTTTATATATTTGCATAGTTGAAAACTATGCACAGTCATGTTATACTGATAAGACAAACAATAGAAACGGAGGGAATACCATATGGAATTGCGTGTACTCCAATATTTTCTCGCTATAGCAAGGGAACAGAGTATTGTCCGGGCGGCAGAATCCTTACACCTCTCACAGCCAACTCTCTCCACACAGATAAAAGGTTTGGAAGAAGAATTAGGAAAACAGCTCTTAATCCGCGGAACAAAAGGCTCAAGAAAAATCACGCTCACAGAGGAGGGGATGATTCTTCGGAAACGAGCAGAGGAAATTTTAAATCTGGTACAGAAAACCGAAAAAGAAATCACTCTCTCCGACCAGGTTGTGGTAGGAGACGTTTACATTGGGACAGGAGAAACCGATGCCGTCCGTCTGATTGCCAGAACCGCCCGAAGCCTATATGAAACATATCCGGGCATTCATTACCATATTGCAAGCGGAAATGCAGAATTTGTATTAGAACAGCTAGAAAAAGGACTGATTGATTTTGGCATCATATTTGGTTCTGTAGACCAGCGTAAATATAATTCCATAAATATTCCTTACAAAGACATTTGGGGTGTCCTGATGAGGCAGGACTCTCCTCTTGCTGAAAAATCCTCCATCACACCGGAAGATTTGTGGAATAAACCATTGATTATATCACAGCAGGAAGGGGGCAACAAGGAATTAACAGAATGGATGCAGCGTGAACTGTCAGAGCTGGAAATTGTCGCCACATACAATCTTCTTTTTAATGCATCCTTGATGGTAGAGGAAGGGTTGGGCTATGCCATCGGTTTCGATAAAATCATTAATACTTCCGGTGACAGCAGGCTCTGTTTCCGCCCTTTATCGCCCAAAAGAGAGGATAGCATGAGTATTGTCTGGAAAAAATATCAGGTTTTTTCAAAGGCATGTGAGAAGTTTATTGAAAAATTAAAAGAAATGTAGAATTTGAAAGAAACACAAAAATGCTTAAAATCCTTGATAAGATTGTAAGCATTTTTGTAAATTGCCTTTTCAATTAATCAATATTAACCACAAACTACTTTAAACACATCTGATAAATCTTCTCCACATCATCCGGTGCAAGCCCTTTCTCTGTTCCAAACACTTTCACGCCAAGACGATAAATTGCCGGTGCCGTCGTTTCATCCAGGATGTAAGTCAGCCAGCGTGGCGTCACGATCGCCAGACCATGCCCGTGTGTATGTCATAATAGGCAGACAGCTTATGCTCCATTGCATGGCAGGCACACCCGTGGACCGTACCCGCATCAAGAATGGCAATCATGATAAAAGTCAAAAATACCCTCCCAACCTCTAAAAACGAAGTTGAGAAGGCATTAAATTCTAATGCACAATAATTGCCCCGCCGAAACACCGTTTTTTGGGCAGGTTTTTGTCCATATTTAATTTTTTATTTTTTCAGAGATACTTTTTGCTATTTCTTCATTTTTTCAGTTAGACTTGCAGCATTTGTAACACTCCTCTTTGAGAGGATAGCGGCCCTTTGATCTGATGTAAGATTTTCCAACATCCTGACAACCAAATTTTCCTGATCCGGCATCATGCTGTCGAATACTTTTGCCGCTTCTTTCGGCTTCATGGCTGAATAAGTATCTACATAATCCTGCAAGGCTTTTGCTTCTTCTGCCGCCTCTTCTTCTGCTTCTTCTGCCGCCTCCGCCGCTGCCACAGCTTCCTGCTGTTTCTGCTCTGCCGCCAGTTCGGATGCGTTTTTCTTTTGCAATTCCACGGGCAGTATATTCCTTAATATGGAGACATCTGCAATGACCGGAGCCAGCACCTCACTGGCAACGCCCCCTACGTCCAGCTTTACCATTCCCACGAAAGCTCCCATTAACAATCCAATCAGCACGAAAAAAACAAGCACACAGACAGCTTTTCCTTTGGTTGTATTTCCCTTCAGCTCATCAAGCTGTCCCTTTCTTCCCTGACAATCAACGGGATTGCCCCTGCAATAAAGCCAATGAATAACGAACTGACTGCATAAATATTGCTTTCAAATAATACCGACAGTACAACTACCGCCATTACCATCCCAATCACCCACCCTGCGCCCAGCTTTGCCAGATATGTCAATGCCGATTTTTTTTCTTTCATTTTTCCAAACGCAAGATTATGGATGGAACCGATAAACTGGTCATAAAATCCCATGATAAATGCAACTGTCCCGCCGGATACCCCCGGCACACTGTCTGCCAATGCCATACAGAATCCATCCATTCCTTCTTTTAGCATAAAAAACCTCCTTTTGTTTCTTGCAGGTATCTTAACAGCCTGCCTTAAACAAACAGAGGGATATTTTATAAACAAATTCTAAACTCAACAAAATGAAGCTGTGGGCTGTTCTATTTGTCATAATAAAAAAGACACATACCCCCTATGATATATGTCTTAATCTCTATCACAATAAAATCTAAATAACCGCCAGTAACACTGTGCCAACCGTAATGCACGCCACACCCAAAACAGATTTTTTCGTTAGTTTTTCATGGAACACAATCCTCGAAAAAACAATGGTAACAAGAATACTTAATTTGTCTATTGGAACAACCACGCTGGCAGGCCCGCCCTGCAATGCACGATAATAACACAGCCATGACGCCCCCGTTGCCAGACCTGACATTATAATAAATGCCAGCTCTTTCTTTTGTACCTCTTTCACTCTCTTTTGTTTGCCACTGATAAATACCATCAGCCACGCCATGATAAGAACAACAATCGTCCGGATCGCCGTGCCAAGATTTGAATCAATCCCTATTACCCCGATTTTTCCCAAAATTGCCGTCAGGCTTGCAAACACAGCAGACAGGACTGCATAAATCAGCCAACTGCTGCCCTGCTGCTCTTTTTCTGAATTTGATTCTTTTCTCGACACCATCAACAGCGCTCCTGCACCAATCAAAATGATGGATACTGCCTTTCCCCATGTAAGCCCTTCCTGCAGAAAAATAAGCGCCAGTAAAATCGTAAGTACCGTACTGGACTTATCTATCGGTACAACTTTATTGATATCTCCTTTTTGCAGCGCATGAAAATAGCACAGCCATGACGCCCCCGTTGCCAAACCCGACAAAACAAGAAACAACAAAGTTTTCCCTTCTACCCCTGCAATATCTGTCCATGTGCCTGTAATCAAAACCATTAACCACGAAAACAGCAAAACTACGATTGTCCGGATTGCTGTTGCAACGTCTGAATCCGTTTTCCTTATTCCACATTTTGCAAGTATTGCCGTAATCCCGGCAAAAAAAGCAGAGCCTATTGCATAAATCACCCACATACAAACCACCTCCTGCTGCGATTCATATAAACGATGAAGCAGCACCGTTTATTTATTAAAACGGTATCCTGCTCCCCACACTGTTTCCAGAATTTTAGGATTCCTGCTGTCATCTTCAATTTTCTCCCGGATACGGTTAATATGTACCATCACAGTAGCATTATCTCCCACATAATCATAACCCCATATTTTTTCAAAAAGCTGTTCCTTTGAAAATACAATGTTGGGATTCCTCGCAAGAAATTTTAACAATTCAAACTCCCTGTTTGGAAAAATAATCATCCGCTCCAAGCCCAAATCCCCTGATCTTATCTACTGATTCTGTCCTTGCCGTTACCATAAGGATAGGGATATCCACCTTATCCCGTATTTCCCTGCATATCTCATAACCGCTTTTCCCCGGAAGCATTAAGTCAAGCAAAATCAGGTCAAAGGATTCCCTCTCAATCAAATCGGAAACCTCTGCCCCATCCGTGACAATTTCTGTTTGAAATCCTGCCGCTTCCAGATAAGCTTCCTCCACCATACTAATATCCGCATCATCTTCCACGATCAGCACACGCTTTTCATCGGCCATACTCATTGTCCTCCTTCCTTTAGCTCTATATAGACCGCAAGCCCTCCTGTATTTTCTGCGTGGACGCTTCCACCCATTGCCTCTGCCAGATACCTGACAATATACAGCCCCAGTCCATTTCCTTCTTTTTTATTTCTGGATTCATTTCCACGATAAAATTCCTCAAAAATAAAAGGCAGTTTTTCCTCTGGTACGCCCACGCCATTATCCGAAAAGCAGATGCAGAATCTCTCTTTCTTTCTCTCCAGACTGATTTTTATTTTCAGCGGTGTCATTCCCCCATACTTCCTGCTATTTTCCAGAAGATTGTCGAAAATTCTCTGAAGCTGTTCCGGATCGACAGACACATATCCTGTGTTTCCATTGGTATCTACAGTAATCGTTGTCCCTTCATTTTCCAGAAGTTCCTGTTTTGCTTTTACATAGTTCCTGATAAAATCAAATATTTCTATGGCCTTAAAATCAATTGGCATATTTCCTGTTTCCAGTTTTGAAAGATAAAACAGTTGATTCAGCAATACATCCATATCCCCCGCCCTTCGGTAAGCCGTTTCAAGAAATTTTTTCTGACGCTCCGGCGCATCCGCCACTCCATCCAGCAAGCCTTTGATTGTCCCCTTGATTGCAGTGAGGGGCGTACGCAAATCATGGGAAATCCCTGCAATCATGTCGGTTCTTGCTTTTTCATATTTCCGGCTTTTTTCCTGCCCTGCCAAAATCGCCCTGCGCATGTCATTGAACGTATGGCAGACATTTTCAAATTCAATATCCCCTGAATATTCGACCTCCTGCATCAAATCATTATTCCGAATTCTTTCTGCTCCATCTGACAAGGCATCAAGCGGCTCCATGATATGACTTACCAATTTTTTTGTAAAGAACTGGCTTATCATAACCAGCACAGCAATGCAGAGGATTCCATCTGCGAAAAACAACAAAATGAATTCATCACGATGAAATGTAAAATCTTCTATCATCTCCTCCAGGCTCTCTTCATCTGTCACATTTTCCATAGAGGTTTCCAATTCATGCTCAATAAATTCAGAATAACCTTTCAAGATAACCATATTGTTGTAAAAACCATCCATGTGTTAGATATAAAAATCCGTTTTTTAACTGTCTTTTTCCCATATCGCAAACCTACGAAAACCTGCTATGTGAAAGTCAATCATCAAGTTTTTCCTTTCTGGCAAATTTTATATTTTATTATACCACAGCCTGCTGTAAAATGCACTTTGGGAAAATACCTCTATATGGCATTTCCCCGCTTTCTTTGAATGGTTTTTCTTCTTCATTGTATTTTACCAATCAAGTATACCATCTTTTATGCTAATTCCAGAGATACAGGTATGATAATTGCATGTTAGTTTACTTGTAAAAGAAAAAGGCATAGAATCAGATCAATTTCTTGTCTATGCCTTCTGCCATTTTTAACAATTCGTATATTCTATCTGCTGCTATTTGCTTTCATCCATTCTTTTACCACAGTTACTGCAATAGACAGATGATACATCTATTTCCTGTCTGCACTGCGGACATTTTATTTTCAGGCAGGTTCCACACCTGTTACAGAATTTTCCAGTACTGTTGCTAAGCCTGCCACAATTTTTACAGCTTCCTTCAGATTCCAACTAACGATGGACACCCTTGCTGTTTTGCTATACACTTCCTTGTTGCCCAGGCGTGTTCGGGTAGGGTCAAGCGATGGCGCGGCATTTCCGTTTCCATTTATACATACAGGCATTTTCAATTCTGTCCTTGCTGATTCCACTCTCCACATATGGCAGATAGGTATTTGATAATTAAGTTCCTTATGTTTCGCGTACAAATATGTATCATGATTGAATAAATACTCATATGGCTTGTCAACATTGTATCCAAGTCCAGTGCATGAAAATCCAAAATCTATATTTTCCCTACCAACCTGTTGCATTTCCATTCGTTTCAATACCATTAAGCAACTGATTAATGACATATGGCAGTAATGTATTATAATATATCTTTTTGTTAGTGCCATCCTCTTTAATCTGTACCACAAAATATATTGTTCCACCTTCTTTACGATAACTGCTCAAATCCACTGCCCCTACCGAATATTGAAATTTTGACTCAGAAAATTTTTTGCACAATTTTCCTTTACTTGCACAGGCGCACGTCCTTTAAAATATTAATTTTTCTTTGATTTATGCGAAAAAGCATATATATGTCCATCCCAAAAAGGTTCCTTATCACCAGAATTTACAAACGAGGATAAAAAATCTGTTTTCGCAATTGCATCCTCTACAGCACTTGTCGCCAATCTTTCAATATTCATTTATTTCACCATCCCAGTTTATCCAGATAGAATATTGTTTTATTTATTGCTTAATCATTTTTACCATTATACATAATATTATATACCAACTTCTCCAATTCAGCTCTATTAGGCAAGTATAACTCATATTTTGAAACAAATAGATTACTATCCATCCCATACGCTGACTGCAGCGGCTGTGAGCACAAAGCGGAACGCCTGTATCAATATAACCCCCAAAAAGATGCCGATAAAAATAAAGTGATGAAGATCAATGAGCGATGGGAAGAATTGAAAGAAAAATCTCATGCAAACATCTAAAGTGAGAAAGGCATTCTGAACTGCCAGATCCGCTCCGTCCAGACGGAAGGACATTTTGGAGATATCAAAGAAAATGATAATTTCCGGCGCTTTAACCACCGTTCATCAGATAAAGTATACAAAGAATTTATGCTGTATGCGATAGGCAGAAAGTAACCGCCAAATAATACTGCGGATTTCCTGATTCTCAAGTTTTGCTTATAATTGTAGTCGATAGATATTTAGACTATTTCACTACAATTATGGAGGGTAGTGTACTGACATGTTGATATATATCCAAATTATACTGGTAGAAACAGCCGTTTTGATGTATACTTAAGAAAAAAACGGCGGTGATTCCAATGGCAAGACCCAGAAAATATATAATCAGCCTTACAGAAGATGAATTCAAGGAACTCAAATCCATAATCCGTAAAAAAAAGACATCCAAAACCATACGCTGCAGGTGCCAGATCATCCTTGACCTGGACGAAGCACACGGAAAAGTCCTGACTCATGAGCAGAGCGCAAGAGCCAACGGTGTCTGTCTGGCAACAATCACAAATAC
>CAJTCY010000037.1 GCA_910575075.1 Lachnospiraceae bacterium
GAATTGTTTTTGACAACCCAATTATACCACTAGCAAGCGGTTTATGCTTTTTTTATGGGTTAAAGTATTGATTTTTCAAGGTTCAACACACCAAGTGGTGTGGGAAGTTTGAGTAAACTATTTAAAAATCATATATTTTCTTTTTCAAAATACGGTAGTTCAAGCAATATTGTGTTGATTTTATGAAACATTTATGATATAAATATCTCATAAAACCTTTTTAGGAGTGGATTTTTCAAGAGGATTCTTTTTTCGCCACATAATTACCGCTGGTAATTATGTGGCGTTTTTCGTTCTATAGGAAAGACCTTGATACGTTAAAATGACAGTATCTTTCTGTAAAATAAAAAATATGTACAGATTTTTCCTAAAAGAGGCGGGAGAATCCACGCAGCAAGAATATAAAGGAGGAAAAGTTTATGGAACAAACGTTTATGAAAGAGAGAAAAATTCTGCCGTTGGTGTTAGCCATGTCGCTGCCTATGGTAATTTCCATGGCAGTTAATTCACTGTATAATATTATCGACAGCTATTTTATAGCCAAAGTAAGTGAAGACGCCATGACTGCGCTCGCTCTTGTCTATCCGGTACAGAACCTCATCAATGCGATTGCCATTGGTTTTGGCGTCGGACTGAATGCCGTGATCGCGTTTTATCTGGGCGCCGGAGAACAGGAGCAGGCAGACAAAGCTGCCACCCTTGGGACATTTTTAAGTTTTATACATGGAATATTGCTGATGGTAGTCTGTATTGTTGGGATGCCTCTGTTTTTGAAAAATTTTTCATCGGATCAGCAAATTACAGATTTGGCGCTGATCTATTCTGGCAGGGCATTCTTGTTTTCCCCTGTCATCAATGTAGGCTTATCTTTTGAGAAAATATTTCAGTCCATTGGCAAAATGAAAGTGTCTATGTTCAGCATGATATGCGGGTGTGCAGCTAACATTATTTTAGATCCTATCATGATCTTCGGAATCGGCGTGTTTCCTGCTATGGGCATTACAGGAGCTGCTTACGCCACTGGTATCGGACAATGCATTACACTGCTGGTATACCTGTTCTGTTACCTTTTCCGTCCAAATTCAATAAAAATACACAAAAAACACCTGTGCTTCGATTTTATGGTCATTAAAAAAATATATTCTATCGGTATCTCTGCAACCCTGAACCTGGCACTGCCTTCATTACTGATTTCTGTTTTAAACGGACTGCTGGCAGAATTTTCTGAAAAATACGTCCTTGTACTGGGCGTATATTATAAACTGCAGACCTTTATATATCTGACTGCAAACGGAATTATCCAGGGAATCAGACCTTTAATGGGATATAATTTCGGAGCTGGGGAATATGGACGTGTCAAAAAAATTTATATCACTTCATTAACGATGAATGTTGGAATTATGATGATTGGAATGATATTATCCTGGACAATTCCAGAACATTTGATTGGATTATTTACAGACAATTTACAGACAATAAAAATTGGCGTATCTGCCCTGCACGTAATCAGTCTGGGATTTATGGTGTCTGCTGTTACCATCACCTGCTCTGGCGCACTGGAAGGGCTGGGGAAAGGAATCCATTCTCTATTCCTCTCATTTTTGAGATACGTTGCCATAATTATACCAGCAGCCTATATATTCAGCAGATTTTGGGGTTCTGACGGAGTATGGTATTCTTTTTGTTTTACTGAATTTGTAACAGCATGTTTCGCCGGCCTGATTTACCGTAAAGCATTACGATAATACCTCTCCCATACGAATGGAAACTTCTCCGTCACTGTTTTTATTTTTTATTAGCTCCTCGCGGACACGAACAGCATTGGGAGAAAACAGCAGAATAATGGTTGACCCGCCAAATTCAAAATATCCTTTTTCACTGCCGGCAAGAATATGATCATCTGTCCCTGATACCCGCACATGATTACTTATTTTTCCCACCAGCAGCGCACCTATCTCCATCTGAACCATGGTTCCAAATTGATCTGTGCGGATAACCTGATATTCTCTGCTGTTTTGCGCAAACACCGGAATTTCTCTCAGAGCAATCGGGCGTACACAATGCAATTTTCCAGATATTTTTCTGGAATGAAGTATATGACCGTCTGCCGCATAGCAATATCTGTGATAGTTCGCAGGGGTCAGGCGAAAAATAAGTGCCGTTCCATTGTAAAATCTTGCTGCCAGCCGTTTGTCCTTTAATAAATCCTCCAGAGAAAATGTTGTATGTTTAACATTGAAAACAAGATTTTTCTTTATTTTTATACAAGTTAAAAATCCATCGCAGGGGCTGATCAGACTGCCATTTTCTAAAATGTGTGTTTCCTGTCTTTTCTTTCTGGTAAAAAATGCATTAAATGAAGAAAATCCGTTTCTTGGAATTTCGATCCCTTTCAGATCAATTTTATGTTTTCGTATGTAATACGGCACCAGCCATTTTGATGCTCCAGAAGAAAGGTACTTCCCTGCAATTACTGATATTTTCGGACAAACTAACGCCTTTAACACCACTCTTCCCGGCACAGTTTTATATAAAAAACGCAATGATAATGACTCTTTCACAGTGTATTCCCTCCCATAAAAAACAACATTCCCAGCACTTCAAAAAGCCCAAGAAGAAGGATTCCCGTTTTTCCCGCTCTTCCTGGCTTTTTTATTTCTACCGGCAAGAGGCAGCCTGTGCCCATACAAAGCAGCAATATAGGAAAACAAATAACATTTCGGAACAATTTCAGATCATGTAAAAGATAAACTGCTGGCATCAGTACAGCTATTGTGGTTACTGGAACGCCTAAATAACTTTTCCTCTTCTCAGCAGTCTCAGCCTGCCTTTCTTCCTCTAAAACATTAAAATATGCTAAACGTATCAGGGCACAGAGAACAAATATGGAAGACACAAAGGCCGCAAATGCATTTTTGCCAGAGATCATATAGACAAACGTACTTGGTAAAATGCCAAAGCTGATCAGATCACTCAATGAATCAATTTGAATGCCAAATTTTCTCTCTCTATCAGTCCGCTGTCTGGTTGCAGCCACTGTTCCATCAAACATATCACAAATTCCTGCAAGCATCAGGCAGCATACGGCGACCCAGTAATTCTCATCTATCACCTGCAATATCCCATAAAAGGCAAACAACATTCCGCAATAAGTAAGTATTACCGTGTAATCATAATATCCAAGTAAACTTTTCTTCATCTCATTTCTCCCTTATTTTTTTAATCCAAACGCCATATTAAATGCCAGAATGCATCATGGCTTTCCCGATAGAATGATGCATATGGACTTTTTTCTGTTCATTTTTATCGATTCAGAAAACAGCCTAAATAATTATCGGGAAACATGGAAGCAGCGCAGCTGTAAATAGAAATCC
This sequence comes from Lachnospiraceae bacterium, assembly GCA_910575075.1. Lineage (GTDB taxonomy): Bacteria > Bacillota > Clostridia > Lachnospirales > Lachnospiraceae > Petralouisia. Next base: position 3,375 of record CAJTCY010000037.1, read on the forward strand.
TCCAAGTGATTTACTCTTTTTCATACGTCTGCTCCATTTATTATATTGCTTTTGAGGGAACATGGCAAGTATAATGTCATTTCCATATCTTCTGCCAGCAGATAAGAGGCAGCAGAACCTATGTAATTGCAAAACTATAATTGGTTATGCTAACATTTTGTAAGATTCAAGACTCCTACATTGTTTCCAAAACTACCCATTCATCCTCCGCAAAACCGCATTCCTGACAAAAAAGAGAGATTGAAATGCATTCAAATCCATCAATCCAATCCTCTTCCGAAAAAGAATCATCGTAAGAAACACACTCTTCTATAAAATCTTCCTTTCCCTGTGAGGAAATATACACAGTGATGTTAAAAACATCTTTGCTGCACTCTGGGCAGCCATATTTTTTTAAAGGCATACTTCGGTCAATATACTCATCTTCCTTGCAGACAAATCCATTCCATCCATGTTTTCCAGCATCAAACAGCAGAATTTCCTTCCTGCACTGGTCACAGACCAATCTGACAATATGGCGTTTATTGCTCTCCCAAACTTCAAACCTTCCACTGCCACAGGTACATTGTATGTTTCCTGTCACTTCATATTCGCTGTTTTTATCTCCAGCAGGGATAAGAAATCCCTGTAAATGCGTTGGAACTGGTAACTCCATATGATTATCCTCCGTTTCCGTTTTCATAATAAAATGCAGGAAGTCCTCTATATTCCATCCCCGCATCTCTACATAATTTTCTGTAAGTTTGCGAATCATAGAGTGAGAAATCACTCAATCATCTAAATCGATAATTCTGCAACGCCCTCTTGTATTACAAATACCAAAATACATCCAATGCAATTCATAATAATTATGTCTTTATATTTATTTTTCATTTGTATTATACTTCAACCTCCAATATTTTCATACTGAAAAATAATAAAATTGAAAAAGAACCTATGAGAGCATACTCATAGATTCTTTCGTTATTATCATAATAATCAGGCAAACTTCACTTATGTGTTCACTCATCAAACAAACTGCATTAAATCACGATCTGCTCCTGCATTGGTTCATTCAAAATGATTTAGACAATGTTCGAGCCACGGAAATTATTTATTCAGTTCATATGCCAAATCAAAAATCTCCAAATCTGTTGTTTTATATTGCCAATGGTAACCTGAACACGGTTCATGCGTTCATCTGTTTTGCGAATTATTTAAGCAGATTAGCAATTTTCCTGAAAAACCGGCATTCTCCCGTTGTTTTTGCTTGGTGGAATTTATGGTTGACCAACTTTTCAATTACTTCTTTTGAAATGTCATCGCTACATCTCCGTCTCCTACTGCTTTTGCAAATCCTGGCACATCTTCCACATAACCAACGGATGTATACTGGTATGAAGTAGCATGCGTCTTATAAAATGCAACCAGGCAATCCTCTCCGTACAGCTTGATTTCCCCTGCCTGAATCTTCTTTGGCGAGGTTTCCTTTGCCGGAAACTCTGCATCAAAATAGTGATACTTTTCATTGCCATTTAATTCTTTCATGGGAAGTGTCATCGGCATTTTCTCCAGTAATGCCCTTGCTGTCTTGTTGTCATAAAATTTAGCCGCAAAGGTTTTCCCACCAACTGTAAGTGTAACCGGTATTTCTTTCCTTTTATCAGATTTATTTCGATTTACCACCTTAACCTTAAACCAAAGTTTCTTATGAAAATTTCCCTTTCCACTGACTGTAACGGTTATCATTGCTGTTCCTGCTTTTTTCGCTTTCAACACACCCGTTTTGCTGACCGATACAATGCTCTTTTTACCGGAACGGTATTTTGCCTTCACTTTGTATGTTTTCGGCACTGCCAAAAGACGGACCTTTTTACTGCTGCCCTGTTTCATGGTATATGTTTTTTTATTTATTTTTTTCGTTCCAATTTTAGCAGTAATAGATTGTACGGAAGTTTCCGTCTTTGCCTGCACGATTGCATTTGCATTACCTGTCAAGCCTGCAAATAAGCAAAATACCAGCAGTGCCGGCAGTCCTGTTTTCTTAAACCATTTCTGCATTCCAATCACTCCAATTTTTTTAACTGATAACTGCGGCTGCCAAGATTGATTTCTTCCGCATATTCCAATGTAAGCAGCCCATTCCGGGATTCGATTCTTTTTACAAGGGAGGCACCGTCATCATTCTTCTGCTTATAAATCAAATCCACACAAGCTGTGGATTGAGCAAAATGAATCCTCACCAAAATACAATTTTGTTGGATTGGAATACTCAAAATTTCCTGACATATTATAATGGCCTCCCTTTTCATCTTTATTTCAAATTTTCCTTAAAAAAGCTCTCAAGCTTATCAAATGGTATCTTTGTAACATCATCATAAAGGTCGATATGCCTTGCCCCATCTACAATAAATAATTCCTTTGGCTCTGCTGCCGCTGCAAAAGCAGTTTCGCTGAAAGCACGGGAATGGGCAATATCTCCTGTAATCAGCAGAATAGGTCTTGGGCAAATCATGGCAATGTGGTTTAATGACTGGAAGTTTGACATTGCCATGTCACTGGTCACGGTAAAACCGCCCCGCGCATTGGGATGATGCCCACGCTTTAAGCCATAGAATTCATAAAATTCCGCCTCCGGTCCTTCCAGCCCAGCGGGAACTTCATCCGCCGGTTCCTCCGGAAAAGCCGGAACATATAACGGCTCTCCCTGATCCACATCTGCCCAGCGCTGTTTCGCCAGAGCCGCAATCGCTCCATTCCACTGCTCATAGTCCATCATATTGGCAAAACTGCTGATATCATACATGGCACTGGTTGCAACCGCCTTGATACGTGCATCCACCTGTGCTGCACTAAGAGCAAAACCTCCACTGCCGCAAATACCGACAGCCCCTATTTTCTCCCTTTCAACATATTTCAACGTACCAAGAAAATCAACTCCCGCACTAAAATTCTCCGCAAATAAATCCGGGGAAGATACATGCCTCGGTTCTCCGCCACTCTCTCCCATATGGCTCGGATCAAATGCCAGCACAACAAAACCTCTCTGTGCCAGTTGATTGGCATAAACACCGGGGCCCTGTTCCTTCACTCCGCCATAAGGAGGTCCAACAACCAATGCCGGATACTTTGCCGTTTCATCCAAATCCTTAGATGTGTACAAATCCCCTGCAATCGTAATTCCATAACGGTTATTGTAACGTACATGTTTACGGGAAACATTTTCATTTAACTCAAAAATATAATTGCTCATAACTAAAAGCTCCTTTCATCCGCTTTGCGAACGCTTTTTTCGCATAATAAAGAATGCGAAGCATTCTTTTAATGGTTCAGCTTTGCTGAACTTGTCTCATAAACTAAGGTTTCAGAGAAAGTGTTATTTCTGTTTCTTTCCCACTCAGGATTCGTTCTAATTCTTCTTTTTCTACATCTGGTATTTTTCCAAGCTTTGTATATGCCCATGAATTAGAGCCATAGAAAATAACAATCTGGCTGCCATTATACAGGCAAATATCTCCCGCATTTGTAGTTGTCTGGCTGTCATTACTCGGAAGCTTACTCCCTAGAGTACATACTTTCTCAAACCCGCCATAGTCAGACGCCGGTATCGTCAGCGGTCCCTCTTCCAAAAGCTCCTTTAAAGCCTTTGCAGATTCATTGTCCTCCAAGTCTGCCGTCAGCGTACTTTCTCCTACTTTGATATCAATCTGATTGCCTGCCACTTTACTTTCTTCCGTTTCTTCTTTATGGCTCAAGTCCCGTTCCGATTCTGTCTCAGGGCTGCCTTCTGTCTGAAACACTTCCTTATTCTGTACTGTGCTTTTATTTTCCCTGCTTTCTGTTTCATTTTCACAAGCTGAAAAAACGAGTGACAATAATAAGGCTAATACAACTACTATGTATTTTTTCATCCAAGAAACCTCCCATAAACATTAAATATCCCTGCCCATTTCATATGCCTTTTGCAATTTATCGTTTCCGGCAATATCTCCGGGAGCGTTTACCCCTCCGCAGAAAAGTGTTCCTTTTAAGGTATTTTTCAGACACGCATTAGGCACAATGACACTTTTTTTCTGTATTGCAGAAATCCGGTCTGCCAGTAATAATTTCTCCTCTTGCGTGTTCATCATCCATAATAATTTCCCCAACCTCCGGTACCTGTATCTGCCCGGACAAAGGATTTTTAATGCTGACAATCGGTGTCGTAACGGTCGCCTCCACCTGTGATTTTTCAAAAGCAAGGTCCGTGTCTACCATTTCACAGTCAACCAGTTTCAGATTTTTACAGTAACATAACGGCTGTGTTCCAATTATTTTACAATTTACCAATGTCAGCCCTTCAGAGTACCATGCCAAATACTCACCTTTTACCACGCTGTTTGCCACGGTCACATTTTCAGAATGCCAGAACGCATCCTTTGTATCAAACACACAATTCTCAAAGACAGCATTGCGGATATACTGAAAAGAATATTTTCCCATAAACTGCACATCTTCAAAGTGCAGCTCTTCCGAACGCATCATAAAGTATTCGCTCTGTGCCGTACTGTGCTGCATCCGGATATTTCTTACCGACCAGCCAAATTCCGGGGAAATGATATCACTGTTTTCAATCGTCACATCACTGCATTCCCTGAGTGCCTTAATTCCATGCATCTTTGAATTCATGATTTTAATATGGTCAGAATACCAAAGTGCTGCCCTGCAAAGCTCGGTCATTTCACTGTCCCTGATTGTTATACCGTCATCATGCCAAAACGGGTAACGCAGGTTAAAAAAACAATGCTCCGTTTCTATATCCCGTCCTTCCTTAAATGCACTTTCTCCATCAGCCGGGCCGTCAAAGGAGCAGTTTTTCACAAACAGCCCCTCACTCCCATACAATGCCCGCTCCATATCAAATGTCTGATTCTCAATCATCTTCACTATGTCATTACCTCCTTACATTTCCGCTCTGCTGCGGTCAAGCTGATAAACAAGATAGTCCAGACAGTCTATCTGTTTTTCTTCCTCATGTACCCTGTCTAACAGGCATTTTCTCTGCTCCTTCATCAGCCGGAGCTGTCCATTAAAATCATCCCGTGCCATACATTCCATAAAACACTCTATGATTTTCCGGTCGCACCCTGCATCTTTCAAATTCTGAATTATATCTTCCTCTGAGTTATAACCTATCGCCTGTGCCAACATCCATCATTCGCCATCCTTCCTTAAACAGCTGTTACTTCGTATCTTTTATTCGCTGTCACTGATACTGATAATTTTATTTCCCCATACCTCTACTACCGGATTCTTTTCTACCGCCTCCAAAAAATCTTCTGTATAGTCAAAATACCCTACTGGCGTGTACTCCGCAGGAACCTTTGCATCTTTATAAAACAGAATGATACGGTTCGGCTCTGAATAGTAGACGGTTCCTGCCTTTTCCTCCGTTATTTCTTCCGCTGCGGCTGGAATTTCATAACTGTCCGGAATGTCATAATACTGCATTACTTCCCAATTATCATAATCATCATAGTGGTAGATCGGCAGATTCCAGTCACTGGTTCCTACATGCCTTGCAATCGCTGCCGCTGTGTCATTTTCATAAAGATGCAGGACAAAAGGCTCTCTTTCATAACCAAATCGTGCCAGCAGCTCTGTTTCGGACTGGGACAGACTGTTTTCTGTTCTCCCTGCAGAATTTTTCTCCGCCGGACTGTCTCTATCCTCTTTTTGCACTCCGGCATCACTGCTTTCCGCTGAACCGATCCCTACTGTATCAGAAGATGAACGATTCTTCTGAGAATTAGAACAGCCGGCAAGCAGGCACCCACATACCAACACAAAACCCAATATTACAGACAATCTTTTTTTCATTGTACATCACTCCTTATCTGTCTTTTTAATAATTGAATTTGACAATGCTTGTGTAAAACTTAAAACTACTTAGCAAGGTGTTTTCGAGCTTAATGATTTCTTTCACGCCTCTCCATATAGTCAAGTGTTTTTTTCAATAAATTCAATACTTTTTGATACCTGTTAATGAATGATGCTGAGGTTATGGAGTGATCTTTACCTCATACAGGGCAGATATATAGTGTTTGTGGGCACTCCAAATAAAACGTCATCACTTCCCGTTCTAAATGGCCTCGATGTGTACCC
>CAJTCY010000038.1 GCA_910575075.1 Lachnospiraceae bacterium
CCAAAATATATGCAACAGGCATTGTGCTGCGCATAAAACATCTAACAGAATGCTAATTTGTGAGCTAAAGTATTGATTTTTCAAGGTGCGAGTCACATTTTTAATGTGGGAAGTTTGAGTAAGTAACCTGATAATCATTTCCCAAAGCCAAACTTTTCCCTTTACAAATTACCGTCACCTTAGGCTTCTGTGCTTTTCCATTGTAAAATGCTTTTGCAACTGTTATTTTTGCATCCGCAATTGATATCGCTTCCACCTTGTCTGCTGGAGGCGTTGTATTTCCGGAATTAACCGTCCATTTGGCTGTCAAAATTACAGATGACGTAATTTCTGTATGAAAATCAAACGCTTGATCTGCCCCTTCTGTATACCAGCCTGTAAACGTATACCCTGCTTTTACCGGATTTTCTGGCTGGGAAACTTTCCCCCCCTTCTTTACCTTGACAACTGTCACTGCACTTCCATTCGCTGCATCAAAAGAAACACTGTATACAGGCAGCGGCCGTACAGCACACTGAAATACTACTTCTGCTGACTTTCCATCTGCTAATGTAAGTTTTGCCGTTAAGGTCACGTTTTCCATACTCGATTCTGGCAATGTCACTTTTCCAGTTTCAGGATTGATAATTTCTGGATTAGAAGACTCCCAGACAATCTTTACATCATTCTCTCCCTCAGTTCCAAGTGTTAAGAATTCCGCTGTAATGTCCAGAGAAATGCTTCCGTCTTCTTCCACAATTCCTTCTATTCCTAATTCTTTTGTGATAGAATCGATCAAATCTTTTTTCGCCTCTTCCACAGCAGGGTCACTCGGATCTGTTGGATTGCTGGGGTCACTTGGATCACTCGGATCACTTGGATCACTTGGATCACTCGGATCGCTCGGATCTGTTGGATCACTCGGATCACTTGGATCACTCGGATCGCTCGGATCTGTTGGATCACTCGGATCGCTCGGATCTGTCGGCGTCTGCTCTTTTGTCCATTTTGCTTTCAACACCAGATTCCCCGTGATTTCTGTTTCAAAGTCAAACTCTGTTTCCGTCCCTTCCAGATACCATCCAGCAAATGTATAGCCTGTCTTTTGCGGCTCAACAGGTTTCTGAACTTTTTCTCCCTCCTTCACCGTAACAACTACTGTTTCATTTCCATTATCACTGTCAAAAGAAACCGTATAATTATTGGGCTCGCCAGGATCACTGGGGTCTGTCGGCGTCTGCACCTTTGTCCACCTTGCTGTCAATACCAGAGATTCCATAATCTCTGTGTCAAAATTAAATTTTACATCTGAATTTTCTGCAAACCAGCCTGCAAACGTATATCCATCTTTCTCTGGATCTGCAGGTTTTTCAACTTTTTCTCCCTGCTTCACCGTAACCCTTGTTGTCTCTGTACCGTTCGCCGCATCAAAAGAAACTGTATAAACTGGCAGCGGCTTTACGGTACAATGAAACACCACTTCTGCCTTTTGCTTATCAGACAAAGTAATCTTTGCTGTCAACACTATATTTTCTTCATTTGTTTCAGGAAATGTTACCTTTCCGGTATCTGGATTGATTACTTCCGGTTTAGAAGATTCCCAGCGAATACTGGCATTATCATAACCTGCCGTGGGAAGATTTACAGATTTCTTTGTGATATCCAGTGATACACTGCCATCTTCTCCCACAGTCCCCTCTACTCCCAATTCCTTTGTGATAGAATCAATTAAATCCTGTTTTACATACTGTGCTGGAAGGGAATTGATATAACCATAAACTTCCTTAACCTGCGTCTCTTTTAATGCTCCCTTATATACACGAAAGTCCTTCACTGCACCAATATAATCGTTATCATTGCTTCCCCAGATAGAATTTCCGATATAGGCAACCCTGTTTGCTCCAAAATCTGTCAGCTTTATTCCAGTATCTTTGGTTCCCACAAATGTGCCGTCTTTATACAAGGTAAAATTTGTCCCCTCCAGGACACAGGTGATATGCGCCCATGTCTTTTTGGGAAAACTTACTTCTGTCTCTTTAAATCCTAATTCATTCCTCCAGGTATTATTTGTCACCACTGCTTTCAGATAGTTGTTATTACTGGGGTTAATCAGCAAATATTTAAATACGTTCGGCGTACCATTTCCATCTGGTTCTGTCCCAGAGCCAAAGCCAAATACAGCCTGATTTCTTTTGGCGTCTGCCCCATCATCTTTCGTCCAGAAAGAAATCGTCAACTGGTCTTTTCCGTCAAACATCTTCGCCGGGAGTGAAATATAGCTCTGCAGCTTGCCAGTTCCCGTAAATACCGCCCCGTTTTTCCTGCTGAAAGCAACGCCTTTAGCCGTACCATCATTCCTATTCGCAGTGACATCCTTGCTGTCCTGGTCCAATGGATACCATCCCAAAAGGTTCTCCTCAAGCTCCTGCAATGATTTCAAAACAAGTCCATGCAAAGCCTGATCCATTGCTTCTGAAACTTCTTCTACCTGAACATTCGTAACTGCCTCTCCTTCAGCTTCCAGTTCCACAAGCTCTTTTGCATTCTTAATGGCATCTGCCAAATTTTCCAGAGAAGATTTGGCATAAATATCAGCAAGCAAAACCTCATTGTATGATTTTTCCGCCGTGCTTATAGCAGCATTTAATTTTCCTAAACTTACTCCATTTGATTTCTTTACTGTAACTGCAAAAGATTTTTCATCTGAATACCTTCCTGAAGTAATGACTGCTTTTAACGTGACGGACACATCCTGTTTTTCTGCCGGCGGACGAACCACCCAGCATTCTGTGCCGTAAGTTTTGATAAGCTCCGAGTCATCATCGCAGCTCCAGACTATTGCCGTTCCTTCCCCTGCTCCTGCCTCTGCTCCTGTCAGCGGAAGTTTCAGATCAGCTGTTAAAATCTCTGGAACATTTAACGCTTCCTTTGTCTTGGCAATCTCTGCTTTTTCCGGTATTTCTGTATAGCTATTGCTTGCAATCACCTTTTTTGCCAGCTCCGCTGTCACAAAATCCATAATAATCCAGCCATACACTTTGCCCTGTGTCAATTCATAATTCTGGAAATTTGCATTTATTGTCTCTGCCGTCGAGGATGGAGTTGACGCTGCAGAACTCATAAAATTCAAAAAATAAGAAGTATCTCCAAGAGGCGGGCTATCCAATCCCTGTTTTACTACGTTCCATTTATTCTCGACAGAATATTGATACCGGTCCTGTATCCATAGGTTTATATTTCCGGCCGCCACATTCATCCATGCCCATGGATCTTTCTGAACTTCTGAACCGCCCTGGTCGCTCCACACAAAATGAATGCCCGCATCATTTGCTGTATCGCCTAACGCATTTCCATTCACGTCATAATTATGATAACGCCGGGCTAAAACAATCTTCCCTCTGACACTGTTTAATGCAGGATTCCCGTTCTGCGTATACCAATAATCCGGATTCTGGGCGATATATGTCTCATGTACATTTCTCTTAATAATGCCATCATTCTCATCCCCGGCATCTTTCTTGATACTCATGAAAATAGTTTCTGTCGGATGCGCATCTAAAAACGCGTAACAGCTCTCCAACACATTCTCCAGATACAGCTTTTTTTTCGAGATACCGCTGGAAGCATAGCAAGTGGCTGCTGTGCCATGAACAAGATAAAGCTTTTCACCATCCGCTTTCACACGGATATCCAGAAAGCGGGCGCCAAGCCCCAATTGTTCGGCAATGCTTTTGTCTTGGCACTTTGCTGAAGATAAAGACGTTATACCCGTTACTGAATCGTAGACATACTGTGTTCCACTGTCATGCGTTCCCGGGACATTTATCCGGCTGATTCTCAGACCGCCGTCAATATTAGCCATCCAGTCCGCAGCATCTACAGTATCCCAGGAACTCTCTGCTTTTACCTCTGTTGGGGAAAAAGCAATCGAAGTCAAAAAGACAATAGCTGCTACTATTGCACTAAGCACTCTTCTTTTTCTCTGCATGAATAATTTCCTCCTTCTTTAAAATAAAAACTTTCCGCACTTGTTGAAGAAATTATATCATGCTTTTTACTAAAATTCTACCCGTTTTTTCTCAAATTCCTGCCATTTTTTATAAATACAAGGGCAAAACAAGTAAATTTTTATTACAAATATACCCTTTTTTACTTTAAAACAACATAATTCTTGATAAATTCATCAAATTTTATAAGAAAAATGACATTCCTTTAGTAAACCTGTTTTAACTTTTCCTAACATCCAGATGTCCCAAAGCTTCCATGATATTACGATATTACATAAAAAGACGGCCGCCAGCTGAAAATTTTCAGCCGGACAGCCGCCGCAAATATTTCCTATTCTGATTTTATGTATTTTGCAGTTTCATCCGCTCCTGGATATAATTTTCCAACACATTGACTGTGCCTGAAACTTTCAGAGGACTGCTGTTAACACAGATATCATAATATCTGGAATCCCCCCACTTGTGATCAGAATGCCGATTATGATACTTCTTTCTCTTGTAATCATGACGTTCCATTTTTCTAACGGCTTCCTGCCTGCTAAGAACATACTTTTTCATGACACGCTCTATTTTACATTCCTTATTTCCATTGACAAAAATAGAAATCAAACCTTCCACATTACGCAGTACGCTTTCCGAACAGCGCCCCACAATTACAAACGATTCACCCTCTTCTGCCTTTTTTCTGATAAAATCAAACTGCATCTCTGCCAGAATTTCTTCCATGGAACTGGAATACTTTCCAACTTTTCTCGACAGCATAATATTCTTTGGCTTTTCATCATACTTTTCAAGAACTTCTACTTTAATATTCATTTCCTGAGCGATCTCATCAAGCATTCCTCTGTCATAGAATTTCAAACCTAAATCAGAAGCGATCTTTTCAGCAATTTCATGCCCGCCGCTGCCAAATTCCCGGCTGACTGTAACGATTGTCTGTTTACTCACATTATACCTCCATTCTTTTTAACAATACCTTACAAAGATAAACAACATGGAAACAAGAATTACAAGAACGGTAGCCGGAACTGCTGCTTTACAATATTTCCCCCATCCTACAATATGACCGTTCTTTGCCGCAACGGAAATTCCCACTACATTTGCGGATGCTCCAATAGGTGTTGCGCTGCCTCCGATATCGGTTCCCATGGAAAGCGCCCAGGTTAGTACAGACAAATCAACGCCCTGTACGGAAGCAAGGCTTTTGATTACCGGAACCATTGTCGCCGCAAAGGGGATATTATCCACAAGTGCACTTGCCACTGCTGACAGCCATATTATAATTGCTACCATAATATGCAGATTATCTCCGCTGATTTCACCAATAAACCCAGCTATCATTTCCAAAATGCTGGTCTGTTCGAGACCTCCTACTACCATAAAAAGTCCAATAAAAAATAAAAGTGTGTGATAGTCAACCTTTTTTAAAAGCTGCAGTGCATATTTTCCTGAAGTCAACAAGGTGACGAGTGCAATAAAAGTCCCAATAAATGCCACTGTCAGGCCTGTATATTCATGCGTTACCAGCATAATTACAGCACAGGCAAATATTACGCTGCTGATTGCAAAATCCTTCTTACTTAAAATCGCTTCTCTTGGTGTTGGAACCTTGGTCAAATCAATACTTTCACCATTTTTACTGCTCAGTTCCTTACGGAATATCAAGAAGAAATAGATAATTACAAGGATCAGGCTGATTCCCGCCATAACACCTGTATTCGAAATAAAATCGCCAAATGAATATCCCAGTGAAGTTCCAATAATGATATTTGGCGGATCTCCGCACATGGTTGCAGAACCACCTAAATTTGCACAAAATATCTCTGATAATATCATCGGCACAGGATTAAATTTCAGCAGCTTTGCTAATTCTATGGTCACTGCAACTAAAAACAGAATAACCGTAATACTGTCTATAAACATGGCAAGACCTGCTGACATAATCATAAAGGCAATAAACAATGGAATGGTCTTATAATTTACAAGCTTCGCAAGCAGCATGCAGAGCCACCGGAAAAATCCTGCCTTAGCCATACCTTCCACCATAATCATCATACCTGCAATAAAAATAATGGTCGCCCAGTTAATTCCTGCTGTACTCTCTTCTGCACTTTCCGCTGCATACCAGAACCCTAATGTGAAAATGCTCTTTAAATTTAAAGTTTCAATAATTGCTCCTGTATCTTTCATAATGATACCAAATACACCTACAATTGTCAAAACTCCACATCCCAGAGTGACATAGTGCCTCTCAATTTTGTCTAACACAATAAGTACAAACATAACAATAAATATTGTTACTGCTAAAATTTGTGCTGCTGTCAAACGAATCATCTCCTAACATTATTTTTCATTTTGTTTAATTTATAGTATCTGCTTTCTGCAGTAATTCTGAGTAATAATTAAGTAACATGCTGCAAAGCACTTTCACAATATGTATCATCTATATAAACGGCATCTATTTCATTATGCTAACCCGCTAATATCTGACATAAAATCATCAATATTTATGCGTCTTAGCAATTCTGCCGGTTGCAATTGCTGCCGCTTACCAATTACAGCCAATAAATTATCAAATTTTACAGTTTTTATGCTATCCTTCACATCGCCGTGGTCGATTATACCACTTTTTATAATAAACTGCAATATCCCATTAATTTGTGTTTCCCCATTTTTAGCAACAACTGATATTTTAGTACCAAAAGGTCTGCTGCCTTTGGCAGCATAGACATCTTACACAAAAAGTGCTATGGAAAGCCAGCCTATTAAATGATCTTAGAAACGAAAATTCGGCACTAAAAAGGCCCATAACCGACCAACCTATCAGCTATGGACCCTCACAAATGTCCAACTATTTAATTTTATTGGTATTACAAACAGGGGAAGAGGGATTCGAACCCCCGTGAACGGTTTTGGAGACCGCAATACTGCCGCTGTATGATTCCCCTATAGTATATAATTCATTCCACATACTCTATCATATGTGGAACCTCATTACTTTGACAATATATATTTGTTCTATACCTTCAAAAATTCACACAGACGACCCGTTCCCTTTTTCTGGTCAAGCCCTCGGCCGATTAGTAACAGTCAGCTCCATGCATTGCTGCACTTCCACCCCTGCCCTATCTACCTTGTACTCTCC
>CAJTCY010000039.1 GCA_910575075.1 Lachnospiraceae bacterium
GGGTACACATCGAGGCCATTTAGAACGGGAAGTGATGACGTTTTATTTGGAGTGCCCACAAACACTATATATCTGCCCTGTATGAGGTAAAGATCACTCCATAACCTCAGCATCATTCATTAACAGGTATCAAAAAGTATTGAATTTATTGAAAAAAACACTTGACTATATGGAGAGGAGAGAACGGTATTGAAAACAATTAAAAATAAAGTGGTACGGCTGGTCCTGTCTATTTCTTTTGCCTCTATTCTGCTTTTGGGAACTGTGTCAGGAATCAATATTTTTAAGATACGCCAGAATACTGCCGAAAGCCTGCAGGGGCTGAGCCATCAGGCGGCCCAGGACGCTACGGATGCACTGCATTCCCAGAAGAAGGAGGAACTTCTGGCATTGGCAGAGAATAAGAGCAGTCTGGCAGATACCAGCTTGAATCTGATACTCAATCAGACCAGGCTGGTTGCGATGGCAGCCCAGGACATTTATTCTGATCCAGGCAAATATATTCAGGGACGGACAGACGGTGAACTGCCTCTGGATGCGTATGACTTTTCCTGCAATTACCAGAAGGAGGTTCTGGGTTCTTTTTCATTTCATCTGAGGGGGCCGCGTTCGGTGATGAAATCAGATTCTATTGTGGAGAAGAATGGGCTAATTGTAAAGGCAAGCCTGGATGAAGAGCGCTTGACGGGTCTTATGCGCAGAGAATTGTATCTTGCCGGTTACTTTAAGGGAGCATTGGGAGGTATCCGCAATTTTGACAACGGTGATGGAACATATAATGGAATCGGAGCCACTTATTTTTGCCTGCAGTCTTCTGGAATTGATGTGCTGGCAGATACCCTGACGACTGCCATGGTGGAATATGATGCACGTAATTCTGCCTGGTATCGGGAGGCGGCAAAGCTGGAAGAGGGGGAAATTTACTGGACAGATCCGGTTCCAGATGGCTCCGGACGGGGAATTGCACTGATCTGCTCAATACCGGTGTATGTGGACGGACGTCTTGTGGGAGTTGCTGGAAGCGGCGGTCTTATTGAAAATATACAGGATATGGTACAGAGCACCACTATCGGGGACAGTGGTTATGCGTTTTTGCTGAACACAGATGGTATGAATGTGATAGTCAACGCAGATCGGGAGACAGATAGCGAAATTAACCGTTTTCAGGAAAATTTGCTGGAGGCTGGAAATAAAGAATTGACGGAAGTATTGAAAAAAATTGGAAACGGGGAGGCTGGAATTTCTCAGGTATCCTTGGATGGGAAGGAAAATTATCTTGCATATTCACCTTTGACGATGACGGATTGGGCAATGGTGACAGTAATCGGTCTGGATGATGCTTCTATTGTAACGCCTATCAATGACCTGCAGAAAAATATTGATGATGTTACCCGAAAGACGACAGGGGATATCAATGGAAATATTATGCTGATGGCGGTGTTGTTTGCGGCGATTGCGCTGGCGCTGACATTTGTCATAATCTATTTATCTAATAAGTTTGCCAAGCGTCTTACCCAGCCGATCTATATACTTACGCAGGGAGCCGGAGAGATCAGCGGAGGAAATCTTGACTATCGTATGGAACTGGAATCAGATGACGAAACTGCTCTGCTGGGGGAGGCATTTAACCATATGACGGACAGTTTGAAAGACTATATTGAAAATTTGTCCAGTATCACAGCGGAGAAAGAGCGAATTGGAACGGAGCTGGATATTGCCAGGAATATCCAGGCGTCTATGCTGCCCTGTCTATTTCCGGCTTTTCCGGAACGAAAGGAATTTGACATTTATGCGGTCATGGACCCGGCAAAAGAAGTAGGCGGCGACTTTTATGATTTCTTTATGGTAGATGAACGGCATCTTGCCGTTGTAGCAGCCGACGTATCAGGAAAAGGGGTTCCCGCCGCTCTCTTTATGGTAATCGGCAAAACTTTGATCAAGGATCATACCAAACCGGGCAGAGATCTGGGAGAAGTGTTTACAGAGGTAAATGAACTTCTATGTGAGGCAAACAGTGAAGGTTTATTTATCACCGCTTTTGAAGGGGTTTTGGATCTGGTGACAGGCGAATTGCAGTTTGTCAATGCGGGACATGAAATACCATTTATCTGTAAAGGCGGTGAAGTATTTGAGCCTTACAAAGTCCGGGCAGGTTTTGTATTGGCCGGGATGGAGGGAATATGTTATCAATGCGGTTCTATGCAGATGGAGCCAGGAGATAAGCTGTTTCAGTATACAGATGGAGTGACAGAGGCGACAAACCAGGAAATGAAGCTTTATGGAATGGAACGGCTGGAAAAAGTTTTATGCCGGAATGCAGCCGTATCTCCAGCAGAGCTGCTCAGGCAGGTGAAAGCAGATATTGATGCTTTTGTGGGGGAGGCTCCCCAGTTTGATGATATTACGATGCTATGTCTGGAATTCAGAGAACGGATGGAGGAGAAATGAAAGAATTGACGATGGATGCAACGATTGAAAATATAACAGAGGTGACGGCTTTTGTGGATAAACAGTTGGAGGCACTGGGCTGCCCGCTGAGAGCGCAGATGCAGATTGATATCGCCATTGATGAGCTCTTTGGCAATATCGCCCATTATGCATATAATCCCCAGGTAGGTCCGGCCACTGTCCGTGTGGAGGTTGTGCAGGAACCTCTTTCTGTGGTGGTCTCCTTTATTGACCACGGGATTCCCTATGATCCCCTTGCCAGAAAAGATCCTGACATTGCGCTCTCCGCTAAAGAGCGGGAGATTGGAGGGCTTGGAATCTACATGGTAAAGAAGAGTATGGATGAGGTTTCTTACGAGTATAAGGATGGGCAGAATATTCTGCGTATTAAGAAGAACTTATAAAAATATGATTGACAGGTTCATTGCAGGCGGCAGAGCTGACAGTATCAACTATAAAGGGCAGTTTGTTAATCGGTATTGATAACACCAATCGTATCACGGAATATAATAGCAATATGTTTAATTATACTGTTTTTATTGCTCTTCTGGATAGGATAATCCCCAAGTTTTTCTTATTTCAGTCATAATAGACATCACATCTGATGTGTAATCTAAGTGCATTTCATTTCCCATTCCCGATACTGCTTGTTCCATATCAAGAATTTCATATCTAAGTGCATTATCTGTTTGGCCGCATTCAATAATTTCTTGTCGGCTATTTTCTGTGTAAGTGATGACTGCCTTTTCTGCTCTGGGATATTCATATATTTCAATATAACCTTTTTCAAAGGCAATCATACCTCTTTTGGGTTGTTTTGCGTTCAATGTGAGGGCAACTACTGCCATTTCGCCGGTGGAATTCATCAGCAAAATACCTGCCTGCTCGTCAACACCACTTGGGGCCATTTTTACTTGTGATACTATTTGATTTGGGGTAACAGACATAAACCATCTGATAAAAGAAAGAGCATATACACCTATATCTAACAATGCCCCACCTGCCAAAGAGGGATTAAAAAACCTGTTACTCATATCATACTCTTTATAACTTCCAAAATTCATTTGAATCATCTTGAGATTACCCAAGCACCCGCTTTTCATTATATTATATAGCTTTTTATATAGCGGCATATGATAAATTGTCATTGCTTCAGCTAAAATCAGATGATGTTTCTCTGCTAACTGCTTTGCATTTTCTAATTCTTTTGAATTTAAAGTAATGGATTTTTCGCACAGAATATGTTTTCCGTGTTGTAATGCCTCCTGCAAATATTGACTATGTGTGTTGTGGGGGGTAGAAATATAAATAATATCCACATTTTCATCTGCAAAAATATCCTGAATATTTTCATATACTTTAGATATATTATATTTTTTTGCAAAATCAACTGCTTTATTATATGTTCTGTTCGCTACTCCGTAAAGGCTGCGTCCTTCTTGCTGCATTGCACTTGCTAATTGATTTGCAATTACTCCGCACCCTAAAGTTACCCAATTATATGTTTTCATTCTCGCATCTCCTAATCCTTTCTAAATCAAGTGCACTACGAATTTGAATAATATGCTCCTGCATTTTTTGGTATGCCTTTTCTGCATTCTGACTCTCAATCGCATTTACAATTTCTCTGTGTAAAATCATTGATTCCTTAAAATGCAGTTTATTAAGTGTAAACTGTTCTGTAAAAAATCCTTGCTCCAATGTCACATGGCGTATTGCTTCAATAATTTGAAGAATAAAATTGTTATGTGTAGAAGCAGCAATGCCTAAATGAATCTCACTATCGTGTTCCATCACATGTTTTGCCGAAATTTCTCCGCCATAATAGAATGGTAAGGCATTTTCGTGTTGTGTCAAAGCCTCCTTTAAACGATTTAAATCCTGAGATGTTCTATTTTGAGCCGCCAGTTTCGCAGCATCCGCTTCAAATAAACATCTTGCCTCAAAAACTTCATCTACCATAGAACGATTAAAAATGCCATACTTCTTTATAATATTACCGAAAATCCCTGTGTTATTTTCACTGACATAAGTTCCATCGCCTTGATGTGCTTCTAAAATCCCCAATGTTGATAATGTACAGATGGCTTCTCTAAGTGGTACTCGACTTATCCCCAATTTGTCAGATAATTTTCTTTCATTCAGAATTTTATCACCTGACATTAGATTTCCATCTTTTATTTCATTTAAAAAATAATTTATTGCAATGTCTCTTGCACTTTGTTTTCGTTCTATGATTTATCCCTCCCTAAATTGGTATAACCATTATAAAATCAATTTTTCTATTTGTCAATTCCTATACATATTTAGTCTATCAGGATCAATCAACTCATCTGAATTTCTTTCTGTAATCAACTCTCCTAACATAGCCTCTTCCAATTTTGCAAAGCTTTCAAGAATATCAATTATTCTAAAACTATATTTTTTCCCACCGATAGAAATCACCGTACATCCTGATAAATCATTAATACTCAAAAAATATTTACTACCTTTGTTGGAGCCGGGAGCGTTGATGTCTGCAAGGGTTTATAAGGATAAAAATCCTAGAGGCGGATTGTCAGGAGGGAGTGGAGGCGAAGTTGGAGCGTATAAAATTACTCTGTAAAGAACGCGGCAGCTTATATGAGAGCTGAATGATTTGAGAGGACAGAAGCAGAAAATCGAGAGAGCGTTGGAACGGCAGGGATTTGGGGTATGGCGGCTATGTCTTTAATTCATATAGATAAATAGTAGAAAATATGATAGAATCAAGGAACAGAGATAGTCATAGTGCTAACAAATACATATAGAAAGCTTCCTGTATAATTCAAAGTGTAGAGTTCAGTAAGGATTTAAAAAAATAGATACCTACGCTATACTGTCATTGCTGACCAGGCAGTTAGCAAATGAACAGAAAAGGAAGGTATCTACAAGATGAATTCTACACAAAACAAGAAGATTTCGCAAGTAAAAGAAACAACAA
>CAJTCY010000040.1 GCA_910575075.1 Lachnospiraceae bacterium
TAACTGGCATTTTAGGACAGGTGACGCCAGAATAAAACTTAAATCTTTATACCCCAGTTTTACTACCGCCTCTTAAAAGGTAGTAGTAAAACTAAATATCATCATGTCACTACACTAGGTACGCATTATTCACATATTACATTGGATGTGTTAGCGACAAATATTTCTATTGAAAATAATGGTATTCACTTTGCTAGGATACATTCATAATGCTGTCAAATAAACGCACTAAAATTTTTATGATGTGGAGGAATGAGCAAAAATGTATATTAAGAAAATACAGATGAAGGGTTATAAGCGTTTTCATGATTTAACAATAGATTTGGGTGAGTCACCAAAGCGGATTGTTGCATTAGTCGGTTCTAATGGATGTGGAAAAAGTAGTGTATTTGATGCAATGATGTTTTTGGCTAAAGCATACATGGGGAGAATTGGTGATACTAAAATAGAGAGAGATTATCATTATCATTCTTTAGAGCAGATGCCACACTATGATTATCGTAACATCACAGTAGAATTTGAGCAAGGAAGCTATAATATTGTATTTAATAAAAAGAAAGAACAAGGAACGGAAAGAAGTATTTTTAGTTTTCGCAGTTCATTCAGATATAATGCTGACTTGAATATTTTAAGAGATGAAGCTGTTGAGGATATTCTTAAGAATCATGATGGTGCTGCTTCTGCATCTGATATTGATCAAAGAATAGAAGAAGATTATCGACGTTTATTAGCAAAGTATAATAAATATCTTAATGATAATGACGCGAGACCAAGTGAAGCACGAAAACAAATTGTTGGAGATTTAAATAGTGCTATACAAAATTGTCTTGATTTAAAGATAACAGATATAGGAAACGTATCAGAGAATCGGGGAACATTATATTTTAAGAAGAACGATTCTGATATAGAATTTGATTATAATGTATTGTCAGCAGGCGAAAAAGAAGTTATTGACATTCTTTTAGATTTATACTTGCGAAAAGATTCTTATGTAGATTCTGTTTATATTATTGATGAACCAGAATTGCATTTAAATACTTCAATACAAAGAGCATTGTTAATGGAAATTAACAAAATTATTCCAGATAATTGTCAGATATGGATTGCAACACATAGTATTGGATTCTTGAGAGCGCTTCAAGAGGAATTAAGAAATGATTCACAAATTATCCATTTTCAAAGTGAAAACAAGTGGGCGAATGAACCGTATATATTAAAGCCAATGGACTTTAGCCGTTCCAGATGGCAGAGTCTCTTTTCTACGGCACTTGATGATTTGGCAAAACTTATTTGCCCTAAAACAATTGTCTACTGTGAAGGGCGTGCAGAGCCAAGAAAAGACGGAAGTGAAAGAGGTTTAGATGCAGATGTGTTTAATACAATATTTGCCAAACAATATCCAGATGTGCTTTTTGTGTCGAGTGGTGGAAATACAGAATTGGATCAAAGAAGTGAAGTTGCAATTGCAATATTTTCTAAAGTTTTTCCAGAGTTAGAAATATGGGTATTGAAAGATAGAGATATGGCATCTGGAAAAGATACAGATGAAAAGGCTCGACAAATTTACTTGTCAAATAATCCTAAAAACCATCGTGTGTTAAATCGCTTTGAATTAGAGAACTACTTATATGATAAAGATGTTTTAAAAAGGTATTGCGAACAAAACGGTTTGCAGTTTGATGAGGAAAAGTATAATGGTGTAGTTCAAGATATCACTAATGATAATTTAAAAGACCAAACAGGAATGATTAAAAGTTGTTGCAATATATTAGGGAGTATAAGTGCAGATACATTTAAAAGAAATTTGAGTACATATATTGATGATAATATGGAAGTTTATCAAGAATTAAAACAAGTTATATTTGAAAGAAAATAGGAAGTAAGAGTAACAATGGCAATAACAGAAAACACATTTGAGCAGGTTATCAGATCAGAATTGCAGGAAAAAGGATACGAATATCTTTATGGACCAGACATTAACAGAGATTACTATGAAGTGATTCTCAAAGATAACTTTGTTGTTGCCATGCTAAAAATAAATCCAGACATTACAGAGGGGATAATAGCAAAAACATATAAAACAATCAAAAATTTCGGACTGCTCAAGTTAGAAGATATAAACGCTACATACTATAAATCTTTGATTGAGAGTATGCCGATTCCTTACCGTGTAAATAGCGAGCCGGCAACCTTTACAGTACTCCAGATTGATTTTGAAAATTTCCATTTAAATGATTTTAATGTAATTAGTGATGGCTTTGGTACAAGAGTGGGAACAATCACTTCTGATTTTACACGATACATGATATGGAAATCAGAAAATGGGGAAAGACCTGAACAATCCGGTGTAAATTTCTTCGCAACACTGGTTAATGGCGTGTTCCCAAAAGAAAGAATACCAGATATTATTCGCAATTTTATTGTGTTCAAGATAGTAAAGGAAAGACAACGCAAGGAAGTGGAAAAAACCTGCCTATGGTATTTTATACCAGATGTATTGTCGTATGATAAGGAATGGAGGATAATTGCCTATTTAATCTATAAAGAAGGATCAATAATGTGGGAATGGATTCCTGACGCAGTGATCTTAGGACTTTCTATCACAAAATCGGATGAGGCACAAGTGATAGGAACGGTGTATCAGGCAGGAATTAAAAAATATATAAGAGTTATATCAATGATGAGGGAATTTTAGATGCAAGGTTGATACCGTTGTTTGATTTTTCTTGAAGGAATGCATTAGGCTGTGAATTTGGTAATTAAAGTAAATTGCACACGTTTTTGGGATTAAAAAAGTACAGCGACAAGATTCTTTGTTTGACTGAATCTTATAACAGGAAGGTGATGATATTGGCATTAGTAAATATTGGTTCAGAAACAGAGCAGATTGAATATAAAAAGAGCATTGGAGAGCTAAAAGAAGCGATGCTTTCCATTGCTGCAATTTTAAACAAACATCAGAAGGGTAAATTATACTTTGGCGTGAAAAATGATGGACGGTGATCGGACAGGAAATCAATGATGAATCTTTGCGAAAGGTCAGTCAGGCAATTAGAAATCATATCAGACCTGCTATTTATCCATAAATACAGCAATTCGGTGACAGAGAAACGATCTTAGTTCGCTTTGAAGGCAGCAGATGTCCATATCTTGCCTATAATGTTCCAAGAATAAGGGTAGCTGACGAAGACCTTGTTATGGATCAAGATACTTATGATTCTTTGATACGCAAGCGCGATAATGTTGATTATTCATGGGAAAAACGGGTATCTAGTGTAGTGACATGATGATATTTAGTTTTACTACTACCTTTTAAGAGGCGGTAGTAAAACTGGGGTATAAAGATTTAAGTTTTATTCTGGCGTCACCTGTCCTAAAATGCCAGTT
>CAJTCY010000041.1 GCA_910575075.1 Lachnospiraceae bacterium
TCGCATCCCGCGGCTTCGGTGTCGTGTTTCAGCCCCGGACATTTTCGGCGCAGGACCTCTCGACCAGTGAGCTGTTACGCACTCTTTGAATGCATGGCTGCTTCTGAGCCAACATCCTGGTTGTCTTTGAAATCCCACATCCTTTTCCACTTAACACGCACTTTGGGACCTTAGCCGGCGGTCTGGGCTCTTTCCCTTTTGACTGCCCAACTTATCTCGTGCAGTCTGACTCCCTTAAACCATCTGGCTGGCATTCGGAGTTTGATATTCTTCGGTAAGCTTTGACGCCCCCTAGGAAATTCAGTGCTCTACCTCCAGCAGACTTTTAAGAGGCTAGCCCTAAAGCTATTTCGAGGAGAACCAGCTATCTCCGGGTTCGATTGGAATTTCTCCCCTATCCACACCTCATCGCCACCCTTTTCAACGGATGTGCGTTCGGCCCTCCACTGCCTCTTACGGCAGCTTCAGCCTGGACATGGATAGATCACCCGGTTTCGGGTCTGCGGCCCCTGACTTTNCTTACGGTGGTCCCACAGCTTGTAAACACAGGGTTTCAGGTTCTCTTTCACTCCCCTCCCGGGGTTCTTTTCACCTTTCCTTCACAGTACTATGCGCTATCGGTCACTAAGGAGTATTTAGCCTTACGGGGTGGTCCCCGCTTCTTCCATCAAGGTTCCACGTGTCTCGATGTACTCTGGATCCCGCTCTGCCTGCTCCCTTTTCGCTTACGGGGCTTTCACCCTCTCTGGCTGGCTTTCCCAAAGCCATTCTGCTAAGGTTGCAGGATCAGTCCTGCGGTCCTAACCCCGGCATGCACGCATCCCGGTTTGGGCTCTTCCGCGTTCGCTCGCCGCTACTTGCGGAATCGATGTTTCTTTCTCTTCCTCCGGCTACTTAGATGTTTCAGTTCACCGGGTTCCCCTCCATGCGTTATGGATTGGCGCATGGATACATGGAGGCTTTCCATGTGGGTTTCCCCATTCAGATACCTGCGGATCTAGGGATATTTGCTCCTCCCCGCAGCTTTTCGCAGCTTATCACGTCTTTCTTCGGCTCTTAGTGCCAAGGCATCCGCCCTGTGCTCTTTCTTGCTTGACCTCTCTCATTTATATAGCGTTATAAATGAGCCTTTCATGGTTTCCCATGGCCTGTCACTGCCTCATGCCTCACGGCACAGACACAGCTTACAGGCTTTGTCTTTTTCTCGGATCTTTTGATGTCTTCTTAAGATATTTTCTTAAGTCTCTTTCTGTGTGAATTTTTCAAGGTACAGTAACGGCCCTTTCAAGCCGCGGCTGCTTTATCAGCCATCAGAACCCCCGCCCCTGCGGATCCTCTGATCACTGGTAAAACCAGCTATGCAAACAGCACTTCCCTGCTGATATAGGTTAGCTCCCAATGCCAGGCCGGTCTCCCTTCCTGCCGGAAGCCTGTTCTATCTAAAAAGGCATATGCCCTGTTTTCTTTTGATCCGGCAGCCACCTGCTCTCCCATGCCGTCTCCAGCATAGTACCATCGGCCGCTTAAGCCTTAACCATCGTGTTCGGGATGGGTACGGGTGTTTCCCTTAAGCGCATCGCCACCGGAAGCATTGAACACTTGCTGAGGTCCTTTCGAAGCTAGTGTGAAAGCTGTTCTTTGAGATTAGTAAGGGCAAGCCTTTTTTTGGCGCAGCCCGAACTTAGCGAAAAGAACGTCCTCTCCCAAGTGCTGTTATTAAGATCCCTTAATAACTCAACAGTGAAATAATCCCTACTCGATTTCCTTAGAAAGGAGGTGATCCAGCCGCACCTTCCGATACGGCTACCTTGTTACGACTTCACCCCAGTCATCGA
>CAJTCY010000042.1 GCA_910575075.1 Lachnospiraceae bacterium
GTTTCACAATTCTTTTTATATTTACTGTGAACGCCGTAAAATACATTTGAAGGGTCATGGCAAACAGCCCTCTTGAATCTGCTCTTCGCAATCCGTGGGCTTCTTTTAATTCTCCATTCTTTTCTTCTATTCGGTGCCGGATTTTCAGCCGTTCCCTAAACATTTCACTGGATTCAAATTCCAGTCTTTCCTGATTCTTCTGACTTACTTGGGTGATACTGTAGCTACGCACTTTTGCTGTTGACTTTCCTACATGACAGTGTTCTCTTAATGGACACTTTCGGCATTTGACTTTACTAAACACATACCTTAAATATGTATTCCCATTTTGGGCTGCCCTTTTCTCTACGCGCGTCGCAAGTTCCCCGGCTGGACATTGCAACATCCAGACATCTTTATTAAAACAGAAACCTTCTTCCAATCTTCCGTTTGCTGCAGCCGCTACTGCGGTATTGGTTCGGGCAATCAACGCTATTTCTTCTCCGCAAGTTTCCAGATTATCATCACTGACATATGCCATGTCACCTATGACTTCCGTTACTTTTATCCCATTTTTCTGTGCTTTTTCTATCAGTCCTGGCAGTTCTGGACCGTCTGGTGCTCCACCATGTGTTACGCTTATCCCGGCAATCAGTCGTTCTTCTGTCATTGCTATATGGTTTTTATATCCGTAAAATGTACTGGTTGCTGTTTTATGTCCAAATCGGGCATCCTTATCATCTTTTGAACGGATTTCCCTGATTTGTTCATCTTCAAGCAGCTCGTTCATCTTTTTTGCTATTTCCTGTATCTTCTGATTCCCACAGTCTGCTATTCCTTTCTCCAATGTCTGAAGCAGATTCCTTGTATAAGCAATCTCTTCGTCTAATCCGGCTTCTAAGGATGGCTTTTCCGGAAATTTCTCCGATAATTCGTACGCACTTTTGTAGATTTCTTTTCGAAGCTGTTTGCTCATATCCCGCAAAATTTGGGTAGGGGATTTCGCACGGGCAGCTGCATTCGTATGGGTGGAATCTACAATAATAGTTCCTGATTTTATGAGTCCTTTATCCAAAGCCTGCTGTATTGTTTCTTTCAGCATTTCTTCTAAGATATCTTCCGTAATGCGGGTTTTTCTGAATTTTGTAAGAAGGCTGGGGTCAATCATTTTTGCTTCTGGCTCTAAATCCAGAAAATATTTGTATGCCATATCTGTTTGTGCACTGCTGATCAGGGTTTCATCAGACAAATCATACAGTTTTTTCAGAAACAATAGTTTAAACATCATTTCTGGTTCTTTCGCCGGACGACCAAAATGTTCACAATACTGTTTACGCAGCATAGGATTTACAAAACTAAAATCTATATTCTCTTTAATTCTACGCAGGAGATGATTAGCAGGAATGATTACTTCATAAATCCCCTGATAAGGCGACAATGATAGTTTTAATTGTGAATTATCTCTCAACATCGAAGAATCCCCCTTCCTTATATTTCTATTATAATGCCAACATTGAAAAAAGCCTAATTCTTTTTCAAAGAATCAGACTTTTTCAGTGCCCTT
>CAJTCY010000043.1 GCA_910575075.1 Lachnospiraceae bacterium
GACCCGTTCCCTTTTTCTGGTCAAGCCCTCGGCCGATTAGTAACAGTCAGCTCCATGCATTGCTGCACTTCCACCCCTGCCCTATCTACCTTGTACTCTCCAAGGGGCCTTACTTCTTTCAAATGGGATATCTCATCTTGAGGGGGGCTTCACGCTTAGATGCCTTCAGCGTTTATCCCTTCCGGGCTTGGCTACCCTGCCATGGCATTGGCATGCCAACAGGTACACCAGCGGCCCGTCCATCCCGGTCCTCTCGTACTAAGGACAGCTCCTCTCAAATATCCTGCGCCCGCGCCGGATAGGGACCGAACTGTCTCACGACGTTCTGAACCCAGCTCGCGTACCGCTTTAATGGGCGAACAGCCCAACCCTTGGGACCTGCTACAGCCCCAGGATGCGATGAGCCGACATCGAGGTGCCAAACCACTCCGTCGATGTGAACTCTTGGGAGTGATAAGCCTGTTATCCCCAGGGTAGCTTTTATCCGTTGAGCGATGGCAATCCCACTTTATACCACCGGATCACTAAGTCCTACTTTCGTACCTGCCCCACCCGTCGGTGTCGCAGTCAAGCTCCCTTCTGCCTTTGCACTCTTTAAATGGTTTCCGACCATTCTGAGGGAACCTTTGAGCGCCTCCGATACCCTTTCGGAGGCGACCGCCCCAGTCAAACTCCCCGCCTGGCATTGTCCCACCGCCGGCTTACGGCGGCTGGTTAGAAACCCAGTACTGCAAGGGTGGTATCCCAACAGCGGCTCCGGCATGACTGGCGTCACGCCTTCAAAGCCTCCCACCTATCCTGTACATGCAGTACCGAATCCCAGTACCAGACTGGAGTAAAGCTCCATGGGGTCTTTCCGTCCTGGCGCGGGTAGCCAGCATCTTCACTGGCACTTCAATTTCACCGGGTGCATTGTCGAGACAGTGCTCAAATCATTACGCCTTTCGTGCGGGTCGGAACTTACCCGACAAGGAATTTCGCTACCTTAGGACCGTTATAGTTACGGCCGCCGTTTACTGGGGCTTCAATTCAAAGCTTCGCTTGCGCTAACCTCTCCTCTTAACCTTCCAGCACCGGGCAGGCGTCAGCCCATATACTTCACCTTGCGGTTTTGCATAGACCTGTGTTTTTGCTAAACAGTTGCTTGAGCCTATTCTCTGCGGCCTGCTCGCGCAGGCACCCCTTCTCCCGAAGTTACGGGGTCATTTTGCCGAGTTCCTTGACAATGCTTCTCCCGTCGGCCTTAGGATTCTCTCCCCACCCACCTGTGTCGGTTTACGGTACGGGTACAGCATGAGCAATAGCGGCTTTTCTCGGCACGCGCCCTGGATGCTTCGCTACTTTCTTTCGCTCCGCGTAACGGCCTTGGGTCTGCCTGGCGGGTTTGCC
Source organism: Lachnospiraceae bacterium (assembly GCA_910575075.1). Classification (GTDB taxonomy): domain Bacteria; phylum Bacillota; class Clostridia; order Lachnospirales; family Lachnospiraceae; genus Petralouisia. The sequence continues at coordinate 1,390 of CAJTCY010000043.1, forward strand.
TGCCTGGCCCCTCTTCCGCTTGCACCGGGCTTTCCGTTCCCGGC
>CAJTCY010000044.1 GCA_910575075.1 Lachnospiraceae bacterium
TACTCCTTAGTGACCGATAGCGCATAGTACTGTGAAGGAAAGGTGAAAAGAACCCCGGGAGGGGAGTGAAAGAGAACCTGAAACCCTGTGTTTACAAGCTGTGGGACCACCGTAAGGGGTGGGACCGCGTACTTTTTGTAGAACGGTCCGGCGAGTTGCGGGTCCTGGCAAGGTTAAGCGCTTAAGGCGCGGAGCCGAAGGGAAACCAAGCCTTAACAGGGCGAAAGTCAGGGGCCGCAGACCCGAAACCGGGTGATCTATCCATGTCCAGGCTGAAGCTGCCGTAAGAGGCAGTGGAGGGCCGAACGCACATCCGTTGAAAAGGGTGGCGATGAGGTGTGGATAGGGGAGAAATTCCAATCGAACCCGGAGATAGCTGGTTCTCCTCGAAATAGCTTTAGGGCTAGCCTCTTAAAAGTCTGCTGGAGGTAGAGCACTGAATTTCCTAGGGGGCGTCAAAGCTTACCGAAGAATATCAAACTCCGAATGCCAGCCAGATGGTTTAAGGGAGTCAGACTGCACGAGATAAGTTGGGCAGTCAAAAGGGAAAGAGCCCAGACCGCCGGCTAAGGTCCCAAAGTGCGTGTTAAGTGGAAAAGGATGTGGGATTTCAAAGACAACCAGGATGTTGGCTCAGAAGCAGCCATGCATTCAAAGAGTGCGTAACAGCTCACTGGTCGAGAGGTCCTGCGCCGAAAATGTCCGGGGCTGAAACACGACACCGAAGCCGCGGGATGCGATAAGCATCGGTAGAGGAGCATTGCCGACGCGAAGAAGCGGTACCGGAAGGAGCCGTGGAGCGTGGGGAAGAGAGAATGCCGGAATGAGTAGCGAGAGGAAGGTGGGAATCCTTCCGGCCGAATACCCAAGGTTTCCAGAGTAAAGCTGATCTGCTCTGGGGAAGTCGGGGCCTAAGGCGAGGCCGAAAGGCGTAGCCGATGGACAACAGGTTGATATTCCTGTACTGCAGCATGACAGAACTGTGGGGACGCATGCGTGAAGGATGAGCCGGGAACGGAAAGCCCGGTGCAAGCGGAAGAGGGGCCAGGCAGGCAAACCCGCCAGGCAGACCCAAGGCCGTTACGCGGAGCGAAAGAAAGTAGCGAAGCATCCAGGG
>CAJTCY010000045.1 GCA_910575075.1 Lachnospiraceae bacterium
CTGCCCATCCCGCTCATACATGGCGAAAAAGAAAAAGGGCATCATAAGCCCGATCATCATTAGCACCGCCGCCGAGTTACCGACAGCGCCGCGGGTAAGGAAGTATACCGGCAGCCCGACCAATGCGGCCAGGCTGAAACAGATAAGCTGGCGCTTCGTCAGGTTGAACGCCAGCTTGGTCTTGACTTTCGTTAAGTCTTTGGGTACGGGTACATAAGGCATGTAAATTCACCTCCATTCATGCTGTATCTCACTGGTTTTGTTCCTGCATCGTGACCGTGGATTCCACCTCATTGCCCCACACATCCCAGCCGGGGGTCTGCTGCCTTGCAAAAAGCTCTATCCTGGGCTGGTCGCCCATGAGCTTCACAATCTTATCCCGTACCTCGTCCGGCTTCTTGCTGTGCTGCTCAATATGGGAGATCACAAACTGGTGGATTCCCGCACACTGGCGTTTCGGGCGCCCGCGTGTCGCCAGAAGGCATACCTCGGCGTTGCTCCGGGTCCAGAACCCCATCCCGTAAAACCAGGAATCCGCTTTCCGGTTCTGTTTGAGCCAGAGGAAGGCCAGCGTCTTATATTTGAACCCCCATGCTTCGATCACCCGGAACGCCTCATTAAGCTGTGGGAAGGTGGCCCATAGGAAAAGCGCACTGTCTTTGGCCGCAAGGTCTGCAACCGGCAGCGCGCATATTTCTTCCATGCTCATGGTGGGGTAGTGCTTTTCGGCCACCCCATTTCCGCGTTTCATATCATAGCGCCAGGGCGGGTCCGCGTACACGATGCCATATTTTCCGGCCTCCGCCATTACCGGGCCTGCTCATTCTTGGCCGGGGCGGATTTTGCCGGGGGCGTCTTGACCTTGCCGGCATTTTCTTTCAGGGCGCCGGCCAGGGAAGGCTTCTCCGCCGCTCCCTTTGTCGCTTCAAGGGTGGCCTGCAGGTTTTCAATCGCCTGGCCGTACCCTCCGATCAGGGCGTCATTAAGCTGCCTGCGGAAATCCGCCGTCACCGGCCAGCAGACATCCCTCCATTTTCCCTGCTTATCCTGGGT
>CAJTCY010000046.1 GCA_910575075.1 Lachnospiraceae bacterium
AACCGTCACAGTACCGATATGGAGCACTGCCGCAGGAGCGGCGCCTGAATCCTGCCTGCCGCAAAAAGATACCTCCGTAAATTCCGAGGCCGTATCCGGCAGTAACGCAGTCTGCTCCATTGCCGGCCTGGATCCATTCCTTTTTCGGGGCAGTTCCTCAAGGGCCAGCTTCCGGATCTTTGCGATCCAGTAATAATAGCTTTTTAAAGAGATATCATGCTGCTCGCACCATGCCTGATTCGTCAGGCCGGAGGCCCTGCATTGCCGGATCACGTCCAGCCAGTACTGAAGTTTTACCTGCTTATCCGGAGTGAAAGTGGAAATGTCCATGGGTATTCTCCTTTATCTGGATTTAGAGTTTTTGGAGTGAACTCTAACCCGGATTTTACAGGAGAACGCCATATATTTCACTACACGTTCTTATTTGACGCTTACGAATAAGCTGTTTGAGATAGAAAAGGAACTGGAGTGCCTTCCCCCAGAACAGAAGAAAAAGGAACGGATAGGCCTCGAGAAACCGCTTCTCGAGGCTTTCTGGTCATGGGCAGAAAGAAACTCTGCCGGGGAACTGCCAAAGTCGAAGCTGCATACGGCTTTCCAGTATGCCCTGAACAACCGGCAGGAATTTTTTAATTATCTTGAAGATGGGAACTGTTCCATTAGTAATTCCCTTGCGGAGAATTGTATCCGCCCCTTTGTGATCGGTCGGAAGAACTGGCTGTTTGCGGGAAGTCCGAAGGG
>CAJTCY010000047.1 GCA_910575075.1 Lachnospiraceae bacterium
TCGATGACTGGGGTGAAGTCGTAACAAGGTAGCCGTATCGGAAGGTGCGGCTGGATCACCTCCTTTCTAAGGAAATCGAGTAGGGATTATTTCACTGTTGAGTTATTAAGGGAACTTAATAGCAGTACTTCTAGTGGCGATGCGCTTAAGGGAAACACCCGTACCCATCCCGAACACGATGGTTAAGGCTTAAGCGGCCGATGGTACTATGCTGGAGACGGCATGGGAGAGCAGGTGGCTGCTAGATTGAATGGGCTTATAGCTCAGCCGGTTAGAGCGCACGCCTGATAAGCGTGAGGTCGGTGGTTCGAGTCCACTTAAGCCCATTTATTTTGTTAAAATTTGAATAGTTGTTCAACGGGGGCGTAGCTCAGTTGGGAGAGCACCTGCCTTGCAAGCAGGGGGTCAAGAGTTCGAATCTCTCCGTCTCCATTCGGGCAGAAATTGCCTGTATCTGTACCTTGAAAAATTCACACAGAAAGAGACTTAAGAAAATATCTTAAGAAGACATCAAAAGATCCGAGAAAAAGACAAAGCCTGAAAGCTGTGTCTGTGCCGTAAGGCATGAGGCAGCGCCAGGCCATGGGAAACCATGAAAGGCTCATTTATAACGCTATATAAATGAGAGAGGTCAAGCAAGAAAGAGCACAGGGCGGATGCCTTGGCACTAAGAGCCGAAGAAAGACGTGAT
>CAJTCY010000048.1 GCA_910575075.1 Lachnospiraceae bacterium
CAAGGCATCCGCCCTGTGCTCTTTCTTGCTTGACCTCTCTCATTTATATAGCGTTATAAATGAGCCTTTCATGGTTTCCCATGGCCTGGCGCTGCCTCATGCCTTACGGCACAGACACAGCTTACAGGCTTTGTCTTTTTCTCGGATCTTTTGATGTCTTCTTAAGATATTTTCTTAAGTCTCTTTCTGTGTGAATTTTTCAAGGTACAGATACAGGCAATTTCTGCCCGAATGGAGACGGAGAGATTCGAACTCTTGACCCCCTGCTTGCAAGGCAGGTGCTCTCCCAACTGAGCTACGCCCCCGTTTAATCTAGCAGCCACCTGCTCTCCCATGCCGTCTCCAGCATAGTACCATCGGCCGCTTAAGCCTTAACCATCGTGTTCGGGATGGGTACGGGTGTTTCCCTTAAGCGCATCGCCACTAGAAATACTGCTATTAAGTTCCCTTAATAACTCAACAGTGAAATAATCCCTACTCGATTTCCTTAGAAAGGAGGTGATCCAGCCGCACCTTCCGATACGGCTACCTTGTTACGACTTCACCCCAG
>CAJTCY010000049.1 GCA_910575075.1 Lachnospiraceae bacterium
TTTCAAAGACAACCAGGATGTTGGCTCAGAAGCAGCCATGCATTCAAAGAGTGCGTAACAGCTCACTGGTCGAGAGGTCCTGCGCCGAAAATGTCCGGGGCTGAAACACGACACCGAAGCCGCGGGATGCGACAAGCATCGGTAGAGGAGCATTGCCGACGCGAAGAAGCGGTACCGGAAGGAGCCGTGGAGCGTGGGGAAGAGAGAATGCCGGAATGAGTAGCGAGAGGAAGGTGGGAATCCTTCCGGCCGAATACCCAAGGTTTCCAGAGTAAAGCTGATCTGCTCTGGGGAAGTCGGGGCCTAAGGCGAGGCCGAAAGGCGTAGCCGATGGACAACAGGTTGATATTCCTGTACTGCAGCATGACAGAACTGTGGGGACGCATGCGTGAAGGATGGGCCGGGAACGGAAAGCCCGGTGCAAGCGGAAGAGGGGCCAGGCAGGCAAACCCGCCAGGCAGACCCAAGGCCGTTACGCGGAGCGAAAGAAAGTAGCGAAGCATCCAGGG
>CAJTCY010000050.1 GCA_910575075.1 Lachnospiraceae bacterium
AACTCTTTGAAGATACTCCCCGCGAGTTGCTGGAGACTATACTGAAAGCAGTGCGGTCATGTTAGGAGATCTCTCCCGGGTGGAAAAGATCTATCTGCGCACCGGGTACACGGATATGAGGAAACAGCTTAACGGTCTGATCGATATCATCCAGTACAGCTTCCAGCTCGATCCTTACAGCAATTCCCTATTTCTTTTCTGCGGGAAACGGGCGGACCGGATCAAGGCAGTCCACTATGAAGGGGACGGCTTCTGCCTTTTCTATAAGCGCTACGAAAACGGCCGCCTCCAGTGGCCGCGCACGGGCGAAGAAGCCAGACAGATCTCCCATCAGCAGCTCCGCTGGCTGCTGGAGGGGCTGAACCCGGAGCAGCCCAGAGCGGTTCGCAAATGGGAGCCCCCAAAACCAGGGAGACCCGAAAATTCCTTATAAATACTGGAAAATCCTGCTGTTTTATGGTATAAGGAATCCATTAGAAAAGGAAGGTTTTCATCCCATGCC
>CAJTCY010000051.1 GCA_910575075.1 Lachnospiraceae bacterium
ACCGCTTCATGCGAAGCTGTGCGCTTATGCGGTATTAGCAGCCGTTTCCAGCTGTTGTCCCCCAGTGCGGGGCAGGTTGCCCACGCGTTACTCACCCGTCCGCCACTCAGTCGCAAGCCTCTCCTTCCCGTAGGAATTCAAAGCAGGCGCTTCGTTCGACTTGCATGTGTTAAGCACGCCGCCAGCGTTCATCCTGAGCCAGGATCAAACTCTCATATAAAGTGTTCTCCTGCCAGGCTGCCTTCTCAGGCTCTTCTGGCTTACTGTTTTTAGGTCGCATCTTTGTGCTGTTCTTGAATTTCAAAACCGGTTCCCCGGCTTCTCCGCTTTCGCGGAAACTCTTTTGAATCTTTCAAGGTTATTTCACTGTTCAGTTATCAAGGTCCTGTCCGCTCTCTTGCGCGACAACTTCTATATCTTACCACAGCTGTCTCTTCTTGTCAAGAGGTTTTTT
>CAJTCY010000052.1 GCA_910575075.1 Lachnospiraceae bacterium
ATCCAGGAGAAGTCAGCACCGACATCAATACCAACAGAGATGAATAGTTGATTAACATTAAAAATAACTTTGTTAGACATGAGCGAAAGCTCCTTTCTGATAGGAATCCATTTCCAATCTGGCAGGTACACAGCCTAGCGTGTTATGCGGGTATAGCCTTCCGGCTTCCAACCAGCTAAAACATAGAACCCTGTCGAATGGACTAATTGACTTCACTGTAGGTATCAGCTGAATAATCAGCTTCCCAAGGAGGTGGACATTCTTTGTCCTATCCTAAGAGATAATACCTTATGTTTTATCTGGTGTCTATCAGGAGCCGTCAGACATGATAATTAATATGGACAACATCTGATGAAGGAAGAACGCCTTCTTCTGTTATCTAATTTAGAAATTTATTAACCGAGTAGTCTTGATTGACTACACCATTATTATACTAGGAGG
>CAJTCY010000053.1 GCA_910575075.1 Lachnospiraceae bacterium
CCAAAATATATGCAACAGGCATTGTGCTGCGCATAAAACATCTAACAGAATGCTAATTTGTGAGCTAAAGTATTGATTTTTCAAGGTGCGAGTCACATTTTTAATGTGGGAAGTTTGAGTAATTTATATAAAAAAACAACAAACCTTCAAATGCCAGTTTTTTTGAATGCAAATATATTATCTCCTTTTGAAAGTATTCAGTTATGGGCTCAAGAGCAGAAAGTGCCATTACAAAACTGCATATTAATTTTTGATGATCTTGAAGAAATAGCATATGAGAAGATAGTGGATTTTATGCAGGAACTTGAATATTTAAGTAACTCAAACTTCCCACATTAAAAATGTGACTCGCACCTTGAAAAATCAATACTTTAGCTCACAAATTAGCATTCTGTTAGATGTTTTATGCGCAGCACAATGCCTGTTGCA
>CAJTCY010000054.1 GCA_910575075.1 Lachnospiraceae bacterium
CCCTGCGGGAAAGTCAGCCCTTTTCCTAAAATAATCCGGCTCACCGTAAGATTCCCTTGATACATTCTTCCAGGGTGGCGCCGCCTGCGGCAAAGCTGGCCTGTACGGTGAACCGCCCGCATTTGAAGCGGTAAGGGTCTTTGATCTGCCGTACAAATTCGGCGATCCGTTCCTCACGGGAAAGCTCCTTATCAACGGCAACCTCCCGGATGTCCACCAGTGCGCCGGTTCTGCCGGCAACAACCGTATTTTCCATAATACCAACTCCTTCCTGAAAATTTCTGGCTATCGAAACCACATGAATAAGTCGGGCCTGCGCTCATACACTCACAGACCCGGCCCATTGTATCTGATTTCGATCAGCTGCCGTATTTGCCACGCCCCCCGGCAGGCCCTGAACGAACAGGGC
>CAJTCY010000055.1 GCA_910575075.1 Lachnospiraceae bacterium
TTTCCGTCTTTTGGCACAACCTCATCAATAAACGGCTGAAGGTCATCTAAACAGTCTGCAATGATTTCCTTACTATTGCCGAATGGCATAGAGGTATCCTTTAGGGCTTCCGCATTATCTCCATACACGTCTATGGTAATGATTTCTTTCGCATGTCCCATTAACTGTGATACCGCTTTGGGATTAAAATTGTTCTTTAATAATATGGTACAGAAGGTACTCCTTAAATCATGCCATCTTATATTGGGCAGTCCATTGTCCTCCAACAATTTCTTATAATGTTTCCAGTGAAAATCTTTACTTCTCGGACGCCCATAACTGGAACAGCAGATATAGTCCAAATCCTGAAAGGTTCCCGGCCGCCTTCTGCGGTTCTTCTCATATACTTTTCTCTCTTCCAGAATC
>CAJTCY010000056.1 GCA_910575075.1 Lachnospiraceae bacterium
TCTATTTTCAACGTTCCGGCCCTCCGTGTTCCTTATTCTTCACCCGGTCACGGCCAAGAGCCTGTGCCAGCTCCTTGAATTTATGAAGCTGGGAGAGCAGCGACGGCCTGGCGCTCCGGGCAAGGTCTTTCTGGGTATATTCCTTAAAAGCTGCCGTCAGCGCGTCCGCCTGGTTCGCTTTGAAATAGACCGTCCACTTTGGGGGATCGGTCCCCAGCTCTTTTTCAATATGGTAGCGTACCTGGTGTTTCCTGGCGTACCGCTCAAAGGAGCGGATTCTGCCGGAGACTTCAATGGTATTCGCACCGGGGTCCCTATAGGTCAGCCGTTTCATGCTGTTCCTGCCGACTTTCGGGGTAGTGCGTTCCTGCTCCATCTTTTGGAGCACGGCGGCAA
>CAJTCY010000057.1 GCA_910575075.1 Lachnospiraceae bacterium
TTAAATGCACATGTTGCCATCGTTTTCACAAGATACATGATGCTTTCAGTAGAGCAAAGACGCAATACAGATGATAAAACCATCTGTGAATTATGTTTCTGCCTGTTAGACGAACTGGATGATATCACATTCAGCCAGTCCATGAGGATTATTGTAGATGCCCTAATGAATGCTGTTATGGAATACTTTCATATAACCGAAAGTCAGTTGGAAGAATTTACATCCAACTTTATACAGCGGCTGCCAAAATATATGCAACAGGCATTGTGCTGCGCATAAAACATCTAACAGAATGCTAATTTGTGAGCTAAAGTATTGATTTTTCAAGGTGCGAGTCACATTTTTAATGTGGGAAGTTTGAG
>CAJTCY010000058.1 GCA_910575075.1 Lachnospiraceae bacterium
CTAAATACTCCTTAGTGACCGATAGCGCATAGTACTGTGAAGGAAAGGTGAAAAGAACCCCGGGAGGGGAGTGAAAGAGAACCTGAAACCCTGTGTTTACAAGCTGTGGGACCACCGTAAGAGGTGGGACCGCGTACTTTTTGTAGAACGGTCCGGCGAGTTGCGGGTCCTGGCAAGGTTAAGCGCTTAAGGCGCGGAGCCGAAGGGAAACCAAGCCTTAACAGGGCAAAAGTCAGGGGCCGCAGACCCGAAACCGGGTGATCTATCCATGTCCAGGCTGAAGCTGCCGTAAGAGGCAGTGGAGGGCCGAACGCACATCCGTTGAAAAGGGTGGCGATGAGGTGTGGA
>CAJTCY010000059.1 GCA_910575075.1 Lachnospiraceae bacterium
TCTATGTACTCACGCCCCAGGCGGGAGAGGTCCTTGACGATCACACAGTTGGCCTCACCCTGCTCGATCATCCGCATCATTTCCTGGAATGCCGGGCGGTCAAAGAGAACCCCGCTGTAACCGTCGTCAATCTTTTCCGCCACGACTTCAATCTCCGGGTGCCGGGCAATGTAATCATCGATCAGCCGCCGCTGGTTGGCGACGCTGTCGCTTTCCACCGTCTTATCATCGGTATAAGAAAGACGGATGTACTTAATGGCTTTGTAAACCTGCATAAAAAAACACTCCTTTCGTTGCGCAGAAAAATCCCCGCAATCCAAGAAGTGTGGCTGTGCCGTATTC
>CAJTCY010000060.1 GCA_910575075.1 Lachnospiraceae bacterium
GACCGGCTGGGGGCTTTTAAGGCGGCGGCAGCCTTGCAGCACACCACGCCGGAGCGCGCCCTTGCCGGGATGCTGGCGAAGCATATCGTTTCCCTGTATGACATGTGCTTTGACAATGATACGGATTACGGGATAAGTACATGGGATGAAAAGATCACAGACAGCCTCAACTATCTGTTCTTACTGAAAGCCATTGTAAAGGAGGGACATACCGATCAGACGGATTGAAGTAAAAATATTAAACTGCCAGGCGGCCAGGGAGGCCGAGAAAAACATGGTCTTTGCCGCCCGGCTCACCCAGAGGGGCCACCGGATTGCCACAATGGACGA
>CAJTCY010000061.1 GCA_910575075.1 Lachnospiraceae bacterium
ATCGTCATGGCGGTGTTTGACGTCGCCCAGCATGTGGTGAATCAAAGTTCCGGCGTGATAAACGGGAGCATGGATGTTACCGCCGCGCTGGCCGACCTGGAAACGCAGCTTGAAGCAATGGGGATGTGGGAACTGATCGGCCTGTGGCTGGAGACCAACATTATCAACCTGTGCATGTGGGTGTTGTCCATCGTGATCTTTGTCATTGTGTATGGCCGCATGATTGAAATATATCTCACGGTCAGCCTGGCACCCATACCGTTTTCCACAATGGCAAACCGTGAATGGGGGCAGATGGGGACGAATTACCTGCGTTCCCTGTTTGCTTT
>CAJTCY010000062.1 GCA_910575075.1 Lachnospiraceae bacterium
CTCAGGATTCCTTTGATTTCTTCGTCATATTTACGGATGAAACCAATATAAAGGCGGATGCGTTTGATGTTGCTGTCAATGATGTAACCGAACTCATTTGCTTCATTTGCAGCCTGAATAATGGCATTATACTTGTTTAAAGCATATGTAAGCCCAAATCGGGCAGTGGATTTAATGGTGTCAATAATCTCCTGCCGGTCTGCTTCAATAAATGCAGCCGGAGAGGTATACGTCTCCAACAGTGTAAGCGATGTATGAACCGTAACCTTGGAAAAAATGCCAAGGTATTGGGGAAATGCCATGCGCAGTTCGCCTTGGAGTTTGTTCAC
>CAJTCY010000063.1 GCA_910575075.1 Lachnospiraceae bacterium
TTTTCTGCAACATGGCTTCGTGATATTAAGTTTTGGAGTAAATTATCAAACTTAATTGTAATTATGGAGCTTATTATTATCAAACTGTTTTGCAAAAAGACAGATTGGAGGTAATAAATTGAACCCTAAGATTGAGAAACTGGAGAAAGAGATCGACAAGACAAAAACAAAGATTGCGGAGATGCAGGCCAAGCTCCGCGACCTGGAAAAGCAGAAAACGGAGCTGGAGAATACCGATTATGTGGCGATTGCCCGCAGCTTCCATCTGACACCCCAGCAGCTGGCCGAATTTCTGAAATCGCAGCAGTCCGCCCCGTCCGGGGATGGC